>DASPVC010000070.1:0-227551 GCA_035622585.1 Candidatus Acidiferrum sp.
CATGATCGAGGACCTGCATCCGCCGACGAAACCTTCGCCGGATCGCTGCTACGTGAACAATTTTAAGCTGCCGGACCGGCCGCGGCTGTTGTCGCTGCCGCGCGGGCAGGCGAATGCGTTCAAGAAAGACATGCAGGCGGGCGTGGATTTTTTGCGGCGGCGTATCCCCCAAGTCTTCGAGGGCGAGCCGTTCCAGAGACAGAAGGGGAGGATTGTCGAGCGGTTCACGGTGCGCGAGAAGGAGCTGATGGACGATTTCACGCGACGCATCGCGCGCGATCAGTTCGCGCTCGGCCGTATGCAAGTAGGCGCCGTGGCGCTGCCGGAAATCTTCCCCGTGCTCGAAGGCCAGATGGTTCCCATCGAAGAAATCCCGAAGATGGTGCAGGAAGGAAAACTCGAAAACACGACGGCCGAGGACATCGAGCGAAAATACGACCAGTTCCGGCAGGAATTCACCGTCGTCTACAGGCGCACGCTTTCCCTTTCGCGCGAGCTGGCAAGCGAAATGAGCTATCTCGAGCAGGAAGCCGCTTCGGTGCTGGTGGACGGGGTGATCGAAGAGCTCAAGGAAAAATACCCGAGCCCGCAGATTGCGGAATACCTCGAAGAAGTGCGGCATCACATTCTCGACAATCTCGATCCCTTCAAAGAGCGCGAAGGCGAGGAAGACCAACCACCCTCCGAAGGGGGAGGCGCGCCGAAACCGGAACGCATCGAGCGCGATCCGTTTCGCGTTTACGGCGTCAACGTGATCTTGGCGCACAACGAGCACGATCGCTGCCCCGTGATTTTCGAAACGATCCCAACGTACGCGAATCTCTTCGGCACCGTGCATCGCAGCTACGACAATCGCGGAAGCTCCTGGAATTCCGACTTCATGGATCTGCGTGGCGGCTCTCTGTTGCGCGCCGATGGAGGATTCCTGGTGATGTACGCGCTCGACGCCATGACGGAAACCGGCGTCTGGCGGACGCTCAAGCGCACACTCAATCACGGCAAGCTCGAAATCCAGCCTGTGGACATGTTTTTCCCGTTCAGCGCGAGCGCGCTCAAACCAGAGCCGATCGACGTACACGTAAAAATCATTCTGATCGGCGACCGCGAGATGTATGAGCTGCTCTACGACTACGAAGACGATTTCAAGAAAATTTTCAAGGTTCGCGTCGAGTTTGACGAAGAGATGAAGTGGAACGATGACGTCTTCCGCCACTACGGCGGGCGGCTGCGCAAACTGGTGGACGACGAAAAGCTGCTGCACTTCGACCGTTCGGCCGTCGCCGCGATTCTCGAGCACGGGGTCCGCGTCGCCGGGCGGCGCGGAAAGATCACGACGCGCTTCTTTGAGCTGGCCGACCTGGCGCGCGAATCATGCTACGTCGCTCGCCAAGACGGCGGCAAGGTCGTTACCGCCGTGCACGTGCGTGAAGCGCTCGACGCGAAGATCGACCGTCACAACCTGCTCGAAACGAAGATCCGCGAAATGATCGAGCAGAACATGGTGTTCATCGATACATCCGGCGGACGTGTGGGGCAGGTCAACGGCCTGAGCGTGATGGAGATCGGCGGCTATGCATTCGGCAAGCCGGTGCGCATCACGGCGTCGGTCGCGCTGGGGAAAACCGGCATCATCAATATTGAGCGAGAGTCCAACCTAAGTGGCCGGTTCCACGACAAAGGTGTGCAAATCATCGCCGGATACTTGCGGCGCACGTTCGCACAGGATAAACCGCTTTCGCTTTCAGCCAGCGTCTGCTTCGAGCAATCCTATTCCGGCGTCGACGGCGACAGTGCCAGCTCCACCGAAATCTACGCGCTGCTCTCGGCGCTTTCGGGCCTGCCGATCCGGCAGGAGCTGGCCGTGACCGGCTCCGTGAACCAGATGGGAGACGTCCAACCGATCGGCGGCGTGAATCAGAAAATCGAGGGTTTCTACGACGTGTGCCGCCTCAAGGGGCTCACGGGCTCGCAAGGAGTGCTAATCCCGGCGGAGAATGTCGAGGATCTGATGTTGCGCGACGACGTGATCGCGGCCGTGGAAAACGGACAATTCCACATCTATCCGGTCAAGACAGTTGAGCAGGGAATCGAGATTCTCACCGGCGCGCGCGCGGGCAAGTGCGATGCCTCCGGAAAATTCGAGCCGGAGAGCATCTTCGCCAAAGCCGACGCGCGGCTCGGCCAGATGGCCTCGACGCTGAGCGAGTTCGAATAGTTCAGCGCCAGGTCACCCGGATCGCAAATAGAGCAGGTGGCGCATCTGGAGATTGACGGTCAGCGTCTGACTTCCTCGCTGGATCAAGAGCTTGTATTTGATGGCCGGCTGGCGGAAGAGCCTTCGAATCTCAGCGAGCGACATGTCCGCCGCCGCTTCGTCGTTGACGCCAGCGATCACGTCGCCCTTCTGAATCTTCGCATCTGCGCCCGGAGTGCCGGGCCACACCTGGGTGACCTCGAATCTCTTGAGATCGGGGCCGCCGGCAGTGAGCACGATGCCGCTCATATCCTCGATTTCGTCCACGCGAATGTCGCTGCTGGGATCGAAAATGATTTGCTGGTGCGGATAGTCGAACGTCACGATAAAGCGCCGCAACATTCCCCCGCCGATCTCCCCTGCCAGGTGCGGAGCCGTATCGGCCAGCGAATTTCCGTGCGGGAAAGCCCCGATAGTATCTGCGACCGCAAACGGACCGATCTCGAAGTCCTTCACGCGCCCGAGCACGGCTCCGCCATCGGGCTGGAAATCGGTGCTCGGAATCGTCTTCAGGTGCGAGAGCAGGTTGTGAGCCCGCTGGAATTTCTGCGAGACAACCAGCGAAGCGTCGAGCGCCGTGTTCACCACGAAATCGCCTTCGACCGGCTTGCCGCTGCTCACAAGGATCTTCGCGTGCACAACCGGGAGTCCAGCAACGAACGTCAGCTTCATGGCCTTGCCCCGGCCCGAATACTGATAGGTTGCCGGGTCGTAGAGCCGGACCGTCTGCCGCGCATAGTTGATCTCGATGACGGCGCCTGAGAAGAAATCACTCCCCAGCGTGCCCTCGTACGCGCGGCCCACCTGCGCACCGAAATCCTTTTTCGTAGCTGCCGCGAGCGAGGCGAGGGAGAGATCCACACCACTCAAATTGAGCACTGGCGACTGCAGGCTCGTCAGGCCCAACTCCGCCGCGCGCCCCGGATCGATCGTTGAGACCGCGACGGTTGAATCCAGCTGAAACAGGCTCGGCTGGCCTTCGTTGACACCGGCAGGCAGGAAGACGAGATAGTCCACAAAGCGCGCAGGAATTTCGACGGCGTTTCCCCCCAAATGGAACCGGGCCATGGCGGGCGCCTGCTGTGCGAACGCGACGTTCGCTCGAACCGCGAGCGATATCCACACGCCCAAAACTGCCAGCACTGCGAAGAGCGCTCCCAAGATTTTTCTTGTCCGCGGTTTCATCCGCCCCCTGCGCTGGATGGCCGAGCGCGCCACGACATTATACGAATTAGGGCCCCGGAGCCAGATATCCGGCGCGGGCGAAGACGCGATACCCGGGATGCTTGGCCTGTGCCGGTGAAGGCTGGCTGCTGCTGCCGAGCACTTCGACGGCGAGCGTGTGAAATTGGTTGTCGTGGGCGGGCGCAATGCCAAGCACATACTGGTGGCGCAAAGCGGAGGCGATCTCGCGATAGATCGGGACGAAATCTTGCTCCGACTCGGGGAAGTAAGCGCCACCTCCGGTCATCGCAGCAAGACTACGGAGAGCTTCATCGGCTACGGCAAATGGGTCTGTGCTTTTCGCTTCAGCCGAATTTTCTGCGCTCCCATTTCGACGAGCTGACGCGGACTTCTTCTGTTTCCGTTTCTTGGATGCGTCTTCGTCTGCACGCAACGAGCCGCCGAGCTCCACGGAGAAGATCACCACATCTGCGCCGCGCACTTTTTGGACGAGCGCATCCCAGCGAGCCGGCGAGGAGGAATCAAGCCCCGTCGTAATGAGAACGAGCGCCTTTTTGCCCGGAACGGGAGCGATCCAATCCAGCGCGGTTGCCAGCGAGTCGTAGAAGTTCAGGTCGTCCATGCCGATTGTGTATTGGGCTTTATCCAAAGCAGCGAGCAACGCTGATTTGTCCGAAGTGAACGAAAAAACGGCCTTCGGCGATTGATCGTACGTGACCAACGCAACCTCATCATCAGGCGCGAGGCCTCCGGCAAGCGCGTAAACCGCAGCCAGGTGCTGGTTGTGGATCAAGTACACGGCGGGGCTGGTTTCAAGCAAGATCAGGACTCGCGCGGGAGCATCGACGGGCGCGAAGAATGCGACGGGCCGCTCGACGCCGCCATCCAGAACGTGAAAATCCCTCTGGGCGAGTCCACCGACGAAATCACCCTGCTTGTCAAGAACGCTCGTTTCGATTTTCACCAGATCCGTGCTGGACTGGATGGAATTTTGAACCGACGAAGGAGCGTTCTGCGCGGGACATGGAAACGGGCAGCATGCCCACCCCAGGAAAGAGGCGCCGGCACAAAGCAAAAAGAGCCGCGGCAATAAGCGCGGGTTACTGGACGTAGGAATCAAAATAGACGCCGTTTGAATCCTTCCACCATCCGCTCACCGTGATGTGAAGATAGCGGGAAATGACGCTGAGATTCAACTTTGGGGCCTCGTTCGGCTGTTGGCTCCCGCTTTGAACCGGCTGGCTCGAGAAGTTCTGTGCCAGCTTGTCGAACGGAATTCGATCGATATCCGCGCTGCTCAATCCCGAAAGCTTCTCGGGCAAGCGGGCTCGCAGTTGCGCGTATGCCGGATTCGCAACGATTCCGCCCGCCGGCGGATCGGCCGCTTCGGGGGCGATTCGTTGCATCGCTTGGCGCAACATCGCTTTCCGGGGCGCGGCCAAGAACATCTGCGGAGTGACGGCCACATAGTAGAACTTTCTCCGCTGCAAGCCCGTCTTTGGATCGCGGTACGGATAGGCGAGATCGAGGTACGTCGTGGAGCCGGAGGCGTCCTCGCCCACGATCATCGTGCCGATTACCGCGCGCAAAACGCGCAGCACGGAGTCCGGCTTTTGAATTGCGACGGCGTAGACTTGCTCCGCCGTGCCGTCCTCCGTGTAGGACGACGCCGATCCGATCTCACCAGTGAAGAGCTTGAGCGCATCTGGAATGGACATGCCCAGGAAACCCTGCGCTGCGCCCTCCATGGCCGTCATGCTGGCAGCTTGCTGGGGAGGAAGGTTCGACACGATCGCGTCGTGAAGCAATTGATACATCGCGGGGAAATTCATCCGCGTCATGCTGAAGACGGGGCCTGATTCTGCGACGGGCTGCGTCAGAAAAGCAGCGCTGCTCGCGCCAGCTATGTCGAAGGGCCCTCCGGGCGACGTATCGCCGAGAACCGCACTTCGAAAACGCGTCGTCTCGCCCTCGAAGTTCAGCGCGCCCGCCAACACATGAATCTTTTCGAGATGCAGGCTCTTGGAGAGCTGTACCATCTGCTTCGCGCTCTTATCGGTGGAATTCCACTGGCTCATGTCTGGGATGCGCCCGAAAACCTCGAGACTCGGTTCGGGACCCACGTACTTGCGCATCTGCCCGTACTCGGCGATTTGCACAATGGACGTAGCGGGAGCATCCGGACTTCGGAAACGCGTGATGAGATCTTCCACAGTCTGTTTCTGATCTGAGACGACGAAGTAGTTGGCCGCCTGCGCGGAGTAGGTCACATTCTTGCCGCTGGTGCGGACTTCCACGGGAGTCCCGCCGAAATCATACTTCGTCACGTCGACGGGCGTCTGGCTGCGGAGCGCGCTCAGCCCCTTCCACTTCTGAATCAGGTCGGCCTTTCCGGTCGAGTCATACACAAGGAAGGTCGCAAAGGGCGAAGCGGGCTTGTCAGAGGCAGCCTTGATAGCATCCGGATTCGCCACGACCCCAAAGACGATTGCATTGTCGAGGAACGAGGCCAGATCAGGCAGCACGAGCGCCGCGGCCGGACCGCCGTTCTTTGGCGTGCTCGTCTGTATCTGTCGCGCAATCTGGGTCAACATCTGCGCAAAAGCTGGATCGTGCAAGAGCTGCAGCACGTGGTTCTTCTGACTGGCGCTGGCGAGGGAGGCATTTCCGCGCCACTCAACGTAGAACACGGTGTTCGGCGAAAGGCGCGGCGCGATGGGCGCGGTCTGCGCAAGTAGAGGCGCGCCAAAAACCGCGCACCCAAGAAGGACGGCGCCGCAGAAATGAGGCAAGCGGCGGAAATACAGTTGAATCGTGTTCACACGCGCCTCCGCCGCCCGGCACCATTAAGCGGCTTGAATGAAACGGGACTTCTTCGTCCTCCACTAGCATGACATGGAGCGAACACTGGCGCGTCGGAATGTAGGCGAAGGTTTCGCTAACCGCCAACCGGCCGGTTAATTCCCGGACGGCGCGCTGGACGGGGGCGCGGCGGAGGCGGATTTCGGCGTACTCAGGTAGCCCTTCACCTGATCTTTCGTCACGTCGAACACTACGATCTCGTAGGGCGCGCGCACACCGCGAACATAGAATTGGACGGGTTCGCCGGCAGTCTTGTCCTTCTTCTCGATCACCTTGTCGTCGGCGACGACATTCACGGTGTACTTATACTTCTTCGGATCGACTTTCTTGAGCTGAACCTGGATGGGACCTACATGATCGGGTCCCTTGGCCGATTTGCTGAGAGTGAACTCGAAGATGTCGCGTTCGCCTAGCCTCTTGAGCTCCTCCACTTCATCGTGGTTGCGCGCAATCAGGCCGCTCTGGACGCCGAGGTCGCCTTTCATGGATTGCATAGCGCTCTTCGTGGCCTCGAGGTCAGCCTTAGTGGCATTGAGGTCGGTCTGAGTCCCGTTGATCTGGGTGGCCATCTGCCCGAACTTGGTGGTCGTGTCGGCTTGCACCGCACCGATCTGTTGGCGCAACTGGGCGTCGCTCTTCTGCTGCTCGGACTTGACGCTCTGCGCCAGACCGCGCGCGCGGGCCAGTTCGTCCTCGGTCAGGCCAAGCTTCTGCGACGTCACGTCGAGTTGCCCCTTCAGATCGGCGATGCGCGAATTCGTCTTGTCGAGTTCAGCAGCCATCGCTTGCGTCTTCTTGTTCGCGTCGTCTTGGCTCTTGCGCAAATCTTGCCGCTCGGCGTAGGTCGCGTAGAGCAGGTAGCCGACCAGGGCAAACGCGACAACAAAAAGGATGGTCACCCACCGGGGCAACGTGGTCCCTTCGAGTACAGGCGTCTCGGAAGGTGTATTCGGGGTCGAACTCATCAAGCCTCCTTGGGGAGCCGGCCGCAGCCGGACTCTAGTTGGGCGGATTATCTCCGAGCACGGCTGCGAAGTCTATGCTGGGAGCGAAGTATGTTGCCACCGCGACGCGGCCAGTATGCCTCGACGGAAGTCGTCAGGCCGCCTCTCGGCGTGAAATCTCCCGTCACGCGACACCACACGGGCTGCACAGCGGCGACGATGTCACGCAGGATCCGGTTCACCGCATTCTCGTAGAAGATGCCCAGATTGCGGTAAGCCAAAAGGTAAAGTTTGAGGGCCTTCAGCTCGAGGCAGAGTTTCTTCGGCTCATATTGAATCGTGATGGCGCCGTAATCGGGAAGCCCGGTCTTGGGGCACACGGACGTATATTCCGGAACGCGAATGGTGATCTGGTAGCCGGGGAACTGATTGGGCCAAGTGTCAAGTTTCGGAAGCTTTGCTGCGATTCCCGCACGCGCGTGGTCCGCGGTATAGCCAGGCATCTAGGTTCCTTTCAGCTCTTATTTTACAGGAATGAACCACTTCCGGGATTGTCGGTATTGCTGCGATGAGGGATTTTGGCTATCCTACCGCGCAATCAGCGGAGGGATTCCAGGAAGATGATCTGTCCCCAGTGCCGGAGTGCGGACTGCTACCGTTCGCACCGCAGCGGTGTGTCCGATTTTCTATGCACCGTCGTCGGACTGAGGCCCTGGCGATGCCACACGTGCGATCTGCGCTTTTATGCCTGGCGCGTGGCTGCCGCGTTTGCCGGATACGCTCACTGCCCGCGATGCGGCAACTTCGATCTCGACCATATCGCGCGTGAGCGGGTTGGGGAAGGGCCTTTGATTCTTGTGCAGCGGTATCTGGGCTTCCCAGCGTATCGGTGCGATCCCTGCCGGCAAAAGTTCTTCGACCTGAGGCCCTATCGCCGGATCGTCCCATCGATGGTGGCCGTCGTGGAACAAAAGTCGGCTCAGTCCTGATTTCCTGATGGAGCCGGCAGCCTCGGGTGCTGCTGATACGGTTGGGAATCAACGAGCCGAAAGCTATTCGCCGGTAGGCGACTGCACAATGGCGGGATCGGGCCCGCCGAGCGACACAAGCAGGCGGCGCAGTTTGGCGCGATCTTCCAGCCCCATGCCCACCATCTCGAATCCGGCCTGATGCGAGCGCACGAATCGCACGACGGCCTGCATGTTGATCGACCGCAAACCCGCAGGAATCTTGAGCGTCGCCTCGGTGCCGACGGCTAGCTGAAGGTCGCCGCTCAACAGTCCGCCTTCCAGGCTGAGCACGCTGATGGCGGATGAATACTTTCCTCGCGGCGAAGTGATAACGGCGGGGACGCTGCGCGGCAACCGAATCCTCCGATACCGGCGATGCCGCACGACATCTCGGTCGGGAATCGGATCGAGCGGCGCCAGCGCCATGACCTTGACGTCGAGACCGGATTGCGGCAGGAAGGCTTGGATCCACTCCGGGTCGAGTTTCGCGAGTGCCTGTGCCGCCGCCATGCGAATCTCTTCCGGATAGACCCAGCCGAACGCCTTGCGGGCCTCGACGAAATGCCGCAGATGCCCTGTGGCAGCCGCCGCGCGCATCCGGCCCAGCGCTTCAATCGCTTTCACGCGGAGGTAATCCGCCCCCTGCGGCAGGATGTCCCCTTCCGCAAGGCGCAGGAGCTTTGGTGCCGTCGCCTGATCTCCGCACATGCCAATCTCGTCGAGCGCGAGCGGCAAGACCATCGGATCGAGTTTCTCGATCAGATTGGCCAGCAAGTGGCCGCGCTCGGGCGCGCCTCCGATCGACAGCTGGCGCACAACCGCGTCGTGGAAGCCCCGGCCGCCGTGCCGCAATCGCTGTGCGAGCAAGTCATCTACTGCCGTTGCGTCCAGTCGGCTCAGCAGTCCGACGATTGTCGCAGCCTTTGCCGGGGGCTCGGACTTGAGCACCTCTTTCAAGTGTCTCGCGCAGGCGCTGCCGACAGCTTTCGCCAATTCGACGATTCTCTCGCGTTCGCTGCGTCGCCCCGCTCGCGCAAGTCTCACCGCCAGATTCTCACCGGCGACTTGCGGAACGCGCATCAGCACGCCGATCAACCCTTCGGGAATCGCATCGGCGGTCACCGCTTCCTCGATAAATTCCGCGATGCGGTTCTCCACTCCGATGCGCGGGCGCAGGCTCTGCGCCCACGTCGGACGCAATTCCTCGAGATCATCGAGCGAATCGAGCGCCTGCTGCATGGCGCGATAGTAGCGGCGGGAAGCAGCTTCCTGGCTCAAACGGACGAAGGCGGCGCTGAGCAAAGTCTGGAGCTCGGCGTCTTTTTCCGCCGCCAATTGTTGGCCAATCTGCGCGAGGGCATCCTGCAGCCGCCGGCTCGCCGCTTTGCTGTACAGCTCGGCGAGTTGGCCGAGACCGATTGCGGCTTTCTTTCGAGCCTCCGCATCCTTATTCCGGACGCACGAGGCATATTTCAGTAGAATGTCGGCGGCGGCTTCTGATTCGCCGCGCCCCATGAGCTCTTCGACGTATTGCTGCACGTTGCGTGGCGGAATGCACCAAGCTTCCGTCGACGTCAGAACCGCGCGCTTTCCCGATTCCGGCACGGCGGCCCAGAATTGCCGGTCCAGCACGTCCGCGTGCGATTCGACCGAAAGGCCCGCGCTGGCCATTTTTTCTTCGCGTGCCTTGAGCAGCTTACGCAGCGTTTCCAGCTCGCTGCCCATTTTCTCAAGCATTTGGCGAACGGCGTTCACTCGCACTTCGCCGCGCTGGAAACGGTCGAGCGCAAAACGGATGGCAAGGTCCTCCGCCAGCCTCAGCAGCATTGCCTCGTCGACTTTTGCCGATGGTGTTTTCGCCGCGACGCTGGCCAGCGCCTGTCGCAGCGTGATCTGTGCGTTTTGCGGCAGCGAAGAGAGCTTTTGCTGCCACGCAGTTGGGTCGAGCTCCTTGGGATTGTTGGCGTGCGCTGCAGCCGCTTCACCGAATTGTGCGAGCAGGCGGAGCAGATTCTGCATGTCGATTTCGCTGAGGGGTTGGACGGGGGCCGAGCCGCCGGCTCCGGGCGCAGCACCGCTGCCTGCTCCCGCACCTGCGCCTCCACCCGGTCCGCTTGCCGCAGCGCCAGATTCGGCTCCCGGGCCGCTTCCGGGCCCGCCGTGCGCACCTTCGGCCGCGGCGATCAGTTGAATCATCTTCTCGGGGCTGCGGAACCAATCTTGAACGCGGTCAGCATCCGCGCCGAGAGTCCTCGCGGTCAGTTGCGCCGCCATGCGCGCTTCGGAGAACGCGGAATCCTCCGCCACAAATCGAATCTCGTTGACGCGGATGCCGCCCGTGTGGCTCTTGCCGAAGTAGAATTCCAGCCGTTCGCTCAGCGAGGCGGACTTCGGACCCATCTCCATAAAGGCCTTCACGAGATCGGTTAACTCCTCGCGTTGGACCGAGGGAAGGAAACAGATGCTGGCGACGCCGGCGCTGTTCAGCAGGTCTGCGAAGCTGCGCTCTGCGGGCGTCGTTTCGAGGGGTACGCCATCCAGCAAGAGCTGCGAGCCGGAGGCTCCCAGCAGCAGGCCCGCGTCCCCGGCAGCCCTGACCGACTCGCCGAGCTCGTTCCAGGCAATCTCAAACTGCGCGGTGGATCGAGTATGCTCTAACCCATAGAGCCGGGCGTACTTAAAGAGCACGTTGAGGCTGCGTACGAAGGCTCTAGCGTTCGGAATCGTTGACTGGTCGGCCACTGTCAACTCACCTGGAAGGGATGGCATCTCCTGGCACTCGAACCAATGGTACTGGAACGACATGGAGGGAGATATGGTACGGATGTACCACGGTTGCCGAACAGACAACCGAGCTCCCGACGTTTAGGCGGGCAATCGGACTTCTACGTCGAGTCCCTGCAGCACCGGGCGCACGCGGCGGATCACTTCGCTGGCCCACAGCTTCTGACTCAGCAATACCAGGGACCCGTCCTCAAATCCGCAGATCGCGCAGAAGAAGTATCTCGGAAAGGCCGGGTGGTAAGCGTCGGCGCCGCGGCGTGCCAGCTCGCGTTCCAGCTCGCCGTCGTCCCCTGCGGAGATTGGCCCGCCCGCTCGAGCGCCGAAGGTCTCGCCCTGAAAGCGGTCCAGGAGCGCCTCGAGCGCGGAGGCTTCGGGCGCGGGAATCACGATCGAGCGCGGGGTGGTCTCTCGGTAGCCGATTTGATGCCGATCGCAGAAATCGCGTACGCGGTCGATGTGGCTGAAGAAGTCGAGCACCAGGGGTTCCTCGCCGGCGGCAGCCGGCAGGACGCGGCTCCAGATGCGCGCCGCGTCTTCCCCTCGGACGGGCTCGCGATTCTCGTCGTCTTCGACAAGATCGAGTCCCACCGCCTTCACATCCGGCCCCAAATCCAGCGGCTCGATATCGAGAAGAGGCATTCAGTCTTCGCCTTCGGCTTCGGGGGGAAACTGCTCGCGAAACGCGGGCGATTGCTTGCGCACTTCGAGCCAATCAAAGAACGCATCCGGCGTCTCGAGCCATATCGCAAACCAGTGCGCGATTTCTTCCTTCTCCGCTCGCTTCTTCGCGTCCACCTTCTGATTCCGCGCGATCATTTCCGCGCGCCGCCGCCCGAGGCGCGCGACCTCGCGGACACGCTCCGCAGCCGCCCGCTCGCCCTCCGTCGCAAACTTCCGTAGCAATTCGTCCAGCCGCACCAGACACATCTCCGCTTCGTCGAGCGTCGAGAAATGCAGCAAATCCGTGAACTCTTCTTCGTAGAGGTCTTCCGAATCCTCGCGCGTAGACCGCGCCACGCGCATGCCCGCTTCCTCCAGCACGCTCATGATGTAGTCAGGCGAGGTTTTTCCCGGTGCGCCCATTTGTGCGATCAGTTGCCTGCGAATTTGTTCGATTTCCGCGGAGGTCAAGCGCGGCTTTCCCATCGCCCGCGCCGCTTGCAGGATCAGCGATTTCTTGGTCGGCGATTCCCCGGCGGCATGCTTCGTCGAGTGGTTCGAACTCAAGGCCAACCTCAATGTGCCGCTTGCTTCAAACTGGAATCTCGCGCGTCGTTTGCCAGCAAGCGCCGTAGTTTTGCGACGTTGCGATTGTGCTCCGCAAGTGTGCGGCTGAAGAAATGGCCGCCCTCGTCGTTGGCGACGAAGTAGAGATAGTCCGTGGTTGCCGGCGCCAGCGCCGCGCGCAGCGAGGCCTCGCCGGGATTGGCGATCGGGCCCGGCGGCAGCCCCCGGTGCTCGTAGGTGTTGTAGGGCGAGTCGATGCGCAAATCCTTGGGACGCACGTCTTTAATTGGATGCCCCCCGAGGGCCATCGCGTACTGCACTGTCGGATCGCACTGCAACGGATGACCGAGCCGCAAGCGATTGTAGAACACTCCCGCCACAATCGGCCGCTCCGCTGGCATCGGCGTCTCCCGCTCGACCAGCGACGCGAGCGTCACCACCTGCGCGGGAGTCAGCCCCGCGGGAGGGGGCGCGTCCGAGGGAACCAGCGATTCCCAAACGGCCCGGAAATTTTCGACCATTCGCTTCACGGCTTGCCCGCAGGACGTGTGGCGCGTGAATTCGTACGTGGACGGAAACAGGAAACCTTCGACGCTCTTCGCCTGCGGAGCGAGGTCCCAGACGAGCGACGCGTCGCGCGCGGCAGCGAGAAAATCCTCGCGGCTGCAGATGCCTTGCCGCCCGAATTCGGCGGCGATATCAAACATCGTCCAGCCTTCCGGCACCGTCACCGTGTGGACAAAGATCTGGCCGCGCGAAATCTTCCAAAACGTCTCGCGCGAATTCAGCGGCCGGTCGAAAAGATACTCGCCCGCCTGCAGCCGCTTGCGGAAATGCCAGTCGGCGAAGAGCGCAAAGGCGAGCCGGTTGCGGATCACGTCGTTGTCGCGGAGAATTCCGGCGATTTGCCACCTCGACGATCCGTGCGGGATATCCACGAACACCTTTTCGGGCCGGTGGCCTCGATAGGGGCGGCTGATCTGAGAGTCGAGCCAGGCAGCACCGGCGCCAAGCGCCGATATCGCAAGCAATGCCAGCAATCCGAGTCGCCGCATCTTCTGCTATTCCTTATTCTTCGCGCGGGCGCTCGGCTCGCCGCGCTGGCGTTCAAGATACTCGCGCAGCAGAATCGCCGCAGCCACATCGTCGAGCGGTCCACGCTTTCGCCGCGACGACGGTTTTGTTTCGGCGGCGAGTTGCCCCGCTTCCCAGCTCGTGAGTCGTTCGTCGTGCAGATCGACCGGGATACCCAGTTCTTTCTCGAGCCGCGCGGCGAATCGCTCCGCTTCGTCCGCCATCGGGCTGGCCTCGCCGCTCATACGCACCGGGTGCCCGACAACGATTTGCCTGACTGCGTGCGCACGGCAGATATCGCGCAGGCGGCGGAAGTCGTTCCGCCGATTTGTCCGCACAAAAACCGCCAGCGGCTGCGCTGTCAGACCCAGTTCGTCCGAGAGCGCCAGGCCGATGCGCTTCCGGCCGTAGTCGATAGCTAGGACGCGCTGCGGCGCTGTCTTATTTGTGGCCGCATCAGGGATTTCGCCGATTTTCGCCCGCGCCGCAATCATCACGTCTTCACATTATACGCGACGGCTCGCGACGGGACTTTTCAAAAGGAGCTTGCTTTCTCCCATAGTTGCCTTTTCGGTAGACAGGTCGAATGGAAAGCGCAGCCACTGCCGCCACGTCAGGGACGGAAGAGAAGAGTCAACGAGTGTGTGCGTTACGGCTGGCGGCCGCGCTCGCCCTTTTCCCACGCGGACCATAGTCCAAGAGTCTTCATCTCTTCGTCGAGGCCGGTGTCCTTCATCAATTGCTCGACCTGAGAGCGCGACAGCCGCGGGGCAATGCGTTCGGTTCGGTCTGCAAGAGCATAGGAAGTCACGGCAGCGATGGCGACCTGCCGCTTCAATTGACCCATGTCCACTTTGTCGAACGTGTCAGAAGCGGCATGATAGTTCACAATGTAGTTCGCGGGCTCCTGATTCACGACGAGCGTCGGCACACCCTCCAGCAGAAAATCGAAGTTGTCGGTATCAACGCCGGCGTCCATCGTGAACTCCTTCACGCCGAGCGATTGCACGGGCTCCAGCGCCTCGCGGACCGCCGCCAGCGCGTCCTTGCGGCCGCCGAGCGAGTAGCCCGTCACTGGACCCGTGCCCGAGTCGAAGATGATCGCCGCGACCATCCGGTCCAATTCGTCGCGATGCGCCCGCGCGTAGGCCCACGAACCGAGCATCACCTGCTCCTCGCCCGTGAACAGCACAAACCGGATCGAACGGCGCGGACTCGACCCAGACGAACGAATCACGCGCGCCGCGTCGATCACCATCGCCACGTCGCAGCCGTTGTCGAGCGCGCCGGTGCCAAGGTCCCAGGAATCCAGGTGGGCTCCAAGGACAACGAACTCATTCGGCTTTTCGCGCCCGTGAATCTCCGCCACCACGTTTTCAGATTGCACCGGACCGCTCACATGGTTCGGCATCTCGAAACGGACGCGAACCTTCTGCCCCGATGCCAGGAAATGAACCAAGCGCTCGGCGTCTTCCCGAGCCAGCACAGCCTCCGGCAACGGCCCCAAGTGGCCGTCGCCAATCCGGATGTGCCGGTACAGCAGCAGGTTCGGCCGGGTCGACATCCAGAAGATGGCGGCGGCGCCCGCGTTCATCGCCCGACGCACAATCTTAGCGTTTGTTAAGTATTCGCTTTGGAGGTCTTGCCACGATTGGAGCAGTTTGGAACGGACCAGCACGATCGCGCCCTTGCTTGCCCCACCGGCCTTCGCGAACCCGGCATCGTCGCCCATGCCGACGTCCACAACGTCCGCCGTAATGCCGCCTCCGGGCGTCGGCGGCGACCATCCGATCGAAACCAGCCGCACAGGGAATGGAGCCGGCGCCAAGACTTCCACATGGGTGCGGCCCTCGCTCCAGCCGACCGGGATCGTAAACTTCTCGGTATGCACCTCGTCGACGCCCGCCCGGCGGAGGGCTTCGACCGCCCAGGCCACGGCGTGGTCGGCTTCCGGCGAACCGGTCACCCGGCCTCCGATCGCGTCGGTCAGGTAGCGAAGATTTTCCTCAAGCGGCGAGGGGCCAAGAGCGCTTTGAATCATGGCTGGGGCCAGATCGGCGCAGGATTTTTCCACAGAACAAGCGCCGCTGCCTGAAGGAACTTGTGGAAAATTCGATGAAGGCTTAATGGGAGCTAATTGTGCCATGGCGCTTCCCGCCCAAAACAATAAGCAGGCCAACATTAGTCCGGTGCTCCTGGTCCGCGACATGTAGGCGGGCGACCGCTTGTTTCGCGCCCAAGCAGCTTTTTTGATCATCATTTCCTGGAACCAGACCGACTCGTGATTATAACGGGGATGCAATCGGGCCGTAAAACTCGGCCGCGTCACAGTCGGTGACAAACGCTCCCGTGAGGAAGAAATTTCCAGGCGGCGGAAAGTTCTACACTGATTGACAGCCAAAGGCAACGCGTCTGCCTTCGCATGTGTTTCGCTGCGCGCACGTTAACGAAGTGACAAACTGTGGCACTATACCTGCCGGAAGAAACCCCGACGCGAACCAGTTGTCTTTTCTTGGAATGCAGTTGGCCCGGAGGATTTGCGATTTTTCGAATCGTCCTTGGGGCCACATGAGTTTCCGTTTTAGAGGCATCTCAGCCCGGCAGCTTGCGGTACGAGTAGCAACAAAACCGAAAAGGCTGCCCCGACACCACCCCCGGGGCGGGCACGGGAAGGCGCGAATTGAAGAAGGTACGTGTACTGCCAAAGGTAGTGCCAGCGGTAAGGAAGCACGAGACAGCCCAGGCCAGTTCCATCATCTTCTGCGAGAAATCCAGCGGAATCGCTCAGTTTCAAGCTCAGTCCGACACCGATCTCGATCGCACCATCGAGCGCATGGCCAGCCTGCTTGCCATGCAGTGCCTGGTTCGGGGCGCCGAGCCAAGCGACTACGTCATCTTGATCCCGGCAGAGAAGTCTTTGGCGAGCCGCCTGACCTCGCGAGCCAAAGAACTACTGTCCGAAGGACTTGCGCTGGCGCATCCGGTATCGCTGAGTCCCCGGCAACGGGAGATTCTCCATGCGGTTGTCTGCAATCGCGCCAACAAGGAGATCGCGACCAAGCTGAACATCACGGTGCGGACGGTGAAGTTCCATATCTCCTCTTTATTGAGCAAGTTTGGCGTGGACAACCGCGCCGAACTCGCGCGCCGCGCTACGGGCTTCCTGCGCGCGGCAGCGCCCGTCGAAGCGCCGCTCAAGCTGGAGATTCCCGCGGAGCACGCAAACCGCGAAGAATTGCGGCCCGTCGCTCTCGATACCACGCTTCACGTAACAACGAAATCGCGCGGCGTGCGCTTCCCGCCGCGCGTGCTCAGCGCCTGACAATCAAGCGCTACCCCGATCTGCAGCAATACGGCGTCAGTGGTCCATCTTCATGCCAGGTGGCATCGGCATGGGCATTGGCGCGGCCGGACCGAAGACTTTTTGTGCGGCAGGCGGCAGCTTCCCCATATTGCTTAGGAACGTTACGATCTGCCAGGTCTGCGTCTCATTCAGCGTGTTTCCCCATGCGGGCATGCCGGTCCAGCGAATTCCGTGCCGGATGATGTAGAAGTTCTGGCTTTCGGACATATCCGGCGCGTCCTGAAAGAATCCCGGCACGACCGGGTAGAACGACCGGGCGAACTGACTATCGGGATTCGAGGGCACGCCGTGGCAGCCGCCGCAGTGATCGAGGTAGAGTTTTGCGCCCGCAGCGACGATTTCTTCGGTTGGCGAAAGCGGATTCTTCCGCTCCCCGGCGCGTCGATCCGTGGACGCATCGACCGCCGCCATCGCGAGCTTGGTCTCGACAAACGAAGGCCGCTGATCGGCGGCGAAGTCGACGTAACCCTGCTTCAACACAAACCAGCCGCCCGCAATCAGCGCGACCAGTGCAAAGAAGATCCCAAGTAGGAAATTTCTCATCTTGTGTCCGGCTCCGGATGCAATCCGCTCATTTCCACTTCAGCTTTTTCACGTCAACCGTGGGCGGCGGGAATTTCATATTCATTGCCTCCATCGTCTCAGCGATGATGTGCGATACGGCGAGGTTGCGGAACCATTTCTTGTTCGATGGGATGATGAACCAAGGCGCGTGCGAAGTGCTGCACTTCGAGAGCGCGTCCTCGTAGGCCGCGGTGTACTCGTCCCAAAATTTCCGCTCGTCGAAATCGGATTCGGAAATCTTCCATTGACGATCCTTGTCGCCGATCCGCTGCTCGAAGCGCTTCTTCTGCTCGTCCTTGCTGATGTGCAGGAAGAATTTCAAAATCTTCACGTTGTTATCGTGCAGCAGCTGCTCGAAGCGGTTGATCTGATCGTAGCGCTGCAACCACACGTCTTTCGGCACGAGGTTGTGCACGCGGACAACGAGGACGTCTTCATAGTGCGAGCGGTTGAAGATTCCGATGTCGCCGTATTCGGGAACGGCGTGGTGCACGCGCCACAGATAGTCGTGCGACATCTCTTCGGGCGTCGGCGTCTTGAATGATGTGACGTGGCAGCCCTGCGGATTGCAACCGGTCATCACGTGGCGAATCGTGCCGTCCTTGCCGGCTGCGTCGAGCCCTTGCAGGACAATCAGCAGCGCGCGCTTGTGCTCGGCGTAGAGCAGGTATTGCAGCTTGTCGATGCGCTCGGTGGACTTGTCGAGGCTGGCCTTCATCTTCGCGCCTTTTTCCCAGCGGAGCGTAGCTTCCGCGTCCCAAGTCGCGAGCTTCACGCTCTTGCCCGGCGTGACGATCAGTTCCTTGCTGAAATTTGTCGCCATTCAATTTGCGCCCTTCGCGATTCGCGTCGATTTTCCGACGGCCGCACGGAACCGGCAAGTCGAATCAGCGGAGAAGAGAGGTCCTTGCAGTACGGCTGGCGCGCCGGTCTAACCGCCGAGGAGCTCGGCGGGGACGCCGATTTCCTTGGCTCCGGCGGTGCCGAAGCCGGGACCGCGCGTGAGCCAGAGGAGCAGCGGCAGACCATGGTCAGGGTACCGCCGCATCATTTCCCGGGCGATAGCCGTGAAGTGCACGCCGGGCTTGGCGACGTCGATGTAGTTCTTCAGCCAGTCGATCGTCTCTTTGCAAATCTCAACTCCTCCCAACTTGCCGTGGCCTGGGAAGACGGTGTCGATCGGACCGATGCTGCGCGCCTGCTCGATCGCCGAGATCCACGATGTGGGATTGTTTGTGTCCGACATGTAGAGATGATAACGATGAAAAATGAGGTCGCCCGCCACCAGAGCGCGCGCGGACGGCACGTAGAAGGCGGTGGAGTGGACGGTCTCGGCGACCGGCAAATCGATGAAAATGATCTCGCGATCTTCGAGGTACGCCGCCTTTCCGAAAAGGGGGCGGGGATAGACGATGTCGCCTGTCGGAAGCATATCGCCGAACATGTCCTGCCAGTGAACGCGCTTCGCGGGCCATTCCAGCATGCCGTCGATCACGCCCTGGCGGGCGAGAAGCGTCGCATCCGGGAAGGCGGCCGCGAACGCATTGATCCCGCCGTAGTGATCGGGATGCGCATGCGTGATGAAGATGGCGCGCAGCCGCTTGCTGCTATTCTTGACGAGCGTGAGGAGTTTCTCGACATCGCTCTTCACGAACCCACAGTCGATCAAGAAAGCGTCGTTGCGTCCGGAAATCAGCACGGCGTTGGGCGCAAGGAAGCGCTCCTCGCCAGTGAACATGTCGAAGCGCAGGCCGTTGGTTTCGACGGAACTGATCATGGACTCTCCAGGGGAAATGCGATCGCGGCGGATTCTACCACGGGGCGTCTCCTAGGAATGCGCCGAGCCGAAGGTCCGGCAGAGCGCGCGGCGCCCAGGTTCGCGCGCTGGCGCAGCAGATGTGATCTACAAATCCCGCTCCGGTGGCCGTACACTGGGGTACCGAAGCTGCCACATGAGCCACAGAATCCCAGAGAGATCGGTTATCGTCACCATGCGTCGCGTTGCCTGGTGGTCCGTTCTCTATTTTGGTTTGCTCTCGGCTGGCACTGCGCGCGCCCAGGACAATTATGAAATCCAGGTGTATGCCTCGGAGACCATGGCGCCCAAGACTCTGCTGGTCGAATTGCACAGCAACTTTACGGTGGAAGGAAGCACCACAACTCAATTCGGAATACTACCGACTCAGCACCAGGAGCACGAAACAATCGAGCTCACGGAGGGCATCAACGATTGGTCCGAGGTGGGCCTCTACATCTTCACAGCCGAGAAAAGCGGAAACGGCGTGCAGTGGGTCGGGGATCACATACGTCCCCGCGTGAGGGTTCCTCCCCGGCGGCACTGGCCGGTTGGAGTGAGCCTATCCACCGAGTTCGGTTATGCGCGCGCCGCCTTCGCGAATCCGACCTGGTCCTGGCAAATCATGCCGATCGTGGATCAGACAGTCGGGCGCTGGTATTGGTCGGTGAACGGGACGATGCTGTGGGACATTCACGTTGTTCCGCCGCCCGCGAATTCGACACCGCAGCAGAGGCAGTTCTACTACACCAATGTAGCGCCTCGTGGAGTCACGTTTGGTCCGGCGGCAACGGTGACGTACGCACCGTCAAAATATTTCAATTTGGGCGTCGAGTATTACTCGTATTACGGTCAGTGGGGAAATTTCGTTTCTCTGCACTACCAGCAGCAACAGATTTTCCCGGCCGTGAACTTGTTTGTCTCGCCGAAATGGGAGATCAACTTTGGGGCGGGCTGGGGCGCGACGGCGGGGACCGACCATCTGATCGTGAAGTGCATCATAGGGCGCTATTTCGACTGGTCGCATCGCCATGCCGGCAGCTCTGAAAGCGTCCAATAGGTTGCAAAATTGATGAACCGGCGGAAATTCATCGCAGAAACAAGCGCCGCGTTGGCTGGCGCAGCCTTTGCTCCCCTTATTCCGGCGTGGGCCCAAGAGCCGCCGGACGTGAAGCTCGAGATCGCGCCTTTGGCGCTTGAAATCGCACCTCGCAAAATCGTTCACACTGTCGCGTACAACGGGCGCGTTCCGGGCCCGTTGATCCGCTGGCCCGAGGGCAAGCCCATCGTCATCGACGTGCTCAACAAAACAGCGATCCCTGAAATCGTGCACGCGCACGGTCTTTGGATTCCCTCCGAAATGGATGGTGCGTCAGAGGAAGGCGCACCGACGATCGCGCCTGGCGCACAGTTCCGGTACATGTTCACGCCGCGGCCGGCAGGATTTCGCTGGTATCACACGCACATTTCTGCGGGTCACGACTTGAAACGCGCCACATATTCCGGAGAGTTCGGCTGCTTTTATGTCGAGCCCAAACAAGAGCCCGGCGCATACGATCAGGAGATTTTCCTCACGCTGCACGATTGGAACGCCTACGTGTCAGCAAGCGGCGAGTCTTCCATGGAGGCCGCGTATGAGTACGGCACCATCGATGGCCGCATGCTGGGCTTCGGCGATCCGATCCGCGTGCGTGAGGGGCAGCGCGTCTTGTTCCATCTTCTCAATGCCAGCGCCAGCATGATGCATTGGCTGGCGCTCGCGGGGCACGAACTCACCATCGTCTCCATGGATGGCAATCCCGTGCCCAACCCCGGCGACATGCATGCAGTCCGCCTGGGACCTGCCGAGCGCATCGACGCCATCGTTACGATGAACCATCCGGGAGTATGGATTTTGGGGGAAACGCGCGAACCATTGCGAAAGGCGGGCATGGGAATCGTGGTCGAATACGCTGATCAGCAGGGCGCGCCGAAATGGATCGGGCCACCGGAAACTATATGGGATTACCGGCCGTTCGCTGTGGCTCAAGCGGAGAGCCGCGAGCCCGATGAGATCATTCCGCTAAGGTTCGAGTCGAAATTTCACGGGCAAGGCGCCTTCGATTCGTGGAAGATCAATGGAAAATCGTACCCCGATACGGACACGATCATGCTTCGGCAAGGCCGGCGGTATCGACTGCAGATGATCAATCGGACTGCGGACGATCATCCACTCCACCTGCATCGGCATAATTTCGAGGTTACGAAGTTCAATGGAACACCTCTCTCCCGGCTCATGAAGGACGTGCTTGTGGTTCCGGCAAATGCGACAGCCGAGGTGGATTTCACCGCCGACAATCCAGGCCCCACGCTCTTCCATTGCCACAATCAGACTCACATGGATTTCGGATTCATGATGCTGTTTCGTTATGCCTGAGCAGTGATCTTCAGACGGCTGCGCCGCGCCATGACATTTCCGGACATTCCCAGACGTGACAGCGCTCGCGGATATGCGCGGGCGTCAATTGGCCCGGTTCCGTACGGACGCGCAGCGGCGCGACAGGGTCGCATCGACGTATATCGAATCTTCGCAGCTCGAAAGGCATGCCGGCGCAGGGGCTTAGCACTGCATCGCGCTTTTTTAACCGGGAAGTCACAATTCGGAAGTATCATATTGTTTTCGGGATTGGTGTGCCTGCCATGGCAACGATAACGACCGAAGCCCTGACAACGCCGCAAGCAACTCCGCAAACGGGGCCTGAAAAGGAGTCCGCTGCAAAGCGCGAGTATCCCGGCGCACTGGTCGTGGTTGAGGGAATCGACGGTTCGGGAAAGAGCACGCAGCTCTACCTGCTGAAGCGCTGGCTCGAAATCAGCGGCTACCGGATTCATTTCACGGAGTGGAATTCGTCGCCACTGGTGAAGTCCGCGACCCGGCGCGGCAAGCAGCGGCGACTGCTGACGCCCACGACATTTTCGCTGCTGCACGCGGCGGACTTCGCTGATCGCTGCGAACGGCAAATTCTGCCGCTGCTGCACGGCGGGTATCTAGTGCTTGCGGACCGCTACATCTACACGGCGTTTGCCCGCGATGCCGCGCGCGGCTGCTCTCCGCACTGGCTACGCAATCTCTACAGCTTCGCGCCCGTGCCCGACATCACCTTCTATTTCCGCGCGCCGCTCGACGTGGCCGTGAACCGCATCGTCGCCGGGCGGCCCAAGCTGAAATACTACGAGGCGGGAATGGACCTCGGGCTCTCGCTCGACCGCGCCGAGAGCTTCCGTATTTTTCAGGAACGCATCCTGAACAACTACGACCAGATGATCGAAACGGATCACTTCGTCCTGATGGATGGAACCGTGCGCGTCAATAAACTGCAAAAGCTGATGCGCGATCTGGTGGGCGACCGAGTCGATCTCGCGCGATTTGCACCAAAGAAGAAATGAAACGGACGCGATCCAATTCGAATGTGGCTTCTTCGCCGAACGGGCACCGCGCGAAATCCACCAAAAAGGCAAAGAATGGAAACGGCGATCTTTCCACGCGCTTCTACGGCATCCCGCTGCCGGGCATCAAGCCCGAGGAACTGAGCGGCAGCCTGATTGTGGTGGAGGGAACGGACGGGTCAGGCCGCTCGACGCAAATCTCCCTGCTTACGGAGTGGCTGGAATCGGAAGGCTTCGCGGTCCAGACGATGGGGCTGCGGCGTTCGTACCTGGTGGGGGAGGACATCGACGCGCTGCTCGCCGAAAACGCGGTGACCCGGCTGACGCTCGCGCTCATGTACAGCACCGACTTCTTCGATCAGCTCGAGCGGCGCATCTTGCCGGCGCTGCGTTCGGGGTTGATTGTTCTCGCCGACCGCTATATCTTCACGCTGATCGCGCGCGCGGCGGTCCGCGGGATCAGCCGGGACTATCTGCACGGCATTTACGAAATCGCGCTGCGTCCCGATTTGACTTTCTGGCTGAACGTCCGGCCGGAAGTGGCGTTTGACCGCGAGTTCAAGAAGTCGCAGACGATCAGCTACTGGGAGTCGGGCCGCGACATGTCGCTTTCGAACGATCTGTTTCAGTCGTTCATCAAGTACCAGTCTCTGATCAAGCGTGAATTCGAATATCTGTCGAAGAGGCACGGCTTCATCGAGCTCGACGGCGAGGGGAGCGTCTCCCAGGTGAATGGCGCATTGCGCAAGCGGATCGCGTCGCATCTGGGCATTCGCGGCACGCATTACAAGCCTTCGCACGCGCTCACGCATCTCTGGCGCTAAAAACAAGAGTGGCCGCCCCCGTCCAACTGAGCGCGATCGACGCCGGATCGAACGCCATTCGCCTCGTCATCGCGCGAGCCACTTCTTCCCAGCACATTCAGATTCTCGAGACCGAGCGCGCCTCCGTGCGGCTGGGGCACAACGCGTTCACGCACCGCCTGCTCGATGACGACACGATTGCCCGCGCATCCCGGGCCTTCCGCCATTTCCGCGACCGGATGGATCACTACCACGTGGGCGCGTACCGCGCGGTGGCGACGTCCGCGGCGCGCGAAGTCCGCAACGGCCGGCGGCTGATGGAGCGGATCCGGCGCAAGAGCGGCATCGAGCTGGAAGTCATCAGCAGCGAGGAAGAAGCGCGGCTGGTTTGCTCCGCAGTGCACTGGGCCCTGGCCGACAAGGTCCAGCCGCGGCTGATCTTCGATCTCGGCGGCGGGAGCCTCGAGCTGAATTTCTTCGAGCAGGGCAAGCTCAGCAACCGCGTGGCCCTCCCGCTCGGGACGATCCGCTTGATGGAAACGTTCGCGATCGAAGGCGCGATCGATGAAGACCGCGCGCGGCGACTGCGCCATCACGTTCTATCGCTACTGCGCAGCGCCATGCCCGGCCGGCCGAGGCTTTCCCGCGCGATTGCCGTTGCGTGCGGAGGCAATGCGGAAGCGCTGGTGCGCATCGCTCCCGGCCCATTCGTCGCGCGGACGCCAACGATCAACGCTCGTCTGCTCAGCGACCAGATCTGGCGGATTCTGAGCCTCGACGTCGCATCGCGCGTGAGGGTGTTCCGGGTACGAAAGGACCGTGCCGAGGTGATGGGCATCGCCGCCATCATCATTACGACGCTTGCGCGGTGGCTGGGCGTGCGTTCGCTGCTCGTGCCGGGCGTAGGCGTGCGCGAAGGGCTGCTGCTCGATCTCGTGGCGGAGCAATATTCGGGCGGAATCGCCTCCGCCGAGGAGCAAGATCGCGCCGCGAAGCTTCTCGCGGGCGTGCGCTGGTTCGCGCGGCGGCACGATTGCGACTCGCAGCACGCCGATCAGGTCGCGCGACTCGCGCTTTCGCTCTTCGATCAGTTGCGGCCGATTCACGAAATGGGAGCGGAGATGCGGCTGGCGCTCGAAATGGGATCTCTGCTGCACGATATCGGGCATTTCGTTCACCGCAAGGCGCACCATCGGCACGGCGAATACTTGGTTCGCTTCGGCGAAATTCCCGGGCTGGGCGGCTGGCGGCGTGAGATGGTGGCGGCGCTGGTGCGCTATCACAACTGCAAATCGGAGCCGCAAGTGGCGCATGCGTCGTACGCCGCTCTCGACGGCGAGAAACGAAGACAACTGCGGCTGCTGATTGCGCTGCTGCGCGTTGCCGAAAAGCTGGAATCGGAACACGCGCAGAAGATTTCCGGCGTGGATGTGCAGATCATTGGGCGCCGCGCGATCTTCTTGATTCAGGCCGCGGAGGGGACGCGGCTCGACATCGCGGGACTGCTCCGCAAGTCAGACCTGTTCGAGAGGGAGTATCAGCTCAAGGCGGAGTTCCGGCGTGCCCAGCGGCGGGAGCAGGTGGCCTAAGCCATGGTCCTGTATCTGGTACGCCACGGAATCGCCGTCAATCGCACCGATCCCAAGTGTCCCCCGGAGGCGGAGCGGCCGCTGACCGCGCGAGGCGTGCAAAAGACTCGCTCCGCTGCGCTGGGACTGCGCGCGCTGGGTGCGAAACCGGATGTCTTGATCACGAGCCCGTACGTTCGCGCAGCGCAGACTGCGGAAATCTTCGCGGAAGCCCTGGGCTTCTCACCGGAAAAGATTCGCGTGAGTGAAGCTCTGAAACCCGCCGAGAATCCGGCCACAATTATGAACGAAATCTTTCGGCTCAAGGCCAAGGAAGTAATGTGCTGCGGTCACGCGCCGCACGTCGATCTTCTGATTTCGCACCTGGCCGGAGCGCGCGGCACATTCACCGTGCTCAAGAAGGCAGGAGTCGCCTGCCTCGAGCAGGAGGGCGGGCACGGCCGGTGGGAACTGCGGTGGCTGTTGAGCCCGAAGGTGCTGCGCGATCTCGCGGAGTAGCGCTCTGTAGTCACGCCGTTCGGCGCACGGGCACGGACGCGGCCACGAGCGCGTGACCCCACTGAAATCCCGCGCGCCACGCAAGCCAGGGCGAATTGGGACCTGCGCTCATTTGCAGAAATTCTTCCAGGCAGGCTTTCCGCTTGGCGTCGATCCGCTCATTCCATTGCGCTACGGCTGCTGCGCTGAGGCGCGAAGCGCTCCGCCGAACTTTCGCACGCAGCACGTCCATATCGTGCAGATCACCCAATAGGTCCTGCATGCGCCGAAGATCGTCACCCCACACCTCAGAGCGCTGCGGCAGAAAATTCTCGACAACATAACGGAAGCGCTTGACGCCAATCCGCAGCCTGTGCCACGCCACCGTGGCCCGGCTCTTCCGCGCCTTCTGAAACAGTTCCGCCGCCTCGTTCAACCGCGCGAGCGCCAAACGCTGGAAAACGACGCTTTCCAGCGGGAAGAATTGCGCCTTCGGCGCCAGCTTGCGCGCAAGCTTCTTCCATCCTTTGCGGTCAAACGCATCCAGCGCTTGCTCGGCCTTCGAGCGATGCAGCCTTTCCTCCACCAGCAGGAGGCGCAGCATGTGCTTGCGGACAGGATTGCCGGACGGTGCGAGCCTCTTCAGCCAGTCGCGTTCCACTTGCACATCCCGGAGATCGCCCAGGGCGTGGAAGAGGTCGCGGCTGCACTTCTTCAACTTCCGCCAGCCGGGGCACGGATTGACTTCATCCAGCGCCTCCGCCATCGTGCGGCAGCGCCGCAGTGCGACGCGCAGGTCGTGTATGTCGTCCGCATCCCACTCGCGCGCGACTTGTTGAGTCCGATCGAGCGCGCGGTCCATCCAGACTTCGAACCCTGCAACTTTGGAGGGTAAAGACTTCGGCATGGAAAGCGTCTGAGCCATGGGATACCGGATTCCGCGCGGCAGGCCGAACCAAAACCACATCCTACCGCGCCACGAGGACGTTTTCTAGCCCGGGGCGGTCTGGCAATCTCGGCACTTTTCCACAGATGTGGAAAACTGCCCGCTGTCGTACGGAGACGGTTCAACTTGATGCTACGAAACGAAGGCACATCCGATGCGCAGTCGGCCATCCTCCGCACGCAACGAGTAGATCTTACGCAGGACGACGCGCACGGGCGGAAGTATCGGCACGTGCAGCACGGCGTTGAACTGATCGGGCAGATGGTTCGTGGTGTCGAATTGGAGCGCCACGCCGCCGTAGCTAAGGTCGATGACTCGAGCGGTTCTTTCCCCGAGGTCGGCCAGAATCGCGTGTGCCTTCGTCCCGGCAAGCGACACACGTTCCCATTTTCGGCCCTCGCTCTTAGGCGGAGGTGGAGGAACGACGCTGGGACCGGGAGGCGGTGGAACGCGGGCGGGGGGAGGCGCCACAGTGGGCGCCGGTCTCGCAGGCGGGGGCTCGATCGGGACGACGCGCGATGGCGCACGGGTCGAATGCTTCAACGCATAAAGGCGTTCGTCCGCAACGCTGAGCAGCGTGCCTTTCTGATCGCCGTCCTGAGGATGAACTGCCACGCCGAAGTCGAGCGTGACGGCAATGTCCATCTTCAGAGGACTCAGTTGATTTTCATATTCGGCGCGAACGCGGTGGCAGAGAGTGATCGCCTGCTCTGAGTCCGTCTGCGGCAGCAGTAGCGCGAATTCGTCACCGCCGATGCGAAACGCAAAGTCGGAAGCGCGAAGGGTCGTGCGGAGGGTGGTAGCCGCGATCTGGAGGACATGGTCCCCTTGCAAATGCCCGTAGCGATCGTTCACTTCCTTCAATTTGTGAAGATCGAGAATCACCACCGCCAACTGCTGGCCATAGCGCTTGGCACGATTCAGTTCCTTCTCGAGATACTCATCGAACAAGCGGCGATTGTAGAGGCCTGTGAGAGCGTCGGTGGCTGCGTTGATTTGCAGCTTCTTAAACTCATCGTATTCGACCAGGATCGGGACGCGCAGAGAACTCGTCGAGGTCAGCACGTCCACCATCGCAGTCTTCAGGGAGACTCTTCTTCCGACGCCCGCGGCCAGTTCTCGGCGCCACTGCAGGATCTTCATCCAGTACTCGCTGCTTTGCTCTTCGGTCAGATCGATTTGCGCGATCGTATGGAAGAATTGGCGAAGAAACTGGGAGCGCGCCTTATCGTCGAGGCCTTCGAGGGTCTCCACGAGCAGGTCGAGAAAAGAATCTTCGGCCGATGGCTTCGGCTGAAAAGCTTCGCCGGGCTGGGGCATCAATTGGTTCCGAGAAAGCTCTCGCCTACCCTGAAACAGGGGGACGCCTGCGGGGGCATGGACTTTATAGCACGGAACAGTCCATTCGCGCGCCGGAGTGGCTTGCGATGACAGCCGTAAGTGGTTGTCATAAGGACGATTACATCGAGATACAGAAGAATTAGAACTGGAATGTGCGGGAGGCCGGAGGGAAAGGGAAAACGAATTCCACTTCAGGCCCCGCCAAAGCCTAGAACCAGGGGAAGGAAAAAGCGCGGCCGCCTAGCCGATCGGCTTGAGAAATTCGACGCCCACCAGATGGACGTCGCCAGCTTCCTGCTGCCGCTTCACTCGCGCCTGAATCGGCGGCATTCCCGCGGGAATCAGAGCGGACGATGTAATGGACGGCGCGGGGATCGTCAGAGTCACAACCGCCCCAATTACAAGCTGGCGCGGGCTCGTGATGAATGCGCCCAATCCGCTCACATCCAATGTCTTCGCCAGTTCGACGAACTGCTCACCGTGCGCGTCCCTGCCGCGAATGAAGAGCGGCACTTGCAGGTGAATGCGCTGAAAACGCCTGCGCTCGTCGACCAACGAAGGCACGCCTAGCCTCTGACTAATTACCTCTTCTCGCGATCTCATTGGTACCCAAGTATTAGTACTACTTTGAATCGCATTTTAAGTGCAAGTTTCACGCCCTTAGTACCGGCGATTTAATTCTTTTGTAATCATGGACCTAGGCCTATGCCCAACTGAACACTGCAAATAGTCTGCATGAAAGTATGCAAATTTGCGGCAATTGCTTTCCACGTTTGTGCAATCGTAGAACCCATTTCCCATTGACCTAAGTTGTGCCTTTTGCGAGCATACGGGGCCTCAGGCGGTCACCCCGGTGCGGACCAAGAACTAGGGTGTCTCTAAAATCTGTGAGAACCCGCGGAGGCTAGGTTGTCTAAGACTGCGACTGTCGAAAAGCAAGCAGCCAGCCAAACAACCTTCCAAGTGGTGGCGAGTCTCTTGGATGCGCTTGACCGGCCGCTTCTGGTATCTGATCGTGGAGGCCAAATCTTGTTTGCAAACCTCCACGCCCAAGACGCGCTCCGCAGTCACAATCTGAACGGCAATTCCACCCCCAATCTTTTTCGAGACATTCTCTCCGTCGATCGCAAGCCCATACTGAGCCAACTCGAGGCCGGCGAGCAGGATGTCCGTCTGCCGTTTCAATGCGGCGAGGGCGCTTTCCGCAGCCGGATCCGGTGGCTCCCTGAGCCGGACTGGCTGGCAGTTTTCATCGAACCAGTTCCTTCGGAACCTCCGACCGACGAAGTGGAGATGCGCCAAACGGTCCAGGAGCTGATGCAGGAGCGGGAGATTACATACCGGAACCTGCTGGCGGCATACTTGCGCTTGCAAGAAGCGAACCGCCAAAAGACCGTCTTCCTCGCCTCTGCCGCGCACGAATTGAAAACGCCACTCGCCGTGATGAAGGGCTATTACGAGCTGCTGCTTTCCGGTTCGCTCGGAAAACTCAGCGAGCGCCAGATCGACATCCTGCGGGAATCGAAAGAGAGCTGCGATCGTCTCGTGCGGCTGGTGTCGATGTTCTTGAACTACTCGGCCCTGGAGAGCGGTAAACTCGTGCTGCAGTTGCATGAAAACGATCTGCGCGACTGCATCAACGACGTTGTCGCGCGGTGGAAAGATGCGTTTCAGCGCGCCAATGTTCGGCTCGATATCCATACCTCTGCAGATCTGCCGGCGTTTCGGTTTGACTATCAGAAGGTGCAGCAGTGCATCGTGAATCTGCTGGATAATGCACTGAAGCACACGCTCGCAGGAGGCACGGTGACCTTGGCGGCAGAGGCGCATTTTTGGGAGCGTCGCGTGGCGGAAACTCCCCAGGCGGACGATCGGCGCCGCGGTGCCGAACGGCCGCCAAACAGCGTTCTCGTCACCGTGATGGACACGGGCAGCGGAATCGCCGCCGAGTTCCATCAGGAGATTTTCGAAGAATTCGTGCGTGTTGACCCTTCCTCTTCAGGGATGGGGTTGGGATTGGCGATCACGAAGCGATTGATCCAGGCGCATCGCGGCAAGATCTGGGTTGACAGCGAGCTGGGCCGCGGCAGCGCATTCTCGTTTCTCCTGCCGGTTCGCGTCGACTAGGCGGCCGCTGCAAAATCTCATGGCGCGGGAAAGAATGATGGCTGACAAAGAAAAGATCATGGTGGTGGACGACGAGCCGAGTATTCGGAAGTATCTCCGGACTCTACTGGAAGTCGATGGCTTCGAAGTCGAGACTCTGGCGAGCGGTAAGGAAGCTCTGAAGCGCATCGGCGAGGGAGAACGGCCCGATTTCATCATCCTCGATGTGCTGATGCCGGAGATCGACGGGCTCGAAACGCTGCGGCAGTTGATGCAGGTGGACCGGTCGTTGAACGTCATCATGCTTTCGTGCGCCAATGAAACCAACACCGTCGTCGAGGCGATTCGCCTCGGCGCACTCGATTACCTAACCAAGCCATTTGAAAAGCCCGAGCTGGATGCCGCATTTCTGAAGGCCAAGCAGAAGCAACAACTCCGCTCGGAAAATCAGGCGCTGCGGGAATACTGCGAAGCGCTCACGGAGGACATCTCCTTTCTCGCGGCCAGCCCACAGATGGTGAAGATTCGGCAGCAAATCCTGCAGATTGCGCCTGTGGACGTGCCGATTTTCATCAGCGGCGAAAGCGGCGTGGGCAAGGAAGTCGTCGCGCGAATGATTCACCTGCGCTCGAAGCGCCAGCAGCAGCCCTTCGTCAAGGTAAATTGCGCGGCGCTGCCGGGCGAACTGCTCGAATCGGAGCTGTTTGGATTCGAGCAGGGGGCGTTCACAGGCGCGGTGCGGGCGAAACCCGGAAAATTCGAACTCGCCAACAAAGGCACGATCTTTCTCGACGAAATCGCTGAGATGAGTCCGCATTTGCAGGCCAAGCTCTTGCACGTGTTGCAGGACGGCCAGTATTCGCGGCTGGGCGCGCGTTCCGTCGTGAATGTGGATGTTCGCGTCCTGGCGGCTACGAACGTGGACGTGAAAGAGGCCATGCGCAGCGGCCGCTTCCGAGAGGACCTGTACTACCGTTTGAATGTGCTGTCGCTCCATATTCCGCCGCTCCGAGAGCGGACGGCGGAGATTCCGCTGTTGTTTCGCCATTTCCTTGTTAAGTACAGCGAGAAGTACCAAAAGACACCGCCGGAACCCTCGAAGAATCTGCTGGACGCGGCGATGCGTTATCCGTGGCCCGGAAACCTGCGCGAGCTGGAAAACTTCGTCAAGCGCTACGTGATTCTCGAGGACGATGCGGGGAGCTTCCGCGAGTTGCTCGAAATGACCGGCCAGCAGCAGCGCATCGCTCCGCGCGAAGAAGCGCCTGTTCCAAAGGAGCAAGGTCTCAAGGCTCTCGTGCGCGGTTTAAAGGACGAGGCGGAAATGGAAGCGATTGCGGATGCGCTAAACAAGACCAATTGGTGCCGCAAAGACGCTGCACGTATGCTGGGCATCAGCTACAAGGCGCTGCTCTACAAGATGCGCCAGTTCAATCTCGATGCAGGCCGCGGCTCGCGCTCGGCGGCAGCGAAGGAAGCTGCGAAGGCCGCTGCAGCCAAAGAGACTGCGGCTAAAGCAGCAGCTCCTAAGGAAGAGATTCCCGCTGCTCCCGCGATTCGCAGTTCATAGCACACGAGTTCTCCTTAGCGGGGAGCGAGAGGGCAACGTGGTCACGCGCGCGCCGGCTGCGTGGCGCTAGCGCTCGCGGTATTGGTAGGTCGCGTAGTTCTATACCCCGGAAAAGAGTTGCATATCTAGAGCACACACAGCGAAATAGCTGTATCTATTTGCCGGCGTGTTGGTCTAGTATTCCGCTCCGAAACAGGCGGCACGCGAAAATCTTTCGCTTGCCAAGAGGGCGTTCTGGTCGGACGCCCAAGATGAAACTCTGAACTGCGGTTGTTTACAAAGGGGTTGCTGGCCCTTTTACCTGGCATCGCGTCGAGGAACTGTATGCATGACGTGTTTCAGGCCGGTGGCGGCAGGCCGCCTGTTGCGGCGACACCTTTGGAGAAGCGATTGCTGATTCTGGTTAAGGGAAGCGCGGTGTACGTGATTCCAGCCCTGGGGGAGCAGCAGCGATGACAGAACGGAGGATGGCGCGGCGGTACGACTTGTCGCTGCCTGTAAACATCCGCATGCCCATTAACCGGGAGCCCCGGTCGCAGAGCGGCCAGACCCGGGACATCTCCACGCGCGGCGTATATTTCACGCTGCAGAATGACCTCGCGCCCGGCACCGAAGTCGACTTCACATTGACGCTGCCCGCGGAAATCACGCGCGGCGCGGAAGTGTTTGTGCGGGCCCATGGAAGAGTCGTCCGTGTTGACAAGCGCACCGACGACGATCATGAGAGCGTCGGCGTCGCAGCGGTGATTGAGCGTTACGACATCATCCGAGGCGAAGGCACGCACGTCTAGGCTCGACGTTTCCAAAGGTCTTCGGCTCACCACGGGGCTCATCACGCATACTACGACTGCCTCTGAAGCGGGACTGGATCTGCCATTCCTCTGGCTTCGAGCCTTCTGACCTGTAGCGCCGCTTCCCAAGACAATATGCATACCGCTGGGAAGGCCCCTTCCCTAAAGTGACAACATTTTTCAGGCGTTGGGCTCAACGCTGCAAACAGGTGCACATTCGAGAAATCCACAGCGCATGGCGGGTTGGCACGACAACAGCAATCAAATGAAGGTGTTAGACGAAGACGAGCCTGCAAATCAAGCCGCTCGCTTCCATTCGTTCTCTCGCGAGTTTGGCTTCCAGTGTGCTGCGTCGCCCGAGCAAAGGGGGCGTGCAAATTCGTCTTCGGTTTCTGACCTCATGGCATCCGCCGCGCCAGCCAAGTCGCCACTTCCCATAAATAGTCACGAACTCCCGCCCGAGCGCATCTACTTTGGGCCGTCAGCGGCCATGCAAGCGGTGCGGCAAAGGGTGGAGCGCGCGGCCGGTCTCAACGTCCCGATTTTGATTTTGGGCGAGAGCGGCACCGGCAAGGAGGTTCTGGCGCGCTTCGTTCATCAGCGTTCGCCGTGGCGCAACGGACCCTTCGTAAAAGTGAATTGCCCCGCGATTCCCGGAACTCTGATTGAGAGCGAGCTCTTTGGCTATCAGAAGGGTGCGTTTACGGGAGCCCACGCCTCTAAGCCGGGCCGCATGGAAATGGCCCAGGGCGGCACGCTTTTTCTTGACGAAATCGCCGAGCTCGACGCAAGCCTGCAGGCCAAGCTGCTCCATGTCCTTCAGGACGGGCATTTCACGCGCATTGGCGACCACGAAGAGAAGCGAATGGATGCGCGCGTCGTCTGCGCGACGAACCGGCAACTCCAGCACGAAATTGAGACCGGTAACTTTCGCTCCGATCTCTTCTATCGCATCAACGTCATCGCTATCACATTGCCGTCTCTGCGCGACCGCCGCGACGACATCCCCTATCTTGCCGAGTACCTGCGCGAACAGTTCAACCGCCGCTTCCAGCGCGAGTCTCACCCACTCTCCAAGGAAACGCTCCACTTGCTGCAACAGCGGGAGTGGCCCGGCAACATCCGCGAGCTGGAGAACTGTGTTGCTCGCTACGTTGTGCTCGGCTCGGAGGATGCGTTCTACGCCGAGCGCGTCGAGCGGCCTCCCGCTCATTTCACCTACGAACCCAACCCGGAAGGCAATATTCCGCTCAAGCGCATCGCCCAGCAGGTCACCCGCAAGATGGAGCGGGATGTGATCCTCAAGGTTCTTCAAGCCAATCATTGGAACCGCCGCAAGACTGCCGAAGTTCTCAAGATCAGCTACCGCGCCTTGCTCTACAAGGTGCGCCAGGCGGGACTCCCGGCCAAGCGGCCTCGCCAAAAGTTGGATGGCGAAGTCGAGCCTTCGGCAGGTTCATCGACCCCGGCCGACTGATCCGCGCTCCTACCAGTGTCAGGTATGTAATCACCCGCTTCGTCTTTCTTGCTCGCGCCTTTTGATTCGGCTAGCCTTGATCAAGCATGAGCAAGTCCAACGGCAGATCGAGCCTGAAGGTTTGTCTTCTCTCGCCGCACCCGATGGTTTTGGACGAATTCCATCGCTTGCTCGAAGATTCGGGCTTTCAGATCACGTCGAAGCAGCTCGACTCGATGCTGGCGCCCGATCTGCGCCATTTCGACGTTCCCAAGGCGTCGGTCTATGTCGTCGACGCGCACGCAGCGCGGCAGGCCACCGGCGCCCTGATGGGCAACATCCTCGAACGCTACTCCGCAGCGCGTGTTTTGGTCGTCGGAGACAAGTTCAAGGAAGCCGATAGCTATGCCCTGCTTCGCCAGGGTGCCAAGGGTATCCTTTCGTACGCGGAAGCCAGGGAACAGCTTCCTCGCGCTCTTCCGCAAGTAGCTGCGGGCGGCATTTGGGTTCCCCGGCCGGTCCTTTCGCGTTTTGTCGACTCGATCTTGAGCAGCACGCAGGGGCGGCGCCTGCGCATGGATTCTCCCAACGAGCTCAGCCGCCGCGAGCAGGAAGTGCTCAACGGCCTGCTGGAAAATCTTGCCAACAAGGAAGTGGCGGACCGCCTGCACATCTCCGAACGCACCGTGAAATTCCACGTATCGAACTTGCTCGCAAAATTCGGCGTCCGCCGCCGCGCCGACCTGATTCTGCTCTGCTATCAGCGGCGCAATGCCGGCGGGGTGTAGTTCTTCTCTCGCGCACGACTCCTGCCTCTTGTTCACCCATTCTTGAATTCAAGGCGTCGCACCCCGCTGATATAATTCTTTCCGCGAATCGTTCGATCTTTCGGCTCACATGGCGACATTTTCCATCGAGAACTTCGGTTGCCGCGCAACCGAAGCGGATGCTTCGGCTCTGCGCCGCGCGCTCCTCGACGGCGGCTTGACCCCTATTTCGGAACACGCATCTGCCGACTTTGTGGTTCTGAACACTTGCACCGTCACGGCGGCGGCGGATTCCCAAGCGCGCGAAGCCATTCGCAAGATTCATCGTGCGAATCCCGACGCGCGCATCATCGTCACCGGCTGCTACGCGCAGCGCGCGCCCGAGCAGCTGGCGGCGCTGGAAGGCGTCGCGTGCGTCGTCGGAAACTCGCACCAGGCTGAAATTCCCGGCGTCGTTCACGAACTATTCGCGACGCAGAGGACAGCAGAAGACTTTGTTTCGGTGGAGCAAATCGAAAACGATTCGATGTCGCTGGCCCGCGGCCCGGCGAAGATTCTGACCGGCGACATCTTCGAGCAATCGGCGATTTCTCTCGCTCCGGTGAATTCGGCGCGCGCAGAACCAGACCGCACCCGGCCGATTCTCAAGATTCAAGACGGCTGCAATAATCGCTGCTCGTATTGCGTGATTCCGTTCGTGCGCGGCCGCGGACGCAGCCTGCCGCCGGATCAGGTTGTGCGAGAGGTCCAGGCGGTTGTCTCGGCGGGTGCAAAGGAAATCGTCTTGAGCGGAATCAACCTCGGCAGCTACGGCCGGGACCTTTCGCCGCGCGCCGAACTCGCCTCGGTCGTGCGGCGCATTCTCGATGAGACCGTTCTCGAGCGCCTGCGTTTTAGCTCGATCGAGCCGCAGGACATCACGGAGGACTTCGTTTCGCTCGTCGCTTCCACCGAGCGCATCGCCCCGCATTTCCATGTGCCGCTGCAGTCCGGCTCCGATCGCATCTTGCGTGCGATGCACCGCTGGTATCGCACCAAGCATTACGCTGAGCGAGTACGTCTGATTCGCCGTGTGCTTCCTGATTCCGCAATCGGCGCGGACGTCATCGTCGGCTTCCCGGGCGAAACGGATGGCGATTTTCGCGCGACAACCGAATTCATCGAAGCGCTGCCGTTCACCTATCTGCACGTCTTCTCGTTTTCCGAGCGGCCAGGCACGAAGGCCGCAGGCGTCGGCAATGCCGTGCCCGCGCAGGTGATTCGCGAGCGCGCACGCGTGCTGCGCGCTCTCGCTGAGGAAAAGTCGGCAGCCTTTCGCGCCTCTCAGGCCGGACGCAGGCTGCGCGCGCTGACGCTCGCCCGCTCCGGCGACAATTGGACCGAGGCTCTGACTGGAAACTATCTGAAGGTGCGAATCGAAGGACGCCATCCCGCCAACCAGTGGCACGAAGCGTGCCTCTCTTCTTAACTTACACGCCGCCCAATTGCCGTCATTCCGAGCGGAGCCGCGCGTCTTGCATCCCCAACGCAGGGCGTTGGCGCGCGGCGCAGTCGAGGAATCTCTCTTAGTTTGTAAGGCCCGCGCAAAGCACTAATTTTCGAAAATCACCTGCGCGAGCGCCAGGTTTCCGCTGTGCGTGATCGTGACGCTGATGTGTTTCACGCCCAGCCGATCGGCGAATTCGCGCGCCACCCCTTCCAGGCGCAGTCCGGGCTTCCCTCCCGGTTCGCGCGTCACCTCGATGTCGCGCCAGCGTATGCCGTGGCTCCAGCCGGTCCCAAGCGCTTTCATGGCCGCTTCCTTCACCGCAAACCGCGCGGCGTAGCGTTCGTAACGGTTCTTGTACCGTTCGCAATAGGCGATTTCATCGGGCGTGAACAATCGCTCGATGAACGGCGCGCCGTGCCGCGTGATGGCAGCTTCCATCCGGTCGATTTCGGCGATGTCCAGTCCCAGCCCGACGATCAAGATGACCTCAGTGGCACAGGCACTCCCTTGCCCTGAACAGAAACGAAGGGTGCCTGTGCGCGTCCCGGCGACGAATTATACCTATAATGACGATGTGCCTATCGCTTGAAAGCCAGAGATGGTGACCGCAATCACAAAAAGGAAATCAGCGCCGAAAAGGCGCGCTTCGATATCGGACGAATGGAAGATTCGTCGCGCTGGCGGATTGCAGATCCTTGAGGCGCCGCCCCTCGCGAGGCTCCGCTGGCTCGTTCACGGCTTCAGCACGCGGCCGGGCGGTGCGAGCGATCTTGAAGGCGGCCGCGCTCTCAATCTCGGCTTCACGGAGTGGGACTCGCGCGAAAACGTGATCGAGAATCGCAAGAAATTCCTGGCATCAATCGGCGCCACCAAGATGCGCCTTGTCACGCTCCGCCAGATTCATTCGGATATCTCACATCGCATCGACGCGCTGAATGCAGAAGCGGACGAAACGCCGCAGGGCGATGCGCTCTTCACCCGCGAGCCGGGAATCCTGCTGGCCGTTCAGACGGCCGATTGCGTCCCTATTTTGCTCGCCGATACCAAGCAGCGCGCCGTCGCTGCGATCCACGCTGGCTGGCGCGGCACGCTCCGTCGCATCGCGGCCAAGACCCTCGGCCGTATGCAAATGGAATTCGGCACGCGCCCTGAAGACGTGATTGCTGCTCTCGGCCCGGGCATCGGCCGCTGCTGCTACGAAGTCGGCTCCGATGTTGCGCGCGAATTCCACGCGCAATTTCCGAACGCGCGCGACTGGTTCGACGGCCCGTTCGACGCGCTGGCGTGCGGCGAGAACGATCCCAACTGGCTCCCTTGGCTGACGATGCGCCCGCCGGGACATCCGCCGCCGTCCCCGCGCGTCAATCTCGACCTGATTACCGCGAATCGCGCGATTCTTGTTGATGGGGGCGTACCTGTGCACCAGATTTCCGCCTCGGGATTCTGCACCGCCTGCCGCACCGATTTCTTCTTCAGCTATCGCCGCGAACGCTCCACCGGCCGCCTCATGGCCGCCATCGGCATCCGGTAGTTCCGTCAGCAGGATTCAAGCGCCGCAGGCGCGATTGTCCCTGGCTCGGCCGTGATCCGCATCCGTGGACGGATTCGAGAGGTCTTGCAGCGCCCACCTTTGCGCGGGCATTCGTCGGGTCGAGCAGCTACGAAACTCGGCACAGCAACTTTTTCCATCGGAACTCGTTAGCCGCGTCGACGGGTTCAAGCGCCGGAGGCGCGGCCGTTATTAGCCCAGCACGAAGCGCAGCGAAGTGCTGGGAACACAGGACGAAGAATTCAAAAGTCCCGGAGGGACGATTGACATGCTATTGTCGCGCCCATGCCGGACTCCTATGTCGCCAATCGCGTGCATTGCGTATTCAGCACGAAGAATCGCGCCAAGATTATTCCTGCTGAAATGCAGCCGCGCTTATGGTCGTTCATGGCGGGAATTGCGCGACAAAACGGTATCGCGCTCATTGCAATCGGAGGCTTCGACGATCACGCGCACGTCCTGATTGCCATTCCACCCACGATGGCGTTAGCCAAAGCCATACAACTCATCAAAGCAGGCTCGTCAAAGTGGTGCAATCAGAATTTCGGTGGCGGAAGGTTTGAATGGCAGGCGGGCTATTCCGCTGCGAGCGTCAGTGCGTCAATGATCGAGCGGACCAAGACGTACATCAGGAATCAGAGGGAACACCATCGAACGCGCGACTTCGCGGAAGAGTGGCGACTGTTCCTCGAGAAGACCGGATTCTCCCCCGGCGAGAGCTGAATCAATCGTCCCTCCGGGACTTCGATTCTCGTCGCTAACGGTTCCCGGCACTTTGCTGCGCTTCGTGCCGGGCTAATGACAATCGCGCCTCCGGCGCTTGGGGGACCTGCAGGATAGCCTCAATGAAACACAACGAAGATCAGGTCGCAGCCGCTGCTTCCGCCAGCGCCAATTGCCCGCACGCGGCCATCACGTCCTGCCCGCGCGAATCGCGGATGAAACACGGCACGCCTTTTTCAATCAGGATGCGCTGAAACTCCTCGACCCGCGCCCGGTCTGGCCTTTCGTAAGGCAGCGCGCCCGGATTCCACGGAATCAGGTTCACCTTCGCGCGAATATTCGCGAGCAGCCGCACCACTCGCCGCGCGTCCTCGGGCGAATCGTTGAATCCGCCGAGCAGAACGTACTCAAACAGCAGCCATTCCCGCGGCCGCAGCGGATACCTTCGGCAGGCATCGAGCAGCTTTTCCAGCGGATACTTGCGGTTGATCGGCATGATTTGGTCGCGCTGCTCGTTCGAGGAAGCGTTCAGCGAAATCGCCAGATTCGGCCGCATCTTTTCCTTCGCCAGTCGCTCGATGCCGGGGATGATTCCGCTGGTCGAAAGCGCCGCATGCCTCGGCGCAATCGCCACTCCGTTCGGATCGATCAGGATGCGCAGCGCGGCCACCACCGCATCGTAGTTGAGCAGCGGCTCGCCCTGTCCCATCAGCACGATATTGGTCTGTGGCTTGAGCGCAGCCCGGTTGTCTTCGAGCGCCACCAGCACCTCGCCGACGATCTCGCCCGCCGTCAGATTCCGCGTGAGCCCGAGCGTCGCCGTCAGGCAAAACCGACAATCGACTGCGCAGCCCGCCTGCGTCGAAATGCAGATCGTCTGCCGACTTTCCTCGGGCATGAAGACAGTCTCGACGTTCGCGGGTTTGCCCTCGCCGACCGCGAGGACATACCGCACCGTGCCGTCCGACGACCGGTGCCGTCGCACAATCTGCGGCAGCGTGATCGCCGTCTCGCGCGCAAGCCGTTCCCGCAGCTCAGACGGCAAATTCGTCATCGCCGCGAAATCGAACTTCCGCTCTGCGTAAATCGCGTGGTAGATCTGCGCTCCGCGATAGCCCGGCTCGCCGAGCGATTCGAGAACTACCCGCAGCTCTTCCGCCGATTTCCCGAGCAGATTCACAACCGTGTTTGCAACTTGAGGGGACATCTTGAATCCATGATAACACGCTCAGCGCGCGCGACTTGCGGCGCCCGCATGACAATGCCGCGGCGGCGTGCGAAAATGAAGGGATACATGGCGGCCAAAATCCACACCGTGCAGCAGGACGTTTTGCCCAACGGGCTGGTGGTCATCACCGAGCCGATGGAGCACGTCCACTCGGTTTCGGTCGGCATCTGGCTGCGTTCTGGGTCGCGCCGCGAGCCAGCCGAGCTCAACGGCATCTCGCACTTCGTCGAGCACATGGTCTTCAAGGGCACGGCGCGCCGCACCGCCGAAGACATCGCGCGCGAAGTCGATAGCGTGGGCGGCATGCTCGATGCCTTCACCGCGAAGGAAATGGTCTGCTTCAATACGCGCGTGCTGGACGAGCACCTGCCGAAAGCCTTCGACGTGCTCGCCGACATGGTCCTTGAGCCGAAATTCGCGCCCGACGATATCGCGCGCGAGCAGTCCGTGATCCTCGAAGAAATCCGGATGACGCAGGACAATCCCGAGGATCTGGTCCACGAGCTTTTCACGCAGAATTTCTGGACGCCGCATGCGCTCGGCAAGCCGATTCTCGGCACGCCCGAAACCGTCTCGGCTTTCGACCGCGAAACGCTGCAGAAATGGTTTCGCCGCTGGTACGCGCCCAATCACCTTGTCGTCACGGCGGCGGGCCATCTAACGCACGCGCAGCTCGTCGATCTCGTCTCCGAGCGCTTTGCCAGGTTAGCGCCGTCGGAAGATGGCTCCGCCGAATCCGCACCGGAAGCCGCACCGCACATCACGCTGCGCTCCAAGCGCGAACTCGAACAGGTTCATCTCTGCCTCGGCGTGCCTGCGCTGCCGCTGACCGACGAGCGCCGCTTCGCTGTCTCGATCCTCAACAACATTCTCGGCGGCGGAATGTCCTCGCGGCTCTTCCAGAATATTCGCGAGCGCCAGGGCCTCGCCTATGCAATTTTCAGCGAGATGAATTCCTATCGCGACGCGGGCATGCTCTCAGTCTATGCGGGCACTTCGCTGGAAACGGCGGGGCAGGTGATTCGCTCAATTCTTGAGGAGTTCCAACGCATCAAGGACGAGCCGCTCGGCGAAGAGGAGCTTCGCCGCGCCAAGGATCATCTCAAGGGGGCCACGCTTCTTGCGCTCGAAGGCTCCGGCTCGCGCATGAACAGCCTCGCGCGCTATCACATGTACTTCAATCGCCACTTCACGCCGCAGGAGTTGATCGCCATGCTCGAGGCCGTCACCGCCGGGCAGGTGCAGCAGCTCGCGCGGGAGTTCTTCGCGCCCCAGCGCCTCGCCGCCTCCGTCGTCGGCAACCTCAACGGCTTCCACCTTACGCGGGAACAACTGGCCTTCTAACAGCTGCGGGAACTCCACCTCACGTTCTCTGCGGGCTCTGCGTCTCTGCGGTGAGCTCCCGGAATTCACTCTGCAATTCGGGAATGATGACTCTTGCCAGCAAGGGCGTCCTTAATCTCCTTCGCGATCCAGACCGGCCCAACGAGGAAATAAATCACGCCCTGAAAAAACGCCGGCTTATTGCCTTCGACGCGATGCCCCACGAATAGCAGAATCCATCCGCCGACGAACAGCGCCAGGCCGATGCGCCAGTACGTCAGCACCAGCAGCACAATCCCCGCGAGGATGATCGGGATTCCGATTCCGTGCAGCACCTTGTTCCACGGATTCGTATGCTCGTGGTCGTACTGCGCCATGTACTGCGTGAAGGACGGCATGTTGAGCCTCCCTGGCGCGAGATTCTACTCCTCCTGCGACCTCTACGTCTCCTTGCCCTGAGTGCTCCGCAGGCACGAAGGGTACGGTGCCTTTGGCGTCTCCTTCTCTGCGCTCTCTGCGTCTCCGCGGCGGGGCCTTTCTTTCTTACGACCGACGTTTCCTTTTGTTCGACCGTCGCGTTTTTCCTTTGACCTGATCTTTGCGCTCTGCCAATATTCCGAGCGAGTCAAGACTCGCGGACTGAGGGCAACCGCATCTCGTTTCGCATTTCCATCCTCGCTTCCGGCAGCTCGGGCAATTCGACGTTGCTCGAAACCGAGCGCACCACCCTCCTCATCGACGCCGGCCTTGGCCGCAGGGAAATCGCGCGCCGCTTCGAAGCGCTGGGGCGTCCGCTGCCCGAGCGCGTTGACGCGATCCTGATCACCCACGAACATACCGACCATTCGAGCGCCGCCGCGCAGCTTGCGCGCCACTGGGACTGTCCCGCGTATCTCACCGAGCCGACCCACCGCGAAATCGTGAAAATGTACGCCGAGGAACCCGACAAGCCCGGCCGGAAAGCCACCATCGACCGCGTCGAATTCATTCGCGCCGGCGAGCGATTTCAAATCGGCGATGTCGAAGTGAATCCCTTTCGCATCCCGCACGACGCCGCCGATCCGGTCGCGTACTCGTTCCGCACCAACGGCACGAAGGTCGCCATCGCCACCGACCTCGGCTACATGCCCGAACTTGTCAAGCAGCACCTGCGCGAAGCCGATTTCCTGATTCTCGAATCGAACCACGATCTCGAAATGCTCAAGGTCGGGCCGTATCCGTGGCACATCAAGCAGCGCGTCATGAGCCGCACCGGGCATCTTTCAAATAACATCGTCAGCGAATTTCTCGCCGATGCGGAAGTCTTCGACGCTCGCGCGCGCCATCTCGTCCTGGCGCATCTTTCCGAGCAGAACAACACACCCGAAATCGCCCAGATCAGCGCGGAGCAGGCCCTCGCTGCGCGCGCTGCCGACTTCGCCTTCCGCGGCTCGCTCCACATCGCCTCTCAGCGCGTCCCCCTCGGCCCCTTCGAAATCTAACCCTGTTATAATCCCCGTAAAGAGCGATCTATGATGCGCGTCCCGCGGCTCGTTACTGCCGTTGCGTTGGCCTCGCTCTCTTTCGCTGCGCCAGCGACGAAGGCGGCTGGTCACGCCTCCAAGGTGGAACGCGGGGCGTTCTCTCGCGACGCAGCATTTGCTTGCTCTCCGCCTCAATTCATGGAGCCCCTCAGAATTCCCTCGCCTGACGGCCAGAAGACGATTGTGGTGACTTCTGACCATGACAAAGACTTGCCGCACTCCATCCTCACCGTCGAGGCGTTCGGGAAGGAATTTGAGGCGGATTTCACTTGGTCCCCCGATTGCGAAGTTGCGTGGTCGCCGGACTCGCGCGCATTCTTCGCGACCTACACACTGGGCGGCGCGGTTGGCGACTTCGTGACCCAGATCTTCTTCGTTAGGCCCGGAGGTCTCGAGCTTGTCGATCCGACTGAGGCTTTGGTGACGGAGTTTATGTCCCGACCGCACTATTGCTACTGGAACGAGGAGCCGAATGTAGGGAGTGTCACGTGGCTGGGCGATTCCTCGCGCTTGCTTGTTGCTGCTGAGTTCCTGCCCCACAGCAATTGCGAAGAAATGGGCACGTTTAGGGTGTACGAAATCACGATACCGGAAGGCAAGATCCTTAGGGAACATGACCAACTTTCGGCTAAGCGACTGTTTTGGCGGCACCTCGGTGACGAGTTGAGGAACGCCGACGACGAGTGTCCCAGGAAGCCAAAGAGGTGCGACGCGGAGGCGGTCAAGCTCGGTCGGGAGCGATTCACAGACTGAACCCGTAGCGCGAAGCTTCCCTCTGTACCCTCTGCGCCTCCTCTGCGCCCTCTGCGTTGAGTCTTTTCCTGTTAACAATCGATGGTGTATCTTCTCACTGAACTCTCGGAGGCGCGCATGGACATCGGCTCGGTCATCCTGCTTGTGGTGGGCGCGGTCGTCGTCATCTTCGTGCTCGGCATCTTTTTCGGCTCGTTTTTCACGGCGGAGCAGGCGCACGCCAAGATCATCCAGCGCCTCGGCAAATTTTCGCGCATTGCTCAGCCGGGCCTGAACTTCAAACTTCCCTACCTCGACACCGTCGTCGCCAACATCAGCCTCCAGGTGCAGCAGCTCGACGTGAAAGTCGAAACGAAGACGAAGGACAACGTCTTCGTCATCATTCCCATCGCCGTGCAGTATAAAGTCGCGCCGGACAAGGTCTACGACGCGTTCTACAAGCTCTCCGATCCGGTCAAGCAGATCGAATCGTTCGTTTACAACTGCATCCTCGGCCACGTCCCCAAGCTCACGCTCGATGAAACCTTCGACCAGCAATCCCAAATCGCCGTCGACGTGAAAAATTCGCTCGACGCATCGATGGCCGAATTCGGCTACTCGATCGTGAAATCGCTCATCACGGACATCGTCCCCGACGAAAAAGTGAAGGCCGCGATGAACGACATCAACGCCGCCGCTCGCGAGCGAGAAGCGACCGTCTCGCGCGCCGAAACCGAAAAGCTGCTGCTGGTGAAAAAAGCGGAAGCCGACGCCGAATCTAAGCGCCTGCAGGGCGAAGGCATCGCCAATCAGCGCAAAGCCATCATCGAGGGCCTGCGCGATTCGATCGAGAAATTCTCCGCGTCGGTCGAAGGCGCCACGCCCAAGGACGCGATGTCCATGGTGCTTCTCACGCAGTATTTCGACACGCTCAAGGAAGTCGCCGGGACGAATCGCAGCAACACCATCCTGATGCCGCACACTCCCAACGCCCTGGCTGAGCTGATGGAGCAGTTCCGCACCACGCTCATCACCGGCGAACTCGCCTCCAAAGGCGCCGACGGGTCAGGTGCTCCGGCACCTGCTCCAACTCCCCGCAGCTGAGGTAGAAAGGTCCTTCAGTGGCACAGACAATCCTGTCTGTGCTTCCCGCATTTGCTCTTGGCTTCAGAATTGTGCTACTTGTCCGGCGTGACGTTCTGCCGCAGAAACCTTCCGCACTGGCATCCGAGTGACAAGACGCTCTTCATAACTTGGCGTCTCCATGGCTCGCTCTCGAAGCCAAGGGAACCTCAGGCGGGCAAGCGCATTTCGGCGGCAGTGGATGAAGAATTCCTCAGAGCTGACGCAATTCTCGACCGCGCGGAATCTGGCCCCCCTCTGGCTCAAGGATGCGCGAATCGCGGCGTTGACTGTTAACGCGCTCCAACGCGGCTCTGCCGAGTTTGGCCGCTACGACCTGCACGCCTACGTCGTAATGGCGAATCATCTCCATGTTCTCTTAACGCCCAAGATCGAAGTGCCCCAGATCACGAAGTCGCTCAAAGGCGTAACAGCTCGCTCCGCGAACGAAATCCTCCACCGCGCTGGCAAACCGTTCTGGCAAGACGAGTCATTCGACCACTGGATACGAAATGAAATCGAGTTCGCGCAAACCAAGCAATACATCGAGCACAATCCCGTGACAGATGGACTGGTCGAGAGGCCAGAGGACTGGCCGTGGTCGAGCGCGTCTCAGACTGGTCAGAAGAGATGAAGAGCACAGACACGATTGTCTGTGCCACTCAATGCTCTCTTTGGTGAGACGCACCTTTCGCCCGCACTGACTCTGCGCCGCCACGCGTTTCGTGGAAAACGCCATTAGGAAGTCCACAGACTTTTCCGCGCACAATCGCTTGACATCATGCTAGCTTCGTCACGATGAACGACAGGTGCGCAGTGACAGGCAACCGAACCGACGCCGCGGCAGTCCGGCGGCATCGGGTGCAAACCTGTCTGAACGACCATGAGAGTCCTAATCGCCAAACTCCAGGAGTTGATTTGAGGCTAAATGATTGAAAACAAAGCGCCGGACCAAGGTCTAATCGCCAAAAAACTAGGGAGAGCGGCATCAGGTCCGTCGGGCAAAATCGAGTATGATGGAGCAGGGATGTCCCCCGCCATCAACCGCAATCTGAGGGGTGAAATTTGATTGCGCGGTACACGCGTTCGGAGATGGGCCACGTCTGGAGCGAGGCAAACAAATTCCAGAAGTGGCTCGACGTCGAGCTGGCGGCGACGGAAACGCTCGCCGAGGCGGGCGTGGTCCCGCGCGAGGCCGCAGCCAGGCTGCGCGAGCGGGCGCGCATCGACGTGGCGCGCATCAACGAAATCGAAGCCAAGGTCCGCCACGATGTGATTGCGTTCACCATCGCCGTGCAGGAAACGGTCGGCGATCTCGAAGCGGCGCGCTGGCTTCACTACGGACTCACTTCGAACGATGTGGTGGACACGGCGCAGGCGCTGCTCGTGCGCGACGCGTCGCGGCTGATCGAAAAGGGCATCGCGCGGTTCGGCGAAATTCTCGAAAAGCGCGCGTGGGAGTTCAAGGACACGCCCGAAATCGGCCGCACGCATGGCATTCACGCGGAGCCGATCACGTTTGGCCTGAAGGTCGCGAACTGGTACGCGGAAAATCGCCGCGATGCCGCGCGGTTCGAAACCGCCGCGCGCGAAATGGCCGTGGGAAAAATTTCCGGCGCGGTCGGGACGTGCACCCACTTAGGCCCCGAAATCGAGCACAAGATTTGCCACCGGCTCGGGCTTGCCACCGCGCCGATCAGCACGCAGGTGATTGGGCGCGACCGCCACGCGCAATACCTATCGGCGCTGGCGATCGTCGCCGCCACGCTTGAAAACGTCGCGCTCGAAATCCGCCATTTGCAACGCACCGAAGTGCGCGAGGTCGAGGAGCCGTTCGGCGGCGAGCAGCGCGGCAGCTCCGCGATGCCGCACAAGCGCAATCCGGTTTCAAGCGAGCAGATTTGCGGACTCGCGCGCGTGGTCCGCGCGAATTCCATCGCGGCGATGGAGAACATCGCGCTCTGGCACGAGCGCGATATCTCCCACAGCTCGGTCGAGCGTGTGATTCTGCCCGATTCGACGATCCTCGTGGACTATATGCTGCACCGCACCAGCGAGATCGTCGCCAATATGAAAGTGTTTCCCGCGCGCATGCAGCGCAATCTCGACGCCACCCAGGGGCTGGTTTTTTCAGGACAGCTTTTGCAGGATTTGGTAGAGCACGGCGCGCCGCGCGAAGATTCCTACAAGTGGGTGCAGGCGCATGCGATGGCCGCGTGGGAATCGGAAACGAGCTTCAAGGACCGCGTCGCCGCCGATCCGAACATCCGCAAATTCCTCGACGAAAAGGCGCTCGCGCATACCTTCGATCTAAAGCGGCAGCTCCGCGCCGTGGACGCAATCTTCCGCCGCGTGTTTGGTACAGGTAAGACATCAGCCGCGCGTTAGGCCGAAGAGAGAGCCCTCGACTCGTCCGCTGCGGCGGACTCGCTCCCTTCGACTGCGCTCAGGGCAAGCGGAATGACGATCCTAATCGGATCGTCAGTTCGGCGCTGGGCCGACGGTGCCGATCGTGGCGCCGCCGACGCGGAATTTCTTGTAGTCGCTGTAGCGGTCCACGAAATTCTGCTTGAGCTTGACGAAGACGATTCGCCCTGCAAGGTGGACTTCGGCGTAGGACGGCAGCCAGACTTCGTCGTTGATTTTCTCCTGCTCGAAGACGAAGTTCGAGCCTTTCGAAAGCGACGCGAGCAGCCCGCCGCCGATGCGCACCGATTCGGCGAAGCGCGCTTCCAGCCGCACGATTTCGCGGGCCTGTTCATCGACCCACATCGTGCCGGACAGTTTCTGAATGATGGAGTCGATGCGCTTTTTCGGCTTGTAGTTCGGATTGCCGTTCACGTCGAAGGCAATCACTTCGCGGCCGTGAAGCGATTCGCGGCGCGGATTGGTGAAAAGCTCGGCGCGAAGGAAGTCGGAAAGCTCGGCTTCTTCCTCCTCTTCTTTCTTCGCCTGCTTTTTCGGATCGTTCGCGAGCTCGGCCTGTTTCTTTTTCAGCCGGTCGAATTCCTTGTTGAAGCGGTCGTCTTCTTTTTTCTTCTCGCCGGCGTCGAGCGGCTTGCCGTCCTTGGCGAGCAGGTGACGGACTTCTTCGTCGCCGATGTAGAAGACATCGTAGTCGTCGATGGAGCGGGACTTCACGCTGCCGTCCGAATCGGTCTTGTCCTGCTCTTCGGAGAGGTGCGCGGTATAGAGCCTGCGGATTTCTTCGATCGCGTCCTGGTTTTTGGCGATGTCGCGCAGCAGGGTGGGAATATCCGGCAACGGCCGCTGCTCAGCCTGCGACTGCGCGGGCGGCGCAGCGTCACTCTGCTGCGCCCACGCGGGCTCGCAGGCCATTCCCGCAATCTGGATCGCGCACGCAAAAATGACGACGGAGCGGCGCAGGGAATTCTCCCCGGCGCGTGATTATTGCACGCGCTGGATGTAGCGGCCTTCGGAGGTGTCGACTTTGACTTTATCGCCTTCGCCGACAAAGGGAGGCACGTTGATCACGAGTCCGGTCTCGAGTTTCGCCGGCTTCATCACCGCGCTGGCGGTCGCCTTCTGAATGCTCGGCTCGGTCTCGACAACCGTGAGGTCGACCGTATCGGGCAGAAGGACGCCGATCGCTTTGCCGTCGTGGTACTCGATCTTCACCGGCATGTTCGGGATGAGGTAGTCCTTGGCGTCGCCGACGATGTCGTCCTGCAGGGAGATCTGCTCGTAGTTTTCGTTGTTCATGAAGTGGTGGCCGTCGCCGTCGCTGTAGAGATATTCGAACTCGATTTCGTCCACCGTCACTTTGTCGATGACATCCTCGGCGCGGAACCGGTAGTCGATCATCGCACCGGTACGCAGGTTGCGCATCTTGGTTTGCATGGCAGCGCGCTTGTTGCCCGGCGTGCGATGGTCCACGTTGTAGACGGCGTAGAGATCGCCCTCGTGCTTGATGATCATCCCTGAACGCAGAAGTGTTGCCTTAATCATGACCCGCTCCCGAATGATTGCCTTGGAGTTTCCCTGCAGAATCTCTGCTGAGGCTTTCATTATAGCGGCGCGCGATGCGACCGGTCAAACCGTCGTGAAAGCCTAGAACTCCTCCTCTTCGAGCTTTTTGAGGCGGGTGATCTTGAGCGCGATGCGGAAATCGCGAGAGCGCGCATCGGCCAGGATGGCGCGGCGCTTTTCGCGCGGCAGCGAGGCCGGCCCGATCACGCCAGCAAAATCGCGCGGGAAGTGCTTGACGAAGATTGCGGCCAGATGAGCCGTAGCGTAGGCGATCGGAGTTGAGATCAGCCCACGCTGCCGAATCTGGTAGAGGGTGGGAAAGCTGGCGTCCCATCGCACCAGAAGCGGCTGCTCTCCTTTCATTCCGCGGACCAGCACAGCGGCAGCAAAGCGAGCGTTTTCGAGCACGCCCTTGCGAATCAATTTCGCGACGCGGCGCGGCGTCAGCGTTTCCGGAAACCGCTTGCGCACGATTCCTGTCGAGCGGTGCAGCCGCCCCTGCCGGTACCATCGCCGCAAGCGTTCGATATCGTTTCCGCCGATCTTGGCGTCGGCATCGCGCATCTTGATCACGTAAGGCAGCATGCAGACTTCGTCTTGCGCGGCGAGATACACGGGCACCTCGCCGATGGGTTGCGGAAAGCGAAAGATCTCGCGCTCGTTGAATCTTCGCGCGAGCGCAAACCGGCCGCTGCGATAGATGCGAGGCCGCGATGTCGCTTCGTCGTAGGCCACGTCCGCTGACCACGTCGAGATCGGATCCTTGCTCTCGGTGCTCTCGTAGAGGCGGATATAGGCGGCCTCGACCGAATCGAGCAGCTCCGAGCCGCGCTGTGCGAGCAGGTTGGTGAGACCGGGCGCAACGCCCGCGCACACGAGCGCCACGCGATTCTTGGCCTCGAAGCGCTTGTGAAAGCGAAACTGTTCGGGCTTGAACGGATGATGCGTGAGGTGCGAGTTCAGGTCGAGGTAATGCGCGCGCAGCCGCAGCGCGGCTCGCAAGACAATCTTGTTGTAGACGGCGGGCGAGGCGTTGATGATGAGGTTAGCGCCGCGCCCCGCGCGCACAATCGACCAGAGATTGCGGGCGTTCGCCTCGCGGATTTCGATCCGCCTTTTCTTGCCCAGGAACCGGCGGGCGCGCTCGATATCCCGGTCGCCGCACCAGACGGTGTGTCCCTGGCGCTCGAGGAGTTGTGCCAGCAGGGAGCCAGTGCCGCCTGCCCCGAGGACGAAAATCCGCATCGGTTCGCCACTGTACCATATCCTTCAGTATGCACAACGCACAGGAGTTGCAGGGCGTTCACGCAGCGTACACTCGGTTTTGTTGACAACGCGCGAAGCGGGCCGTATGATTTCTGCGACATCGCGTCGAGCGTGGGCGCTTTGTCCCCTTCTCTGCTCTAGCCCCCTGATGGGTGGAGTGACCGAGGCCGAGCCCTCGGAAAATAGGGCACGATCCTCACGGAGGCCGCTCTTCATGTCACCCGAACACGACAACAACCCACAAACTTCCGCCATTGAAACTGGATTTACGGAGCATAGATCGGACACTCCGCCCAGCGTCACTTCCCAGGCGGGAGGCGCGGCGGCAGCAACCGCGATGGCCCGCGAGCCAGAGGCCGCCGAGCCTGCTCCCGAAACCCTTGTATTGACGCCCGAAGCAACCCCCGCAGCGGAGACGGCGGGATCGGACAGCGAAGCCCCCTCAGCCGATGTGAATGCGGCCTCTGCGCCACCGACTCCCGAAGGAGCGGCTGAGGCACAGGAATCGTCTGAGACCATGGACCAACTGCTCGACCAGTTCTCCACGCCGCAGGCCGCTGCCGAGGGAGAGATTTTCGACGGGCGAGTGCTGGCGGTGACGGAAGCAGGTGTGGTGGTCGATGTGGGAGGAAAGTTCGAGGGCTTGGTTCCCGCCCAGGAGTTCCTCGATTCGGGCAATGCGATCGAGTTCGGCCCCGGTCAAACGATTGAGGTCGAGCGTTTGCACGACGAGAAGGACGGCTATGTGCTGCTGTCGTACGCGCGAGCGCACCGGCGGCGCGTCTGGGATCGCATCGAGAAGTCCTATCGCGAGCACACGAACCTCAACGGGAAGATTGCCGAACGGATCAAGGGCGGGCTGGTGGTCGATATCGGCGTGCGCGCGTTTCTGCCCGCATCGCAGATCGAACTGAGGCCTGTGCATGATCTCGAGGGGTGGAAAGACCGGGAGATCGAAGTCCGGGTCCTGAAGCTCAACCGCAAGCGCGGCAACGTGGTGGTGAGCCGGCGCGCGATTCTCGAAGAAGAGCAGACAGCCAAGCGCGAAGCGCTGGCGGCCACGCTGGCCGAAGGCATGACCGTTACCGGACGCGTGAAAAACATTACGGACTACGGAGTGTTCGTCGATCTCGGCGGAATGGACGGCTTGTTGCACGTCAGCGACCTCGTCTGGGGCCGCGCGCCGCATCCGTCGACGATCGTGCAGCCCGGCGAAGAAATCCAGGTTCAAATCCTCAAATTCGACAAGGAAAAGCAGCGGATTTCGCTCGGACGGAAACAATTGATGCCCGATCCCTGGGCCACGGTGCCGGAGCGCTTTCCCGCAGGTGCACGCGTGCACGGAAAAGTGGTCGGCGTGACGGACTACGGCGCCTTCGTGCAAATCGAACCGGGCGTCGAAGGCCTGGTGCACGTGAGCGAGATGAGCTGGTCGAAGCATGTGAAGCACCCGTCGAAGATCGTCAAGGTCGGCGACGAAGTCGAAGTGGCGGTGCTCGAGGTGAAGACGGACCAGCGGAGGATTTCGCTGGGTCTGAAGCAGACATTGCCCGATCCATGGGACGCCGCCGCGGAGAAATATCCGGTTGGATCGATCGTCACCGGAAAGATTCGCAACCTCGCGGATTTCGGCGCGTTCGTGGAGCTGGAAGAGGGAATGGAAGGCTTGATTCACATCAGCGATGTGAGCTGGACCGAACGCATCAAGCATCCGAGCGAGAAGTTCAAGAAGGGCGACAGAGTCGAGGCCAAGGTGCTGAAAGTGGACTCGCAGAACCGGCGCCTCTCGCTCGGCGTCAAGCAGGTCAACGACATCTGGGCCAACTGGTTCGGCGCGCACAAGATCGGCGACGTCGTCAAGGGCAAGGTCGCGCGCGCGACGGATTTTGGCGCGTTCGTCGAGCTGGCTGACGGAATCGAAGGTCTCTGCCACATCTCGGAAATCGAGGAGCGGCGTCCGAAGGGCGAGCGCGAGAAGGCCGCGAAAGTTGCGCGCGATGCGCGCGTCACGGCCGTGCTGACGCCGGGGCAGGAGTATGACTTCAAGATCCTGCGGCTCGAACCCGAACAGCACAAGATCAGCCTCAGCTATCGAGCGGCGCAGAAGCAGGCCGAGCGCGACGAAATGCAATCGTTCCGATCGTCGAAGTCGTCTCCCAACGCGACAATCGGCGATGCCATTCTGGCCAAGCGGCAATCGTCGTAGCGACTGGCGCACGCAGGGGCAGCGCGCAAGTCACAGCGGAAAAAGGGTTTACGTAGCGTTGGATTGGTGATAAGGAAGAATTGTGCGGCGCTCCGTCCCAGCGCCAAACGGCCCACAAAATCAGCGGTTCGCGAGAGGAGGCCTTGCACTAATGGCTGCGGGAGAGCAGGCAAATTTAGAGCACACGATGACGAAGGCGGATCTCGTGGAGGAAGTAACGCGGGTAACCGAGCTGCCGCGCAAGGAGTCCGAAGCGGTGGTTGAGACGATCTTCGACAGTATCATCGCCGCGTTGCAGGCCGACGACAAGATCGAGATCCGCGGCTTCGGGAGCTTCCGCACACGCCAGCGCCGGGGACGCACAGGCCGGAATCCCAAGACCGGAGCCAAGGTCGAAGTGCCGCCGAAGAAAATTCCCTTTTTCAAACCCAGCAAAGAACTCAAGGACTACGTCAACAACCCGCAAGCGGCCGGCACCGCGGCGGGCTCTGCTCCCGGCGCGCGGGACTGAGCGGGATGGATTACATCTGGACGCCGTGGCGATACCGGTATATCGCCGACGCGTCGAAAGATGACCGCTGCATCTTCTGCGACGCCCTCGCCGCCAACGATGATGTGCGCATGCTGATCGTGCTGCGCGGCGCGAAGAACTTCGTCATCCTGAACAAATTTCCCTACACAAGCGGGCATGTGATGGTGGTGCCGTACGCGCACGTGGCGAATCTGGATGCGGCGGAGCCGGAGACTCTGGCGGAAATGATGCGCCTGGCGCAGCGGGTGCAGACCGCGCTCGGCAAAACATATCATCCGGAGGGCTACAACCTCGGCATGAACCTTGGGCGGGCGGCGGGCGCCGGCGTCACGGGCCACCTTCACCTGCACGTTCTGCCGCGGTGGTCCGGCGACTCAAACTTCATGACCGTGGTGGGCGAGACGCGCATGGAACCGGAAGACCTCACGACGACATTCGAAAAGCTGCAGAAAGCGCTCGGAAGCTGACACGTCAGACGACGTGGAACTCACCCTTCCTCAATAGGCCGAAAGCAGATCGCTCGGATGACGCCGCTTAGCCGTAATTCGGGGGGTTCACAGACTGGTCCATGCCCATCGTCTTTTGGCCGCCGGGCTGGACGTTGACGCTGATCAAGTGCGGCTCGTTCGCTGCGAAAGCGCACTTCAGCGCGGGTTCGAGATCTTCCGCGCGGTCCACTTCGCGGGTTTTCATGCCGTAGCCCTGCGCGATGAGCGCGGCATTGATTCCGGGAATGTCGATGCCGGGAACATTCGTGCCGACTTTCGTGAAATCGCGGAATCCCTTGAGCGCCGAATAGTTGCCGTTGCAAATCACGAGGAACACGACTGGCGCTTTCGTTTGCACCGCCGACCACAGTGCCTGAACCGAATATTGCAGCGAGCCGTCCCCGACGGGACAGACCACGCGCCGCTTTGGATTTGCTATTTGCAAACCGACAGCTGCTGGCACGCCGAAACCAAGAATTCCGCTGCGCACCGAATAGAACGACCCGGGCTCGTCGAGGCTGACGTACCGATCGAGATCGCCCTTCGACGAAGGGCACTCTTCGGCAATGATCGCGTCGCGGGGCAAGAGCTTGTTGAGCGTGTGAAACAGATACGCGCACATCATCGGGTGCTCGGGTTTCGGTTCGGGTGCAGGGGGACATGGCGTCGCGTCACGGGCCGCAGGTTTCACGCGGGCGGCGAGATATTTCGCAGCCGCGGCGACGTTGCCGACGATGCTCGTTCCCGCGAGGGCCGCGGAAGCGTCCTGCGGCGAGTTCGTGATCTGAAAGAGCTTTGTACCTGGCGCGATGGCGTTGCCGGGCACGTAGGCGTAGTAGAGAAACACGGGCGCGCCGAGGACGACGACCGCGTCGTAACCCGAGAGCTGATCGGCGAGCGGTTTTTGCGCGGGCAGCAGGCCGCCGCGAAACAAACGATGGCTGCGCGGAAACGCCCAGCGCGAAGCAATCGGCTCGGCGTAGACGTCCGCATTCAGGCGTTCGGCGAGCGTGATCACATCGTGCCACGCGCCGTCCTCTTCGATCTGCGATCCGGCGATGAGCGCGAGTTTCTTGCTCGAATCGATCGCGCGAACGACGTCATCGAGCGCAGCGGGTTCAGGCGAAACAGACTGGCTCACGCGCCGCGCAACGACGGGCTGGCTGGGCTTGTTCCAATCGTCCATCGGGACCGAAATGAAGACGGGCCCGCGCGGCGGCTGCATCGCCAGGTGATAGCCGCGCGCGATCGCCGCAGGAACGTCTTCGGCGCGCAGCGGTTCGCAGGCCCATTTCACGTAGGGCTTCACAACATCGACCGCGCGGCTCACTAGAAACGGCTCAGCCATGATCTGGCGGCGGTCCTGCTGGCCGGTGGTGACGACGAGCGGGGCGTGAAGATAATAGGCATCGATGAGCGCGGAGAGACCGTTCCCGGCACTCGCGATCGAGTGCAGGTTCACAAACGCCGCTTCGTTGCGTCCGAGGGCATATCCAAGCCCCATCCCTGCGGCTACGCGCTCGTGAAGGCCGAGGACGTATTCGAAGCCGGGCGGCATGTCCTTGAGAAATGGCAGCTCGCTCGAGCCGGGATTGCCGAAGATCTTGGTCATCCCGAGGTCGCGCAGGACCTCATACGTCGCTTCTCGAACTGTGGTCACAGGTTCAGGCCTCCTAGCCGCTCGCAGCGCTCGATTCGCGCGTAACTTTCGACCCCGGCCCGCCGTTATAAGCAATTGCCCGGCTGGCGGATACATCGTATCCTGTCTCACCCCTTTTGAGCATTCACCAGCCAGGGCCACAGGAAAATACGAATGGGCGACATGATCGTAGTCCAGGACCTTGTGAAGAACTACGGGGATTTTTGCGCGGTGAACCATGTGTCGTTCACAGTCCCCGAAGGGAGGATTTTCGGTTTTCTCGGGCCCAATGGCGCGGGCAAAACGACTACGATCAAGATGCTGACCACCGTGCTCGATCCGACCAGCGGGTCACTTCGCGTCAACGGGTACGATCCGACGCGCGAGCAGAAGCAGGTGCGGCGGTCGTTTGGGATCGTCTTTCAGGACCCGAGCCTCGACGACGAGCTGACGGCGTACGAGAACATGGACCTGCATGGCATCCTCTACGGCGTGCCGCACGGCGAGCGCGTGAAGCGCATTGACATGCTGGTGGACTTCGTCGGATTGGGAGAGCGCAAAAAGGATCTGGTGAAGACATACTCGGGGGGAATGAAGCGGCGGCTGGAAGTGGCGCGGGCGCTGCTGCACACGCCGCGCATTCTGTTTCTCGACGAGCCGACGATCGGCCTCGATCCGCAAACGCGCAACCATATCTGGGGCTACATCCAGCAACTGAGCAAGGAAGAAGGCGTGACGGTTTTCTTCACTACGCACTACATGGACGAAGCGGATCGCGTGGCGAACGAGGTCGCGGTGATCGATCACGGCAAAATCGTCGCGCAGGGCTCGCCCAGCGAATTGAAAGAACGCACGAAGTGCGCAAATCTGGAGGATGCGTTCATTGCGCTCACAGGCCACGCTATTCGCGAGGAAGAAGCGAACGCGATCGAGCGCATGAGGATGATGGGCCGGGCCTGGCGAGGAGGGCGACGATGAAAGCGATCTACATTCTTTGCGTGCGGCAACTGAAGCGCTACATGCGTTCGCCGGCGCGCATCATCGGCTCGCTCGGCCAGCCGATCCTGTTTCTGGTGGCGCTGGGATTCGGATTGCGGGGGATGTTCGCGCGAGCCGGCCAGGGGAACTACATCAACTTTCTCTCGCCGGGAATTGTGTCGATGGCGATTCTTTTCAACGCCGTGTTCTCCGGAATCGAAATCATCTGGGACCGGCAATTCGGATTCCTGAAAGAGACGCTGGTTGCGCCCGTGTCGCGGCTGGAGATCGTGTTTGGGAGGATGCTGGGCGGAGCGATTGTCGCGTTTGTACAAGGGCTCATCGTATTCGCGATCTGCCTGCTCGCCGGCTTTCGCGTGGTTAGCTCGCCCTACCTGCCGCTGGGCATTTTCTTCATGTTCATGATCGCGCTGCTGTTCGCGGGCATCGGGACGGTATTCGGTTCCGTGCTGCAGGACATGCAGGGATTCCCGCTGATCATCAATTTCCTGATCATGCCGCTGTTCTTCTTTTCCGGCGCGATTTTTGCGGCAGCCGGATTGCCAAGCGCTCTGAAGCTCCTGCTGCGGTTAAATCCGCTGAGCTACGGAGTGGACGGGCTGCGCGGCGCACTGATCAATCAGTTCGCGTTCGGGCTGACGACCGATCTCGTCGTCGTAACGGTGTTGACGGCGCTGCTGCTCGCGATTGGGAGCTATTTCTTCTCGAAGATTCAGCTGTAGTTCCGACCTGTTTGGTTCTGCCGTGAATAGACAAGAATTCAGTTCGTTTGTTGAGAACGCGCTAGAGGAAACGGTTCAGTGCGCAGAGAACCTCACTGGCAAGAGTCTTCCCAGAAAGATTGCGTTTTGTTGGCTCCAGGATTGGCAAGCCCACGCGGAACCGATTCGTAGCGAAATAGCCGAAGCGATCACGAATCGAGTGTACGAGGACGAACAGCATATCTGGCCTTGCGTGGACCTCGGTGTTGCGGATCTGCTGCCGGATGGGACTCTCGTGATCATAGCGAACGTCGCTGGCTACAAGCCGAGGCCGTTCCAACGGAATTGGACCGGCCGTGAAGGTCCGTTTGTCTATATCGTCGGGCAGTCATTGCTGGATCGCCTTGCTGGACGCGCCGTCGATCCGAGCAAGACCTTTAGATTTTCTATTCCCGGAATGAGAAGCAAGATGCCGGGCTGAAGCCTGGCGCTACGTTTACACCCAAAGCCAACTCATGGATGGGTGACGCTGAGCCAAGCATTTTCGCCGGGCACAGCATGCTGTGCCCCTACAAGACCACCGCAAGATTCGGACTTAGGCAGTGGGCAACGCGGTGATGGCGAGGCGCTCGTCGCGGCCGGGATCGTCGACGACTTTGCATTCATCGTTGAAGATCATCGTGGCGCGGGAGTCCGCGTCGTAGGCGGGCCAGTGCGGCAGGCCGGAATGATTCGGATTGCCGGTGCGAGCAAAGGCAGCCCAGGCCGTGCTCATTTTTTCTGCGAGCGGCGCAAGATCGGCGCCTGTTCCGTTCATTCCCGTGGTCTTGTCCGTATTGTCGAAGACAAAGGCGAGCTCAATGCCGTGCGGCGAACCCATTTCCCCGCCGAGCACGGGGCTGCGCCAGTCGAATATGTACATGTACGCAGGCGCAGCATCCTGCGCGGCTTTGCGCTCGGCCTGGGTGATCGCATTCATGCGCATCATGCGATCGGTAGTGACTGCGAAATAGATGTCGCTCGGCGTCGCGTCCGGCCGCGCTTTCTTGTACGTGGCAATCAAGCCATCGAGCTGCGAATCATCCGCGAGATGCAAGTACGTCTCGAGCTTGGTTCGCATCTCCGCTTCGCTGAGCGAGAATAGCGATGGGTCAACGATGCCAAGCAAGGCCGTGGTCTCCGTGCCGTTGGTCCCGATGATCATGGGAACGCTCGCGGACTGCGCAGGTGCGTCCGGATCGAACGGCTGCCGCGGCAGCGAGCGGCCGTCGACAACCGGCCCGAGGCGAATCGCGTTGGGTCCAGTCATAGTGCGAAAAGTCGCTAGCATGTCGCTCATCGGAACATTTTGAAGATCGTGGACCTGATCCGGTTCGATTTTCAGCTGCGCGAGGAATTTTCGCGCGGCGGCGTCTCCTTCGTCCCGCGTGCTCACGCGCAGCATGGAGCCGCTCTCGACAATGGCCTTGTGAAACAGGCCTTTCGCCGGAGGCATCGCCATCAGCGTGCCGACCTTTCCTCCGCCGCCGGACTCGCCGAAGATCGTCACGTTGCCGGGATCGCCGCCGAAGTGCGCGATATTGTCGCGCACCCATTTGAGCGCGAGGACGATATCGAGCATGCCGACGTTGCCCGAGTCCGCATATTTTTCGCCGCCGATCTCGCCGAGATACAGATAGCCAAAAACGTTGAGGCGATGATTGATGCCGACGACGACCACGTCCTGCTTGCGCGCGAGATTGGCGCCGTCATACGTCGGCGCGCCATCAGAACCGCCGGTGTAGCCGCCGCCGTGCAGCCATACCATCACAGGCCGTTTCCCGCGGGCTACGCTTGGCGTCCAAACGTTGAGGACGAGGCAATCTTCGCCGACGTCTCCCGGCCCAAATATGTCGCCCATCGCGATGCGGATATCCGAGCCAGTGGCTGAGGAAAGAATCTGCGGGGCCATGGTGCCGTACTCAAGCGCGTCGAAAACACCGATCCAAGGTTTCGGCGCAGCGGCCGGCATGAAGCGCCCGGCGCCTTCGGGGGACGCGCCGTAGTGGACGCCTTTGAAGGCGCAGACGCCGTCGGCAGAGATTCCCCGCACTTTGCCGTATTTCGTAGCGACGACGAGCGAGGCGGAGTCGGCGGCGAGAATTGCGCGGACGAGCGGCACGCTGAGCAATGCTGTGCCAACAAGAGACGACTTCACAAATTCGCGGCGGCGAATCACGGGCACCTCCGTTGGGAGCTTCAGCGGCGGCAGCCGGCCTCGAACTTGAGAGTGTAGGTAACCTACTGGAGTACGATCTAAAGTTGCAACTAAGGCCGCGGCTCATGGGCTCCCTTGCAAGCGAGAGCCCAAGTCTCCCAACTCACAGATAAGACGAAGCGAAGCGCTGGCTGGTTGCAGGCATTTGGGACGCGCTGTCGCTGCAGAGAAACGCCGGCGCTACGCGGCTTCCGGCTGGGCTACGCCGACGGGAACCGTATCGCGCCGAGCAGGCATTGCCGCGAAGAGGATCGCCACGATTCCAATGGCTGCGAGCACCGCGTCCAGCTCGAACGACTTCACGTAGCTTCCGTAGCGATCGAAGATCATGCCGCCGACCAGCCCGGCAGGAGACGCGATGGCAGACGTGAGAAAAATGAACATCCCGCTCAGCTTCGGATATGCCTTGCGGCCGTAGTAATGGCCGACCATCGTGTTCGTGCAGCTATAGGTCCAGCCATAAGCGATGCCCTGCAGCGCGGAGGCGACGTAGGCGAGATCCAAGGCGCCGGCGTGCGACGTGAAGGCCAGGTACGAGCTGATGAAGTAAAGGCTGGCGCCAAGCACGAAAACCAAGCGAGCGTTCAGGTAGTCCATGAGCAATCCACCGAGCCAGCGGCCACCGAGCGTACCGGATGTGAGCAAGCTGATTCCCAACGAGGCTTTGGCGGGAGTAATCCCGACTCCGGTGAGGTGCTCGACCCAGTGCGCGATGAAGAGGAAATACGGGAAGGTAGCGGCGATGCCGGCGATGGCGACCAACCAGTAGGCGGAGGTGCGATAGGCTTCGCCGGCAGTCCATTCGTGCTTCGTGGCCAGCGCATCGGTGCGGGAAGGCTGCGCCTGCGCTTCTTCGGGCAAACCATCGACCGTCTGGCCCATGGACTCGGGGCTTTCCCGGACGAACAGGAACGCGATCAAGCCGGAAACCACCATGGCTCCGGCGACGATTCTCCAGCCGACGTGCCAGTTGCCGCTACCGGCCTGGAGCATCTTGTTCAGCAGCGGGGGAAGGAAGAATCCGGAAATTCCCGAGGCAGACAGCGTCAGACCCATCATGGCGCCGCGGTAGCGGCGGAACCAGCGCGTCACACCGGTGGCGCAGGGAACCAGTGTCGCGAAACTCATGCCCGTACCGTTGACCACGCCGAAGGCGACCAGGTAATGCCAGGGCTTCGACGCGAGGAAACCGAGGAAGAGCGCGCTCGAGCCGATAATGCAGGAGCCAATGATGAACGTCTTGCGAATCCCCCATTTGACGATGGCCATAGCCACGAAGATGGCGGCGAGTCCGACAAAGAGATTGAGGATGGTGAAGCCCAAGCCCAGAGTGCTGCGCTTCATGGCGATGGCGTGAATCATGTAGCTGTTGATGATGGTGCCGCCGTAGTAGGGGAAGCCCATGTTGATGAAATCGAGGATGAACAGAACGGCGACGAGCTTCCATCCGTAGAAGCTTTTCTTCTCGGGCACTTGGGTCTCCTATGCGATAGCCAGCGTCATTTTCCAGCTCACGCGGCCCTAGCGACCGCGCTCGTTTCCGTACGGTGACGCGGCATGGTGGCGAACAAGATGGCGACGATGCCGATCACGGTGATGATGATGTTCAGCTGCCACGCGTGCGCGTAACCGCCGTACATATCGAAAATCTTGCCGCCGACCCAGGCCGCGGGCGAAGCGCCGCCGGAAGTCCAGAACAGTAGCGTGCCGGCGAGTTTAGGGAAAGCGGACGGGCCGTAGTAATGCGCGACGCATGTGGTCATGCAGGTAAAGGTCCAGCCGATGGCGAGGCCGTACAAAACGGCGGCGGAATCGCCGATCAGCAGCGAGCCGGGACCGACTCGCAGCGCAGCTAGCGAGCCGAAGAGATAACACAACAGCCCGATCACGAATGCAACGCGCGCGTTGATCGTGTCCATCAGCCAGCCGCCAATCAACCTGCCGATAATGGCGGACACGGGCATGAGGCTCATCGAAAACGCCGCCGCGCCCGATGGAATTCCAGTATTTGTCAGGTAGAGGAACCAGTGCGGAACGAAAAGGAAAAACGGGAACTGCGCCGCGAGTCCGGCGAGGACGACCAGCCAATAGCTCGGCGTACGGTAGGCTTCGCCCGCGGTCCATTCATGCCCGGTGATGAGCTTGCTGGGCGCGTGGCTCGCGGCCGCGCCTGCTTCCGGTCTGGCGCCGCCGTCAGGGAGCTGGCCAAGATCCTCGGGACGCTCCTTCACGAAGAGCAGGGCGATGATTCCCGCGAGCGCGGCGCCGGCCGCTCCGATTTTCCAGCCGAGATGCCAATCGCCGCCGTGCGCCCGCAGAAACCTATCCATGAGGGGCGCCATCAATCCGCACACGCCGGAGCCGCTGAGGACCAAGCCGACGGCGCGGCCGCGGTAGCGCTCGAACCAACGAGCGGCAGCTGTGCTGCCGCAAATGATGTCGCCGAAACAAATGCCGCTGCCAACGATCACGCCGTATGCCACCAGGAACTGCCACGGTTTGGTGGTCGCAAAGGCAAGAAACAGAGAGCCGATGCACACGAGCGCCGAACCGATGAGATACGTCGAGCGAATGCCACGCCTGGCAATGGACATGGCAACGAGCGTGGAAGGAAGACCGACGAAAAGATTCACCAGCGTGGAGCCGAAACCGTATGTGCCGCGGCTCATGGAAATGTGCTGCTGCATGTACGCATTGATGATGGCGCCGATGTAGAACGGGAACCCCAGGTTCAAGAAATCAATCGAAGAAAGCGCGCCGACGAGTTTCCAGCCGTAGAATCCGCGTGCATTCGACATTCGGATCCTCCCGCGAGCCTTCCTGAGAACGTCCGTCGGCGAGCGACGACTGCGCTTCGCCGGTCCCGCCGCCCAATTCGGCGGGACGTTTCTCCCAGGCGTGACTGCGACCTGGGAGCCCGACGATCTCCCAGGCTCTCCTTACCGGAGACCTGGGAGCCCTTCCTCCGCAAACGTGCGAGCATTCTAGATTGATCTTTCTGCATTGCAAGTTGAATGTAAAATAAGCCCAGATTTTGCCGAGACACTCCTTTGAGTCAGCGGACGCAGGTCGGAATTGTGGGCGCGGGTCCCGAGGGCCTGCCGACGGAGCCGATTCAGTAAGCGTAACCGGCCTGAGAGAGAAGAGGAAAAAGCCATGGCGAAAAAGAAGAAGGCTCGCAAGAAAAAAGTGGCGAGCAAGAAGAAGAAGCCGCAGATTCGCGGCAAGGTAATACGCCCGAAAAAGAAAAAACGCGCCAAGCGCCGCCTGCGCGGCCCTGAGGCCGTTGAAATGCTTGCCCCGCCCCCGGCGAGGGGACTCGGTGCGGGCGCGGCGGGCCAGTCCGGCGATATCCAGGCCCTGCCGCGCGGAGAAAACATCGACTCCGAAAGCGTCGAAGAACTAACCGAGGAAGGACAGGACTACGAGGCTGAAGTGGTCAGCGGAATCGAAAACGCGCGTGAGCCCGATGAGGGAAGGGTGCAAACGCGCCGCTACGTCCCGCCCGAAGAACGATAGAAAAAGCGACGGTGGGGCCGGTGCCGCGCTAAGCGCGTGATGCCCCGGCTACTGCGTCACGGTCTTGGCAGCGTCGCCGACTTTGAATCCCGCGCCTGAAACAGGCACGCAGACGGCGGAAATGTCGTCCACGTCCGTCACTTTCACCACGCCCACGGGCGTGGAGAGGCGACGGATCACCTGGCCGGTCGCCGGATCCTTGATTTCCTTGGTCACGCGCTCGACCGAAAGCTGATCGCCGACTTTTACGCCCGCCTTTGCGCCCACGTTCAAGACGATTTGCCCGCCATCCACCGCCGCCACAAGGCCGGACACGATAATCGTTCGCACCGTCACTTTTGCGTTGTCCGCGATCAGCCCAGCGCTCAATTGTTGGACGGAGGCCTTGACCGCCTCGCCGAGAATCGTCTGCTGGAAATCGCTGCTGCCGAAATCCACCGCGCCACCGCCAAATCCGCGCCAGTTGCCACCGCCGCCCAATAGCGACGTGCTCGAGCGCGAAGACTCGCCGTGGCCCTCGGCCACCCCGAGAATCTCGGCCGTGTCGATATCGACGATGCGCGCGTCGATGTTCACGATTGCCTTGCTATTTGAGTGGTGGAAACCGCCGAGGCCGAATCCACCGATGCCTCCACCGCCGCCTCCGACACCGGTAGTTTTCGTGTCGTTGCCGAATTGCGTGACCGCACCGACGATAATCGCGTCCACGCCCAGCAGTTTGCCGAGTTTGGCCGCCGAAGTCGGGTTCGCGCGATCACTATTGGAGAAATTCTGCTCGGCGAGGATCTTGTCGAGCACTTGCCGCTCGATCACGGAGTACGTTCCATCCTGCACGAGATACTTCACGAGCAGGTCGGTGATGCCCTTGCCGACGTCAATGTTCGTGCCGAACGCCGCGGCGGAAGCGGTTTGGACGGTCGCGTAGTCAAAGTCGAAGATCGCGACCCGCTTCTTGCGCCCCTGCGGCGCGACAGGTGCGCCGGCTGGAGCAGCGGAAGCGGCAGGAGCAGCGGCAGCAGGTGTCGTCGCCTGAGCGTTGGCGGCGGACGGCAGGATTGCCATCGCCAGGAATAGCCCAAGTACCAGCACGGCCCACAGAACCTTCTTCATGGTTTTTCTCCTGCTCGAATGTCTCCGCCTGGACAAGCGTACCTGCGTGATCGTCTGGGCCGAAATCTTACTGGCGCGGCAATAGGGTGTCAACACGCCTTCTACCGGCATGAACCCAATTGTGATAGCGTTCCGGCCCACTGGGGGATTGGGGGGACGGCGAACACGCGCGAATGCGCATGCGCCTTCGCCGGAAATGCCGCATGCCGGATATCGAAGTTCCGGTTCTGATCGTCGGAGGCAGCCTGGTCGGGATGTCGACCGCGCTGCTGCTGGCTCACCATGGCGTCCGCCCGCTGGTGGTGGAACATCATCGCGGGACAGCCATCCATCCGCGCGCGGCGATGATCACCCAGCGCACGATGGAAGTTTTTCGCGAGGTGGGTGTCGAGCAGATCGTGATGCGCAAGTCGGACGAGCAGTTCGTCCAAGACGGCGCCATCATGGCGGTGGAGACTCTGGCCGGCAAGGAACTCGCCTGGTTCATCGCCAACCTGAATGAAGGCGTGCGCGACGTCAGCCCGTCGCTCCGCCTTTTCATTACTCAGAGCCTGCTCGAGCCGCTCTTGAAAGCCCGCGCGGAGGAATTGGGAGCGGAGCTGCGCTTCGCCACCGAAATGATTTCGTTCGAGCAAGATGCTCGAGGGATCACGGCGGTAATCCGGCATCGCGACACGGGCGAGACGGCCACAGTCCGGGCGAAATACATGGTGGCCGCGGACGGCGCTCACAGCCGCGTTCGCGAGCAGTTGGGAATCCGCATGAAGGGTCACGGAGTATTCTCGAAAAGCATCACGATCTATTTTCGAGGCGATGTGGGTCCGCTTCTGCGCGGCCGCAGCCTAAGCGTGATCTATGTAGTGAATCCGACGCTGAGCGGATTCTTCCGCATCGAGAAGCCCTTCACATCAGGATTTCTCGCCGTCCATTGGCTGGGCGATCCAAAGAATCCCGTTACCGATGTTTCGGCGGGTCTGACGAACGAGCGCGCGCTGGAAATGCTCTACGCAGGCCTCGGCACGCGCGACGTGCCGGTGACGATCGAGAACATCATGCACTGGGACGCGATGGCGGACGTCGCCGAGCGCTTCCGGCAAGGGCGCATTTTTCTCGTGGGAGACGCGGCGCACGTCATGCCGCCGAGCGGCGGCTTCGGTGGCAATACCGGCGTCCAGGACGCGCACAATCTCGCGTGGAAGCTGGCGATGGTGTCGAACGGAACCGCGGGCCCGGCTCTGCTCGAAACTTATGAGCCGGAGCGGCGTCCTGCCGCTGCGTTCACGGTGGAACAGGCGTACTCGCGCTACGTGACGCGCTCGGCTCCGTATCTAAAATCAGACAACATGCAGCCGATCCAGAACGACCTGAATATCGAGCTCGGCTACTGCTACCACTCTGCGGCGGTGATTTCCGAACGCGAGGATGCTGTGGCCTATGAGAACCCTCGCGAATCGAAAGGCCGTCCCGGCCGCCGCGCGCCCCATCTTGTGCTCGAGCGGAACGGAGAAAAAGTCTCCACACTCGACCTATTCGGACAGAATTTCGTGCTGCTGATTGGCCCCGAGGGAAAAACTTGGAGCGAGATCGGTCGTGCTGCCGCCAAGCAACGTGGAATCGAACTGGATGTCCACCAAGTCGGCGCTCGAGGCCTAGCCGACCCGTCTGGAAGTTTTTCGAGCCTCTATGGGATCACCCCGTCCGGAGCGGTATTGGTTCGTCCAGATGGTTTCGTTGCCTGGCGCGCGAAAGACGCCGTCGGTGCGTCGGCGAGTGCCCTGTCAGGTATCCTGTCCTCTGTTCTCTGCCGCGAGCCAGCTTGAGCAGTCCTCACTTGGACGTCAGCGGCTTGATCACGCCGAAATCGATCAGGCCATTCGCGACGAACTGCACGGCCAGCGCCACCAGAAGGAGTCCCATCAGCCGCGTCATGATCCGAATGCCGGTCCCGCCGAGATATTGGCGAACGCGATCGGCTCCCGCGAGGATCACGTACGAAGAGAACGAAGTCGCCAGGATCGCCGCGTAGACGACTGCGTGCTGCCAGAGCGCGTGGGACACGCCCACCAGCACCATCACCGTCGAAATCGCGCCCGGACCTGCGAGCATTGGTATCCCAAGCGGAATGATGCTGGCGTCCTCTTTCTCCGCGCCCTCGCGCTCTTCTTCGGCCGTCGATTTCGTGGCCGACTGGCGCGCCTGCAGCATGTCCAAACCAATTTGCAGCAGGATGATCCCACCCGCGATTTTGAACGCCGGCAGCGTGATCCCGAACGCCTTGAAAATCAGGCTGCCGGCTGCCGCAAATACGCATAGGACGATCGCGCAGGTCCACGCCGAACGCCGCGCCATATCGCGGCGCTCTGCACCGGGCGAATCCACGCTCATTGCCAAGAACATCGGAACTACTGCGAAGGGGTCCACTAGGACGAAAACCGAAGTCACGGTGAGCAGCACGAACTCGAGAAACTTGGTGAGGGATCCCGCCATTCGCGCCTCTCGTGCGAGACGGCTGGTGCTGCGGTGTCTGGCGGAGAGGGGGGGATTCGAACCCCCGGTACACGTTTTAGCGCGTACAACGGTTTAGCAAACCGCCGCCTTAAGCCTCTCGGCCACCTCTCCGCGGTGAAGAGCGAGCAGCTGGCGGCTGCCCGCCAAGTATAGCATCAAGGTTTGCGGCGCAGCGAGCTAGCGAGCCGTTCGCTGCGAGGATTGCGCGTCACTGCTCGCGCTTGACGCGTCTCGCTGCCCGTGAGTACGATGCGCGCGCTCTTCGGATCACAGTCGCGGGAAGAGGAGTGAAATCATGCGCCATCGCAATTTTTTGGTTCTCGCTCTCTTCGTTGCGCCCGCGTGGTTCTCTATTTTCGCAGCGCCCGCCTGGTCTCAGGCCTACACGGTGGCCGGCGCATTCACGGTCGATCCCCCGACGCTTGTGTCTCTCGGCTTTGAATGGAGAATTACGGGAGACGACAACCGCAACGCCCGCGTGGACGTGACGTTTCGCAAGAAGGGCGAGCAGCAATGGCGAAAGGGACTGCCGCTTCTGCGTCTGCAGCATGAACAAGTGCCCGGCGGAACGCCTCGTGACGGCGCCGGCCACTATTTCACTTACGTGGCGCCGAATATGTTTGCGGGCAGCCTGCTGAATTTGGAGCCTGATACCGAGTACGAATGCCATTTCGTTCTTTCCGATCCCGACGGCGTGAAGGGAAAGAACGAAAGGACCGTGACCCTCCGCACGCGCAAAGAGCCGATGCCTGCCGAGGGCGGCCACGTCTATCACGTGTACCCGTTCGGCTACAAAGGAACCAAGCAGGAGCCTTCGTTCACCGGGCTGCTCGCGGCGTATTACATGGGCGCGGACGAATCCGACCACTCGAACGTCTTTCCTCCGCGCGCTCAGCCCGGCGACGTCATTCTCGTGCATGCAGGACTCTACAAAGACAACCGGTTCGTCTACAGCGGCTTCGATCGCACGATCGCCGCGTACGGCACGCCGTTTGACGGCACCTATTACCTCACCGCCAGCGGCACGCCCGAAAAGCCGATCGTCATCAAGGGCGCAGGCGATGGCGAAGTGATCTTCGATGGCGATGGCTGCCAGAATCTGTTCAATCTCATGGCGGCGAACTACAACTACTTCGAGGGCATCACGGTTCGAAATACGAACGTCGCTTTCCTGCTCGGACTCAAGAACATCACCGGCTCGAGCGGCTTCACGCTGAAACATTCGCGCATCTACGACGTCGGCCGCGTTGTGCAGGACGAGTGGTCCGGCTCGAAGAATTTCTACATCGCGGACAACGTCTTCATCGGCCGGCACGATCCGAACAAATTGCAGAGCTGGTGGACGCCCGCCGTGTGGGCGAAGTTCCCCGGCTATCCCGCGCTGATCACGTCGGAGTACGCGATCAAGATCTACGGCCAGGGGCACGTGGTGGCCTACAACTACGTCGCCAACTGGCACGACGGCATCGACATCGCCACGTACGGCGATCCGGACGGCACACCGAACGAGTCGCCAGACCGCGTGCCTATCTCGATCGACTTCTACAACAACGACATTTACAACATGGCCGACAACTGCATTGAAGCGGACGGCGGCGCACACAATATCCGCGTCTTCCGCAATCGCTGCTTCAACTCGGCTGGCGGAGCGCTGAGCGCGCAGCCCACGTTCGGCGGCCCGCTCTACTTCTTCCAGAATCTCATCTACAACACGACGACTGGCGGCCCGCTGAAACTGATCGACACGCCGGCGGGCGTCCTGATTTATCAAAACACGCTTGTCGGGCAGGGCAGGCTGATGGGCCCCGCGTCGAACATTCATTTCCTCAACAATCTAATCCTCGGCGACGGCTGGGCCGACCCCGTGCTCAATCTGCGCACCTATACGACCTATTCCAGCTCCGACTACAACGGTTTCTACGCAAATCCCGGCGCAGCAAATTCCTTCGAATGGACATCGCCCGATTTTGCGACGCCCGCCGATTTCGCGGGCAAGCTCGTCACGCGGACTTTCAAGGCTCTCGCCGACTATCAGAAGGCCACGGGACAGGATCGACACAGCGTGCTGGTTGACTACACGATCTTTGCGAAAGCCGAGCCGCCCGACAAAAACGATCCCCAGCGCCTCTACAATCCCGAAGATTTCTATTTCCAGCTGCAGCCCGTGCTAGGCGGCTTCGAAATCGGGCAGTTTGCCAACCCGGCGCTCGACGCCGGCGTCCTGCTGCCCACGATCAACGACGACTTCACTGGCTCGGCTCCCGATCTGGGCGCCTACGAGCGCGGCCGCCCGATTCCGCACTACGGCCCGCGCGTCTGGCCCGTTGGGCAGCCTGACGCGTCTGCGCCCCGCAGCGTCCGAGGACCCTCGCCGCAGGCTGGTGCATCTAACTAGCGTCCCGGTCGAGCTCGCAAGATTTCCCGGGACGGCTTCGCTAAAATAGGCATTCCATCCGGAGCAAAACCATGGCATCTGTCCCGCAGCGCAGCGCCCTCGACGCGCAGACCCAGATGTTCCCGACACTGACGCCCGCGCAGATCGACCGCATTCGTCCATTTGGCAAGGTTCGCAGCGTCGGGAAGGGCGACATCGTTTTCGAGCCCAATACGACCGGCGTCCCATTTTTCGTGCTCCTCTCCGGAGCGATGGAGGTCGTTCAGCCCTACCTTGGGAGCGAGCGCACCGTAGCCGCCCACGGTCCCGGCGAGTTCACGGGCGAGATCACGATGATCTCTGGACGCCGCGGCCTCGTGCGCGGACGCGTCACTGAGCCCGGCGAATTTCTGGAAGTTAGCGGCGATGACCTGCGCTCGCTGCTCGCCAAGGACGCCGAGCTCAGCGAAATCCTGATGCGGGCTTTCATTCTGCGCCGATTGGAACTCATCAGCCGCAGCCAGGGAAACCTGATCTTGATGGGCTCCGATCACTCGGCCACTACGCTTCAGATCCGCGAATTCCTGATCAAGAATACCCATCCCTTCACCTACGTGGACCTCGATGCGGACAAGACTTCGCAGGAGCTTCTCGACCGATTCGGAGTGAGCGTTGACGAAATTCCGGTGATTATTTGCAATGCCGGCGTGGTGCTCCGCAATCCCACGCCCAAGAAACTGGCCGATTGCCTTGGATTCAACGCCAGCGTCGGCGACGCGCACGTACGCGACGTGATCGTAGTCGGCGCCGGACCGTCAGGTCTGGCCGCAGCCGTTTACGCCGCCTCCGAGGGCCTCGACGTGCTCGTGATCGAGACGGAGGCGCCCGGCGGCCAGGCGGGCTCCAGCTCCAAGATTGAAAACTATCTGGGCTTTCCTACGGGCGTTTCCGGGCAGGAGCTTGCGGCGCGCGCGACGGCTCAGGCAATGAAGTTCGGCGCGAAGATGATGATCGCCCGCAGCGTTGTGCGCCTCAACTGCGCGCAGCGTCCCTACGAAGTGGTCCTCGACGACGGCACGGCGCTCCCCGCGCGCGCGATCGTCATCTCCACGGGCGCGCAATACAAGAAGCCGCACATCGCCAATCTGGTGAAGTTCGAAGGCCGCGGAATCTACTATGGCGCTACATACATGGAAGCGCAGTTGTGCCGGGATTGCGACGTCATCGTGGTCGGTGGCGGAAATTCCGCGGGGCAGGCCGCCGTGTTTCTCTCTCAGACTACGCGCAAGGTTTACATGCTCGTGCGCTCGGCGGGATTGTCCGAGACGATGTCGCGCTACCTGATTCAACGGATCGAGCAGAATCCCGCGATCGAATTGCACTACAAGACCGAAATCATCGCCCTCGACGGTGGCACCGAACTCGAGCGCGTGACCTGGCGCGACAACGCCACGGGAGAAATTTCAACCCACGATATTCGCCACTCCTTCATCATGGCCGGAGCTTCGCCTCGCACCGATTGGTTGCAAGGCTGCCTCGCGCTCGACGACAAGGGCTTCATCGTCACTGGACGAGATCTCGATTTGGCTGGCGGGCGCGGCACTTGGCCGCTGGCGCGCCCTCCGCAAATGCTCGAAACCAGCCTTCCCGGCGTGTTCGCGGTTGGGGACGTTCGCGCGGGCAATGTGAAACGCGTAGCGTCCGCCGTTGGCGAAGGATCGATCGCGATTCACCTCGTTCACCGCGCTCTCGCGGAGCTTTAGCCCCCTGCCGGTGAATCGGGCCGCTTGAACACGAGGATCCTCCCAACGAAGATCTGCACCGGTTCGCCGCTCGTCATCGCGAATGACCAGTCGCATGAAAGTGTCAGTGTTCTAGCGCCACGGAGCTTGTCGCCTTGGCGTCCGCATACTACCTCGCAAACTCGCCGCCTCGCCGATGCAACCCCCGGCCAGCATTTGGGTATCATCCAGAGCATGCCACCCCGGCCTGCCAACTCGGGCCAAGTCGCAATAGCTTCTCCCGATCATCCTGCGGCATTCCATTTCCCGCCGTCGCTTGCGTCCGCGATCGAGCGCTGTTGGCGCAAGGCGGGGGCTCCCGCGGACTGGAATCTCACGCGCCAGCAATTCGAAGGCGCGCTCCAGCGCAGCGTCGCACACCGCTTCGAAGGCGCGCAGCCCGGCGAAAAAGCGATCGAAGCCTATCTCGAAACATTGAACGTCCACGACCTCGCGCTCGCGTGCGCGTGCAGCGGCGGGAGCCCAACTGCATGGGATTTCTTCGTCGCGCAGTTTCGACCCGAACTCTACCGCGCCGCGCGGGCCGTTGCCGGTGACGCCGCCGGACGCGATCTGGCGGATTCGCTGTACGCCGATCTCTACGGTCTGCGCGAATCCGAAGGCCGCCGAAAATCGCTCTTCGACTATTTTCACGGCCGCAGCAAACTCGGCACGTGGCTGCGCGCCGTCCTGGCTCAACGGCACGTCGATGAGATTCGCCGCGCGCGAAAAACGGAGCCGCTCGAGGACGAAGATGGCGAGGAGCGCAGCGACCTGGCTGCGCTACAGTTGGCATCCTCGCCCGATCCCCCGCCCGATCCGGACCGTGTGCAATACATGGCCGTTTTGCAGGCAGCTTTGACGGTAGCGCTCGGCGCGCTGGAGGCGCGCGACCGGCTGCGTCTCGCTTACTACTATGCGGACGACCGCACGCTCGCTGAAATCGGCCGCCTCCTCGACGAACACGAAGCCACCGTCTCGCGCAAACTGGAGCGCACTCGCCGCGAGGTACGACAGCGCGTCGAAACCTCGCTACGCGAAGAGAAGAAATGGAGCGAGGCGCAGGTGCGCCTCTGCCTTGATTGCGCGCGGAGCGAGTGGCCCTTTGATCTAACGGATCGTCTGCGCTCCGAGGGCGCGCAGGCGCCGCGAGCGGCGCAAACCGATGCCGCTTCCGCACGTGACTGAGATGCATGCGCGCAAGATTTGAGATTCCGAGCGTTCGAATGGATGGAGGAGAATAGGTTCATGGCACCGCGGGATCAGGACAAGGCATCCGCTGGCTTGCTGCGCCAAAGCCTGGGCGGTCCGGGCGATGCGTGCCCGGAGCCGGAAATCCTTGCGGCCTATTTCGAGAGGTCGCTCGATGCGGAGGAAACCGCGCGTTACGAGCGGCACTTCTCGCAGTGTGCGCGCTGCCGCGAGCAACTCGCGGCCATGGATCGCGCGGCGGAGTCCGTCTTGGCAGGACGCTCCGACGCGCGGCAAGCCGCGCCTTGGGCATGGCTCTGGGACTGGCGCGTGCTCGCTCCCGTCACGGCGCTGCTGATCCTGGCAGCCGTGTGGATTGTGCGCCAGCCTGCGGCGAGAAAAGTCGCTGAGATCAAGACTCCGGCTCCGCTTGTCGCGATGAATCAGCCAAGCGCGCAAACGGCGATGCCGGAAGCGACGCACGAATCGAGAGTCGCGACTCCAAACGCGAGCGGCATCGAAGAACAGGCAGTGAAACGCCAACGGAAGGCGGGTGTAGCTGAGAAGCAGTACCAAGCGCAAAACGAATTGCAATTGGACAAGTTGAAGAAGGAAGAAAGCGTGGTGAAGCAGGGTTCCGGGACCGGGAACGGCATTGGCGCGGCAATAGGCGGTGCCGCCGCGCCAACCGGAGCGCCCGCGGCACCGCCGCCTACGCCCCCAGCATCCATGGCAGATGCTTCGGCCGTGCCAGCGCCGAGCGCCCAGCGAGTGACCGTCGAATCCGCGGTCCAACCGATGTCCGCGCCGGTCAAGGCGAAGTCCGCGAGCTCGGCGAATTACGAGAGCGCGCTCACCCAACAGACTCAAGCGCAGCAGGTCCAAGTCCAAGTGCAGGCTGTGACGCAAGCGCACGCCGTCTTGCAGCCGCAGGCAGTAACGCTCGCGGCGGTGGAAAAACACCCGGCAGGAAACGTCATTGCCACGCCTGATCCGAAGGTGCTGTGGCGCATCGTTGCCGACACCGCCGTGGAGCTATCCAAGGACGGCGGAGCAACCTGGAAAAAACAGCAGCTCCGCAGCTTCGAGGCAAGTCCGCAGATCACGGCCGGCTTTGCTCCTACCGCGAAAATCTGCTGGCTCGTGGGCCGCGACGGCGTGATCATCGTGACGCGAGACGCCGTGCACTGGGTGCCGATTCTGCCGCCGGTGAACACGGATTTCGTGGGCGTCACGGCGCAGGACAATTTCTCCGCTACGGTCACCACGGCAGACGGCCGCAAATTCTCGACCGAGGACGCCGGAGACCACTGGAATCCCGCGCCATAACGGCCAGCTCGCAGCCAAATCGGCCTGCAAGAAATCGCGCGGTCATCGTTCTGTCCTAGGGAGCGATCTTCAAGCAAAGGAGACAGTTCATGTCATCTCGTAAGCTATCGATATTCGGCGCGGCTGCTGTCGCGGCGTTGCTGCTCTTGCCTTTCGCGGGCAAGCGAATCGAGGCCCGCGCGGCTGGAGCGCAGCCGGCGAAGGCGGATACTTCCTCCACGACTGAAAAAGAGCAAACGGACCTCTCTGTAACCGTTTACAACTCGAATCTCGCGCTCGTACGTGACGTCCGGCAGATTCATTTGCAATCCGGCGTATTTCCGCTGCGATTTGAGGATGTCGCTGCCTCGATCATGCCTGCGACCGTGCATTTTCGCTCCCTCACCGATCCGGCCAAGCTGAGCGTCGTCGAGCAGAATTACGAGTACGATCTGCTCGACCCGCAGAAGCTGTTGCAGAAATACGTGGGACGCGAAGTCACGCTGCTTCAGCGCGAAATGGACGCGGGTTCCACAAAGTGGGTCGAGACAAAAGCGTTGCTGCTTTCTGACAACAACGGGCCCGTGTGGAAGATCGGCAACGACATCGTCACCGGAATGACCGCCGAATCGTATCGCTTTCCCGATCTTCCGGAAAATCTCTACAGCCGCCCGACGCTCGTGTGGACGCTCGACAACCGCGGAGCGGACGCGCAGAAAGTGGAGGCCTCCTATCTTGCGAACAACGTGAACTGGAGCGCGGACTACGTGCTGACCGTAGGCCGCGACGAAAAGAGCGCTGATCTCGACGGTTGGGTCACGCTGGTAAACAACAGCGGCACCGCCTACCGCGACGCGAAGCTGCAGCTCGTCGCCGGAGAAGTCCATCGGGCGCCGCAGGATACTGGCGTTCTGGGCGGGATTGTTGCGAAATCAATGGTTGTGCCTCCACCGAAACCGCAATTCGCGCAGGAGGCGTTTTCCGAATATCACCTCTACACGCTTGGACGCCGCACTTCGATTCAGAACAACGAAACGAAGCAGATCAGCCTGCTGACCGGAACGAACATTCCGGTCGAGAAGTATCTTTCGGTCGAAGGGCAGACCTACTACTACCGCAACCCACAGGGAATCGGAAACGCGATCCCAGAGCCAGTGAAGGTTTTCTACCGTTTCCGGAACGACGAGAAATCGGGACTGGGAATGCCGCTGCCGGCGGGAACCGTGCGCGTGTATCAGGCGGATTCGAAGGGCGGCGTGCAGTTCGCCGGAGAGGACACGATCAATCACACGCCGAAAGACGAGACGCTGCGCATCTACGTGGGAAACGCGTTCGACGTGGTCTGCGAGCGGAAGCAAACCGACTACAAGAAGCTCGCGAGCAATCTCGCCGAGTTCGAATACGAAATCACGCTGCGGAACCACAAGGACAGCGCGGTGACGGTGGAAGTGCGCGAGCCGGTAGGCGGGGATTGGGAAGTGGTGAATTCGAACTTCAAATGGTCGAAGCTCGATGCCTCGACGATCGGCTTTCAGATTCCTGTCGACAAAGAAGGCACGGCGACACTCAACTATCGCGTCCGCGTGAAGTGGTAGGCGGCGAGGCTCAGCAGGAAGTGGTCGTCAGGCGGCAGGGCACCGAGGAGTGGTCGATCAGAGCGAGTTCGTGCGCATAGAGCGGGTTGGCGGGAAACTCGTTGGAAAGCGCGGTAAGCAGAGCGCGGGCCCGGTCTTCCTGGTGCTCGCGTTCGGAGGCGAGCGCCAGAAGAATCTTTGCAAAGGGCTGGAGATAATGTCCGTGATCGGCGGTTCGCTGCATCTGGTCCATTCCGCGCGCGCGATCGCCGTGAATCCCGCCGAACCACAGGAACGCGCGCTTATATCCCGGCAGGCAACCAATCACGTAATTCGCGGCGCCGAGCGCGAGATAGGCGTCTTCCGCCGTCGGATCGACGGCCAGGAGTTTCGTGGCCTCGCCTTCAGCTTGCTTCGTCAAGCCAAGGCCCGCCAACTGCTTCTTCACGATCAGCGCGTCGTAATCCGCTTCCATTCCGTCCGTCATGGTGAGAACGAGCAGGGCGTGCGCATCGTTGGGGTTCGATTTCAATTGCTCCTTGGCCATTTCACGGGCGCGTCCATTCGCAGTTAGAAACGCCTCATTGCGATTCTGCGCCGCAGTGCCGTCCGCACCATTCAGGAATTTCGAATCATTCAGGAAAAATGATGAAGAGAAGATGCCCTTGGTATTGAACTGTTCGTAGAGATAGCTCGCGGCTTCCGCGGCTTTGCCGAGCGGATCTTCGGGATGCTGCTGCTGAAAAGAGAGGAAATTTGCGCGCGCTCCCTGAAAATTCAGCTCGTAGAGCTGATGAAAACCGGCGTCGAGCAAAGGAGACGGCAAGACCGCAGGGGAGCCAGGCTGGTCGCTAGCGCTCTTTCCGTCTTCGGCAGCAAGGAGCGGGGCAGATGTGGCAACCAGGGCGATCAGAAACGCCACGATGCCGACGTACTGTCGTTGCGTTTTCCTCATGATTTCCGAAACGAACTCTCCATCCGGCAAGACCCGATCGGCGCAGCCGATACTTCGTCCATTGTATTCGACTGCGCCCGGATGTGCCGGGTTGTATCGGCCGTGGTTCCCTACAGGTTATCCAGCAGAAACTGCGTCACCCCTTTGTACAGCTCGATTCGCGCGGGTAAATCTACTATACCGTGGCCTCTTCCGGGGAAAATTATTAGGCCGGCGGGGTACTTGCCGGCGAGGATCAGTTTGTTGAGCAGTTCGGCTGTATTGGAGAAGTGAACGTTGTCGTCGCCGGTGCTGTGCACGAGCAGCAGCTTGCCCTTGAGATTCGCCGCATGGTTCACCGGAGAGAATTCGGCGTAGCCGTCCGGATTTTCCTGAGGCCGGCCCATATAGCGCTCGGTGTAGGCCGTATCGTAAAGCCGCCAATCGGTGACCGGCGCAATAGAAGCTCCGGCCCTGAAGACATCGGGCGCATTGAACATCGCGACGAGCGTCATTGTGCCGCCGTAGCTCCAGCCGAAAATTCCGATGCGGGAGCCATCGACGTACGGCAGCGACTTCAGATACTTCACACCCGTCAGTTGATCTTCCAGCTCGACTTTTCCGAACTGATGATAGATGGGAGTCTCGAAGGCGTGGCCGCGCTCGTAGGAACCGCGGTTATCGAGCGTGAAGATGATGTATCCCTTTTCAGCCATTAGCTCGAGCCAGAGGAAGTCGGTGCTGCCCCATTCGTTGCGTACATTCTGAATGTGCGGCCCGCCATACACGTTGACGATCACGGGGTACTTGCGCGATGCGTCGAAATCGGGCGGCCGAATCACCGAGGCGTGGAGTTTCGTTCCATCGTTCGCGGCAAGTTCCAGGAATTCGACGGGCGAAAGATGGTAATCGCCGAGCTCGCGGGCTTTGTTCTCGTTGATCGCAGCAACGGGTGCGCCATCGATGCGATCCAGGTCCTGGCGCGGCGGCGTCATCGCGTTCGAGTAGGTATCGACGAACGCCGAAGCATCCGGAGCGAAAAGGACTCCGTGCGCTCCGTCCTCGCGCGTAATCCTCACGATGGACTTGTCCCGCAGTGACAGGCGGTAGATCTGCGTGCCGAGGACGTCGTCTTTGTTCGAGAGGAAGTAGATAAAGCCGTGCGCCTCGTCAACCGAGGGGTGGCTGGCCGAGCCCGGGCCAAATCCGCCCGTTCCGGTAATGCCCCAGTCGCCGCTCGTGAGCTGCTCGAGCTGCTTTCCGGAAAGATCGTAGAGGTAGTAGTGGCGAAAGCCGGTGCGCTCGGTCGACCACAGAAAGCGCTGGTCATCGGCGAAAAAGTAGAGATCGTCGGAGAGATTGATCCAGTATTTGTCGGCGTCCGTGAGAATCGTCTGGCAAGCGCCCGCTGCGGCATCGCAGAAGAGGAGATCGAGTTGATTCTGCGCGCGGTTGAGGCGTTCAATCGCGACGCGCCGGCTATCATGGAGCCAAACGACCCGCGCGAGGTAGACGTCCGTGTTCGCGCCTGTGTCCACCCATTTGGTTTCGCCGCCATCGACGGAGACGACGCCCACGCGCACGATCGGATTGGGCTCACCTGCCTGCGGGAAGCGCTCGTACTCCGTGGCGCCGATCGGTGAGCTCATGTCCACGAGCGGGTAGCGCGTGACCGGCCGCTCGTCCATTTCGTAGTAGGCAATCTTCGAGGAATCGGGCGACCACCAATAGGCCGTGGTGCAATCGAGCTCTTCGGGATAGAGCCAGTCGAGTTCGCCCTTGAGGATTTCCTCGCTGCCGCCCGTGGTGAGTGCGCGCGCTTCACCGGTGGCAACGTTCGTGATCCAAAGATTCGAGCCGCGCACGAAGCTGACCCACTTGCCGTCCGGCGAAAATTTCGGATCTTCGAGATCGTCCGTGCCGTGCACGAGCGCTTTAGACGTCATCGATTTCAGATCAAGAAGCACGAGGTTGGTGCTGCCGATGAAAAGCAGAGCGTCGCCGGGAGGCGACCAGATGTAGTTTTCCGGCTGCACGCGGCCGAGGCCAGTGGATTGGATCGCTTTGGTTTCTTCCGGCTGCAAGACGGCCTGCAACACGTCCGCCTTGACCAAAACCTTGCGCTCGCCCGATGCCGCGTCCATCGTCCACATCTCGAGGCCCGAGGCGCGCCGGTCGAGGAACGAAATCCGCTTGCTGTCCGGACTCCACTCGATTCCGCGGGTGAGGTAACCGCTCAGACTGGGGCTGCTGTAGATGCGCTCGACGGTGAGCGATTTCGATGGCTTGGGCCGAGCGAAGACAGAGGATGGAGTGAAGGCAAGGGACAAAATGATCGCCCCAATCAGAGCGAAAACGGCGCGCAGAGACCCCCCGAAAAATTGTCGAGTAGAATCGGTCCCGATCCTTTGTTTTGAGTGAGTTACGGCGAAATCTACTCGGCAGCATTGTCGAGTAGAATTCGAAGCGACCCCTCGACATCGGGAGCTGAAATGCCGTTGGCCGGCGCTTCGATCATCTCGATTCTTCCGTCTCAAAATCATCAAATCTCCCGCACCTCTGACCGCCCAAGTTTCCCCCATGTCGGGGAATCGAGAGCCCTGACTGGTCTCCCGGGCTCCCCTCGCCGGGGACCTGGGAGCCCTGACTGATCTCCCAGGCTCCCCTCGCCGGGGACCTGGAAGCCCTCTCCGCGTCCATGATGCATCAGAGCCGACCCATTGCAAGGATGAAGTCCTGTGGACTGCAGCTCGGCGGCCCTTGCTATGAAGGCAACGCAAGAGGCGACAAGACGGAGCGCCGGCTGCGCTCATCCTATAATCCGGTTGCTCCAAACGAGAAACAGCGGGCCGCCGGAAATGAAACAGATCATCGAGAAATTCATCCAGTATCTGCAGTACGAGCGCAACGCGTCTCCCGACACGATCCGGGAATACCGGCGCGATATCACGCAATTCCACGAATTCCTGACGCCGCCGGGCGCGAAGGCTCCGCCGCTTCGTGAGATCGATCATCACGTGGTGCGCGAATACGTGAACTGGATGTACGACCGGAAGCTCGAGAAAGCGTCGATCGCGCGGCGGCTCTCTTCGCTGCGCACGTTTTTCAAGTTTTGCGTGCGCGAAAGGCTGCTGAGGCAAAATCCGGCGCGGCTGGTGGCAACGCCGAAGCTGCCGAGGCGCGTGCCGCGCGTGCTCACCGCGGAAGAGCTGAGCACATTTCTCGACAATCTCGGCGCTGGCGGAGCGCCACCGCGGCGCACGCGGCGGCTGACGCCCCATTCCGATCCGGAATCGAAAATCCTGCTGAAGCGCGACCGGGCGATTCTGGAACTGCTGTACGCGTCGGGGCTGCGCGTGAGCGAAGTCGTCGGACTGAACCTGGGCGACATAGACCGCAACGGACAGATGCTCCGTGTGCTGGGCAAAGGCCGCAAGGAACGCGTGGTGCCCTATGGCGGGAAGGCCAGCGCGGCGCTCGAAGCCTACTGGCCGGTGCGCGAGGAAATCCTTTCGAGCGCGCGGACGAAGCCGGAGTACGAGGCCGTGTTTCTCAATCACATGGGCGGACGGCTGACCGACCGGTCCGTGCACATGCTAGTGAAGAAGTATTCGCGCCTGGCGAACGTCAACTGGGACCTGCATCCACACTCGCTGCGGCACGCGTTTGCAACGCACCTGCTGGCGGACGGAGCGGACCTGCGCGCGATTCAGGAGCTGCTGGGGCACGTCTCGCTTTCCACGACGCAGCGGTACACGCAGGCAAGCATCCGGCAATTGATGGAAGTGTACGACAAAGCCCACCCGCACGCGTGAAATGGCACCGTAGGCTTCCCAGTAGGCTTCCTCGATTTTCAAGTTCAAGAGGGATTCTTCGACTGCGTTACCGGACGTCCCGCGAGAGCAGGACGGAAAACCAAGTCCGGTCACTCCGCTCAGAATGACGTTGTGAATGCGTCCTTGAGTCTAGGCGGTGAGGGAGCTGGCGGGAATGAAGCCGTCGGAGCGGCGCGGGGACGGCGCGGGCGGCAGCGTAGAGCGGTCGATACGATTGTAGAGAGTGTCGCGCTCGACGGGGACGCGACCGGCGGCGCGGATCAATTTCTCAAGTTCAGCGCGCGTGAGATGCTCGGGCGTAGTCGCGCCGGCATCGTGGTAGATCTTCTCTTCGACGACGGTGCCATCGAGATCGTTCGCTCCGAACTGCAGCGCGATTTGCGCGATGCGGGGCGTGAGCATGACCCAGTAAGCTTTGATGTGGTCGAAATTGTCGAGCATGAGGCGCGAGACGGCGATCGTCTTGAGCGCGTCCATGCCGGTCGGCTTCGGCACGTGCGCGAGGCCGGTATTGGCCGGGTGAAATTCGAGGGGAATGAACGCGACGAAGCCGTGCGTCTTATCCTGCGTTTCGCGCAAGCGGACGAGATGATCGACACGCTCTTCGAGCGTTTCGACGTGGCCGAAGAGCATCGTCGCGTTCGAATGCATGCCGAGCTCGTGGGCCTGCCGCGCGATCGAGAGCCACATCGTGCCGGAAACTTTGTGGTCGCAGATGATGCGGCGGACGCGCGGATGAAAGATTTCCGCACCGCCGCCGGGCAGTGAATCGACACCGGCTTCCTTCATTTTCACCAGCGTGTCTTTGATCGAGAGCTTCGAGAGGCGCGCGTAGTAGTGCACCTCGACCATCGTAAAGGCTTTCAAATGCACTTGCGGGAAGCGCTGCTTGAGGCCGCGAATCAGGTCGAGATAGAACTCGAACGGAAGGTCGGGGTGCAAACCGCCGACGATGTGAAATTCCGTCGCGCCCTGGGCGACGCCTTCGGCCGCGCGGGCGAAGACTTCATCGAGCGAGAACGTATAGGCGCCGGAAGCATCGGGCGAACGGCCGAACGCGCACAGCTTGCAGTGCGCCACGCAGACGTTGGTCGGATTGATGTGCCGGTTGACGTTGAAGTAGCAAATGTTGCCGTGGCGCTGCTCGCGGACGTGATTGGCGAGCCAGCCGACAGCGAGAAGGTCGTGCGACTGGAAGAGCGCGAGGCCGTCATCGGGCGAGAGTCGCTCGCCGGCGAGGACTTTCTGCGCAATGGGTTCGAGGCGCGCGTCGGTGATTTGGAGCTGTGACATTGTTTGCTACGGGCGCGCGACGATCGTCGCGGCACCCCAAAACAGCAGGAACAACAAACTAATATAGCCATTCACTGCGAAAAACGCAGCATTCATTTTGCTCAGATCGTTCGGCTTTACCAGCGAATGCTCGTAGGCAAGCAGCGCCGCGACCACGGCGATTCCAGCCCAGGCGGGCCAAGCGAGACGGAAACTCCACGCAAGCCAAAGAAGCAGGGCTACCATGACGACGTGCATCGCGCGGGCGAAGACGAGCGCTTTGGCGATGCCGAGTTTCTTCGGGATCGAATGCAGGCCTGCGGATTTGTCGAAATCGACGTCCTGGCAGGCGTAGAGCACGTCGAAGCCACCGACCCAAAGCGTGACGGCGGCGCAAAGAATCAACATGCGCGCGTCGAGCGAGCCACGAATCGCGATCCACGCCGCGGCCGGCGAAATCCCCAGGCATAAGCCGAGGACAAAGTGCGACCAGGCGGTGAAGCGCTTCGTATAGGAATAGAAGAATAGGATCGCGAGCGCGAGGGGAGAGAGTTTCAGCGCGAGCGGGTTGAGTTGCCACGCCGCGAGGACGAGCGCCGCCGACGCGACGATCGTGAATCCGATGGCGAAGCCGACGGAGAGCTCGCCGACCGGAAGCGCGCGATTGGCGGTGCGCGGGTTGCGGCGGTCGTACTCGATATCGGCGATGCGATTCATGGTCATGGCGGCCGAGCGCGCGCCGACCATGGCGACGACGATCCAGAGAACTTGGCGCCACGAGGGTAGGCTGTGGCCTTCGCGGGCCGCAAGCAGCGCGCCTACGAGCGCAAACGGCAGCGCGAACACGGAATGCTCGAACTTGATCATTTCGAGCACCGTGCGGATGCGGCTCTTACTCATTACGGCTTGCCGCCTTTCCAGTGATACTGCTCCGGCTGCGGAAGGCCGAGCTGCGCGAGGACGCGACAGGCAAACTGCTCGACCATGTCGCCTACGCTCTTCGGACCGTAGTAAAAGGCTGGCATGGCGGGCATGACGGTGGCGCCGGCGTCGTGGACGCGCAGCATGTTTTCGAGATGGATGCGATTGAGGGGCGTCTCGCGGAGACAAAGGACGAGCGGGCGACGCTCCTTCAGGCAAACGTCCGCCGCGCGCGTGAGAAGATCGCTGGCAGTGCCCGCAGCGATCGCGCCGAGCGCGCCTGCGGAGCAGGGAACGACGGCCATGGCATCCACGAAGGCGCTGCCCGAAGCGATGCTCGCGCCGATGTCTTTATTGGGCAGATATTCGATCTTCTTCGCGGGCGTGCCGGTAAGAAGCGACGGCAGTTTCTTGCCGTCCGATGCGACGATGCCCAGTTCGGTCGAGAGCAGGCGCAGGCCGGCATCGCTGGCGACGAAGAAAACGTGCTCCGCTCGCCGGTCGGCGTCGAGCATTCGCAGGATCGTCTTCGCATAGACCGCGCCGCTTGCGCCCGTCACCCCGACCGTGATGACGCTGCTCTCGGAACGCGTTTTTGGCATGGGCTGAAACTTCGAGTCTAGTACCGTTCCAACTGTTTTCGAGCAATATTCTTTCAAATCTCGGGGCGCTTTGCTCTCGCGGGAAGGCACAGCACGCTGGAACGGCACCAGGCGGCGCGTTTCAGCAAAGTCAAGGCAGGTCGTTGTATGATGCAAACGAAAATCGGGGTGCGGCGTCAAAGTAGCGAAGGGGTGAGTCCATGAAGAGACAACAAAGGCTGGCCGCGGCGGCCATGATCGTTTCCGGCGCGTTGATGGCATCGGGGGTTGTGTCGAGGCTGGCCGGGGCGGACGTCAAACTGCCCAACCTCGAACTGAGGGAAACCAAACTCGACAACGGCCTGCACGTGATTCTGGCACCGGACCACAGCGCACCGGTGTATGCGATCAACGTGACGTACAACGTGGGGAGCCGCAACGAACGGCCGGGACGGACCGGCTTCGCGCATCTTTTCGAGCACATGATGTTTCAAGGGTCGGAGAATGTCGGCAAGGGCGAGCATTTCATTCTGGTGCTCAACAACGGCGGGGGGATGAACGGCACGACGAACGAAGACCGCACGAACTACTTCGAAGAGCTGCCGAAGAACCAGCTCGACCTCGGACTGTTTCTCGAGTCCGACCGGATGCGCGCGCTGGCGATCACGCAGGCGAACCTCGATAACCAGCGCAGCACGGTGCAGGAAGAGCGCCGGCAAAGTATCGACAACCAACCCTACGGGCACGCGTACCTGGACATCGACAACCTATCGTTCGACAACTTCGCCTACAAGCATTCGACGATCGGGTCGATGTCCGATCTGAACGCGGCATCGTTGCAGGACGTGACCGATTTCTTCCGGATCTACTACGCGCCGAGCAACGCGGTGCTGACGCTAGTGGGCGACTTCGACCCAGACGAGGCTTTGGCAAAGATAAAGAAGTATTTCGGGCCGATACCCGCGCAGCCTGCCCCGCCGAAAGTGGATCTGGCGGAGGAACCTCACTACGGCGAGCGCCGCGAGACGATCTACGATTCGCTGGCGCGCCTGCCGCAGATCATTCTCGCCTACCATATCCCGCCGGGAAATGGTCCGGACAACTACGCCGCGCAGGAGCTATCCGTCATTCTGGGCGAAGGCGAGAGCTCGCGGCTTTACCAGCATCTGGTGAAGGACAAGCAACTGGCCGCCGAAGCGGAGACGCAAGCGGATTCGCGCATCGGGCCGAGCCTGTTTTACGTCGTCGTGACGCCGCGGCCGGGAGTCAAGGTTGAAGATGTCGAAAAGGGAGTCGACGACGAAATCGAGACGGCCGCGAAGAACGGCGTGACAGCCGACGAGCTGGCCAAGGCCAAGACGCAGCTCCTGCGCCAGTTCATTGATCAGCGGAGATCATGCCTCAGCACCGCGAACCTGATCGGGCGATACGCCGTCTATTTTGGCGAACCGAATCTGATCAACACGATCGTGGACAAGGAAAACGCGGTGACGCTCGATCAGATCAACGCAGCGGCCAAGAAGTACTTCGTGCGCGACCAGCGCACGGTCGTGGTGGCGCTGCCGGCTGCGAGCGGAGCGAAAGGGGCAGGGGAATGAGCAAGCGCGGAATCGTGCGGGCGATGAAAAGTACCGAGGTGCTTTCAAGAACAGGGCGGCGAGCGTTGCGAGCCGTCTTGCTGGCGGCATTGGCGACGACGGGCGGGTCGATCGCGCGCGCGCAAGACAAATCTACGCCGCTCAGCAAAGTGGAGCGGTTGAATCGCGCGCCGGTGAACAAGGAAGTGCTGCGAGTTCAGCTTCCGCGGCCGACGGTGGTGAAACTGAAAAACGGGCTGACTCTCGTCCTGCTGGAGAATCACAAACTTCCGACGATTTCCTTTGCGCTGCAAATCCGCCCGGGACAATTGGCCGATCCGAACGACCTTCCGGGCCTCGCCTCATTCACGGCAGAAATGCTGCGCGAAGGCACCGAGCGCCGGACCAGCGCGCAAATTGCGGACGAAGTGGATTCGCTTGGCGCGTCCCTCGAGGCAAGCTCGAGTTTCGGGGCCAGCTACACGTCAGTGAGCGCTTCGGGGCTGATCAGCAACGCGCCGCAGATCGTGGACCTGATGAGCGATATCGTGCTCCACCCAACCTTTCCAGCCGCGGAACTGACGCCGTACAAGCAACGCGCCGAGGCGGACCTCGAACAGAATCTCGCGAATCCCGTGTTTCTGGCCCAGCAGGCCTTTCGGCGGGCGCTCTACGGAGAGCCGCCGCTTTCGCTCAATTCTCCGACGAAAGACTCTATCGAGAAGGTGACGGCAGAAGACCTGAAGCGCTTTCACGAGCAGCACTATCGCCCCGGCAATACGCTGCTCGGCGCGGCCGGGGACTTCAAGACCGAGGACATGCGAGCGCTGATCGAGAAATATTTCGGCGCGTGGACGGGCGCGGCCGAAGCGCCGACGACAATCCCGCCGATGGCAGCGCCCGCGGCGGCGAAAATCACTCTGGTGGATCGCCCCGCATCGGTGCAAACGTACATCATCGGCGGCGACCGCGGGATCCGGCGGACCGATCCGGACTACTACGCGCTGGTCGTGATGAACCAAGTGCTCGGCGGAGGCCCGCAATCCCGGCTGTTCCTGGATTTGCGCGAGGAGCACGGCTACACGTACGGCGCCTATAGCGGCATCAGCGCCGATCTCTATCCGGGCTATTGGCGCGCGACCGCGCCGGTGCGCACGCCGGTGACGGACGGGTCCATGACGCAATTCATGTACGAATTCAAGCGGATCAACGACCAGCCTGTTCCGGAAGCCGATCTGGATGACGCGCGCCGGGCCATCGTCGCCAAGTTCGCGCTCTCGCTGGAACAGCCGAGCGAGATACTGCAGGACTGGCTGACGACGCAGTACTTCGGACTTCCGGCGGACTACTGGGACAAGTATCCGGACCACATCGCGGCGGTCGATGCTGCGGCCGTGCAAGCTGCTGCCAAGAAGTACGTGGACCTCGGCCACATGCAATGGGTCTGCGTCGGCGACCGCAAGCAGATCGAAGAGGTGCTCAAGAAATACGGCAACGTGACCGCGGTGGACGCCGAAGGGAAACCGGAAAACTAAGCGGCACCGACCGGTGCACCGGTGATTCGATTCACGAAATAGCTCGACGGCGCTAGGCGCGCTTGATCAGGCGAATGAGCAACAGCAAGATCACGGCACCAACCACGGACATGACGAGACGCCCGATCAGTCCGTAACTGGCCAATCCCAGCAGCCCGAAGACGAAACCTCCCAGGAACGAGCCGACAATCCCGATGATGAGGTCGGCAACGAGGCCCATGCCGCGCCCCTTCACGAGTTGACCGGCAAGCCAGCCTGCGAGAATTCCAATCAGGATCGTCCAAACGAGCCACACGGTCGCACCTCCGAGAGATAACGAAACGGGGGAAGCCGGGCCGATGGTGTAAGCGGGCGCTACTCTAGCACGAAAGCCGCGGCGAGGGCTGCAGCGAGCGGGCCTTCTTCGTCGGAGAATACGGTGCGGAGATCGAGGATGAGGCGGTCTCCGGCAATGCGCGCGATGACAGGAGGGCCGCTCGCCGGCTTGCGCAGACGCTCCTCGAGCGCGGCAGCGGAATGGCCGGGGCTCTTGATCGAAACGAGGTGCGTCGGCAGTTTCTGATCGGGAGTCGAGCCTCCACCGATAACGGAAAATCCGGCGCTCACCTTGATTTCCACGCCATGGGGAAGTGACACACGCAACTGCTGCGCGAACGATTCGGCGCGGCGGGCGATTTCTGCCACCGGCATCCGGATCATTCGCAAGGCCGGAATGTCGTCGAGCGCTCCGCGGTAGTAGGCTTTGAGCGTCGCTTCCAGCGCGGCGATGGTGAGCTTATCGACGCGCAGCGCGCGAAACAGCGGATTGCGGCGGATGCGCGCCACGATCTCTTTTTTCCCTGCGATGATTCCGGCTTGCGGGCCGCCCAGCAATTTATCTCCGCTGAACGAGACGATGGCCGCACCCGCGCGGCAACTCGAACGCACCACCGGCTCGGCGATTCCCGCAGATTTCAGATCGGCGAGGCAGCCCGAGCCGAGATCCTCAAAGACGGGAATGCGCTTTCGGCGCCCGAGCGCTACGAGTTCTTCGAGCGAAGGCCGCTCGGTGAATCCCGTGACCCGGAAATTCGAGGGGTGCACGCGCAAGAGCAAGCGAGTGCTCTTGTTGATGGCGCGCTCGTAATCCCGGATGCGCGTGCGGTTGGTGGTGCCGACTTCGCGGAGCAGCGCGCCGCTTTCGGCCATGATGTCGGGGATGCGAAAGCCGTCGCCGATTTCGATCAATTCGCCGCGAGAGACGATTACCTCCGCTCCCTTCGCGAGTGTGTTCAAGACCAGAAAGACGGCCGCTGCGTTATTGTTGACGACAATGGCGGCTTCCGCTCCAGCAAGGTCGGCTAACAGGCGCGCGGTGTGAACGTCGCGCTTGCCCCGCTGCCCGCTTTCAATGTCGAATTCGAGATTCGAGTAGCGCGGCGCGCTTTCGGCAATGGCGGTGACGGCTGCCGGTGCGAGCGGCGAGCGGCCCAGATTCGTGTGCAGGACGACGCCGGTGGCGTTGATTACGCGGCGAAGAGACGGAGCGAGCAGCGCTTCGACTGCGGCGGCGACTTGGGATTCGATCGCCTCACTGTCGGTGACAACCTGGGCCGGCCCGGCCCCACCGCCTTTTACTAGCCGCGCACGCAGTTCGCCGAGCACGCTGCGAGCAACTTGAGTCACGACGCCGCGCCCCGCGGATGCGGCTAGGGCGACGAGCCGCGGGCGGCTGAGCAACTGATCGACGGAGGGAATTTCGCGGAGGCGGGAAGTCAACTCTCCCCTTTTCTGAGATTTCGCGGCGATTTGTCCCGCTGCAGGCATCGGCGCCTATTTGAACATGCGTCCGCAAAGGGGCGCAACCGGTGGGTCTTCGCGGCGGGATTTCCCCTTGCGACAAGCCCGGACGCGCTGCGGTTGACGCCGCCAGCCAGCCAACTTACGCTGGAATCTCGCCCGGCCGGGCACCGCCATGGCCACTATTGACGAAGATCTGAGCCAAATCGAGCGCGATATCCGCACGCTGAAGATCGAGTACGAACAGTTCTTCGGCGGCGGGCGTCCGCGGCCTCCCGCGGACACGCAGTGGCGCGTCGACAACCTGATCCGCCGCTACAACGAGCGCCTCGGCGATTTGAGCTTCGGGCAACGGTTCCGGTTCAACAACATCGCGCAAACCTACGCCAAATATCAGGACATGTGGCGGAAGAAGCTGGTGCAGAAGGAAACCGGCACGCAGCAGCATCACTACGGCGCGGCGGCAAAAGCCATCGAGGCCGAGCGTGCGCGCAAAGCGGCGCAGGATTCGGGCGCAGCGGCTTCGGGAGGGTCACGCGCCGCCGATGTCGCCCGGGCCGCAGCTGCCTTCGCGCTTTCGTTCTCCGATCCTGAGAACGAGGGCGAAAAGATTCAGACGCTCTACGACAAACTGATTGCCGCGCGCGCCGAAACCGGCGAAAGCGCTGGAGCGCCCAGTCTGAAGGACTTCGAACGATTCGTTCAGCAGAAAACGAAGGACCTGCAGGACAAGGGCGGCCGCGAGGTGGAATACAGCGTCAGCATCGAAGGCGGCCGAGTGAAACTGAAAGCCCGCGTCTCGAGCTGATTCTCCTTCGTTTCCGATCCTCTTCCGAAATTCTCCGCAAACGCTTACACTGGCCGCTCTCTTCAATCCAGCTCATTCGGGAGGCGCAGCGGTGGCGATCGAACGGGCGCTGATCAGCGTCTATGACAAGACCGGAGTGGCCGATTTGGCGCGGGAACTCGCATCGCTCGGGATCGAAATCGTATCGACTGGAGGCACGGCGAAGCTGCTCCGCGACGCGGGAATCGCCGTGCGCGATGTGGCTGAGCTGACCGGCTGGCCGGAAATGCTCGGCGGGCGCGTGAAGACTCTGCACCCGAAAGTTCACGGCGGGATTTTGTTTCAGCGAGGAAAGGCCGAGGACCGCAAGCAGGTGACTGAACACGGGATCGGCCCAATCGACCTGGTCGTCGTGAATCTCTATCCGTTTTCGGCGACGGCGGCCAAGCCGGGAGTGACGGCGGAAGAATTGATCGAGAACATCGATATCGGCGGGCCGGCGATGGTGCGGTCGGCAGCAAAGAATTTTCAGAGCGTGGGGGTGGTGACCGATGCCGCGGACTATCCGGCGATCGTACGCGAGCTGCGTGAAAAGCGCGAGCTGAGCCTCGCGACACGTCTTTCTCTTGCGCGCAAAGCTTACGCGCGGACCGCTCGTTATGACGGCGAGATCGCAACCGAGCTGGAACGGCTCGCGGCGAATGGCAGCGTGTCGATTGGCGCGCTCGAAAAACTGCCGGAGCGGATTCACATCGCGCTCGAGCGCAAACAGCCCATGCGCTACGGAGAAAACCCGCATCAAGCAGCAGCGCTGTATGCGCCGGCGGGGCGCCCGGCGATGGGACTCGCCGGCGCGAAGCAACTTCAGGGCAAAGAACTCTCGTACAACAACCTGGTGGACCTCGACGCTGCGGCGGCACTGGTCAGCGAGTTTCACCGGCCCGCCGTCGCAATCATCAAGCACAACAATCCATGTGGCGCGGCGGAGCAGGAATCGCTGCGCGAGGCATACTTGAAGGCGTTCGCCTGCGATCCGGTTTCCGCGTACGGCGGCGTGCTCGCGTTCAATCGCGTGATTGACGTGGCGACGGCGGAGGAAGTGGCGAAACTGTTCGTCGAATGCATCGTCGCGCCGGGCTACGAGCCTGCGGCGGTAGCGGCGTTTGCGTCCAAGAAGAATCTGCGGCTGCTCGAAATGCCGGGCGGAACGGGCGACGAAGCGCTTGCGTTCAAGCCGATCGCGGGAGGCATGCTCGTGCAAGAGGCGGACCGCCACGAGCTCACCGAGGCGGACCTCAAGGTGGCGACGCGGCGGGCGCCCACGGCTGCCGAAGTGCGCGCGATGCTTTTCGGGTGGAAGGTGGCGAAACACGTCAAATCGAACGCCATTGTTTTCGCGCGCGAAGGCTACACCGTCGGTGTGGGCGCGGGACAGATGAGCCGCGTCGATTCGGTGAAGATAGCGGTGATCAAGGCCGCGACGGCGGGGCTTTCGCTGGCGGGCAGCGTAGTCGCATCCGACGCGTTCTTTCCGTTTCCGGACGGCGTCGAAGAGGCGGGCAAGGCGGGCGCGACGGCCGTGATCCAGCCGGGCGGCTCTGTGCGCGACGAAGACGTGATTGCGGCGGCCGACAAGATGGGCATGGCGATGGTGTTCACCGGTGTGCGGCATTTCCGGCACTAGCTTCGAGATGACAGAGGCAACCAAGAAGGGCGGTCTGCATGGACTGCGCGTGCTTTCGCTCGAAAGCAGGCGCGCGGCAGAGATGGCGAAGCTCATCGAAAACCACGGCGGCCGTGCGATGGTGGCGCCGTCGATGCGCGAAGTTCCGCTGGAGTCCAATACGGAAGCCTTGGCGTTCGCACGAGCGCTCGCCGCAGGAGAATTCGACATTGTTATCTTCCTGACCGGAGTGGGCACGCGGGCGCTGGCACGCGTGGTCGAGACGATCTACCCGGTCGAGCAGTTTGCCGCGGCCCTGCGGAAGATTGCCGTGGTGGCCCGTGGACCGAAGCCTGTTGCGGCGCTCAAGGAGATGGGGGTGCCGGTGACGATCGCGGTACCCGAGCCGAACACCTGGCGCGACCTGCTGCGCACACTCGACGAAAAGAAAGATTCCCTACCGCTTGCAGGGCGGCGCGTTGCTGTGCAGGAGTACGGCGAATCGAATCCCGAATTGCTCGCCGGACTCGCCGAGCGCGGCGCGCGTGTCACGCGGGTGCCAGTGTATCAGTGGGCGCTGCCGGAGGATACCGGGCCGCTGCGGGCGGCCGTCGAAGCGATTGCACGGGCCGAAATCGACATGGCGCTGTTCACAACCTCCGTTCAAATCGTCCACCTGCTGCGGATGGCGAAGGAAATGGGCAAGGAGCAGGAGCTGCGGCGCGGCTTTGGGGCTATGGTCGTCGGCTCGATTGGGCCGGTCACGTCGGAAGAACTGCGCGAGCAGGGATTTCATGTGGATTTCGAACCGGCGCATCCGAAGATGGGTTTCCTGGTCAACGAAGCGGCGCAGCACGCGGGAGCGATGCTGAATCGTAAGCGGCGGGGAATTTCTAGCTGAGGCCCCTCAAGTAGCTCGGCGAGCGGCTGGGCCTCGGAAGGTTTGGGTGGGGGGGAATGCCGCGACCCAGCCGCATCGGCGAATGCAGACACTCTAGCAGAGGAAACTCGCGGCGCGTTCGTCGATTTATCGATTGAATCAATTCGTCTTCCGAATCCCCGCAACTGGTTGATTCATTTCGTCTTTCGCTCCCACGTTTACGAGACCTTAACATCGGCACGCGCTATTTTCGCTTGCGTTTGCGGCGGCGAAGAAATGCATCGAACGAGAATTCACTCGCCAAACGGTGCAGCAGAGCCTTGCGGCGTTCCGGCGAAATGGACTTTGCGAAGAGTCTTTTGCGCGCCGTACCGAGCTCTTCGAGCCAGTGCTCGTACTCCTCGCTGAACTCGCGCTCGAAGCGCTTGCGCAGGCGCTGCGCGAGGGCGGGGCTGTGGCCGCCCGTCGAAATCGCTATTTGCAGAGAGCCTCGGCGCACGACCGAGCCATAGTAGAAATCGCAATGTTCGGGATCGTCCACGACGTTGCAGAGCACGCCGCGCCGCCGCGCTTGCTTGTAAATCTGGGCGTGAAGTTCTGGAGAAGAAGTGGCGGCCACGACCAGAAAAACGCCGCGCAAATCGGACGCGCGAAACTTTCGGGCGTGCCAGCGAATTTTGGCCGCGCGCGCCCAGGCTTGAATCTCCCGAGTGGCGCGCGGCGCGACGACGCGGATCTCGGCGCCCGTCCGAAGCAGGCCTTCGATCTTTTCTTGCGCGACCGGTCCCGCTCCGACGACCAGGCAAGGGCGCCCGGCCAGTTTCAGGAAAGCAGGAAAGAGGAACATCGTGTCGATTTCCTCGGAGGACGCGGGTTCCTAGGACTCCTCGCCGCGAACGAGATCATCATACGTCTCGCGCCGCCGCACGACGCGAAAATTGCCGGCGTCCACGAGAACTTCCGCCGCCCGGCGCCGCGCGTTGTAGTTGGAGGATTGCACGAAGCCGTAGGCCCCGGCCGTCCAGACAACCAGCACGTCGCCCGCCTTGACCGGCGCGAGAGGCCAATCGCGCGCAAAGAAATCTCCCGATTCGCATACGGGGCCCACGACATCGACTCGCTTCATCTTCGCCGCAGCCGAGCGGTCGCGAATTATCGGTGTGATCGCGTGCGTGGCGCCATACAACACGGGACGAATCAGATCGTTCATCGCGGCGTCCACGACGACAAAGGTCTTGCCGCGCGTCTCTTTTAGATACAGCACGCGCGTCAACAGCACTCCTGCAGGTCCGACGAGCGCCCGGCCCGGCTCGATCAGCAGACGGCAACTGAGCGGCCTAACGATTTTCGCGAGCGCGCGCGCGTATTCCGCGGGAACAAGCGGCGCTTCCTTCATGTAGCGGACGCCCAGCCCGCCGCCGATATCGATAATCTCAAGGGAAATTCCATTCAACGCGAGATCGCGCACGTACGAAGCGATGCGCGTGAGCGCCTGGCGATAGGGAGTGAGGCTGAAGATTTGCGAACCGAGGTGCGCGCTGATCCCACGCCACACAATCCACCGCGAGTCCTTGTGCGCGAGATAGAGGCGGCGCGCTTCCTGCCAGTCCACACCGAACTTGTGATGTCGAGCGCCTGTCGCAATGTGCGGATGGCCGCCGGCCATCACGTCGGGATTCACACGAATCGAGACCGATGGCCGCGCGCCGCCCGCGGAGACGTGCCGCGCCGCCTCCGCCAGCAACACATCGAGCTCGGCGCCGGACTCAACATTGAAAAGCAGGATTCCGCTGCCGGTCGAGCCGTCGACGGAATAGCGGATTGCCTCGCGAATCTCCTCGGGCGTCTTGCCGACGCCAGAGAAAACAATGCGATCGCCGGGCACGCCGATCCGACGGAGACGGTCGAGCTCGCCGCCCGAGACGATGTCGAAGCTGCTGCCCAGACCGGCGAGGATGCTCAGGACGAAAAGATTCGAATTGGCCTTCACCGCGTAGCAGACGGTGTGAGGAAGGGAGCCGAACGCCCGATCGAGCGTGCGATACGCCACTTCGATGCTCGAGCGGCTGTACACATAGACCGGCGTGCCTGCGGATTCGGCGACATGGCTGAGTGCGACACTTTCGCACAATAGTTCTTGTTTGCCGGACGAACCTCCGCGATAGGCAAAAAACGGCGTGAAATTCGCGGGATCCGCGCCACGCGGGCTGTTCCGCCGCTGATTTCGATTGGTCGCGCGTGTCATCTGGGACGAAAAAAAATCTCTCTGCTAACGATTGAAGAAATCATGGCGCACCATCATACAAATTCCGCGCGGAAAAGCCACGGTCCGAAGCCTGCGGCGATGGCCGTTGCCCGATCTGGAAGCCGCGATTTATGATCGCGCATGCTCACAATCCTCTTGCTGTGCATTTCCAATGTTTTCATGACGGTCGCGTGGTACGGCCACCTGAAGCACAAGTCCGCGCCGCTGATCGAGGCGATCGTCGTGAGCTGGCTGATTGCGTTCGGTGAGTATTGCTTTCAAGTGCCCGCCAACCGGATCGGCTACGGCCTTTTCACCGGATACCAACTGAAGATCATCCAGGAAACCATTACGCTCACGGTGTTCGTCGGTTTCGCCTGGTTCTATCTCGGCGAACGAATTCGCTGGAACTACGCGGTTTCGTTCTTCTGCCTCATGGGAGCGGTCGTGTTCGCATTCTGGGGAAGGCGATGACGTGCTTCGGGCCCGCGGCGGAAACCCTCGAATGAGGGGAGTCGTGAGTGATGTCTAGACCCACTCTCCGGCGCGCATGAGAGGCTCGAGATTGCCAGCCGCGCTGACGCCATCCACATCGATGCGGTTGGATCCGATCATCCAGTCGACGTGGATCAGACTCTTGTTTGCACCGTGCGCCGCCAGTTGGTCTGGCGTGAGGCTGTCGCCGTTCTTCAGGCAGGTGCTGTAGGCCTGCCCAAGAGCAATGTGGCAGGCGGCGTTTTCGTCGAAAAGCGTATTCATAAACAGCAGTCCACTCGATGCAATCGGCGACGAGTGCGGCACCAGAGCGACTTCGCCGAGCCGCCCTGCTCCTTCGTCCGTTTCGATCATGCGCTGCAGGACCTGGTTTCCACGCGTGGCACGAGCTTCCACAACCTGCCCCGCCTGAAATCGAACGGAAATCTCTTCGATCATCGTGCCCTGATGCGACAACGGCTTCGTACTGGTCACATGGCCTTCCACGCGATCTTTGTGCGGCGCGGTGAAAACTTCCTCGGTTGGAATATTGGGAATGCAGTAGCGCCCATTCCCCGCCCTCGTGCCTCCGCCCAGCCATAGATGATCGTCGGCCAAACCTACACGAAGATCCGTGCCCGGTCCGCGGAAGTGCAACGCCGAATAGCGCTTTTCGTTGAGCCGGTCGGCACGAGCGTGCAAATTCGCGTCGTGCTTTTTCCACGCGGCCACCGGATTCGGCTGGTCCGCGCGCGACGCGGCGAAGATGGCGTTCCAAAGCCGGGCCAGCGCTTCGTCCTGCGGAAGGCCGGGAAACACGGCCGCCGCCCACGCGGGAGTGGCGCTCGCTACGATGGTCCAGTTGATCTCGTGGCGCGTGATCAGCTCCAGCGCTGGACGGTATGCTTTCGAGGTTGCTCGATTCATCCGGCTCACTTTTTCGGGATCTTCCTTCGAGAGCAGCGAAGGATCGTTGCCTGTGATCGCCAGCCGCGCGGCTCCGTTGCGGAATGCCTGGGCCATGCCTTCGTAGAGCCACGATGGGGCAGTATCGAAGCTGGCATCCGGAGCGTAATGAAAACGGAGCAGCGCGGATTGCTCATCGGCAAACAACGTGGTGACAAGGGAGGCTCCGGCCTTGTAGGCATGTTCCGCGATGCGACGCGCGAGCGGGACCGCATCGAGTGTGGCCGTCATCAAGAGCTCTTGTCCCGGCGCCAGGCCTAGTCCGGAGCGCACCGCGATTTCGGCCAGACGGTCGAGGGTTCGGTCGAATTCGAGTGCCTGGGCAAATTGTCCTTTAGCGGATGCTGTGGGAGATGTCATGGCCACCATTATCACGCGAGCACGGCTGTATCCACAACGCGGGAACGCGGAAAGAGGGCAGAACTCAACGGGAGCTAGGCAACGGCATCCGCGGGGATTCCGAGGCTCAGCACGTAGCCCGCAAAAGTCGGCCACGCCGATCAATCAGCGTCGCTCCCGCGCGGAGCGCGATACTCCGCGGCCACAAGACCGGCTAAAACCTTTCTTCAGCCAACCGCATTCCTCATTCAACGGGCGCTGTTTCCACAGATGTGAGAGAATCCCGCCAACATCGTGAAATATCAGCACCGTGTCCTCGGACTAGTGTCGCTGCTTTCCGTCATTACCTATCTAGACCGCGTCTGCATCGCAGTGGCGGGCCCGCGAATGCAGGATAGCCTGCACATTAGTCCCCAAGCCTGGGGCTGGGTGACCAGCGTATTTTTCGTTTCGTATAGCGCGTTCGAAATTCCCAGTGGCGTGATGGGTGATCGCAGCGGCGCACGGCGGGTGCTCACCAGAATCGTGCTGTGGTGGTCAGCGTTCACGTCGTTCACCGGCGCCGTGTACCGCTACTCGATTTTGCTTCTGGTGCGGTTTTGCTTCGGCATGGGAGAAGCCGGCGCGTATCCCAATGTCTCGGTCGTTATCGGGCGCTGGATTCCTGCCCGGGACCGGGCTCGCGCATGGGGAATCGTCTGGATGAGCAGCCAGATTGGAGGTGCGATCGCGCCTCTGCTGGTGGTTCCAGTTCAAGCGTACTACGGATGGCGCGCGTCGTTTTATCTGTTTGGATTCCTAGGCGTGATCTGGGGCGCCGTCTGGTATTGGTGGTACCGAGATTCGCCCGCGGAAAAAGCAGGCGTCTCTGAGGCAGAACTGGCGGAGCTAGGCGGTGGGAGTCCCGCCCGTCAGCATCACGGATTACCGTGGGGAGCGGCGCTGCGCAGCGCCAACCTGTGGCGCCTCATGGCCATCGCTGCGTGCTACGTCTATGCGTTGTCTTTTTTTCAATCCTGGTTTCAAACGTATCTGGTCAGGGACCGCGGATTCAGCGAGGGACAGCTTGTGCTGTCCGCGCTTCCGTACATCGTTGGAGCGTGTGCGAACGGTTTGGGCGGGCTCACCAGCGACTGGCTTGTCCGCAGATTCGGTCTAAGAGCCGGCCGCCGCGTGGTGGGAGTGGCCGGGCTGGCCGTAGCGGGGGTTTTCTTGATTGCAACCATATCGACGAGGAACAACACTGCCGCGCTGATTTTCCTGGCGCTGGTATACGGCGGGATCACTTTCCAACAACCCAATCTGTGTGCGGTTTGCGTGGATCTCAGTTCGCGGCACGCTGGTGCGGTCCTCGGATTCGCAAATACCGCTGCGAACGCAGCTTCGGCCGTGTCGTCGATCGCGTTCGGATACTTGGTGGGACACTTTGGAAGCTACAGCGCTCCCTTGATTCCGATGGTAGTGGCGCTCGGCACGGGAATGCTGTTGTGGCTTGTCGTCGATCCGACGCAAGAGCTGTTCTTAAGCGAGCGCGTGGCAGTTCTGGCGCCTGCGGATTGAACGAGCGAGTGTTCATGGACATGCGCTGCCAGTCACGAGTGATACGCATCTCGCAACGAGGGTGTCCGCGCGTAGAAAGCGTTGGAAGGATAAGGCAGGACGAATCTCAGGTCTCGTGGGCTTCAGCCACGAAACCTTCGACTTCCAGATCACCGATCACGTCTTTCTTCGTGAACATGCGGATTTGAGAGAGTCGGCCGTCCCGCACCTTGTTCACCCATTCCGGGTCGCCGATTAGGCTGCGTCCGACCGAAATCAAGTCGAACTCGCGATTGTTGAAGCGGCGCAGCAGCTCCTGCAGGCCTACTTCGCCCGTGGACTTTGCCTCTTTGCCGAAGAAGTTGTCCATCACGTCTGTATCCAGGCCGACGCTTCCCACCGCGATGACGGGCGCATCGGTCATGGACTTCGTCCAACCGGCGAGGCCCAAATCTGAATCCGGCCATTCAGGAACCCAAAAATAGCGAGCCGACGCATGAAAAACGTCCACGCCCGCGGCTCGCAGGATGGTCAGCATCGTCCGCAGATCTTCCGGGGTTGGCGCGATGCGGGCTTTGTAGTTGACCTCCTTCCACTGCGAAAAGCGGAACGAAATGGGGAACTCGTCGCCCAACGCGTCGCGTATCGCAGCCACGATTTCCGCCGGGAACCGAACGCGCGCGCGAATATCGTCGCCGCCATAACCGTCGGTGCGCCGGTTCGTTTCGGCCCACAGAAATTGGTCAAGCAGGTAGCCGTGGCAGGCATGCACCTCCACGCCGGCGGCGCCGATCTCTCTTGCTGCAAGCGCGCCCCGCAAAAACGCGTCGCGGATCGCATCCAGGTCTTCGAGCGTCGCGGCTCGCCCGTTGGGCTTGCCCGCGTGAACCAACCCGGAGGGGCTCAAAGTCGGGAACTGCGAATAGGGGCCGTCGCCGCCTTCCTTTCGGATTGCGCCTTCATGCCACAGCTGCAGGAACATGCGCCCGCCGGCGCGGTTCACCGCTTCGAAGCAGCGCTCCCACGCGCTCATGGTTGAGTGGTTGATCCGGCAGAACATCGGCGTCTGGGTGGAGGAAGGATGATCGACAGCGCACGACTCGGTGATGACGAGTCCGACGCCGCCCTCGACGCGCTGGCGGTAGTATTCGGCCAGGCGCGGCTGCGGCACGCCGTCGTCGCACCACTGACGCTGCATCCCGGGCATCACGAAGCGGTTTGGCAGCGTCAGGCCCTTGATCGCAAAGGGCGTAAAGAGCGGAGACAGGTCCAGTGTCGACATGATTCGTTCCGGCGAAGCATTGTAACGCGAGCTCGCCGTCCGTCGTACGGCTTGCGCTCCCGAGGCAAGGGAGGCCGCGCTTTATTCCCGCACATGCCCGATTAGCGCCGTTCACGCGCAATTAGATGGAAAGCTATTGAGGAGGGGACTGAGCGGGCGGAGCAGTCTTCGCCGCTGGTGCCGGCTGCGGCGTGGGCGTCGGTTGCTGCGTCTCCGACGGCGGCGGCGCGAGCGTGAACTTTCCGTTGACGATGGGATTGCGCTCCTCGCCCTCGCAATCTTCGTAAACCATGCGGTGAACATGTTGCACCCGTTCGTAGGTGCGCCGCATGTGCCAGGGCGCTGTGAGATTGGCGGGGTCGACGATGGTCATCTGATCTTCCAAATGACCTGGGTCGATCATCCGCATTCTCTCGATGAAATGGGCCTGCTGGGTCAGAATGCCGATCGTCAGGAATCCCTCCACGTCTCCGAACGCGGACACGGAGCTACCTGCGTCCGGGGGACCATATTCATCTTTCACCGCAATCGTATCCATCACGAGCGTATCGCCTTCCCAATGGCCGATTGAATCGCCCCACGGCGTCGCCCAAAGATCGTCCTTTGGGGTGTGCGGGCGCCCATCCGTGTAGATGTGGCGAATCTCGCGGCTGGAGAAAATTAGCACCGTTTCTTTCGGCGTCGCCAGCACCTCGAACATCAGCGGCGTGTCGAGCATCAGGCCCGGATAGCCGAACGTGCAAGCCGTGAAGGCGTCCGCGGGATTCTCTCCACGTGCGACGGCCTCGAGCCTCTTGCGTTCGCCCGCCTGCATCGCGTCAACTTTCGCCTTTGTGGCGGCGTTAAGCGGCGGCGACCACTCCATTTCTTTGAGAACCTGTTCGAGGGACTGGTTGAATCCGCCTGTTGCATCCGGGGTCCCGCCGACGTTTTCCCACTGGCCACTCCAATCGGGGAGTGTCGTCGACTGGCCCGTGGCGGCAACGCCCGCGGCGCACCCGGCCACGATCGCGATCGCAAGCGTCAATTTTCGTCGAATCATCTCGCGTCACCTTCCCCGGGAATTCTAGTTGGGAGCAGTCGGCTGGCCAGCTGGTGCGTTTATCGGCGCGGGCGTAGACCCAAGGGTATGCGACGGCGGCGGCACAATCGTGTAATGCCCATTGACGACGGGATTGCGGTCCTCGCCCTCGCAGTCCTCGTAGACCATGCGATGCAGGTGTGCCACCCGCTGATACGTGCGGCTCAAGTGCCATGGCGCAGTGAGACTGGCCGGATCGATGACGGTCATCTGATCCTCCAGATGATCCTTGTCGCGCATGTGGATCCTCTCGATGAACTGCGCCTCCGGACTCAAAAAGGTGATCACCTCCTGTTCAAGTCGCGCCCCGATGGCGATAACGGGTATCCTCCCCGGAGGAATGCCGCTAAAAGGGGATTTGACCGCGATCGTATCCATGACGAGCGTCTGCCCTTCCCAATGGCCAATCGAGTCACCCCAGGGCGTGGCCCATAGTTCGTCCTTCGGCGTGTGCTGCCGTCCGTCTGTGTAAACGTGGCGGACCTCCCGGCCCGAGAAGATCAGAACTGTCTCCTTTGGCGTCGGCAAAGCCTCGAACATTAGGGGTGAATCGAGCATCACCATTGGAAATCCGAACGTGCAAGTCGGCCCGGATGCGCCTCCTGGATCTGTTCCGCTACGGATTGCTTCAAGACGTTTACGAATTATCCCCTGGAACTCAGCTACTATGGCCTGCGTTCCGGGATTGTTCGGCGGTCCCCATTGCATTGTCTTGAGGACCTCATCGAGCGACTGCACCATTCCTCCAGATGCATTGGGCGTCGCGCCGACAATCTCCCACTGGCCGCTCCAATCCGGCATTCGCGTTTGCGCACCTAAAGTGCCCGCGCAGCACAGGAAAATCGCCGCGACGAGTGCCAGCCGCGGCCGAATCATTTGGCTTGACCTTGCGATGGTGTTGGCGTGCCGATGAGAGGTTGCCCATCCGGTCCGATGCCAGAGAGGTACTGACCGCCCTTGACGCCGTCATGCATGGGATGAATATTCAGCGTAATCTTGTCACCGGGCTTCAACGTCCCGGGCTTCCACCCGACGCGCACCAGATGTTCCGGGCTCGTCATTTCAATGCTCCACTCATCCTCGGTGCCGTCTTCATTCTTCACCAGCAGCTGAATGAAAACGTGGGGATTCGTCCACCGGAAATCTTTCACGGTGCCTTGGATCGTCACCGTCTTCGACTGGTCGAACATCGCGAACGAATGGTGCGCAAACGCTGAACTCGCCGTCAGCATTGCGGCGATGGCTACCAGCGCATACGTCAGTACCCTACGCATAGGTCCCTCCGCATATCCGGATATCTGTGACTTGCCCTCTCGATCTCTCAAACGGTTGCGAGGATTTCACTACGTGCGGGGCCGATTTGTCCAGAGCGAAGAATCGATGAGCGTCCCGATTAACTCGGTAGCCAGAGAAGCCCAACCGACGCGAGGAAGCTGCTCGGTTAGCCAACGAATCGGAAGTGTAGGATCACCCGCGAAGCAGCTACGCTTTGAGCCAGCGGCTTGCCCGCGGATAGACGCGCCGGGCGTTGGCGGCGTATACGCGGTCCTTCTCGGCGCTCGTGAGCTTCGAATCGTCGACGTAGCGGCGCGTATTGTCATAGTGATCCCCGGTCTCCTCGTTGACTACGCCGGGAAACGCGCCGTCGCATTCCGAGCCGAACAGGATGTTGTCGAGCGGCACCGCTTCGAACAGCATCCGCATGTTCAGATGGTTGTACACGCACGTGTCGACGAACACGTTGCCGTTGCCGAGGATCTCGTCGGGACTGGACCAGCTGTTGTACTTCGCGATCGCCCTCCAGCGCCCGATCTGGCAAGGCAGCGCGCCGCCGGCATGCGGGATCAGAAATCGCAGACGCGGGAAATCCCGAAATAGATCCTTCGCCATCGTGAGCTGCACGAAGGCGGTTATGTCGGCGACCAGATACTGAACGGCCGTGTGCGGAAAGTTCTTGTTGATGGACTCGCTGCCGTGCAGCACGAGCGGGACATCCAAGGCCTGCGCTGCTTCGAACACCGGATAGTTGTGCTTTCCCGTGAAGGGCGGATTTTGCCAGCGGCCGCCGGTGCCGTCGGGATCGAAATTGAATGCGACGAATCCTTCGTTGGCCCAGCGCTCGATCTGCTTCGCCACCTGCTCGGACGGACAAGTCGGATGTTGACCAAGCATCCCGACCGGCACGAATCGCCCGGAATTCAACTGGCAGGCGCGAAGGATGAGTCCGTTGTTCAGATCGGCCCAGACGGCGTTCTGCTCCACCGTGCCTTCGTGCGTCGCCATCGCCTTCGCGCGGGGAGACGCGAACGCAACGTCGATGTTGCGCGAAACCATCAAGCTCAACACCTGCTCAAGACTCTTCGCGACATCGGCATCGGAGATTTTGGGGAGCGCATCCGGATTTTTTCCGGCGAGTTGTGATTGACGAAAGCCCTCCACTTCCGGGTGGCGGGCGAGACGAACGAAATGCTGGTGCGAGTCGATGATCATTTTTTTGTGGTTGGTCAAGCGGAAGATGATAACAGCGCAAACCTTCTTCGAGAAGGCTGGCGTGCAACAACGCCGCATCCAGAATTCTTCCGCTCTTTCGATCCGGGAGTCCGACTCAGTTCATTGCTGTTTGCCGGGCGGCGCGCTATTGGGTGCCGAGCTGGCGGGCTGGCCGTTGGGCCCGACCGTGCGGCCATTGCTAAGCCGAATCTGATAGCCCGCCGGCACGTGCGTCAGCGTATGCACGAAGCGCAGCTTGCCGTTCTCGACGCGAAACAGGTGAGTATCCGGCAATCCGCCGACGCCGAACGTGCAAAACGCGACTACCGCTCCGATCGTGTCGTCGACGATGAAGCGCCGCGCGACGATGTTGACGCCCGACGGTACGCCGACCGCGCAGGTGTCGTCCGGCGCCTCCTTGCCAGTGCGGAGGCCGCCTTCGGTCCGTTCGCACGGATATCCCCACGGCACGAGATCGGTCTTCTTCTCGAGGAACGCATCGAGGTACGCATTGGCCGCAGCAACGAGCGTGTCGCGGCTATCGCGCTGTCCTGCCGGAATCACGCCCCAATTTTCGTTGGGCGACCACTTCATGTAGTTATCGGCATTGAAGAGCCAGTCGCCTTGCTGCGTGACCATCGATTCCATTTCGACGATTTTGTCGTGATTGATCCGGAGGCGCGTGCCGAGGACGTATGGGTGGCTTTTGTCCGTGACGATCACTTCGGTAAACGACTGACAGGTCGACGGGTCAATCAAAGTGCGATGAAAATCGATCTTCATCGGCTTCTGAATCACGCCCGTTTTTATATCGACGACCTGCATGTTTTCGATATAGCCAAGCCCAGTCGCGAGCGGCATGCCTGAAGGATCGCCCTTGGTTTGCGCGTCGAGATAAAGATTCGTTGCAGCTTGCAGGCCGTCGCGCGTGCAGGCGACCTGCGCCAGCGTCGCCGCGGGCGCCAGCAGTGCGGCCGAGAGCACGATCCACTTGCAAATGATCCGAATCATCGGAAGTCCCCCCATTTCATTTATCGTTTTCGAGCGAGACTCGCGTTTCATTACGAGGTGTATAGAGCGGGCATAGGGTACACCAAGTCCTCCGGCGACTGGAGACGCTTTGTGCCCGGAAGAGCTGACACCACACGGGTTTCCTAAGATACAGCGAGACCGAATGATTCCCATCCGCTGCATCGCGTTGGCGAACGCGTTTGCCGGACATGTCCGGCAAATTCGAGTTCGCAGTCAATGATCGTGATGTACTTTCTCATTCGTTGGGTACAGAATCTCGGCCCGGTCACGTCTCCCATTCGCAAAACATGTGACCGTGCGCTTCGTTGCCAAAAAGGAGAGTCAGATGATGAAGAAAGTCTTCGCTGGCGTCACTGTCGGCGTCGTTGCGCTTCTATTTGTGGCGTTGCTGGGCTCGCGCGTCGCGGCCGGGGGAAACAGTACGCAGCGAGAAGCAGACCGCGCGCAAATCGACAGGCTGATGTGGCAGTACACGCGCGCCCTCGACACGGAGAACCCAGATGCTTACGCGGCCACATATACGCCGGACGGTCAATTCGGCAGCGCGTCGAACGCCGTGAAGGGACACGATGCGCTCAAGAAAATGATTGCGGATCTTCGCCAACGCTCCGCGGACGCCGAGGCCAAGGGCGAAAAAAGGCCGCCCATGTACCACATGGAGATGAACACCTATCTTGAGTTCGTCGACAAGGACCACGCGCGCCTAGAGGGCTATTGGCAAACCGTCTTCGGCGCACAGGGTCCGAATGTGCCTGTTCGCGTGGCTGCCGCCGGGCGGGAAATCAACGAAATCGTGCGCGTCAACGGTCAATGGCTCATCCAGTCCCGCGACGTCGCGCCCAAGGACTAGGCGAAGCCAGCCAATCGATGGACGGGCTTTCACTTGGTCATTTCTCGCTTGATGCATTCAAGGGAAACTGACCCACGATTTCGCGGTGGGCTTCCTTGACTTGCCTACAACGCGCCGATAGACTCAAATTGTTCTTGGTAGAGGTGCGGAGGCCACGAGTAGCCGGGCCGGCGGTTCCGAACAGCTTCGGACGGCCGGGCGAAAGGGGCCCTGGAAACGGCTTTCTCCGCCGAAATCGTTTCGATAGCTGAATCGGGACGGTTGGGGGATGGGCCGAAAGGCTTATCCACTGTCATCCTGGGAAACTGGGATGGAGCGCTATCGAGGAGTGAAGACACGAGCCGTCCTCTCGCGTATCCTTCCCCTCTGGTTTCGCGCCATCCCCAAACAGGCAAGCGATGAACTTTATAGAGCTGACTCGAGCGCTTGTGGACATCGAGTCGATCACAGACAACGAAGGCCAGGTCGGAGCCTACCTGCTCGACTATTTGTCGAAGCTTGCGGCGGGCACGGGCGGGCGCGTCGAAAAGATGGATGTGGCGCCGAGGCGCTTCAACGTGCTGGCAATATGGGGCGAGCCGCGCGTGACGCTTTCGACGCATATGGACACGGTGCCGCCGTTTTTCGCCTCGCGCGAGGATCCTGAATTCATCTGGGGCCGCGGCGCGTGCGACGCGAAGGGCATCATCGCAGCGATGATCGGAGCGGCTGAAAAACTGCTGGCCGAGGGCGTAAAGAACTTCGCGCTGCTGTTTGTGGTCGGCGAAGAGCGCAATAGCGCCGGTGCGGCGGTGGCGGCGCAAGCGCCTCGCGGTTCGAAGTACCTCGTGAACGGCGAGCCCACCGAGAACAAGCTGGCGCTCGCGTCAAAGGGTGTGCTGCGCTACGAAGTGGTGGCGCGCGGCAAGATGGCACATTCGGCCTATCCCGAGCTTGGGCAATCGGCGATCGATGCGCTGCTCGATGCGCTGGAAGCGATTCGCCGCGTGCCGCTTCCGAAAGACGACCTTCTCGGCCCGTGCACGATGAATATCGGCACTCTTTCGGGCGGACGCGCGCCCAACGTGATCGCCGACGCAGCGAAGGCGGAAATCATGGTGCGTCTGGTGGGCGATCCAGAGGAGATTCGAGATGCGTTCACGCGCGCTGTCGGCTCGCGCGCTCAACTGGATGAAATTCTCTCGATCCCGCCGGTGCGCTTTCAGAGCGTCGATGGAATGCCGACGACGGTTGTATCCTTTGCGACGGATGTGCCCGTGTTCGGGAAAAGCTGGGGCGAGCCGCTGCTGCTTGGGCCGGGGAGCATTCATGTGGCGCACACGGCCGAGGAGCGGATTTCGAAACGGGAGATCGCGGAAGCGGTCACGATGTACGCGGATGTGGTAAAGAAGCTCTTGGCAAGAGCCTGAGAAGGGCGCAGATGAACCTCGCGATCGTTGGATACGGAAAAATGGGCCGGTTGATCGAGCAACTGGCTCCGCAGTATGGATGCGACGTGAGGCTGCGCCTGGACATCGACAACAATGCGAACTTCGAGGGGCTGACCAGAGAAAACTTCCGCGGCATTGATGCGGCGGTGGAATTCTCCACGCCAGCGACCGCTCCGGAAAATATCGAGCGGCTTGCGCAGCTCGGCGTGAACACCGTGGTCGGCACGACGGGATGGTTCGACGAAATGGAGCGCGCGAAGAAGGCGGTCGAGCGAGCGGGAACGGGCCTGGTCTGGAGCCCCAATTTTTCAGTCGGCGTGAGCATCTTTTCGCAGATCGTCGCGGAGGCGGCGAAGCGAATGGCGCGCCAACAGGAATATGGCGCGTGGGCGTGGGAAATCCATCACGCGACGAAGAAAGACGCGCCCTCGGGCACGCTGCTGGCGCTGGTCGAAACCATGAAGCAGAATGGTTACAGCAGGCCGATCGACACGAGCGCAAGCCGCGCTGGCGCGCACCCGGGAACGCATGAGATTGGCTTCGACTCCGCGTCCGACACGATCACGATCCGGCACACGGCGCGCAGCCGCGAGGGATTTGCGCGCGGGGCGCTGCGGGCGGCGCGGTGGGTCGTCGGGAAAAAGGGGTTTTTCGATTTTCGCGGGATCGTGAACGAACTGGAGTACGTTTCTTAGGAAGGAGGCGGGCAATGTTTACGGGATGCGGCACGGCGCTGGTGACTCCGTTTCGCAAGGACTTGTCGCTCGATGAAGAGGCGCTGCGGCGGCTGGTGCGGCGGCAGATCGATGCCGGGATCAATTTTCTAGTGCCCTGCGGCACGACTGGCGAGAGCCCGACGCTCACGAGCGCCGAGCAGCGGCGTGTCGTCGAGATCACGATCGAGGAAGCGAAACCTCGCAAGGTTCCTGTGGTGGCCGGGGCTGGCGGCAACAACACCGAGCACGTGATCGAAATGGCACGCGCATTTCAGGCGCTTGGCGCGGACGGAATTCTCTCGGTGGCGCCATATTACAACAAGCCAACGCAGGAAGGGCTTTACCAGCACTACAAGGCGATCGCCAACGCGATTTCGCTGCCGATCATTCTCTACAACATTCCGGGGCGCACGGGCGTGAACATCGAGCCGGCTACCATCGCGCGGCTCGCGCAAATCGACAAGATCGTCGGCGTGAAAGAAGCCTCCGGCAACATTTCGCAGATGGCTGTCGTGCTGGACATGGTGCCGTTGAATTTTCTGGTGCTGTCTGGCGACGACGCGATCACGCTGCCGCTGATGGCGCTTGGCGGCAAGGGACTGATTTCGGTGTCGTCGAACGAGATTCCGGCAGAGATGACGCGCATCGTCCAGCTGGCGCTGGCCAACGATTTCGCCGCAGCGCGCGAGATTCATCGGCGCTATTCGAAATTGATGGAAGTGAACTTCATCGAAACGAATCCCGGTCCAGTGAAAGCCGCGATGGCGCTGATGGGGCTGCTTGAACCGGTCTTCCGCCTGCCGCTCGTTGCGCCGAAACCGGAAAATCTCGCAAAGATCCGCAACGCGCTCGAAGCGATCGGCCTAGTGCAGCAGGTCTATGCCGCGCGCTGAAATCAGCCGCGAGATCGAGCGGCTGTTCGACGAAAATCCGGCGCACTACACCGACGAGCACCGGCGCCTGTTTCAGCGATTCAAGGACGCGCTGAACGCAGGCGAGATTCGCGCCGCCGAGCCCGATGCAGCGCGCGCGACCGGCTGGCGCGTCAACGCATGGGTCAAGAAGGGCATCCTGCTGGGATTCCGGATGGGCGCGATTGTCGACATGTCGATCGACGCGACGCGCCAGCCATTCTTCGACAAGGCCACATACCCGGTGAAGAAGTTCAGCTCCGAATCGGGCGTGCGCATCGTCCCGGGCGGATCGAGCATTCGCGACGGCTGCTACATCGCGAAGGGCGTCACGTGCATGCCGCCGATGTACGTCAACGTAGGCGCGTACGTGGATGAAGGCACGATGATCGATTCTCATGCGCTGGTCGGAAGCTGCGCGCAAATCGGGAAGAAGTGCCACGTTTCGGCTGCGTCGCAGATTGGCGGAGTGCTGGAGCCCGTCGGTGCGATGCCGGTCATCATCGAGGACGACGTGCTCGTCGGCGGAAATTGCGGAGTCTATGAAGGCACGATGGTGAAGCGGCGCGCTGTGCTCGGCACGGGCACGATTCTCAATCGCTCGACGCCAGTCTACGACATTGTCACTGGTAAAATTTTCAGCGCGACGGACGACGAGCCGCTCGTGATTCCGGAGAATGCCGTTGTCGTTGCCGGTTCGCGCGCCATGTCGCACGGCCGCGGCAAGGATTGGAATCTTTCGCTCTACACGCCCGTCATCGCGAAGTACCGCGACGCAAAAACCGACGCCAAAGTCCAGCTCGAAGACTTACTCAGATAGGCCACGTGGTAACTCCTTGGGTGTTCCCGCGCAGTGGAACCTCCTTGTTGCGTCCGAAACTCCTAGAATCTCAGTATGAGTACGCAGAACTCGAGCTTCGACGCAGGGCCCCGCGCGGCGCGTCTGCCGGGCGGATGGATTGCGCAGGTTGGCCCGTTTGCGATCCTTGCGGCTGTAGGCATCTATCTCCGCTCGCGATGGGATGACATACCGACGCGCTTCCCGGTCCACTGGGGAATCGACGGGCAGCCGAATGGATGGTCCGCGCGCACCCCGACCGGCGTTTATGGGCCGCTGCTTCTTGGCGTGGTGATCATCGCTCTTATCGCGATCAGTTCATTTGCAATCAGCCGTTTGAGAGGCTCCGCTCGTGCCGCGGGTACAAGTTCGGTGGCAAGCGACTTTGCGCACCGAATCAGCATCTTCTTGCTGATCGTGGAATACTTCCTAGCCGCAATTTTCTCTCTGGTGGGATTTCTTCCGCTCACGGGTAGCCCGGGAGTCATGCCCGTCTTGATCGTGACAGGCGCGTTTCTGCTGGCGTTGATCTTCCTGATCGCATGGTCGGCCAAGGCACAAGGCCAAAGCGCAGCTAGAAGAGCAGCGCCAATCGCCATGCCTAGCGGAAGCAGCGTGCCAGAGGAGCATTGGAAGTTCGGCGTGTTCTACTTCAACAAGGACGACTCCGCGCTGCTGGTCGAGAAGCGGGTGGGCATTGGCTACACGCTCAACTTTGCGCACGCGTCCGCGTGGATTTGCATGGCCGTCGTGCTGTTGCTTCCTCTAGCTATACTGCTGCTCGTCCTACATCAACGCTGAATCCCTTTGCGGGACTCCGCCCTTGACAAAGATGGCTGTGTAGCTTAATTTCAGAAGCGTCATGAAACCGCTGCGGGCGCACCATAGCCATCACCACCATCATCACGTGAAACCGTGCCCGCGGCGGTGTGGCTAGTTCGAGCGACAAGAACTGCACTCATCGGCCCGCTGGCGCGGTAAACGCCAGCGGGCTTTTTGTTTCTTAGGGGGAATGGAATGGAACTCGATTTCGAAAAGGAAAACGGGCTGATTCCGGCGATCGTACAGGACGCCACCAATGGTGAGGTCTTGATGCTGGGATTCATGAACCGCGAGGCGCTGGCGAAAACGCAACAGACCGGCTTCGTCACGTTTTTCAGCCGCTCGCGCCAGAAGCTGTGGACCAAGGGCGAGACCAGCGGGCAGAAATTGCTACTGCGCGAGCTGCGCGTCGATTGCGACCGCGATGCGCTGCTCGTGCGCGCGGAACTGGAAGGCGGCGCCGTGTGCCATGAAGGCTATCGCAGCTGCTTTTTTCGCCGGCTCGCGCGCGACGGCGAGGCCGCCGTGGTCGAGGCGCGTGTGATCGCGCCGGAGGAACTCTACGGGAAAGGGACGAAGCAATGAGCTGCTTGAAACTGGGCGTTCCCAAGGGAAGTTTGCAGGATTCCACGATCGAGCTGTTCGCCAAAGCCGGCTGGCGGATTTCCGTCAATTCGCGGAGCTACTATCCCGGCATCGACGATGCCGAGATCGAATGCATGATGGTCCGCGCGCAGGAGATGGCGCGCTACGTGGAAAATGGCGCGCTCGATGCGGGTCTCACGGGCAAGGATTGGATTCAGGAAACGGGCGCGGACGTGGTGGAAGTCTCGGAGCTGGTGTACTCGAAAACGGGCCTCGGCCGGGTGCGCTGGGTGCTCGCCGTCGCCGAAGATTCGTCGATTCAAAGCGTGCGCGACCTCGAGGGGAAAGTGATCGCGACCGAAGCCGTCAAGATGACGGAAAAATATCTTGCGAAACACGGAGTCAAGGCGCGGGTGGAATTTTCGTGGGGCGCGACCGAAGTGAAAGTGCCGCAGCTTGCGGATGCAATCGTTGAGGTCACGGAGACCGGTTCTTCCTTGCGCGCGAATCACCTGCGCGTAGTCGATACGCTGCTCGAATCCGCCACCTGCTTCATTGCGAATCGGGCCGCGTGGAAAGATCCCTGGAAGCGCGAGAAAATTGAAAACATCGTGCTGCTGCTCGACGGCGCCATCAAGGCCTACAACCGCGTCGGTCTGATGATGAATGTGCGGCGCGAAGATCTCGACAAAGTGCTGGCGACGCTCCCGGCGCTGCGGAATCCGACCATCGCTCAGCTGAGCGATGCAGGCTGGGTCGCCATCAACACGATCATCGAAGAGAAAACTGTGCGGCAGCTGATCCCCAAGCTGAAAGCAGCGCGCGCCGAGGGAATCGTCGAGTATCCACTTAACAAGGTCGTGTACTGATGCGCGTTCTGCCGCTCACAATCGCCGCCGAAGAGAAAGTCCTCGCGTCGCGCCGCGCGAGCAGCCGCGATGCGGAGCGCGTCGCTGCGCGGATCGTCGCCGATGTGCGCCGCCGTGGCGATGCAGCGCTCTTCGCGTGGACGAAGCGGCTCGACCGCGTCGCGCTGAGTCCGCGGAACGTCTGGGTTCCCCGCGCCGAGCTCTCCTCCGCGCGCAAGCAAGTCTCGAAGCAGTTTCTCGCCGCCATCGATCACGCCGCGCGCAACATCCGCGCGGTGGCTCGCGCCCAGAAACCGCGCGAGTGGACGATTGAAGTCGAGCCCGGAGTGCGCGCCGGGCAGCGAGTGCGTGCGATCGAGTCGATCGGCTGCTATCTGCCGGGCGGCCGATTCTCTCTCGTCTCGACGCTGCTCATGACCGTGATTCCCGCGCAAGAGGCCGGGGTGCGCGAGATCATCGTCGCAAGCCCGCAACCGGGCCCGGCGTTGCTGGCTGCCGCAGAGCGGCTGGGCGTGCGGCGCATCGCGCGGGTGGGCGGCGCGCAGGCGATTGCGGCGCTTGCCTATGGCACTCGCTCGATTCCGCGCGTGGACAAGATTTGTGGCCCGGGCAATCGTTTCGTCACGGCCGCGAAGAAAATCGTGAGCAACGACTGCGCCATCGACATGCTCGCGGGCCCGACGGAAGCTCTCGTGTTTGCCACGCGGGGCAACGCTCGATTCATCGCGGCGGACCTGATCGCGCAAGCCGAGCACGATCCGGACGCGATTTCGCTTTTCGTCACCACGTCTGCACCGCTCGCTCGCGCGGTTGCTGCCGAAATCGAGCGGCAGCTTTCGGAGTTGCCGAAAACGAATCTGGCTCGCCGCTCTCTTGAGAGAAATGGCGCGGCGCTTGTAGCGCGCGACCTGGCCGTGGCAGCGCGCTTCGTGAACCGCTTCGCGCCCGAGCACCTGAGTTTGCCCGCCGGATCGAGCGGCCTGCTGGACCGCATCGATTCAGCCGGCAGCATCTTCCTGGGCGACTGGAGCGCGCAATCCTTTGGCGACTACGCGAGCGGTACGAATCACGTGCTGCCCACGGGCGGCGCAGCGCGCACGCGCGGCGGGCTTTCCGTCTCTGATTTCGTGAAGTGCATCGGCGTGCAGGAAGTTTCACGCGCAGGCGTGCGGCGTCTGGCACCTGTGGTTCAAGAATTTGCGCGCGCGGAAGGTTTGCAGGCGCACGCGCGCTCCGTCGAGGTGCGCCAGTGAAAGCGATTCCCGTGCGGCGCGCGGTCGAGCGGATGCGGCCCTACCATCCGCCACTCGAGGGCCGGACCAACAAGCTGCGCCTCGACTTCAATGAAAATCCAATCGGATGCTCGCCCGCGGTTCGCCGCGCGCTTGCAAAATTGAGTGCCGCATCGATTTCCGCTTATCCCGAGCAGGAAACGGTTCGCCGCAAGGCGGCGCGGTATTTCGGCGTCCGGCCCGAAGAGCTTTTGCTGACGAATGGCACCGACGAGGCGCTGAGCCTCGTCGTGAACACGTTCGTCGAATCGGGCGATCGAGTGCTTTTCGTCGAGCCGACATACGCGATGTACCGCTTCTATTCCGAGCTGGCTGGAGCGCGCATCATCGCTCCTCGATACGATGCGCAAATGCGCTTTCCGTGGAACGATGTGGTGGCGGCGTTGCGCGAGGGGCTGCGCGTTTTCTTCCTCCCCAATCCGAACAGCCCGACAGGAAACTTGCTGTCGCATGATGAGCTGCGACGGATTCTGAAAGCCGCCACGCGGACGATGGTTGTGATCGATGAAGCCTACTTCGAGTTTTCGGGCGTCACCGTGATCCCGTGGATCCGGCGTCAGAAGAATCTGATTGTCACGCGGACGTTTTCGAAGACGACTGGACTAGCCGGTCTGCGCCTTGGCTGCATCTTTGTGAATTCGGAAATGGCCGCGACCATGCGGAAGGCGCAATCGCCCTATCCAGTGAATGTCGCGGCGCTTGCCGCTGCGGAGGCTGCGATGCGGGACCGTGCATTCATTGCGCGCACGGTTGGGGAAGTACAGCGCGGGCGACGCGAACTCGAGCGCGGCCTCGCGCGCTTAGGCGTGAAGTGGTTTCCGAGCGCGGGCAATTTTTTGCTCGTCTATTTCGGCGAACGATCGAAAAAGATCGTGGCGGCGCTCGAACGCCGAGGAATATTGCTCCGCGACCGGTCGAGCGATTTCGGCGGCGAGGGTTATGTCCGCATTACGCTGGGCACTTTGGCTCAGACTCGCCGCCTGCTACGCGAGCTGGAAAACATTCTATGAGACGAGCGAACCTTCACCGGGCGACGAAGGAAACTGATATCCGGCTGCGGCTGAATCTCGACGGCCGTGGAAAATCGAAGATCACGACGGGCATCCGCTTTTTCGATCACATGCTCGAGCAGATCGCGCGCCACGGCGCTCTCGATCTCGATCTCGTGGCGCGCGGCGATCTCGACGTCGATCAGCACCACACCGTCGAAGACGTGGGAATCGCGCTCGGAGAAGCTGTGAAGAAGGCTCTCGGCTCCAAGCGCGGCATTTTGCGCGCGGGATATTTTCTGATGCCGATGGATGATTGTCTGGCGGCTGCGGCGCTCGATTTTTCGGGCCGTGCATACTGCGTTTGCGATTTCAAGATTTCGGCGGCGCGGGTAGGCGATTTTCAGACTGAGCTAATGGAGGATTTCTTCCGCGCGTTCGCGCACGCAGCGGCCGCCAACGTGCATCTGCGGCTCGTGTATGGCCGTTCGTCGCATCATCAGGTCGAGGCGATTTTCAAGGCGTTTGCTAAGGCGCTGCGCTTCGCCGTAACGCGCGACAAGCAACTGCGGCGCGTATTGCCCTCCACCAAGGGATTGTTATGAGAATCGCGATTGTCGATTACGGCGCTGGCAATCTCCCATCGGTCGAGCGTGCACTCCAGAAGCTTGGCGCCAAGACCGAGCGAGCCATTACACCTGCGCAGCTTGCCTCCGCCGAGGCGATCGTTCTTCCCGGCGTCGGACACTTTGCTGCTTTCGTCGACGGGCTGCGCGAGCGCAACCTCACATCTTCGCTGCGCGAAGCATTCGATTCCGGCAAGCCGATGCTCGGAATCTGCCTCGGCCTGCAGGCGATGTTTGCGTCGAGCGAGGAAGCGCCCGGGGATCCGGGCCTCGCATTCTTTCCCGAAAAGGTGTGCGCTTTGCCAACCAACGTGAAGTCTCCTCATATCGGCTGGAATCAATTGCGCCAAGTGCGACCGAGCAAGCTGCTTCGCGGCATTCCGGAGGACGCTTACTTCTACTTTGCGCATTCCTACGCGGCGCCGGCCTCGGCGGAATTTACCGTCGCGGCCTGCGATCATGGCTTCCCGTTCGCTGCGGTGATCGAGCGGCAGAATCTCGCCGCCGTGCAATTCCATCCCGAAAAGTCCGGCGAAACGGGAGCGCAGGTGCTCCGCAATTTCGTGGAGTCCGTGCAATGACGCTCGCCCGCCGCATCATTCCGTGTCTCGATGTGGACGCCGGCCGCGTGGTGAAAGGGATCGAGTTCGAGGGCCTGCGCGATATGGGCGACCCGGCGGAGCTCGCGGCGCGCTACAACCGCGAGGGCGCCGATGAACTCGTCATGCTCGATATCAGCGCGACGTTCGAAGGGCGCGCGACGTTCCTCGAAACCATCCGCCGCGCCGCTGAACAATTGAACATTCCTCTCACCGCGGGCGGCGGCATTCGGACGATGGAGGACGGCCGCGCCGTGCTGCGCGCGGGCGCGGACAAAGTGACCGTGAACACGGCTGCGGTGAAGCGGCCGGAATTGCTCTCCGAGCTCGCGCAACAATTCGGCGCGCAAGCGGTGGTGCTCTCGATCGACGTGAAGCGCAAGGGAAATTCCTGGGAGCCTTACACGCGTGGCGGCCGAGATGCAACCGGCATGGACGCCGCCGAGTGGGCGGCGAAAGCCGTCTCGCTTGGCGCGGGAGAAATCCTGCTGACCTCGATCGACCGTGACGGAACGTGCAGCGGCTTTGATTGCGAACTCACCGCCAGAATCGCAGCAACAGTGCCCGTGCCTGTGATTGCCTCGGGCGGCGCAAGCACGTTCGAGCATTTCCTGGCCGTTTTCACGGATGGCAAAGCAGATGCCGCGCTCGCCGCTTCTATTTTTCACATGGAGACGCAGTCAATCGCCGCGCTAAAGAAGTTCCTAGCCGAACGCGGCGTCCCAGTGCGCCTGAGCCGGTAGGCCGATCCATGATCATTCCCTGCATCGATCTCCAGGGTGGCAAGGCCGTGCAACTGGTGCGCGGACGGCGGCGCGCTCTGGCAGTTGACGATGTGCTCGGCCTCCTCGACCGCTTTCGCGACTATCCGATCCTCCACGTGATCGATCTCGACGCCGCCATGCGCAAGGGAAGCAACGCGCGTTGGATCAAGCTGATTTGTCGCCGGGCGGACCGGGAAGTGCGCGTCGGCGGCGGGATTCGGACCGTCGCTCGCGCCGAAAAAATCGTGTCCTGGGGGGCGCGTAAGATCATTGTGGGCAGCGCGGCCTTCAAGAATGGCGAGGTCAACCGCAAGTTTCTTGGCGCGCTGGCCGAGCGTGTCGGCCGGAAGCACGTGATTGTTGCGCTCGATACCGAAGGCGGCCGGATCGTCGTGCGGGGCTGGCGCGAGCGCCTGAAGCTGCGTCCTCGCGACGTGATTCCGACGCTTGAACCCTTCTGCTCGGGATTTCTCTCCACGTTCGTCGATCACGAAGGGACCATGAAGGGCACCGACCTATCGTGGTTCCGATCCCTTCGCCGCGCGACGTCCCTGCCTATAACGGCCGCCGGCGGAATCCGAACGATGCGCGAGGTGCGAGCGCTCCAAAAGGCCGGCATGGACGCTGCTGTCGGAATGGCGATCTACACCGGGAAACTTGCCGCCGATAAGACCGGCTTCGGCGGGCCATAGGATCGGCGCCATTTTCATTAGAACCGACTATCCCGCAACCTACTGACAATAGGTCACTTCTACGCGCGCACCTGTACTGTAAGACAGGCTTCCGCCTGAACTTTGGTACCAGTCGAATGTGAGGGGCGCTCTATCGTCCGGTAGCGAGCGGAACAGTACTCTCACTTCATCGCCGAGAGCGGCGAACCGACCCAAGCCAAGTTTAGGGGGAAGTGAGATGGCCACTGAGGGATTCCGCAAATCTGTACGCAGTTTGACGCTTCTGACGGCGGCACTGCTGTCTCAACCGGTTTTCGCGCAGCAGGTCTTCAGGGTCCTGCCGCGCACGACCGCGGACGACGAGAATCCGATCACCTTCATGCGGCCTCACTACGCGATTCACGCCGCGGCTGGCAGCAGCCAGTCCGCCCCTCCATCGACTGCTTTTGCGCCCGTGCAAATGCGCCACGCCTACGGCTTCGATCAGATCAACAACCAGGGCGCCGGGCAGATCATCGCTATCGTGGACGCCTACGACGATCCGAATGCAGAGGCGGACCTCGGGGTTTTCGACTCTCAATTTGGCTTGCCAGCCTGCACCAGCGCGAACGGTTGCTTCCGCAAAATCTATTCCAACGGAAGCAAACCCGCGGCGAACGCCAACTGGGATGTAGAGATTGCGCTGGACGTCGAATGGGCACACGCCATCGCACCGAAGGCGACGATCCTGCTCGTCGAGGCGCCAACAAACAGTTTTGGCAATTTGCTTACGGGAGTGGACGTTGCGGTGCGCAATGGCGCATCGGCCGTTTCAATGAGCTGGACCGTCGGCGAATTTTCCGGAGAAAACAGTTACGATAATCATTTCGTCGCGAGCGGTGTTACGTTTCTTGCAGCCTCCGGCGACAACGGAACCGGAGTTGCGTACCCTGCCGCGTCCCCAGACGTCGTTGGAGTGGGCGGCACGTCTCTGCACCTCAACGCCAGCGGAAACTACCAGAGCGAAACGGCCTGGAGCGGAAGTGGCGGAGGCTTGAGCGCTATCGAACGTGAACCGCTCTTCCAGGCGCAATTTGCAATTCCCGATGATCCGAATGGCTATCGCGGTGCGCCGGACGTTTCGTACGACGGCGATCCCGGAACCGGTGTCGCCATTTACGATTCTGTCGGCATCGACGGATACGCTGGCTGGTTCCAAGTTGGCGGGACCAGCGCCGGCACGCCGCAATGGGCCGCGCTCATCGCCATCACCAACTCGCTGCGGGCCGCCGCGCGCAAAGCGAATCTATCAAGCACCGACACGAGTCTCTACTCGGTCGGGAAAGCCTCCGCGTCTGATTTCCACCCGATCACTCAGGGAACGAATGGCACCTGCGGAGCGCTTTGCACCGCGACCGCCGGGTACGACTATGTGACCGGCCTCGGTACGCCCCAGGCACCAGCCTTGATTGCCGCACTCGCCGCGCGGTAACGGCGAACCCGGGCGGCCCACCGTCGGCATCATTTGCCGTTTGTGGGTCGCAACGACATTAGGCTCCACCCATCGCACGGATGCGCCCCACTGGTGTATAGTTTTTGAAGGCGCAGCCGTCCCGAAAGCCGGATTACTTCGTACTCCAGGCCGCTTCGAATCGCTTGGCGCCTGATCCTCCTGACAAATGAAGAAACCATTGCGAGTAATGAAGTTCGGCGGCACGTCTGTGGGCGATGCGGCGTGCATCGCGCGCGTCGCGCAGATTGTGAAGGACGCCGCTCAAGAAGGCCCCGTGGTCGCCGTCGTATCGGCAATGGGGGGCGTTACCAACCGCCTGATCGATGCCGCCAAGCGCGCCGAGGCGGGCGACCTGGAGCACGCGCACAGAATCTTCGAAGCGCTGCGAAAGCAGCATGACGCAGCGCTCGCTGCGTTGATCCGCGAGGATCAGAAGCGCCAGTGGCTGTCGGCCTCGCTGAGCAAAATCTTCGCGGAGGGCGAACAGCTTTGCAAGGGCACCTCACTGCTTCACGAACTAACCCCGCGCACGCTCGATACCGTCTCCAGCCTGGGTGAGAGGCTTTCCGCGCCGATGGTTGCGGGCGCGCTGCAGGAACTTGGCGTGGCCAGTGAATCCGTGGAAGCCACCGAGTTGATCGTCACGGACTCCTATCACGGCGGTGCCGATCCCCTCATGGAGCGGACGCGAGAACGCTCGCAGGCTCGACTGAAGCCGCTGCTGGAACGCGGAGTCATTCCCGTGGCCACAGGCTTCATCGGCGCGACGGAAAGCGGCGTCCTCACGACGCTCGGCCGTGGCGGTTCCGACTATTCCGCCACGATCCTGGGCGCCGCGCTGGATGCGGATGAAATCATCATCTGGACCGATGTGGACGGCGTTCTCACCGCAGACCCGCGCATCGTCAAGGAAGCGCGGACGATCCCCGAAATCTCGTACCGCGAGGCGACCGAACTCGCGTATTTCGGCGCGAAGGTGCTGCATCCGAAGACGCTGCGCGCGGTCGAGCAGGCTGGGATTCCGGTCTGGATTCGCAACAGCTTCGCGCCCGGGCATACCGGCACAAAAATTACGCCGAAAGGACGCAGCAACGGCGGCGGCGTGAAGGCGCTGACGGCGATTCGGGACGTGGCGCTCATCACGATTGGCGGACCCGGGATCGTCGGCTTGCCGGATGTGGTCGGCCGCACATTCTCGACGACAGCTGAACTGAAGGCCAACGTGCTGCTGATCTCGCAATCGTCCTCGCAAAATGATATCTGCTTCATCGTTCCGGCGTCAGACGCCAAGCGCACTGTCGAAGCGCTGCGCAAGGAGTTCGCGCAAGACGTTGCGCACGAAAAGGTCGAGCACATCACACTCGATCCGAATATCGCCATTGTCGCGGTCGTAGGGGAAAACATGCGCGGCACGCCAGGTGTCGCGGCGCGAACATTTAGCGCTGTTGCGCGCCAGAACGTGAACCTCATCGCTATCGCGCAAGGTTCCTCGGAAAGCAACATCTCCTTCGTCGTCTCCGACAAGGACATGAAAATCGCAGTCGAAGCTGCCCACCGGGAATTCGGGCTCGGCGCGCCCGTGTCGCGCGAATCCGCAGTCAGGGTTTCCTGAAATGCCTCACCGCCTGGCCCACGCTGCCGAGAAGAAAATCGAACCAGGCGTACAGCGTTGCATCAATCATGCCTGTGGCGCGACGTACAGCCTCCGCGAACGCATTTATCTCTGCCCGCGCTGCGGAGAGACGCTTGAAATCGATTGCCAGCTCGTGCCGCCGAAGAATCCGGAAACGCTGCGCCGCTACTGGGCAGCTAAGACGGCGTCGAAACTGCCTCGCGACGCCAGCGGCGTCTGGCGCTATCACAATGTGCTTCCGTTTGATGAGGCCGCGCCCTTTGTGACCCTCTGCGAGGGTCACACTCCGCTCTTCCACGCGCCACGCTCGGCGAAATATTGCGGCCTCGCCGACTTGCGGCTGAAACACCAAGGCTACAATCCGACGGGCTCGTTCAAAGACACGGGCATGGCGGCGGCTATGACGCAGGCCGTCATTTCCGGCGCACGCACGGCCGTCTGCGCGAGCACAGGAAACACGGCGGCGAGCCTGGCGGCATACGCCGCGCGGGCCGATCTGCAAGCTGCGATTCTGCTGCCGCGCGGACAGGTGTCGCCGTCCAAGCTGGCCCAGAGCCTCGACTACGGCGCGCTCGTCCTGGAGATTGACGGCAACTTCGACGCCTGCATGCGCCTGGTGCAGGAACTCGGTGATGATCCCTCGATCTATGTCGCGAACTCGATTAATCCCTTTCGCATCGAGGGACAAAAGACGGTCGCATTCGAGCTGATGGAGCAGTGCCTATGGCAAGTGCCGGACCATGTGGTCGTGCCAGGCGGAAACATGGGCAATAGCACGGCACTGGGCAAAGGATTTCAGGAGCTTCTCGATCTCGGCTTGATCCATCGCTTGCCAAAACTCGACGTGATTCAGGCGGAGGGGGCGGCACCTGTGGCGCGCCTTTTCGCGAATCTTAGTGCGCGGAAGCGATCCGACGTCGACAACCTGCCCGACCGACTCGAGCCGGTTGAGAATCCGCAGACGCTTGCGACGGCGATCAAGATCGGCGCTCCCGTATCGTGGAAGAAGGCTCTGCGCGCCGTTCTCCGTTCGGGCGGTCAGATTGTTTCCGTGAGCGAACAGGAGATCGCAGACGCAAAGGCGATGATTGGACGGGACAGCATTGGCTGCGAGCCGGCATCCGCAACGACGGTCGCAGGCATCAAGAGATTGTTTGCGTCAGGCCACATCGGCCGCAAAGACGACGTCGTTGCGGTGCTCACGGGTCACGCGTTGAAAGACCCGGACTACATGATTAACTACCATCAGGGGACGCTGGCGTTTGCCACAGGTGCGAAAGATTCCTCACAGGCTCCAAAGCCCATTCTGGGAGAATTCCGAAATGCTCCGGAGCGTGTGGCGGCCACGAAAACCGCGATTCTCGCGAGCCTGGAGCGACGACGATAAGCAGGCGCGTGCGGTGCGAAGATGACCCGTACGCGGATGGGGTTGATCTGGCAGAATATCGGCCTCAATGAGCGCTTCCCGCCAAGTTTCTTTTGAAGTTCGCGTTCCCGCATCCACTGCGAATATGGGCGCCGGGTTCGACTGCCTGGGCCTCGCGCTCGAAATGTATCTCAGCGTGCGCGCCACGTTGCTTTCGAAGCCCGAGGGGCGCGCGCTTGCGCGGAGCCGCGGCGTGCGTGGCACGTCTGAGCTTCCCAGTTCGCCGGATCAGAACCTGATCTTTCGCGCCATGCGCCACACGGCTGAGCGCGAGGGATTCGATCTGCCGCGTGTGCGCCTCGCAGTGCAAAACGAAATCCCTGTCGCGGGAGGGCTCGGCAGCAGCGCGGCTGCTACAGTGGCCGGGATCGCGCTCGGCTTTGCGGTCACAGGTCGAGCCATCTCCAAAGACACCGTTCTGCACTACGCCACCGAAATGGAAGGGCATCCCGATAACGTAGCGGCGGCGCTATTCGGTGGATTGGTCGTGACGTTCACTCGCAGCGACGGCACGGTCGGCGCCGTTTGCAAACACTGGCCCAAAGTGATTCGGCTGGTAATCGTCACACCGAATGTGAAGCTCGAAACGAAGAAATCTCGTGCGGTGCTGCCAGTGACCGTAACGCGGGCCGACGCGGTATTCAATCTCCAGCGCTCCGCGTTGTTCGTCGCTGCGCTGGAAGACCGGCGGTACGATCTCCTGTGGGATGCGATGCAAGATCGCCTGCATCAAGCGCCGCGTCAGCCGCTCATACCTGGGCTCGGCGAAGCGCTCGCGCTGCCCCGCATGCCCGGGATGCTGGGAATCGCGCTCAGCGGGGCGGGGCCAAGCGTTGTCGCTCTTGCTACGGGCCGCTACGACGAGATCGGAAAGGCCATTTCGCGCTGCTTCGAACGGCACGACCTCGCGCCGACGGTGCAAATCCTCGAAGCCGCGCAAGAAGGCCTCACCTCAACGCAGAAGTAGAATCGCTTCCAACCGTTTCAGAGTTCTCTTCAAGCGGACTCGTCCATTCGCTCAACGCACTTCTGAAGAATCTGACGCGCTAGGCCTTGCTCTTGCGGCGAAAGCTTGTAGCTGAACTGATCGCAAGCATTGTTGCGAAGCCCGCCACGAGCATCGCTAGAGAGCTTGGCTCGGGAACGGGGACCACTGAAGGAGGTGAGGACGAAGATCCCCCTCCACCAACCGGCGGAAAAAAGGGCGGGGGAATTACGCCTCCTCCCGGTGGAGTGCTGGGAGGTACGGCTGGCACGTTCGGAGGAGAGCCGGGAGGCCAGAGTGGCGGACCTGGCGGAAAATCAATTGCCGGTGGTTCGAGCAGGGTGGCAACTTCAGGATGCGTCGCCACTTCGAGCGCCTGCGGAGGCGGCTCTTGAAGCGAGACAGGCTGTCCGGGCGCATCCGACAGGCGGTTACCGCAGCGAGTTCGGGCCTCGTGCACTCCGTCGGTGATTACAGTCTCGCCCTTGGCCAGCTTTAGTTTCTTGCTCGTCCAGAAGATGCGGCCGCCAACCCTGTAGGAAACATAAGCCAACTCATCGTGATCCAGGCGCGCGACGCGCGCCTTCGCCACGTCGAAATCCTGATAGTGATCAGCAGCGACTGGATCGCGCGCGATTGTGTCTCGCAACTCGCGCCCGCTTTCGACCCCTCCCGGAATCACCGAATACGGGTACAGCGGACGCGACGCCAACTTGACTTCGGAGCGGCTGTGCAGGGAGGGTTGGCGCATCACTGGCATTAGGACTAGCGACTTTTTCGTGGAATGGGCGTGCCGACTGACGCTGAACAGCGTCACGGTAAGCGCAACCAGCGATGCGATAGCGTGCGACCAGCCTATGGCTCTTACTTCTCTACCCAACTTACCCCCGAGTCCCTCTTCACGGCCCCGTTAGACCAGGCAGCAATTCCAGTACCACCTATCAAGGTGTTGATTCTACTAAGCGAGTACTGTAACCAGGTTGGACCGGCCGCCGGTTCAGGGATCGAGCGTACCGAAATTGTGAAACAGATTCGCCACGTCATGAGCGATCGCGCTCGAATCCATTTTGGGCAAGACGACTCCCGGTGGGGGCGGCAGCGCTTCACGCAGACTTCAGAAGAATCATCTGAAACGGGACGGGTGGGTGACCTACCTAATCTGGGTCGTTCTGGCTTGTCGCAGGCGGGCCGACTCTCGCAGTTCCCGGTGCCAGTGCCAGAACATGACGGCCAAGGCGCTGACTGGGCCCAAAATCAGCAAGACGGAAGCCAGAACGATGAGACACAACAACAGGATATTGATCGCGGTTCCCGTCATTCGTTCCTCCTGACAGGGTGCCGTTCACCGCACCTAGTCATTCTGGAGGGTAGCCGGCGATCCGTCAATGGTCGGCCACTACCCGTCCACCAGGAAATGTCGCGTCCTTCCAACATCCCTGCACGCAGCCGACCAGATGAAACGGCAACTCGCCCCCGCTCATCAAATTGTCTTCTTGTCCCGTGACACTTTTTTTGAGCCGGGGCTAACGCCACACCGGGAACTCGCCTTCTCCATGTCGCCACATAGTTCCAGCGATGGATGCGACGGTGAGATAATCAGGACCGCGATGAACCCGGTCCCGGGAGGCTGGCTTCCCCTCGGGTAAAACTGCTTTAGGAGCGACTCACACAGATGTGGATTGTTCGGCTGGCGTTACGGCGCCCTTATACGTTCGTTGTCGCGTCGATTCTGATCCTGATTCTTGGGGTCGTTTCAATCGTCCGCACCCCGGTGGACATCTTTCCCAACATCGACATACCGGTCATCACGGTCGCCTGGCAGTACACGGGCTTGTCTCCTGAGGAGATGTCCGGGCGCGTGGTCTATAACTACGAACGCTCGCTAACGACAACCGTCAACGATATCGAGCACATCGAGTCCCAGTCGCTCAACGGCATCGGCCTCGTCAAAGTCTATTTCCATCCACACACGAATCTTGCCGGCGCCATCGCGCAGGTAACCGCCATCAGCCAGAGCACGGTGAAACAGTTGCCTCCGGGCATCACGCCGCCCTTTATCGTCACCTATAACGCTTCGTCGGTCCCGATCTTGCAGCTCGGCCTTTCTGCGCCCAACCTCAACGAGCAGCAGCTTGCGGACATGGGCCAGAATTTCATCCGCACCGGGCTGATCAACGTGCCGGGCGTGGCCATCCCGTATCCTTACGGCGGCAAGCAGCGCACCGTCATGGTCGACCTCAACACGACCGCGATGCAGGCCAAAGGAGTCTCGCCACTCGACGTAGTCAATACGATCAACGCCCAAAACCTGATTCTTCCTGCGGGCACGGCGAAAATCGGAACCTACGAATATCAAGTGGAGATGAACGGTTCGCCCCAAACCGTGAATGAACTGAACGATCTGCCGATCAAAACCGTGAACGGCTCGACCGTCTACATTCGCGATATAGGCTATGTCCGGGACGGCTTCACGCCACAGACGAACATTGTTCGGGTCAACGGCGCGCGTGCCTCCTTGATGTCCATTCTCAAGCTGGGTGATGCCTCAACGCTGGACGTCATCGCGGGCATTCGGAACAAGCTCCCGGTCGTTGAGGCGTCGCTTCCGCAGCACGTAGACATTCAGACGCTGGCCGATCAGTCCATCTTTGTGAAGGCATCAATCAGCGGTGTCGTGCGCGAGGGTGCCATAGCCGCCTGTTTGACTGGATTGATGATCCTGGTATTCCTCGGCAGTTGGCGCAGCACGCTGATTATCGCCGTCTCGATTCCGCTTTCCGTGCTGACATCTCTGATCGTGCTGGGTGCGCTTGGACAGACGATCAACATTATGACGCTCGGCGGGCTGGCACTTGCGGTTGGCATCCTGGTGGACGACGCGACCGTCGCCATCGAGAACATCAACCGCAATCTCGACCAGGGTAAGGAACTCATCCAGGCCATCCTCGATGGTTCCGAACAGATCGCCACGCCGGCGCTCGTTTCGACACTCGCCATCTGCATCGTTTTTGTGCCGATGTTTTTTCTGACGGGGATCCCGAGATATCTCTTCGTGCCGCTCGCCGAAGCGGTCATCTTCGCAATGCTGGCCTCGTATGCTCTTTCCCGAACGCTCGTGCCCACGATGGCCCGCTATATGCTGATCGAGCAAACCGAAGACGAGCGCCGAGAACGGACGGAGCGATCTCGTAATCCGCTTGTTCGCATGCAATCGGCCTTTGAGACCGGCTTCGAGCATTTCCGCGAGCGGTATTACCGGTTACTGGAAGCAGCCATCCTTCGCCGAAAGGCGTTCGTGACCTGTTTCTTTGCTGGTTGTGCCCTTTCATTCGCTCTCCTTCCGCTCGTAGGCGAAGACTTCTTCCCCAGCGTCGATAGCGGCGCGTTCGTGATGCACCTGCGCGCTCCCACGGGTACCAGAATCGAGGATGTGGCTGCCCTATGCGATCGCGTTGAGGACGATATACGGAAAGAAATCCCGCCTTCCGAACTCAGCGCCGTTCTTGACAACATCGGGCTACCCTATAGCAACCTAAATCTTTCCTACAGCACTTCCGCTCCAATCGGTCCGGGAGATGCCGACATTCAGGTCCAGTTGGCGCGCAACCATCATCCCACGCAACAGTACGTGCGCGACCTCCGGAGCAAGCTCGCTCGTGATTTTCCCGGCGTGACCTTCTACAATCTGCCCGTCGATATCGTCACGCAAATTCTCAATTTTGGCTTGCCCGCTCCGATCGACGTGAAAATCATCGGGCGCAATCTCGTCGGAAATCGCTACTTTGCCGAAAACCTGACGAATCGGCTGAAGTTCGTTCCCGGCATGGTCGACCTGCGCATCCAACAGCCCTTCAATTATCCCAAGCTGCACATCGATGTGGACCGCACGAAGGCCGATCAAGTCGGCTACACGCAGCGCGACGTGGCGCAGAACCTGTTGATTTCGCTTAGCGGTAGTTTCCAGACGGCTCCCGCCTTTTGGCTCGACCCGCGCACTGGCGTCAGTTACAGCATCACGACGCAGACGCCGCAATACCAGGTGAACTCGCTCCAGGATCTCGAGAACATTCCCGTCGCCAACGCGGGCGTCAGCAACGCGCCGCCGCAGATTCTGGCGGGACTGGCTTCGTTCAGCCGTGGCGCTGAAATGGGTGTCGTGACCCATTACGACATCGAATCGGCTATCGACATCTTTGGCGGAGTGGACGGGCGGGACCTTGGCGGCGTCGCGCGAGATATCGGGCCGATCATTGCCCAAAGCCAGAAGGACTTGCCGCCCGGATCGCGCATTCTGGTTCGCGGCCAGATTGACACGATGAATTCGTCGTTTGTCGGCTTACTGGCCGGGCTTGGCTTTTCCATCGTTCTGGTCTATTTGCTGATCGTCGTCAACTTCCAGTCCTGGCTGGATCCCTTCATCATCCTCATGGCGTTGCCGGCAGCACTGGCAGGGATCATCTGGCTTCTCTTCATTACGCACACAACCATCAGCGTGCCGGCGCTGACAGGTGCGATCATGTGCATGGGCGTCGCGACCGCCAATAGCATCCTGGTGGTCAGCTTCTCGAAGGAGAAGCTGCAAGCGGGAAAGACGCCGGCCGAGGCAGCGCTGGAGGCCGGCTTTACGCGGTTCCGGCCCGTCCTGATGACGGCCCTCGCCATGGTCATCGGCATGCTGCCCATGTCTTTGGGGCTCGGGGAAGGCGGCGAACAAAATGCACCCCTTGGGCGCGCCGTGATCGGGGGCCTAATACTGGCCACTGTGGCCACGCTCTTCTTCGTCCCGGTGGTTTTCACGGTCATGCATTCATGGCACCAAGAGCGCTCATCTGCCTCATAATGAAACGGATGCGGACCGGGTGGCGTCTATCAACTGAAACCCTGAGGAAAAGACAGAAATATGCCAGATAGCCGAGAGACCAGACCTTCGAGTGCGGGCGGAGCGCCTCCGCCGAAGCGCGGCGGATTGGCGCTGCTGATCGCTCTTGTGATCGTCGCGGGCGTCGTGATCGCCGGAGTTATTCCGCGTCTCAAGGCTCGCGCTGCGCTCAAAGCCACGACCAACGAACTGGCGATTCCGACCGTTTCGGTCACCCATCCCAAGCTCGGGGCGCCGCAAACCGAAATTCTCCTGCCGGGAAACGTCCAGGCATTCAACGATTCTCCGATCTATGCGCGCACGAACGGCTATTTGAAAAAGTGGTACGTCGATATCGGGGCGCGCGTCAAAGCCGATCAGCTTCTCGCCGAGATCGAAACGCCTGAGGTGGATCAGGAGCTGGACCAGGCTCGCGCCGACTTGAACACCGCACAGGCGAATTTCGCTCTGGCCCAAATCACGGCGCAGCGTTACCAGGAGTTGCTGCGGACGGATTCAGTCTCCAAGCAGGACGTGGACAACGCCAACGGCGATTTCGCCGCGAAGAAGGCGATGGTCGCGTCCGCAGAATCCAACGTGAGGCGCCTCGAGCAATTGCAATCGTTCGAAAAAATCTATGCGCCGTTCGACGGAGTCATCACCGCGCGCAACACCGATATCGGCCATTTGATCAATTCCGGCGCGGGCGCACCCGCGACCGAACTCTTTCACATCGCGGCCATTCAGATGCTGCGGGTCTATATCAACGTGCCGCAGCAGTATTCGCCCTCAGCTAAGCCGGGGCTCACCGCCGATCTGACACTTCAGGAACTTCCTGGCCGGCATTTCAAAGGCACGCTGGTAAGGACGGCCAGCGCCATCGATCTCGCGACGCGCACGCTGCTTGTCGAGGTCGACGTCGACAACAGTTCGGGTCAGCTCTTGCCCGGCGCATACGCTGAAGTGCATCTGAAGGTTCCCGCAGGCACGCCTGCTCTGATTCTGCCTGTTAGCGCACTGATTTTTCGCTCGGACGGGCTGCAGATCGGAACTGTCGAGAATGGCGATCATGCGATGCTTAAGAACGTCGTTCTCGGTCATGATCTGGGTAGCGAGGTCGAAATCGTTTCCGGACTGGCCGCGGACGATCTCGTGATCACGAACCCGCCCGATTCGCTGGTGTCGGGAGAAATCGTGCGCATCGCCTCGGCGGACCACAGCGGGGCGTAGCCGGCCGCCCGTTTGAGAAACTTCGATGGCTTTCGCAGGTTTGGGTGAAACTTCGCGGTCAAGAGTTCACTGGAGGGGAGATCGAGGATGAAGCGCTTTTATCAGTTAGCCGGAATCTTGTTTAGTCTCGTATTGCTTGTCGTCCTGGCAACCCGCAATGAGTTCGCTGGCGCGCAAGGTGGCCCACCGATGCCACAGGGCCATCCTGTGGATCCAAACGCCAAACCCGGCACTCCGGGTGTTTTCACTGATTTCAAGGGCGAAGCACCGGGCAACGTGCACCACATCACGCAGAAGGATTTGCCGGATCCCTATGCGACCAAATCCGCTGCCGTCTTCTCGCGGCCCGTGGCACGGGGCGACGCCTGGCCTCAGGCACCCAAGGGTTTCAAGGTGTCGCTCTACGCCGAAAATCTCGTGGGTGACGACAAGAGACCGCTCGCACCGCGCACCATCGTCACGGCGCCGAACGGCGACTTCTTCGTGGCCTCGACGAACACCGGAAAGATTCTCGTGTTCCACGGCATGACGGCCGACGGCAAGGCCGACCAGATGTCGACGTTCGCCGACGGCCTCAAGCTGCCGTTTGGTATTGCTTTCTATCCCCCGGGGCCGAATCCTCAGTATCTCTACGTTGGCGATACTGACGCCGTGATTCGGTTCCCCTACAAGAACGGTGATCTGAAGGCCACGGGCCCCTCGGAAGTCATCGTACCGAACCTGCCGGCGGGTCCGAACCATTTCGCGCGCGGCGTCGTCTTTTCGCTCGATGGCAAGCGCATGTTCATCTCGGTCGGCTCGCACACCAACGTCACCGACATCGATACGGACACGAGCGAATTTCACCGCGCGGATATTCTGGTGGCAAATCCGGACGGCTCGGACCTGCAGGTTTACGCATCTGGAATCCGCAACGGGTCCGGCGTCACTGTGAATCCTCACACAGGCGAACTTTGGACATCCGTAAATGAACGTGATGAACTCGGCGACAATCTTCCGCCGGACTACATCACCCATGTCCAGGAGGGTGGCTTCTACGGCTGGCCCTGGTACTACACTGGCGGCATCCCGGATCCCCGTTTCCCGGGTAAGCATCCCGAGCTAAAGGACAAAACGATCCTCCCGGATGTTCTGCTCGAACCGCACAATGCTTCGCTGAACATCACCTTCTACGAAGGGAAGATGTTCCCGAAGCAATACAAAGGACAACTTTTTGCCGCGGAACACGGCTCGTGGAATCGTTCCGTGCGCACAGGCTACGAAGTGATTCTCGTGCCCATGAAGAATGGCCATGCTACCGGCGAGTATCGGGATTTTCTCACCGGGTTCGTAACCCCATCGGGCGATTGCTGGGGACGCCCGGTGGGCGTGGCCGTAGCCAAGGACGGTTCGCTGATGGTGACCGATGACGGCTCGAACTCGATCTGGCGAGTCACATACGCGAAGAAATAGCTCGGCGCCGTCTCGCATGGCCCGGCAGTTCCAGAAGTACTCGCACATCCGCCCGGCAGGAGCGCTCAGCATCGCTTTGCTTCTGCTCGGCGGCTGCACTGTCGGTCCAAAGTACGTGCGCCCCGCGGCGGACGCCCCATCCGACTACAAGGAGACCGGAAATTTCAAGCAGGCACAGCCAAGCGACGCGATCGCCAAGGGCAAGTGGTGGGAGATTTACGGCGACCCGCAATTGAGTTCACTCGAAGAGCAGGTCAACGTCTCCAACGAAACTCTGAAGGCTGCTCAGCAGCAATTCTTGCAGTCACGGGCGGCGCTACGGATCGCGCGCGCGGGCTACTACCCTACCATCTCGGTCGGCGCGCTGGCTGCCGGCAACCGCCAATCCCAAAACAGGGCGCTCTATGGAGCAGGTTCGCCCATCACCTATGCGGATTACCAACTCCCAGTGGACGCGGCATACGAGCCGGACGTCTGGGGCCGCGTGCACCGCACGGTCGAAGCCGCGCGCTCCGAGGTCCAAGCCAGTTCTGCCGACCTGGCCAATGTTCAACTGAGCCTTCAGGCGGAGTTGGCGCTTGATTATTTTCAACTGCGCGGGCTCGACTCGCAAAAGCAGCTTCTGGATTCGACTGTAGCCTCCTATGAGAAAGCACTCCAACTGACGCAAAGCCGCTACAGCGGAGGGATCGCTTCCGCAGTGGATGTGGCGCAGGCCCAAACTCAACTCGAAACGACCCGCGCGCAGGATGTCGACGTTGGTGTTCAGCGGGCGGCTTTCGAGCATGCCATTGCCGTGCTTGTAGGAAAGCCGCCGGCCGAGTTTAGCGAGCCGGCCGCGCCGCTCACGACTCCTCCACCCGCGATTCCACCGGGCCTGCCCTCGGAACTGCTCGAACGCCGGCCCGATATCGCCGCCGCCGAGCGGCGCATACAAGAGGCAAACGCTCAGATCGGTCTTGCTCGTGCGGCGTATTTCCCCGTCTTGTCGCTCACCGGGTCCGGAGGCTTTGAGAGCCAGGCAATCCACTCACTGTTGAACGGTCCCAGCGGCTTCTGGTCGCTTGCGGGATCGGCCGCCGAACTCGCCTTCGAGGGCGGGCAGCGCCGCGGCGCGAGCGAACAGGCGCGCGCGGCTTACAACCGGGCGGTGGATACCTATCGGCAGGTAACGCTGGACGCTTTCCAAGAAGTTGAAGACAATCTGGCTGCCCTGCACATTCTCGAGAATGAAGCGAAAACCCAGGATGGAGCCGTGGCGGCCGCCGAGCACTCGCTCGATCTCTCCAACAGCCGCTACCGAGGCGGCGTCGCCAGCTATCTCGAAGTTACGACGGCGCAATCGGCCGCACTGGGCGATGAAGTTACCGCGGTGGACATTCTTACGCGACGCGATGTTGCGAGCGTTCTCCTCATCAAAGCGCTCGGCGGCGGCTGGAACACCTCGCAGATTCTCAACGCTTCGCGGTAGGATGCTGGCACCGATCCCTTTCGGCGCGCGATGACTGCCCGATTGAAGCCCACCGCTCGCTTCTTTTGCGCTTTCATCCTTGCCCTGATGCTCGCTCCCGGCGCACCACTCCTTCTTGCAAAGCCGCACGACGAGGCGAACGAAAAACTTTCCCTGCAGGATGGCTGGATGCTCCAGTCATCCTGCAAGATTTCGGCAACTGGCGCACAGATCTCAACCGCTGGTTTTCGCACCGACGACTGGCACTCGACCACAGTACCGTCGACCGTGCTCGCGGCGCTGGCGGCCGACAAAACCTATGCCGATCCCTACTTCGGGATGAACCTTCGCTCGATTCCGGGCACGACGTATCCGATCGGCAAGAATTTCTCCGAGATGCCGTTGCCCAAGGATAGCCCCTTCCGCTGCTCATGGTGGTACCGCACCGAGTTTCGTGTCCCGAAGAGTTTCGAACACGGTTACGTCGCGCTAAATTTCGAGGGTATCAACAATCGCGCCAATATCTGGCTCAACGGGCACGAAATCACGGGAGCTAACGAAGTCGCCGGTGCGTACCGCGCCTATGAATTTGACGTGAGCGCTTTGCTTTCGCACAGCGGAGCAAACGCCCTCGCAGTCGAAGTCTTCGCGCAAACCGACCGCGACCTCGGCATCAACTGGAACGACTGGAATCCCACGCCTCCCGACAAAGACATGGGCCTTTGGCGCAGCGTGTACCTGCGAGCGTCCGGCCCCATCGAAATCCGTTATCTGCAGGTCATCACTCGCTTCCCGGGCGAGCCCGCGTCGGAGGCCGACCTCACCGTCGAGGCTGAAGCCCGCAACAGAATGGCCGAACGAGTCACAGCAGAGATCGAAGCTGACCTCGAAGGGCATGCCCTTCGGCAAAATGTGGCGCTCGCGCCGGGCGAAACTCGCACCGTTCGCTTCAGGCCGGATCGCTTTCCGGATCTGTACGTCCGCAATCCTGAGCTGTGGTGGCCTCAACAGATGGGCAAGCCAGTGCGCCACTACCTCACGGTGACCGCATCGATGGACGGGGTGCTCTCCGACTCTGCTGCGATCCGCTACGGCATCCGCGAAATCACGTCGGAACTGGACGTGCAAGGGCATCGCCTGTTCCGCATTAATGGGAAGCCGATTTTGATCCGTGGCGGCGGCTGGGCGCCGGACATGCTGCTCCGTGAATCTCCCGAGCGCCTCAAAGCGGAATTCCGCTACATCCGCGACTTGAACCTCAACGCGGTCCGCCTCGAGGGGCCGATGGTGCCAGACGAGTTCTTCGATCTCGCGGATGAGCAGGGCGTTTTGGTCCTCGCGGGCTGGACCTGCTGCGACTACTGGATGGATTGGAAGAAATGGACGCAGGCTGACCTTGCCGTCGCAAAGGCATCTCTCCGCTCGCAGATTCTGCGAATGCGGAGTCATCCCAGCGTGCTCGCTTGGCTAAGCGGGAGCGACGAGGCTCCGCCGCCGCCGATCGAGCGCGCTTACATCGCGATCCTCAAGAAGCTCGACTGGCCCAATCCCTATGTTGCTTCCGCATCGGAGAAGGCGGGAACCATAGGAGGCCCAACAGGCATGAAGATGCTCGGGCCGTACGACTACACGCCTCCCGACTACTGGCTCGCGGACACGAAGAGATTCGGCGGCGCCTTCGGATTCGCTACAGAAATCTCGCCCGGCCCGGCAATTCCGCCGGGAAGCAGCCTGCGAAAGATACTTTCCGCCGCGGAGATCGTCCCCGGCAGTGCTGTATGGAACTATCATGCCGGCGGCGAAAGATTCACAACGCTGCACCACTTCGACGAAGCGATGCGCGCCATCTATGGACCGCCTTCCAGCTTCGATGACTATGAACGCAAATCGCAGGCGATGGCCTACGACGCCGAGCGCGCCATGTTCGAGGCGTACTCGCGCAACAAATATGGCGCGACTGGCGTGATCCAGTGGATGCTCAACAACGCCTGGCCTTCGCTGATCTGGCATCTCTACGACTATTACCTGCAGCCCGCCGGCGGATATTTCGGTGCCAAGAAAGCCTGCGAGCCGCTGCACGTGCAGTATTCCTATGACGACCAGAGCGTGGAAGTCGTAAACAGCACGTATGCCAACGCTGGCCCTCTGAACGTGACCGCAAAGGTCTACGATGCGGGGCTGCACCCCAGCTACGTGGCGCGCGCCACGGTAAACGTTGGGGCGGACGGCGTTGCGAGAGCTTTCGCCCTTCCCGCAGAGGCGTTTCTCTCGATCTCTCCGGTGAATTTTGTGCAACTGACGCTTGAAAACGCGCAGGGCGAAACCGTCAGCACGAATTTCTATTGGCTCTCCGCGAAAAGGAATGTCTACGATTGGACCAAGACAGACGCCTATACGGCCGTCTCGGCCTACGAGGACTTGACCGCGCTCGAATCGTTGCCGAGCGCCGGACAAATCGAAGTTTCGGCGACAGTGGAGCGAGCAGGCGAGGGGCCGCTCGTCCGCGTGAAGATTCACAACCCGAGCGGCCGTCTCGCGTTTCAGATTCATCTTGGAATCCGCCGCGCGCACGAAGACGCCGACATTCTCCCGGTGCTCTGGCAGGACAATTACCTCGAACTGATGCCGGACGAATCGCGTGAAATCACAGCGCAGTTTCTCTCGCCAGACGCTCTGCAATCCGATGCCGAACTGGTGGTTGACGGCTGGAACGTCGCGCCCGCAACGGTACCTCTTCCTGTCACCGGAGCACGCTGATGCCCGCGGGCAATGCGGACCAATCGGCACAGCCTTCGCCTGCGGTAGGCCTGACGCGCGCCCTGCGTCTCCGAGACCTGATCGTCATCGGGATCGTGATCGTTCAGCCGATTGCGCCGATGGGCATCTTCGGCGTCGTCAACAACGAAGCGGGCGGGCACGTGGTCACGACCATCTTGATCGCCATGGTCGCGATGCTGTTCACGGCCGTTAGCTACGGCAAAATGGCCCGCGCGTATCCCACAGCCGGATCGGCGTACACCTACGTGGCGCAGGAGATTCATCCCGCGGTCGGCTACGTGACCGGCTGGGCCATGGTGATGGACTACATCCTAAATCCTCTCGTTTGCACGGTGATCTGCAGCAAGCTCACGCAAAACATCCTCCCCGGCGTTCCCTACTGGTTGCTCGCAATCGCGTTCGCGGGCCTGTTTACCGCGCTCAACCTGCACGCCATCCACACGTCGGCGCGAATCAACGAGGCGCTAGCCGCAGGAATGATGATTGTCGTTGTGATCTTTTTTGCGTTTGTTGTCCGGTTCCTCTGGGGTCTGCATCAGCACGGAGCAGCGTTCTTCGCACAGCCTTTCTACAATCCCGGCACATTCAGCCTGCGGGGCGTCTTTCGCGGCACGTCGATCGCGGTGCTCACGTACATCGGATTCGATGGCATTTCGACGCTCTCCGAGGAAGCCGAAAATCCGCGGCGAAACATCCTGCTGGCGACGGTGCTCGTCTGCGTAATTACGGGCGTGCTTTCATCACTGGAGGTATATGCAGCACAGCTCGTCTGGGGGCCAAAACCCTTTCCCAAAAACATGGTCGAGTCGGCGTTTCCGCTAGTCGCACGGCAGGCGGGCGGCTTCTTTCTCTTTCATCTGCTGAATTTCACGATCCTGATCGCCAACGTCGGATCAGGCATGGGCGCGCAGCTCGCCGCAGCGCGTTTGCTTTACGGCATGGGGCGCAGCAACGCCATTCCCGCGAAATTCTTTGGCGCAGTCGAGCCGAAGCGGCGCATCCCAATGAACAACGTAGTCTTGATCGGCGCTATTGCGCTGGCTGGCGCGCTCTTCATCAGCTACGAGCGTGGCGTCGAGCTGCTCAATTTCGGGGCGTTCATTGCATTCATGGGCGTCAACCTGGCCAGCTTCGTGCGCTACTTCGTGCGCGCCGCAGAAAAGCATTGGACGAATTGCGCGTTTCCCCTCCTCGGATTCTCGATCTGCTTATTCATCTGGCTAAATCTGAGCCGCCCCGCCAAGATCGCCGGCGCAGCGTGGATTCTCGCGGGCATTGTCTACGGTGCGCTGAGGACCAGAGGCTTTCGAGCGGATCTGGTCCGGTTTGAAGCCTCTGCCAACTAGCAGCTGAGCTAGCGCAGCGCGCTGCAGGGAACGCTAGTGGCGCAAACCCGTTGCCGGATCGCCCGCAAGAGTGACCCTCGATGCGGTGCGGACGACGCGATGCGATAGAATCAAGGAGAGTGGAAGAGCGATTCTATCGCGCGACGATGAAGATTGGCGGCGGGACGCTGCTGGGCCGCCTCGCCTTCTTCTTTCTGCTCATCTGTGCGATAGGTGTCGGCGCCGCCGTTGGCCTGCTCTTCGTCTATTCGAGCGACTTACCTGAAATTCATGCGCTCGAAGACTACCGTCCCGAAGTGCAGACAGAGCTGTACGCAGACGATGGCCAGCCGATCGGCACATTCGCCCTGCAGCGGCGGATTCTTCTCACCTACAACCAGATTCCGAAGGTCCTAAAGGACGCGACCATTTCGACCGAGGACCAGCATTTCGAGCAGCACTGGGGCGTCGATTTTCCGCGCGTGCTGGGTGCGGCCTGGCACGACGTTCTCCATCATCGCAAGGCCGAAGGTGCCAGCACATTGACGATGCAGCTCGCTGGAGGGCTCTTTCTCGACCGTTCCGACCGCAGTTTCCATCGGAAGATGCAGGAGGCCATGCTCGCCCTGCAAATCGAGCGGCATTACACCAAAGAGCAGATTTTCACGATGTACAGCAATCAGATTTACCTCGGCTCGGGCAACTACGGATTCGAGGCAGCGTCCGAATACTATTTCAGCAAGCCCGTGGGTCAGTTGACCCTCGACGAAGCAGCCACGCTCGCCGCCATCATTCGCGGGCCGGTCTATTCTCCGATCACGCATCCCGACCGGGCGCGGGCCCGCCGCAATCTCGTGCTATCGCTGATGGAGCACGACGGCAAGATCACGCACGCCCAGGCGGATGCCGCGAGCAGGCTGCCACTCGGGCTTCATATCGAATCGCTGCGGAACGATCTGGCGCCATACTTCGTCGAAGAAATCCGCCAGTATCTCGAGCGCACGTACGGCACGGCCGCAGTCCACGAACAGGGCCTGCGCGTCAATACGACGCTGAACGTGACAATGCAGAAGGCCGCCGATCAGGCCGTGCGCGATGGGCTGCACGCTTACGACCGCCGTCACGGCTGGCGCGGCCATCTCCCGAACATTCTTGCCGACAATTCAACTTCACTCGACAAATACCAAAGCGACGACTGGAAGGGAACGATTCAGAAGGGCGACTACGTTACCGGACTTGTTACTTCCGCCCAGCCGACGTTCGCATGGATCAAGATCGGGCCGTACCACGCGATGCTCACGCCGGCCGACTTCGCCTGGACCGGGCACAAAGTCACAACCGAGCTTGTGAAATCCGGCGACCTTGTCATCGTCCGAATTAAGGAAATCGTCGGCACTGCCGCGCAGGTGGAGCTCGAGCAGCAGCCCGTGGCCCAGGCGGCGCTCGTCGCGATCGACAACGCGACCGGCGGAATCACGGCGATGGTCGGCGGCTACGATTTCGAGGAATCGAAATTCGACCGCGCGACGCAGGCCATGCGCCAGACAGGCAGCTCGTTCAAAGTCTACGTGTATACGGAAGCCATGGCGCAGGGCGCGTCGCCGTTCGACACGGTGGTGGACGAGCCGGTGACGTTTCACAGCGGCGCGCAGGATTATTCGCCTCACAACTACGACGAGAAATTCGAGGGCCGCATCACTCTGCGCCGCGCCTTGGCCGATTCTCGTAACATTCCGGCCGTCCGCCTGCTGGATAAAGTGGGAATCGAAAATACGATCAATCTGGTCCGCAAGTTCGGTATCACAAGCCCTTTGCCCCCGTATCTGCCCCTGGCGCTCGGCGCCGCCGATCTGACGCCCCTCGAACATGTGTCTGCTTTCAGCGTCTTTGCGGACGACGGTATTCACATCGAGCCGCATTTCATCAAGCGCGTGACGTCTTATGACGGATCGGTACTCGAAGAGGCGCGTCCGAACGTGACGGACGTCGTTTCGCCCGAAGTGGCGCGCACCATGGTCGCGATGCTAGAGGAAGTCGTGCAGTTCGGCACCGGCGTCCGCGCGAAGGAGCTGGGCCGGCCGTCGGCGGGCAAGACCGGCACGACAAACAATTTCACGGATGCCTGGTACATAGGCTTCACGCCGCAGATCACCGCCGGCGTCTGGGTCGGCAACGACGATCCCGGGCAGTCGCTTGGAAAGAAAGAAACGGGCGCGCGCGCGGCGCTTCCGATCTGGCTCGAGTTCATGCAGCAGGCCATGCAGGGAATGCCAGTCGAGGACTTTCAGAACGTCGTGCCGCTCGAAAAGCAGGCCGGCTCGCATCTGGTCCAGGTAGACACGCCGGACACGGCCCCTCCCGCCGATGCCGCCGAGCAGGGCCTGACCGAGAACGCTGCCCCGTCGCCCGCGCCCTCGAAGCCTGCTCAGCCTGAACCTGCCGCGGTGCGCCCGGCGGCTGCCACGACCGACCCTCCGCGCTGATTTCGTCTTCCGGCGCTATCTTGCGCGAAAGGGATCCCATCCAAGGGAGACGAGTGGCTTCGCCTTGCCATCCTTGCCAACCAACAAAACTCTCGTGCCGCGCTCAATCTGACCAATGGGCGTGAGGTCCGCGAATCCCGGCGCCCGTTTCAGCTTCTTCTCGTTCCTGGGCGAGACGGTAAAGAGCAGCTCGTAGTCTTCGCCGCCGTTCAGCGCGAGCACGAGCGGATCGACCCTTGCTCCAGCAAGAAACGTGCGAGATTTGAGGCCCGGCCTACTCGGTACGCGGACACACGGTATCCGGTCGGCCCAAACGCGCGCGCCGATGCGGCTCGCAATGCACAACCGGTTTAGATCCGTCGATAGTCCGTCTGAAATATCCATCATTGCCGAGGCAATTCGGTTTCGCGCCAGCCAGGTGCCGAGGGTCACGCGAATTTGCGGGTAGAGGTGTGCATGAAGGGCGGAACGGCGCCCGCCAAGACCTCGCTTGCGTGCCCAATCCCCTCCGCTCTTCATCATTCGGAGGCCCAACTCGGCCGCTCCGAGAGTCCCGCTGACGTAGATGATGTCACCGGGCCGCGCGCCGGAGCGAGGTACGGCCAGTCGGGGAGCGATTTCACCGAGCACTGTGATGCTGATCGCAATGGATTCGTGGCGTTTGGTGTCGCCTCCGATCAACCTGATCCCTAGTTGGCGAGATGCTTTCGCCATTCCCCGCAAGAAGTCATCGAGCCATCCGCCGGTGCAATCGAGCGGCAGCGCGAGCGTTAGGAGGAAGTAGCGCGGGGAGGCGCCCATCGCTGCGAGGTCACTGGTAGCCCGGGCGAGGGATTTGAACCCGACGGAGTCCGCGGGGTGTCGATTCCTGAGGAAATGGACAGCTTCCAAGAAAGCGTCGCAGCTCAGGACCCATTCCGTGCGGCCGCTGGGTGCCAGCACCGCTCCGTCATTGCCGATTCCGAGACGCAGTTCGCCGGCGGCCCGGCCTCCGTGCTTCCTGGCACCACTTTCCGAAGGAATCGCTCGCGCTATCCTCTGTATCAGCTTGGTCTCTGCGTCCATCCTGTACCTCAGGCCAGTTGTCGGGGACCCTCGTTTTAAGGTAGAGTCTGGCCCAGGTAGCCTCGGAAGTACAGAGGCCCCCGATTGAGAAGCGAGCCCGAAACTCTACGCAAAATGGAAGATCGGGGTTGACGCTCGGGGCCTAAATCAATAGAATCGGCTGGGTTTCGGACCAGGGCTCTCGGTTCAAACTCATAATCGCAGTCGATCTGAGGGGCACGGCGAGCCGCGACACAGGGCGTGCGGCATCCAGCCGACCAGCAGGAATCATTCGGGCGAGATGGCTCAAGACTATGAAGGGTAAGTCTTACACCTTTTTTATTGCTTCAAGCGCCTCCGGCGCCATGCGGCGGGTGCGCGTGCCTTTCTATGTGATGCATGTGCTGGTGATTCTTGCAGTTGTCGGCGGCGTGACCATCGCAGCAGGAATGGGCTCGTACTCGCGCATGCTGTGGAAGGCGGCCAGCTACAACTCGCTGCGCCGCGAGCAGCAGAGCCTGAAAGAACAGTATTCCCGGCTGCAAAACCAGGTTTCAGACACCAATCAACGATTGAACTCGCTGCAATCGCTCGCGGGCGAAGTCGCGATGGCTTACGGTATCACGCGCTTCCGTCAGACACCCTTCGGTTTGACGGACGAAACTTCCGCGCCGGAAGTGCAGTTCCAAGATTCGGTCGACGAGTTCAGCTATTTGCAGAAGAACGTCGCTGCTGTGTCGATGTCTAGCGCGGGCATGCGGATGCTGCCCGAGACGCAGCTAAGCAGCTTGGGAATCGCGCCGACGCTTTGGCCCGTGGTCGGCCGCATTACCGGGACCTTCGGTGAGAGGCTTGATCCGTTCAGCGGGGAAGGCGCTTTCCATTCGGGGCTAGACATCGCCTCGCATTACGGCGACGAGGTTCGCGCGACGGCGGACGGCGTTGTCGATACGGTGGAACAGCGGGCGGGCTATGGACGGCTCGTCATCGTGGACCACGGCTTCGGCGTGACCACGTGGTACGGGCACCTCTCAGGATTCAACGTGCAGGTTGGGATGCGCGTGAAGTGCGGCGACGTGGTCGGCTATGAAGGCGACAGCGGCCGTTCGACCGGGCCGCATCTTCACTACGAGGTTCGCATCTACAACACGCCGGTGAACCCCTGGCGCTACCTGCGCAACGTCTCTCCCAACGCCACAACGACTGCATCGAACGGCGACTAATCGCTCCTCCTGATCGTTTGGCTCATCTTATGGAAAACCCGAGACGTGCCTAGGCGCGATCGCGCCGCTCCGCCCATGTCGAATGCTCAGGTGGACGCGCTGGAGGAGACCATCTCTGGTGCCGGAGAGTCGCTCGCGCGGCCCTTGCCGCGAATCCAGAACGAGCCGATTGCCACAAGCAAGGCTGGGAGAAGAAACTTCAAACCGTCGCGAAGCAAAGCGTCCGGACCCACTTGTTCCGCGGGGCCGACTCCACATCCGCAGTCGATCTTCAGGCCGCGAAAGTAGGCGGACGTGATGGCGATCATGAATCCGCACAGCGACAGACTCGCGAGCAGTGCGGAAAACCTCCGCGCGATTCCGGTGATCAGCCACAACCCGAGGAACAGCTCGAAATAGGGAAGAAAATGCGCGACAGCGTTCACGCTCCTGGGTGGAAGCACCTGGTACGAGTCCACCTGCATGGCGAACCATGCGAGCGAAATCCTGAGCGAAGCCGGCGACCACGCGAAGCCCGCCGGCGGCTTCATCTTCCCGTACGCTGCAGCGATGAATACGGCTCCAACAACGGTTCCACCGAAGATAAGAAACGCCCGCACGATTGCTCGACGGGCCTGCGGTTTGCGCACGAGAAAGGCTATGACCAGTCCCGCAAGCAGAATCTGGTAGCCATGATTGGTAAGCCAAAGCAGCGATGTTTCGAAGGCATGCATCGGAAATTGCCGCAGCGGGACTTCCTTACTGGCTCAGCAGAGAATCGAAAAACTGCTTCAGAATGGGCCACGAAACATTGCCCGATCCTGCAGGCAACTTCTGGCCCTTGTAGGTAATCACATACGTCGGCGTGGCTTGCACCGGGATCTTCATCCCAAGGGCTCGATCCTCCTCGATGTAGCTATCGAGGGTGCAGCCGTGGGTGGCTTGCGGATCCGCTCTTAGCGACGCGGGCTTGGTCCCTGCCGGCCCCTGATATTCGCACCCAACCATCTGCTTCTGGATTCTCTTGAAGTCCGCCGCAGGAACCGCCGCGGCGATAAACTTTTCGATGTTGCCGTCGGCCTCCCACGAGTTCTGGTTGTCGTAGAGGGCTGCCTCAACGCTCTGGAACTGGCCTACGCGCGCCGCGGCATTTAGCCATCTCGCCGCTTGATACCCGTACATGTGCGCCGGCAGGGGGAAATCGTGATGCACGAGGTACACTTTGCCGGACGCGACGTAATCGGCAATCATCGGACGCAACGTGCCTTCGAACAGATTGCGGCACGACGGGCACTGATAATCCGTAAAGACTTCCATCTTGATCGGGGCGCTGCTGGAGCCGTAGCTCTTCACAGGAGCAGATAGAGCGAGCGGCGCGGTAACCGCTTTGGATGAGGAAACAGTACTGGTTTTCCTTGCTGCGGACTTCGCGGGCGCAGTGTCCGCCGACGACTGGGCGGGTCGCGCCATGACCCCTAATACGCTGCCAAAGCTGGCAGCAGCAAGCACAGCGACCGCCAAGGCCATACGTCTCCCCTTGGCGAACCCGCCGGCCGACCCCGTTTTCGCACGACAACGCAGCAATCGATGATTCAACTCTTCCTCCCCCTCCCATTCGAATTCGGCCCGCCCATTGTAGCGCGATTCCGGTCGTCTGCGCCGCTTGACCTGCTTTGCGCCTGGCTCCTGCGGCAACAAAGGCTATGATGCGGGTCGACCGGAGGCATGTTGACTGGCCATGAGGGGGAGCCCTTGAAAGTGCGGCCAAGCCGGCCTTTGTGGCCTTCGATTCGCGCCTGTCGCCAGTAAGAGCTTGTTTTGCAGTGGAATACAGACACACAAGAAACTTGACAATACTACGCTCAATGTGTATCCTACCTCCGTCTCAGCAGCAGAGGTTATCTGCTTAGCCAGAACGAGGCCTATCAGGAGCGGATTTCTATGAGCAAGATCATTGGTATCGACCTGGGCACGACCAATTCGGTCGTCGCCGTGATGCAGGGAGGCGAGCCCGTCGTCATCCCAAACCAAGAAGGGGCGCGGACGACCCCGTCGGTCGTCGGTATTACCAAAGGCGGAGAACGTCTGGTGGGCCAAGTGGCCAAACGCCAGGCGATCACGAACCCGGAGAACACGATTTATTCGATCAAGCGATTCATGGGCCGACGCTTCGATGAAGTCAACGAAGAGATGAAGATGGTGCCCTACAAAGTGGTTGCGCAGGGCGACCATGTCGCCGCTATGGCGCAGGGCAAGCCCTATAGCCCGCCGGAAATCTCGGCCATGATCCTGCAGAAGCTGAAGCTCGCTGCGGAAGATTTCCTCGGTGAAAAAGTAACGGAAGCCGTCATCACGGTTCCGGCTTATTTCAACGATGCCCAGCGCACCGCGACCAAAGACGCTGGAAAAATCGCCGGGCTCGAAGTGAAGCGCATCATCAACGAACCGACGGCGGCGGCGCTTGCCTACGGTCTCGACAAAAAGAAGGATGAGACCATCGCGGTGTACGACTTCGGCGGCGGCACCTTCGACATTTCCATCCTCGAGGTCGGCGAAGGCGTGATCGAGGTGAAGGCCACCAATGGCGACACGCATCTCGGTGGCGATAACATCGACCAGCGCATCGTGGAATGGCTGATCGAGGAGTTCAAGAAGGACGAAGGACTCGATCTCCACGGCAAGGGAAACGAGATGGCGCTGCAACGCCTGCGAGACGCGGCCGAGCGCGCCAAGATCGAACTTTCAACGACGATGGAAACCGAGATCAACCTTCCGTTCATCACGGCGGACGCGACCGGTCCGAAACACCTGGTGAAGAAACTGACCCGAGGGAAACTCGAGGCCATGGTGGAAGACATCGTTCGCCGGTCGGTTGAGCCGTGCAAACAATGCATGAAGGACGCGGGCGTCGACGCAAGCAAGATCAACGAGGTCGTGCTCGTCGGCGGCCAGACGCGCATGCCGATGATCCAGGTTCTCGTGAAGGAGCTTTTCGGCCGCGAGGGCCACAAGGGTGTCAACCCGGATGAGGTAGTCGCAGTCGGCGCGGCGATCCAAGGCGGTGTGCTCGGCGGCGAAGTGAAAGATATCCTGCTGCTCGACGTGACACCGCTCTCGCTGGGCGTCGAAACGCTTGGCGGTGTGATGACCGCGTTGATCCCGCGCAATACCACGATCCCAACGCGCAAGTCGGAGGTCTTCTCGACAGCGGCGGACAGCCAGACGTCGGTTGAAATCCACGTGCTGCAAGGAGAACGACCCGTGGCCAGCGGCAACCGCTCGCTCGGGAAGTTCCACCTGATCGGAATTCCGCCGGCGCCGCGCGGCATGCCGCAAATCGAGGTGACGTTCGATATCGACGCGAACGGCATCCTCAACGTGTCGGCGAAGGACAGCGCGACCGGCAAAGAGCAGAAGATCACGATCACGGCTTCAACCGGCTTGACCAAGGAAGAAGCCGAGCGAATGAAGAAGGAAGCCGAATCGCACGCGTCCGAAGACAAGCAGCGGCTGTCCGAAGTCGAGGCTCGCAACAAGCTCGACAGCCTGATTTACCAGGGCGAGAAGCTCATCAAGGAGAACCGAGACAAGCTCAGCGATGCCGACGTGAAAGCCGCCGAGGAAGAGACCGAAGCAGCACGCCGGGCGCTGAATGAGGGCGGCGTCGACAAGCTGAACGCGGCTTCGGAGGCGCTGACCAAGGCGCTTCATCGCATCGGTGAATCGCTCTACAAGGCTCAGCAAGCTGCGGGAGCTGCCGCCGGCGGTGCTGGAAAGCCGGGCGGCGACGGCGCAACAGGTGGCGCTGCTCCGGGCGGCCAAGGAGAAGTCGTCGACGCCGAGTTCGTGGACGTCGACGAGTCGAAGAAGCCGAACTAAACTCGCAGATCGACCAAGGATAGTAGGGGCGGGCTCGAAACCCGCCCCTACGAGCATTCGGGAGCTGGCAGACGATGAGCAATATCCGGCGGGCAAGTCCGCCACAGGCAGTGCAGAAGGTCCGCGACAACTTTTACATGGTGCAGCTCTCGATCACGGAAGCTCCTTCGGGCGATTGGCGGCGACTTTTTTACGACACGCAGCAGGATGTCCCGCCTGATTTCGCGCCCCGCTCGATCGAGATCACGGGAACGTTCCTGCGGTTCAAGTCCGATCCCGCGAGTGTGGAACAGAAGATTGCGCTGATCGACCGCTGGGTCGACCGCGCCAACCAGAAAGAAGCCGCGATGGCCGTCCGGTCTGAGGGCCAGCGCGAAAAGAAGGAAGAGCTTGCGCGCGAGGCGCAAGAAATCGCGCAATGGAACGCACGTTGGGCGAAGTTATAAGCGTGGGTCCGTAGAGGCGCGCATTCAGATCGCCGCTGCGGTAAGAGCATGCCAACCACAACCAAAACCGATTACTACGAATTGCTGGGAGTCCCGCGCAAAGCGAATGTGAAGGATATCCGCGCCGCGTACCGAAAACTCGCCCGCAAATATCATCCGGACCTCAACCCTGGTGACAAGTCTGCGGAAGAAAAATTCAAGCAGATCCAGGAAGCCTACGAAGTCCTTTCCGACCCGAAAAAACGGCAGATGTACGATCAATTCGGATTCAATGCGCCCGGTGCGGGCGGAGGTCCGGGGCCCGGAGCCGCGTATGGCGGGGTATCGCCGGAAGACATTCACTTCGATTTCGGCGGATTCGACTTCGGTGGACCCGGTGCGGGAGGCGCGGGCGCAGGCACCAGCTTCCGGGATTTATTCAGCCAGTTCTTTCGCGGAGCGACGGCCGCGCAGCCGGGTGCCGGGCGAGAGCCGGGAACCGACCTCGAATATCAGATTGACATCACGTTCGCCGAAGCGATGCACGGGGCTGTGAAGAAGCTGAGCTTCACGCGACTGGACGTGTGCAATGTCTGCCATGGGGCTGGGGTCGCGCCCGGCGATGAAAAAGTCTGTCCGACGTGCAACGGTTCGGGTCAGGTGACGCAGGTCAGCGGCAAGATGCGCTTTCAGATCACATGCTCGCGGTGCGGCGGAAGCGGCAGGCTTCGCACGATGTGCCGCAACTGTGGCGGAGACGGCCGGGTCCAGCGCGTCGACACGCTCGACGTGCGCATTCCACCCGGCGCTCAGACAGGCTCGCGCGTGCGCGTAGCCGGACGCGGCAACGCGGGCACGGGCGGCGCGCCGCCGGGCGATCTTTTCATCATCACAAACGTGCAGCCTCATCCGTTCTTCGAGCGGCGCGGCGACGACCTCTACACGGTGGTCCCGGTGACGGTGAGCGAAGCGTCGCTCGGAGCGAAAGTTGAGGTGCCGACGATCGACGGCCGCGCGCAGGTGCGCATTCCGCCAGGCACGAACAGCGGAAAACGATTGCGGCTGCGCGAAAAGGGCGCGCCCTCGGCGCGTCAGCCGGGCAAACGGGGCGACCAAATCGTCGAGGTGCAGGTCGTGGTGCCGAAACCGGAAGACGAGCGCGTACGGAATTTGCTGAAAGAGTTGGGTAAGCTCGATCAGGAAGACCCGCGGCGCGAGATTTTCGCGCGAGCGGCCGTCTGAGGGCAGGCAAGGAAACGGCGATGACACCGCGTGCGAAGAAGAAAGCAAGGGCCGGGTACATGATCAGTGCAGTCGCCGAGCTGTACAAGCTGCATCCCCAGACGCTGCGCCTGTACGAGCGCGTGGGGCTGCTCAAGCCGTCGCGCTCCCAGGGGAACACGCGCCTCTACACGGACGAAGACCTCGAGCGGCTGGAAGTGATCCTCAACCTCACGCGCGAGCTCGGAGTCAATCTCGCTGGCATCGAAATCATCCTCAACATGCGTGACAAAATGGGCGAGATGCAGGCGCAGATGGAAGAGTTCATTCGGTTCGTGCGCAACGAAATGGCGCGAAATCTCGTGTTTCCCGATGAGCGCAAGATTCGCCACGCGATTGTCCGCGCTGCGCCGCGCCACGCCATTCGTGTTGAAAAGTGATGATCCGATCAGGATCATCATCCCGAGCGCACACCTTGCGCGAGGGATCCCTCTTTAGGCCTTCTCTGCCGTCGTCGGGTCGATGACCGTCTTGATTTCAGAGATGCGATTCGCCGGAAAACCGCCGATCCGGGCATGCTCGCGGATCAACTGTTCGCTGGGTGCGATGTAAACGCAGTAGATCTTGTTGTCGGTCACGTAGCTCTCGACCCATTGAATTTGCGGACCCAGGTCGCGCAGCACAGAACACGACTTTTGCGAAACCGCCTGCAGCTGCTCTTTTGGCAGCGACCCTGCGCCTGGAATTTCCCTTTCGATTAGAAACTTGGGCATGCGGCCTCCCACCTTTCCTTCGTTTGAAGCCCAGCGAGTATATCTCAACGCGAATTCCACAACTCCTCTCCATTTGCACAGGGGCTCGTCTTCTTGCGCTCGATTGGCGGGCCGCATATGCTTGAAAAATGGCGCGAGCGGATTGTCCCATCTGCCAAGGCAGCGGCTGGAAAGTCGTCGAACGAACGACGAAAGGCGCACAGGTGTTTTCTACGGACAAGCCCGGCGGTGGAATCGGCGAACCGAAGATGGTCTGGGCGATTCCATGCGATTGCACGGCCGGGGACCGCACTGAGCGCGCGCTCGCCAAAGCGCGCGTGCCCGAGCGCTATCGGCACTGCGACTTCGATAACTACGAGACAGACAACGAAATCGAGAACGTTTCGCGCGCGCAACTGGACGCGTGGAATCGCAGCCTTGCCCAGGCGAAGCTCGTGGTGCAGCGCTTTGCCGCTGAATTCCCCGTCGGCAGCGAACACGGCCTGCTGCTGATGGGACCGTGCGGAGTCGGCAAAACACATCTCGCGGTCGCTGCACTGAAAGAGATCGTGCTGCGCGGGCACAGCGGGCTTTTCTACGACTACCGCGAGCTGCTCAAGGCCATCCAGGACAGTTACAACCCCGAAAGCCAGACAACAGAAATGGGCGTGCTCGAGCCCGTGCTCAAGGCCGAGCTTTTGGTGCTCGACGATGTCGGTTCGAGCAAGCCCTCGCTCTGGGCCCTCGAAACCGTCGGGCACATTTTGAACACGCGCTACAACGAAAAGCGGGTCACGCTGCTGACGACGAATTTTCTCGACACGGACGCGGCAGACGGTTTGCCTGCCGCACCGCCTCCCAGAGTCGCGGGGGCGCGCACGCCGATCGCCGAGGATTCGCTGACCGACCGCGTCGGGAAGCGGATTCGGTCCAGGTTGTACGAAATGTGCCGCACGATTGAGATCTTCGCTCCGGATTACCGCAAGGAGATCCGTAACATCAGCCGCTTCCGGGCTTAGCCCTCTCGTCAACCGCCTTAAATCGCATATCTCTATCGTTATGAATTAAATACATTTAGTTTGAGTGTGCGATTTGCTTCGCTAATCGCAGCAGGCTAGAATCCCAACCGAGTTCTCCGACCTCCGCGGCCTACAGGGGAGAAACCCCATGGCCCGGAGGCGATGCTCCGCGAACCACAAAAAGGGCTCCCAGGTCGCCGGTGAGGCGAGCTCGGGACAACGGAGCTGAGGGTTCGGGTGGAAACGCCCGGGCCTCCCGTGTTTGGAAAGGGGAATGCCTGGTGTAGAGGTTCGAGCGCCGGGCGTGTCGCCCAAGTCCAAATGCGGATTTGGGCGTTTTTGTTTTTGGGGCCACGAAGGAGCGAATGCCGCTTACGGACAAATTCGGCCGCCAGATCACGGACCTGCGGGTTTCCGTCACGGACCGCTGCAATTTTCGCTGCGTCTACTGCCGGTCGGCTAATCCCGAAACGCACATGCCAAAGGGCGAGCTGCTCGAATGGGAAGAATACGAACGGCTGGTGCGGCTGCTGGTAGGCATGGGCATCCGCAAGGTGCGTGTAACGGGCGGCGAGCCGCTGGTTCGGCGGGGAATCGAGGGTTTCATCGCGCGGCTGAAAGCGCTCGACGTACGGGACCTTTCGATGACCACCAACGGCTACGCGTTGGCCGACCGGTGTGAAGGTCTCGTGGCCGCGGGAATGGATCGCATCAATATCAGCCTCGATTCGCTCAATCGTGAAAAGTTTGAGCGGATCACCCGCACGAAGACGTTCGGTCAGGTAATTGCCGGAATCGACGCGGCGCAGGCTTCGAAGCTGCGGCCCGTGAAAGTGAATGCCGTGCTCGTGCGCGGCATCAATGATGACGAAGTCGAAGCGTTTGCGGAATTTGCGCGCGACCGCGGCCTGATCATGCGCTTCATCGAATTCATGCCGCTCGACGCCGACCGCGCCTGGACGCGCGACATGGTCGTCACAGGAGCGGAAGTTTATCGGCGGATCTCGGCGATCTGGTCGCTGGTGCCGGTGGTACACGAGCGCAGCGAGACGGCCCGCAAGTACCGCTTCGCCGATGGACGCGGTGAGATCGGGCTGGTTTCTCCGGTGTCGCAACCGTTCTGCGGGCATTGCTCGCGCCTGCGGCTAACGGCCGACGGCAAGCTGCGAACGTGCCTCTTCAGCAAGGAAGATCATGACCTGCGGTCTCTATTGCGCGGCGGCGCGAGCGACCAGGAAATCAGTGATGAGATCCTGGCAATCGTTGCGCAAAAGGAAAAGGGGCATCGCATCAACGAACCAGGTTTCCTGCCGCCCTCGCGCACGATGGTCTCCATCGGAGGCTGAGGCGAGGCTCGCTCTCTCCCCGCGCTCCGCGGTACTATCAAGACAGCATGGCTGAAGATGAATCCAAGCTGTTTTCGCTGCGAGAGGCTGAGCGTCTGCGCACGCAGCTTGAGCCGATTCTGATCGAAGCGATCGAGTCGCGGCGCAAACTCGGCGAACTCGATGAGAAACTCGGCAAGCTCGCCGAACGCATTCAACGGTCTGGCGGGCTGATGGTGCGCTACGAGGATGCCGCCAAGCTGCGGATCGAGCGCGACAGCGTCGAACAGAACATCCGCGAGGCGCTGGAACGCATTCATTCGACTGGCTGCATCGTGAAGGACCTCGAGGTTGGCTTGCTGGATTTCCCTGCGCGAATCGAGGGTGAGGACGTTTACCTCTGTTGGAAGCTCGGCGAAGACCGCATTCGCTTCTACCACCGACAGGACGAGGGCTTCGCCGGCCGCAAGCCGATCGACCCTCACGACGCGGACCTTGGTAATCCCATTCAGTAAGCCGTTCCTGCAGCCGCCCGGAGAGAACCCAATCGCTGCTTGACATGGAACGGTGCGACTGCAAAAGTAGCTGTCCAAACTCAAAAAGACTCGACAAGGAGATCGGAAGAAAGCCATGGCCACAGAAACCGTAGCTGCGCCAATTCGCGTGACCGATACCGCGTGGGAAGCCATCGAGGGAGGCTACGACCTGCAGGTGCACGTCGCACCGGACGTGATCGCGCGGCGCATCGACGATCTGGACCTCGCCAAGGAATTTCTCGCGCGCAAGCTCAAGGGGTTCGTGCTGAAGTCGCACTACGCGCCCACCTATGAGCGAGCGAAGGTGGTGACGAAGGCGTCGCCGGGAATTACGGCGTACGGCGCGATCACGCTGAATCACAGCGTCGGCGGACTGAATCCAGTGGCGCTCGAAATTGCGGGCCGTTCAGGCAATAAGATTGTCTGGATGCCCACGGTTGACGCGGAGAACGAAACAGCCGGACGCACGGACGGCCCCACGGACAAGCTGCCCTTCTGGGCCAAGATTCAGCGCGAGCTTTCGGCGACGGGCATCGCGCCGCCACCTCTGACCGTGATCGATGGGGACGGCAAAGTGAATGCGGCTGCGCGGCGCTGCCTTGAGCTGATCGGCAAGCACGACATGATCCTCGCCACCGGTCACCTGAGCAAGAAAGAGATCCGCGCACTCGTGAAAACCGCAAGGGAGATGGGGCTGAAGCGGGTGCTGGTGACGCACGCGGAGTTTCCGTCACAAAACATGAGCGCAGATGAGCAACTGGAAGTGGCCAACATGGGCGCGATGATCGAGCACTGCTTCACCACCATGTACACCAACAAGGCGCCGTGGGACGCTTACTTCGATAGCGTCCGCAGGGTCGGCCCGGAGCGCGTGGTCCTGTCGACTGATCTGGGGCAGACGATCAATCCGCCTGTCGCGGAAGGCTTCGCGATGTTCGCGCAGAGGATGCTCGACGCGGGATTCAGCAAGGCCGATGTGCGCCGTATGTGCGTGACGAACCCGACCGCGCTCATCTCCTAGCGTCGCGCGGGCGCTACTCGGTTCGCTTGGCGTGCTGATCCAGGCCGTTCTGATGCAGGATCAATTCGGTCGCCTTGCCGCTGCTGTCGGTCACGAATGTGATCTGTGCGTCGACGACCTTGTAAAAGTAATCCTTCTCGCTTTCCGCGAAAATCTCAAATGTCGCCTGGCCGCTCAGCTGGGCAAACAGGTGAGCGCTGTCTCGCGTGATCGTGAAAATGAAGTTCGGTGCGAGTTGGTACTTCCCAACATAGCCATCGAATAGTTTCGGATCGACCGAGATTTCTTTGTGCTCTTTCGGCTTGGGCGGCTCGCCCTCAAACCGTTTGGCGTGCTGATCGATTCCCCCTTGATGCAGAACCAGCTCAGTTGCCCTCCCACTGTTATCGGTCACGAACGTGATTTGAGCATCGACTATCTTCGCGAAATAATCGCGCGGGCTCTCGGGGAAAATCTCGATCTTGCCTTGTCCGGTCAGTTGCGCGAAGAGGTGCGCTCCGTCGCGCGTAATCGTGAGAATGGCAGCGGGCGTAAACGCATACGTTCCCACATACTGGTCGAACAGCTTTGGATCGACCGAGATTTCTTGGCGCTCCTTCGGCGGCATCGTCAAAGGCACGCTCGCGTCGAGCATGTGCCGCCCAATGTCGTCGACCCCTGCCATCGTGGCTGTATTCGACAGCGCAACCACGCCGACTCTCTGCTTCGGATCAAAACCGATGTACGAGCGGTAGCCGCCCGTTCCGCCGTTATGCTCAACGAGCTCGGTGTTCGTGGTCTTGTACAGGTGCCAGCCGATCGCGACATCGAATCCCCGCTGGCCAGTGGGTCGGCGGACCTTCAGCATTGCCGCCATTGCCGGAGCCAGCGACGACTTTGTGTAGCCGAGATTTGCGGCCAGGAATGTCAGCATATCGTTCGCCGTGGAACGAAGAGCCCCGGCTCCGGCGAGCGTCGGCAAGTCCCAGTTTTCGACTGGATCGAGCGCTCGGTTGTGGCCCACGGCCAGCCGCGCTTTCATTTCCGGCGTCAGAGTAATGCGCGTGTTGTTCATGCCGAGCGGATCGCAAATGCGGGTCCGCACCAGCGTTTCGTAATCCGTTCCGGCGCGCCGCGCCAGCATATGTCCCAGCAATCCCCCGCCCAGATTCGAATATTCGTATTGTGAGCCAATGTCCCGCGTCAGTTGGTAGCCCGAGAGAAACTGATAGAGCTGGTCAACCGAATAGTCAGCGTAAGGATTGCTCGGATCTTTGGGTTTCAGATTCGCCGGCAAGGGCGGAAGGCCGGATGTGTGCGTCGCCAGATCGACGAGCGTTATCACTCGCCCATTCCGTTCCGGCATTTTGACGCTGGGCGGCAGATATTTGGCCACCGGATCGTCCAGCGCGACTTCGCCGCGCTGCACCATGTCCGCCAAGAGCAGCGACGTAAACACCTTCGTCGCCGAGCCGATCTCAAACACGGTGTCGCCATCGAGCTTACGGGGATCGCCCTTTTCCAGATGCCCGTACGCGATCACCCGACGGCCTTCCGGTCCGATCACTCCGATCACAATGCCGACGCTCTGGTGCTGCGCGTCGATTCGATCGACCAGTATTTGTCGAATCTCGGAGTCCGATAGCACAGAGGATCCTAGGATCGTTTGGCCCAAAGCACCGAAACACGGCCATAAACCGACGGCGGTAACCATGAGCAAAGGTAGGATCTGCAAAGGGCATCTGCGAAGACAGTTCGGCATGGTGCACCTCGCCGACCGATTTCTCCGTCGGTTGTTGCCGACTAAGGTATCACAGGCCCACGCCGGAACGTCAAAGCCCGTCCGCAGGCGTTACCGCGTGGACTTTCATTTTCGATTTATCCTGCTAATGTGGTTGCATGACCGTTGAGAATCGCCTGAAAGATTCCGCCAGCCCATACCTGCGATCGGCCGCGCACCAGCCGATCGACTGGCACGAATGGGGCGACGAGGCGTTCCAGAAGGCGCGCGCTGAAGGCAAGCCCATCCTGCTCGACATCGGCGCGGTGTGGTGCCACTGGTGCCACGTGATCGACCGCGAGAGCTACGAGAATCCGGAAATCGCAGCAATCATCAACCGGCTCTACATCCCTGTGAAAGTCGATCGCGACGAGCGGCCCGATGTGGACGCGCGCTACCAGTCCGCCGTCAGCGCGATTTCAGGGCAGGGCGGCTGGCCGCTCACCGCGTTTCTAACGCCTGAAGGGAAACCGTTCTTCGGCGGCACGTACTTCCCTCCTGAGGACGCGATGGGCCGGCCGGGATTCAAGCGAATTCTTGCCGCCGTGTCGGATGCGTTCAAGTCGCGCCGAGCCGAGGTGGACAACTCTGCGCGCGCTCTCGAAGACGCCGTCGCCAAAGCGGAGCTCTTTCACGACGCTCGCGGCGTGTTCGATGCGCGCGTAATCGACGCGGTGATCCAGTCGGCGCTCGCTCGATTCGATGAGACGCACGGCGGTTTCGGCCACGCGCCGAAATTCCCGCACTCGTCCGCCATCGATCTGCTGCTCGAGCGAACAAAGTGGCCGGACGGAGCGAAGTTGCAGAGCGTCGCCGAGAAGACGCTCGACGGCATGGCCGCCGGCGGCTTTCACGATCAAATCGGCGGCGGATTCCATCGTTACTCGGTGGACGAGCGCTGGTGCGTCCCGCATTTCGAGAAAATGTCGTACGACAATTCGGAGCTGCTGAAAAATTACCTGCGCGGATATCAAACCACCCGAAACGACGACTACCGCGAGGTAGCGGAAGGCTTGATTGGCTGGGTGATGGAAGTTCTCTCGGACAAGGAACGCGGCGGATTCTATGCCAGCCAGGACGCAGACCAGACGCTCGATGACGACGGAGACTACTTCACGTGGACGTTGAACGAACTGCGCTCCGTGCTCACTCCCGACGAAGCAGAGGTTGCAGCACTCTATTTCGATGTAGAGCCTCGCGGCGAAATGCATCACAATCCAGAAAAGAACGTCCTGTGGCGTGCCCGCACGTTTGAAGACATCGCGAAGATCCTAAATAAGGATTTCGATTACGTGTGGGAACAAGTCGGTCGAGCTGAAAACAAAATGATCAGGGCGCGATTCGCTCGCCCTGCACCATTTGTCGACACAACGATGTACGTTTCCTGGAATGCGATGTTCGTGTCGGCCTATTTTGAAGCGTCGCGTGTTCTCGAGTCGTGGATGGCGGGTGATTGCCGAGAATTCGCCCTGAAGACGCTGAACCGGATTTTGGCTGAGATGTGGGATGAGTCGACGGGCTTCTTGCACCGCGTCGGCGGGCCGCGGCTGGAAGGCTCGCTCGACGATCAGGTGTTCGCCGCGGCTGCGCTGCTCGACGCGTACGAGGCGACACTCGACCGCCGCTACTTCGACATCGCCGAGCGAGCGATGCGGCTCGCCGTCGAGCGGTTTGGCGATCCTGATGGCGGGGGATTCTTCGACCGCGCGAAGGACGCCGCGCCGATGGGCGGGCTCGACGTGCGCCGCAAGCCGCTGCAGGATTCGCCCACACCGGGCGCGAATTCGGTCGGTGCCATCGTGCTCGATCGATTGCACGCGCTGACCGGTGAACCGCTCTATCGCGCGTGGGCCGAAAAAACTCTGGAAGCGTTCATCGGCCTGATTCCGCAGTATGGGTTGTTCGCATCGACTTACGCTCTGGCTGCGCTGCTCCACGCGCGCCGCCCGATTCAAGTGGTCATCACAGGAGCCAGCGGTGATTCAAAGGCAGCCGAGCTGGAAGAGGCCGCTCACTCCGTATATCGATTCGGGAAATCGGTGCTGCGGGTGACCCCGGAGCGGCTCGCGGCCAGTTCGTTGCCTGCGGCGCTGCGCGAGACCCTCCCTCACTTGAACGCAACGCAGGCCCAGGCGTTCGTGTGCGTCGAGACAACCTGCTATCCGCCCGTTTCAGAACCGGGCAAGCTGACCTCGCTGCTCTCTGACATCGCAACCGGCGCGAAGCATGCCCCGTAGGAAATAGTGCGCGCACAAGAGCCAGGGTTGATCTGCGGTGCTTCCTTCCAGTCCCACTGAGCATCTGATTGTGAGCCTTGTTCGTGTCCGGAGCTTGCGAGGAGTGCTCTATCCGCTCCCGGGCAAGGAATTTGGACCGCTCACGCGCGAGCGTCACTAATTTGACAAGGCGAGTTGGCGTCTATAGAATCGTTGGTTTTGGGTGGGGCTTCGTGCCTCCACATGGGAACCCAACTTATGGATAAGAAGCGACTCGACTATTACAAGAAGAAACTGCTTGCCCGGCGCGAGGAGCTGCTGCGCGATATCGCGCGCAATCAGCAAGAAGGCCGCGAGGCGGACGAAGATCCCACAGTGGATTTGGCCGACAAAGCAGCCAACTCGTACACGAAAGAGTTCCTCTTCGGCCAGACCCACAGCGATAGGGCATTGCTGCAACTGGTCGACGATGCGCTGGGCCGCATCAAAGACGGCAGCTTCGGCGAGTGCATCTCCTGCCATGAGGAGCTCCAGCAAAAGCGCCTCGAGGCTGTGCCCTGGACCCGGTACTGCATCTCCTGCCAGGAAAAGAAAGAAAAGGGTCTTCTCTAGACCCGGCTCGCATTCCTCCGTAGTTCTGCCGATTTCCACAGCAGCGCGCCTGAGGTATTGTCTCGCCGTACCCCCTACGGTCGGCACATCCATGATTCTCAAGAGCGCGCTTGACGGGCTCGCGTCGGTCCTTTTCGCGGCGCCGTGCCGCATCTGCGACCAAGGTCTCACAAACGCAAGCCGCATCCCCATCTGCGAAACCTGCCTCGCCGGATTCCGGCGGATCGCCGATCCTATGTGCCACTGCTGCGGTCGGCCGTTCGTCTCTGCCGTTGCAGCCGAATCGGTGCAAGCGCTCTGCCGGTTGTGTCGCGTAGATTTCTACGCTTTCGACCGGGCGCGCAGCTTCGCCATCTATGACGATGCCCTTTCGGAAGCCATCGTTCTGCTGAAATACGAGCAGGTGACGCGGCTGGGCGTTTGGTTCGCCGACCGGCTCGCGGAAATCGTGCGGCAGGCTCCCGACGAGTGGCAAGCCGACATCGTGGTTCCGGTCCCGCTGCACATGGAACGGCAGCGCGAGCGCGGCTACAACCAGGCCGAGCTGATCGCTCGGCCGCTGGCGAAGCGGCTGAATTTGAGGCTTGAGTCAGCCCTCCTCGTACGCACGAAGCCCCGGCCGGCGCAATTGGTGCTTTCCCGCACCGAGCATTGGAAGTCGGTACGTGGCGCCTACGCCACCTGGGAAGGCCGCAAGGTTGACAATGTCCGCGTGCTGTTGGTAGATGATGTCCTGACGACGGGTGCGACACTTGACGCTTGCGCACGGGCTCTGAAAAAAGCGGGCGCAAGCGTTATACTAGGACTGACGGTAGGGCGGGTTCAGTCCTGGACGAATCCTCCGGCAGCCGCGGGCCGCAGGGGAAAGACAGACACTCAAGGCAAACCGGACGAACACCCCGAGCATCAATAGGCTGTAAGGCAGCTTGCGTGAACGCCTAAAGGCGATTCAATGGAGAGCGGGCAAAAGACCGGCTTACGTCCCCGGCCCAATTTGGGGCTGGCCTCCTCAACGCCCGATACTGCCACGCCAAAGCCGGCTGCTTCGCACTCAACCCGGCCTTCCCTGATGCAGGCGCCGGTGCTCGTGCTCAACGCGACCTTCGAACCCATCAACGTTACCGCCGTGCGCAGGGCGTTGGTGCTGATGCTCAAGGGAGTGGCTCAAGCGGAAGAAACCAATCACTCGGAAGTGCACTCTACGTCGAAGGCGATTCTGGTGCCTTCGGTTATCCGCCTGGTGAGCTACCGGCACATTCCCCAGCAGAGCCGCGCTCTTTCTCGGAAGAATATCCTCCTGCGCGACCGGAACACCTGCCAATTCTGCGGCAACTCCTTTCCAGCTTCCGAATTGACGCTGGATCATGTGCTGCCGCGTTCGCGGGGCGGCCGGTCGTCGTGGGAGAACTTGGTGGCGTCCTGTTATACATGCAACAACCGCAAGGGCGACCGCACTCCGGAAGAAGCCGGTTTGAAGCTTCAGCGACGGCCGCGGCCATTCACGCTGCACACTTCGCGGCAGTTGATGCGCTTGATCGGTCATCGTGACGAGAAGTGGCGCAAGTACCTCTTCTACTGACCCTTGGCTGTCCCCTCCGTCAAGCAACCTTTCGCGCTCTTGAGCGTCTGATTGAGCAAGACTGCTTCTAGGACACACCCCGGGAAGCGAGATCAACCAAGTTGGTCCGCTTCCCTCCTCTTTTTCAGGGGAACTTTTCCGCGAGCTATTGGCGGAAGACGACCCGCAATCCACTGCGCCAATTCTCGCTGAGCCCGATTCGCGTGATCTGAATTTCGGGAGAGAGGTATTTGAGCAGCGTGTCGGTCGATGGATGGAATCGCAGGGCCGGCGCAACGAGCCAGAGAAGCGGCGGCTTTGGATCGAGTTGCACATCGGCGAAATATCCATAGCGCTCGAAGTCCCCTTCACGCTGATGCCGCCGGACGCGCAGCCAATAGTCAATCGCTTGCATCGGCAGCTGGATGTCTTCGGACGCTTTCAATTCGATTATGACGAGCCGCCCCCGCCGCGTAATCCCCATTAGGTCGATAACGCCACGATCGCCCGCCGAGACCGCGGGCACCTGGGAATAGAAGTGGGTCCCATCGAGCTGCGCGTCGAGGCGCGTCGGATCCTGCAGCACGAGCGTTTCAAGCCAGCGCTCGGGAGCGGCCCTGTAGAGCAGGTGATTGGTGTCTTCCGCAAACGGGCTGCGGTGCGCGTCCAAGCGGCGCATCAGCCGGTCAAGCGCGCGTTCATTTTCCCCGGTGAGATTTTCCTGCAAGTCATCGAGTCCGAATTTGATTCCGCCCGTTGACCAGCACCCGAATTCGAGGCCCCGAAAGCACAGCGCAACCTCGTTCGTCCCCGGCACGAGCCGAGTTGTGATTTCATTCCCGGCAGGCGCCAGATGCCGCGCGAGCGCGTGAATGCGCGCGATCGCTTCGCGTGCCGCGGCGCGCGCCGACTCGATCTCTCGCCGGGGAATAAGCCAGCTTTCCAGATTCCCTGCGTCGGCTGCATCGACTTGCTGAATCCGGCCGTCCGACTCGCTCAGTTCGAATATTTCCACGCGAGCTTCAGGAGTAAGAGCGAGCGTACGTCCGCGCAAGAGCTTGCTTGCGCCTTCCGGGACGAACAGGCGCAGCCCCTTGGTCGCAAGCCTCGGGCTGTGCCCCCGCTCCCAGTCGAGCCACAGAATGCCGAACGCAAGTGCGCCCTCAATCGCTGCCGCGTTTTCGCCGGGCGCGATGGCCAGTACCGCCCAGGCATGCGACGTCTCGCGCATGCGCCCTCGCACGTACACGCCGGAGAAGGAGTGCTCGAGATCAGGAGCGGCCGTCAGCAGATCGATGGTGGCGTCGGGAAAGCGCTCGGCGAGAATGCGACGCAGGCGCGCGCGAAACCGCTCGCGGCCCGCGCGTCCGGCCGGGCGCGGTGAGTTCTTGCGGAGGAATTCGAGGCAGCTAGGCCTTGTGCGGCCGAAGCGCTGCACTTCGAGCACGATGCGGTCTTGCGATCGCTCTCGAACCCGCAGCACGCGCCGCGTCAGGTTCCGCTCGTCCGACCACAAATGGACGAGCGCATTTTTGCCTTGCTCGCGCAGTTCACAGCGAAGGCCGGCGAGCTCCGCGAGCCACTCGCCATCCTCGCGGACCTCGGTGCTCCCGTCCGCAGCCATCGCGCCCAAGGCGCGATCGAGCTCGGCCCATTCGCTCATATACAAAGCGCCAGCGTTTAGAAACAGTTTCCGAGCGTCTATTCCAAAATCAGCCCAGTCACGCGGAAAGCAGGATACTGCCGATTCCATTCCGAGGGAAGATGCGCGCCCAGGGTGACGTCGAAATCGCGGCTCTCGCCCGCCTTGAGCGGCGGGCCGTCCGTCAGGATGATCCGCTGCGGATCGCGCAACACCACTTGGTTAAACGGATCGCGAAATTCGATCACCACGTCGAGCGCTCGGACGGCTCGCGGACCAGCATTTGAAACCGAGCCAGCGACGTACGTAAATTCCTGATTCAGAAAATTCGTCGCCTGCGACATCTGGCCGCCCTGAAAGTGAATCTGCTGGGCGTAGGCCTGCTCCTCGGACCCGAAAGGAAGTTTGCCGATCGGAGTCGGGCCTTTCGAATGCGTCGCGTGCACCAGCCACACAAGCCCGCCCGCCAGAATGAGCGTTACGAGAACGCCCAGCGCGAAAGCCGCCGGAAAACTGCTCCGGCCGCCGCGCTCCTCGGTGGTTTCGGGTTCCATAGGTGTCTCAGCGGCCAAAGGACAAGCGCAAAATCAGCGGTTCGGGAAGCCCCGCTTGCGTCATGCGCTGCTGCACGTCCTCAATATCGTATGGCACGCGCCAGAACTCAACCCACCGGTTCTCGACGTCCGCGATGGCGAAGGCGGCGCGTGGATCGCCGTCTCTCGGCTGTCCGATCGAGCCCGGATTCAACAGGTACGTCGTGCCTTCTTCGATAGTCAGCCGGGAGAATGGACTTCCGAAAGCCGGCTTGAAATGCAAGACCACCATCTCGTCTCCGCGCAGCGTGAATCCGCCTTGGATGTGCGTGTGACCGAAGAACACTACCGGAGAGGGAGCATTTTGCAATCCCGGCAGCGCCAGCTCCGGCGCGAATACGTATTCGTCCTCGTCGCGAACAGAGCCATGAATAATCGAAAAGCCATCGGCGCGCAGTGGCCCCTTCGGAAGCCGCTTCAAGTACTCGAAGTTCTCCGGACGGAGCTGTTCCCGCGTCCACAGGACGGCGTTGTGCGCGATCGGATTGAAATCCTCGGGGTCAGTAAGTCCGGCGACTGCCTTGTCGTGGTTGCCGCGGATCGTGAGATGTGAAAGCTTGCGGATGCGCTCGGTCACTTCATTGGGATCGGGACCATATCCGACCAAATCGCCCAGGCACACTGCCTTTTCCCATCGGCCTTTCGCCGATTCCAGCGCCGCTTCGAGCGCCGTTCGATTCGAGTGAATGTCGCTTAAGATCAGATAACGCAAGCGCCGCTCCCGGTTGAAAGACGCATCATCATAGACGAAGACCCTTCGCGTTGCACCAAACTACCCCTTGACCTCAGCGAATAAACATAGAGTCTCCGTAGCTGTAGAACCGGTATCCGGCGTCGACGGCATGGCGATAGGCGCGCAGAACATGCTCGCGTCCCGCAAACGCCGCCACCAGCGCCAGCAGGCTCGATCGCGGCAAGTGAAAGTTCGTCAGCAGTTGGTCCACGACGCGGAACGTCTTGCCCGGATACAGCAGGATGCTTGCCTCGGCTTTCCCCGGGACGACCAGCGTTCCACGCCCCGCGTTCTTCTCTGCTGCATCTTCGAGCGCCCGCACGACCGTCGTTCCGATCGCCAGCACGGGCCGCTTCTCGCGCTTCGCGCGTTCGATAGCAGCCGCCGTCTTCTCAGGAATTTCATATGGTTCTCGATGAATGGGGTGGTCTTCGATGCGCTCGGTGCGAACAGGTTCAAACGTCCCCAGTCCCACTTCGAGCGTCATCTCCGCAATTTCAATCCCTCGGCCGCGAAGCCGTTGCAAAATCGCGGGCGTAAAGTGCAGCCCGGCTGTGGGTGCCGCGATGGCATTTCCTTGCCGCGCGAAGATTGTCTGGTAGCGTTCGCGATCTGCGGGCTCGTCGGCGCGTTTGATGTACGGCGGCAGCGGAATATGTCCGAGGCGGCCGAGCGTTTCGTGAAAACCGTCCCTGGAAGTGAACCGCAGCACGCGCAAGCCGTACTTGCCTCGCCCTTCCACCCGAGCTTCAAGCTCGCCTTCACCGAAAGCGATTCGCTCGCCGGTCGGTACCTTTCGGCCCGGGCGCACGAGGCATTCCCAAGTGTCCGCGCTCACTTGCCGGATGAGAAGCGCCTCTATCTCGGTTTGCAAGAATTCGCCGCGAGCAGGATTGTGCCGACCAAGGGGCTGCGCGTGAATCCCGGCCCGCCGGCCGAACAACCGCGCTGGGAGAACGCGCACGTTATTGACTACGATGAGTTCGTCACCATGCAGCAGCTCGGGAAACTCGCGGAACTGGCGGTCTTCCCATTTTCCTGTAGCGCGATCGAGCAACAGCATTCGCGACGCGTCGCGTTCCGGAAGCGGACGTTGCGCGATCCGCTCGGGCGGCAAATCGTAGTCAAACTCGCTGACGTTCATTCGCCGCTGCTCGTCAGTCGCCCTTCGCGGCGCGTTCGGCCACGCTAGCAGCGACTTCCTGCATTTCTCCGTGAATGCGGCCGTTCGATGCGAGCAGACTTGGGCCGCCCAGCCGGTAAGGCTGGCCGGTGATATCCGTGATCGAGCCCCCCGCCTCTTCCACGATCACGATTCCCGCGGCCGTGTCCCACGACTTCAAGCCAAATTCCCAGTACGCGTCGAATCGGCCGCACGCGACCGAGCAAAGATCGAGCGCCGCGGCGCCGTCGCGCCGGACGCCGTGCGTGCGCAGCGTGAACTGCCAGTAATAGTGAATGTTGGAGCTGCTTTTGCGCAGGTGTGTCGGAAAGCCGGTAGCCACCAGGCTGGTTGCTAGTTTTTCTACCGGTGACACATGAATTCGCGTCTCGTTCAAATACGCGCCTTCGCCGCGCGCCGCCGCAAAGAGCTCGTTGTAGACTGGATTGAAAACCACGCCAGCGATCGGTCTGCCGTCCTCGACCAATCCAATCGAAACGGCGAAGCACGGATATCCGTGTGCGAAGTTTGTGGTGCCGTCCAGTGGATCCACGTGCCAGCAATATTTTGCGCCGGCGGCGCCTCCTCCCTCTTCCGCTACAATTCCGTGATCTGGAAAATGCCTGCGCAGGCGCGCGACTACGAGTTCTTCCGAGCGCCGGTCCGATTCTGTGACCAGGTCCACTTCGCCTTTGTACGTAATCTCCTTGGGGCGGCCGTATCCCTCGCGCAGGATCGTCCCCGCTTCGCGCGCGGTTTCAATGGCTACTTTGAGGAAATCGCTCATTCGCTCTCGCTCGGGATGGCCGTCTCGCGCCGTGTGATTCTGCCAATCCACTCGTGTGGCACGCTCACTCGCGCACCGATGGGGTGAAGTATTCCTTGCGGTACCGCACACTGTAGCCGCCCGTCACATCCAAATGCACGTGGCGGTCGCTCCCTGGGGGAGGCGTCGGCTCTGGATAGTAGCCCAGCAGGTACTGTGTTCGCAGTTCCCGGTCGATTCGGTCGAACATCTCTTCGATCTGCGCCATATCGTCGAGAATGTACATCGCACCGCCCGTGCTGTCCGTGATGGTGATCAGGGCATGTTCGCCGGCCGTATTCCGCCCGCTCTCATTTTTGACTGGTCGTATCACGATCGTATAGAGCAGCGCGCCCGATGCGATTGCGTCGCGCCGCGTATCGTCGAATTTCGAAATGCTCGTCGTCTCGCCTGCGTCGGTAACCAGCACGATTGCGCGGCGCCGTCCCGCCGGCCTGCGCTTCAGTACATCAGAGCCCAGCACGACCGCGTCATAGATCGACGTGCCTGTGCCCGCGGTGATTCGCCGCACGGCCTCCTGCAGCTTGGGCACGTCGTCGGAGAAATCGGCAAGGCGCGTCACGGTCTCGGAGAATTCGAAGACACCCAGCGTATCTCCCGGGCGGACCACCTGCCGGATAAAGTGCGCCGCGGCTTCAGTCTCGAATTTGAGCTCCTTGAGCGCGCTCAGGCTCGAATCGATCATTAGCGCGAGGTCGAGCGGCTGGCTGGTTTCGGCCTCGAAGCGCTCGATCTTCTGCGGGATGCCCTCTTCGGAAAGCTGAAACGCGTTCTGCGCTAGGTCGGGCATCGGGCGTCCGTTCGCATCCGTTACGCTCGCGAGAATCGTCACCAAATCGGTCTGCGCGCGGATCTTGGGCGGGCGCGGCTGCTGTGCCCGCATCGAAAGAGCTCCGAAGGTCGCAGCCGCTGCAAACATCGTGACGAAAAGAGTGCCCAATTGCAGCAAGCGGCTGGGGTATGCTTGTGCTGCCAGCTGTTTCCTCATCTAAAAGGTAGATTCATCGGGCCGAGAAATGGCTTTCTGCGGTGGCACCTCGCCCTCGGCCCACACCGCGCCTCCGGCGAAGTACTCCTTCTTCCAGATGGGTACGACGCGCTTCAGCGTGTCGATCGCATAGCGGCAGGCGTCGAAAGCCGCAGCGCGGTGCGCCGAGCTGACGGCGATGAAGACACTGGTCTCGCCGATCTCGAGGCGCCCCAGCCGGTGCACGATGGCGAGCCGGTGAACCGGAAACTTCGCGCGAATCTCGGCCCCGATCTCACGCATTTTCGCCAAGGCCATCGGCTCGTAGGCTTCATATTCCAGATACAGTGTCTGCTGTCCTTTGTAGTTGTTGCGCACGAAGCCGTCGAAGACGACCATCGCTCCATCTTCGGGAGCCTTTAGGCTCTCCACGATCGCTCGCGGGCGGATCACCTCGCGCACGATCTGAAAGATGTCCTGTTCAACGGCCGTCTGTTGCCCACCGCTCACGGGAGGCAAAAAAGCGACTTCGTCGCCGCTCGCCAGCGGCGCACGCCATGTCGCGTACTCTTGGTTCACGGAGGCTGCGATAGAGGCGCGAAACGAGGCCAGCCTGGGGAATCGCCGCCCGTAGCGCTCAAAGAGATCCTCGACCCGCGCGCCATCGGATAGCTCGGCCTCTTCCTGCGCAACACCGGTGATGTCCTTGAGTTGCCCGAAGAAAAGAACGCGCACTCGCATCAAATCATTCTAGCGCGCCCCCGCCACAACGAGAAGCCAACGCCGCCGACACAGGGTCAGTCTGTTCCCGGTTAACCAACCAATAGCTCGCAGGTTTCCAAAGAGATCGCCCCCGGCCCGCGCACTTTGCAAGAACGGATCTGAATTAGAACCAGAGGACCTCCGAACGACAGACCTCCAAGGCCATCCGAGAGCTGCCAATACGCGGCGCTCCTCCCGCACACCAAGTTAGTGGTATGGAATATCGTACAATACTTGCCAGCTGCGCTTTCGGAGAGGTTGATTGACTAGCCCAGGGAGCTGTCCGAACGCCAAATGCCAATGCCCGAGCCGCCGAGTGCAGACAACTTCCGTGATTGGTTCGCAAAAGTAAAGAGTCCGCCCGCCGGTGCGGGCGTGACGTGGTATCAGACCCGCGGTCTTCATTTCGAGCGGGCGCTGTACTGGCTCCTTGACGCCGAAGGGCTGTCGCCTCGAACAAGCTTTCGACCCAAGAGTGAACAAGTGGATGGAGCGTTTGAATGCGATTATCGCCACTTCTTGCTTGAGGCAAAGTGGCGTCGTAGACCGGTAGGGATCAAGGAGCTCGACGCGTTCCAGGCGAAGGTTGAGCGGCGGCTCTCGGGCACTCTTGGAGTATTCATTTCCATGTCCGGCTATCCACGGAGCGCCGCCGATACCCTCGTTAGGGGGAGGTCATTGAAAGTGATCTTGTTCAGCGAGCGCGACATGGATGCCTCTTTTGATGTCGCCATTGGATTTAGGCGGGTTTTGGCGACCAAGATCCGAGCCGCTGCGGAGTTCGGGGTGCCCTACCGCGAGTATCTCCCTGTCGTAGTGACAACTGGCGAAACACTAAATCCTGCGGGGAGTCCGGGACCAAAATGACATACGCGTTTCCCGATCTGTGCATCGTGTGCGAAGGAGAGCGAGACAGAGCTATTCTGGCAGTCTTGGTCGATCGTCTGTTGCGCCTTAACTCTATTAGCCGACGCGTCGAAATCCTCGTTGCGAATGGGAAAGTGGTTGTTCCCCGGCTAGTCCAAGCGGCGGAAGCCCGGTTCTCCCCAGACTCGTTGGTTGTCGTCGTCGACTCTGACGGAAGGCCCAGGGCGGTCAGGAAAATGTTAGAGCGTTCCTTTCGTGGCCGCGAACACTGGATTGTCATCGCACACCCGAATGTCGAATCGTGGGTCACCGCGGGCCGTTTCAGGAATTTCCACTCCGACGACCTCCAGAATGCCGCCACCAGAGCCAATTTAACGTGGATCGAAACCCAGCACCCTGAGTTTCGGCTCCTTAGAGAGGCGCTGACTAGCTTCCCTTTGCCGCAGTAGACTACGGGCTCGGCTTTTCGGGATCGATGGATCGGGCCCCGGTTGCGTTAACTTGGCCGCCTTTTCGATCTTCCCTAACTCACCAGCTAAAACTAGGACAGAGCCGCTATCCACAGATTCCGGTTGGCGTGTCGCCCCGCTCTATGTACAATGCAAAGCAGGAGTTTGGTCCCAGTCGCTCCCGGCGCTTCCAGCGTTCGGACCGGGCGGGAGGTTTTGAAGGTATGAAGATCCTCGCCGCAATCCTCGCGTAACTCAGCACCGCAGTTCTTTCGCAGGTTTTTCGTTTCCGACATTCACTGAGTTTTCGAGCGGCGCCATGGCTGCATGCTGCTTTCGCGCACCGTGACGCAGAAAGCCGCTGACGTTAATGAACACCGCTGTTGCAGAGGCAGCACAACCGGGCCTGTGGAGCTCGATCCGCGAAGCGGTCCGCGGATCGCACCAGGATTTCACAGCCGGCAGCCTGAATCGCGCCATTTTGCTGCTCGCCATTCCGATGGTGCTGGAAATGGTGCTCGAGTCGCTGTTCGCCGTCGTCGACGTTTTCTGGGTCGGGCGCGTCGGCGCAAACGCCGTGGCCACCGTCGGCCTGACGGAATCGATGCTCCTGCTCGTCTTCGCCATCGGCATGGGACTGAGCCTCTCGACGACCGCGATGGTGGCGCGGCGCACTGGCGAGAAAAATCCGGAAGCTGCCGCAGTGGCCGGAATCCAGGCGATTCTCATAGGTCTCACGACATCCGTTCTGATCGGAGCGCCGTGCATCTTTCTCGCGCCGCGCCTTCTGCGCTTGATGGGTGCGACGCCAGAAATCGTCGCGGTGGGCAGCGGCTACGCCCGCATCGCGCTCGGCGGATGCGGCGTCGTATTGCTGCTGTTCCTTAACAACGCGATCTTCCGTGGCGCGGGCGATGCCGCTATCGCCATGCGCTTGCTTTGGGTATCCAACATCATCAATCTGATTCTCGATCCGTGCCTGATCTTCGGGCTGGGACCGTTTCCGCGCCTCGGCGTAACCGGCGCGGCGCTGGCCACGTTCACGGGACGAGGAATCGGCGTGCTGTACCAGTTCTACCGACTGCTGCGCGGAACGGAGCGCATTCGCGTTCTTCGCCGTCAAATTGCACTCAATATGGGAGTGCTCGTGCGACTGCTCCGCTTATCATTGATGGGAATCTTCCAGTTCATCATCGCGCAGACGAGCTGGATCGGACTGGTACGCATCGTGAGCTTTTTCGGAGCGGCCGCGGTGGCCGGCTACACGATCGCGATTCGCATCGTGATCTTCGTCATTCTGCCTTCCTGGGGATTGAGCAACGCCGCGGCCACGCTCGTCGGACAGAATCTCGGGGCTAAGCAGCCGGAACGCGCCGAAACTTCCGTCTGGCGGACGGGCTTTTACAACATGCTGTTCCTCGGCAGCGTGGGAATTCTGTTCACCCTCTTCGCGCGGCCCCTGGTGAGTTTTTTCAGCAGCGATCCCGCTGTGGTTCCGCTGGCTGCATCGTGTCTGCGCATCGTGAGCTACGGCAACATCGGCTACGCGTATGCGATGGTGATGATGCAGGCGTTCAATGGGGCGGGCGACACCGTGACGCCAACGGTCCTAAATCTGTTTGGCTTTTGGCTGTTCGAGATTCCGCTGGCTTATTGGCTGGCCATTCATCGAGGCTGGCATTCGAACGGTGCGTACGCTGCGATTGTGATCGCAGAATGCTGCGTGGCGGCTGCGAGCATCTTGATTTTCAGGCGTGGCCGCTGGAAGCAGATCACCGTCTAAGGGGCTCGCTGGGCGGGCATCAGTGCGCGCCGGGAACTTGAGCGGGCGCTGCAGTGCGAGCCAGGCGAGCGATGTCATCCAGACGCGCTGCAGCTCGCAACAGCGCGGCCGTAAGCGCATCGCCCTCGCGGCGCAGCGTGGCAGAATCGTTGCGGTCAAGCGCGTCGTTTTCGCCGGGGATCATCGCCGCGGCGTATCCGTCGTGGCTTCCCGGCGCGAAGATCAGATGCTTGAACCAGGGGCGGCCCGGCAGCCCTTCCGGCGCGAGCAGCGCCTGCTCGACCGCCGCCAGCGCGTGATTGATCTGCGCTGCCTTGATCGGATCCACAGAAGAATCGGAGACCGCGCTGAGCGCTTGCGACGCGCGGTGCGCCGAAGCCGAAAGGTGCGCCACTGCGTCGAGTGTTTCTTCCAGAGCGTCCTGATCCGGCTGGTTCGTCTTCACGTACACATCCGTCGTCGCGTGTTCGATTTCGAGAGCGTAAGCAGGGTAATCGAACGGCAGAATATCGGCCTCGTCGAGGCGAAGCGCCAGCGTTCCCAAAGCCTGCGCCAGCGCGGCGTGATATGCGAACGTCGGATCGCCGAAGTGCTTCATCCAGTAGAAATCATCGTAAATCGAGTGATACACGCCGTACGGTCCGCTGAAGCCCAAATCGATGGATGGAATTCCTGCATGATCGAAGAAAGCGGAATAGTCGGAACCCGAGCCCAGCCCGCCGAGAGGCACTTTGCCCGAAGTATCCATAGCGGGCGCGCGGCGCCCCGTGCCGGACATGTCTGCGTGTTCGTGCCCAATGTGATCGCGCCACGCGTCGTAAACGCTGCGGCTGGAACTCGGATCATGGATGTCGCGCGTTACGTCTCGCACGAATTCTTTGAGCGACGGCGTGGCCGACGCCGTGAAATTTGGACCCGTCACGCCGACATCGGTGTTGATGTAGGCGACCGCCTTTGCTTGCAGCTCGGCCAGATTTGCTTCGACCCATTCAGTCGACCCGAGCAACCCCTCTTCTTCGCCGTCCCACTGGCAAATCACGATCGTTCGGCGCGGCTTCCATCCGGATTTCACCAGAGCGCCAAGAGCGCGCGCCGCTTCGAGCATCGACGCAGTCCCGCTGCCGGGATCGGCGGCGCCGAATACCCACGCATCGTGGTGATTGCCGAGGATCACCAATTGGCTGTCATCCGTTCCCTGAAGTTTGGCGATCACGTTGTATAGCGGCCGCTGCCTGTAATCCATCACCAGCTTCATGTGAGCTTCCGAGTCGCCCGGGCCGATGTGATACGCGAATGGCAGACCGCCCTGCCAGCTGGGTGGAGCTTGCACGCCGGTGAGGCTGCCTAGAATCACAGCGGCATCCTGCGCGTTGATCGGCATTGCTGGGATGTGCGGCAGGTTCGGAGCATCGGCCGGTGCGAGGCGCGTCGCAGCCGGTGTTGCCGCGACTCCCGGAGTCAGCGGATCGCCCGGATAGATCTGCGTGTAGATGATCGAACCGCGCTGGATGCCGCTCAAAGGCCGCCACGGGCCGTTTGGAAATGTCGCGCCCGCCCCTGCGCCGTCGTCCTGCGGATCGGAGTACAGAATCACGGCCGCAGCCTTGTGCTCTTCCGCGAGTTTGACCTTGATGCCGCGATAGCCCTGGCCGTAACGCACAATGACGATCTTTCCTTCCACGTTCACGCCCAGCGCCGCAAGCTGCTTGTAGTCATCCGCCATGCCGTAGTTCACGTAAACAACGGGCGCCGTGACTTCTCCCGACGGAGAGTAGGCGTTGAATCCGGGCACGGCGCGCTTGTCGGTCGTGCTCTTGTCGCCCTCGATCGGCTGCTCGGGAGAGGCGAGAAGCTTGCTTTCGGGCTTGGTCAGTTCGAGTTTGATTTCACGTGGCTGCGGCATCCACGCGCTGTAGCTGACGATTTCGGTTTCGAAGCCGAAACTGCGGTATTGATCGCGCAGCCATTCCGCAACGCGGCGGCTGGCCTCAGTGCCGGCCATGTGCGGCTCGCTCGTGAGATGCCGCAGATTGCTTTCGGCACGCGAGGCCTCAGGAATGCTTCGTAGTTTCGCTTCGAGCTGACGTTCCTGCGCTACGCGCGCGGACGCGAAGCCAGAAATGCTGTCGGTTTCTTGTGCGCCGCCGAGCGGGAGTGCGAGAAAGAGAAAGAAGGCGGCTGCCAAACCTCTCAAGCATTGTCGATTAGAGCGAGCCGCCGTCGTTTGTTTACAACAAGTTAGAGGGACTTCTATTCGGCAGGATTGTCGATTAGAAAGCGGCCACTCCGGTGTGCGGACCTCGCCCGCCGGGCCCAGAGCCTCCCTCCCGCCTTCTCTTCTTTCGGGGTAGAGCTGCGGGCTGTTCCTTGGACGGAATCTCGACCAATCAATCATCGCGCCTATCTTAGTTGACGCGATGTGAAGTGCAAGGACGCAATCCTGTGGACTCGCTCCTCAAGTCTTGAACGGGGCCAGAGCGCGCAGGCGCGGCTCTCGCAGATACAGCCCGAGCCAGGTGAGAATGGCAAAGGTGTTCGCAAAACAAGGATTGTTTCACTTGCGCTGAATTCTTTGAACTGGCCGGTCGCTTGACGCCGGGAGGTGCGCGCCATACGGTAGAGATAATTCGTTCGAGGGCGCCACGGGTTTGGGGGAATGCGAGTTGGGCGATGAAGATTCTGATATCAGGCGCATCGGGGCTGATGGGCACGCGGCTAGCGAGCGTGCTCAGCGAAGCGGGTCACACCGTGGGCCGGCTGGTGCGCCCCGGCGGCAAACCCGCGCCGGGCAACGTCGCGTGGGATCCTACATCCGCGAAGGTTGACACGGCCGCGATGGAAGGTACCGACGCATTCGTGCACCTGAGCGGTGCCAGCATCGGCGACGGCCGATGGACTCCCGCGCGGAAGGCGATACTGCGGAGCAGTCGCGTCGATTCGACGCGGGTGCTAGTGGACGCTCTCGCAAGACTGGCACGAAAACCGAAGGTCCTTGTGTGCGCTTCGGCGACGGGCTACTACGGCGACCGCAGCGACGAGATTCTGACGGAGTCGAGCGAGCCCGGAACGGATTTCCTCGCACTGCTCGCTCGCGACTGGGAGGGAGAGGCGACGCGCGCGGAGCACGCTGGCATTCGGACGGTGCGCCTGCGCTACGGTGTCGTTCTCTCGGGTACCGGCGGCGCTTTGCCCCGGATGACTACACCATTCAAGCTCGGGATTGGCGGACGATTCGGAAGCGGGCGGCAATGGATGTCGTGGATTGCAGTGGATGACGCGATCGAAATCACGCGCCTGGCGATCATGAACGATGCGTTCGTCGGGCCCATCAATGTCGTCGCGCCTGATCCGGTGCGTAACGCCGATTTCGTCCGCGCGCTCGCGAAGGCACTTCACCGTCCGGCGATTTTTCCGGCCCCGGCGTTCGCTCTTCGTCTCGTCGTTGGCGAAATGGCGGATCCGCTCCTGCTTTCCAGCCAACGCGTGCGTCCGGAGCGATTGCTCTCGATGAGGTACGCGTTTCGCCAGACAGATCTTGGAACGGTTCTGCGAAGCAATCTCGCCTGAACACATCAGCAACCCTCCCGAATTGAAACAGCGCTCGTTTCACATCGGAACAGATTTCAGAATTGTTAACGAAGCCACGCACGCACGAGTGTCGCACTGCAAAATCGTTCCCCCGACCTCGCCGCCGTTCACATTGCAATGGATTCAGGACTTAGGGCTCCCTCCAAATCAGTCGCCGCAAGACGCGGGCCCTAGCGAGGCCACTCATCGAACTGCTCCGTTGTGGCACACGCCTTGCTCCCGTGCCGCAGCGGATGCGATTCGACCACAGAAACTGGGAGAAACGAGCGCAAGCGTCGGCATGCGCCAAGTCGCGGCGCGGCAGATCACGGGCGCGGTTGGTTTGGGTGGCGAGCGTTTGTCTAGCGATAGTTGTTGAAACCAGTTGCGGCATAGCGGGAAGCCCGTCCGTAAGCGCACCGGCGAGCGTGACAGTAACGATTGCGCCGAAGAGCGCGAATGTGCTGCTTGGTGCGACTCAGGCGTTTCAAGCGGCAGTCACGGGAACTTCCGACACGAACGTTTCATGGGAAGTGAACGGCGTGGCCGGCGGAAATTCGAGCGTGGGCACGATCCTCGCAACCGGGGCGGACACAGCGATGTACACGGCGCCCACGGTCCTGCCGTCGCCAGCGAACGTCACCGTGACGGCCGCAAGCTCGGCGAATCCTCAGGCGAGCGATTCCGCGAGCGTAAGCCTACAGGACAACATCACTGTTAACGTCTCGCCGGCGACGGCAAACGTTCCAACAGGCGGCGAACAGGTTTTCACAGCGAGCGTAACAGGTGCGGGCGGCGCGGCAACCGGCATCACCTGGAATGTGAACGGAGTCGCTGGCGGCAATGCGACTGTCGGCACGATTGCGGCGACCAGCGCCACGACAGCGATGTACACAGCTCCGCCTGTTCCGCCGTCACCGGCCGCGGTGACGATTACCGCCACAAGCGTTGCGGATACTTCGAAGTCCGCCAACGCGAGCGCCACGATCACGTGCGCGGCGACGAATTCGATTTCGCCGCCGTCGGCAAGCGTGGGGCTGAATCAGACGCAAACGTTTTCGGCTTCGTTTTGTCTTGCTGCCGGCACGAGCGTCGCATGGGACGTGAATGGCATTGCCGGCGGCAATGCAGCGGTTGGTACGATTGCTTCTACGGGGCCCGCTACGGCGGTCTATACGGCGCCTGCCGATTTGCCTGCGACGAATCTCATTACCGTCCACGCGACAGTGGCAGCCACAGGAGCGAGTGCGTCCGCGACGGTTACCGTGACCAGCAGCGTGAGCGTCAGCGTCTCGCCATCCACGGCGACACTCGCGGTCGGTCAACGCATGACGTTCACCCCGAGTGTGACAAACACGACTGATACGACCGTCACGTGGTCCGTGAATGGCGTGCCTAACGGCAACGCTACGGTAGGACAAGTCTGCCAGAGTGGGACAAACCCGTGTGCCGCGCCTACCGGGCCGGGGTCCGGCAGCATCGATTACGTCGCGCCCGCGTCTGTGCCGGCAACGAACCCTGTGAATTTGACCGCGACCAGCAACGCCGACCCATCACGAAGCGGCACCGCAACAATTTCGATTACGAGCGCGACGGGACCCGTCGCGGTTACGATCTCGCCGCCCTACGCCTTTATGGCCCCTTCGAGCAGCACGCCCAGCACGCAGCAATTTCTTGCGACCGTGACCGGAACAACGAACGCGAATGTCTCGTGGAGCGTGCAGAGCGCCGTTGCTGGTCAAGGCTGCGCCGGGGCCGCGTGCGGTTCGGTGGACGCGAACGGGCTTTACACCGCGCCCGCGGCAGCGCCGTCGCCTAACGCGATTTCGGTGATTGCGACAAGCCAGGCGGATTCGACGAAGTCGGCCTCGGCGACGATCGCTCTTACCGACGGACCAGTGATCGAGACGATTCTGCCCTCAAGCGTGATGGCGGGCGCCGTGGAGGGCTTTCCGCTGGAGGTTGAGGGCGTGAACTTCGTCGCCGGCAGCGGGAGTTCCGCTTCCGTGATTCTTCTGAACGGCACAGCGCGAAGCACCACATGCGCGTCTGCAGCAGTGTGTACCACAGCCCTGAATCCGTCCGATGTGCAGTCGTCCGGCACAATGGTCGTCGAGGTTCAAAATCCGGGCACCCCGACGACGCTCTCCAATCCCGTGCCGTTCGTGATCGTGCCATTCGATGTCTCCGTGGACACGATCTCGCTCAGTTCGGCGCAGCCCATAGCGACAGGTGAAGACATCATCGTAGTCGAACCGACTACCGCCGCGCAGTCGGCTCCCATCAATGTCAACTTCATCGGCTATCTGACGGGAGGAAACACATGCGGCGTGCAGGGCTCGCCGCTCACGATCACGCTGCCCGCCTCCGGCTCCGCAACGACGAGCATCTGCATTCAAGGGAACAATCTCGATCCGACGTTTACGTACGCCTTCACTGGGCCAAGCGGAGCGCCAAATGGCTCCGACATCGGCGTGACCGCTTCGGCGATCACCGGCCTCTTCCCCGGCATGATCGAACTTGACCTGCAAATTTCGAACACAACGCTTCCGGGCGTTCGCTCGCTGATCATCACGACGCTCAACAACGATCGCGCCGTCGCAACCGGAATGCTGGAGGTGCAATAGACATGCGCCCTCGATGCCCCCGAATCGCCTGGTTGTGCGGTGCGCTTCTATTGAGCGCTGCCACAACCGCGCCTGCCACAACGCTGCTACAGATGTCGCTCTCGAAGATGGCGCACACCGCGACAGCGATCGTACATGCGCGGTGCATTGGCAATTCGACGGCCTGGGACGCCGGTGAAATCTGGACGTTCTCGTCGTTTGACACGAAGGAGGTGTGGAGCGGTTCCGCTCCGGCTCGATTCACGGTGCGCCTGCTCGGCGGAAGACTTGGCAATCTAACGTCAACTGTCTCCGGCGTGCCGCGGTTTCGCGCGGGGGAAGAAGTCGTCTTGTTTCTTGAATCGACCCCGCGCGGCGATTTCACAGTCCTTGCGTGGCAAGAGGGCACGTTCCGTGTCGGACGCGATCCTCGCACCGGCGAAGCGAGCGTCACGCAGGATTCGGCATCACTGCCCACATTTGATGCAACCTCGCATCAGTTCCGGGTGGAAGGAGTCCGGCACATGCCGCTCAGGGAATTTCGAGCGCGAATCGCGGACTCATTGCGCGCAGCCGAAGGGAGGGACCGATGAAGAGGATAATGGCCGGAGCAATGGCGCTAGCGCTTTCGACTGCGATTACTCTTAGCCCTTATGCGAACGCTTATGTGACCGACACAACCGTTCCGCAAAGCGGCGGATGCCCGGCTCTCGATCGGTGGAACCTCTCGCCTGCCTCACCGCTCAACCGGCGCTGGAGTACGTCGCTGCCGCTTGCGCCGCCAACAGTCCTCACGGTTGCTGCATCCGGCACCAGCGCGCAGCTCAGTGAAATCAGCCAGGCGATCTCCGATTCATTCGGAGCGTGGTCCGGCGTGACTGGCACCACGTTCAATTCCACGGCGTATCCTGGTCTATTTGCTCCGCTTGCCGAAGTGAGCGCAGCGGACTCCTGCACGAACGATTCCGAGAGCAACGTCGATGGCCTCAACACGATCTGCTTCAACCAACCGAGCATGGGTTTCGCGAGCGGCGTCCTCGCGTTTACGCGCGTGATCACCGCCAATGCGCCCGGCGTTTCCGTGGGCGCAAGCGGACCCGCTGCGTTTGCGGGCCAGATGCTCGATACGGACACGCTGTTTCGCAACGATGGGCAAGCGACGTTTGCGACCCCCGCCGCGCTTGCAACGCCCGCGGGGCAGGGCGCGTACGATCTGGAATCGCTGCTGATCCACGAGATCGGTCATTGGCTGGGCCTCGATCATTCAGCCGTGTGGCGAGCGATCATGTTTCCCTTCGCTCCGCCGCCCGGGCAGTTTCTGGGCGATAGGCCGACGGGGCAAGCGCCGGATGGTCCGCTGGCGGACGACGATCGCACGGGTGTGCGCGCGCTTTACCCTGATCCGAATGACACTACGAACGTGGGCGCAATTCGCGGACAGGTCTTGCCTGCCAATCCGTTCGCTCTCGCGACCCTTCCCGCGCCGTCGGTTGGCGCGTCTGTCACCGGAATCTTCGGCGCGCACGTTGTTGCGGTGGATGCGGATACCGGAGCCGTGCTCGCAGGCACGCTCGGGGGCTGGAGTTGCAATGCAACGAACTCGTCTTTGCAGTTCGACGGCTCATTCGACATCGAAAGACTTCCCGTCGGACACAACTACATGATCTATGCCGAGCCTCTCGTGGGGCTCGCTGCGCCGGCGGACTTTAGCGTAGCTTTGAGCGATCTGTGTTCGTCGGCAGCGGCTGTGTGCACAACTCCCTCCGTGGATACGAACTTCAATCCGCGGTTTCTTCCTGCTGGCCCCTAGGGCTCGTCACGAGTCCCTGCAAAAAAGAAACGGCTCCCGAACTACTCGGGAGCCGCTTCGGATGTTACGAGTGCCGTTCGCTTACGGCTGCTGCGTCGGCAAGAACATCTGCGAGAAGCCGATCGTGTTGACCGTGCGCAGCATTGGCGTCAGCGGCGGCAACAAGCTCGGCGTCAGGAAGTTCGTGTCGAACTGGTAGCCGCGGGTCGGCGGGCTGTACACCGTATTGCAACATTTGTAGATTCCTACAGCCTGATGGTTGTAGTACATGCTGACGATCGATCCCTCGTAGTAGAGAGTGTCGCCGCCCCAGTTTTCCAAGTACCGCAGGAAGTTATGCGCGCCGCCGTCCGTGCCGAAGTCCTGCGGCGGACCACCGGCCGTGGGCTGCTTGAAGGGCACGCCCTTTCCGGCCGCAACAGCGACGCGGTAGGTGGTGGTTACCGCGTTGCGGCCCCCGGTGTTGTACGGAGACCAAAACGAATTTACGTCGTTCCAGTTGTCCGAGAGCAGCGTGACGGCGTCGGCAATAATGCCGGAACCCACGCTGTTAGCGCTCCAATTGACGGCATTCATGTTGCACTCGCCCGGATTGTTGAAGCATCCCTGCACGTACACGGGATTTTCCGAGACCGTAGTCAGACCGCAGGGCACGGCGTTGCAGTTTCCCAGCGCGATTGTGTCCGCATCGACGAGTTTCAGCGCCCGGCGGAAGAAGATCGGCGGATTCTCCCTTAGATCGCGTCCGTTGATGACCTCGGCGTTGGGCCAATCGTAGGTTCCGCAGTAACCGGTGGTCAGGACGTTGTTGATCAGCGTATAGACCTGCTTTGCGGGTGCGGCGACGATGCCGCCAAGCTCGGTCCCCGCGACCTGGTTAAGCCCCTGGTTGTATATCGGCCAGAGCATCGAGGGGTTAGATGGGCTGGCTGTGGAGTTGAGGCTGGCGAGAACGTTGCCATAGGTTCGGAGGCCGTTCGGAGCCTGTGAGACACCGCTGACGTAGTCCGACTCGATGTCCTCACCCTGATCCATAGCGCCGTTGGGGCAGCCGTAGTTATTGACGAGATCCTCGTAGCCGTATCCGCCAGTTAGTGTCGGGGCGGCCGCAACCGACGCGGGTGGCGTCGGATCTTGCTGCTCACTTCGGCGGTCGGAAAAGTAAACGGAGAAGCCGTTCGTCGCGAGGACGCTGGGCCCGCTCGTTACCACCCCTGCAATCGAGTTGGTAAACCACGCCGCCAGATTCTTCACGTCGAGTTCGACATAGTACATGGCGCCGGCTGCAGTCAGGTTGTTCCCCGCGGGGGCAGCGTCCTGCAGCACCGATTCGCGCGTGTCGTAGAGCACGTTGGGCCAATAGTCGGTTCCGTGCGTGCTGGCTGCCGCGCCCGGGGGAGCTGGACATCCGCCCACGTTATTGGCAAACGAGGGATTGTCCCGCTCGCGGGCAAACCGTATGACCGCGTTCGGGCTGGGATCCGCGCAGCCCACTGTGCCAACGCCGGCATGCGCCGTCGGACCCTGCGCCGCAATTTGCGCACCGGGCAGGGCGAGGATGTTCGGCGCCTGGTTGCCCGCGACGCTCATCGTGGCTTTGGATTGCGGATTGATATTCCGCCCCGTAAAACCGAGGTTGAGAATCTGCCAGGTCACGTCCACCCAAACAGGGTTGGTTATTGTGCTGTTGTTGGCCTGATAGTCTATTTTCAGGCAACCTTTGATGGCGGGGTAATACTGCGCGACCCAATATCCGTCGGTGTTTTTGTACACCGCGCCGCCCTGCGCATAGGAAACGGGAAGCGGGAAGACGCTCGTGCCAACGTTGGCGAGCGCAGCCGGAGGGGCCGAGTACGGCAGCGTTGTGTTGCCGTTTGCGGCGGGCGCACTGGCGTCCCAGGACAGCGTGGCAAGGTCTACCGGCGTGGTCGTGTTTCCCCCGCCGTTAGGCGCAAGCCAGGGAAGTAGGCCCTGGGTGCTACTGATGTCGCTGTCACCGCACTTTCCATCCGCGCCGTAGTCCGAAAGCAGGATTCGCAAGCTGACCTGGGAGTAATACCGCTCGGCCAACTTCCCGAGGTTGGCATTGTTTTCGTTCGGCTGCGGCAGCCGGATCAAGTCGATTGGCTGTCCGCCGATGGCGGGCGTGGCGATTGATAGGTTGAGTGGCTTCACGCCCGTCTGCCCGACAGCAATATTGTTGTTGTAAACGGAGTTGGCCATGGCCGCGAAGGTGCTGTCGTAGGCCCCGATGTTTCCAGTCCAGTTGTTGGCGCCCAGCACGCTTTGTTGCGGGGCTTGTGCGTCCAGATTGGTTACGCCCGAGCCGTTGGTGATGTTGACCGTGCCGGTATAGTTGTTGGCCGTCTGCCAGCCGTTTTCCAGGTTTTCCGTAATGATTTCGCCGGCGGCTGTCACCTTTTGCGTCATCGTAAGAGTGCTGCCGCTGCCCTCCGCGAGCCACACGTTTCCATTCGAGTGCACGCGGCCGCCGAAGTTAAAGTTCGGCCCGGCGAAGTAGTCGCAGTCCATCTGGCAAAAGAATCCAAATTGGAAGATCGGAATGCCGACAGTCTGAATTTCGCGCTGAAGCATTACTTCGGACCCGAGCGACGTGCGCGCCGTCACGGTGAGCGTGTAGGGAGTCATGAGCCCCACCATGCCGGCGTAAGTCCCGTTCGGAATCGTTCCGAAGCTGGACGCGGGGACGTTCGCATTCGCCTGGCTGGGTGTGAACGTGATCTGATATCCAGACCCGGCGACGTTGCTGCCGGGTACCATGTATTGCACGTTGGGAATGTTCGACGGCGGACCGGGAGTAGTCATCAGCGTATTGATCTCGTTCCCACTGGGGGCGTAATTGGAATCAAAGAGGTTTTCAACGCTGGCGGTGAGAGATTCCATGCCCGCCTCTGCGCCGTAGAAAGCCAGTTGCCGGTCGCTGTTGTTGCCTCCCAGCTTCTGGTCGCCGGTCACCATCCAGGCGATCCCGGCGATCATGGTAGAGAGCAGCAACAAGATCAGCAGCGTCGTAATCAGCGCAATACCTGCTTCACGTTGGTTCCTCACGGCCATTCTCCTCCCATACAAAAGGGCATCAGGATTCTTCGAGAAATCAAGGGCTGTTGGCGCGCTCATGACTGCATTCCTGCGTATGTCGCTCACTGGAATTCGTTGTAGAAATCCAAACCACGGATACTCACCACCGTTTCGAGATTGTTTCGAATGTACTGGCTGGTGTTGTTGAATGTGTCCTGGGAGCGTGCGTACAGAATGATGTAAGCGTCGCGGATGTCCGGCAGTTGCGCGGACGTAGGATTTTCTTGCGCCGCCGTGACGGTCACGGGGCTCGACCCGACGTTCAGGATGTCGTAAAAGATCTGCAGGTTCTCGATGACTTCGCCAACCGCTTGCGGCTGATTCATGTTCACCTGGCGCATCAGCAGCGGTCTCACCGGATTGGTGTTGTTGATGTAGTACGTAATCATCCACACGCGGGTGGCGGTCGTCACGTTGAAGGTTCCGCCCGCGTTCTTCAACTGCGCGATCGTCCCAGTCGCTGCGCCCGAGGCATTCAAATCGAACGCGTCGTTGGCGCTGAAAGTCAAAGAATCGGCGGCCGGATTGACGTTGGAAACGGTCATGAGGGCCATGTGGCCGCTGCTGTCGCTAATAGCGGCGTCGCTGCCCGTCACGCTGCCGTCGCCAATCGTGTTGTTGTTTTGAAGCAGGATCAGATCGCCGGGATTGATGCCGGTTGTACCGCTATTGATCACGATACAGGTCGGATCAAAGGTAACGGTTGTCGTCGTGCCTGCCTGCGTGATGCTCCCTTGCGGTTCGGGAGTCGCATTCCCTGCCGCGCATCCGGGCGTGCCCGTGTTGGGAAGCTGTATTGGAAATTCGTTCAGCCAGTGTCCGTTGACGTCCTGGAGCGTGGTGTCGGCGTAGATCACGGTAATCATGTCCGTGGCCGCACCCGATGTCGTGGTGATTGGCCCGAGTTCGTACCCGGACGTAATCGCGGGCAGGGCAGTCCACGTGGTATTGAATGTGCCGAAACTGACCGCTGGCGTGCCGGGGCCTGGCCGGTTCACCGCCGAGGCCCCCGCGGTGTTCGGAATCGTGATTCCGCCCTGCGGGATTCCTTCTCCCGTCTGCAGAATGTCGCGAACCATATAGTTCATTCCGGCTCGTAGATTTTCCTGCGTATCCGCCATCAACGTGATCGCCTGGGTCGCCTGGAGGGCGCTCGTGAGCGTGCCGAGTGTGGCCGCCATAATGACCAGCACGATGGTCGTTGCCACCATGACTTCGATCAGACTGAATCCATGCTCGCGTTTCATCGCGTTCTCTCCGGTGCCGTCACGAGAAGTTCGAAATGTAAGCGTTGAGCGTATACGTCTGGTTTCGGAAGTTCGCCGCCGAATACGTGATCGTCACCGTAATCTGGCGCAAGTTGTTAATCGTGTTTCCGTTGTTATCGAGTACGGTCGAGATCGTGATGGTGCGCTTGAAGTTCGAGAGCGCCACCAGAGTTCCAGTGGTCGAGTTCACAACTCCCGCGGCACTGGGCATGATGATCGAGTCGGGGCACGACAAGGGGCACCCGGCGCACGCGGCGCCGTTATAGTCGTCCGCCGTGCCGATGATCCCGTCCGTTCCTGCACCGCACAATGCCAGGGAGCCCGTCAGAAAAACGCCGTTGGTGCAGACGCTCGACCCGACGTTGCAGATTGTGCTCCAGGTCGCCTGACCGATATCGCGGGCTTCAAATACGGACTCAACGGCCTCCGCTGCTTTTTGCTGGGCGATGTACTGCGCCTGAGATGTGCTCATGTAGGCGAGGCCCGTGCCGAGCATGGCCGCGACACCTAGAACGCCGATAATTAGGACGATGGAGGCAATCATTGCTTCGATCAGCGTGAATCCAGCCTCACCAGTCCGGGGCGCACGCAGTTGCATTTGCTCTCTCCTTGTCATCATTGGAACCATGCCAGACCCGTGCCCGCATATCCCGCCACCTTGCCTGTGTTGCCCAGAATGGTGATGGCTCGCGCGGTGGTAGGAATGTTGTTCTCACCGAGAAAGATCGTGAGGTTGATCGGATTCGCCGTGCCGTTGGTGAATGTTCCGTCGCTCTGAAACTGCAAACCAGACGGTGGAGCGCCAGCGACGGAGCCAGTGTAGAGTCCCGTTGGAGCAGCGGGACCAGCCCCGATGAAAGCATCGGGCGTGTCCGGCTCGCCAGCGAAGGAGAGCAGCCCAACGTTGCTCTCGATGGGAACGATCAGGAACGGGTTTGCGGCGGGCGCTTGAGTCGGCGGCGTTCCCGGCGTGACCACCATCTGCGTCAACGCGATACAGTTAATTGTGTTTCCACTCGGAAGGCAGGGCGTGCCGACCGCCGCATTCATGAACTGGACGACAATGGCGCGGCGCTGTGAGATGGCCGTCTCGCGTGCCTGCCGCAGCGTGGTCTTCACTTGAGCCAAGCCAGTGTTGGCTTGGATCTGTTGCCAGGCTGGCTGCAGTTGCAGCACAGCCATGGCGGATACGATGAAGATGGTCAAGGTCACGATGACCATTTCGACGATTGAATATCCCCGCTCGGAGTTCATTCGCCGTTGGGTTTCAATCTCGTTTCGCATGTCTTTCTTATTCACCGGCACACCCTCGAAATCAGGCTCAATCGTTCTGGATCACCCTTTTCTATCGGCCGATATAGTGCAGCTATTAGGCCAGGGAGCGGCCTCTGTAACTCACTATTCAGATGGAGGTTAAGACGGGCGACGTAAAGTGCTCACAGGCGGCTTAATCTATGATGGGTGAAAACGTAACCGATGTTAACGACGCCTACAGGGCCTCCTAGCCCCGCGAAACCATGAAAGTTCGATAGTGTTCTGGAGTCTCTGCCAACTAGGTTCGATTCCGTGCCGGTTCATTTCTTCCGTCCGGCTGCGCCGGCCACTACAACACCGCCGCGAAGGACACCGCCAGCAGGCTCGTCCAAGAAGCCTCACCATTTGCCTACCGCTATACAGGCGCGTATGATGGATTTCCCATGCCATTCCTGCCGCGGAAACTGTTTCTCTTTCTGTTCGCATCCCTGTTACTGGGCGCTTCGTGGCCGGCCCGCGCGGCGGACAATCCTGCAACCCTCTCCGTGAACGACATCAAGCCGGGGATGAAGGGCGCCGCCTACACAATCTTCGAGGGCGATCAGGTCGAAAAAATCGATCTAGAAGTAATCGGCGTGCTGCACAACGCCATTGGTCCGAAGCTGGACGTGATTCTTGTGCGACTGCTGGGCGATAAGGTGCAGCAGACCGGCGTGGTTGCGGGGATGAGCGGCAGCCCTGTGTATATCGATGGCAAGCTGGCGGGTGCACTGGCGCTCAAGCTGGGCACGTTCACGCGAGAGGCAATCGCCGGCGTTACCCCGATTGCTGACATGCTCGAGGTTGCGCAATCCGCGGCAGAACCTGCAACGACGCTCGCGGTTATGCCGTCGCAGGTGGCGCTGCCCGACCAATTCGCTCAATCCGTGGCTGCGGGCGGGCAGTTCCTGATTCCCATCGAGACACCGCTGATCACGACTGGCCTTTATCCGGAAACCCTCGCGAGATTTGGCAAAGAGTTTTCGAAATGGGGCATGACGGCCATGGCGGGCGGAACGGCAGCACCGTCACCGGACGACCCGAATTTGAAACCCGGCGATATGGTGGGCATGGACTTGGTCCGCGGCGATCTTTCGATCAGCTCGGGCTGCACGGTCACGACGGTCACCGACGGGCGCATTCTCGCGTGCGGCCATCCGCTGTTTGGATTCGGTTCGGTCGAGATGCCGCTCTCGCGCGCGCATGTGCTGATGACGCTCGCCTCCGCCGCTGCTTCGACGAAAATCATCACCACGGGCGCGACCATCGGCACGCTCACGCAGGATCGTCAGACGGCCGTCATGGGCAAGCTCGGCGCCGGCCCGCCGATGATCCCCCTCGATGTCACGCTGGACACGCCGGGCGAACAAAAGCAATATCATTTCGAGGTGATCGAGAGCCCGCAGTTGACTCCCACGCTTGTGGCTGCGGCGGCCTACAACGGGATTATTGGCAGCCCGGCGTATGCCGAGGGGCCGACACTGCAGATGGACGGCGCAATCGACTTGAAGGGCCACACGCCGGTGCAGCTCGAGGATCTTTTCGCGCCCGCGGATCCGGGAACGCCCGCGGCCTTTTACCTGGCTACCGAAGTGCAGTCCGCGTTCTCGAGAATCTATTCGAATCCCTACGAGCTGCCGCAGATCAACCGGATCAATCTGCGGGTGAAGACGCTTACCGAGCGCCGCTCGGCCTCGATTGACGGCGCGTGGATCGAGCGTAGTTCGGTGCATCCCGGCGAGACGCTCGCGGTGAAAGTGCTGCTGCGTCCCTACCGCGGCGAACCCTTCATACAAGAGATTCCCATCACGATTCCGGGACAGACCGCTCGCGGCGCCCTGCAGCTCGTCATCAGCGACGCGGAATTCCTGAACCGCAACGTGCAGTCTCTTGCCGCCACGTCCCAGGGCCAGCTCGCCGGTTTGGAGGAACTCATTCAGCTGATCAACCGTGAGCGCCACAACGATCGCCTCTATGCCACTCTTCTCCAGCCAACGCCCACTGTTCTCGTCGAAGACAAGGAAATGCCGAACGTCCCTATATCGGCGATTAACGTGCTGAACCAGCGGCAAAACCCCGGCGGAGCGAGGCTACTCTGGGAATCCACCGCGGGTGAATGGTCGGTGCCGATGCATCAAGTCATAACCGGCCAGCACATGCTGACGATTACGGTGAAGTGACGCCCGATCCTAAAGGAGTTTTCCAGCGATGATGCGCCGAGCAATCTTGGTGTGCCTGCTCGCCGTTTCGGGGTTGATGCCGCTCGCGGCGCGCGCCGAGCACACGCGTTTTTGGAAGCAAAACGATTTTGCTCAATTCGAAAAGGGCACCGCCAAAGGTGTGGCCATTCGCAGCGACGGCACGCTTGCGCCAGCGCCGAAATTCGATTCGTTTGCGGACCCCAATCTGGCGTACGTCTGGGCGCTGAGCCTCGATTCGCGCGGCCGCCTCTATGCCGCCGGAGGCTCCGATGCGAAGGTGCTCCGCTTCGACGAAGCCGGCAAGTCGACCGCCGTTTTCGATTCCTCGGAGTTAGCTGCCCAGGCGATCGCATTTGATCCGGCCGACAATCTCTACGTCGGCACCTCGCCAGACGGCAAGGTCTACCAGGTCACACCCGACGGAAACAAAAAAGTCTTCTTCGAGCCGAAGACGAAATATATCTGGGCGCTTGCCGTCGATTCGAAGGGTGCGCTCTTCGTCGCTACGGGCGATACAGGGCAGGTCTTTGTCGTGACTCCGGACGGCAAAGGCAAGCTCTTCTACCAGAGCCGTGAGCGGCATGCCCGGTCTCTGGCCCTCGATTCCAAAGGCAATCTGTTGATTGGCACGGAACCAGACGGCCTGGTCTTGCGCGTGGAGGTTGTGCGCAAGAGTGCGAACGCAGCCCCGGAGCCTGGCGCCTCTTTCGTCCTATATGAAACGAACAAGTCGGAAGTGACCTCTCTGGGTCAGGGCAGCGATGGCAGTATCTACGCCGCGTCCGTGGGAGAAAAGACCCGCCCTACGGTGATTCCCCGATTTTTGCCGAGTGCGCCGCCCCAAACCGGCACGCCGACGATCAGCCCGCAGGGCGCGGTCGTCATATCGACGCAGTCTTCGGTTCAGCAGCCAGCCACTCCCTTCATTTTCCCTTCGGTGTCGACCACTGGCGGAGCGGAAGTCGTCAAGATCGCGCCCGACGGTTCTCCCGAAACGTTGTGGACATCGCGCGACGATCTCGTATTCGCGGTGGGATTCTCGGCAAGAGGCAAATTGTTGCTCGGAACGGGCAACACCGGAAACTTGATTGAGCTGGAGGGCGACGACCTCTACTCCAGCGTTGCGAGCACCGCGTCGTCCCAGGTGACGAGCCTCGTCGCGCGATCCGATGGCCGGGTCTTTGTCGCCACCGCCAATCCCGGAAAAATCTTCTCGCTCGGACCAGGTTACGAAACGAATGGGACCTTCGAGTCCGACACCTTCGATGCCAAGATTTTTTCGCGTTGGGGCCGCTTGACGTGGTGGGGCGAGAACGGCGCCATGCAAGGAAAGGTCGCTTTCTATGTGCGCTCCGGCAATACGTCGAGCCCCGAAGACAACTGGAGCTCTTGGGCGGGTCCATACAAAGATCCTGCGGGCGAGTCGGTTGGCTGTCCCGCCGCGCGCTTCGCGCAATGGAAAGCGGTTTTCTTGAATGGAAGCGCAGATGGAGGAAGCGCCCCGAGCGTCTCGTGGGTAAGCCTTGCGTATCTGCCCAAGAACGTCGCGCCGGTCATTGACGACATCGCAATCCAGGACCCGGGAATTCGTGCCGTCGGATTCTCGTCGCAACCGGGCGGCCCCGGCAACGCCACTCCCGTCCCGCTCCGCAGCCCGCGCAGTCCTGCGGGTAGCCCACCCTTGGCGATGATGAGTGCCGAAGCTCCCGGGGTCGGTTCCAAGAATGACGTTCCTCCGCAGGGCTTCGAGCAAAAAGGCTATCAGAGCGTCCTCTGGAGTGCGCACGACGACAACGACGACGACTTGGTGTTCGCGATCTATTATCGCGGCGAGGGTGAGCAAAACTGGCGCCTGCTGAAAGACAAGCTGACCCAACGATTCTACGCGTGGGACACCTCGACGATGCCCGACGGAGCCTACTATCTGAAGATCGTGGCCTCGGATTCTCCCTCGAACCCGGCGGATCAGGCCCTCTGGGATGAGCGCACCAGCGAGCGATGGCAAGTGGCTAATACACCGCCCCACATCGAAAATCTGCGGGCTGGCCACGGCGAACTCAGCACAAAGGCTTCCTTCGACGCGGTGAGTGCCTCCGGACCCGTCGCCCGCGCGCAATATAGCCTCGACAGTGGAGACTGGCAGACAATTTTCCCGACTGGTTTGCTTTCCGACGCTCCGAAGGAAAGCTACTTCATGGAGCTTCCCGGACTCGCTGTAGGCGAGCACACGCTGGCGGTTCAGGTCGCGGACAGTTTCGGCAACACCGCGACCGCGAAAATAACCTTCACGGTTTTGTCGCACAATCAGTAGTTCGCGTTGGTCCAGTCGGACCTGAGCGAACTCATGATGCGCTCAATTCGCCCAGCCGCGAGGTTCCATGAGCGGCTCGAACCGTTCGACGAACGCGCCGATCCCAGTGGTACCTCTCTGATCCGCCTGATCCTCTACGTGAACCACCCGCGCGCTGCAGCGCACTTGCTCCGGCGCGCGTCCCGTCAATTCGCGAGGTAGCGTGAAATACATTTCGAGCCGCTCGCCCACGTTCACTCGCTCCCGCGATCGGAAATAGACTCCGCGCTCCGATAAATTGAAGGCTTCTCCCTCGCACGTTGCGGCGTAAACCGACGGCTTGATCGACGGCGCGCCGAGATCCGCTGCGAGCGCATCCGTTTGGGCGCTATGCCCATTTGGCACAACTCGAAAGCGAACCGGTACCGCGCATTCCTTCCGGGGCGAGCTGCGCCGTTCATTGCCTGACATGTCGTCCTCCTGCCTAGACTCTGGTTCTGTTTTTGTTGGAGAACTGCCGGAAGGGTTTACCGAAGATGGCATCCAGTGGTGTGCCAGTCAACGATTCTAATGTTCGGAGAAGTGCCAGACGCGGCGCTCGGCCGACAGTTGCAGACGAAGAAGGCGCTACAGACTGTCCGGGCGCCAATCCGAAGGAGGGAAGTCGATCTTCCAAAAATCGGGCGCGGGGGTGTCGAACTCCAACGGAACGTGGTAACCCTCGGCCATCTGGCGCGGCGGCCGCGCGACTTTGCAGGCGACTTTCTCCTTTGTCCCCAAATGCTCCAGCACAACGCGCGTATCCGCTGGGAGGCTCTGATTCATCACCACCACCGCTCCATGCGGGTTCACGCTTAGCGTGGCCGCGTCAAGCGAAGTCGCCTTGCCCTGCATCGCCACGTGAATGCTGGCGCGAACCCGTAGCAAAACTCGCTGTGTGCGGCGGCGTGCGTGTTCGGCAACCGTGTGTTTTGCAGCAGCGGGCTGGGGAGCGGACTTCGGCGGTGCCGCGACCGGAACCGCTGTAGTTGACTTCGGCTTGTTCATTGGTGATGCGTACGGCGACGGACTCATCAACGATTGGATTTTCAAAGGTCCACACCCCAGAAGTTTAGATCGGCAGAAACCAGCTCAACGCCCAAATCCCATCCGTCCGGACGCTGCCCGCCTTTCCACACCACCACCCCGTTCGCCATTTGGCGTGTCGCGAGATTGGTCAGCCGGACTTTTTCCCGAATGCCGATTTCCCTTGGGCTCACGAGCAGGCATCCGTACGTGTTCACAACGCGCGTGAAGCCCGCTTCGAATTTCAGCGGCCCTGTGCTTCCGTTCCATTCGATTGTTACGGGGACGCGGGAATTCATGCGGGGCCCGCGCCGCTTCGTTCTCGAGCGAATATCTCTGGGATGGTCTTCCCCGAAGGGCATCCTCACTGCATCTCCACCGAATGGCGACGAGGCGCTGCAGAAATTGGCGGTCCCACGGCGCGCCATCATCGTTCTTCTAACAGCGTCATGCTAGGAGCGGGCATCAGGTCGGTCAATAGTACGGATAGGCAGGCTCTTCGCTGTACGCCGGGACAAGCGAAAGAAGCAGGAGCAGACTGGGCGAAAGCGCTTACGTGTGAGAGAGAATTAGTCGGCGGATGCGGAGCTGTCGGCCAGGCGCGGCTTTGCGATTCCCACGATCCTGCCGAACCGGCGCTCCATCCAACTCTGAAACGTATCCATGTAGGTATAAAACACGGGCGTAAGGTAGAGCGTCACCAGCTGCGAGAAGACGAGCCCGCCGACAACGGCCACTCCCAGCGGACGCCGCGAGTTTGCGCCCGCGCCCGCGCCAATCGCGATCGGCAGCGTGCCCATCAGTGCGGCCATTGTGGTCATCATGATCGGCCGGAACCGCACCAAGCAGCCCTCGTACACTGCCTGGGCGGCGGTGGTGTGGCCTTCGCGCTCGCGCGCAATGGCGAAGTCCACCATCATGATCGCGTTTTTCTTCACAATCCCGATCAGCATGATCACTCCGACGAAGCCGTAAAGATCCAGGCTGTAGCCGAAAATCTGCAGCGTCAGCAGCGCGCCGAAAGCCGCCGACGGCAGGCCGGAAAGAATCGTCAGCGGGTGGATGAAACTCTCGTAGAGGATTCCGAGCACGATGTAGATCACCAGAATCGCAATCGCCAGCAAGACGCCGAGTCCGGTCAGCGAGGACTCAAACGCCTGCGCCGTTCCTTGGAACTGCGTCGAAATCGTCGGCGGGAGCGACCGCGTGAGCTCGTTGATCTGATCCACAGCCTGTCCGATCGCGACGTTGGGCTTCAAATTGAAGGAAATCGTCACCGACGGGAGCTGGCCCAGGTGATTCACGGTCAGCGGACCAAGGCTGGTCGAGAGAAGGGCCACGGCATTCAACGGAACCAGATTCCCCGTGCTGGAGCGGACGTACAGCATCGACAGAGCGGTCGGGTCCCGCTGATATTTATCCTCCAACTCTTCGATGACCCAGTATTCGTCGTTCGGAGCATAGATCGTTGAGACCTGGCGCTGGCCATACGCCGTGTACAGCGCGTCCTCAACCTGCTCGGCAGTCACGCCCAGCGCGGACGCCTTGTCGCGGTCGATTTTCACATCAACCTGCGGGTTGGCGATCTCCAAATCGCTCGTCACGTCCTGGATGGTGGGGAGGCCCTGCATCCGCTGCTCGAAATCGGTGGCTCTGCGGTATAGCTCCTCAGTGTCGGGGCTTTGCAGTGTCAGTTGGTACGGGCTTTCGGTGACGTCGCCGCCAATCTGGATCGGCGGCGGATTCCTCAAAAACACCATGATCCCGGGAATCGTCCCGAGTTTCATCCGCATCTCTTGCATCACTTCGGTGATGTCCGGGTGGTGTGCAAAGAGTGGCGCCATCGCGCGCAGCGCACCGCCGACCACTGGCACACCGCCATACTTGCGTTCCAGCGCCGAGATCGTCTGGCTGGGCACTTCCGGACGCTGCGAGACTGGCTGTAGGTGGAAGAAAATGAAGCCGGAATTGCCGCCTCCGCCCACCAGGCCGATCGTCGAAAAGAATCCCGATCGGTTCGGATCGTCCATCAGGATCTTGTTAACGGCCTCCTGATGTTCCTTCATCGCATCGAACGAAATCCCCTGAGCGGCCCGCGTGTAGCCCTGCACCATGCCTGCATCGACTTCCGGCAGGAAGCCCTTGGGAATGACCGTGAATTGCCAGATTGTGATCAACAAAATCAACCCGGACGCTGCCATGATGAATACGCGATGCCGCAGCGCCCACTGCAGCGAGCGGTCGTATCGCTTCAGCAGCCGGTCAAAGAATCCCTCGAGCGCCATGTACACGCTCCCGTGCCTCTGCTCGTGCTTCGGACGCAAGAACCGGCTGCACAGCATCGGTGTCAGCGTCAGTGACACGAAGCCGGAAACCAGCACGGACATCATGATGACGACTGCAAACTCATGCAGCAGCCGCCCGATGATTCCGCTCATGAAAAACACTGGCAAGAAAACGGCCGCCAGTGACAGTGTCATCGAGATGATCGTGAAGCCGATCTCGCGCGAACCCTTCAGCGCCGCCTCCAGCGGACGCTCACCCATCTCCATGTGCCGCACGATGTTTTCAAGCATCACGATCGCATCGTCCACCACGAAGCCCACCGAAAGCGTCATCGCCATCAGCGACAGGTTGTCCACCGTGTAGTCGAGCAGGTACATCGCGGCGAACGTCCCGATGAGCGACATCGGCAGTGCGATGCTCGGAATGACCGTGGCGGAAAGATTTCGCAGGAAAAGGAAAATCACCAGCACGACCATGCAAATCGCGAGGAACAGCGTGAACTTCACGTCGTTCACCGATTCCCGAATCGCAGCTGACCGGTCGTACACCTCGATCATGTTGATCGAGGGTGGAAGGATAGCTCGGAACTGCGGCAGCGCCGTCTTCACGCCGTCTACGACTTCCACCGTGTTCGTGCCCGGCTGTCGCTGAACGGCCAGAATAATGGCGTGTTCGTCGTTGTACGTGTTGTAGATCTTGTCGTCCTGCACGCCGTCGACGACGTTGCCCACTTCCTCCAGCCGTACGGGCGATCCGTTTCGGTAGGCAACGATCAGCGGCCGGTACAGCGAAGCGCGCATCAATTGCCCGGAGGCCTGCACCGCGTACGCTTTGTGCTCGCCGTAAAGCGTGCCAGTCGGCAGGTTGACGTTTGCGTTTTGAACGGCCGTCGTGACTTCGTCGATGCCGATCTGTTTGGAAGCAAGCGCCTGAGGGTCCAGCTGAATTCTCACGGCATACTTCTGTGAACCGAACACCCGGACCTGCGCCACTCCCTTGACCATGGAAATCCGCTGGGCCAGCAGGGTTTCGGCGTACTGGTCCACAACCTGTGGCGCCAGCGATGCTGAACTGAGCGCAAGGAAGAACACCGGTTGGTCCGCCGGATTGACCTTCTGAAATGTCGGCGGGCTTGGCATGTTGGGCGGGAGCTGGCCCTGCACGCGGGAAATCGCAGCCTGCACGTCCTGCGCGGCCGCGTCGATATTCCGGCTCAGATCGAATTGCAGGGTGATGTCCGTGCTGCCGAGCCGGCTGGTCGAAGTCATGGAGTCAAGACCGGCGATCGTCGAGAACTGCTTTTCCAGCGGCGTCGCGACCGCAGCCGCCATCGTGTCCGGGTTCGCTCCGGGGAGGTTCGCGCCAACGTCGATCGTCGGGTAGTCAACGGTCGGCAGATCGCTCACGGCGAGTGATCGATAGGCGATGATTCCGAAGATGAGGATCGCCGCCATCACGAGCGTCGTCATGATTGGCCGGCGAATGAATAGTTCGGAGACGTGCATTGCTTCGCTCTCTAGCTTTGCGGAGCCGGATTCGTGATCTGCACCCTCATGCCCTTGATCAGCCGCAATTGCCCGTCCGTGACGATCGTTTCGCCGACGCTGATCCCGTTCAAGATCACAGAATCAGAGCCGACGGTCCGGCCCACCTTCACGGGACGCTGATCAACAGTCGAGTCAGAATTCACAACCCAGATGATGTCGCCGCTCTGGCCCGTCTGCACTGCCTGCGTCGGCACTACGGTCGCATTCTCGTCTTCCGCCAAACGCAACAGCACGTTCGAAAACTGGCCGGGCCAGAGACGGTGGTCTGCGTTCTCAAACGTGGCTTTGAGCTTGATGGTCCCCGTGGTGGTGTCCACTGTGTTGTCCACGAAGGTGAGGTAGCCGGTCTCAGGCTGCGTGTCGCCGTAGGGTGTCGCGTCCACCCGCAGTCGCCCCTGCTTCATGAACTTATCGACCGAGGCGAGATACTGCTCCGGAACTGAAAAATCGATGAAAATGGGATTCACCTGGTTAATGACGATCAGCACCGGCACGTCGTTCTGCTTCACGATGTTTCCCGGATACACTTGCAACGCGCCTGTTCTCCCACTGAGCGGCGCATAAATCTTGCAGTAGCTTAATTGCAGCCGGGCCGATTCCACCGCCGCCTCGTCCGCCTTGACTGCCGCCTCTTGCGCAGCGGCATTGGCTTCCATCTGGTCATACTGCTCCTTGGCCGCGACCCCAGCCTTGTAGAGCTGCTCGTACCGCTGTGCCTGCACCTCGTTCAGCTCCGACTGCGCCTTGTCTCGCGCGAGGTTCGCCTGCGCTTGCGCCAGCGCAGCGTCAAAAGGCCGCGCGTCGAGCGTAAAGAGCAGATCGCCCTTGTTGACAAACTGGCCTTCCTTGATGTGCACCTCTTCGAGAACCGCGTTCACCTGCGCCTTGATCGACACATTCGAAAACGCTTCCGCCGAACCGATCGCCGTCAGTTCGATCGGCACCGTCTTTTGCGTCGCCTTGGCGACAGTCACCGGCACGGTGTAGTTCGGCGCTGTCTGCGCAGTCCTCGTCGTGCAGCCGGCAAGCAGAGCTACAGCCAAGATGCCGGCCATCATCCCGGGCTGTGTACAATTCCTGTTCATCGATCGGTGCATCCCTGACTCTTTCCTGTGCGGTTCCGCAGAACTCTCCGACGGGGGCAGGTCCGCTAAAGCTGGCGCAGGCCCGAAGGCAGGAAATTCTATGATACTCCGCCTCGAGCTCTTTTGTTGGCTGCTTGCCTGGAGGGTCGCGTTCCTCGTAAGCCCTACGCGAAATTAGACGCGTGCTGCCATACCTGAGTTTCAGCCAAATGCCCGTATTTCAACCCATTGCAGCCTTATCCAGAAACCACAAAACCGGCCCAGTGGGCCTGATCCGAGCGGCTGGGTATTGGCTCTTGCCGGATTCGGGCTCGTTCTGCAGGGCGCGGACGATTTCCCTTTTGTCCTCGCCGGCCACTAGGAAAAAGGTGCTCCTGGCCTGATTCAGTAAGATCGGCGTCAGCGTCAGCCTTCTGGGAGGCTTGGCCGGTGCCTCGATCGCCATGACCCAACGCTTCGTCTCTTCCAGCGCGGGTGACCCGGGAAACAGCGACGCCGTATGCCCCTCGCCCCCCAGCCCGAGTAGCTGCAAATCGAAGGCAGGTACCGCTGCACCGAAAAACCTTCGCAGCTCGGCGTCGTATGCCCCAGCCGCCGCTTCCGGCGTTGCAAAATCCTCCGCCCCTGGGACGCGATGCACGTTGGCCGCGGGAATCGGCACGTGCGCAATCAGCGCCTCGCGCGTCATGCGGTAATTGCTGAGCGGATCGTCTTTTGGCACGTACCGCTCGTCGCCCCAGAACAAGTGAACCTTCTCCCACGGCGTCTGCGGACTCTGCCGCTCCCGCTCTGCCCACAGCCGGTATAGCTTCTCCGGCGTGCGTCCGCCCGAAAGTGCAATCGCAAATCGGCCGCGCTCTCGCACGGCTTCGGCCATGACGCGCATCAGCTCGTCGAGCGCCGCGCGGCTCAGCGCATCGATGTCGGGAAAAACTCGCGTCTCCATTCGCATCGCGCTGTTCGGTGGATGCCGTCTACTTTGTCTTCTGCACCGCGTGCCCGCCGAATTCATGCCGCATCATCGCCAGCAGCTTGTTCGCAAACGGTTCCGGGTCCTGCGAACGAAACCGAGCGTCCAGCGCCCCCGTGAGCGTCGGCAGCGGCACGCCCAGTTCGATGCCTTCGATCGCAGTCCAGCGGCCTTCGCCCGAGTCCGTCACATATGCGCCGATCCCATCGAGCGTCGGGTTCTTCGTGAGGCCATCCACCGTCAGATCCAGCAGCCACGAACGCACCACGCTGCCGACTTGCCAGATCTTCGTGATCTGCAACAGATCCAGTCCGAATTCCTTCTTGTGCCGGAACAAGTCCAGTCCTTCGGCATAGGCCTGCATGATTCCGTACTCGATTCCGTTGTGGACCATCTTCACGTAGTGCCCTGCGCCGCACGGGCCCACGCGTCCCCAGCCTTTTTCCGGTCCGGGAGCGAGCGTCTGAAAAATCGGCGCGAGCCGCTTCACCACTTCCGCGTCACCGCCGACCATCATGCTGTACCCCTCGGCCAAACCCCAGATGCCGCCGCTCGTCCCGCAATCGACGAAATTAATCTTCTTCGCCGCGAGCGCCGCACCGCGCCGCACGGAATCCCGGTAGTACGAGTTTCCGCCGTCGATGATCGTGTCGCCGGGCGAAAAGTGAGGCAAGAGAAGGTCGATCGTATCGTCCACGGGCTTGCCGGACGGAACCATGATCCACACGGCCCGCGGCGCCTTGAGCTGCCCGATCAGCTTCTCAATGGAATCGGCGCCTGCCGCGCCTTTTTCGACCACGCGCGCCACCGCGCCCGGATCGCGGTCCAATCCAACCACGCGGTGGCCGCCGCGTACCAGCCGCTCCACCATGAAACCGCCCATCTTCCCCAGTCCAATCATCCCCAGTTCCATTGCTCCTCCTCGATTGGCTACGGCCACTGCGATCCGTCGGTCTTGATTCCCAGTTGCGCCAGGTCGTTCCTGAGCTGCGCGACGTTCACAAACTGAATCGTGTGCATCCCCATCTCGCGCGCGCATTCCAGATTCAGCCCGCGATCGTCGATCAATACGCACTCCGCGGGATCGCGCTGCGTGATCTTCAGCGCCAGGCTGTAAATGCCCCGGTCCGGTTTCCGCACGCCGAGATAGCACGAACTGAAAAAAGCCTCGAAATACTCGCGCAGGCGAAACGCTCGGATGCGATGCTCGTTGATCTCGAGCGACTCGTTGTTGAGCGCCGCCATCATGTAGCGGCGCGTCGCCGCCAGCTCTCCCAGGAACGCCAGCGGCTCCGGCAGCGCCTGCGATTGCGCGAACATGAATCGCTTGAAGTCTTCGACGGTGAAGGAACGATCTCGATAGAAGACCGTCCGCTGCAAATATTCGTCGAGGCTCGCTTTTCCGCACTCGAACGCATTGAGCATCAGTTCGTGGCGGTCCTCAAAGTCGGCGAAATCGAGATGGAATTTCTCGACGGCCAGTTGGCGCGACCCGCGGTCCCACCCGTTCGTCAGGATGACGCCGCCGTTGTCCCAGAAAAGAGTGCTGATCTCGGCCATGATGCCCTTCGTGGCGCAGGCAACTTCACCTGCGCGCGTTTCCACAACGGCGACAAATTGCAGGCCACCATTATCCTTATCCGGCGTTCGTCACAGAAGCAGAATTCTCGCGAGACCAGAAGCGCCGCAGTATGCTGGATAAGGACGACTCCAGAATGAACGCGCGCCGTCGGGTCGACACTTTGACGATCTTCACCATCGGCCACTCGACGCGCCCCATCGACGAATTCATCGACCTCCTCCGCTCGAACGGCGTCACCCAACTTATCGACATTCGCACGATCCCGAAATCGCGCCACAATCCGCAGTTCAATTCCGACGCGCTCGCCGCTTCGCTCCGCGCCGCCAAGATCCGGTACATCCACATGAAACAACTTGGAGGCCTGCGACATGCTCAGCGCGATTCCGTCAATCTCGGCTGGCGCAACGCCAGCTTCCGCGGTTTCGCGGACTACATGCAGACCGACGAATTCGCTGCTGCACTCGGCCGAGCGATCGAACTTGCGAAAGAACGCCCCACTGCGGTGATGTGCGCGGAAGCTGTTCCCTGGCGCTGCCACCGTTCGCTCGTCGCCGACGCGCTTCTCGTCCGCAAAATCCGTGTCCTCGAAATCGTCAGCGCCGCCGAGCCCAAGGAACACTCGCTCACTCCGTTCGCGCGCATCCGCGGCACCGACATTACCTACCCCAGCGACCAGCCTTCGTTGCTCGATCCCGCTCGCATGCGCCATAAACAACAGAATTAGTTGCTTGAGGCGATAGCTAAGTTACAATCCTCGCACCTATGGACCGCAGCCTCTCGTTGCAGCAGTTCCTCGAATCGGCGCGCAACCAAGGCCTGTCGGATGACGTGCTCGTGGGACTTTTGCGGGGGCACGGATGGCCCGAGGCGGACATTTATCGCGCACTCGCCGAAAACTACGAAGGCCGCACCGGGGTTCAGATTCCCGCCTATAAGCGCTCAGGTTCAGCGAAGGACGCCTTTCTGTACCTGCTGAGCTTTTCGACCCTGGCCACGTGGACGATCGGCTTGGGCTCGATCATGTTCGATCTCATCGAACGTTGGATTCGCGATCCTCTCGGCCCGACGAACAATTACTACCAGAGCGGCTACTACCAGATGGCGGATTCGTTGGCTTGCGTGCTGGTCGCCTTTCCTGTCTATATTTTCGTGATGGCCTACATTGTTCGGACGGTCGAAGCACATCCTGAAAAGCGCGACTCGCCTGTGAGGAAATGGCTGACTTATATTGCGCTTCTCATCGCCGCCGGCATCGTCGTCGGTGATCTGATTGCCTTCCTGACGTACTTCCTGCGCGGCGAGTTGACGGCCCGTTTCGTATCGAAGGTCGCAACCGTGCTTGTGCTCGCAGGTGGCGTCTTCTGGTATTACATGGGCTCACTGCAGAGCGCGACCGGCGAAAAACCCCGATGAACCGGAACGTACTGGCGGGTGTCGTGGCGACGGTACTGGTCGTCGCTGTCGTGATCCTCGGATTCCATGCGCTCGGCAGTCCGCGAAACCAGCGCCTCATTCAGATGGACGCTCGCGCCGTTCAGAGGCTCGGCGAACTTGCGCAGCAGATCAACACCAAATGGAACCTTTCAAATAAGACTCTGCCGGTTGACTTGGAGAGCTTTCCAAAGATATTGACGGAAGATCCGCTAACCCACGAGAAGATTTCCTATCGGCGTAAGTCTGACACTCAATACGAGCTTTGTGCGACTTTTGCCACCGACAGTCGGAACATGCAACCGCCAAACGTAAATGACCCGAGCAACTTCTGGTTACATTCAAAGGGTAACTACTGCTTCCAGTTCGATGCGACCCAGCAAGTCCAGCCCTCTTACTACAATCCATTTTCTACTATCGACCTGGAGAATCCTGTGCTCGCGAGCTCAATCAGTGCGGCGGAGGACCCTCGCGCCTTACATTCGACGGCTTCACCATGATGAACGCCGTGGGAATCAGGCACAGGACCACGATCGCGAGAATCGAAATGACGTCCTTGAACGCCACGGCCGCCGCTTGTTGTTGCAGCATCATATTCAATCGTTCATACGCTTGATGCGTTGCTTCCGCGGCGCCGACGCCCTGGCTGTGGAGCGTCGCCGCCATTCCGTTGACCATGTCGCGGAACTTCGGATTGCCGTTGTGCATGTTCGCGGCGAGAAAATTCTGCCGCCGCTGCGTTGCGCGCGTCACGAGCGTGCTCACCACCGCGATTCCGATGCTCCCGCCGATGTTCCGGACGAAATTCATCATGCTCGCCACCTGATTGTTCATTTCCCGCGGCACGCCTGCGTAACATAGCACGTTCGACGGAATGAATATGAATGCCAGCCCCGCAATCTGGAACATTCGCAGATTCGAGGCAGTCCAGAAATCCATCCCCAGACTCAGGTTCGTGGCCATGTGATAGAGCCCGAGCGCTGTCGCACCGTAGCCGCAGGCCAGTAGAATTCGGGGGTCCAGTTTGCCGGAAAGAGCTCCCGACGTTGGCATCGTCAACATCATCATGAATCCGCCAGCCGCCATCGCCTCGCCCGCCAGCGCCGCCGGATATCCCATCAGTGTCTCCAAGAACTCCGGCAGCAGAACAGTCGTGCCGTAGAGGACGCTCCCCAGCAGCAGCATCGAGAACATCGCAGTCGCCAGGTTGCGCCGCTTCAAAAGCCGCAGCTCGACGATCGGGTGCGGATGGTGCCATTCCCACCAGACCCACACAGTTAGGACCACAACGCAAAGCACCGTGCCTGTCACGATCCAGTGCGAGCCGAACCAGTCCAGCTCCTGCCCCTTGTCCATCACGATTTGCAGCGCGCCAACGCCCAGCGCCACGAGCGACAATCCCACGTAGTCGATGCTACCTGCAGCCTTCCTTGCCTGGATCTCTCGCAGATAGGGCGGATCTTCCACGAAGCGCTGCGTCATGAGAAGCGAGAGAATACTGATCGGCACGTTGATATAGAAAATCCAGCGCCAGCTGTAGTTGTCCGTGATCCACCCGCCGATCGTCGGGCCGATAGCGGGCGCGAGCACTACCGCCATCGCATAGATCGAAAAGGCCATGCCGCGCTGCTCGGGCGTGAACGTATCCGCGAGAATCGACTGTTCGCTTGGCTGCAGCCCTCCGCCTCCGATTCCCTGCAGCACGCGAAAAAACACGAGCATCCCGAGCGTCGGCGCGAGCCCGCACAGGAAACTGCTGGCCGCAAACACGGCGACGCACGTCATGTAATAACGCTTGCGTCCGATCCGCGTCGCCAGCCACGCGCTGATCGGCAGGACGATTCCGTTGGAAACGAGGTAGCTGGTGAGCACCCAAGTCGATTCGTTGGCGCTCGCGCCGAACGTTCCGGCGATGTGCGGCATCGCGATGTTCGCGATGGACGTGTCGAGCACCTCCATGAACGTCGCGAGCGTCACCGTGAACGCCACGAGCCACGGGTTGTAGCGCGGGCGCCAGGCGCTGTGATCGATTGTGATCGCCGCGGCAGCCATAAAAGCAGGTTGTCAGAAAAGCCGATCCAGAATAAGATACATGCATGTATGTATCCTGTAAAGCTAGCGAATCGGAACTGTAATGAATCGAGCACGCGCCGCTAGCACCGAAGCCCCGCTCGCCCGCAATGCGAATGCGCCCGCTTCGCGGCAGCAGGCGCGCACGTTGGCCACGCGCCGACGCCTCCTCGCCGCCGCGGAAAAAGCGTTTGCGCGCGACGGATTCGAGGCCGCGCGACTGGAAGATATCGCGCACCTCGCCGGCTACACGCGCGGCGCTTTCTACGCCAACTTCCGCAGCAAAGAGGACATCTTCTTCGCGCTGCTCGAAGACTGGGTCAGCGAACGGATCAGCGAAGTCACCGCGCTGCTTGCGAGGCACGACAGTCCCGCGAGCCGCGTGCGCGCTCTCCGCGGGCACTACGCGCAGCTGGCGAAAGACCGCCGCCTCGTCCTGCTTTCTCTCGAATTCAAGCTCTACGCGATTCGCCATACCGAAGCGCACGCGCGGCTGCGCGTCCGGCAGCGCCGCATTCGCGCGTCGGTCGGCAATCTTCTTCGCCGCTTGGCGCAAGCGAGCGGTCACGAGCTGTCTGTCGCAAGCACGGCGGCCGCCGCGGCACTTGGCGCGGTCTCGAATGCTCTCCTGCTCGAAAATCTCGTCGACAGCGCGACGATCAACGACCAGGACATCCGCTACCTGCTGGGCGTCTTTTTCGACGCCATCCTCGGAGCCAAATCCGCGAAATAGCGCACCAAGGGAGTCGGTCGCAAAACCGCTCCCGCCTCGTTCTCCTCCGAATTCCTCTTTTGTGGCAGAGTAGAAGGCCATGGCTGCAATCCCCGGGGACCCCAGGCTCGCTGGCCGCGCCGTTTTCACTTATCCCTCTTACACGCTTTCTCAGGTCGCGCGATTTTTCATCGTGCTCGCGACGGAAATGCAATCAGTGGCCGTGGGCTGGCAAGTCTATGAGATCACTCACAGCAAGCTCGATCTCGGCCTTGTCGGCCTCGCGCAGTTTCTTCCCGGCATCTTGCTGTTTCTCGTTTCCGGCTACGCCGCCGATCGCCACGATCGTCGCCAAGTCTTGACCGCCGGGTACGTGGGATTTGCGATCTGTTCGGCGCTGTTGCTCGCGATCAGTGTGTCGCACACGCAATCGGTGCGCTTGATCTACGGCGTCGTTGTGCTGGTGGGAATCGTGCGCTCGTTCAACGCGCCTGCGAGCCGCGGGATCCTGCCGCTGCTGGTGCCTGAGGAACTTTTCCGCAGCGCGTTCGCCTGGGGCGCGACGATCTTCGAAGCGGCAACCATCCTTGGGCCCGCGGTCGGCGGCCTGGTCTACGGAATCTTCCGGACGCCTTCGCCGGTCTACGCCGCCGCGATGGTGGCTGCGGCATCGGCCGCGCTTTCGATGCTCGGCGTGATCCCGAGATTCCGGCCGAGGGCGCGTGAGCCATTCAGCGCGAAGGCCGTACTCGCCGGGCTACGCTACATCTGGCGCGAGAAGATGGTGCTCGGATCGATCTCGCTCGACATGTTCGCGGTGCTGCTCGGCGGCGCGGTGTATCTGCTGCCGGCGTTCGCGAGCGACATCCTGCACACCGGGCCGCTCGGGCTGGGGCTGCTGCGGTGCGCACCCGCGATCGGAGCCGCAGTGACCGCCGTGCTTCTGGCGCACCGCCCGCTCGGCCGCAACTCGGGCGCGAAGATGCTCTGGTGCGTGGCCGGATTCGGCGTGGCCACGATCCTGTTCGGCATCTCGCACAGCATGGTGTTTTCGATGATCGCGCTGATTCTGGTGGGCGCGACCGACATGGTCAGCGTTGTCGTTCGCGGAATCCTGATTCAGCTCGTGACGCCAAACGACATGCGCGGGCGCGTCAATGCCGTGGACATGATTTTCATCGGCACGTCGAACGAACTCGGCGGTTTCGAATCGGGCGTCACCGCGAACATCTTTGGAACGATTCCCGCCGTAGTCATCGGCGGAATCGGAGCGATCACGGTGACCGCGGCGTGCGCCGTGCTGTTCCCCGAGCTGCGGAAGCTCGACGAGCTTCCGTCCGCGGAAAGCGCGCGCGCGGAAGTTCCCGCCCAGGCGAGCAGCAGCTAGCTCGCGCTGGTCTTTTTCTCAGCCGGAGGAGCGATCGAGCCCTCGTATACATAGGCGCGACGCCATTCGCGCACCGTGGTGTTTCCGCTCAGACGCAGCTGCATCGTCGACGTGTAGAAGTTGTACGGGTGAACCGCTTCGGGTCTCCCGACTTCATCAAGACGCACGCGCAGATTATCCGGAATCGAAAAATCCAGACACGTGAGATTTTCCGCAAGCTGGGTCGTTTTCGTCGCGCCGAGAATTACGGACGTGACGCCCGGCTGCGTCGCGACCCAGTTCAGCGCGACCTGCGACGGCGCCCGGCCGATCTGCTTCGCCACATCGACCAGCACCTCGAGCACGCGCCAATTGTGCTCGGTAAACTTATTGAAGATCGGACTGGATGTGAGCCGTCCGTCGCCGACGCCCTTGTTCCCTTCCCTCTTGTACTTGCCGGTGAGCAGGCCGCCGGCGAGCGGACTCCACGGGCAGAGGCCGATGCCGAGCTCCTGCGCAGCGGGAATGTGCTCGCGCTCGATGTTGCGCTCGGCAAGCGAGTATTCGAGCTGCAGCGTGGCGCAGCGCTCGAGCCCTCCCTTTTCGGCGAGCGTTTGCGCGCGCGTGAAATACCATGCCGGCGTGTCCGAAAGACCGTAGTAGCGGATTTTTCCTTCGTGGACGAGATCGGTCATCGTCGAAACGACTTCTTCGACGGGCGTGATGAGATCCCACGCGTGGAGATAGTAGAGGTCGACGTAGTCTGTCTTCAGACGGCGGAGCGAGCCTTCGAGTGCGCGATAGAGATTCTTGCGACCGTTGCCTCCGGCATTCGGATTGCCGATGTTTCCGAAGTTGAATGTGTATTTCGTCGCGATCGCGGCCTTGTCGCGCAGTTTTCGTTCGGCGACGTACTTTCCGACGATCTCTTCGCTCTGGCCCATCTGGTAACCGTCGGCGGTATCGATGAAGTTTCCGCCGGCGTCGAAATACTGGTCGAGCATTTGAAACGAGGATTTTTCGTCCGCGCCCCAACCCCAGCCGGTGCCGAAGCCCATCGCGCCAAGACAAAGCGGAGTGACGCGCAGCCCGGTGCGTCCCAGCGTGGTGTATTCATTGAGTCTCATATGATTCCTCCCGTGAACTTACATGCGATGCGCCCGCGTGCCGGCCGGACTCGAATATCGAGGATCGGAAATCGAAAATCTGAAATCGGAAAAAGGGAGACCGAAGAAGTGACGTTCGGGTGTCGAAAAGGGTGCGCGTGACCCCCTCGATTTTTTGTCGAGTAGCCGAGACCCGGATCGTTTGTTTTCTGTAACTTACAGACGATTCTACTTGGCAAGCATTGTCGAGTAGCGGCGACAGGGAGAATCGCAGAAAATTGACACTTGGACACTGAGAATCCTGAGAGATCCCTCGCTTCACGCTATTCGCTCGGGACGATAACCCTGGTCGGGTCATCGCTTTTTCTTTGGGACCTTGGCGCCGCGCTTGCGCGCTTCGGAGAGTCCAATGGCGATGGCCTGCGCGCGGCTCGTCACCTTGCCGCCTTTGCCGCCTCGTCCGGAGCGAAGTTTTCCTTCCTTTTGTTCGCGTAGTACCCTCGCCACGCTTCTGCCTGCCGCTTTGCCGTACCGTGCCATTGTGAGTCTCCTGTCTGTGAAGATGTTCGCGGTTGGGATGCGATTCGAGGCGAACGTGTGGTGAAGCGGCCTTTCGGTCGCTCCGTTCGCTGTGACTCCACGTGCTCTCCACGCGACCATCTTAGTAAACGGGAACCGGATTGCAAGCGAAGGAGTCTGTGGACTTCGGTTGGCCCGATGTTCGTTTCGCCTTTGTGTCTGTGCCAAGAAAGAATGGCGGCGGAAGATGCCGGGCCAAAGACCGCGGTGCTCCATGCAAGCCGCAAAAGCTCGCCAAGCATTTTCGCCGGGCACAGCATGCTGTGCCCCTACGCAGAAGCGACGCGGCGCGCGGTCAATCGGAGAGTGAGAAGATCCTCCTCAAAAAAACAAGGGTGGGGCACCCGGAAATGCGAAGGCAAAAGCAGATCCCTCGGCGAGCCAAAACCGCCCGCCTCGGGATGACGATTGGTCTCCCAGGCTCGACTAACCGTCGACCCGGGAGCCCTGTCCAGCGGATCGTCACTTGGCGGGGGTGAAGAGGACGGCGTCGGAGTCGTCGGAGCCGTGGGCGACGGCGATGAGCTTGCCGTCGGGTGAATACGCGAAGGAGAAGATGGTGCCTGACGTAAACTGCGTCAACTGCTTTTCCACGCCTCCGGCGCCAAGTGGGATAGACCAGAGATTGAGAACTCCGGTGCGGGCGTCAGGGATCGCCATCGCAGAATTGCCGGGCATCCAAGCCCCGGCTTGGCCAAACGTCGAGTCGACGGTGAGATTGACATTTTTCTGCCCGATGGTTTCGCCAGTATCCGGCAAAGCGATCTTCGCAACTGGCGCGCCGCTGGGCAGTGTCGCGACGAGAATGAGCAGGTGCCCGTCGAGTGACAAATAGGGAGGGCCGATCACGGGTTCATTTGAAACGCGAACAGGATCTCCGCCGGACGATTTTACTTTGAAGATGTACGAAGCGCCTCCCGTCGTCTGCCCCTGAAAAAAGATCCAGTCCGAATTTGCCGCACATGAGGGTGAAAATTCGCTTTGTCCGTTTGTTAACTCGGCGGTTGCGCCGGTTTGTAAATCGAGCTTCCAGATGTGACTGGAGCTGTCGAAATCCGCTTGCTCATACACGACGCTCCTACCCGCATCGCAAACAGCAGGGCCTCCATGGTAGTGGCCATCGAAGGTGAGCTGACGCGAGTTTGAGCCATCGGCATCGGAGATGAAAAGATCCCAGTTCTGTGAACGGACACCCGTATAGATGAGGTGATGGTCCGGGGTGAACGCGATTCCCTTGAGTCCATCGTACCTCGTAGCATTAATTTGGCGCAGGTTGTCCGGCGCGTCGGCAGGGCCTGTCCAGATAGAGCTCGAAATGTTCTGTTGCGCGCTCGCGATGATCTTGCCGTCCGCGGAAATCGTAACCGAGAGATAGATGCTGAGGTCGTTGGACACGCGCCGTACTGAGCCCGACGGAGAGCTAAGAATCCAGAGCTGAGTGGGAATTCCTGTCTTTTCCTCTGCCGCCAGCAGAAGGCCGCTCCCGTCCGGGAGCCAAGTGAAGTCTCTGACGGCGCGCCAGCGACGACCGGGCACGGGCTTTTCGGCTCCGGTGGCAATGTCGACTTCATCGAGGCCCGACAAGCCGTCAGGATTCTTGGGGTCTGTCGTGGTGACAGCGATGCGCTTGCCATCTGGCGACCAGCGAACGATGCCGTAATCGCCGTACTCAGGATTGGATGGCTTGGCTGCGACCTTGCGCGCGCCGGTGCCGTCGGCATTGGCGATCATCAACTGGACTTCGGTTTCATCGGAATTATCTGTCGAGTAGGCGATCTGCTTGCCGTCGGGCGAGAAGGAGATCCCTGAATCGGCATGGTCGATGAAACGTCTCGGAGCGCCGCCGAGTGCGGGAATCTGAAATGCGGCGCTATGGCCTCCGGCGGCTGGCTGGGCGATGTAATCGACGAAGTTGCCATCGGGAGTGAAGGACGCTTCGACGATTTCATCCGTGGTCGGCGGAATAATTTCGACAGCGCTTGGAACAGCAATCTGGCGGACCCAGAGGCTGAACTTTCCGTTACGGCGCGAGACGTAGGCGAGCCACCTGCCATCGGGCGAGAGGCGGGCGAGCGTGACGTCTCCTGTGGAGGTGAGGCTGGTGATCGAAAGATTTTGGAAACCGTTCGCGGCGAGGCCGGTGCGGAAGAAACCCTTCCAGTAGAGAAAGCCTGCCACGGCTAGGAGAACGATCGCGACGGCGACTGCGGAAAGAGTGAGCCTGGAGCCGCGCGACAAGCGTGGTTCGACCGCGGCACCCGTGCCGCGTGTTGATGCTGCGATAGCCGGCGTGCGGCTGGAACCAATCGTGGGTGGAGCACCGGTTGACGGCAGCGTAGCTCCAGAGGCTGCTGCAGGAGCGCCTTCGGTGAAAGCGTCAGGGGCAGCGGCCACACGGGCCGAACTCGTGTCGCGCTTCAGGCGCTCCAGATCGGCGCGCATTTCGGCCGCAGTCTGGCAGCGAAGGCGCGGATCCTTTTCGAGCGCTTTGTTGATCAACTCTTCGAGCTTTTGCGGCAGCTCGGGATTGAGGCGCAGGGGCGGGACCGGCGCGCGGTTCAGGATGGCGTCAAAGATGACCGCGGAGGTCTCGCCGCGAAAAGGCAGAGAGCCGGTAGCCATCTGGTAGAGGACGACGCCGACCGAGAAGAGATCACTGCGTGCGTCGAGTTCTTTGCCGCGCGCCTGCTCCGGGGACATGTAGGCGACAGTGCCGAGCGCCATGCCGGGGCTGGTCAAATCGTCAACGGTGACGCCCGCAGTGGTCGTCGCAGCGCTGGAAATCTTGGAGCGGCTTCCGACGGACGAAAGCTTTGCGAGACCGAAATCGAGAATGACGGCGCGGCCACGCTTGGTAATGAAGATGTTGGCGGGCTTGATGTCGCGATGAATGATGCCCTTGGAGTGGGCGGCTTCGAGAGCGTCCGTGATATCGATTCCCTGATCGATCAGCTCGCCAACGGGCAGCGGGCTGCCGCCGATGATGCGGTCGAGCGTCTGGCCTTCGAGATACTGCATGGCGATGAAGGGATGGCCATCGTGCTCGCCGATTTCGTAAATCGTGCAGATATTGGGATGGTCGAGCGCGGAGGCGGTCTGCGCTTCGCGCTCGAAGCGTTCGAGCGCCACGCGGTCGCGGACGACGTCTTCGGGCAGGAACTTCAACGCGACGAAACGGCGGAGCTTGAGGTCTTCGGCTTTGTACACCACGCCCATGCCGCCGCTGCCGAGCTTTTCGATGACGCGATAGTGCGATACGGTCTCGCCGATCACGCGGAGTGCTCCGTTTCGTACAGAGATGTTAGGGGTGCGCCTAATGTGAGTCAACCGCCGAAGCAGCGGGTTATCGGTGCTTGCGGGAGGCGCGGGGGGCGGACTTCGGGGCAGCGCTACGTCGCGAGGCCGAGTGCTTCGGCGGCGCGCTCAGCTGAGACTGAATTTTCTTGGGCAGTTTGGCAAAGACCAGCGCGTGTGCGTCGACGAGCAGGCCTTGCAGCTCGGCGCGCGGAAGCGCATCTTCTGTCTCGAGCGCGACCCACCGAGCTCGAGCAAGGTAAGGCGCAGGGACGACGCCGGGGCGCTCGGTCAAGGCGGCAAAGTCCTCAGGCGAGCACTTGAAAGAAAGCCAGGTTTCGTCCGGTTCGAGAGACACCACCGCGTACATTTTCCCGCCGACCTTGAAGACAAGAGCGTCCTGCCATTGGATTTGTTCGGTCGTGTGCGCGAGCGATAGGCAGTGTTCGCGGAGCCAATCGATGTCCATGCGGAGAGAGTAGCGCGGGAGCGGAACGGCGTCGAGCATCCTGCGTGACTCGGTAAGACCACAATCGCCGGCGAGATGCCGGCGATACTCAACCTGAGCCGCGATTCATGTGGCTCAGGATTTTGGACCTGAGGATTTCTGTTCGCCCGCGCGGAGTTTCCAGACGATCTGGCGGAACATGCCGAGCCAGATGACCGCGTCGCGCGCGGGCAGATGCAGGCGGCGGACAAGCCGGCGGATGCGCTGCTCGGAATCGGCGACGCGGCGAAGATCGAGAAAGCCGCTCTCGTGCAGCGCGTCGAGGAGCATGGCGGTGATGCGGTCGATTTCGGCGGCAGAGGCGAGGGGAAATTTTTCCGGCTCGCGGGGAACCTTCGCGTTGCGGATCATCTCGTAGAGGCAGACGGCAACGGCTTGGGCGAGGTTCATCGAGATGTTTTCGTCGTGCGTGGGAATGCGGAGCAGCCAGTGGCAGTGGCTGAGGTCGTCGTTGGTGAGGCCGCGCTTTTCCGAACCGAAAAGAAGTGCGACGTTGCTCGAACGCAGGCGACGGCAGATCAGGCGGGCGGCGTCCTCGGAGCGGCGCAGCGTGTGGTGCAGGTGGCGATGGCGAACGGCGGTGGTGCCGACGACGAGCGTGCAATCGGCGACCGCTTCGGCCACAGTCTTGAATTGCTCCGCGCGCGCAAGCACCGATGAAGCGCCGACGGCCGAGCGCGCCTCACGAAATGCCGGCGCATAAGGCTTCACCACGCGCAGGTGGCCGAAACCGAAATTGCTCATGGCGCGAGCGGCAGCGCCGATATTGAGCGGGTTGCGCGTCTCGACGAGCACGACGCGCAGGCGGTCGGATTCAGCGGAAGTCAGCAAGCGTGAATATTCTAAGACACCCGCACCGCGCACAGACAAGAGTGTCTGTGCCACTTTGCAGGCATCTTGACGGGCGTCCGGCGAACGTGAAACGATGCGCGAATCCACTACAGGAGCACGAAAATGGCGACACAACTGGCAACGGCATACGCGGATTTGGCGCTTTTTATCGGCGGCGAATGGCTACCCGCGGCGGGGCGGAAGATTTCGCCGGTAATCAATCCGGCGACGGAGGAAGTGATCGGGCAGGTGCCACACGCGTCGAAGGCGGACCTCGACCGCGCGCTCACCGCGGCGCAGGCGGGATTCAAAACATGGCGCGCGATTTTCCCCGATGAGCGCGGGAAAATCTTGAAGCGCGCGGCGGAATTGCTGCGCGAGCGCAAAGAGGAGATCGCGCGCATCGCGACGACCGAGTCCGGCAAGGTAATCCACGAAACTCGAATCGAAGTGATGATGTCGGCGAACATCTTCGAGTGGTACGCCGAAGAGGGGCGGCGCGCGTACGGCCGCGTGCTGCCGCAGCGTACGCCGGGAACTCGCATGACGGTGGTGAAGGAACCGGTCGGGCCGGTCGCGGCGTTCGCACCCTGGAATTTTCCGCTCGGGAATCCGGCGCGCAAGATTGGAGCGGCGCTCGGCGCGGGATGTTCCGTAATTTTGAAGCCCGCGGAGGAAGCGCCGGCGTCAGGGCTGGCCGTGGCGAAGTGCCTGGTCGATGCGGGGCTGCCGCCCAACGTGCTCGCGATTGTGTACGGCGTGCCGGCGGAGATTTCAACGCATTTGCTCGCGTCGCCTGTGATTCGCGCGATTTCGTTCACGGGCTCGATTCCCGTCGGCAAGCACCTGATGAAGCTCGCGGCGGATGGCATGAAGCGGACGACGATGGAGCTGGGCGGGCACGCGCCGGTGATTGTCTTCGACGATGTGGATTTGGATAAGGTGCTCGACGCGTCGGCCACGGCGAAATACCGGAACGCGGGGCAGGTGTGCGTTTCGCCGACGCGGTACTACGTGCACGAGAAGGTGTACAACCGCTTCGTGCAGGGCTTTGCGGAGCGCGCGAAAAGCTGGCCGGTTGGAAACGGATTGGAAGAGAAGAACAAGATGGGACCGCTCGTTCATGCGCGGCGGCTCGCGGCAATTGAAGGATTCATCGCGGATGCGAAAGATCACGGCGCAAAGGTGCAAGCAGGCGGCGCGCGGCTCAAGAGTCCCGGGTACTTCTACGCGCCGACAGTGCTTTCCGATGTGCCGAACACGGCGCGGATCATGAACGAGGAGCCGTTTGGGCCCGTCGCGATCATCAATTCATTCTCGGATTTCGACAAAGTGATGGAGCAGGCGAACCGGCTGCCGTACGGGCTGGCGGCGTTTGCGTTCACCAATTCGCAGCGCACTGTGAAACTGCTGGGCGAGCAGCTCGAAGCCGGGATGATCGGCCTCAACACGTATCAGATTTCGATTCCGGAGTCGCCGTTTGGCGGCGTGAAAGAGAGCGGGCACGGGTCGGAGGAAGGCATCGAGGGGCTCGAGGCGTGTCTACAGACGAAATTCATTAGCGAAGCATAGGGTCAAAACCAAGAAACAGCAGATTCCTCGACTGCGTCGCGCCCCCATCGCTACGCGATGGGAGAATCAAGAGACGTGACTCCGCTCGGAATGACAATCTGGCTCGGGAGCCAAGTGACATGACCACAGAAGACAGGATTCAGGCGCTGGAAAGGTGCGTCGATGAGCTGGCGGACCGGCTCGGGCGGGTGGAAGACGAGCTGGCGATCCGCAGGCTGCAGCACGCCTATGGCTACTTCATGGACAAGTGCCTCTACGAAGAGGTGGTGGAACTTTTCTCCGATCGCGGCGAGACGTATTTTCTCGGCGGCGTGTTCAAGGGGAGGGCCGGGGTGCGGCGGCTTTACTGCGGGCGCCTCGGGCAGAGATTTGTGGGCGGAAAGAATCGCCCGACGCATGGGCTGCTGCTGGATCATCTTTTGCTGCAGGATGTGATTACGGTTGCGCCGGACCGTCTCTCGGCGAAAGCGCGCTATCGATGCTTCATGCAGGGAGGGAGCCACGAGAGTGTGCCGGAGATTTTTCCCCCGTTTTGGGAGGCGGGCGTTTACGAAAACACGTATCTGAAAGAAGACGGCGTCTGGAAGATTGGCGTGCTGAATTACAACGTGCTTTTCTACGCGCCGTACGATCAGGGTTGGGGCAAGGTGAAACCGGGCTACGCCGTGCCGGCATTTTCGAAAACATATCCGGAAGATCCGAACGGGCCCGATGAATTGACGTCGCGGCGCGCGAGTTTCTGGCCGGAAAACGAAGTCGTGCCTTTCCACTACGTGCATCCCGTGACGGGGAAGCCTGTTCGGTGAGGGGTCGCGGTCGTTTCTCGCGTGCTCACAGCGCCGCCGTCTCCGCGGCGTTTTGTTTCCTGAACCTTGCAAGAAAGTCAAAACCGCCGGCAAGATGCCGGCGCTACAAGAGCAGATCCTCGTGAACGAATCTTCGGTGGGCGCACTCGCAGGCGAAGCGGCGATCGTCACGGGCGGAGGCCGCGGCTTTGGCAAAGCGATCGCGCGCGGGCTGGCTGCGGCGGGGGCGGCGGTGACAGTGACTGCGCGCTCGAGAAATCAGCTTGGTCAGACGGTCACGGAGATCGAAGCAGCGGGCGGACGCGCGATTGCGGTCGCCGGCGATGTGACGAACCGCGCGGATGTGGCGCGCGTGGTCGCGGAGGCGGAAAAGAAATTCGGGCCGACGACGGTGCTCGTCAACAACGCAGGAGTAACCGGGCCATTCGGACCGATTTGGACGAGCGATCCCGATGATTGGTGGGACGCGCAGGCGGTGATCGTCCGAGGTACGCTGCTTTTTATGCGCGCGGTGATGCCGGGAATGATCGCGCGACGCGCGGGCACGGTGATCAATGTGTCGGCACTCGGCGGGCAGTGGTTTGCGCCGAAGCTAACCGCATACGCCGTTGCGAAATCGAGCCAGATTCGCCTTTCCGAACACGCCGCAGCGGAAGCGAAAGAGTTTGGCGTGAGCGTTTTTTCGATCGAGCCGGGAACCGTCTACACGGACATGACCGAGCGCACGATCACGTCGCCGGACGCGCAGCGCTGGGTGCCGCAGATGGTCGAGTATCTGAAGAACGTGATCAAAGCGAAGGATCCTGGAGCGGGGCTGGCACGCTGCGCTGAGATGTGCGTGCAACTGGCGTCTGGCCGCTACGCCGCGCTTTCCGGGCGCTTTCTACTGCCTAGCGACGATTTCGACAAGATGCTGCTCGAACCTCAGCACGAGTGGGGCTCCGCTCTCGTTCCACGGCAGCCGCAGCGCACGCGTTAAATTCGCGGATTACCGGGGACTGCTTGCGCATCGCGATTCCGCTCAAGGAGTGACCCGGCGATATTCCATGATTCGCAGTAGCTTGCCCACAGGATGGCCGTAGTACGGCGCCCTGTAGTCGAACACTGTCTCGAAAACGAGCGTGGAGCCTTTTATTCTCCAGGTAAGAGTATCAATCAGGTCTGCTTGATCTGGCGTCTCGACCCTATGTCCGTATCGCTCGTCGTGCGCATAGAAGTCCTGATGTGTCAGGGTACCCTCGTCCGTGAGGCGAAGCTCCTGACCGCCGACTCGTACCAGCGATCCACTTTGTGTGATGGTGATGCGAGTTGGCTTGATGGTCTGCGTTACGCCGTTCATCGTGCTGCTCACGAGTTCCCAGGTGCCTTCAAAGCTTTGAGACGGCTGGACGGGTTGCACCGAGGAGTCGTGGCTGGTCAAACGCCAGTTAAGGTTTGCAGGGCGTCCGAGCAGGAATTTGCCGTCGGCCTGGAGCAGGCCGTCATGGGCTGTGCCGGTCATGTTGATCGTGGCAACGGGCGCGCCTTCCTCGTCCTCACTATGCATCAATATGATCACTTCGCCCGAAGGCTGCACGTCGCCTTCGATATGCATCGTGATGCCTTTTGTGCCCGGCATGATCCAATGACCGGTGAGCTTGTTCCCGATCACCTCGCCCAGCGCGTCGTAACAATATTTCGGTAGCTTCGGCGTCTTGCCGTAGCAAACCTGACCTCCGTAAGTGCCATCGAAGCGGCCTGCGTGCGCGCTCGCCTGCGGTGGTTGTGCAGGCACGGGCGCTGTTGACGGCTCTTTCGATTTCGCAGCGGGCTTTGCGTCACTGGTCCCCGAAGCCGTTTTCGGTGCGGCCGGCCTAGACGCGGGCGGCTCAGTGGCTGGCTTTTCCGCCGGTGAATTTGCGGGCGTCGGTTCTGGCGCGGGTGCGGGCGGAGGAGGAGGATTGACGGACGTCATGGGCGCCGTCGCGTTCTCGCTCCGCGCGTGAATCGCATACGCTCCGTAACCAACGGCGGCAGCGACGAGAATCCCCGCGACCACCCAAATCGCTGGGTTTTTCACGGCGTTCGGAGCTTTGGGACCGGGAAGAGTGACTCCACCCTCCGATTCCACAATAGAAAAAGTTCGCACGGGCTGCGGGATGTTCTTGTAGCTCCTCTCGCCTAGCGAGTGAAACGCGAGAGAGAGCTTGTTGCGAATCTGATCGTGAACGCTGCCGGAGATGCAGATGCCGCCTGGTTCAGCCGCGGTCTGCAGACGAGCAGCGACGTTGACCCCATCGCCGAGAAGATCCTGCCCTTGAATCATCACGTCGCCGAGATTGATGCCGATGCGGAAACGCACCTGGCGGGAAGGCGGCAACTGGTCGTTGCGCGTGCGCAGGGCTGACTGGACATCGGTGGCGCAGCGAACCGCTTCCACAGCGCTCGCAAATTCGGCGAGGATCGCGTCGCCGGCGGTGTTGAAGACGCGCCCGTGGTGCGTGAGGACCAACGATTCGAAGATTTTCTTGTGGCCGCGAAAGGCGCGCAGCGTCTGCTCTTCGTCCTCGTTCATCAGGCGGCTGAATTCGGCGACGTCGGCCGAGAGAATCGTGGCGAGCTTGCGTTCGATGATTTGCGAGCCGGATTGAGTACCGGGCTGCGGAGCAGCCTTGTCGGGACTGTCGGGCATCAAGTGACTCCGGGATTGGAATTGCCGCGTATGGTAGCACCGGCTCGCCCATCGCAAACCTAGAAAAGCGCACTCCGGTGCCGACGGCGTGGCGAGGGGAATGAGGAACATCCGAAAGCGAGAACGATCGCCACGGATACGTTGACAGGCTCGTCGCCGGGATGATAGGAGTCAACTAATACGGGGGCAATCTTCAGCGAAGACATCATACGGTCTCGAACGACCCTCGAATAAACCAGGAGTTTGACCATGACAACGAAGTTTCCGGATTCGTTTGATTTTCAGGGCATGAACGCGCCAATGCGCACGGAGTGCGATATCTACGATTTGATCGTGGAAGGGAACATGCCGAAGGAAATCAACGGCACGTGGTATCGAACGATTCCCGATCCGCAATATCCGCCGATGCTCGGCCACGATACGTATCTGAGCGGCGACGGAATGATCAGCGCGTTCAAGTTCGAGAACGGGCACGTTGATTTCAAGATGAAATATGTGATGACGGACCGCTTGAAGGCCGAGCGGAAAGCGCGGCGCGGACTTTTCGGGCTCTACCGGAACCCCTACACGGACGATCCGAGCGTGCGCGGCATCAACCGCTGCGTGAATAACACTACTCCGATCTACCACGGCGGCAAGCTGCTGGCGTTGAAAGAAGACGGACTCGCGGTGGAGCTTCACCCGGAAACGCTGGAAACGATCGGCGTGTTCAATTACGGAGGCAAGTTGCGCAGCCAGACGATGACGGCGCACACCCGCCTTGATGAGGACACGCAGGACTTGCACTTTTTCGGCTACGAAGCGAGCGGGATGGCCACGCGCGACGTCTCCTACTGCGTGGCGAACAAAGAGGGCCAGCTCGTGAAGGAGGAGTGGTTTCAGGTTCCGTACGTTTCGCTGATGCACGATTTCGCGGTGTCGAAAGAGCACGCGATCTTTCCCGTTTTTCCGACGACAGCCAATCTCGATCGCATCAAAGCGGGCGGCGTCCACTGGGTGTGTGAACCGAATCTTGAGGCCTACGTCGGCATCATGCCGCGCGATGGCAGCGTCAAGGACATGCACTGGTTCAAACACCCCGCTTGCTCGGCGTTTCACTTCATGAACGCCTACACCGAAGGCAAGTACGTCCACCTCGATTTCGGCATCGGCAAGTACGCACCGTTCCCGTTCATTCTGGAGGCGTCGCACATTCATCCGACGGCGGAAGATTTCACGTACGGCCGCGTGGTCCGCTGGACGTTCGATATGTCGAAACCGGGGGAGAAATTCGAGGAGTACAAGATTGCGCCCTCGGGCGATTTCCCGCGCATCGCGAACAAAGACCACATGAAGGACTACTCGATCGGCTACTACGAGCGGTTCGATCCCGAGGCCGGCAAGCCGTTGACTGCCGGACCCGTGGGCGTCGGATTCAACACGCTCAGCCGTCTCGAAGTGAAGAGCGGAAAGCTCAAGTCGTGGCACTCGAACCGGCCCGTGACGATTCAGGAAGAGGTTCACATTCCTTCGAAAACGCCGGGACACGAGGGTTATCTCGCGCTCGTCGCCGACCTCCACGATACGCAGCTATCGGACCTGCTGGTGTTCGAGGCCGAGCACCTCGACAAAGGGCCGATCGCAACGGCGCACTTGCCGCTGCGTCTGCGCAATCAGGTCCACGGCAACTGGGTGCCGGCGGAACAACTGCAGTAGCACATCACAGCAGCGGGCACGCGTGCGGCGGGGGCGATGACGCGAAGAGCGAACTTCTATGGCTGGAAGCTGCTTGCAGTCTTCTGGATCATCCTCTTCGCGAACTTCGCCTTCCCGCTGTACGGCGCGAGCGTGGTTAACACGTACATGGCCGAGTCCCTGCACTGGGACCGCACGCAACTCGGCCTCGCCTACGCCATCTATCAGTTGATGATCGGAGTGCCTGCGCCGCTCATCGCGATCCTCATCGCGAGAAAGGGCGTGCGTTTCACGGCAGCGCTCGGCTGCTGGGTGGTGGTGGCGGGCGCAGCGCTGATGTCGTCCGTCGTGCGGACGAGCTTGCAGGTCGATCTGGTCTACGGCGTGATGATCGGCCTCGGCGCGATGACTGGCGGTGTGCTGGTTGCGCAGACCGGGATCAACCGCTGGTTCAGCCATCTCAAAGGGCTGGCGATCACACTCGTGCACACGGGCGGCACGTTCGGCGGATTCGTGGCGGCGCGCCTGCTCGACAAGGTGATTCGCGTGTCGGGAGGGAACTGGCGCGCGGGATGGTGGCTGATGGCGGGCCTCAGCGCGATTTGTGCGCTGCTCGCGATGGTTTTCGTGCGCGAGCATCCCTCTGACCTTGGTCAATTCCCCGACGGCGCAACCGATCGGGCCGCGCCATCCGCCCGCCCGGATGCCAAGATGCGCGTCCACAAAACGAATGAACACTGGACGCTTGTCGAGGCGCTGCGCACACCGGCCATTTGGCTCATCCTGATTTCACTGGTCGGATTCAGCGCAGGCTATCCGCTTTACCTCGCACACGGGAACGCGCACCTGCGCGATCTGGGATACGCGCCGGCGCAAGCGGCGTCGTCGATCTCGATTATGCTTTTGTCTGCGCTGTTCGGGACGCTTCTTTTCGCCGCGGTCGCCGACCGTATCGAGCCGCGGCTGACGTGGGCAGTTGGCTCGCTGGTCTTCGCGGCGGGAATGTTGCTGGCCCTGCACGCTAGCGGCGCCGCGGGCCTTTACCTGTACGCGATTTTAATGGGCAGCTCGTTTGGCGTTTGTTTTTCCGCGATGATGGTCCTGCCGGCGAACTACTACGGCGTGAATGGCTATCCGCCCGTGATTTCATTCATGATGGTTGTAGGCACGACCGCAGGCGCTGTGGGCGCTACGATTGCCGGAATGGTGTTCGATCGCTATCACAGTTATACGCCGGTGTTCTATTGCGTCGCCGCGTTCTCGGTATTGGCGGCGATTGTCCTGTTGCTGATGAAGCCGGCGCGCAAACCGGCCAGCGGGCTCGCGGCGGTCGCCACCGAACACGCGTGAAATTCTTGCCGCTGCAAGTTTCCAACTGTATCTTCGTGCGGGCGGAAAGGTGTCGCTGGTGACGGCGGGATTGCTGAGCGGACAAGTTGCGATCGTTACGGGCGCAGGCCGAGGAATCGGCAAGGCCATCGCGTTGCGATTTGCCAGCGAAGGCGCGGCCGTTGCAGTCACGTCACGCAACAAAGCGCAGTTGGATCAAGTTGCGGCTGAAATCGCTTCCGCCGGAGGCCGCGCGCTCGCCGTTGCAGGCGACGCAACCAAGCGCGCCGACGTTGCGCGCGTGGCAAAGGCCGCGACGGAGAAGCTTGGCGCGGTCTCGCTGCTGGTGAACAACGCAGGGGTCGCCGGGCCCTACGGCCCAATCGGCGTCGTTGATCCCGACAAGTGGTGGGCGGCGCAGGAAGTGCACCTTCGCGCGCCTCTGCTCTTCATGAGCGCGGTACTGCCCGGCATGGTCGAGCGCCGTGCGGGGCGTATCATCAACATTTCGTCACCGCGCTGCCACATGCTCACGCCGAGCCTTTCTGCGTACAGCCTGGGCAAAACCGCTCAGAATCGGCTCGCGGAACTGGTGGCCAACGAAGTAAAAGATTACGGCGTGAAGGCGTTCGCGATCGATCCCGGATCGATCATGACCGACATGGCCGACGACACCATGAACGATCCTGACGCGCAGCGCTGGGTCCCGCAGATGGTCGCGCGGCTTCACGAGTTGAAAGGAAAAATGGGACCGCTGGACGGCATGGCCTGGTGCACCGACCGGTGCCTCGCGTTCGCCTCGGGCCGGTACGACGCGCTTTCCGGCCGGTATATCGATCGCACCGACGACGCGGACGAACTGCTGAAGCAACCGCCGCCCAAGCCGCCACGCACGGCTCCATAAGTCTATGCAGGGGGAATCATGAGAAAGCTCGACATTTTCACCCACATCTGGCCGAAGCGATTTCACGAAGAGCTGTTGAAGACCACCGGGCAGATGAAGGACATGCACCGGCGCAGCGAAGCCGTCCCCATGATGACGGACCTCGACCGGCGCTTCAAAGTGATGGACATGTTCGAGGGCTACCAGCAGATCCTGTCGCTTGCTTCGCCGCCACCGGACGCCGCGGGTGACAAAGCTGCGTGGCGCGAACTTGCGCGCATCGGCAGCGACGGCATGGCCGAACTGTGCCGCAAGTACCCCGACCGCTTTCCGAGCTTCATTGCATCGGTGCCGATGCGCGATCCCGAGGCCGCGGTCGAAGAGGTGCGGCGCGCGGTGAAAGAACTCGGCGCGTGCGGCATTCAGATTTATTCCAACGTGGCGGGGAAGGCGCTCGATGCGCCGGAATTTCGTCCCGTATTCCGAGAAATGGAAAAACTCGGAAAACCGATCTGGATTCATCCGGCGCGCACCGCGAATTTTCCGGACTATCAAACCGAGGACAAGTCACTCTACGAAATCTGGTGGACGTTCGGCTGGCCCTACGAATCGAGCGTGGCGCAGGCGCGCATCGTCTTTTCCAAGATGCTCGATGAGATGCCGAACCTGAAGATCATCATCCACCACGCTGGCGGCATGGTCCCGTTTTTCGAGGGGCGCGTCGGACCCGGCTGGGACCAGTTGGGCGCGCGCACGTCGCACACGGACTATCGTCCGCTGCTCAAGGAACTGAAGAAGCGGCCGCTCGACTACTTCAAGATGTTCTACGCGGACACGGCAACGTTCGGCTCGAAGTCGGCGCTCGTTTGCGCGCTGGATTTCTACGGCGTCGACCACGTGCTGTTCGCATCGGACGCTCCGTTCGATCCCGAGGGCGGGCCGATGTACATCCGCGAGACGCTTCGCGTGATCGATTCGCTCGAAATGTCGAAAGAAGACCGCGAAAAGCTCTACCACAAGAACGCGTGCAAGCTGTTGGGACTGAAGTAAATTCTTGCGAATCAGTTTGGGCTTCGGCATCATACGGCGGCATGTTGGGCCCACAACACAACCGGCGTCCGGGCGCCGGCTTCACTTGAAGTTCCTTTCCGGGGAGGCCCGGGCGGCTCCCCGCTTCACTTCTTTCGAATGTCTATTGGCCGCGGAGCTGACGAGCCGCAGAAACAAGCGTGCAGAGCTTGGCGTAAGCCGTCCGCTCGTCGGCTACGGGCCGTTCGGCGAACGTGCCAAATCCACAATCGGGATTCAGGAAAATGCGATCGGGCGATATAATCTCAGCCAGCTCGCGCACGCGCGAGACGATTTCCTCCGGAGGCTCGATCTCAGACGTGCGCGGATTCACAACGCCGTAGCCGATCTGCGCGCCTGGGCGCAGCGCGGCGAGCGCCTTCGGCTTGCCCGCGCGCGAAGTAGCGTATTCCAGCACGAACTGATCGAGCTTCATGCGATTCAAGTATGGAATCAGACCATCATAGGGACCGGAGAGAAGCACGTCTTCGTTGCGGCTCCAGTTCCCGCGGCAGACGTGTACGGCAAGAATCGGTCCGTGAATGCCTTCGACGACGCGATTCATCAAGGTAACGGCGCGCTCAAGTTCTCCTTCCGGGCTGGAGCTGGCCGCGAGCGCAGCGCACATGAAGGTTCGAGTGGCGGATCTGCCCGCCAGCAGTAGCTCGCTGAGGACAGGCTCGTCGAACTGAACCATCTCGACACCGGCACCTGCGAGTTCCTGCAATTCCTCGCGCAACACGGCAACGATATCGGTGCCGAGGCTATCGCCATCGGGATATGTCGATTCGGAAAGCCCTTTCACCCACGTCGAGCGGCTCAGAAGATAGGGGCCGGGCAACGTGACCTTAATGGCCTTCTGTGTGTGCTCGCGCAGGAAGCGGTAATCGTCCATCACCAGCGGCTTGCGCCGCGTGACTTTCCCCACGACCACCGGGTTCTTAATGGCAAACGCCGGGACATCGAGCGCGTTCAGAAGAGTCTCAAATGCGGCCTTGTCCTCAACGTAGTCGAGCAGCTCGGCGAGCGTCATCAGGCGGACGCCTTCCAACCGATCAGCAATGAAGGAGTAGAAATTGTCGCGGCGTTGCTCGCCGTCGGAGATGATGTCCACGCCGGCGTCTTCCTGATATTTGATCGCTAGCAATGTGGCCTGATCCTGTAATTCGGCAAGTGCTGGCGAGCGTCGTTTCATGGCCTCGACGAGCCACGCAGGCCTCGGCCAACTGCCGACGACCGTTACGGGATACAGAATGCCCGGTTTCATCGCTCAGGCCTTTCGAATGTCGGCATGGAATGGAACGGCATTTAGAAATGTTTGTGCCACCGGGGACCTACGGATCGTCTCGTCAAGCAATTCTTGCAGAGTTTCCATCTCGGCGTCTGCATCGACGTAAACCACGGCCCGAACGTCGGCCAGACCGGGATTCCCGGCGTCGTGCACGCCCAAATAGACAAGAATGTCCTCCGCGCGCGCCTGCAGCGCCACTTCGAGGTTGTGAACGGTGATGCCCTTCTGCGAGGCGCGCCACTGAAGGCCCACGGCTATACAAGCGCCGATCGATCCGAGGAGATATTCGATCGCGCTGATTTCCTTGTCGGCCGTATCAAAGCTGGCGGGCTGTCCCACGGAAAATGAATGATTGCGGACAAACACCTCCGCGCCCATCCCTCCGCGGCCGCGAACACGCGCGCGCCAGACGTAGTTTCTGGCTTGCTCGAGGTCCTGCTTGAGCACGGCGTCCGCTGCTTTCTTCCGGATGAAATAGCTGGTCGAGCCCGCGTCGCCCGGCCGCGCCGCGAGCATGTCGTGGCCAACCAGCCGACACCAGGCGGGCAGGTCTTCTTTGACGCTGATCTCGCGGCTGCGAACTGCGAGGATACCGCCCGACGGCAGCGGCTCCATCGCGTTGCGGATGATCAGAAGCAGCCCGCTGCCACAATCGAGGTCGCCGCCATCGCACGTCGCGTCCGGGATCGGATCGGGCTCGACCGCCATGCTCACTCCATCGGACCTAATAGCTCACGCAGGGGGCGCCGCCGCTCAAAAACTCGACGAGCTTTGCGCCGCCTACAATGGTCGCTCCGGCGACGAGCTTGTCTTCGGCCAGTCCACGCTTCTTGAAGCAGGGCGAACAGACGTAAATCTTTCCGCCGGCCTTGACGAAGTTGTCCATCAGCTCTTTCAGCGGCGCAAATCCTGTCTCGTGAATATCGTCCGCGAATCCTTTTTGCGACAGGCGGACGCCTTCGATGCTGAGAAATACCATCGTGTCCTTGTCGGATGCGACCGCAGCATTGGCGACGACGAAGCCGACGGTAGCCTTGTCCGTATTGTCTTTCGAGTGCGTGATGCTGACGCAAAAGCTTCCTGGCATGGCTCCTCCTCAGATGTGCGAAATTCAGTTTTCCCTTCGGCGAATTCGATAAACGGGATGTTCCGCAGCGACGAGGGCATGGCCCGTGAGCTTGCACCATGCCGGGATGTCCTCGACGGCGCCGGGATCGAGAGCCGTCAGTTCGAAGACTTGCCCCGGCGCGAGCGCCTTCATGCGCAGGGCAAGCTCGATCAACAGCTCTCCGCATCCCATTTCCCCGGCGTTCCATTTCTCGGCAATCATGCCTAGCCCCTTCTAGTCGGATCCCGCTACTCCGGTGGGCGAAATCTCTTTGTACGTGAACGCGCGCGTGTAGTCGGCCGATGCTTTGCCGTCCACTTCGACGTACGCCTTCGGCAGCGAATTCACAGGACCATCTTCCTGCGCGGGCTGCATCATCAAGTCGCGGCCCATCGACCAGACGACGCGGCGCTCATCGATGTTCCCGAAGTAGTAGTCGATCTTGGCGGGATCGTAGCCGTGATAGCCGGTCGCGGTAGTGAGCTCGACGAGGTTCTTGTTCTTGTCGGTGAGTTCGAACTGCTTGCCGTAAATGTTCGCGAGCGAGGCATCGAGGGGAATCCATCCCACACGCGGCGCGTAAAACTCGATCCAACAGTGGTAGCTGCCGTCGATCGCCATGCCGTTGAGCGTGGGCTTGAGCAGCGAGCCGTAGATCATGCGCGCGGGAATGCCCGACGAGATCGCGAGCGAGGCAAACAGTGAATGAAAATCCGTGCAATTGCCAGTCTTTTTGCCGAGGCAATACTCCGTGCTGCCGACCGGCGAGGCTTTCAGATGATCGGGATCCTTCACCCAGTAGTCGATATTCTGCATCGTCCAGTCGTAGAGTTTGCGCGCGGCCAGAATGGGATTGGTTTCGCCGCCGACGATTTCGGCGGAGATCTTCTTGACCTGATCGTTGACGATCACGTAGGTCGATGGCTGCAGGTAGCGAGAAAGAGCGGCGCGTTCGGCGTCGGTGAGGGGACGCGTGGCGCTTGGATCGATCTTGTTGCGCATCTCGGTGCGCGTTAGATCAAACTCCTCACTGATGTGGATTTCGGAGCCGGATGGATTGCGGACCTCGACGTAGCCTTCCTTATTGCCCCACGAATCCCAGTCGTAGCGCACGGGGACATCACTCGACGCCGTGAAGTTCGTGATGATCGAGTAGGCGTCCTCTTGCGGCACTGCAAACCAGATGCGCACGGCGTGCGCGCCCTGCGGCACTTTGACGACGAACGCATTTTTCACATGAAATGAAGCCTGCTTGGGCCGGTCGCTCGCTTGCGCCTGGACGCAGGCTACACGCAGGAACAATAGACACAGCATGGCTCCCACTGGAGTAAGTCTTCGCCACATAGGATGCATCCTCCTTGGACTCTTCGATGAAGGTTCTGATGTAATTTGGAAACGGCCGACGGTCGCCTAGAGGGAAGCGACTCAAGTAAAGCCGGGGCGGCGATTGCGGGCGGGGGAAACCATACGCGAGCTATATTCATGCACAACACAGAAATTGTTGGCAAGTGATTTTGCGCACCGATAGAATGCGCCGGAAGGAATGGGGAGATGCGCGTGGCAACGAATTCGCGACGCCAATTTCTGAAAATTGCGGCTACAGGAGCCGGAATCGCGGCGCTCGGCGTTTCGACCGAGGCCGCCGATCCTGTGCTCGGAATGATCTTTCCTCCAGCGAATACGCCCGTGCCTCCTGAGGCGCAAGTGATGTATCCCATCGGCGTGCAATTTCTTGCGACCGGTGTTGGCCTCGAGCGCATGACGCCGGAAGGTTACGACAAAGTGGTCGATCGCATCGTGCCTGCCGCGCAGCAACTTGCGGCGCAGGGCGCGAACGCGATCTGCGTGATGGGCACGTCGCTGACCTTCTACAAAGGAGCAAAGTTCAACCAGGAATTGCAGCGCCAGATTACGAAAGCCACCAGCCTGCGCTGCACGACCATGAGCACGGCGATCGTTGAGGGCCTCAAAGCAGTTGGCGGGCACCGCCTCGCGGTCGCTACCGCGTACAACGAAGAAGTGAATCGGCGACTCGAAGCATTTCTGCACGAATCCGGTTTCACAACTCTGGCGATCAAGGGGATGGGCATCGAGCGGTTCGAGGATCGGCCGCCGGTGACGCAGGATGAATTGCTGAATTTCAGTGAGAGCGTGTGGGAGAGCGCGCCGAAAGCAGATGCCATCTTGATTTCCTGTGGCGCACTCAAAACGCTTGAACTTCTCGCGCCGCTCGAACAGCGCTGCAGCGTGCCGGTCGTCTCGAGCCTGCCTCACGCGCTCTGGGCAGGCGTCCGGTTGCTCGGCCTGAGCGGCCGCGCGCCTGGTTACGGCAAGCTCCTCTCGGAAAGCTAGGAAAGGGATCGCCATCGCTTCTGTGGCGTCTCCTCTTTGCGCTGATGCTAAACTGAAATTGGAACATCATGGACGAGGCCGCGGTCTATTCTCTCATCGGCGAAGAAGGATTCACGCGGCTTGTCTCGGCTTTTTATCGCCAGGTCCCGCACGACGATATTCTCAATGCGATGTATCCGCCCGAGGAGCGCGCCGCAGCGGAGCAGCGCCTTCGCGATTTCCTCATCTATCGTTTCGGAGGACCGCAGCGGTACATCGAAGAGCGCGGCCATCCGCGCCTGCGCGCGCGTCATTTTCCGTTCCGAATTGATCAGGCCGCTCGCGACCGGTGGATGCAGCTCATGAACAACGCGTTCGCCGAAGCGGACCTGCCGGCCGATGCTGAACAACTGCTGCGATCATTCTTCGAGCAAATGTCCACCTTCATGATCAACCAGTGAATCCATGCCCGCCGCGGCCGAGGGTTCGCGTCCGAGGCACGTTAGGATCGCATTACGGCGCGCGAAAACCCGGCGTGATATAGTTCTGGTGCTCGGGCCATACGCAGCGCGATCCGGCCCGTCAAGAAGGATGACACATGGCCAAGAGTAAGCTCACCAGCACGGCGGAAACGATCGGCAGTGCCCTCGGTCGGGCAGACCGAACGGCTCACAAAGTTGCGAAGGCTGGCGCTGTTGCGAAGAAGGAACTCGAAGCCCTCACCAAGGAGATCGACTCCCTCAAGAAGCGCCTGCTCAAGACGACAAAGCGGCTACAGAAGGCGCTCCGGTAGCAGGCTGGAGGCAGCCGGAACTCTGGCGTTTTCGGCGTCCTCCCGCTCGCCCGCGCGATTGATCGACCTCAGTGCCTCTCCGCGTGCCTCTGCGGAGCGACATTTCAAAGTCTTTCCGGCCACACTAATCTTTCGGTTGAATGAGGGAGACTGGGCGCCTCCCTCTATTCGGCGAAACAAGCGCTATACGGCGGCTGCGGCTTGCGCCCCAGCAACCTGATTGAGATCCGCGAGCAGCTGCGTGACGTTGAAGCCGGGGCAATACGCCGGATTCTTCGCCTGCGGCGGCAGAATCGCGTACGCTTCGTCCACGCATTCATCCCACCACGCCCAGGTGCCCTGCTGCGTGTTGCCCCACGTCAGCACGGTGACGCCGTTCTGGTCGTAAGCGACGGCGTAAACCGCATGACCGTCTTGCGTGAGGGTTCCGGGCGTCCACGGCTTGTGCGCGTCGAAGTCCTGGATGGCGTTCTGTTGGACCTGAAAACCCAGATACACGCCTCCGAAGAGCTGGATCGCCTGCTGGACGTGCGTGTGGTTTTTCGGGTCGATCTTGACGTAGGCAAGGATTTCGTCGCCGGAAACCCTGTTCTTACGCCAATAGTTCAGCACATTGAGCTCGTCCAAGCCAGTATCCTTGCCTCCTGTGAGCTTGAAGTACAGCTGCTCGACGGCCTTGGTTGCGAGTATGTCTTGTTGTCCGACCAGGCCGTGATAGACGGTGATGGCGTGGGCCAAGCCTGCAATCGTGCAATCGCCCAGCGTATCGTTGCCGTCCATCGGGAAAAGCACAGTCGGATTCGACACGTTCAATTTCTGGAAGACGGGCGTTAGAACGTTGTAGGAAGGGGGTGGCGCGGCGAGTCCGGGCGTCGCGTAGTCCTTGAAACGCAGGGTCCGGTAGTCGAGCTTCGGGGGAAGTTTCCCAAAGCGATAATTCGGCATGGGTTGTCTCTCCTTTCAAGGGTGAACTCTGGAAGGATAGTGCCAAAAGAGTGACTTTCGTTTCAGGTGAAACGCGGCGGCAGGAGAGCCCCTTACTCTCACCAGCCAATTCGGGTTGCCGATCCCGGCGGGGCTGTCAGTCTGGCTCTTGCGTCACGATATGGACATCGACGGCGGGGGCGTCACGCAGGAAGCGGCTGATCGCATTCATGTAACGGAGCTTGTGCAGGCCTTCGGTGGCCGTCCGGCCGAAGATCATCTGCGTAATGTGCTTCTCGCGCACGAACTTCGCGGCCGCATCGGGAACGTTCTCGCCCTTGAGGCGGACGATCTTCGCGCCCAGACTCTCGGCGAATTGCAGATTCGCCTCCAGCGATTTCTCATCCCGCGCGTTGATGCCATTGCCGACATCCACGTGTACGGCGTAGAGCTCGGCGTCCATCCGGCGGGCCATGCGCGCCGCGCGCGCCAGCAAGTACTGCGCGCGGGGGTTCGAACTGATACAAACAGCGATTCGCTCTCGGACCGCCCAGTTTTCCTGAATATCCTTCTCATCCATGTACGACGAGAGGCTGCGGTCCACCTGTTCGGCAACCTGGCGCAAGGCGAGCTCGCGCAGGGCGATCAGATTTCCCCGGCGGAAAAAATTCTTCAGCGACTGCTCGACTTTTTCCTTGCCGTAGACGTCGCCGCGTCTCATACGGTTCTGCAGCGCCTCGGGCGTGAGATCGACCATGACGGTCTCATCCGACATCTGAAGCACCCAGTCCGGCACGGTCTCGCGCACGACGACTCCCGTGAAAGCATTTACCGTGGGAGCGACGCTTTCGATGTGCTGGATGTTGACGGTCGAGAGAACGTCGATCTTCGCGTCGAGAATCTCAAGGACATCTTCGTACCGCTTGCGATGTTTGCTGCCGGGAATATTGGTGTGGGCCAGCTCGTCCACCAGGACAACCGCCGGATGTCGCTTGATAATCGCGTCAACATCCATCTCTTCGAAGACAGTGCCCTTGTATTCGATCTTCTTGCGCGAGATCACTTCGAGCTGCGGGATCAACTCGGCGATGCCTTTTCGTCCGTGCGTCTCTACCACGCCGATCGCCACATCCTCGCCGCGGCTGTGGCGGCGAATGGCTTCCGTGAGCATGCTGTACGTTTTGCCCACACCCGGCGCGTATCCGAGGAAGAGTTTTAGGGCGCCCTTCGTCTTTTCAGGCGGTGGGGAAACCTCCGCCAGCCATTGTTCAGGAGTCTTCGGCACAGCGACATTCTCGTTTACGAACGTTTAGAAAGCTACGCTAGAATAACGGGGTGCGTTCCCCCACGCTCAATCGTCTGCTGCAACTCGCCGGCGCACTCGCGATCGTAGCCGCCATTACCGCTCTCTACCGCAAGATTTATCCGACGGAGGCGAATCACACCACCATCGCACTTACCTTCATACTCGCTATTCTAGCTGTTTCCACCGTCTGGGACCGCCTCGTTTCAGTGGTCATGTCGATTGCGGCCACGCTGGCCTTCAATTACTTCTTCCTGCCGCCGACAGGCAAGTTCACCATCGCCGACCCCCGGAACTGGGTGGCGTTGATTACGTTCCTCATAGTCGCTGTAATTTCCAGCCATTTGGCGACCCGCGCGCGGCAGAAAGCGGCGGACGCTTCCGCCCGCCAGAGGGAGATCGAGCGGCTGTATACGTTCAGCCGCGGGCTGCTCGAGGCCCGCAACGTGATGGAGCTGCTGAACCGCATACCCGTCCAGATTGTGGATGCCTTTGAAGTCGGCGCGGTGGCGGTCTTCCTGGCGGACAAGCAGAAGGTCTATCGCTCCGGCCCAGTAATGCCCCAGCTCGATACCGACAGCCTCAAGACAATCATGGCGCGGGAAGAGCCGGTGATCGATGCATCGAACGGACTTTGTTTTCTTCCCATCCGGCTGGGAGTACGCCCGGTAGGCAGCCTCGGGATCTCGGGCCAAATTCTCTCGAGGCAAACGCTCGAAGCTATCGGTACGCTGATCGCCATCGCCATGGAGCACGCGCGCGCCATGGAGCAAGTGGGCCAGACCGAGGCCGCTCGAGAAGCAGAAAAGCTGCGCACGGCACTGCTCGACGCCGTGACGCACGCGCTGCGCACGCCTCTTACGTCAATCAAGGCCTCCGTCACGAATCTGCTTACGAATCCCGGCCTCGCTCCCAACCAGCGCCAGGAGTTGCTCACGATCATCAACGAGGAAAGCGACCGGCTGAACCGCCTAGTCGGCGAAGCTTCGGAGATGGCGCAGCTCGACGCCGGCGAAGTGGAGCTCAAAGCCGAGGCGAAACCTATCGATCACGTCATCTCTGTTGCGCTGGAACACTGCCGGGCCTCGCTCGGGAATCGAGTCGTCCGCGTGCAGATTGCCGAAAACCTGCCGCCGGTTCGCGCGGATGTCCAGCGCGCCCGGGAAGTGCTGGTCCAGCTGATTGAAAACGCAAACCGGTATTCGCCAGCCGATCAGCCCATCACGATCACGGCGGAGGCGGTGGGCGACTTCGTGGTCACCAGCGTGGCCGACCGGGGCGCCGGCATCGACGACCAGGAGCAGGCTCTCATTTTCGAGAAGTTCTACCGCGGCCGGGACCAGCGCTACAACGTCGAAGGGACCGGCATGGGCCTGCCGATCGCCAAGGCGATCGTCGAAGCGCACGGCGGCACAATCAGCGTGACCAGCCAGCGCGGCCGCGGCTCCGTCTTCTCGTTTACTCTGCCGATCGAACGGGGCAAGCCCGGGCAGACGGAAGCCCCCGTACGCGCCACCACCAATCCATGACCTCCGCGAAAATACTGGTCGTCGATGACGAGCCGCAGATCCGCCGCGTCCTGCGGACCACGCTGACCTCGCAGGGGTATGCCGTGATCGAAGCGAAAACGGGCGATGAAGCGCTGGAGCTTTTTCGCGACGAGCGACCGGATCTCGTTCTGCTCGATATGAACATGCCGGGCCGCTCCGGCATTGAGACGTGCCGCGAGCTTCGCAGTTCCTCCGACGTTCCGGTCATCATGCTCACGGTGCGGAATACCGAGCGCGACAAAGTGCACGCCCTCGACGCGGGTGCGGACGACTACGTCGTGAAGCCGTTCGGTGCCGAGGAGTTGATGGCGCGCATCCGCGCCGCTCTGCGCCGCGCTGCCCCTGCTGAGGCGCTGCCCCCGTTCGTCTCGGGCGACTTGAGAATCGATTTTGAAAAGCGCTCCGTGCTGGTCAAGGGAGTGCCTGCACGTCTCACGCCGAAGGAATTCGAGCTGTTACACCACCTGGTGGCCAATCAAGGAAAGGCGCAGGGCCATCGCCGCCTGCTGCAAGCTGTGTGGGGGCCGGACTACGGCGAGGAAACCGAGTACCTGCGAGTCTTCATCAATCAACTGCGAAAGAAGATCGAGCCTGACCCGCGCCACCCGCGCTACATCCACACCGAGCCGTGGATCGGATATCGATTTGAAGCGCCGAGCGAAAAACCCAAAACCAGCCGCTCGGAAAAATAGAGGAGCAAGCGGATGAGCGCACCCGTCATTAAGCCTCCTTTCACGCACGAGACTGCAAAGGCCAAGGTGCAGGCAGCGCAGGACGCCTGGAATTCACGCGATCCCGAGCGCGTTGCACTGGCTTACACCGAAGATTCCGACTGGAGAAATCGCGACGAGTTCTTCAAGGGGCGCGAAGCGATCAAGGCATTCCTGCGCCGCAAGTGGGCGAAGGAACTGGATTACCGCCTGCGCAAGGAGCTTTGGTGCTGGACGGAAAACCGCATCGCCGTGACGTTCCAATACGAGTGGCACAACCCGGTGGGCCACTGGTTCCGGTCGTACGGAAACGAGCTCTGGGAATTCGATGAACAGGGCCTGATGCGCCGCCGAATCGCGAGCATCAACGATGTGCCGATCGCCGAAAGCGACCGGCAGATCTTCTAGGCGTTCCTCGCTGCTTAGTGCATCGGGTGGGTCGCGTCGAGATCGAGATTCAGATCGAGCACGTTGACGCGGGGCTCGCCCAGGAAACCCCACTGTCGCCCCTTCGTGTGTTTCGCGACCAGCGCGCGCACATCCTGCTCGCTCATGCCGCGCTCTTTCGCAACGCGCGGCACTTGAAATTCCGCAGACGCGGGCGAAATATCCGGATCGAGGCCTGACCCTGACGTGGTGACAAGATCGGCAGGAATCGCCGCGCCGGGGTTGGTCGGCTGGAGCTGCTGCACGCTTGCGTTAACGCGATCGATCAGAGCCTTGTTCGTCGGCCCGTAATTCGATCCCCCAGATGCCGTGGGATCGTAGCCAGCGGTGCCCGCGGCGGACGGCCGCGACCAGAAATATCCCGCCGCCGTGAACGGCTGGCCGAGCAGATGCGAGCCGACCAGCTTGTCGCCCGATTTGATCAACTCTCCGTTCGCCTGCCTGGGAAACAACACCTGCGCTAGGCCCGTGACAGCCAGCGGATAGAGGATGCCGAACATCACCGTCGTCACCAGCGTGAACAAGATCGAGATCACAAGATTCTTTTTCATAGTTCCCTCACTGCAATCCGCCCGCAGGACCGTTCATTGCGCGGCTGCCGCGTCGGTACGCTCGCGCGCCGCAATCCACCAGCGCCGCACGGCCACCACTGACCAAATCACTTCCACCACGCCGAACGGCCACGCTCCCTGCAAAAATCCGTAAATCGAAGCCAGCACGCACGAGCCCGCGAATGCCAGGATGAAGGACGGGTGACGCTTCTCCAGCGCGTAGCAAACAACCATGATCGTGACCGCACCAAGCCCGAACAGGTTGAGACCCGTCATGCCGTGTCCTTTGCGTCCGTTGTTTCATCGCCATAGCCGATCATGCCCAGCCGATGTGCGTGATGATCACGTCGATAATTTTGATTCCGATAAACGGCGCGATGATGCCACCCACGCCGTAGATCAGCAGATTCCATCGCAATAGCGCCGAAGCGCCAAGAGGACGATACCTCACGCCTCGCAGCGCCAATGGCACAAGAGCAATGATGATCAGCGCATTGAAAATCACGGCCGAAAGAATGGCTGATTGCGGCGTCTTCAGCGCCATGATGTTCAGGATGTTGAGCTGCGGGAAGGCTCCGGCGAACATCGCCGGAATAATTGCGAAGTACTTCGCCACATCATTGGCCACTGAAAACGTGGTGAGCGCGCCGCGCGTAATCAGCAGTTGCTTGCCGATTTCGACGACTTCAATCAGCTTCGTCGGGTTCGAATCGAGATCCACCATGTTGCCCGCTTCCTTCGCGGCCTGCGTGCCAGCGTTCATCGCCAGACCCACGTCGGCCTGCGCCAGCGCCGGAGCGTCGTTGGTGCCGTCGCCGGTCATCGCGACGAGCTTGCCCTTGGCCTGTTCCTGACGGATCAGCGCGAGCTTGTCTTCCGGCTTCGCCTGCGCGAGAAAATCGTCGAGGCCGGCCTCGCGCGCGATCGCCGCCGCAGTCAGCGGATTGTCGCCGGTGATCATCACGGTGCGGATGCCCATTGCGCGCAACTGGTCGAAGCGCTCGCGCATGCCGCCCTTAATGATGTCCTTCAGGTGGATTGTGCCGAGAATCTTTCGATCTTCAGCAACTAGAAGCGGAGTGCCGCCCGCATTGGAGATGACCTTCACTGTTTCTTCCACCGGCGGCGGAACAGACTGACCGTTCTGCGAACAGTGCTTCACGATGGCGTCGAACGCGCCTTTGCGGATTTCGCGGCCGTCCAGATCGACGCCCGACATGCGCGTGACGGCGGAAAATGGAATAAACGTGGCGGCATAGGCGGAAAGCTCGCGGCCGCGCAGGTTGTACTTTTCCTTTGCCAGAACCACGATCGAGCGGCCTTCGGGAGTTTCGTCGGAGAGCGACGCCAACTGCGCGGCGTCGGCGAGTTCCGCTTCGGTTACGCCGGGCGCGGGAATGAACTCCGTGGCGCGACGGTTGCCGAGCGTGATGGTTCCCGTCTTATCGAGCAGCAGGGTGTCCACGTCGCCCGCCGCCTCCACTGCACGGCCGGACATTGCCAGCACGTTGCGCTGCACGACGCGGTCCATACCGGCAATGCCGATCGCGGACAGCAGGCCGCCAATCGTCGTTGGAATCAGGCAGACGAGCAGCGAGATCAACACAAACACCGATTGTGGCGAACCGGAATAGATCGCCATCGGCTGCAGTGTGACCACCGCCAGCAGGAAGATGATGGTCAGGCCAGCCAGCAGAATGTTGAGCGCGATCTCGTTCGGCGTCTTTTGTCGCTCCGCGCCTTCGACCAGGCGGATCATGCGGTCGATGAAGGTCGAGCCGGGCGCGGCGGTGATGCGGACCCGGATCCAGTCCGACAGCACCTGGGTGCCGCCGGTGACGGCCGAGCGGTCGCCGCCGGACTCGCGGATCACCGGCGCCGATTCGCCGGTGATCGCGGCTTCGTTGACCGAGGCCATGCCTTCGATCACCTCGCCGTCCGACGGTATGGTGTCGCCGGCCTCGACCAGCACGATGTTGCCGACCTTCAGCTCGGTCGAAGGCACCAGGCGGAACTGCTTGCGGTCGCTGCCGTTGAGCAGCTTGGCCTGGGTCTGGGTGCGTTGCCGGCGCAGCGTGTCGGCCTGCGCCTTGCCGCGGCCTTCGGCGACGGCTTCGGCGAAATTGGCAAACAGCACGGTGAACCACAGCCACAGGATGATCTGGAACTCGAAGCCGATCCGTCCGGTGCCGGTGACGAGATCGCGGATCAGGATCACCGTGGTCAGCATGGTGACGATCTCGAGCACGAACATGACCGGGTTCTTGATCAGCGTGCGCGGATCGAGCTTGACGAAGGCGGAGCCGATCGCCGGCACCACGATCCTGGGATCGAGCAGCGCCGAGACCGGTTTTTGCCTGCGCAGGGTCGAGGTCTCCATCGCGATCACTCCGAAATCAGTTCGCCGAGTACAAGGTGCCGGCGTTGATGGCGAGCTGCTCGACGATCGGACCGAGTGCCAGCGCCGGGAAGAAAGTCAGCCCGCCGATGATGATGATGACGCCAACCACAAGGCCGACGAAAAGGCTGCCGGTGGTCGGGAACGTTCCGGCCGACGGCGGTATCGACTTTTTAGCGGCGAGCGAGCCGGCGATGGCCATCTTCGGAATAATCATCCAGAAGCGGCCGAACAGCATCGCCGCTGCGCCGGTGAGATTGTAGAACAGCGTGTTGGCGGAAAGCCCCGCGAAAGCCGAGCCGTTGTTGCCGGTCTGCGAGACGTAGGCGTAGAGGACCTCGGTGAAGCCGTGCGGGCCGGGATTGCCCATGGCGGTGACCGCGGACGGCACCAGCATCGCCACCGCGGTCCAGCCGAGATACATCAACGGCAGGATCAGGATGGCGAGCATCGCCATCTTGACCTCCTTGGCCTCGATCTTCTTGCCGACATATTCCGGGGTGCGGCCGACCATCAGGCCGGCGACGAAGATCGCGATGATGATGAACAGCAGCATGCCGTACATGCCGGCGCCGACGCCGCCGATGATGATTTCGCCGAGCTGGATGTTGATCAGCGGAACCATGCCGCCGATGGCGGTGAAAGCGTCGAGCATGGCGTTCACCGCGCCGCATGAGGCGGCCGTGGTCACTTCCGCGAACAGCGCGGAGCCGGCGATGCCGAAGCGCACTTCCTTGCCTTCGAGATTGCCGCCGGTCAGACCGAGCGCGTTGAGCGCGTCGTTGCCGTGCCCCTCGGCCCAGTAGCAAACGACGATGCCGGCGATGAACAACACGCCCATGACCGCGAACACGGCCCAGCCCTGGCGCTGGTTGCCGACCATGCGGCCGAACACGTTGGTGAGCCCAGCGCCAAGTGCGAAGATCGAGATCATTTGCACGAAATTCGACAGCGCCGTCGGGTTCTCGAACGGATGCGCGCCATTGGCGTTGAAGAAGCCGCCGCCGTTAGTGCCGAGCATTTTGACGGCGATCTGCGAGGCCACCGGGCCAACCGCGATGGTCTGCTTGGCGCCTTCGAGCGTCGTCGCCTCGACATAAGGCCCGAGCGTCTGCGGAACGCCCTGCCAGATCAGGAACAGCGCGACGAGCACGCAGATCGGCAGCAGGATATAGAGCGTGCAGCGCGTGACATCGACCCAGAAATTGCCGACGGTGCGGGATGAATTGCGGGCGAAGCCGCGGATCAGCGCAAGCGCCAGCGAGATACCGGTCGCCGCTGAAAGGAAGTTCTGGTGCGTCAGCCCGAGCATCTGCACGAGATAGGACAGCGTGCTTTCGCCGCCGTAGTTCTGCCAATTGGTGTTGGTGATGAAGCTTACGGAGGTGTTGAAGGAGAGGTCGGGCGCGGTGGCCGTTTGTTCGGCCGGGTTGAACGGCAGCGCCCCCTGCATGCGCATCAGGACATAAAGCAAGAGAAAGCCGCCGGCGTTGAACAGCAACATGCCCAACGTGTAGGCAAGCCAGGTCTGCTCTCGCGTGTCGTCGACGCCGGCGATGCCGTAAATCGCGCGTTCGACCGGCCGCAGCAGCGGCGACAGCCAAGTGCGCTCGCCGTTGAACACGCGCGTCATGTAGGCGCCGAGCGGCGGCGTGATGGCGACGATGATGGCGCAAAACACAAAAATCTGCAGCCAGCCGATGGCAGTCATGGGTCGTCCTTCAGAACCGTTCGGGCTTGAGCAGCGCGTAGGTGAGATAGATCAACAGGCCGGCAGTGACGGCGGCGGCGAGTGCGTAATCGAAGGTCATGATCGTTCCCTTTAGAGCCGATCGCAGCCGTAGACGTAGCCGATCGACAGGGCAAAGAACACGAAACCGATCGCCAACATGACGACGTCCATCATGGCAAGTGCTCCGGGCGTGATAGTGCGGTGCCGCCTGCAATATCGGGCGGCACGGGGACCGGCCGCCGGGTGGAGGCCGGGAGATTGTTGCCGATCCAGGCGCCTTTACCTGCCATCGCGCGCATATGATTTCGAGTGGAGGCGCTGCCTTACATTATAAGAAGCGCATAAGAATTTAAGAGGAGCATGAACCGCGGCAGCCTTGAGTGCCGGAAATAACGCCATCGCGGCGCACTGCCGGAATTTGCGGCAGTCTCCGCTGCGCCACCAATAATGGACGCGAAAATCGCGCTGCAGCACGGTATCTTACAGGTCAGTGCCGTCGATGCTTCACGGTCTTGTGGCGGACCGCGCAGGAGCCGTCGCAGCCTGGCGGGTCCGCCGCAGGCCCGCCGCCGGACCCGCCCGGCTTCTGCGGGGCGCTGACCGGCCCCATGGCGAGTTTTGCCGGGGCAATTTTCATGGCCGTGTCATGTTGATCGGAACGCGCGGCGCGGTCGCCCGCCGCCGCGGCGCCGGAGCAGAGAGCGGCTGTCATGAGCGCCACCGCCATGAGCGCCGAGCTCATGGGCGCGGTGCGGACCGGGAATTTCATCGTTGGCCTCCGATTGGTCATGGCGTCCCGCCAGGGTCGATCATGCCATCGAAATGCCGCGCGTCGCAGATGTCCGGCGTGTCCGGGCGCAACAACTTCGCGTGAACGTGCCGCGGCTGGCCTCTCTATGCGTGCTTTATAAGGACGCAGGCGCGGCCGTCTCGAATTCATACGCGGGGCCGAGCACATTGGGTCTCACGTCGTTACCAGCGAACGAGACCAAGCTCATGCTCAGTGAAGCCTTCGGCGCCGCCATCGACGCCGGCGAAAGCCCGGATGTTTGGAGTCGCACAAGCCACGCGCCCGACGCGCTGCCGCCCCGCCCCGACCGCAGCGCGCTCAACGAGAGCATTCCGCTGTACTATATCGGCCGCAACCGCAATGGTTTCTGGGTCGTGCGCTCCGCCGACGGGCGCATCGGCGGCCTGTTCGTGTTCAAGCGCTCGGCAGTGCGCTTCGCCCGCGAGGAGAGCGAGCCGGCCGCCTGCGCGCTGATGTTCGTGGCCGAGCCGCTGGAGCTGACCTGATCCGGCGCCGGCAGGACGCGCAGCCCACAGAGCCTCACTTCCACAATTGAAAATTCACGCCCGCACGAAGGATGTTGGAATCGGGCCGGAACGAAATCGGCCCGCCGCCGCAGGGAATGTTGCAGCTGAAGCCGCTCAGCTCGACGTGCAGGTATTCCAGTTTGGCACGCATATAGCCGGCCAGCGCGATCTCGACGCCGCCGCCCACGGTCCAGCCCAGGTTATTCTGTCCGTCGAGGCCGAACGGCGCGCCGCTGATCTCGGCGTTGAGGTGTCCGATCGCCACGCCCGCCGTGAGGTATGGCATCACGGCGTCGAACGCATAGCCGCCGCGCAGGCGAATAGTGCTGAGCCACTGATTCTGCATTTCGCACGTCGTCAGGCAGGAGGCGGGTGCGATGGTCGCCTTGTAGCCCGACCAGTCGATATCGGCCTCGACGC
>DASPVC010000071.1:0-2183 GCA_035622585.1 Candidatus Acidiferrum sp.
CCGCTCATGACCGCAGCCAAGCGATTTTCGAGAATCAAAGACGAATGGAAGTTCTCGACCTGCAGGAACCACTCGGCCGCAGCCTCAAGCGCCTTCTTTGGAATCAAACCTACGATCTCGCTGCTAACCGGCATCACTCCGTAGCGCGCTGCTTCCCGCTTTACGAACTCAAAGACACGATGAATCGGCGTCTGCTCGAAGTCCGTCAGGTTCATCGAGACCTGTGCCAAGCCGCGCACCGGGAAGCCCGCACCCTTCACGTAGCGCAATCCGCCGCTCGAGAAGCGCACGGCCTTCGCGACTTTCTTGGCGATCTCAACATCCGGCGTATTAAGGAAAACGTTATAGGCGATGAGAAACTTGCGCGCTCCCACAACGGTTGCGCCCGCGGTCGGATGCACGCGCGGCTCGCCAAAATCGGGCTTGCGCGCCGGATTGGTCGCAATCTCCGCGCGTAGACCCTCGAACTGTCCGCGCCGGATATTCTCCAGATTCTGCCGCTCCGGCGTGCTCGCTGCCGCTTCGTACAAATAAACCGGGATCTGAAACCGCTTCCAGATTTCCCCGCCCACGTGCCGCGCCATGGCGACGCAATCTTCGATGGTCACGCCTTCAATGGGAATGAACGGCACCACGTCGGCCGCGCCCATCCGTGGATGCGCTCCCTGATGAACGTTCAAGTCGATGAGCTCGGCAGCCTTGCCGACGCCGCGAATTGCCGCCTCCTGGATCGGCTCGCGCTCGCCGACCAGCGTGATCACACAGCGGTTGTGGTCGTGATCCATCTCGCGATCCAGCAGATACACGCCGGGCACTTTCATGGCTTCGACGATGGCGTCGACCTTGGCCTTATCCCGCCCCTCAGAGAAGTTGGGAACGCATTCCACCAGTGTTGCCATAAGCAGAGAAGGATAGCTGGCGGGGTTGCTCCCCCGCAACCGGATGAAGAGGAGGATACCGGGTCACTTCCCGGTTTGTCCGTGATCCGCCCGAAGGAGTCCTGCCGCCTCGTAAAGCAGACGGCGATCAGCGCCGGCAGTATTGCCGGAACTCGTCCATCTTTCATTTTCGGATTTCAACTTGCTGGCCGATTGCAGTTCCTAGATCGCGAAGATAGGTCTCCATTGTATGAGTCTGGCCGATCACGAATCGCGACACGAATCGGAACAGGGGGTTATACACTTCACCCTGTTCCGTGATTCGCAGCGCTGTGGAGCCGTCCAGTGGCTGTAAGTTCAGCGTCCACGTGCCCGAGTACGGGAGGTTCGCGGCGACCATGCGGGTTTTTAGCAATGTCGGGGGGCGGCGCTCCACCGCTTCGTAAGTAATTGTCTGACCGCGGCTATCCGTTTCGCGCCACTGCCGGCTCCCGTCCGGTGTGGAGACGGGCTCATATTTCCTGACGTTACTGCGCCACGTCTGAGGCCCATCTATCAAGGCGAACAACCGCTCTGGCGTGGCCTTAAACACAGCGCTTCTAGATGCGGTGTGCGTCTTCGGCAACAGCATTCCAACGACCACCACCAGCGCTATCAAAGCGACACACGTACCCGCTGCGACCAGCAAGAGTTTCATCTGTTCTGCCTCCTTGCCCTTTGCCGTTTTAGGATCGTTGCATACTTGGCAAGTCGTTCGATCCCTTCTAATGCTGTTTCAAGCTCGGATTCGTGCATCAATGCGAACATTGCTCTGACTAGTGCTGGATCGAGTACGGCATTCTCCTTTTTGATCCGGTTTCCGGCTTCGGTCAGGGTTAGGCCGACCTTACGGCCGTCTCCAGGCACTGCCTTTCTTCGTACATAGCCTCTTCGCACTAGCCGGTTCACCTGAATACTCATGGCCGAGCGCCCAATGCCCAGATGCTCCGCTAGTTTCGAAAGCGTCATCAGCCTCTGGGTGTCCAAATGATCCAGGACACTTGCCTGATGCGCCGTCACAACCGCTCCACTCTCTTCGTCGCGAATATGGCGCCGGTGGCATGCGAGATAAATCGCAGGATAAGCGTCAAATAGCCGCCGGATCTGGGCATCAAACATAGCAAGCATCGTAAGGCAGTAGTTTGATTTGTCAAACATTTAGTTTCTAAAGCAAGTATTGAGCGGATCGTCGGCTATTCGGAAGTTGAGTCCGAGCGTGCTCGGAAAGTCTGAAATCATGCCGGAGAGGTCCGAGCGCTGGTGAAT
>DASPVC010000072.1:0-33891 GCA_035622585.1 Candidatus Acidiferrum sp.
CTTTTGCGCTCTGCCGCAGCGCGCTCATCAACTCGACAAGTTCCCCGAGCCGTACACCCTCTCGCTTGAGAGTCCCTTCGCGCTGCGCCGTTTCGACTTCGTCCCACAGCGATCCGTGATTCTTTTGCGCGCGCTCGGCCAGCCGAACGAGATCGCGCGGCTCAAGCCCCCAATACGGCGCGGCGAGCATGCGCGCGCAGGCAATGTTGTCTGCAGGCATGGCAATCAGCCGCAGCCACGCGAGCAGATCGCGCACAATGGTGCTTGCCAAAATCGACGACTTCCGTATCACGAAGGGAATCCCGCGCCGCCGCAGCGCGTTCATCAAATGCTCGCGATGCGTGTGCTTCCGGTAGAGCACCGCGAAGCTGCGCCATGCAGCGCCAGCCTCGTGCAGCCGCTCAATTTCGTCTGCGACCCAATGCGCTTCTTCCTCAGGCGTCGCGAATTCGACCACGCGGATCTTTTCGCCCTCGGCATTCGGTGTTGTCAATTTCTTTGGAGGCAGCAGCGGAGACTTCTCGTTGTGCAGAATCGTCTCTCCCGCCACGCGCAGGATTCGTTGCGACGAGCGGTAGTTTTGCGAAAGCGACACGAGATGCTTTTTCGCGGTCCCTCCCGGCAGAGCGCCGCCCACCCCGCAAAACTTTTCCAGGAAAATCGTGAAGCTGCCGAACGACGCGCCGCGAAACCGGTAGATCGCCTGATCGTCGTCGCCCACCGCGAAAATGTTTCGGCGGTCACCGGCGAGCAACCAGAGCAGTTCCAGTTGCGCGACATTAGTGTCCTGAAATTCGTCCACCAGAATGTAGCGGTATTGCTCGCGCATCCGCCCGAGCAGCGCTTCATCCGCGCGTAGCAGCTCGACGGCCTGCAATAGTTGCGCGCCGAACGTCGCCAGATTTCGCTCGCGCAGCAGACGCTCGCTCACGCGATAGACCCGCGCCAGTTCCTCCTGCCGCGCTACTGCTTCCTCTGCAATCGCGCACGCGTCCGGCTCCATCGATTTCTTGCGCGATCCGTACGCGCTGCGCAAACGATCGACGTATTGTTGGTAGTCCTCGGGCGTCACCAACTCGTCCTGACAGCGCGAGAAGAACTGCTGAAAATCCTTCAGGAACTCAGCGGGTTCGGCCAAACGTCGGAAAATCACGAGTCCAAGCTCGGCGATGTTGCGGCGCAACAGAATTCGGTGATCGAGATCTTCGAGCGGTTGAATCTCCGGTCTTGCCTCGCGCAGAATCTTTTCGAGGCAGAACGAATGAAACGTGCTGAGCCAAACGCCTTCGGCGCGTTTCTTGCCGACGGCTTGCACAACTCGGTGCTTCATCTCGCCCGCGGCTTTGTTCGTGAACGTGAGGCCGAGAATGTTGTCGCCGGCGAGATCGGGATTTGCTTCGAGCAGTGCATGGATTCGCTCCGTGATGACGCGCGTCTTCCCCGTGCCCGCGCCCGCCACCACGAGCAGCGGCCCTTCACCGTGCTCGACGGCCGCGCGCTGCTCCGCGTTTAGCGGAAATCCTGTCGCCGCCTCGCGCGAATGTGAACTGGAAGGCATCGGATCCTTTCGGTGCCATTATCTTAGCAGATTCTCATAAGGCGAATATCAGGCGAAGAACAGAACGGAATTTGTTCGGAGACTTCAGAGCCAGCTAAGATTCATAGATGGACCGCTGGTTCCCCATCGAAACGGAGCGCCTGCTCCTCCGCGAGTTTCGTGCCGAGGACGAGCAGGACATCCACGCGTACGCTTCCGATCCTGAAGTCGTTCGGCTTATGATCTGGGGCCCGAACTCGCTTGAAACGACGCAAACGTTTCTCGCAGGCGTGCTGAAGGAACAGGAACGGTGGCCCCGGCCAGCGGTTAGCTTGGCGATCGAACTGAAAAGCGAGCGCCGCGTGATCGGCGGGATTGATCTTCGTGTGAAAGACGAAAAGAATCGCGCTGCGAACATCGGCTACGTTCTTGCTCGCGCGCACTGGGGACAGGGCTACATGGTCGAGGCCGGACGCGCGGTTCTCGACGCCGCGTTTCGGCATGTTGGGCTGCATCGCGTCTGGGCGACGTGTGATTCGCGCAATAGCGCCTCCTATCGCGTGATGGAAAAGCTCGGCATGCGCCGCGAGGCTCACTTCCGCAAAGACGTGATGGAGAAAGGCGAGTGGCGCGACTCGTATCTCTATGCAATCCTCGCCGATGACTGGCTGGGCGCAAACTCCTCAGGCGACTAGCCCCGGCTTCTCCTTGCAATCAGGCTCTCGTGAACTTGTCGCGATATAATCGGTTGCGCGAAGGCGGGCTGTACGCGGAGGCACACATGGCTGACACCGCACCAATTAGCGTCAATCGCGAGAGATTTGCGGAGATGTACGCCGGGCAAGCTCCGTGGGACACCGGCAAGCCGCAGCCAGTTTTCGTAAAAGCCGCGGGCAAGATCAGCGGCTCGATTCTGGATATCGGTTGTGGTCCCGGAGACAACGCGCTCTTCTTTGCAAGCCGGGGCCATGCCGTCACGGGCGCCGATTTTCTCGAAGAGCCGATCGCGCGCGCCAAACGCAAAGCGGCTGAGCGGGGAATCACGGCCACGTTTGTCGTCAAGGACGCTTTGCAGCTCCGCGCTTGGACGGAGCGTTTCGACAACATCATCGACTCCGGCCTCTTCCACGTCTTCTCGCCAGCGCACGGTTTCTCAGAGGAAGACCGCGTCAGATATGCAGAAGGACTCAGGACGGTCCTGAAATCCGGAGGGCGTCTTTTCCTCCTTTGTTTCAGCGAGCAAATGCCCGGAACCCAGGGCCCGCGGCGTGTCACTCAAAATGAATTGCGAAGCATATTCGCGGACGGTTGGGAGATCGAATCGATCGAGGCGGCGGAGTTTGACGTCCGTCCCGAGGCAAAAGCTGGCCTATTCGAGGGAATCAATCCGAAAGCTTGGTTCATGATCGCCCGCCGCACGGCGTGAAGTTTCGTCGTTAAGGAGGTCCGCCATGGAAAACCCCGTCATCCTCAGCGCCGTCCGCCGCGCCACTCTATCCGAGCACGCCCGCGTCAATCTACAGCAGTCGATCGCCGTGGCATAGGAACGCTGTCGATGAACTCGGCACAGAGCCTCGCTTCGCTGAGGTTGGCCTGAGAAAGGAGATCAGTATCCATGTGGACGAAAGTGATGGCGACAATCGGCGCAGCGGCGCTGGCGTTGGCAGTCGTGTACGCACAACAGAAAGCTGCCGCATCGTCGAACAAACCGATGGTGCTCACGGCTCAGGACTACGTCGAGATTCAACAGTTGGTGGCTCGCTACGGCTACGCGATAGACAAGTGCACCAACAGCGGCTACGACTACGCCGACCTGTACACGCCGGATGGCGTCTTCAGCATTGCGGATGAAAACGGCGTACCCGGTAAGGCCCGGTTCGAAGGCCGCGATCGTTTGGCCGAGGCAGACGGAGGCGGAAAGAACGGCTGCATCGATCCAAGGACCGCCCCGGATCGCTACAGCATGACTCACATGTCTGCCAATCTTGTGATCACCCCGACGCGGGACGGCGCCACGGGGAGAAGCTATCTGTTGACGGTGGGCGTGGGGGATCCGACAAACAGAGAGGCCGCCGGCCAACCTGTCAAAGCCTACTCGTGGGGTTGGTACGACGACGTCTATGTCAAAACGCCGAAAGGCTGGCGCTTCAAGTCGCGAGTCCACGCCTGGCCCGGCATGCCCGATTCGCTCAAAGCGCGCTAGCAGCTCTCTCATGGTTTCTCTGCCGGTGCCAAATTGACCCCATCTGGACGCGCGCCTATACTCAGACTTCAAAACGCTGCGAACCTTGGGAGTCATCGCGATGGAAAATCCCGTCATCCTCAGCGCCGTCCGAACGCCAATCGGCAAATTCATGGGCGGGCTGTCTCCGCTTTCCGCGCCGGAGTTGGGCGGCATCGCTGTTGCGGAATCCGTGCGCCGCGCGGGCATCGATCCAAAGCAAGTGGACGAAGCGATCATGGGCAACGTGATTCAGGCGGGCCTCGGACAAAATCCCGCGCGCCAGGCGGCGCTCAAAGGCGGCCTCGATCCGCGCGTCGCTGCGATGACGATCAACAAAGTCTGCGGCTCTGGTCTCAAGGCCGCTGGCCTCGCCGCACAGGCGGTCGCGCTTGGCGAATCAGAGGTCGTCGTAGCGGGCGGTATGGAGTCAATGTCCAACGCGCCGTATCTGATGAAAGGCGCGCGCACCGGCTTCCGCCTCGGCAATGCTGAGCTTCTGGACGCGATGATCACCGACGGCCTCTGGGACGTGTACGAGAATTTTCACATGGGCATGACCGCCGAGCTCGTCGCTGAAAAATACGGCATTTCGCGCCAGGAGCAGGACCAATTCGCGCTCGATAGCCATCGCAAAGCTGTGCAGGCGACGAAATCGTGCTTCGTCAGCGATCAGATCGGTCCGGTTGAAATTGCGCAGCGCAAAGGCCCTCCGGTCGTCATCAAGACCGACGAATCTCCGCGCGAAGACACTTCTCTCGAAGCGCTCACCAAGCTCAAGCCCGCGTTTAAGAAAGAAGGCGGCACCGTCACCGCCGGCAACGCGCCCGGCACCAACGACGGCGCCGCGGCTCTCGTCGTCACCAGTGAACGCACTGCCGCGCGCCTCGGCAAGACGCCAATGGCGCGCATCGTCGCGCAGGCCGTGAGCGGCGTCGAGCCGAAGTGGGTGATGATGGCGCCGGTGGACGCAGTTGAAGAGCTGCTTGCGAAAACCGGCTGGGACCGCGACAGGGACGTTGATCTCTACGAACTAAACGAAGCCTTCGCCGTCGCGGCCATCGCCGTCACGCGCCAGCTCAAACTCGATCCCGCGAAGGTCAACGTGAATGGCGGAGCGGTCGCGCTCGGACATCCGATCGGCGCGTCCGGCGCGCGCATTCTCGTCACGCTGCTCTACGAATTGCAGCGCCGCAATCTAAGGCGAGGCATCGCCGCCCTCTGCCTCGGCGGCGGCAACGCCGTAGCCCTTGCCGTTGAGCGCCCGTAGCGCATTGCAGTCGTAGTGGCACACATAATGGGCCCCCAGGTCGACGGCTAGTTGAGCTTAGGGGATCAGTCGTGCCCGGCAAGCTTTCTTGGCATCGCGCCGCTACAGCCTCGACGCCAGAAACAGCCCGCCGCCGACGGCGACCACATCCTCGAGCAGCGCAATCACGAAATCGGGCGAGTGCAACCCCTGCACGATCGCTTTCCGGATGTGATAACCCGCAAACGTTCCAACGACCGCTCCGATCGCGCCCAACACGGCTCCCACGAGCCACGACGCTCCGCCTCCCACGCTCAGCGTAGCTGCAGCAAATCCGCCCATCACGATCCGGATTATGAAACTAGGAGGCGCGGTTCGCGCAGGCGTCTTCGGCAATTTGTCGTTCACCAACTCGGCGACCGCCGCCAGCGTGAAGATCGCGACCGCCGGTATCGAGCCCATGAACGAGAGGTGCGAGCCGGCTAGGTTGATCCAGCGCAGATGCGCGGCCCAACTTACGACCGCTGGCGCGGTCAACGCGCGCAGCCCTGCGATCACGCCGATTCCAAACGCCAATGCGAGAACGAGATTAGTGCTCATTGGTGACAACCTCCACGGCAGGTCTGAGAGGGATAGGTGCGAGTGATCGGCTGCTCCAGCCCCCACTCGCGCCGGAGTATATCGCTTCGCGTCACTGCGGCCAATGGCATTCCGCTCGCCGCCCTTGGCTTCCTTTGCCGCGCCGAGTTCGATTATTATCGTCGCCACAATGTCCGCCGATTCGATCAAAACCGTCGCCGTCCTCGGCGCGGGCACCATGGGCAACGGCATCGCGCACGTTTTCGCGCGCGCGGGCTATCGCGTGATTTTGCGCGATGTTGAAAAGCGCTTCCTCGATCGCGGTCTCGAAACTATTTCCAAGAATCTCGATCGCGAAATCAAGAAAGGCAAGATCACCGACGCCGACAAGTCCGCTGCGCTCGCGCGCATCCAGCCGGTCACGGACAACGCCGTGCTCGTCGGCGCCGACTTTGTTGTCGAGGCCGTTCCCGAGCAGCGCGATCTGAAAGTCCGCATTCTGAAAGAAGTCGATTCTGTTCTCGGCCCCAGCGCGATCTTGGCAAGCAACACGTCTTCGATTTCGATCACCGAACTTGCCGCGCAGACCAGCCGTCCCGATCGCTTCATCGGCATGCACTTCATGAATCCCGTGCCGATGATGACGCTCGTCGAAGTGATTCGCGGCCTTGCGACCAGCGACGCAACTTTCGCGACCACAATGTCGCTCTGCGAAAAGCTGGGTAAGACACCCGTCGCCGTCAATGACGCGCCCGGCTTCGTCTCCAATCGCGTGCTGATGCCGATGATCAACGAGGCCGCCTACGCCGTGATGGAAGGCGTCGCGACGCCCGAAGCCGTCGATGCCGTCATGAAGATGGGCATGAACCATCCGATGGGGCCGCTCGAGCTGGCCGATTTCATCGGTCTCGACGTGTGCGTCGAGATCCTCGACGTGCTGCTGAAAGGCCTCGGCGATCCGAAATATCGCGCCTGCCCGCTTCTGCGCAAATACGTCGCCGCAGGCTGGCTCGGCCGCAAATCCGGCCGCGGCTTCTATCAGTATTGATTTGGGCGTGCGGGGTTAAGAAATGCTTTTGCTTTTTCTTCGCCTGATGCTACTATCGCCTTCCAGAAATGCCGCAGTCCCGTCAATCGCACTCTGCTAGAATCGGGCCGCCTGCCGCGACGAGTTTCGCGTCGTGGCGGGCCTAAACGAAAGTCCCTCATTGAGGTGTCAAAAATGAACGACGAAAAGTCCAAGAATCTCGACCTCGCGATTTCGCAAATTGAAAAGCAGTACGGCAAGGGCTCGATCATGCGCCTCGGGAACCGCGACGTGCTCGTCCCCGTCAGCGTGATTCCCACTGGCTCGATCTCTATCGACGCCGCTCTCGGCGTCGGTGGCTTTCCACGCGGCCGCGTGATCGAAGTGTACGGACCGGAATCGGGAGGCAAGACCACACTCACGCTTCACGTGATTGCCGAAGCACAGCGCATGGGCGGCCAGGCTGCGTTCATCGACGCCGAACACGCGCTCGATCCCGTCTACGCACGCAAGCTGGGCGTGGATGTTGATAATCTTCTCGTTTCGCAGCCGGACAATGGTGAGCAGGCTCTCGAAATTGCCGAGGCGCTGATTCGCACCAACGCCGTCGATATCGTTGTGGTCGATTCCGTCGCCGCGCTCGTCCCCAAGGCCGAGCTTGAGGGCGAAATGGGCGAGCCGCAGATGGGTTTGCAGGCGCGCTTGATGTCGCAGGCGCTGCGCAAGCTGACCGCGATCGTCAACAAATCGCGCACCTGCCTCGTCTTCATCAATCAAATCCGCGAAAAGATCGGCGTGATGTTTGGCAATCCCGAGACGACTACCGGCGGCCGCGCGCTGAAATTCTACGCATCGATCCGCGTGGATATCCGCCGCATCCAGTCGATCAAGGAAGGCGACCGCGTCGTGGGCTCGCGCACGCGAGCGAAAGTCGTGAAGAACAAAGTCGCCGCGCCCTTCCGCGAAGCCGAATTCGACATCATCTACGGCGAGGGTATCTCCAAGGAAGGCGATCTCCTCGATCTCGGCGTGATGAAGGGCATCCTCGAAAAATCAGGCACGTGGATTTCGTACAAGGGTGAGCGCCTGGGGCAGGGTCGCGAAAACGCGCGCCTCTTCCTGCGCGAGCACACCGACATCCGCGACAAAATCGATCACGATCTCCGCAAGTCTCTGGGCCTGCTGACGCAATCGCCCGAGGACGCGAAGAAGACCGCCAACGATGGCGATAAGCCCGCCGCCAGAGCCGCCGTCGCCGCGCAGGGCCGCAGCGCTCGTTAGAGAGGATCGAAATATTCGGGAGCCGTCATGACGCCAGCGGAACGCGAACGTGCGGTGAACTATCTCACCCAGAGCCGCGATAATTTGCTTCGCACCGTACGCGGCCTTTCACGGGAACAGCTTCAGTTCAAGCCTGCGCCGGACCGCTGGTCCGTAGCGGACTGCCTTGAGCACCTCATCTTGGTCGAAAACCGCCGCATCGGAGAGGGGATTCCCGCAGCGCTTCAGCAGACCGTCGATCCTGCCAGGCGCAGCGCGTATGAAGGGCGTGATGAGGAACTCGTGCATCTTGTCGCCGGCCGCGTGCAGCGTGCGCAGGCGCCCGAGCCTGTTCGCCCGACTGGCCGCTGGCCGCACGATCGGCTCATTCCGGAGCTTGAGGCTGTCCGCGAGCGCTCTGCCGATCTCGTCGCTATGACGCAGGCAAACTTGCGGCAGTATTTCTCGCCCCATCCTTTGTTCGGTGACCTTGATTGCTACCAGTGGCTGCTTCTTGTGGCTGCGCACAGCGATCGGCACCGCGCGCAGATCGAGGAATTGATCGCCTCGCCGGGCTTTCCGCGCGCTGCCGCAGTCTAGCGTCTCGCGTTCAGCTCAAGACGCCGCAGCGCTCGACCGCGGAAATCCCGCGCTTGCCATTACCTCTTCGCTCTGCGTCCGATGACGGTCGCAGTGCGCCCCGATCAACAGGAGCCACTGATACAGGTCGAGATCGCCAAAAACGGGGTGCGTGTAGAAATGCGCCCTCAGATCCGCACCCGTGCTGCTGGCGAACTCACGTGTTTGCTGGCGAGCCGCTTCGAATTCCTTCAGCAGTTGGTCATCCGGCCACCGGCCGTTGGGCTGAATGTATTCGGGCGCCTGAAATCGGGTGACGCGTCCCGCGACGTCCGCGACCATCGCGGTGTCTTTGCCCTCAAACGCGCTCCGCTTGTTCGGCGCCGGTCCTTCACTCAGGGATTTCTGAATCAACGCGAGCACGCGCCCTTCGACGAACGTCAGGTGCTCGATGTTCTCCGCCACCGTCCACCGGCCCGGCGCGGGACGGTAGTGGAGCTGCTCGCGCGAAAGTCCCTGGGCGGTGCGCAGCAATCGCTCGCGCGATTCCACGAGATTCTTCAGAACGGTTTCACGTTCGGCAGTCGTCATCATATCTTTCGTCCCCTCTCGTCGTCATCGACGCCTCAGATCATAACTCCGCCGTGTCCTGCCGAGAAGTCCACCTCGCCCTTGCCTGTACGCTTGGACAGTTGTGCCGCTCCAATATCACCATCGACAATAGATTTGGCAAATTTGTTGCGAATCGCCGCCGTAGTTTTCTAGACTAGGAGTTGGGCGTTCGGCCGAGGAACTGTCCGCATCGTAATACACATATGAAAACGGCCCCAGCTCTCAAAGAAGCAGTCTCGATTCTGTGCCTTGTGCTCGTCGGCGGCCTGGGTGTCGCCTTCGGCGCACCCACGCGTCACCGCCATCACGCCCGCATCGAGCACGCTGATCCCACGAAGGACGACATCACCACAGATGACGATCCGGTCGTCCGTGAGATCGCGGTCGATGCCCTCGGCCACGAAAAAGGCTCTGTCGTCGCCGTCGATCCCTCAACCGGCCGCATTCTCGCGGTCGTGAATCAGAAGATGGCGTTTTCATCCGGTTTCGAGCCTTGCTCGACGATTAAGCCCTTCGTCGCCATCGCCGGACTGCAGGAGGGCGTGATCACGCGCGACACGATGATTCGTGTCGCCAAGCGTCGCTACATGGACCTAACCGAGGCCATGGCGCACTCGAACAACAAATTTTTCGAGCAGGTCGGTTCGCAGCTTGGCTTTGACCGCGTCATCAGCTACGAGCAGCGCCTAGGGCTCGGCCAGCGCGTCGGTTTCAACATCCCCGAAGAGCAGCCGGGTTTCCTGCCGCCCTCTCCGCCGTCATACGGCGGCGTAGCGCGCATGTCGAGCTTCGGCGAGGGCATTCGCATCACGCCTTTCCAGCTCGCTTCTCTCGAAGCTACACTTGCGAACGGCGGCACGCAGTATTACCTGCAATATCCCCGCACTGACGAAGACCGCCAGAGCTTCGTTCCGCGCGTGCGCGCGCAGTTTGATATCGCGCCGCTGCTCCCGGATTTGCGCGACGGCATGTTGGCGGCTGTCATGTACGGCACCGCGCATCGCAGCTACGATCCGGACGGTGAACAAGACCTCGGCAAGACCGGCACCTGTAATGATGAGAGCCTCGGCGGACGTCTCGGCTGGTTCGTTTCCTACGCGGACCAGGCTCATCCAAGAATTGTCGTCGTTGTGCTGCTCCACGGAGGCAGCCGCATCATCAGCGGTCCGCACGCTTCCGAGATCGCCGGCCGCATCTACCGCAGCCTCTATGAGCGAAACTACTTCGCCCAAGCCGGCCTGGCTGCCGATTCAAACCGCCCCACGCAATTCGCATCATTTCTTCTCAACTCCCAGTAGTCTGCGCCGCGCAGATTTTCACACCTGACATTCGCTCCCGCTTGCGTGGAACTGTGCGCGCGGTGTATACGTTCACACGCAACGACACAGTGTGCTTGAATTCTCGGGGACATTCCATGAAGCCTCGTTTGATTTCCTGCTCGTTCGCGCTTCTCTTGACCGCGCTCGCGCTGGCACCCATACGCGCCTCCGCCCAGCAATCATGCGATAGCTTGACATCTCTCAAGATTCCGAACGCGACAGTCACGTCCGCCACGGCGCTTGATCCGCCTCCCGATCTAAGGATCGATCTTCCTCCCAGCCCTATCGGTCCGGCCAGCACGCTCGTTGTTTCCACTCCGTTTTGCCGCGTGATCGCTTTCTCGACGCCGACCGGCGATTCGCACATCGCCTTTGAAGTCTGGCTCCCGATCACGGCGCGCTGGAACGGAAAATTCGAAGCCGTGGGCAACGGCGGCTTCATCGGCCAAATCAGCTACACGGCTCTAGCAGCGGCGCTCAATCGCGGCTACGCCACGGCAAGCACGGACACCGGCCACGCCAGCGGCAACGATGAAAGCTGGGCGCTCGGGCATCCCGAAAAGCTTGTCGATTGGTCTTATCGTGCCGTCCACGAAATGACCGTGGATTCGAAACTCATTATCGCGGCGTTCTACGGCAAACCCGCGAAGCTCGCCTATTGGAACGGCTGCTCGACCGGCGGCAAGCAGGGCCTCACCGAAGTGCAGCGCTATCCGACTGACTACGACGGCATCGTCGCCGGCGCTCCGGCAAACTACATCACGCACTTGCAAGCGGGCGGCGTCTACACCAGTTGGGTGAGTCTCAAAGACGGCGAGAAGGCGCCCGAGTACGTTCCCGCCGCCAAATTTGCACTGTTGCACAAAGCGGTGCTCGACGCGTGCGATTCGAAGGATGGCGTGCTCGACGGCATCATCGCCGATCCGCGGCGGTGCAAGTTCGACCCGAAAGCTCTCCAGTGCCCGGGCGCGGACGCCCCCACGTGTCTCACGGCCGCACAGGTCAAAACGGTGCAGTCAATTTATGCGGGCGCGAAATACAACGACGGCAAGCAAATCTTCCCCGGTTTCGAACCGGGCAGCGAGCTATTGTGGGATTCGCCGTTTTCGACTCCCGTGGCCAACACGATCGGCGTGGGATTCTTCCGCTTCATGGTCTTCGATAATCCCAACTGGGACTTCGCCACCTTCGACGCCGACCGCGATACGCGTACGGCAGACCAAAAACTCGGCTCGGTCGTCAACGCCATCGATCCGAACTTGAAAGCATTCGACCAGCACGGCGGCAAAATGATCATGTACCACGGCTGGGCGGACCAGGCGATTCAGCCGGGGAACAGCGTCAATTACTACGAGAGCGTCGTTTCGGCAATAGGCGGCGCGCAGAAAACAGAGGAGTTTCTGCGCCTCTTCATGGTTCCGGGAATGACGCACTGCCAGGGCGGAGCGGGGCCGAACACGTTCGATGCGCTGACCGCACTCGAAGAATGGCGCGAAAACAAGATCGCGCCGGAACGAATCATCGCCACGCATTCAACGAGCGGCGCGATCGACAACACGCGTCCGCTCTGCCCGTATCCGCAGGCGGCGATTTACCGGGGCAGCGGCAACACGACTGACGCGTCGAATTTCGTTTGCGGCAATCCGAACTGGTAAGCGACGCTGCGAACTGGTGGGATTTTATCTCGCGATCGCTGCAGTGACCGTCAGCGCCTTCGGCGTCCGCGGCCGTGACGATTGCCGTTTTCGTTCGAGAGCGCGTCCCGCACCGCTTTCGTAATCTTGGCGTCGACCTCTTGGGTGGCCGTGTCGTAAGCCCGCCGCGCTTCCTCGACGACTTCGGCCAATCGCTGCGAGGCGCGCTCCACAAATTTCTCAACGGCCGTTTCCGAGAGCCGCTCGATCGCTGCCTTCAGCGCCTGTTCCATGGATGTAGAAACTGGCGCGTCGTTCGCTGGCCGAGCGAACTTCACTTGTTCCGCGACCTGTACCGATACTGCGGTCGCGGCTTCCTTCTTCGCACTCTGAAGCGCCGCTTCAAGCTCCGCCTCGTGGCCCTCGGCGCGGCTCGCCATCACCAAGATTTCGCTCGCATCCCATGACGCCGTCAGCGTGACCGGAGTGGGCGGCGGTGGCGCGGGAGGCGTCGGAGCCGGCGGCGGTTCCTCAAGCACGAAGACGGGTTCTCCCGGTGGCGGGAACCAATCCTCTGGCGGCATCGGGATGTCCCACACGTTGCCGGGGACGTCCAGATTCAATCCGATGTAGAGCATCTCGCGGTGGTGGCTCGGCCGCTGCACCCAAATCACCTTCGCGGTTACATTGCGCGGCGGGCGGTCCGGAATACCGCGAGGAATCTCCAGAGTGATCTCGGATCCTCTCGTGACGTAGTGGCGGGAGACGTAGCGGCAGCCGTGGCAGCTCACCATCACGGTGCGCGTCTGCTCGGTGAACGGCTCGTGCAGCGCATCGATGCCCTTCACTTTGACCGGCACGGCGAGCGTCAGCCGGGTGCTGCGCCGCTTGTCCGCGCCGTCCTTCGCTGGTGACGACTTGCTCACGCCGCCCTCCGGCGGGCTGACTTTGGCCTCCTGCGCGTTCCGGCAAATGGCGAGCGGGTGAACGAGTGGCCGGAGACCTACTTGTTGGGCCGAACACAATTCTGCGATGCACTTGCACCGCGCGGCTCGCGCGCCTGACGCGGGCCACTCCCAAAATGATAGCATCGCGAAGTCGGCGCAATTGCCATTTTGGACGCGAGTGTGCCCGTCTTGCGACGGTCCGCCGGAATGCGGGGAACACGAATTGCCCGCGCATCTCCCGTCTTCCCCTTGCAACCAGCCGGGAACTTTTCGCGTCCTTGTTAGCAATTATCATTGAAAGCCATGGTTTCCGGGTCGACGGTGAGGCGGGTCATGTTTCGGCGAAAAGGGCTGATTCTTTGCGCTGTCGTCGCTGCGTTGGTGTGCAGTGCGACTGCCACGTGGCCTGCTTCCGCGCAGGGCCTGCGCGATATTCTCCGAGCCCAAGCGCGCGTCTTTCCCGATGTTGGTCCCGGCGTTCAGGCCCTCAAGCGGGATTCCGCCGGCCACTATTTCGTCCTCGCCGAGCCCGCCACGTCGGTCTTGATCTACAACGCGGCCGGCACTCTCGTTGGCCGCATTCCGAATGCCAACTCGCGCGGCGCCACGATCCGCTATGCCGTTTCCATCGACGTTGATACGCTCGATCGTCTCTTCGTCGCCGATCGCGGCGCCAACGCAATCAAGATTTTCGCGCCCGATGGTTCGCCGGTTGCCACGATTCCGGTCAACGCTCCCACCTCGGTCGTCGCTCTTTCGGGCGGCCAATTTGCGGTGACTCAACTGCAATCCAAGCGCCTCGTGCAGATCATGGACGAAAGAGGCGCCGTCATCCGCACATTTGGCGATCCAGCGAACCAGCCCGACGCCCAGCCTGCGGCGGCGCCTCTAGCGGATCGCGGCCGGATTACCGGCGACTCCAAGGGCAACATCTATTTCGCTTTTACGTCGCTTCCCGATCCCACGCTTCAGAGGTTCGACCGCTTCGGCTACTCCGCCTACAACGCCGTGATCGGCGCCTCGACATTCGGTCCAGTCGGAGGGCGCACCGGCCATGAGGTCGATCTCGGTTACAAAATGTCGGGTTTCGGGAGTCCGGAGACATTCAGCGCGTGGACCGACCTTCATTCCCTCACCAGTCTTTCCGTGACTGGTGGGTCTCGGCGCGGCCAGCGCGGGCAAGCCGGCGGGGCGACATCGTCACCATCGTCACCATCCTCAGCGTCGTCAGCTTCATCATCGTCATCTTCTTCCTCTTCGGACCAAACGGCCCTGCCCGGCGATGTTCTCTCCTACAACGCCGATGATTCCTCAGGCGTCCTGAGTTACGACTCGTCGCTCTTCAGCTCGCTGAATTCGAATGCCCTTTCGCCGGATCTTGGTGGAGGGCCCCTGATGCCCGGCGGGTTCGGACTCGGATTGGGATTCGGCGGCGGCTTTCACCCAAGAATGCCGGGACTATTCGGGGGCGGAGGCGAGGGCGGCGCAGGGCCCCGGCCCGATTTCGGCGGAAGGCCTGGCGAAGAGAACTTCGACCGCTTTGGGCACTTTCATCCGGGCTTCGGAACCTACCGCGCCACCGCCACGCTGCGCGTCGAGCTCGACGATCCTTCGAAGCACGTCCTCGAGAAGCCTGTCATCACGGCGGTCGGCGTGGACCCTGAAACGCAGGAAGCTTGGGTCGCCATCAGCGACACGCTCGTGCATTTCGACAACTTCGGCAACTGGCGCGACATTTTTTATCTGACCACGCCGAGCGGGGCCTCGATGAAACCGACGTCGATCCTCATCGAGCCTGACCGCATCCTCATCGCTTCCGATTCCTGGGGCATCTTCGAATTCCCGCGCCCCGACAAGCCGTCTCCTGCCGCGCCTCCGAAAGGCACGATCGTGCCGCAACAGATTTCACCAGCGCCGCAGCCCGCAGCAACGCGATAGGCCGCAGCGGGCGCCTCACCCGCACCGTTCGAGATTGGTCTCATTCGGATTTGCCTATTTCATTTTGGAGGGCAGCTTCATCGTCTTACCCGCGACCATGAAGCGGCCCCATCCGAGGTGGTGGATCGTCCGAGGATGTTTGCGCGAGGGATCGGTCCATGCCTTATCAACCCACGCCTTGAGGACTTCGAGCATGAAGACGTTGTATTCGTCCGCCCATCGCTCGTCGATCACCTTGCATTCGAGGTTGGCGTAGCACTCGCCGATCAGAGGCGCGGCAATGCGCGAGGCGGCCACGGGCGTCAGGCGGAATTTCTTGAATTTGTCCACGCTGCGCCCGCTCGTATTCCCACAGCCGACTGCTTGCTTCGCGATTTCGACCGTCGGGATGTTGATCGCGCATTCTTTCGTCTTTCGCAGAATGTCGAACGTGAAATTCCGGTTGCTGACCACGCAGGCCACGATGGGCGGCTCGAAATCGACCATCATGTGCCACGACTGCGTCATCACGTTGGGCCGGCCGTTCGCGGCGGTGGTCAGCATCACCACGGGTCCCGGCTCGAGCAATCCGTACGCTTTCGACAACGGATAATTTTTCTTCATGTTCGCACGGCGCTATTTTCCGAATATCTGCTTGAGCAGGCTGGTGGTCTGCGCCGCGGGATCTTTGCGAATCTTGGTTTCTTCCTGGCCCAGTTCGTAGAACAGGCCATCGAGGGCTTTCGATACCACGTAGTCCGTGATGTCCAGGTCCTCGCTCTTCATGAACGGAATACTTTTGGCTTGGGCGGTAAGCGCGTCGTATTGCTGCGTGACGGTGTTCTTCGCCATCGTTTGTTTCACGATGGGGCGAAAGGCCGTGGTCAATTGAGGAGTGGTCTTGGCTTTGAAGTAGTCGGTCGCGGCCGTGTCGCCGCCGGTGAGAATCTTGCGGGCATCGTCGAAGCTCATCGAGAGAATCGCGTTCAGGAAGATTTGCCTTGCGGAAGGAGCGGCAGCCTCGGCCGCGCGGTTCATGCTGAGGACGAACGCGTCGATCTTCGGCCCGTAGCCGACGGCGCGCAACCCCGTTTCGAGGGGACGCAGATTTTTCGGCAGAAGGATTTTGACGGCTTCATTTTTGAAGTAGCCGTCGGGGCGGCCGACGATCTTGACGGCATTGGTCGCGCCCACGCGCAAGGCCTCTTTGAGCCCGGAGGAAATTTGCGTGTCGCTCAGGCCGCCTTGATTCGCCGCGTCCGCGCGCAGCAAAGCGGAAGCAGCCAAAAGCGCGAGAACGGCGACCATCACGGACCGACATCCCATCGTGAGCTTGTTTTTGGCTGGGATCATTGTGACTCTCCTTCCGTTGCGCCGCGGATTATGAACCCGGGAGGGTGAAAATGCGAAATTTGAGATTGGAAATTTGAAATTAGGGTCGGAGACCCCCCGAAAAATTGTCGAGTAGCCGAGGCGCCGATCGTTTGTTTTGAATGAGATCCAGCGAAATCTACTCGGCAGGCATTGTCGAGTAGAAATAGGGAAACGGCGTTTTGACGCATCGCGAAAAATTGTCGGTTGTTTGGTGCGCCGGCCGTTTGTTTTCACTGGGTTGCGGGGAGAAACAGGTGGTCTTGGTTGACACTTGTTTTGGGGCTGAAAGCACGAAGCCAGCGGCTGGGCCTGCACAGACATGATTGTCTGTGCCACTGGAAACCGACCTATCGCCAACTCTGACTGCGACGGGGCACATGTGTGCCAGCCGCCTCGCGGAAGCGGAGGCGTCGGCGACGCGCAGCGCTGGCCCGTTCGAGATGTGGCCAGCGCACCGAGTTGGGTCTCGTGCACCACGAGGCCATGTTTGCGGAGGGGAGAGAGGCCGTCAAGCGTGAGTTCCTGTGGACATTGTGCGGCCAGATTTGAATGTTCAGGCGCCCTATTTCAGATAATCTGCAGCAAATCCTCTTATCCACTTGACCATGTCCTCAACGTCCTCTTTCTTGAATCTGTCGAAGCGACCATGATCTGCATTGTTCCGGATGTCAGCGATTGCTGTGATCCTCTTTTGGATGAGCTTATCGTACACATTCGCGCGCGCGAGCTCGGCGTTGAGGCTGTCGATCTTAGTTCTGGCGGGCAGGACGATTTTATGCCTATCGCAAAGTTTTCGCAGCGTGTCCTCGAGCACTGCGCCAGCCAGCGACGCCGCGGGGACGTGATAGTCAGCGCTGATGAGCGCTTGGGCTTGGTCGATGAAATCGCCAAGCACTTCCGCTGTGATGAGAGAACGGAGGTCGAAAAGCAGGCCTGCTTCGAAGTCACTCCTAGCAGCCTCCACAACTCCGACGCAATGAGCTAGATAGTAGCTGTTATTTGCTGAATCGGTCGCTTCAGCCAGTCGCTTCAATTCGCGATAATGGTCGCTGTCTTCTCCGCATGACCGTCGGACTAGGTTCATTGCCTCGGTGCGAAAGCGCAGATAATCGCCGCTGGAGGGAAACTGATAGTACTCTCTGCCATCCCATCGAGCAGCCTTAAGTATCTGACCTCCTTCATCGACGAGCTTCTGAAACCTGTCTTTAACGAGTTCGTATGTGCTCATTGTTCGCAACCCCGCCGCACTCTCCGTCTCCCGGAAGAGTGCGTATATTTCCTTAGGCTGTCGCCGCTCGGTTTCCATCGTGTATTCGGGTGCGCCGCGCACGCTTCGAGATCGCAACGGCGCGCCACGCGCCCAAACCTTGCACGAGGGATGTAAAACCAAAGCCGAAAAAACGGGAGGGCAGCGATTGCGCCACCCTCCTCGGTTAGCTTTACGCAGACAGTTTCTGGTAGATCGAAGTGATTTGAAAGAGCGCTGCGTAACAAGCTTGGTTTTTACCCATGATCCACGGGTTGCTCATGGCGATGTTTTGGTACACCGATTTAGCCGCGCGGATGAGTTCATCGTCGCCAAACATCTTGGGTGGCTTGATTGTCCAACCTTGTGACGTCTTTTTCGCAAAGGCAGACAGGGACGCCAGAATAGGAAAGATAATTCCGTCTGGCACCTCGACGATTTCGCGGTTTTCTCGGGTGATCGAGCGGATGCCCGTACCCTTGAACCCCTGGTGTACCTTCCACTTCTCATAGAGCTGATAGGCTTCGGCTGCAATGTCCAAGTAAAATTGGAAAAGTGCTTTGGCCTTTTCGTGCTCGGGATCCTTCTTATCGTGAGCTTTCCGGTGGATCTCGATGAATTCCTTGAGACACTTGGCCTTCATGCTGTATGTGTAAACCTTCTTTGGGTTTTCACTCTCCGCACTTTTGGGCCAGAGCGATGCTGGTATTAGCGCCGTGATAACCTGAAGCAGCCGCTCCATTGAGATGTAGTCCTCGGAAAGTTCGGTTTCCGATTTCCTCAGTTTTGCTTCCGGGAGTTTGTCCTGGAGACTCTTTTCCAATTCGTCGAGTTGTCCGCGCCTCCCGGCGATGGAAATGTTGGCCACATCATTCTGAAAATTCCGCGCAATCGAGATCTCAGCGATTAGCTCGTCGTCGTCGGTTACAATCAGTTCGTATTTCACGTGAATGTTTGGAGGTGCCTCCCCAGTCTCCCCCAGCTTGCTGAAATAGTCCGATAGCACGCCCTGCGTCTGCGCTCCGTTGATGATGCTGGGCTTAGTTAGGAGCAGGAGTTTCTTCTGCTCGTCCACTTCATGGCCGTGGGCGACGATGACGACACCCGTGTTCAAGATTGAGAAGCTCTCGGGGTTGCTCTCAAGGGTTTCACGGATCTCGCGGTTGACCTGTGTTTCGCGGCGGCGCTGTTTCCCCTCTGCTTCGAGGAGATAGGCACGGACATTCTCGTCCGTATTTAGGGGCAGAACCGAGGTAACCGGAGCGTGCCCGCTGAATACCTTGCGGTTGTTTTCGAGATCTTCTGGGCAACTGATGTTTCGGAACGAATGGTAGGGGAAAGGTACAGCTTCGCGCGCAGCCTTTTGGGCAGCATTTTTCATCTGATTTTCTCCTGATCCGTCATCATTTTTTGGCTGCGGTCACTGACCGCTGCTCTGATGTCGGGACCGGGCACAGTATATCACAGGATTAAGCGTCGGCGATCGACTCACGACCTTTTGGCCCAGCGGGACGGACATTTTCCGAAATCTGAAGGTTCGCTCCGTGCAGGCTTCTTGACTCGCGAGCCGGTCAGCCGGCCCCCGCCACCAGTCACCCCTCGGCCATGCTCGGGGCAAGCTCGTGAGGCAAGTCTGCCGGGCTGAAGGACCCGGCGCTACGTTCACACCTTGACGGCACCACGGCTGAAGAGTGCCGCGCTGCCCTTCGTTCCTCAGGGTAAAAAGGCGGCGGCGCTACATGCAAATCCCGGCGACGCTGGGGGCGAAGAGGACCGAAAAAGCAGATCCCTCGTCGGCCGAACTGCGGCCTGACTCCCTTCGATAAGCTCAGGGCAAGCGGGATGACACACGAGACGGCCCACCTTCCCGGTCGAAACCACCGGGACGCAGGAAACGCGAAAAGGTGGCCGCTACAGAGGCAAGGCCGAAGCCCGCACTGCGGGGCGACGTGTGAACCTTTGGCGCACGGAGGCTGATTTTCGCTTTTCTATCGCGGCGGCGATGGGCTATGCTGCCGAATCATCTTGGGAGTTTTCGGAGAGGGGCGGGGCGAGGAGTTGACGGGCGTGAAGAGACTGATTTTCTGGCCGAGTTTTCTGTTGCTGGCGGCGGCGTGCATTGGCGCGTCGTACTACATCCGGTATTCGACGGAGAAGCGCGTGGCGGCGGAAATTTCGGCGATGCACGAAGAGGCGCTGCGCATCCAGCAGCAGATCGTCCATTTCACCGAGCGAGCGGTGCCGGCGCGCATTCCGTTTGCGGCGGCGCTCGCGGGCCTGGGCATCGATCCGCCGACGGCGGCGCGGCTGGTGGCTTCGGCGGAGCCTGTGTTCGACATGCGCCACGTTCGCGCGGGAAACGAATTGGCGATTGGGCGAGGCTTATCCGGCGACCTGCGCGAGGTGCGGTACAGCATCGACCCCGAGCATATTCTTTCGATTGCGCCGCAGGGGGAGGATTTTCATTCCGAGATCGAAGCGATTCCGTCGCGCAGCGCGACCGTCGGCGTGGGCGGCGAAATCGACGATTCGCTCTTCCAGGCGGTGACCGACGCGGGAGAGAAGCCCGAGCTGGCGATGCGGCTGGCGGCGATCTTTGCGTTCGATCTCGATTTCTATACCGATCCGCGGCCCGGCGACACGTTCCGCGTGGTGGTCGAGAAGAAGACGCTGGCGAGCGGCGAAACGATTTCGTACGGGCGGATTCTGGCGGCGGAATACGACAACGGCGGGCACGCGTACCGCGCGGTGCTCTTCCGCGACGCGCTGGGGCACGAGGCGTATTTCACGCCGGAAGGGAAGTCGATGAAGAAGGCTTTCCTGCACTCGCCGCTGAAGTTCGCCGCGCCGATCACGTCGCATTTCAGCTATCACCGATATCATCCGATTCTGAAGGAGTACCGGCCGCACCTCGGCATCGACTACGGAGCGCCGATCGGCACTCCGGTGCAGACGATCGGCGACGGCAAGGTGATTTTCGCGGGGCCGAAGGGCGGGGACGGAAATCTCGTCAAGGTGCAGCACTCGAACGGGTACACCACCTACTACATGCACCTCTCGCGGATTCTAGTGCGCAACGGCGCGCATGTGGCGCAGGGGCAGAGTATCGGGCTCGTCGGGATGACGGGCCTCGCGACGGGGCCGCATCTCGATTTCCGGATCGAGTTGCGCGGGCAATTTTTGAATTTCGAGAAATTGCCGCTGCCGACCGCGGACCCGATTTCGAAGAAGAATTGGGCGGCGTTTGCCGCGGCGCGCGATCAGGCGATGGCGCTGATGCCGGCGGTGTCAAGCGCGCGCACAACCATGGCGCAAAACGGACAGGCTGCGCAGGGGTCAGCCCGATAGGCGAGGCTGTTTCACCGCAGAGGCGCAGAGGAAGCAGAGAACCACAACCATCGCGCCGCACGACCAAGCCAAAAACGCACGCGTAGCCAAGAAACGTTGCCGGGCACGATGTATCGTGCCCCTACGGACCGTCTTCCGGGGCGCACGACGGTGGCGCCGCACGACCAAGCCGAAAACGCACGCAGGGAGCGAAGAGGGATTCCTCGACTTCGTCGCGCGCCCACCGCTGCGCGGTGGGAAACGCCAACGCGCGACTCCGCTCGGAATGACGGCCCTGATGAAGTGGAAAAGCAGGTCCCTCGTCGGCCAAACTGCGGCCTCACTCGGGATGACAATAGAAGGAGGATGCCGCGCTGAAGACCGCGGCGCTACGCTCAAACCCCAAAGGCTTAGGCGGTGACTTCCCAGGTGTCGCCGGCGTGGAGCAGCTTGGCGAGGTCGCCCTTGCCGCGCTTGGACTGGACGTCGCGAATCTGCGACGCGATCGTTTCCTCGTAGACCGGCACGTCCTCCCATGCGCGAAACGCGCCGATCGGAGTGGGGAAGCCGGGCAGCTCTTCCATGTGCGCGAGCAGGAAGGCGTACGCGGGCTGCGGATTGCGCTCGTCGTGGACGAGCAGATCCTTTTCCGTGACGCCATTGCCGAGCGTGACGACCTCGGGTTCGAGGCCGTTGAGGCGGATGCCCTTGTCGCGGTTCTTGCCGAAGATGAGCGGCTTGCCGTGCTCAAGCTGAACGACGTGCTCGCTGCGCGCGTCCTTTTCCGTAAGCGATTCCCAGGCGTGATCGTTGAAGATGTTGCAGTTTTGCAGAATCTCAATGTAGGCCGAGCCATTGTGGGCGGCGGCCTTGCGCAGCGTGTCTTTCAGGTGCTGCTGAAAGACGTCGACCGAGCGCGCGACGAACGTGGCACCCGCGCCGATCGCAAGCGAGATCGGGTTGAACGGGCGGTCGACCGCGCCGAACGGAGTCGACTTCGTTTTCTTGCCGATTTCCGAGGTCGGCGAAATCTGACCCTTGGTAAGGCCATAGATTCGGTTGTTGAACATGAGGACCTTGAGGCCCACGTTGCGGCGCAGCATGTGGATCGTGTGATTGCCGCCGATCGAAAGCGAATCGCCGTCGCCGGTGACGACCCAGACTTCGAGATCGGGGCGCGCGATTTTGAGGCCTGTTGCAACGGCGGGGGCGCGGCCGTGAATCGTGTGGAAGCCGAAGGTGTTCATGTAATACGGGAAACGACTGGAGCAGCCGATGCCCGAGATCACGACAAACTTTTCCTTCGGGATGCCCAGTTCAGGAAAGACGGATTGAACGGCGGAAAGAATCGCGTAGTCGCCGCAGCCCGGGCACCAGCGGATTTCCTGGTCGGTCTGAAAGTCTTTCTTCGTAAGAGCTGGCAAGGTAGCAGTGCTCATTCGAATGCTCCTAATCAAGCATCTCGTCGATCTTTTGCTCGATTTCCGACTTCTTGAAGGGCTTGCCCTGAATCTTGTTGTAGCCCACGGCGTCAACGAGATACTTCGCGCGCAACAACATGACGAGCTGGCCCATGTTCATTTCCGGGACGAGAACTTTGTCGTAGCGCATCAAAACCTCGCCGAGATTTTTCGGCAGCGGGTTGAGATGGCGCAGATGAACGTGGCCGATACGCCGACCTTTGCCATGCTGCGTCCGCATCGCGGCGGCCACCGAGCCGTAGGTCGAGCCCCACGCCACAATCAGGAGATCGCCGGACGGATCGCCCGCCGGAACAACGTCGGGAATATCCTGCACGACTGCCGCAACTTTCTCGGCGCGCAGGCGGACCATTTTCTCGTGATTGAGCGGCTCATAGTTGACGTTGCCGGTAACGTCCTGCTTTTCGATGCCGCCGACGCGGTGCTCGAGACCGGGAGTACCGGGAATCGCCCACGGACGCGCAAGGGTGGACGGATTGCGCTTGTAAGGCCGGAAGCCCTGCGGATTGGTTTCAAACTTCACGGGAACGTCCGGCAATTGCGAAAGATCGGGAATCTTCCAGGGCTCGGCGCCGTTGGCGAGGTAGCCATCAGAAAGGATGATGACCGGAACCATGTATTTGATCGCGATGCGGCTGGCCTCGAGAGCAATCCAGAAACAATCGCCCGGGGTTGCGGGCGCGAGAACGGGAATCGGCGCTTCAGAATTTCGTCCGAACAGAGCCTGCAGAAGATCGGCCTGTTCCGTTTTCGTCGGGAGGCCGGTGGACGGGCCGCCGCGCTGAACGTCGCAAACGACCAGCGGCAACTCAACGGCAACGGCCAACCCGAGCGCCTCGGTTTTCAGGGACATGCCGGGGCCGGACGTTGTGGTAATGCCGAGCGCGCCGCCGTACGCTGCGCCGATTGCTGATGTGACCGCAGCGATTTCGTCTTCGGCCTGGAACGTGATGACGCCGAAATTCTTGTAGCTTGAAAGCTCGTGCAGAATGTCCGACGCAGGCGTGATCGGATATGAGCCGAGAAAGAGCGGCAGGCCGGATTGCTGCGATGCCGCGACGAAACCCATCGCGAGCGCGCTATTGCCGCTGACGTTGCGGTACGTGCCGGGCGCGAGCTTCGCCGGCGGAATTTCATAGCTGGTCTGAAACGCTTCAGTGGCTTCGCAGTAGCTATAGCCAGCCTGCATGGCCGTGCGATTCGCGTTGACGAGCACGGGCTTGGCCTTGAATTTGTCCTCGATCCAGCGGAGCGTCGTCTCCATCGAGCGGTTGTAGAGCCAATAGCACATGCCGAGCGCGAAGAAATTCTTGCAGCGGTCCATGCTCTTAGCGTCGAGGCCGAGGTCCTTGAGCGCGGCGCGCGTGAGCTTGCTCAGCTCGACGGGAAAAACGCGGTAGCCATCGAGCGAATGATCTTCCAAGGGATTCACGGCCATCTGCGCCTTGCGCAAATCGGTCTCTTCAAAGTTGTCGAGGTTGACGATCAAAATCCCATTGGCCTTGAGATCCGGCAAATTCATTTTCAGCGCGGCGGGATTCATGGCGACGAGGGCGTCGACGCTATCGCCGGGCGTATATACGTCATGGGAGGAAAAGTGAACCTGGAATCCACTGACGCCCGGCAAAGTGCCCGCCGGGGCACGAATCTCAGCAGGATAGTCCGGGAAGGTCGCGATATCGTTGCCGTAGAGCGCGACCGTATTGGTGAACTGGCTTCCGGTGATCTGCATTCCGTCGCCGGAATCGCCGCAGAAGCGAATGACTGCATGCTCGAGCGTCTCGCGCTTGCGCTGCGAAGGACGAGCCAAAGTTGTACTCATAATGATTTGTGACCCTACCCTTTAGATGACAAAGAGAACGGGCGAGATGCTGGGCCGAGCTCCCCCAAACCAGAAAGCAGCCACAGAAGTTCTCGTCTTCAAAAAGCGTAACACAAACGGAAGCCGCGGGGCCACAGCGAGACGGAAGAGGAAACAGACAAATAAGGGGAGGAAAAGAAACAAACGGCTGTTGTATGGTGCGATTGCAGAATTGGCGGCGCGAAGCCGAGAATTCATGCCGGGCACGATATATCGTACCCCTACGAAGGCGTCTCGCGATCACAGGGCGTGACGAGCGTCAGGCGGGGGATTTGCGGCGGGAGCGAAGGAAATACTGGAGGAAGTAGATGGCGAAGCCGCAGCCCAGCGTGATCCAGAAATAGAGAAGGCTGCGCGTGAGCGTGAAAACGGCCATCGCCGCAGCGCCGCCCCACATGAAAATCTCTCCCGTGAAGCCGTCGATCCAGTTCGGCTTGGCGCCAGAAGCCGGAACACGCGGAGTGAGAGCTGGCCAGAGGCGCGGAACTGCGGCGAAGTAGCGGCGATAGCTCTCGCCTTGCGAAGCGAGTAACGTTGATTCCTCCCGAAGAATCAGCCGATAGACGAAAAGCAACATGCCTATCGAAATCACCAAAAAGCCGGCGCGGCTCGCGAGGAACCCGAGTCCAACTGCAAAAAAGAGATTTCCGAGATAGAGCGGATTGCGGACGCGGCGATAGGGGCCGTCCGCAACCAACTGCTCGCCATGTAACGCGGCGTCATGAACAATCGAGCTGTGGAGGTACGATTCCGCCCAGGAACGAATCAGAGCGCCGATCGTGACGAGTAGCGTGCCGAGCGCGAAGAGTCCCGTGATGCAATGGCCGAAGGCGGCTGAGTTTTCGTCGTGACTGTGGAGGATGAGCCGCGTAAGAGCCTCGGCCGCGTTTACGCGATCGGCGTTGTAGAGAAAAAAGCCAAAAAAGAAAAGCCCCGCGATGATCCAGAAGCGGTAGCGAAATTCGAATTCCGTGGCTTGAAAGCTCATCCGCGACTCCGATTGTTGCGCCGTCTCTTAGCTTCAGCCTACGAACAGAAGAGGGATTCTTCGACTCTGCGTCCCGGCCTGCCTGCAGCAGGCAGGCCCGGCTGACGCCGGAAAGAAAACCGTCGGGACGCTCCGCTCAGAATGACACGTTAACGGGCCGTGCAAATGATACGCCGCGGCCGCCAAAGGACTTTCATGAACATTTGTAAATCCGGGGTCGGTCGAGCCTCGGCCCTTCTCAAGAATTGTCCAGATAGGTGCGTCAAAGCCAAGCACTAGCGCCGGGCACGACTGATCCCCCAGGCTCGACTAACCGTCGACCTGGGGGCCCCACCTGCTGTGCCCCTACCGACGCACTCTGATCCGAGCACGTCATGACGCCAAGCGCTGTCGCGAGCAAAGGTTGACGGTTGCGGCGGAGCGCGATATCGTCACCCGCGCTAGCGGGGATGCTGCGAGGCGAAGAGGGGGTGGACGCAAATGACACGGAATCTGATTGACGTGTGCGCGGCGCTGCTGCTCCTGGGAGCGAGCGCAGGGGTGTGCGCCGCCGCGCCGCAACAATATAAGGGACCGGAGCCGGAATGGAGCGCGTCGATCGTAAAGCCATGCGATCGGGCGTGCCTCGTCGGGTTCATCGACGGCTACATGAACGCAATTTTTCAGCACGATCCCAAGGCGGTGCCGCCGGTGCAGCTCGATGTGCGAATGACGGAGAACGCCGCCCAGATGGACATCGGCGAGGGAATGCTCTGGCGGTCGAAGGTCGAACCGACGAGCTTCAAGATCGTCATCGCCGACCCCGTGGCCGGGCAAGTGGCGGAGCAGGCGCGATTGAAGGTTGGAGGCAGGGATACGCTTGTGGCGGTGAGGCTGCAAATCGACCGCGGAAGGATTCTCGAGGTGGAGCAGCTCTGGGCCGGCAACATCGACAAGGCGGCGATTCCGCTGCTGACGACACCGCGGCCGGGCCTGGTCAACGATCTTCCGGCGTCGCAGAGAGAGTCGCGAGATGTGTTGTACTGGGCGGCGAACTCGTATTTCGACGCGCTCGAGGGCGACGACGGAAAGATCGGCGCATTCGCGGACGATTGCGTGCGAGATGAGAACGGCTACCAGACGGTGAACAACCCGCCTCCGGGCGGACGGATGATGCCAGCGCCGCCGCTGCCGGATCCCAACACGGAGCAGGGCAAGTCGCAACTGAAGTTCAGCATGCTCACGTGCTCGCAGCAGATCGACTCGAAGACGTTCGCGTTCATGAAGCACATTCGTCCGCGGCGGGTGCTGGTCCTCGACGAGCAGAAGGGACTGGCGACGGCGTTTCCGCTGTTTATCCACGACGGAACGAGGCGCGGCGCGCCGGACGCGCCTCCGGGGATGCTGCTGAATTTGGTGACGGTGGAGACATTTGGAATCCGCGGGGGGCTGATTCACGAAGTGGAGGCGATGCCGTTTGTGACGATTCCGTACGGGATGGGGAACGGATGGTCGGAGGGATCGGGGAGGTAAGGACCAGTGGCTAGAAATGAGGCCAAAGGGAGCCTTCGCTCAGAATGACGTGACATCGAACTCGCGGTGGATCGGCGGCATGGTGCCAAGAAAGATTGCCGGGCGTAGCGGTGCTACGCCCCTACGGAAAAACGTGCTATCGGCAGCAGGGGGTGGAGCGATGCGAATGAAGACTTTTGCGATATGCATGGCGTGTTGCGCGGTGATCGCGTTGATGGCGGGAAGATTTGCGCGGGTGGCGGCTGCGACCGGGCCGATTCCGACGGACTGCGATCGGGCGTGCCTGGAAGGGCTTGCGACGCAGTACTTGAATGCGCTGGTCGCGCACGATCCGAAAGGAGTGCCGTTCGCTGCGGACGTGAAGTACACCGAACAAGATCAAGTGATGCAAATCGGCGACGGATTCTGGGGCACGGCGACGGCGGTCGGCAGCTACCGGCACTGCTTCTCCGATACGACGGAGGAGCAGATCGGCTGCATCGTGACGATGCACGAGGGCGAGCATCTCCTGATCATGGGAATGCGACTGCGCGTGCAGCTCGGCCGGATCACGGAAGCCGAGACGATGTATTACCGGCAGGGCGGCGGAGGGCCGCAGAACATCAGCGGATTTGACACGAGCAAGCCCGATTCGATCTGGTTCGAGACGATTCCGGCCGCGCAGCGCGCGTCGCGCCAGCAATTGATCGCGACGGCGAACATGTATTTTGCAGGGCTCGAGAACAACAACGGGAAGGGCGTCTATCCGTTTGCGGATGATTGCGACCGGATCGAGAACGGAATGCACACAACCAATAATCCGACGCTGACGCCGAACGCGCCGTTCAACGCGTTTGCGATGACGTGCATGCAGCAGTTCAAGAGCGGCTATTACGCGGTGGTCACGCGGATTCATTCGCGGCGATTTCCCATCGTGGATGAGGAGCGGGGCGTTGTGTGGGCGAATGTGATTTTCGATCAGAACGGAACGGTGCAGCACATTCACCTCACGAACGGGCAGGACGTGGACATGAAAAATTTCAATCGGCCGTCGACGATTGATGTGACGGAGGTTTTCAAGATCACAGACGGCAAGATTCGCCGGATCGAGATGATGGGGTCGGGCCTGCAATATCATTTGAACAGCGCGTGGGGCGGGATCAGCGACAAGTAGGCAGGAAAAAACAGAAAAGGGAAGACAGAAAATGGGAAACGGGAAGGCAACTCCTTGGCACGTGCTGGCAACTGCTGCGTTGTTCGCCATCGTGACTCTGCTCGGCGCGACTAAGGCGCGGGGACAGGAAAATCCGCAAGGACCTTCGGTAACCGCGTCGCCGGGAACGGAGAGCGGGATCGCCACGTTCCAGCAGCGCTGCATGGGCTGCCATGGGAACCCCACCGTACCGCAGGCGCCTGCGCCGGACGCAATCCGGCAGATGACTCCGGAGAAAATCTACGAAGCATTGACTATCGGCGCGATGAAGCCGCAGGGCGACGCCCTGACCGAAGATCAGCGAAAGATGCTGGCTACGTTCCTGAGCGGACGGCCGCTCGGCAGCCTGAAAGCGGGCGACGCGAAGGACATGCCGAATCAATGCGCGTCGAATGCGCCGATGGCCGATCCCGCGAAGGGCAGCGAATGGAACGGGTGGAGCCCGGACATAGTGAATTCGCGGTTTCAAAATGCGAAGGCCGCGGGCCTGACGGCCGCGCAAGTGCCGCAACTGAAACTGAAATGGGCGTTCGGCTACCCGACGGGGCTATCCGCGTACGCCCAGCCGACGATCGTTTCCGGGCGAATCTTTGTCGGGACCGATATCGGCTACGTTTATTCGCTCGATGCGCAAACGGGTTGCGTTTACTGGTCGTATCAGGCCAAGGGAAACGTGCGCGGCGCGCTGAGCGTGGCGCGCGTGCAAGGCCATAGCGGAACGAAGTACGCGGCTTACTTCGGGGACGCGCACGCGAACATCTACGCCGTGGATGCGCAGACCGGAAAGGAGCTTTGGACGACGCGCGTGGACAATCACTTTGTCGCGCGCATCACGGCGGCACCGAAGGTGTACCGAGGGCGCGTGTACGTGCCGGTGTCTTCCTCAGAGGAATTTTCGGCGTCCAATCTGGATTATCCATGCTGTACCAGCCGCGGAAGCGTGGTGGCGCTTGACGCGAATACGGGAGCGCAAATCTGGAAGACTTATATTGTCGGCGAGCCCAAGCCGACGCGGAAGAATTCCAAGGGTGTGCAGCAGTATTCGCCCTCCGGAGCCGGGATCTGGAATTCGCCGACGATCGACGCGAAGCGAGGCGCCATCTACGTGGGAACGGGCGACGGGCAGAGCGATCCGGTGCCCGAAACCACGGATGCCGTGGTCGCGCTTGATATGAAGACCGGAGCCATGCGGTGGTTTTACCAGGCGCAAGCCAACGACGCGTTCATCGGCGGCTGCAGCGATCCCGCAACGCGCACCGACAATTGTCCCAAGGTGAACGGTCCCGACCAGGACATCGGCAATTCGCCGATCTTGCGAAAGCTGGCGAACGGCAAGAGCGTCGTGGTGGCCGGCATGAAGAAGGGAAGAGTGTTTGCGCTCGATCCGGATAAGAAGGGCGCCTTGGTGTGGGACAAGCAAGTGGTTGAAATCCCCAAGGGGCAGGAGAACAGTTTCTTCGCTCTTCTGAACGGAATTGTCTGGGGCGGGGCAGCGGACGATCAGAATGTCTATTACGGATTGCAGTCCGGCGGAATGGTGGCGTTGAAGCTCGCGACCGGCGAAGTTGCGTGGCGCGCGACGCTTTCGAAGGCGGGCGGAGCTCGCGTATCCAATTCGGCCGCTGCGACGGCGATGCCGGGCACCGTTTTCCTGGCCGGGTCTGACGGGAAGCTGCACGCGCTCTCGACTGTGGACGGCCACGTGGTTTGGGAATTTGACACCGCGAAACCATTTGAGACGGTCAACAAGGTTGCGGCCAGGGGCGGAGCGATTGCGTCGATCGGGCCATCGATCGTAAATGGAATGCTCTACATCGGCTCCGGTTATGCCGTGACCGGGACCAATTCGGGCAACGTGCTGCTGGCATTCTCCGCGCAGTAAGCACGCGATTCCAGCGACGAGCGGAATCACACGAGGAAGTTAGTCCGACGAAGAGGCGGAGCGGCGCGACGCCAAGCCTTCGGCAAGCGCGGAAAGTATCCACGTCCAACCATCTTTGTGCCGACGGCCCATTTCGTCGTCCGGCACGCCCGCGTGGCGCAGCGTGACTTCCGTTTCAGCGCCGCGAGGCTCCATGGTGAGGGTGACGACGGACTCCACCCCTTTCGTCGCTTCCGAAACCCACGTGAATGCGATTTTCCTCGGCCGATCGAGCTCTACGAAGCGACCGTAGTGCGGCCAGACTCGCCCTTCGTGCTTTACGGCGAGATAGAAGAGGCCGTCAACGACGGGATTCACGATCACTCGCTCGCCGCCGAACCACGGGCCGCCGGGGCTTTTCGGGTCGATCCAGACGTCGAAGATCTTTTCCGGCGGTGCGGGGATGGTGCGCGTAACGGTCAGATCGATCAGGTTCATCACGACTCCTCCTTTTGTTTGGCGAAGAAATGCTCGAGCCGGTCGAGACGATCGTTCCAAAACTGCTCGTAATTCAGGACCCACTTCGCAACGTCGCGCAGCGGTTTGGGCGAAAGGCGCAAGATGTTATCACGGCCGCGGCGCGTGCGCCGGACAAGGCCGGCGCGTTCGAGCACGCGCACATGCTTGCAAAAGCCGGTGAGCGACATGCGAAACGGCTTGGCGACATCGGAGATGCGAGCGGGGCCGCGGGCGAGGCGGTCGATGATCGCGCGGCGAGTGGGATCGGCAATGGCCCCAGCCACCTGATCCATCCGATCGGTCGGCCGATACTGAACCATATGGTTCACTATACACCGCGGCAGAGAAGTGCGTCAACCCGGCAGTTTGGGTTTGAGCTACCGATAGGCGCAGCGACGCTAGAGCGACGGTCCGCGTCTTCGATTTATTTGGTTCGCGCGCCCGCGGGCGGAATGTAGAGCTGCTTGGCGTCGAGCACGTAGCCGTCGCTGTAGCGGTCGTGGTGGCGGACCCAGGCCATGGAGAACGCCAGGGCGTCTTCGTCCCGTCCCTTCGGTGTGAGGTCGAGGAAGTTGTAGGTGGGAATGATACATGGCACCGCTCGGGGAACTTTTTGTGCCGGGACGCGGAAGAAAGGCTTTAGAGTAATGAGGATGGGTACTGGGCAAGGGAGACCGAGTACGACCCACGTCCGAAACACGCGTCGAAAGTGCGCCGGGCTGCGGGGATTGGCTTGGCTGATCGCCGGCGGCTTAGCGTGGGTGCTGCCGGCCTCGACGCGGGCGCAGCAGGGGGCCGCGAACTCGCCCGCCGGACAGCAAGGCGATCAGCAGTCACCGGGAACCATTGCCGGGACGGTAGTCGACCAGACCGGAGCCTTCATAGTCGGCGCGAAGGTCGAGCTGAAGATCGCGAGTGGATCGATCGACGAGAAAGCCTTCACGGACAGCAGCGGCCAGTTCTACTTCCTGAACGTAAATCCCGGCAACTTCGAAGTCACGATTTCGGCGGAGCACTTTGCAAACCAGGTGGTTTCCGGGACGCTCCATCCGGGCGAGCACTACGTGGCGCCGCAGATCGTCCTGCCGCTGGCGATGCAGACCGCTTCCGTGACGGTGACGCAGACACAGGAAGAGATCGCGGAAGAGCAGATCAAGGTGCAGGAGACGCAGCGCGTGCTGGGCTTCATCCCGAATTTTTACGTGAGCTACGTTCCGGATCCGGCCCCTCTTACGCCGGGGCAAAAAATGAAGCTTGCGTGGAAGTCATCGAGCGATCTGGTGACGATCGGATTGGTGGCGGCGCTTGCAGGGGGCGAGCAGGCCAGCAATTCGTTCAAAGGATATGGCCAGGGCGCGCAGGGCTACGGAAAGCGGTTTGGCGCAAACTATGCGGACGTTTTCGACGGGACGTTTCTCGGAGGCGCCATTTTCCCGATTCTCTTCAAGCAGGATCCTCGCTATTTCTACAAAGGGACGGGCGGCGTTCGGTCGCGGCTGGCGTATGCGCTCGTCAATGCGTTCATCTGCAAAGGGGACAACAAGAAGTGGCAGCCCAACTACTCGAATGTCCTCGGAAATATAGCGGCAGGCGGGATCGCGAACGCGTACTATCCGGCGACGAATCGCGGGGCGGGACCGACGTTTGAAACCGCGGGCGTGCGGATCGGCGAGACCGCTCTCGCAGGCGTTTTTCAGGAATTCATCGTCCGCAAGCTGACCCCCGGTGTTCAGGGCCGAAATACGACACAACCGTGAGGCTTGACGGGTCGGCCTTCCATGTGCCCGGTGAGCGGCGCAGGATTCAGGGCTCTTTGTAAATTACAGCGTGGGCGTGCTTGGCGAGGATCGCGGCATCCTCGGCTTTGGTCAGCGGAACGACCTTTTCACCCTCGCGAACAGACTCCGCGCGCATAAATTCCTCGAAGCCCGGCGCGGAGAAAACAAACACTGCGTGGATCGCCTCTTTTCCGGTGTTGACGGCGGAAATCCACGTGCCGGCCGGAATGAACACAGTCGCGCCGCCATGCACGTCCCCAGTCTTATCGCCCACGGTCACCTTGGCCAATCCATTCGGGAGATAAAGAATTTCGTCCGAGCCGGGATGGCGATGAGTGTCTATGCGTCCTCCGACGGGTATGTCCTCCGTTCCGAATACCAAATGCGATGAGCCACCATTGTGGGAATCAACCTTCAGGATGAAAAGGGAGAGTTTGCTGTCCACACCCTCGATGGGCCTCCATACCCTGCGTTCGCCTTCGTCCTTTTCGAGAATGAGCGGGGTCGCGTTGGGCGATTGGGCCTGGAGGGAGCGCGGCACGAGGACGGAACCTAAGATCAAGAGCGCGCAAATCGCCGCGTAGAAATTGATGGATCGCATGGGGACCTCCTTGTGATTCCGAGCGATGTTGTCCGACATTGCGCGGCAAATCTATTCCCCATCTCGAGAAGGGTCAAGCCGTCCGAGCGTGAATCAACGGGCCGTGGCGCTTCACTTCATGCACTACAACTTCTGCCGGATTCACCAGACATTGCGCGTAACTCCTGCGATGGAAACGGGAATTGCGGACCATGTTTGGGAAATCAAGGAAATCGTGGAACTTATTACGTCGCGGGAGAGGGAGGTCGCTGCTTAGCATTGTCAACAGCGAGGCGCACAACTTCTCTCGCAACCTGAGCATTGCTCTCCATCTGATCCGTATGAGCGATGAATGTATCCTCAGTTAAGCTCGGTGTAATAGGAATAGCTCTCTGTAGACTAATCTTGGTCATGGTTCCGTCTGGCTGAATTTCGAGACTGTACCCCACTCCGGTTCTGGCCAATTCAAGAGCTAATTCCTCCGCAATCCTTCCCGATTTTTCTTTCGATAATTGCGTCAGAATTTGTCGGTGTTCAGCACTGATTTCTATGTTTGAGCCGAAGACTATGTAGCGGTCCCGAGCCTTGAACCTCGCCACGTACAGACCCATACCGCTGCGACACGTGATTATGAAAGCGAAATGGGCGTCAGGCTCGGTTCTCTTTTGGACTCCTAATCCAAAATAATCCAGCCATGCCCGAATATTGGCTTCTACGTTATCAACAGTCGTCTGGGGCTGCTTTCTAGAAAAAGGAGGCCGCCCCGTAAGGCTGAAAATTAACAATGACACGATAGCTGATCCTCCTAAACCGAACAGAAGCGGAGCAGCCCATCGCGAGTGTGTAGCCTCTAGATAGGCTAACGCGATGCCACCTCCTGCAATGATGAAGGCCGAAAGCAAATTGCTGAGCAGGCCTTGCCAAATCGCTTTCCAATCCATGGCGTATTTCTCCACGAAGAGAATTGCATGATTTTATACCTATGCCTGCCTGGCTCAAACTGAGTCACTACCTGTCCCGGAGTACCATTGACTTTCGCCTTTAATTCGCCTAGAGTGGCAGCGGGCCGAAGTGTGCAGGCCCGGGGGTTAGAAATGGCGCTGACAAAGCGGCAAAAAGAAGTGCTGAATTACCTGGTCGGGTTCATCAACAAGAACGGCTACTCGCCGAGCTTTGAGGAGATCGCGCACGCGCTGAAGCTGACGTCGCTCGCGACGGTGCACAAGCATCTCTCGACGCTGGAGAAAAAGGGATTCGTGCGGCGCGGGTACAACCAGAGCCGGTCGATCGA
>DASPVC010000073.1:0-139670 GCA_035622585.1 Candidatus Acidiferrum sp.
TCCTGGGCGGCCCATTCCCCGTTGAGCGCGAACAAGCGTGATGTAGTGCTCCCCGCTAAAACTAGACAGCCTGCCTAGGTAGAATCAGGGCCTCCAATAACAGGAGGCAGCATGGGCAGAAGACCACGTTGGCTATACGAAGCCTTGCGCCGCAAACCGCGCTTTGACGCGTGCGATCCCCGAGCACTTACTTCGCAATCATCCCGATCGTCGCCAGCCACGTCTCCACCAGCTGAGGCCATGCCGTTATCGGAAGCTCGGTGCGCCGCAGCCCGAATGCATGCCCACCTTGAGCATAGAGATGCATCTCCACCGGAACGCCGGCGTTCTTCAGCGCAATGTAGTAAGCCAGCGAGTCGTTCACATTGTCGACGTGGTCGTCCTCGGCTTGCAGCAAGAACGTGGGCGGCGTCTGCCGGGTGACGGGAACATCCGGATTCAACCCCAAATCTTTATCGGTAGTCGCCGGATAATGAAGCTCAAACTTCTTGGCGCCTTGCTGGGCATCCCACTCCGCCGCCGACATCGACAGATGCCCCGGATAAATAGCCACGGCAAAATCCGGGCGGCAGCTCTCTTTGTCGGCTGCATCCACGGTCGGGTACAAACGCTTCTCAAAGTGTGTGCTTATCGCCGCCGAGAGATGTCCGCCCGCCGAAAAGCCCAGCACTCCAATCTTGTGAGCGTCGATATGCCATTCCGCCGCGTGAAAGCGAACCAGCCCCATCGTCCTCTGGGCATCTTCCAACGCCATCGGTGATTCCGGATAAGGCCCTGATTTTGGATACGGCGCGGGCTTCGGATACCCCGGCTCGCCCGGCACGCGGTACTTCAGCAGCACGCACGTAATCCCCTTGGACGTCAGCCAGTCGCAGACCTCTGTGCCCTCGAGATCGATCGCCAGAATCTGATAGCCTCCGCCGGGAAATACCACGACTGCGGCGCCCGTATTTTTTCCGCTGGGCGAGTAAACCGTCATCGTCGGCCGCGTCACATTTTTCACGGCGATGACCCGCTTTCCGCCGATCAATTCTTTTGGATCGCTCTCGACGGTCTCCGGCCCCGCGACAGGCTGCGCATCCGGCGCCGCGCCCGGCCAGATCGCCACTTGCGCGTGTCCCGCTGACGGCTGCCAGCCCGTCGTCTGCGCCGGTGCCGCACCGCACGCCAACGCAACATAGAGCGCAAAGATCGATTTCTTCATTTCAATCACGCGTCACAAATCGGATCACGGGTTTTCTGCGTAAACGTGCTTCACGATGTTGGGAATCGCGTTCGTGCCCGACCAATCGGGGAACTCCGTCTTGAATTCGGCGAGCAGCGTTTGACCAGCATCGTCCGCCGACTTGCCCTGGCGCTTCAATTCAATCGCGCGCGCCTGAAGCTGCGAGAAGAATTGATAATTGGTCTCGACGAGCGACCCATCGCCCGGCGCGCTGTGGTCGGGCAGAATGTGCGCGTACGACGAACCGCGCAGCTTGCCGAGCACTTCGACCCAGCCTTTCATGCTGGCGTTGTCGTCCGGCAAATTCGGCGCGACTTTGTTCTGCACCACGTCGCCCGAAATCAGCGTGCTGTCCGGTTCGACGTCGACCAGCTCGTCGCCCTTCGTGTGCGCCGGGCCCATCCAGAAAAGCCGCGCGGTCACGCCGCCGAGATCGATCGTCACCTCTTTTTCAAACGTGATGTCCGGCTTGCGAAATGTCACGCCCGCGAGCAGCTCCTTCATTTGCGGCGAAAAACCGCTGAACATCTGGACGAATCGCATGCCGTTGGCTTCGAGCTCCTGTTGCTGCGCGATCGGCCGCGCGATAATCGTGTTGGCGGGGAAGCCGCCTTCGCCCGCGGCGTGCTCGGGATGGTAGTGCGTTGAGGTGAGGTAGAGCAGCGGGCCCTTCGATAGTTTCTGTGCCTCGCGCGCGGCGATCGCTCCGTTGCGCGGACCGAGTCCCGTATCGACCACCAGCGTCGCGCGATCGCCCACGACGATGCCGATGTTCGGAAATCCGGTGATCTCGTACACGTGCTCCGACACTTTGGTTGCCGAATTTTCCGGCAGCATCAGGTTCGGCGGCCCCTGCGCCGCCGCAATCGCCACCGCCGCTGCAAGCGTGAAAGACATCGCCGCTAGGATGGCGGTCAGCAGCGCTCCTGCTCTAAGAGTTCCGAAAGATTCCTTGTCGGATGACATCGCTGTTTCTCCTAACCCATGTCATTAGACACGCTGGTTCATCTGAGCATCGGCCTCGTGTCGCGGCTTTGCGGGTTATTCGGTGGCGAAGCGAAGACCAAGTTTCCATTCTGACGTTCGTTAAGAAACGGATTGTCGCCCACACCCATCGTGAGAGAGCCATTGTCGCCCTTCCAGATGCGGAAGAGAGTATCCCCGGTTGGTTCGGCAAGCAGAACAACGGTCTGCTTGTTTTGTCCATCCAGAGTCAGAAACGCGTTAGGCGCATCGCCGTCGCTGGTCAAGTATCCGCCACGCTCCGTCCCGGTGCCATCCGCGATGATTACCCCTGAGGCAGCTCCTCCGCGGTGATATTGCTTCCCGAGGACAATCGGCTCTGGCACGGGCGAGGCTAAGACCACACGCGCAACTCCATGCTCATCGACGATGTTTAGACGGCGCAAGTTCAGCGTCTGCCGATTCGCCACCCGATGAAGCTCCCACGCTTGGGAAATGCAAGCGGCGAGAAATAGCAACGCGAGCAGAACGGCAATGCGTTGCGTCGATTTGATGCGCCGCTCGGCATGGACCAAGCGGGCCGCGATCTCTTCTCCATTCATGTTTGCTCCCTGCGTAGCACACTCTCCGACATGCAGCGGCAGTTGTACTACGCGACCGCAGATCGCTCAAGCCGTTGGTGGAAGGGGAGGGCTTTAGCCCTGCCATAAACAATCTGCGCGCAGCGCCTTCCTATGCGCAGCTTCACCCGCAGCAAGTAGTCGAGCTTGCTGCCGCGAGCCTTTCACACCGTCGCGGCTTCGATGGGGCGAACTTCCTGTTCGATCCGGCGCTGCTCTTGGTCGCGGGCGATTTCGAGATCGTAGTGCGTTTGGAGGTTCATCCAGAATTCCGGCGTGGTGCGAAAGAAACGAGCGAGCCGCAGCGCCATTTCCGTCGAGATCGATCGCTCTTCCTTGACGATCTCGTAGATGCCCGGCGCCGGCACGCGAAGAGCCAGCGCCAGCTTGTGAGGGTTGAGGCTTAGCGGCTCCATGAATTCTTCCCGCAGAATCTCCCCGGGATGCACGGGCTTCAGGTTGGCCATCGCGAGTCTCCCTGGACCCACAAACACTATAATGCGCCGCGCTCTACTAGCGATAATCAAGTTGAAACATGGACGCGCCGGTGGAAGCGCAGGGCTTCAGCCCTGCGAAAAAAACCGGCGCGCAGCGCCTTCCATTGTGCTGGTTTACCCGCAACACGTAGTCGAGTTCCTCCAGGGCTAAAGCCCGTTCCTCGCGCGGCATGTTTTCGCGGCCCTAAAGGCCCGCATGTCGCCAAGAAATCGCGCCGGGCACGGTATACCGTGCCCCTACAAACGAACCTTCGGAGGCAATCATGCCCGTCGTTCCCACCACGGCGTATTCGCAGGCGGAAGACGCGCTGACGCTGGCGCGCGCGCTGCTCAACGACTCGGCCGCCGCCGTCTTCACCGACACGCTGCTGATGCCGCTGCTCAACTCGGCCTATCGCGGACTCCAGCGCGAGCTTGCGGAAAACGGCGTCAGCGTGCTCGCCGAGCAGCAGGATATCGAGATGGACGTCAATCCCTCGACCGGCATCACGCAGACCGAGCTGAGCGACACGTCGAGCCCGCAGCTTCCGACCGATTGCCTCTGCCCGCACATGCTCTGGGAGCGCGCCACGGCGAACACGACCGACGTCTTCATCCCGATGGAGAAATTCACGAGCGGCGGGAGCATGCTCAACCTGCAGCCGAGCACGTACCTGCGCCTGTGGGAATGGCGCGAGGACAAAATCAACCTGATCGGCGCGACGCAATCAATCACCGTCCGCGTGCGCTACGAAAAAATCCTGCCGCAACTGACGCTCGGCACCGATCCCGTGCAGATTCGCAGCGCCACGGACCCGCTCGCGTTTGCGACGGCCGCGCTGGCGGCCCGCTCGCGCGGCGCGCGTGCGCTCGCGCAGGACTTGCTCGGCACCGCGCAGATGGCGATTGAAAATCTGATCGAGCGCTACGTCCGCCCAGAGCAGACCAAAGGACGACGACGCCAACCCTACAGCTATCACCGCCGCATCGTCTATCTGTGAGTGCGCGAGGATTTTGATGTCGCGCCGCATTGGTGAAAGCGCAGGGCTTCAGCCCTGCGAACAGAATGGCCGCGCCGAGCGCGCAGCCGAAGGGTCCCTCTTCCGCACGTCGATTAGCTCGACGCGCACGCGAAGAGAGAACCTTCGACTCCGTTTCGCGCGCGCACACGTCGCGCGATCGAAAACGGCGCGAAACTCCGCTCAGGATGACGATTCGCAGCCAGGCTCGTAGGGGCGTAGCACCGCTACGCCCGGCTCAGATTCTTGGCGTGATGCGGCCCATTCGGCAACCCCCGGCGTCGGCAAAGGCCCGTGTGGAGTGCGGCGGCTTGCCGCCGCTATTGCTGGGTAAGCGAATCGCGAGGCAGTGGCGTTGACCACGCCAAGCATGTACGCCGGGCACAGCATGCTGTGCCCCTACGAAACCGAAGGTTATGCGGTGACGGAGAGGCCGCTCGACGCTGCCGACGAGGCCGTCGTCGCGCCGCCGCTGCTCATGAACTGCGCGAAATCCTGCTGCAGCGTCGTGTACGCCTGCTGCGCGGCGGAAAGATTGCCGGCCTGCAGCTCCTGCCCCAGCTGCGAGAAAATCTGGCTGACCGTGGTGCTCGCGTTGACGCCGTTGGTATTCCCCCCGCCGCTGTGCATGTGGTGGTGATGATGTCCGCGCAGATTCTGCATGTCCTGCTGCAGCGTCGCGTAGTCCTGCTGTGCGGCGGAAACATTACCGGACTTGAGGTCGCTCGAAAGCTTGTTGAACGCCTGCGCGATGTTGTTGCTGCTTTGCGCCGAGGCTGACGTGCTGCTCTGCGGCATCAGTTGCTGCAGCGCCGTGAGATCGGATTGCGCCGCGGACAGGTTCCCGGAGCTGAGATCGCTGCCGAGCTTCTTGAGATCCTGCTGAATCTGCTGGCCCTGAGTCTGCAGGCCCTGCATGACGTAATTCAAAAGGTTGCCGCCGAAAACTCCCGTGACCGACATGTCCAAGCCCCCCTTGAGCGGCGTCCGTCCTGAAGCGCTGCTTGCGGATTTCCTGACGGCGCTCGCCCTGATGCCTCGCCGGTTTCTACGCAGGTCGCGGGCCAAAGAGGCGCGGGGCTTTCGGCCCACATTCGATGGGGTTTAACGCAACGCGGGATCGCGCCGATTCCTCGCCGCGCCGCCGGACAGGCAGAACGTGCTCAGGGCCAGCAGGCAAATCTTGCCGGATCGTCACTTGCCCTGCACGACGTCGAGAGTAACCTGCATTTGGCGCGCCGCATTGAGGGGATTGCCGTTCGCGTCGAGCGCGTCGCCGACGATGGTCATCGTGGTTACGCCAACGGGCGTAACGCCAATGGTTGTTGCGGCCCCGCCGCCGCAGCCGAAGATGATCGCCGCAGCAATTCCGGCCGTCGCGAAAATCAGCGGCACGCGCCATGCGCGTCGCAGCCGCGAGCCGAATCCCAGCAGCGCGAGTCCCATCGCAAGCGATACGCCCGCAAGCAACGCGAGCGCAGGGGCCCGCGCGCGACCGCTCACGGTTTGCGGCGCAAGCTGGATGATCATGTCCGGCCCGCGACCTCCCGGCGCAACGCCGGCGGTGGCAGTGCACGACGAAGGGACAGGCGACGGCAGCGGCTTCGTCTTCGACGCCGTCGTGATCGCCACTGTGAACTTTGTCGTCCCGTTGGCCGCGGCCGCGAGCGGGCACGGATTGAACACGCAAAACGTGTACGCCGGCAGGTTGGTGGGGCAGAGCAGCGTCACCTGCTCGCCGTTCGTGCCGAAGACGCTGTCGGCGGTCAATTGCGCGTTCCACGTGGCCGTTGTGCCCTGCGCGACGGTCAGCTCCTGCGTCTGCCCGCTCGCCAGCGCCAATTCATAGTCGTCCCCCGTTCCCGCGAGATTCGTGCTGGTGGAATCCCCCTGCGTGTCCGTAACGCTCAGCGTTCCCGTGATCGCGCCGGTGCTTTGCGGTGTGAACGCGACGTTGATCGTGCAGCTCGAATTGGCTGGCAGCGTCGCCGTGCAAGTCATGCTCTCGACGGTGAAATTCGTCGGTGGCTGCGTCGGAGGATTGGTCGGAATCGGTGGCGTTACAGCGAGGCCGGTCGCCGCAGTGGTCGCCGAATTGTTGGTGAGCGTGAAGGCCGCCGTCTTGGTGGTTCCTCCCTGCGGTTCGTTGCAGAACGTATAGGGACTCGTCACCTGAGGGCAAGGCGCGGGGAAGGGGCTGGCGGGCGCGCTCAGCGATAGATTCGATACCGGATCACCGAGCGCGCCCATCGCCAGGATGCGGGCGCGCCCTTGCTCGGAAGCGAAGAGATCGCCCTGCGGATCGAACGCGATGTCCCCGGGCGCGATCATCCCGGTCACGGCAACGGTCGTCTTGGTGGTCAGTCCATCGACGCGCAGGATTCTTCCGCTGTTCGCATCCGCCACGAAGAGATTTCCGCGTCCATCGACGGCCAGCCCGGCCGGGCAAATCCTGTTCTGCGCTCTTGCGCCGGCGACGGCCTCCGCGATAGCCGGTTCGCTCGGATTCGCAGCCAGGGCGGCAAAAGCAGCGCAGGGACTCGGGCCGCTATCCGTTGATTTGATCGATGTCGGCGCGAAGCCTGCGATTGCGGCGATCGCATGCGCAGCGGTGGGAATCTCAAATACGCCGCCCGTTTCCGGCGACGCGACAAACACCTTCGTGCCGTCCGCGTTCACGGTGATGCTCGCGGGCGATGCCACTTGCGCGAGGGTCTCGAGTTGGCCGGTCGAGGCAAAGAGTACGTCCACTGCGCCTGCTCCGTGATCCGCGACGTAGAGGTTGCCGGCGCGATCGACCGCGATGCCCATCGGCTCGACAAGAGTCACGTTCTGCCGCGGTCCCCATTTCCCGGCGACGCTGCGGATGATGCCAGGCTCGCTGCTCTTCGCGCCAGCCACCGCGCGAATCGTGCTGTTCTTGGTGTCCGCGATGTAGATCGTCCCGTCCGCCGCGACCGCAATCCCGCTGCGTTCGACCAGCGAATCCTGGCTGAGGCTCAGTTCCGCGTCAGTCGCGTCGCCGCCGTCACCGGAGAAACCCCTCTTCCTATATCCGGCAGGGTACCCAAAGACGAAGTCCACCTCCGTTATCTCGCCCGTCGCGGATTGCAGAACTTCCTTCTCCATGGTGGCGACTGTATTCGGGATATCCGCGAACGAGAAAAACGTGAGGGCGTCTGGTGTCCCTACCGCAACGGCTCTCGGCGGTTCGGAACTAGTAACAGTGAAAAGGCTCCGTGGCAGCGAGGTGGCCGAGTCTTTGTAGAAGAACCAGCTCGGATAGTCTTGGCCGGTGACGACAATTGTTTCACTTGTTCCGCGGCTTTGCGCTCGCGCGAACAGCGCCATCGCCGCGCACACCGCCACCGCTACCGTGCAAATTCCCACCAATCGCCGCACAGGCTCTCCTTATCTTCGTAGGGGCACGACGAACGGGGCCCCCGGGTCGATGGCTAGTCGAGCCCGGGGGATCCGTCGTGCCCGGCGCTCATGCTTGGCAGGAGGTCCGCCATCTGTCACAGACCGCCCTGCGGCAGTCTCGCCCGCCACCAATGTAATCAGTTTCGACGTTTTGGATTCACATGCAGGCGTTCGGGTTGCGCCGCAAGTCGCCCATCATAGCAGCGCCCGGTGACGAGTTCCTAGTCCTTCGTGCGCACAAAAAAGCCGCGGCGCACGCTGAGTGAAACAGACAGCGCTCGCCATGATAAGCTGGGTGTATGACGACTCCGATTTACAACTCCGGCCCGGTGATCTGCGCCTGGTGCCAGAAAGAACTGCGGCCGGGCGATCCTACCAAGCCGGTGTCGCACGGAATTTGCCTGCCGTGCCTGGGGTTTGCCATCCAGATTCCCATCCAAGATTTGACACACATTCCGGCGGACGTCTTCGACAATCTCCCGTACGGCGCGATTCAGCTCAAGGGCGACGGCACGGTCATCGGCTACAACCGCACGGAGGCGTCGCTTTCCGGGCTTGATCCGGCGCGCGTCATCGGCAAGAACTTCTTCCGCGAGATCGCCCCGTGCACTCTGGTGCGGGAATTTTCGGGAGAGCTGGAAAAGATGCGCGCCGCCGGAGTGAACGCGCGCACTGAATTCAAGTTCCTCTTCAAGTTCGTGCGCGGCTCGATGATGGTGCACCTCGCGATGGTGTACGACGCGGCCAGCGACACCGCCGTCGTGCTCGTCCGGCCGCTCGCCAAAGAGCTCGACCGCGCTTCGTAGCCTCCGCGGTAGAATCCCCGCGTGAACTGTCCGTTCTGTCAGCGAACGCTCGTCCGGAAAGAGATCGAGATGTATGGTTCGTTCAATTGTCCGGGTTGCGGCAAGCTGCTGCGCGTCCGCCGGAATTTCCCGATGCGAATTCTGCGCCTTGCCTTGACTGTGCCGGTTCTGATGTGGGTGCTGGTCGAAATTTCGGACTGGTTCAAGCTGCACCTCCATCTCACATTTGCTTTTTCGGCGGCTTCGATCGGCGCGATGGACGAATATGTGATGCGTTTCTTCCCCGTGAACATCGAACCCGGCGCTGAGGGCGGCCTCGGCGTATCCTAGCCCTCCATCTTATCGCCCGTTTTCTCTAGCCACTCGGCACTCACCACTCGCCACTGCCTTACAGGAGGAACACATGGCACTCACATTCACGCTCGTCGACACATGGGACGACGGCCAGCGCATCCACGTCAGCGGCACCGTCGCCGCGTCCAGCAGCTATTCCACCGGCGGCGACACGCTCGACCTCTCGCAGTTTCCGATCATCGCTGCGACGCAAGCGCCCGTCCAGGGCACCGCCTGGATGGACGGCCTCACCGGCTACGACTACGTTTTCATTCCCGGATCAGCGATGAACAACGGCAAGGTGAAAATCTTCCAGCAGGGAAGCGGCGCCGGAGCGTTTCCGGAGCTCGCCGCCGGCGCGTATCCCACGCCGATCACGTCCGACACGATCACCTTCTACGGAATCTTCAAAAAACTTCAATAGCCAGGAATCGCCAACAAGCAGGTCGTCATCCCGAACGAAGTGCACCGGGCGTTTTGCTTTTCGCGTGCTCGCGCAGTAGGCGAGGACGGGCCGGTGCACGCAGTCGAAGAATCCCTCTTCGGTCACCGCGCTCTCGCGGCGCCAAGGTTTTTCTTCGTAGGGGCACAGCATGCTGTGCCCGGCATCGATCCTTGGCGCATTGCCGCCCATCGGCCGACCGCGAGCCGGCGGCTTCGGTTCTCGTAGCGCTGGCCTCCGGCCGGCGTTTTGGTTTTTCGTTGTGGCCACCGAAACCGCAGGCGAAAACATCGGCGCTACCTTCTCGCCGCACTGCGCGCGACGAATGGCGACAAGGTTTTTCTTCGTAGGGGCACAGCATGCTGTGCCCGGCATCGATTCTTGGCGCATCGCCGCCCATCGGCCGGCCGCGAGCCGACGCCTTCGGTTCTCGTAGCGCTGCACGCGATGAATGGCGACAATCACGCCAAGCAGTTTCGCCGGGCATAGCGGTGCTATGCCCCTACAAAGACACTCGCCCCTCGACCCTACTTCCATGTCCATCGAAACTTTTTCGCCACTTCCGCTCAACGTCTTCGGCGGCTGGCTCACGCTGCTCGATCCTTCCGACGTTCCGCCCGGCATGTCGCCCAATCTCGCCGACGTCGATTTCTTCCCGGGAGGAGTGCGCACGCGCCCCGGCCTCGTCTCGCAGTTCGCGCCGCTCGCGGGCGCGCCGCAAATCAACGGCCTGAAAACCTACGCGACGACCAATCTCGTCCAGCGCCTGCTCGTCCTCGATTCCGCGGGGAATTTCTACAAGGAGATCACGCCGGGCACGCTCACGGTCGTGGTCGCGGGCGCCGCGAAGCCGAATCTCTATCTCGCCTCGACCACGATTTTCGGCCGCGAATACATGGCGCTTTCCGACGGCGTTACCGGCCAGGATCTGCCGCGCCAGTACGACGACACCGACTACGATCGCGTTAGCCAGATCGGACCCGCCGAAGGCCCCGCGGTCGCCGACTCTTCGAGCGGCGGCAGCATTTCGCCCGGCGTGCACCAGTGCGCGGTCGTGTTCGTCACGCGCCAGGGGTATTGGACCGCGCCTTCGCCGCCCATCTCGTGGACCGCGGGCGGCAATCTGAAAGCCAGCGTCACGAACATTCCCACCGGTCCATCGAACGTCGTGCAGCGCCTGCTCGCCTTCACCGCCGCGGGCGGCGCGAGCTTCTATCACGTCCCGGCCACGATGGTGATCAACGACAACACCACCACTTCCGTCACGGTCGATTTCAGCGACGCGATTCTGCTCTCCGGCCAGAGCATGGACTATCTCTTCGGCCAGATCGAGCTGCCCGAGCAGCTCGGGGTCGTTTCGTATGCGGAGCGGCTTTTCTGGTGGGGCGAGCGCGCCAACATGGACAACTGGCGCAACCTCACCTTCGATGGCGGATGGGACGCGTCGGGCAACGGCCGCCCGCTCGGATGGGTCCGCGATCCTTCGTTTGGCGCGGGCGGCTCGCGCGAGCCGAACGACGTCGTCTGGGGCGACGCATACCGCATCACCGCCGACGGCGTCACCGCCTCGCGCGGCCTGATTTCGCAAAATGCGATTACGGACGTGAACGGCGATCCGCTCTTCGTCGCCAACACCGATTACTCCGTCCGCGCGCGCGTGAAGCGCTCGGCGAATCTCTCGGCAGGCACGCTGCGCATCAACGCCTTCAGCCCCACGGCCGGGCAGCTCGGCACGGGCCTTGCCGTCGCGGCTTCGCAAGCGGCCACGTCGTATCAGGAGTTCATCGCCGATCTCTTCGCGCCGCAGACGTCGCTGCCGGTCGATCTCACGTTGCGCGTCTATGCGGACGGCATCCCCGCGCCTTCCGGCGAATCGTTTCTCGTGGACATCATCGAGGTGTTTCCCACAAACGCCGCGCAGAATCCGTCGCTCGTGCGCGCGTCCGGCACGGAAACGCCCGAGGGCTACGACGGCGTCAGCGGCATCATGAGCATCGCCGAAAACAACGGGCAGGGAATTCGCGCCGCGTTCACGCTGCGCAACAATTTGTATTTCGTGAAGGAGCGCAGCCTCTACGTTACCGCGACCGATGGCGTCAATGAGCCGGCGCTCTGGCAGGTCGAGGAAGTGTCCAACAAAGTCGGCACGCCCTCGGCGCGCGGCGTCGGCATCGGCGAAGGCTGGGTGGTGATCGCATGCCGCACCGGGCTGTACCTCTTCGATGGCGGCGACCTGGTGAAAATCTCGCAGGAAATTCAGCCCACGTGGGACGCGATCAACTGGCAGTACGGCCAGCTCCTCTGGGTGCAGGTCGATACGCAGCACAAGAAAATTCTCGTCGGCGTGCCGATGGGCTCTGCAACCACGCCAAATCAGATCCTCATGCTCGATTACACCGAGGGCTTCGGCGACCCGCTCGTCGCCGCCCTCACGGCGCCGGAGCGCGCGCGCAAATGGGCGCCGTGGATGATTGCGGCGAATTGCTGCGGGCTGGTCGAGCGCCCGACGGGAGTCGCGCAGATTTTCTTCGGATCGAATAATTCGAGCGGCAAGATCTACGCGCCCACGCTCGGCGCGTATTCCGACGACGGCGCGGCGATCAATTCCTTTTACTCGACCGCGTTTCTCGCTGCCACCGGCCTGAGCGGCCGCAATCTTTTCGGCTATCTCACGGGCTACGTGCAGGGAGCAGGCTCGCTCGCGCTGTCAGCGATCACGCCGGGCAGCGCGTCGTCGCTTTCGCTCGGCTCGTGGACGCTCGCCTCGCCCGCCTCGCGCGACATGGAGCAATTCACCAACGTCCTCGCCGAGCGCGTCTCCTATCAGTTCGGCACGAGCGCCGCGAACGCGTGGTTCTCGCTGACGAAGCTCGTCCCCTGGGCCAAACCCGACCCCTTCGCCATCGTCCGCGGTGGGAACTAGCAGCGCTTCCTTCGCCGTCGTTTGCGAAGGGAATTAGCAGTTGACCTTGCTGTCGTCCGCGGCTCTGGCTCGTGATCCGTGCACGGCGGTCTTCCACGTCTTTGTTCCGGACCAGCGGAACGCCACATGCCGTGCGCATCTGCCTCCTTCGCGTCCACTACGTTCCCCCTGTGGAGTGCGGCGGCCTGCCTGACGATAGTCAGGCTTGCCGCCGCTGTATTCAGCCGAAACTGCAGTCAAAGCTTCGCCGCCTGTTGGCGGCAACTGAGTCCAAAATCTCGACGGTTTCGAGGTCCGTTGCCAAGGAGAGAGCGCAAAAGCGCCTCGGTTTTTTTCGCACCGGCGCCTTTCCCCAGTCACCCCAAGCTCGCTTCCGAAGCGCGTCCCGGCATGCCGGGACGGCAAACAGCGGCGGCAAGCCCGCAGGGCGGGCAGGCCGCCGCACTCCACAGGGAACCTCGATCAGGGCTAGAGTTTCACGACGACGTCGAAGGAATCGGGCACGTTCACTCGGTCACAGGGAAAACTGAGAACCGTCTTTCGGAAAGCGGGGCGAGCGCTGCGCTCAAACCACGAAGCTGAACACCACGGATAATTGGCGGCGTGCCTCACGATGCCGTGATGAACGGCGTTCTCGTGAACGTAGCGCAGGCGAGCAAGGTAGGAGCGCTCATTGGTCAGGAGCGTATCCCAGTATTGAAACCAGACCTTTCGCCCGTGCTGATGGTCGAGTTCATTGACGGCGCGTGCCGTGGCGGCATGGAGTTGTCCGATCACGCGTCGCAACGTTTCCGGCACGGTGGATGCGGCGACAAAGTGATAGTGATTGGGAAACACCGCCCACGCCTGAAGATGCCACTCGTTCTCCGCGCAGAGCTGTAACAGCTTTTCCCAAAGCAGATTCAGGCGCCGCTTCGATCCGAAAATGGGTTCCTTCCCGTAGGTCGCCGCCGTCACCATGTAGGTTCCTCCGCGGGTGAGCGAATGCGCGGGAGCGTGCGGCCAGTCAGGCATGATTTCGACGCGAGTGTACGCCTCGCGCAAAATCACGATCAAGCCCCCTGTGGAGTGCGGCGGCCTGCCGCCGCTGTGTGCCGCGCCGGCCTAGCGTGGGCGTCGGAGGAATGGAAGCTGAGGGCTTGTCCTACCGCGCTTCGTTCTTCAGCGCGTTGATCACGAACATCGACGTCTGCATGTCTTGCCCTGTGGCTTGGTGATAGCGGTCCGTGGCGCGCCCGGTTTCGTGCGCGCGGAGCATCGTGACCAGCTCGGACCGCAGCGGCTCCTTGATTCCATCGGCGAGCGCTTTGTAACGCGCGTCCGCGGCTTTTCTCGCGGCCGCGCTATCACGAAACTGCTTCACGGCCGCATCCGTAGCGCATGGGAAATCGCCGAACAACCGCCCGTTTTCGCGCACCAGCCACACGACCACGCTGCCCGAATCCTCGCCTTGCTGATAATCGATGTGGACTTCCTGCTCGGGTTTGAGCGGCCATCGCTCGCCCATCGACTCGAGCGCCTTCAGATTGCCTTCATTCGGGGGCATCACCGAAAGCATGTAGTTCGCCGGTATCGATTCGCGCATCTGCATGGCCATCGTCCAATCGTAGAAATCTTTGTTCTCGGGCGTCATGCACGCGAGCGACTTCGGGTGCTGGAGCGCGAGCAGCCGCGCCGCATCCTTCGAATTCAGCGCCGCCACATATTGCGCGGCGAAAGCCTTGATATCGCCGGGCACGCTCTGGCTCTGCGCTTGCGCGCCGCATACGGCAATCAGGCTCAGCACAAACACACACAACGTTCGCGGAATCGCGTTTCGCATGTCGTCTCCTTGGGAGGATGCCTGATTCCAAATTGACATGCGCCGTCGCCCCCCGCAATGGAACCCAGCCCGCGCGATTCAGAAGAGTTAACCGAGATGCTCAACATCCAACAAATCGAAGCCTTGCGCAAAGCGAACCCGCAGCTCTACGAAGCGCTGAAACGCCTCGCGGGCGCGTCGCTCGGGCCGAATCAGGGCTGGAGCATCGACAACCAGATCACCGACGGCACGAACTTCGCGCGCGTCTCGGCCAGCGCGCTCACCGCGAATCAAATCGACCCGACGAAATCCGGCGTGCTGATGCGCGGCTCGGTCCCGCCGACGTGGTCCGGCGCGTTCACCTACGTCTCGACCACGTCGAGCCTCACCTGGTCGTGGTCCGGCCTCGCGATCTATCGCGCGGATGGCAGCACCACCGCGATCCCCAACGGCTCCGTCGCCGTGACCGGCCTCACCGCCGCGACGACCTACTATTTTTATCCGTATTGGGACGAGGTCGCGGGCGCGCTCGCGTGGGTTCTTGGTGGCGCAGGCACTCCTGCCTGCGCGCAATCTGCGAAGACGAATCTCGCCGCGCAGCAGCAGGCGCTTCAGGGACGCATCCCGCTTTCGCAAGGCGCGATTGCCGCGGCGACGACCAGCAGCGGCACCGGCGGCGGCTCAGGCGGGGGCAGCGGGAGCTGCTTGCGAGCGGGCACCGTTGTCCTCACAAAAGAGCGCGGCACCGTCCCCATCGAAACGTGCAAAGTAGGAGAGCATCTGCGCTGCCCGTCCGCGGGCTATCCGAGTCGCCGTCGAGGTGTCGTAGGGGCACAGCATGCTGTGCCCGGCAAAAGACCTTGCCTCGGTGCTGGCCAACAATCGTTATCGTCTGGCGAGACGATCGTAGGGGCACGATATATCGTGCCCGGCACGGATTCTTGGCGTGATGCCGCCGACGCGGAATCAAATGAAGGCTGGACGCGCATCGTGCGCCTCGAAATCCGCGATGCGGACACTTTCATCCGCCTGCATTTCTCCAATGCCGAATCGCTCGACGTGACGCCGCACCACATCTTCACTCTCGCCGACGGCTCGCCGATGCGCGCCGAGCGCCTCTGCCTCTCCGACATTCTCGTCGGCCGCTTCGCCCGCCTCACGCTGAAGAAGATCGAAGTGATTTCAGAAATCAGTGAGAAAGTGACCGTCAGATGCGAGCCCTCGCTCCAATTCTTCGCCGGCCGCCACTCTGCCTCGGTCCTCACGCACAACTACACGTTTACCTCGTGACGCCGCTCTGCCGCTTTCTCTCTTCCTGTATCACGCGCTCGACTTCGGCCTGCTTGTCCGAGGGTAAATCCCAAAGGGAGAATTCCAGAACCATGCGGATTCCGTTGCTTATGCTCACGGCTCGACCGAGCCTTGCGTCCGGGAGCTCGAATGTAAATGGTATCTCCATGTGCCAACTCTTGCTCAGATGATTGAGCGGCACGCTGAAGAATACCGCGCCACCCGGAGGAATGGTCTCGATTGACGACACATCAATGTCGCCGTATCCGATCGGCATTTCGCCTTGATCTTCAACCTTCGGAGGGAATTCGCTCACGTTGCCTTCTGCGTCCACCGCCGAGAAGCGGACGCGCGGTTCCGGATTCGGTACGACATCGTCCATCACGCCTATCTCTTCTTCCGCGTTCCCGCGACGCGTGAACGGGCTCGCCTTGTCAAAAGAGTGTCCATGTTCCGCGCCGAAGGTCCGAATCACGACCGGTACCGCGCAGTTGTTTACGAGATGAAACCAAATTCGCGGTATTGGCTCGTCGCCGGCAGCCCCCGGTCCGGCCCGCTCGAATCTGAGATAAACGAACGGACGACTAGAATCGATCAGAAAGCTCGAGGGCCCTCTCGTCGGCTTTGCCTGCGCGTGCGCTGCCGAATGCAGGATGAGCAAGGCGATCAGACAGCGGCAAGCGGTTCGAAGGGGCGTCATAGCGACAACCTCCTGCGCTCTTAGACACCGCGCGCGCTCTGCGAGATGCCACGCCGCCTCGGTCCTCACGCGCAACTACACGTTTTCGTCGCGAGCCGCCTCCGATCCGGCGCCGGCTGATTTCCGCACCTTGAGGAAGGGAATGATCATGGGAACGCGCCGCCGGTACTCGCGGTACGCCTCTCCGAAGAATGAAATCAGGTCGCGCTCTTCGAACTGAATCGCGACCAGGATGTATCCCGTCGTGGCCACGGCGAAAAGCAAATGGCCGTGCGTCATCTGCGGCGTCGCCCAGAATGCCAGCAGAAACCCGAGATAGATCGGGTGCCGCACGTGCTTGTAGAGCGACGGCGTCCTGAACCCGATGTGCGTGTACGCCTCGCCGCGCATGTAGAGCCCCACCTGGCGCAATCCGAACAGATCCGCGTGGCTCACGAGGAACGTGCTACCCAGCACCGTCAGCCAGCCGAGACCGAAGAGCCCCAGCAGAATCCATCGCGCCGCCGCGCTTTCGACGCTCCAGACGACGCCGGTCATCGGCCTCCACAGCCAGTAAAGCAGAATGAGGCACACGCTCGAGAACAGCACGTACGTGCTGCGCTCGACCGGCCGCGGCACTATCTTCGTCCACACCTGCTTGAAGCCCGGCCGCGCCATCACGCTGTGCTGGATCGCGAACAAGCTCAGCAGCAGCGCGTCGATCACCAGCGACGCAAGCGAAAACTCGCCGCCGCCCGAATCGATCGATTTCGGCACGATCACGTTGCCCACAAAACCTATCGCATAGACAAACGTCAGGAAGAAAATCAGGTACGCGACGAACCCGTAAACGACAGCTGCGATCTTGGTCATGTTGGATACCTCGCTCGAGTAGGGAACGATTTCCGGCCCGTATATCACCGCACCTCACTGCTGTCAACGCATTGCGCATCGCACAGCCGCGCAGGCCCATGCGAGTCGCGCCCCGGCCTAATCACGCGCCGCGTTTTCGCGCGCGATGTAATACCATGTCGCGCATGGCCAACGCGACCGATCTCCCAGGCTCGCCTAACCGGCGACCTGGGAGCCCTCTCTTGTTCTTCCGCGACAAATCCGTGCTGATTACCGGCGCTTCTTCCGGCATTGGAGAGGAACTGGCGCTGCAGCTCGCGCAAGCGGGAGCGAAACTCACGCTCGCGGCGCGACGCACAGATCGCCTGGAGGCCCTCGCGCAGAAAATCGCGGCGCTCAGCGCCGGCACGCCTCGCCCCGTCATCGCCCAATGCGACGTGACGCGCGATGGCGACCTCGAGTGCGCCGTTGCGGAAGCCGTCCGCGCCTTCGGCAAGCTCGATGTCGCATTCGCGAACGCAGGCTTTGGAATTGTCGCGCCGCTGAAAAAGCTCACCCTCGAAGATTACCGGCGGCAATTCGAGACCAACGTCTTCGGCGTGCTGCGGACGATCTACGCCGCGCTGCCGGAGTTAGAAAAGAGCAGGGGAAATCTCGCGATCGTCGGCAGCGTCTCGGGCTGGATCGCGACAGCCGGCGCGTCGCCCTATTCGATGAGCAAGTTCGCGCTGCGCGCTCTCGCCGACGCGATCGGTCCGGAGCTGCGCGGCCTAGGCGTCACGGTCACGCTGCTCAGCCCCGGCTTCGTCGATAGCGACATTCGCCGCATCGACAATCAGGGCAAGCTCCATCCGCACGCGAAGGATCCGGTTCCGCCGCGGCTTGTCGTGAGCACGCCGAAAGCGGTGCGGGAGATTCTGCGCGCCGTCGCGCGAGGGAAGCGCGAGCAAATCGTCACCGGGCACGGCAAGGTGCTCGTCGCCATCGAGCGATTCGCGCCGTGGATGCTTCGCGCGCTCACTTCTCGCATGGCCACCATCCGCACCAAAGACGACACCCGCAAGTGGGACGCGTGATCCTCAGCCGAAGGCGCGCGTCTCCGCCCCGGCGACATTGTCGCCGGCTGCCGCTCCGCAAGGGTCAAGGTCATTCAGATTGCTATGGCCTTGGGCTGGTGGCGCGCTTCATCTCTATGACAATCCGCGCCGGGATGTAGAGCGCGACAACTTGTAGGCTTCGAAGGTCGCGGGTGCTGTCGTCCGGGGACCGATATTCCAGGTCGTACCTGACGACATCGTGCGCCGGGTTCTCCCAATCGGCCATCCACTGATGGACGTATTCGGTGGGATACGTTGTCGAATCTTGGAAACTTGCCCATCCGCTGACTAGCGACGAGGAAAGACCCGGGTTCAGAAAATCCTCTTTCAGGGGTTTCCAGTGCCTCTTTCGAAGCTCTCGCGAGATTGACGCCACGATCTCCTGGGCCGGATATTCAACCGCGCAAGTGTAAGTGAGCTGTTCGCGGCCATCAGGCTGAGCAAGGTATTTCGGATCCATCGCACCCGAAACGACCACCAGAGACTCCGAGCGTTGAGTTGAGCTTCCGGCCTGCCCGTAGCAGAAACTTGTGACGGCATAACCGAACGTTAACAGAAGCGCTGCGCGGCCCGCTCGATTCCGCATGAAATCATGCTAGCCGCAAACTGAGAGTAATTCGGATACGTATGCCGAAATCGTCAACAGTGAACTCGAGTTGAGCACGCAGTGCCTGTTACTTCAGCGCCGCCGCAAATAGCGCGGTCATCTTGCTGAACGCGCGCTCGGCCTGCGGCTGCCGGTACGCGGCGCTGTCGTTGACCGTCCATCCGTGCGGCGAATCTTCGTACAGTTCGCTTTCGTACTGCCCGCCCCACGATTTCAGCGCTGCATTGAGCTTATCGATGGCGTCTTGCGGCATCAGGCTGTCGTTCGCCGCATGGCCGAAATAGAGCCGCGGACCGTTTGCTTTCGGAATGCGCGGCAGGACGAGATGCGGGCTCGTGGGCTGCGGAGTGAAAAGCCCTCCGCCGTGAAATGACGCGATCGCGCCAATCCGGTCCGGCCGCGACGCCGCCGTGCGCAGCGCGTATTGCCCCGTGTAGCAGTATCCGACCGCGCCCATCTTCGCGCCGCTCACTGAGGCTTGCGTGCCGAGAAAATTCACGAATCCGCTCGCGTCCTTTTCCATCACCTCGGGCGTCAGCGGACCGGCGAGTTCGCCAAAGCGCTGCATCGTGCGCGGATCCCCCGCGAAGTTCGGCGGAAAATCAAACGTGGCGCCGCGCGTCGTGCGATAGAACGGATTCACGAGCAGCACGGTGTAGCCCGCGTCCGAGAGACGCTTCGCCATCGCGCGGTGCGCCGGCCGGACGCCCATGATGTCGGGGTAGTGGATCACGCCGGGGCGCTTCTTCCCGTCGTCCGCCGCAAACAAGACCGCGTCGCACATTCCGTCCGGCATCTTGATCCCGATATCTTTTTCGCTCATCGCTTGTCTCCAGTCGAACCACGCAGATAGTTTCGCCGCCGCATATCATACGCGATTCGTTTTCGATCTCCGCGTTTCGAATTTCGAGCTTCGACCTCACATGACTGGCAAAGCTTACTACATCACAACGCTCGCCGACTGGCAGCGCCACGCTGCGCGCTTCGCCACTTCGCACTTCATCGTTCTCGACGCACCCGGAGTTTTCCCCGTAGGGGCACAGCATGCTGTGCCCGGCAGCGATGCTTGCCTCGATGCCAGCGATCCATCTGTGCCGCCCGGCGCCACCAAAATCCTCGTCCTCATCGAGGCCGACGAAGGCGTGCACCTCTCGCTCGAGGACGAGCCCGCGTTCGAGCCGCTGCCGCATCCGCTCGCGCAGCGGCCGATCTCCGACGCTGCGCAGGCTGCGCTCGCTCCGCACGGCGTTGCCCTCGGCGCGACCACCTTCGACGCGGCCGAAGCCCTCGCGCGCATCCATCCGCTCCTCAAGCATCGGGTCTTTTAGGCTTTCGTAGAGGCACGATGCCGCTTATCGTTCTCGCCTAGTCGCCCGCCCGCTGTGGAGTGCGGCGGCCTGCCTGCCGGCAAGGCAGGCTTGCCGCCGCTGTCTTGCTTCGCGGTTCGCCGGCAGCCACCACTTCGTCCGGCTCTGGCCGGACGTGCGGGCGCGCAGCCGAAGGATCTCGCCTCGTTTTTCATTCGAGTCGCCAACGTTGCGTATCCGCGCCTATACGGAATCCGATCTCGAAGCGCTCCGCCGCATGCACGCGTCGCAGGGGTTCGCCTATCCGTTCCCCGACCTTTCCGACCCGATTTTCATTTCGAAGCTCGTCGTCGAGGATGACGACGGCCGTCCCGTGATGGCTTCGCTCGCGCGCCTCACCTGCGAGATGTACTTGCTGATCGATCGCGAAGCTGATTCCGCCGCGCCCTCTGGCGCTGTCATCCCGAGGCCAGCCCCGACGCTTTCAGTCGGGGATGGGGCCGAGGGATCTGCTGTTGATTTCCCACCACGCAAAGCAAAAGCAGATCCTTCGTCGGGCCAAAAGCAGGCCGTCGCTCGGGATGACAGTGAGAAGGAGGCTACTAGGCCAGGGAAGGCCCGCGTCCGCTGGGCGCAACTCTTCGCGCTGCATCGCGCCGGCGAACGCGATCTCCTCGCGCGCGGCCTCGACGACGCGCACGCATGGCTCCCTCCGCAGATCGCGAAACGGTTCGGACACCGCCTCGAGTCCCTCGGCTGGCTCCGCGACGACGCCTGGACACCATATTGCAAACGGTTTCTTCCGTAGGGGCACGATATATCGTGCCCGGCGCACATGCTTGGCTCGATGTCGCCCATTCACCAAGCAGTTCTTGTAGCGCCGCCATCTTGGCGGCGAATTTCTGCGCCGACGAGGAAACCAAAACCGCCGGCTGGAAGCCGGCGCTACAAAAGATCCGCGCCGCGATCGTCGAGCAGCGCCTGGTGGCCGGAATCCGCGCCGGGTATCGGCACGCCGAAGTAATCGTGCGCCGCGCCGAGAATGTCCTCGTCGGTCATCACGCCGTATTCGACGTGCGGCTTCCTGCCGGGCGCAATGAAATAGTAGCCGACGTCGTCCTTGCCGGTGCGAAACACGATCGTCTTCGCGCCGACGCGCACCGTGAACGAGCGCGTGTAGGTCTCCTCGAAATCGACGCCCGCCTTCTTCAGCGGCCCGCGAACTTCGTCCGCGGAATCCTGAAAATCGTCGAGCGTGTCGCTCATGTCGGGATCGGCGTCGAGTTCCTTATCGCTGAGAGGAGGGAAGAACGCGATGATCGTCGGCCTGCGAATCTGAAAGCTCGGCGGCCGCGCAGTCGTGGACGCACGCGCGCTAGTGCCGTTCCAACTTGCTGCGACCAACTTGGGTTCGCCCGCGGACCGCCAGCTATCTGAGAGGCGCGCATCCAGCAATTTGCCCGAATTGGTTGGAATGGCCCCGATCGTCAGCGCAAGCGCAACCCCAGCAGCGATAAGGCGAACCTTCGGCCCCATGACGAAAAGTCTACGCCCAACCGAATCGCCGCTCCACATCGCCCGCGTCGCCGCAACGCAGCACAATCACGCTCTTCGCCGCCTTCGTAGGGGCACGACCAACGGGGCCCCCAGGTCGACGCAAGGAAGGGCTCCCAAGGCCCCGGTGAGGGGCGCTCGGGAGATCAGTCGAGCGTGGGGGATCAGGCGTGCCCGGCACACTTTCTCGGCGTCGCGGTGCCACAACACGGTGGTTATGTAGCGGCCGCCTTTCAGGCGGGCCGCAGTTTGCTTGAGATTGGTCCCCCCAAAGGCGCCGGCCTAAAAGGCCGCCGCTACAAAAGCGCCACCGACGCGCGTCCCGGTCGGCTCCGCGCCGTCCGGAGTCCGGCCGTCTTGTCCGTAGGGGCACCGCATGCTGTGCCCGGCGCAGATGCTTGGCTCGATCCGATCTAACCACGAGAGACGAATTCGAGATCTTCGTACTCAGCGAGAAAATCCGCGGGAATAAACGTCCGACCCGATTCCATTGGGTCAAGGATCATCACCCCGCCTCCCTGCTCACGCATGTGCCAGGCGGCCTCCGAGCGCGGATCGTTGGGGTCGCAGGCCACGAGCCCGACCGTGGCGGGATTTCCGTGGTACAGCACCCGGTCGCCCTCTTTTATCTCCTCGCCAGTTCGGTACCTCAAGAGCAGAGTTGGCACGTATCGCCTCTCAAATTCGTCGATCAATGGTACTGCAAAGCACGAATCAGAAGACGCACTCGCCTCTAGCCACTCGTCACCAGTCACTAGCCACTTTTCGCGTCCTCTTCCGCGCCAGTAACGCCACTTCGTTCCGCCCGCCGCAGCTTCGCAAAGGAGGATTCATGTCCCGCGCCGCACAGCAGACCACGCGCAATCTCACCGACCAGCAGCTCGCGCTGCAGAATCAGCTCCTCTCGCAGTCCAACCAGCAGGGCCAGCAGGACCGCTCGCTGATGATGCCGACGATCCAGAGCCTGCTCACCAGCCCCGGCTTCACTCCGCAGCAGCAGTCCGACATCACGCAGCAGTCGCTCGGCGCGGCGAATACCGCGTTCGACGCGCTCCGCCAGCGCGCCGCCAATCGCAGCGCCGCGACGAACAACTCCGCCGGCTTCGGCGACTTGATGGCGCAGCTCGGCCGCGAGCAGGCGCAAACCGACGCGAGCCAGACGCAGCAGAATCAGATCGCGTTCGCCAATCGCCAGCGCCAGGACCAGCTTGCCGGACTCAGCGCGCTCGGCCAAACCTACGGCATCGACACGAACCTGCTCGGCCGCGCGATGGGCGTCCCGGCGGAACTGCTCAGCGTGCGACAGCGCGCGTCGGGCGGCTCGGGCAGTAGCATGGGCAGCCTCTTCGGCCTCGGCGCCGGCGTTGCCTCTCTTTTTGGCTAATTACCGCTCGCCGCGAATCACCATCCGCCATGCACAACCTGCTCAACTTCAACTGGCTGCCCATCGCGCTGACCTCGGCCGTGCAGCTCGCGCTCTTTCTCCGCTGGCTCTACCGCCGCGTCCGCAACGACGAGATCACGCGCGCCTTCGTCCACGACATGGCCACCAACCACCTGCCGCACATTTACGAGCGCCTCGAACGCCTCTGCGAGCATCAGGGAATCGACCGCCCTCCGCTCCCGCCCATCCGCTGGCTCGACCTCAACGGCAAATCCCGCGATTAACTTTGCGAATTCTCACTCGTCGGCGACGAGGACGGCCGGTGTTTCCCACTGGAGGACGCGAGGATCAGTCGTCGAAACCCATCTTCCGCCATCTCTACACGCCCATCGAAATTCCCAAAGGGCTCTCCGAAATGCGTCGGGAAATGTCATTCGCAGCTCGTGTCCGAACGGTGAGACCATCCTCACGCCCATCACAAATTCTCCGACGGTCTGGCCACATCTCGTCAAGGGTATCGCAGCGTACCAGATCAGTAGCGCGAGCATTATCGCGCAGGCAAGAAGCACCCAAAGAAAGTACCAGAAGCTCAAATCTGTCGACGCGACGGAAGCTTCGGTGTACGACCACACAAAGTGTCCGGTTCGGATCGCCTGCTGACACAGTGGCACGAGTGAATCGAGCGTCGAGAAAACGAACAGGAAGAAGACGGCATCGATGACGTGACTGGCCATGCGCCTCGCCCTGCCGGGAATACCGTCGCGCGCCGCGCGCGGCTTTGCGAACACCAGGACGAGGTACAGGAGCGCTCCTCCCGCCGCCCACGCGACCATCAGGGGATCCGAACTCACCGTGCGAATAGTCTTACCGGATTCATCTGAAACAAAACCGCCCACGGGATGACCCGGGAAGCAAAACAGTCGCAGCGGTCCAAAGAGAGCGTACGCAAACGCACCGACGCGGAGCAGCTTGATTTTGACCCCACCGGTCACGGCGTCATCTGGTGCAGCTTCAATCCGCACATCGCGCAGCGCGGCTCCTTTTCGGTTTTGGTTCCCGGCCATTCGGCGCCGCAGCGGGGACATGGCCAATGCAGGAAGCGACTCTTCGCTGCTTGAGCGCGGAGTATTGCTACCGCCCCCAACGCCGCCCAAAATGCAACAATCCAAATTGCATCTTTCTTCGGAACGCGATGCCGGTCGACAATTCCGAGCGCCGGAACAATCATCCCCCAAAGCCAGTGAAACCACTGGATCTTTCCGCCACCCTTCGCGAGCTTCTGCAGCTTGTCGAATTCCTTCCACTTTTCGGCGTAAGGAGAATATGCGTCAGTCGACGCCTCCGGCACCTTCACGCCCGCGCCAATGTCGAATCCGGAAAACCGCCGGTACGCATGCGTCTCGGACGCATCCGGCGCGACGACGATCGCGCCGGTGCCGGCGCCGCGCGCCTTTCGCCCGAACGAAAACAACGATGCGCCCTTTTCCGCCATGCGCGCGAGTATAACCGATTCGATAATCCCTCTACGATATGCGCCGCACCTGCGCGCCTGATGGCGCGGGTTCTCGTAGCGCCGGCTTCTAGCCGGCGTTTTTCTCTTGTGTGGAAGCGCCGGACTTCAGGCCGGCGAAAAAACACGGCGCCAAGCGCCGTTCCAATGTGCCGTCTCACCCGCAACAAGTAGTCGAATCTCCTACCGCGCCCCAGTTCGCCACACTGTTTAGGCGGTCGGACCTTCAGATCCGACAAAAAAGACCGGGACGCAGTCCCGTCCCATTGCGCAGGTTTACCCGCGACATGTAGTCGAGTTTCCGTCGCGCGATCACATCCGATCATGCCTCCATCCGAAGAACTTCTCGCGCTCGCCCGCGCCGCTGCAGAGAAACACGCGCTCGACTTCACGTTTTCCGTGTCCTCGGTGCCTTGCACCGGGACGGCGCTCGTCTGCGCCATCGTCGAACAGGAATCCGCCTGGGACGCGCACGCCATCCGCTACGAGCCCGCGTTCCGCACGCGCTACGTCGCGCCGCTCGGCCTGCCGCCGACTGAAGAGATTGCGCGCTCGATTTCCTGGGGGCTGATGCAGGTGATGGGACAAGTCGCGCGCGAGCACGGCTTTCAGGGAAAATTTCTCAGCGCGCTCTGCGAACCCGCCGCCGGACTCGACATCGGCTGCGCCGTCCTCGCGAGCAAGCTCACCTCCGCGTCGCGCGACAGTTCCGTAGGGGCACGATATATCGTGCCCGGCGCTGATGCTTGGCGCGGTGATGGCCATTCAGCTCGCACGCCCGAGGGCGTCCCCGATATGGAGTGCGGCGGCCTGCCTGCCGGCAAGGCAGGCTCGCCGCCGCTGTCTGGCATCACGGCTTGCCGGGATGCCGTGGGCGAGGCAAGCCTCGCCCAGGAAACAGCGGAAGCCCTTCGACTCCGCTCGGGACAAGCAAGCTCCCGCACTCCACAGTCGCCCGCAATCGTGGCATCGGCGCACCAACCAGGGCAGGGAATCGCGCTCGACGAAACTCAAATCACTCGCGCGCTCCATCTCTGGAACGGCGGCGGCAATCCCGACTACGCCGCGCAAGTCCTGGCCCGCCTCCCGCACTACAAGTGACGCGCTGTGGACACCATCGCGCGCGGCCTGCTCGCAGGAACGGCGCGACTCACTGGCACTTTCGATTCTTCCAGCGGACGACTGCGGCGACATTCCGCTCGACGATTTTGTGTGAATGTGGAGTGGATAGATTCTGCCCGTAGATCAGAAGCGAGACGTTTTGAAAGTCCTCGATCGTTGTAATCGAAACACCATTCTCGCTAATCAATTCGTTCAGCTTAGCGCCCCTCTCGTCGGCGGGCACAAGCTCTTGAAAAATCCGGTCGACATCCTCGCGCGTCAAGCTTGGGTCGAGCCTGACCATCTCCGGTGAGTACTGCCGCTGCTCAAGTCCGACCTCGCAAACCTGCCCGTCACCCGAGTAGCTTGGCATCATCAGGATGCCGGGCCGGACCTCGTAGGCCTCGATCGGCCTGTACTTCGCAAACCTTCCGTCGACCGAATTGGCTGGGGACAACAGCAGCATCGCGAAGCACGCCAATCCCACGATTTTCGACATTTCGCCTCTCCCGGCCCCGCTGCAATGGATCCGAACGGTCGTACTTAGGAAGCTGCTCGCACTCGGTCCACTTGAAAAGGACTACGACGCTTATCACGACGAACGGCTTTACCTCGATCCCGGACTCCTGGATCACCGTTACGTTTTCATACTCGGTTGGCGGCGGCGTGGGTGAAGCCATCATCAAAAATGCGACGCACGCAACCAGCACACGCACAGCACCCCGAGTCTAAGGCAGCTTTAGCCGATTGTGCAATTAACCATTCCCTTAGCTCGTTCGTCTGCGTCGCGCCCTCGACCGCTCACGATGAAATCGACAATGACTTGGTCACTCACGGATTTTCGTCGCTGGTGGGGAAGCGCTGCGCGTCGACGCTGGATGCGCGCCGTAAAGCTTGCTCCCGCGCGCGACCTCACCAATTTCGGCGATCTTCGCTGATCGCGCACCGATCGTCGCGTTTACACAAGCAACGGCGCAAGCAACGGCGGCCCAAGCAACTCCATACCGTGTTCGCTCCAGAGCTTGGGATCACTGGGCGGCCGGCCGCCCGGCGATGAAACCTCGCGAAAGAACGCCTCGACCTTTCCGGCGGGCGCAAACGTTACGAGCAGCCTGCCGGTTTCGTCACCGGTGAAGGCCCAGACGTGCGGAACCCGCCGCGGACCCAGCAACGAGTCGCCCGGCTGGAGCGTGAATTTTTGATCGCCCACTTCGAACAAGAACTTTCCCTCGAGCACGAGGAACCATTCGTCCTGGTCGTAGTGCAGATGACGCGGTGGGCCCAACTTCTGGTTGAGAACGTTCTCAGCGACGAACAGCCTCCCGCCGGTGTCCGCCGTGCCGACCTTAATGCGGCTGAAATTGTTCCCGATCGAATGCTTCTCGCCGAAGCGGTCCTGACCGGCGCTGACCACATGCGCTGTGCTCTCGCTCATAGGAAGGCGACCCCCTTGGCCGCGCATTGTAGCACCCGCGCGCGACCTCATGAATTTCGGCGATTTTCTCCAGCGCCCGCGCAACAGCTTTTCTCGTGGGGGCACGATATATCGTGCCCGGCACAGTTTCTCGGCGCGCCGACGCCTACTGCTCGAAGCCACACCGTCGCCGCGGCTCTTGTAGGGCCCCGACTGGCCGGGGCGTTTTTCAGCTTTCGCCATCCGCATGGAAATTCGCCGGCGAGGACGCCAGCGCTTCAAACGCGCCTCGCTCAGCGGTCTTCTCTAGTCACTCGCCACTAGTTACTACCCACCGGTTCTCCCATGACACGCCGCACACTCGAACTCGCCGCTTTCCGCGCCGTGGTGGAAGCGCACGGCTTTAGCCGTGCGAAAAAAGTGGGCGCAAAGCGCCCTTCCGTTGCGCTGACTCACCCGCAGCATGCAGCTGATTTTCACTGGAAGGCTATCGCGCCCATTGCTGGTGTCGCATGAACCGAAGAACTCTCGAACTCGCTGCCTTCTGCACCGCGCTGCTCGTGGCCGCGCTTGCGGTCCACGCCTGGCTCGCCTCGCGCGACGAACAGCAGCGCCTCGCCGCCACTCTCGCCGCGCAAAAGCAGACCATCGACGCCGCCGACGCCAGCGAGCGCGCCAATCAATCCTCGCTCGCCGACGCGCTCGCGCAAATCGAAAAACTCAAGCGCGACGTGCAGACTCCCGCGCAGATCCTCGCCGCGCTGCCCAAATATTTGCAGCTCCCTCAGCCGATCACCTTCGCGCCCGTGTCGACATCGGAGCAGGGAATCGCCGCACCGGCGCAAGGTTCCTCTGTAGGGGCACAGCATGCTGTGCCCGGCGAAAATCCTTGCCTCGACGCCGCCCATTCCGCAACGCTGTCCGACGCCGCCGCTCATGTGGAGTGCGGCTTGTCCCGAGCGGAGCCGAGGGGCGGCCTGCCTGCCGACAAGGCAGGCTTGCCGCCGCTGTCTCCGGCGGAGCTTGCTCGGTCGGAAGAGAACGCAAACGCTCTCCCATCCCCGCCCTCTGCGCAAATTCCCGCCGCCGATCTCAAGCCACTCTTCGACTACGTGCAAGACTGCCGCGCCTGCCAGGCCGAGCTCGCCGCCGCGCAGAAAAATTCCGCCGACGACGCCGCCAAAATCGCCGCGCTCACTCGTGAACGGGACGCCGCCATTACCGCCGCGAAAGGCGGCAGTTTCCTCCGGCGCCTGCGACGCAACGCGCTCTGGTTCGCCATCGGTGCCGCCGGAGGCTACGCCGCCGCTCGCCGCTAGCCCCAGCGCGACGTCACTCTTCGTAGGAGCAGAGCCCAGCCGCAGATCCTCGGGTGCACAGCGCCGTCTGATCTACCATGCGCGCTAGTCGCCAAGCCAGGAGCCTTCGCAGGGCAGGCCAGGGCTTCGGCCCTGAAACAAAGTCGGCGCACAGCACGTGTCCCTTGCGCAGTGTTACCCGCGGCATGTCGTCGAGTTGCGCCCGCATTCCACTTCGGCCCGGCGCCGGAAACTCGCGCCTGCTTGACCTGACGAAAAAAAAGCCCGGTCGGCAGCCCAAACGCGAAACACCTGGGACGCAATACGCGAGAGACGAACATGGAGAGATAGGACGAAGCGCCAAGGACAACGCACCAAAACCTAACTAACAAGACCAAAGACGCAAGCCTGCGAGAAAAATACGTCGCGGAACCAGCTTCGCCTGTTTCCTTTCAACGTGCTGTTATTCGTCACGCCTGAGCGCATGGAAATCGGCGACCTCCCCATCATCACCACGGCCGGCAAGCTTACCCGCGCTGAAGCGGTCAAATTCTATCGCTGCCCTTGAGCACTACGGTATCGCGACGCAGCTCTACGCTCTCCGCGCACATCCGACGCCGCCGCAGTCGCGAGCGCCACAGGAGCCCCCCCCAGCGCGCTGTACGTGCAAGCGAGCTGTGCAGACAACAAGACCTCCTCTCCTTGCTCTTGGTCTTGGTCTTGGTCTTGGTCTTGGTCTTGGTCTTGGTCTTGGTCTTGGTCTTGGTCTTGGTCTTGGTCTTGGTCTTGGTCTTGGTCTTGTTTTTTGATTGTGGCCTTAGCCTTATCCTTCTCATTCTCATTATCCTTTTCCTTGGCCTTGGTTTCGGTTTTGCTTTTTGGCCTTGGTTTTCTTTTTTGGCCTTGGCCCTGGCCTCGGTCTTGCCCTCGGCCTTATCCTTCTCCTCTCCTTGTCCTTGTCCTTGTGCTTGTCCTTGGCCTTTGCCTTGGTATTGGCCCGGGGGTTGGTTTTGGCCTTGGTTTTGGTTTTGGTTTTGGTTTCGGTTTCGGTTTCGGTGTTGGTTTGGCCTCGCCCTTAATCCTTGTCCTTTCCTTGTCCTCTCCTTGGTCTCGGCCTTCGCTTTGTCCTTGGTTTTGTTTTTGGCCTTGTCCTTACATCTGTCCTTCTCCTTTCCGTGGCGTTATCCCTTCCTTGGCCTCGGCCTTATCTTTCTCCTGTCCTTTCCTTGTCCTTCGCTTTAGCGCTTACCTTGACCTCGGCCTTAGCCTTGGTTTTGGTTTTGGTTTTGGTTTTGGTTTTGGTTCAGGTTTTGGCCTTGTCCTTGATCCTTGTCCCTATCCCTTCCTCGGCCTTGGTTTTGGTTTTATCCTTAGCCTTGTTTTTATCCTTATCCTTCTCCCTCCTTTCCTCGTCCTTGTCCCGCAAAATTGAACGGCCGGTGCGAAACCACTCGAGTTGCGCTCGGCCCCCGCTGCGAAACCACCCGGATTTCCGCTCCTTCCACCGCTGCGAAACTACCGCGATTGCCGCTCCCTCCGGCGCCAGAACCCCTCCGCCGCCCGACACCGCCCCCGCCTTGACTTCCGCGAATACATATTATGTTGGACGCGCATGAGAAGGCGTCCTCGCTATCTACCGGGGGCATCTTTCGATAGTCTTTCGACAACAGAGCCGTCTCCGATGGTGAACGAACCTACATTCTGTCGGGCGGGGGTAGCAGGGCAGCGGAATGGGCGCAGAAAATGAGGTCTCCGCGCGTGCTGCCGCACTACGCTCGTTCAGGCCCAAGGCTGATGGTCGGAGGGTCTCGGAAGCGAAACCGCATAGAACGCCCTAGCAGTGCACTATACGGCCAGCCGCTGTTCAGAGTCGACTCCTCCAAGGAGACAAACGTAAGAATTACCCTAGGGATCAGGCGGCAACGGCTTAGGAAACAGATTTGGGCGGAGGCCACTTCTCCAAGAGCTGCTCTTTGCGGTATATCAAGGCGTTGATGTCGTACGGGGCCAGCTCAAGGTTGTGACCATGCGTGATGGCGTCTGTCGGACAGGCTTCTACGCAGTAGCCACAGAAGATACAGCGTGAATAATCGATGTTGTAGACGACCGCATAGCGCTCTCCCGCAGAAATCCGATGCGCGTCGGTATTTTCGGCGGCCTCGATGTAGATACAATTCGCGGGGCAAGCGGCGGCGCAGAGAAAACACCCTACGCATTTTTCGAGACCGTTTTCGTCGCGCTGCAGAACGTGGATGCCACGATAGCGCGGCTGGACGCTGGGCGGTACGACGGGGAAATTCTCCGTCGTCGTCTTTTGGAACATCGTGCGCAAGGTGACGCTGAATCCTTTCACCAGCGTCACAAAAGTTTCGCCAACCTCTCTAACGATCGATGGCATCGACCCTCACTTTAGCAAATTCCTGAGTTCCATTCTTCTTTTTTCGGCTCGTATGTCCCTGGGGCCGTGCAATGAACCCTTGCTGCGGGTGACCCGACGCATTCGTCGGGGATGAATTCCCCGCTCTTTCACCCCGATCCTTCCGCCCCCGTACGGCGCATGTACCTCGAATACTTGCCGCGGGTGATTCTGCGCATCGGTTTGGCGCTGCGCGCCTGATTGTTCCATCTGTTCGAGACATGGTTCTTGTCCTACTCGCCGGGGGGCGCGACGGGCGCGGCTTCGGCGATTTTGCCCTTGCCGGTCATGGCGCCGATGATCTGACGTCCGTGGAAGCGACCGTTCTCGATGAAGATTTCGGATGTGAGCTTGCCGCCGACAACCACGCCAGCGACATAGATGCCAGGCACGTTCGTTTCGAGCGTTTCTGGATTGCACGTGGGCCGACGCGTCTCTGGATCGAGGCGAATTCCCTGCTGCTCGAGAAACTCGAAATCGGGGTGATAGCCCGTCATGGCGAAGACGTGCGAGGCGGGCACGGCTTTCTCCTCGCTGCCGTTCCTGACCCAGATCCGGCCCGGCTCGATGCGCGTGACATGAGTTGCAAACATCGCTCGGACCTCACCTGCGCGAATGCGGTTCTCAATGTCAGGCTTGACCCAGTATTTGAGGCTCTTGCCCATTTCCGCCTCGCGATGAATGAGGGTCACGCGGGCACCGCCCCGGAAGAGTTCGAGCGCAGCCTCCGCTGCCGAATTCTTGCCGCCGATGACCACCACATCCTGATTCCAATACGGATGCGGCTCTGAGAAATAGTGCGATACGTGCGGCAGATCCTCACCGGGGACGCCAAGCCGATTCGGCAGGTCGTAATACCCTGTCGCGATGATGACTTTGCGGCTCGCGTATTCCCGCCGCGCACCCCCACTGTCGCTGGTTTCGACGATGAATGCCCCGTCGTGGCCGCGAATGTGAGTGACGCGCTGGTAGAGCTGCGTCTCAATGCCGTAGTGCTCGACGGCGCGACGGTAATACTTCAGCGCCTCGGCGCGCGTGGGCTTGCCGCCGGTGGTGGTCATCGGGAGGTCGCCGATTTCCATGCGCTCCGGCGTAGTGAAAAAGAGCATGTTGATCGGGTAGTGCAGGAGCGAGTTGCAGAGCGCGCCCTTGTCGATGACGAGCGGGTGCATTCCGGCGCGCTTGGCTTCGATGGCGCAGGCGAGGCCAGTGGGTCCGGCGCCGATGCAGATGACGTCGTAGGGGTCGTGACGGCTGAGTGGCGATTGGTCAGTAGTGGTCACGACGAAAACCCCGTTAGCAGGGATTTTTGGCGATTAGAAGTGTTCGCCGGCCCGTGTTTCCAATAACTTAGGCTAGGCTCTACTTGCCAACTTTGGCGATTAGAACCTGTTGAACAAGCCTCGAAGTTCAGATTGGAGATTTGAGATTTGAGGAAGACGACCCACTGCAAGGGGTACTCGGTGACGGTCCGGCCGGACGGACATGCTAAACCGGTGGCGAGAGGCATTGCATGATCGAGGGAGGCAATAGGGCGCAGCACACACAGGCGTAGTCCCACGGCCGACAACTGAGCCGCCCGTTCCGTCGAATTGCTTCTCGCCATCATCAGACCTTTCTCCCAGGCTCGACTAGCCCTGCCGCGCCCTGCCTATCCGGCAGGCGGGCGTCGAACTAGGCGCCCTTTCTTGAAGCTAGCCAAGAGGCGAGGCAAATTGCAAGCGGTTGTTGCTGTAAATAATCGCGCGCCAAAAAGCCCGAAGGACTTAGCTGAATTGCACAGGACAGAGGGCGTGATTCCCTGCTCTCGCAAAGCGAGGACTCAGCTTACGCGTCAGAGGACGGAAATCTTAGCAACGAGGGCGTCGAGATCGCGAAGAAAAAAGCATGGCTCGGATTCTACCTGAACCGGCCTACGCAGGTAGGAGAGCAAGAAACTGAAGAGCGATCCCTCGACTACGTCCCGCGCCCGCAACTTCTCGGGAAACGATGACGCGCGGGACTCCACTCAGGATGATGATCCTGATCGGATCGTCATGCTACCGGAAGCAGCGCGTTCGCAAGCTCGGCCGCGAAAGCCTCAAGCTCGGCGGTGCGCTCGGGCGTGGCCTGAATCTTTTCCTTCTTGCGGACAAACCAGTGGCCGTCCGACTGAACCACGTGCGCGCCCGGCTGGCCGCCGACGAGATAAGTAGGCTCGCCGAAGAGCTTGAAGCCGGAGGGCCCGTTAGGTGTCAGCAGCGCCCCGCAGTGCCCTTTGCGCACGCCGACCAGATTCTCGTACATGGGAAACGCAACAATATCGAAGCCACGCGAGCGCAGTTGATCTAGGAATGAAACCTGCTGAGGCGTGAGTTCCATGACAAACAAGGATAGCAGGCCTTTCTGGCTCGCGCGAGGACCGCAGACAGCAGACACGAGCAGCAGATCTGTCATCGCTATCCGGGAAAGGCGCTGCGTGGCTCGCGATGCCAGCCTGCTTGAGTTAGGCCGCGGAAGAAGAAAGAGAGCCCGATTCGACGCGGCGCAGGACGGCGCGCAGGGCGGCAGCAAGTTCTTCTTCGCTGACGTGACTCTTGCGGAATTGCAGCCGCACGGAGAACGAACCGTCGTCGGACTGATAGTTGAAGATGAAGGGCTGGGGGCGGGGCGCGGATTCGGTTTCGTCCTTGCGGGCGCGGCGAGCTTCATCGCGAGTAAGGCCGCCCTGCGAGATGCGGTGCACCATTTCGTGCATTTTCTTTTCGTTGGGCTGACGAGCGACTTGTAAGAGCAGTGATTTCGTAACGATGCCGCCATCGAGGCACGCGCGGCGGACTTCGTCCGGGATCACGCGCAGAGACATCGTTTCGGTGACCGACGAGCGGGCGCGGCCGATTTTTTTCGCGATGTCGTCGTGGGTGTAGTCGAATTGGTCGGCGAGGCGCTGGAGACCGTCAGCCTCTTCGAACGGCGTTAGATCCTTGCGCTGGAGATTTTCGATGAGGGCGAGTTCGAGAGTTTCGGCGTCGTCCGCGATCTTCTCGATGCATGGCAGCTCGCGCAGTCCGGCAGCCTGGGAAGCGTGATAGCGGCGCTCCCCGGAGATAATGTAGTACATGTCTTCGCGCGGGACGTAGCGGACCAGCAGCGGCTCGAGCACGCCCTTTTCGCGGATGGAATCGGCCAGTTCGCGAACGTCGCCGATGTGCTTGCGCGGCTGATCCGGGTTGGGCCGAATCTTGTCGATCGGGATCATCCGGCCGACCGACGCGCCGCTGAAGCTGGTCAGCGTCTCGACATAATGCGCGTCATGCCGCATCTTGAGAGTGACGGGCAACCCGATCCTCTTCGACACGTTGTAATACCTCCTGGGCAAGCTTCTTATATTCTTCGGCGCCGGAAGATTTCGGCGCGTACGTAAAGACCGTTTCCTTATACGCCGGGCTTTCTTCGAGCCGGACGTTTTTGCTGATGCGCGTCTTGAAGAGCGCATTGCCGAACGTAGCGCGAATCTGCTCGTGCGTATCGCGCGAAATGTTGGTGCGCTTGTCGTAGAGCGTGATGACCACGCCGAGCACTTTCAAGTCCGGATTCGGGCGCGAACGGATGCGCGCGTAGGTCTCCAGTAGGTCGTCGGTGCCCTCGATGGCGAAGTAGGCGGCCTGGATCGGAACAAGCAGGTGCGTCGATGCGACCAGCGCGTTGACGGTAAGAATGCCGAGAGCCGGAGGAGTGTCGAGCACGATGAAGTCGTATTCCTTTACCAGGGGCGCAAGCGCGTCCTTCAGCTTGTAGGGAGCATCGAACTGGCCGGCGAGCTGCTGTTCGAGCCGAGCGAGCGCCAGCCGCGCCGGAGCGACGAAGAGGTTCGGGTCTTTCGTGGGCTTGACGATTTTGGCCAGTTCGGCCGGATGATCGGCGAAGATGTCGTACATCGTGAGTTGCGTTTCGTCGGGAGAAAAGAATGCGATCGTTGAGTTCGCCTGCGGGTCGAGATCGATCAGGAGCGTTCTTTTCTTTTTCAGGGCGAGGGCGGCAGCGAGATTGATGGATGTCGTGGTCTTTCCGACGCCGCCTTTTTGATTGGCAACCGACAGGACGCAGGTCAAACCGTTGCCCCTCATTCCCCTACGGCAACCCCATGCCAATATGTAGCATAGGGCCGCACCAAAGCCACTACGAGTAGGCCCCAATGTACCCACTCTGGTGGGGCCAGCGCAAGCGAAAAGTGACGATGGCTGCTCGGACAACTGCGACGTCGGCTCGAGGCCGCCGGCGCGACAAGCTGATACACTCGTCGAGAGCTTCCTGCTTCGTCCACCGATGGCGACCATCGCAACCGCGACACCGCAATCCAGTCGTCCAGAACTGGTCGCACCGGTCTGGCACACCATCGGATTTCTGCTGCTCATGTTTTCGGCCGCTTTGCTGCAAGCCCTTCGGCTGGTTCCGTTTCGAGTTCACACGCGGATGCAGTTCTATGTGTTCACGATCGTATTCGAGATTCTGATGGTGATCTACGTATGGCTTTTCGGGTTGCGAAAGCGCCGGAAAACCCTTCGCGAGGTGATCGGCGGAAAATGGGACAGCGTCGCCGCCGTACTGCTCGACATCGGGATTTCCCTCCTCTTTGGGATCATCGTCCTGTTCGTTCTGGGAGCGCTTCGATACATCCTCGGCGCGAATCCCGCTGCGATTCGCGCGATCAAGGTCCTGAGTCCGCGCAGCGGATTTGAATTGCTGATGTGGGTGTTGCTGTCGACGACAGCGGGCTTTTGCGAGGAATTGCTTTTTCGCGGATATTTGCAGCGGCAGTTTCTCGCAACGACGGGTCGGATCGAAATCGCCATCCCGCTCCAAGCGTTGGTCTTTGGCGCCGGACATCTTTACGAAGGATGGAAGGCGGCGGTTTCAATCGTGGTGTATGGCGCGATGTTTGGTTGCTTGGCCGTTCTTCGAAAGAGCTTGCGGCCCGGAATGCTCCAACACGCGGGCTACGACAGTTTCGTCGGCTTTGGAGCGTTCCTACTGAACAAGTACAACCGCTGGCCGCCCGGGCTATTGTGACGCCTGCGCCGAGGCGCTGTCCTTGAACTTGATCGTGATGTAGTGACCCCCGCTTTTGGCGCCTGTCTTGAAGATCGTGTCGGAACCCGCCGGCAGCCACGTCAGGCCAGCCTGGGCTTCAAGCGGCGAAGCAGTGGCGGCATCCACTGCGGTTATGCCGCTCAGACTGCCCACGAGCATGTCCAATCGCGTATCCGCCGGATTGGTGGCGGAATTCGGGCTAAGCTCCCAGTATTCGACCAAAATTTCGCCTGTTTCAAACAGGGCGTAGTGCAACGGCAGGGATGGAGAAGGCGACGCCGGTTTGTCGCAGTCATTGAGAGGCTGACCACGAATCGCTTCCATGCACCGATTGCGAGCGTTTCCCTGCGGGCGCAATAACTCGACCGCGACGTTTTGCAGTGGGGCGTTGCTCGGATTGTTCACGGCGTGCGAGAACCCGCCCGGCGTGTAGCCAACGCGCGGGGCAGTTGGCAGAGCGCTACTGGATGGCGGAGGCAAGCTTACGTAAGGCAGGTCGTGCCGGTGGTAGAGCGTCGATTCATGCCCGGGGATTTCCACGTAGTACGCTCTGACGTACGAGTTCTCGAAGACGAGGTGATGGTGTTGCTCCTGTTCCATGCTGATCGCAGCAGGACCAGATGGCTGCACCGGAGCAGGAGCTTGCGCTGCCGATGGATCCGCGCCGAAAAGAGACAGCGCAAGTGAGAGGAAAAGCCACCTTCCAGCAAGATCGAGCGACATGGGCGGAACTACATCTTGTAGCGGCCGAGATCCTCGTCGCTGAGGTTCTCAAGCCACTTGCGCAACTCGTCGCTGGAGCTCTTGTCGGAGACGCCGGCCGCCATCTTCGAACTTTTGAGCACCTGATCCTCGACGAAGATCGGACAATCGAGCCGAAGCGCCAACGCGAGTGCGTCGCTCGGACGGGAGTCCATCGAGATGAGCTGGCCGTCTCGCTCCATCCAAATGAGCGCATAGAACGTGTCCTCGCGCAGATCGGAGACGACGACCTTTTGCACGTGGACGTTGAGGCCGTTGAGGACATTTTTCAGGAGATCGTGCGTCATCGGACGCGGCGTCTGAACTTTTTCGATTTCGAGAGCGATCGCGTTGGCTTCGTAAACGCCGACCCAGATCGGCAAGACTCCGGGCCCCTGCGTTTCCTTGAGGACCACCACAGGCATATTGGTCACGGGATCCATCATCAAGCCGCGAATCTTGACTTCGAGTTCCATGATGGCCTCCCGGTTACGGCAGAACCCGCGCACTCCTACGCCAGCGCAACGTGCTCACCGATCAGGCTGTACGGCCCCACGCGCGTGACGCGCACCTGAACGTATTCTCCCAGAAGATTTTCACTCGACGAAGTGAAATTTATGATGCGGTTGCTCGTGGAGCGTCCAGACCATTGGAAACGCGCGGCATTGTGTCCGTCAACGAGCACTTCGAACATCTCGCCGACGAGCGTCTCATTGCGCGCGAGCTGGATCTGGCGCTGGCGCTCCTGCAAGATTGCGAGTCGCCGGGACTTCTCGGCTTCAGGAATTGCGTCGGGCATGGAGGTGGCTGTCGTATTCGGCCGCGGCGAGTAGATGAACGAGAACACGCCGTCGTAGCCGACCGCGTCGAGCAAGGTGATCGTGTCTTCGAAATCCCGCTCTGTTTCACCGGGGAAGCCGACGATGATGTCGCTGGTGACGCTGATCGGCCGTCGCGCGGCGCGAATCCAGGAGATTTTTTCGAGATACTGCTCGCGAGTGTAAGTGCGGCGCATCTCGCGGAGCACGCGCGTCGAGCCGGATTGCACGGGCAAATGAATATGGTCGCAGAGCGCAGGCGTCGAATCGATGGCGTCAACGATCTCGCGATGAAAGTCGTTGGGATGTGAGGTCGTAAAGCGCACGCGCCGAATGCCCTCCACCGAGGCCACCTCGCGCAGCAGTTCGATGAAACTCAGCTTGCACGGCGACGGGTCACGATAAGAGTTCACCGTCTGGCCGAGCAACTGAATTTCGGTATAGCCCGCGTCGGCAAGGCGGCGCGCCTCGGCGAGGACGGCGTCGCCGGAGCGGCTGCGCTCCGGCCCGCGTGTGTGCGGGACGATGCAGTAGGAGCAGGCGTAGTCGCAACCCTCGATAATCGTGATATAGGCGCGATAGGGATTTTCGCGGCGGGTGACGTCAGTCTCAAAGGTTTCGTCGGTATTGAGATCGAGGCCCATCACGCGACGGCCACCAGCTTCCAGCTCGGCGACGAGTTCGGGGAGTTTGCGATAGCTGGCGGAGCCGCAAACCAAGCTCACCCACGGAGCTCGCTCGAAGATTTCCTCGCCCTCTTGCTGGGCGAGGCAGCCCAGGACGCCGATGATCTTCCGCTTCGCGCCGCGCCATTCGCCGAGCCGTGAGAACACCTTTTGCGCGGCCTTCTCGCGGATGCTGCAGGTGTTGTAGAGCATCAGGTCGGCGTCGGCCGCGCTGGGCGCTGCTTCGTAGCCGCGCGCGAGGAGCACGCCAGCGACCTTTTCGGAGTCGTGGACGTTCATCTGGCAGCCGAAAGTCTCGATGTAGAAGCTCTTCCCCGCCCCGGCAGGCGATCCCGCGTCGCACGCGGCCTGCGAGGTCTCCGGAACGGAGACAGGAAGCCCCTCAGCGCTATCACCGCCCGTGAGCGTACCAATGCCGATATCGAACGCTTTCCCCATTGCTGAAGTGATTCTAGCACAGCCAACCGGCGCGCTTTTCGAGGCCGCGCAGCCGTGCGCCCGCCTAGCGCCATTTCGCCAGGCCGCCCGTCAAATCGCCTGTAACCTTTTCCACGAATCCCGGTATTCATCAGAGACAAGCAGCAAACGGAACGGACACGACCGAATGACAAGGCCGGTGCCGGACGAGGAGTTGATGCTGATGGTGCGCGATGGTTCGGCAGAGATGCTGGGAGTGTTGTTCGATCGGTATCAGACGCCGCTCTACAGTTTCTACACGAGGCTGACCGGGAACCGGGCGGCGAGCGAGGATCTCGTGCAGGACGTATTTCTCCGCATCTTGAAATACCGAAGAAGCTACCGGCCCGGCACGCCGTTTCGCCCGTGGATGTACCAGATCGCGCGCAATGCGCGGGTGGACCACGCCGGAAGACAGATGCCGCACGCGGAGCTCAACGAGGCCGCAGCGGCGACAGGCGCAGCACCGCAGAGTCCGGACGATCAGCATGAGCTGCTGCACCGCGCTCTACGCGAACTGACGGACGAGAAGCGCGAAATTCTGCTTCTAAGCCGCTTTCAGGGCCTTCGGTGCGAGGAAATGGCGCAAATCTATGGCTGCCGCGTGGGCGCGATGAAAGTACGAGTCCACCGCGCGCTGGAAGAGCTGCGCGCCGCGTTTCTCCGGTTGGAACGTGGCGGGGCTGAACCGGGCCGCAAAACCGCAGGAGCAAACGATGAACTGTGAACGCGTCGGCGAGTTGATTTCGGACTATCTGGAAGGAACTCTTGGCAGGAACGACCTGAGCTTAGTTGAGCAGCACGTCGAAGGTTGCGCGCAGTGCCGGCAGTTGGTGGCACTCGCACGAAAGCTGGAATCGCTGCCGCAGGAGGCACCGAGTGCCGCGCTCAGTCAAAGAGTCCACGTTCTGCTGGAGGCGTACGGAGAGGGGCGCACGGAGGGATCGCCGCATGTGGCGGCACCGGCGCACCGCCTCGTGTGGGCTGCGGGCTGGTTGCGTTCGGCGTTTGCGGCGGTAGGAGCAACGGCGGTGCTGCTAATCGTTGGCTTTCTGGGCGGACGGTACACGGCCAACGAGAACGCGGCACGGTCTCAGCAAGAGATGGCCTCGATGGAATCGGAACTGACGAACATGCGGCAACTGATGGTGCTGTCGATGTTGCAGCAGGAATCAGCAACCGAGCGGCTGCAGGGCGTGAGCTGGAGCACGAGGCAGACTCAGGCAGACCCCCAGATTCTGGCGGCGCTACTGCGGACGCTTCGCTACGACAGCAGTGTGGACGTGCGGCTGGCGGCGCTCGATGCGCTGAGCCGCTTCGGGAGCCATCCCCAAGTGCGGCAGGGACTCGCGGAGGCGCTGCCAGCGCAGCAATCGCCGCTCGTGCAGGTGGAGCTGATCGATTTGCTGGTGCAATTGCACGACCGAAGCGTCTTGGACGAACTCCGAAAAATTCAACAGGACACTACAACCGATCCCGCGGTGCGCCAGCGCGCCGAGCGGGCCATCAGCGAATTGAGTTGAGGGAGGGAAAATGCTCAGAGCTACTTCCATCGCACTTCAAGTGATCGCGGGACTAGCGCTGATCTGCGCACTGGGAATTCGCGCCAGGCACTCCGCAACCACACCGGAGGCGAAAACCAATGGAGGACTGTTCCGCTTCGCGGACTGGACGATGACCGCCTATGCCGGCGATTGGGACCTGCCGGAGCACGACGAGGAAACGGTTCGAAAGACCTTCACGCTGAGCGGGGCCGACCGTTCGCTCGAGATCGACAACGTAAGCGGCGCCATCGAGGTGGTAGGCGCCGATGGCGACCAGGTGCAGGTCGTGGTGAACGAAAAATATCGCGCGGAATCGAAAGAGAAGCTCGCAGAGGCGCGAAAGCGGATCACTCTCGAAACGACGCAGGACGGAAATTCGCTGCGGCTCTATGTGGATGGACCTTTTCAGTGGCAAGACGACGGCTTCTTGGGCTTTCGAGACGCCCGAGGGTACTGCGGCAGCATGGATTTCCAAGTGCAGGTACCGCGCGAGACTCGCCTGACGCTGAAGACTGTCGATGGCAGTGTGCATGTGCGCGACGTTCACGGCGACTTCTCCGTTCATAGCGTGAGCGGTGCGATCACGATGGAAGGTCTAACCGGATCGGGATCGGCGCGTACGGTCAATGGAGCTGTGAGAGTGAAGTTCCGAGAGAATCCGCGCCAGAGTTCGGACTTTGGCTCGGTCAACGGCAGCGTTGATCTCCATTTTGCACCGAAGCTGAATGCGGATTTCCGACTTCAAACCTTTAATGGCTCGGTGTTCAGCGACTTTGCCATGGAAGCGCCTTCGGCGGAAGTGGAGCACGAAGGCATGAAGACGATTTACCGTGCGCATCGCGACAGCGGCGGACGCGTGGGCACAGGTGGTCCGGAAATTCGAGTGGAAACGCTGAACGGCGCAATTCGCATTTTGGAGAACCATGAATAGCTACGGTAGGTTGTGGGGCATGCCCGCGTGGGTGGCTGTGGCCATCGGGACGCTGGTGCTGTGTGCGGGGCCGGTTCGAACGCTGGCGCAGAGCGATGAGAGCACCGACAAGCTCACGGTTCATTTGAGCGATCCATCGCGGCCGGGAACGATCAAGGCGAGCCTGGTGAACGGCGGCATCACAGTGAACAGTTACGACGGCAAGGACATCTTGATCGAGGCGCGCGCCCGCAATCCATGGCCGGCGCCGCCTGCGTATGGAGGGATGCACCGGGTGATGACTAGAGGCTCGGGCCTCACAGCAGAAGAGGAAAACAACGACGTGCAGGTAAGCGTCGATTCTGTTTTTCACACGGTGGACTTGGTTTTCACGGTGCCCGCCCACACATCGGTCGTGCTCCGGACCGTCAACGACGGAAACATCACGGTGAACGGCGTCGATGGCGATCTCGACGTGAGCGTCGTGAACGGTGGCATCACGCTGGACAACGTTTCAGGCAACGCAGTGGCACATACGCTCAACGGGCGGCTCCTGGCGAAGTTTGTAAAAGTGAATCCGCAAAAAGCGATGGCGTTCAGCTCGCTCAACGGCGAAATCGATGTCACTTTTCCGGCTGACCTAAAAGCAAGTTTGAGCTTGCATGTGAATCGCGGCGACGTGTACAGCGATTTCGACGTGCAAGTCGAGCGGTCAGTTGGCCAGCCGATCGTGGAAGGGGCGGGCGGTTACGGCAGTCGGTATCGAGTGAGACCCGACGGAGCGGTCTACGCAAGCATCAACGGCGGAGGGGCGGCTATCCAGTTGAGCAGTTGGAACGGCAACATTTTTATCCGCAAGGCTGGCGGCGCGCACTGAGCGGTGCGCAACCGCATGTCAGTTCCACTGCCGATTAGGCGATCCTCTTCCCCGCGAAAACCAGGACCGGCGAGCCGTCAGCGACAAATGCGGAATCCGGCGGGCGGCGAATGACCGCGCCGAGCGCCGGTCCGTACAGTGCGTCGGCATTGCCACGAAAGCTCGCTTTGCGGCTGGCACAAATGCGCCAAGCCACGTGGGAGACGTGATACTCCAGGGTTCCGCCGCCGCGCCGAGCGGAGTATCCCCAATAGTGCTCGGTGATGAATTGTTCGAGGCTGCCCTCGGTTGCGGGAGACGACGACCCAGACAGATGCGCCTCGATCCCGCACCACGACCCGCCGAGCTTCCATTCGTAGCGCGCCATCCCGTCGGGCACAGAAGTGTTCACGCTGTGGCGCATCGGGTAGGAGCTGTATTTCTCGCCGTAGACTAGCCGAGCGACGACAGCGATCGCCGCGCGTGGAACGATTTCCCGAATGAAAACGACGCCACGACGTACTTCGCCGTCTACTATCCGCCGCACATAGAACCGCAGATTGATTTCGTCGAAGTTTGCATGAAACGGGATTGAAATGGCGCCGAAGAGCTTCGTTCGGAGAAAGCGAAACCCGACCAGGCTGACGAACGTGCGACCATCGAAAGAATCCAATTCAGTGCCGGGCGGAACGTGGGATTGCAAGAGGAGCGGATCGACTTCGTAGTTGAGCATGACGAGGTCGCGCCACTCGGCGGAGAGAAACACGCGTTCGCCGGGCCGCTGCGTGGATTCGTCTGGCATGTGTCGCGCTTCAGCAAACGAGCACAGCGAAAGGCCAACCTGCTAAACGCGCTAGCCTGTCATGCTTTCTCGCCGGCTGCGCTGATCGCGCTACCAGCCTAGCACGTACGCGAAGATCAGCGGCGCGACGATCGTCGCGTCCGATTCGATGACGAATCGCGGCGTATCAACACCCAGCTTGCCCCACGTGATCTTTTCGTTCGGCACCGCGCCGGAATAGGAGCCGTAACTCGTCGTCGAGTCGCTGATCTGGCAGAAGTATGCCCACAGCGGCACGTTTTCTCGGCGCAGATCCTGGTGGAGCATGGGCACGACGCAAATCGGAAAATCTCCTGCGATGCCACCGCCGATCTGGAAGAAGCCGATGGGCGTGACCGGAGCGGTTTCCGTGTACCAGCGCGCGAGCTCGACCATGTATTCGACTCCGCCGCGCACCGTGGTCGCATTTTTCACTTTTCCGCTGATCACCTGTGCCGCATACATGTTGCCGAGAGTTGAATCCTCCCAGCCCGGAACGAAAATCGGCAGGTTGCGCTCGGCGGCCGCGATCATCCAGCTGTCCTTTGGGTCGATCTCGTAGTGCTGCTTCAGCTTTCCGGAACGGAGTACCTTGAAAAGGAACTCATGCGGAAAAAAGCGCTGGCCGCTGCGGTCCGCCGCCCACCACTCCTCCATAACCACGCGCTCGATCCGCCGCATTGCTTCCTCTTCTGGAATGCAGGTATCCGTGACACGGTTGAGATGATGATCGAGGAGCTCGACCTCCTGCTGAGGGGTCAAGTGGCGGTAGTGAGGCACACGCCGGTAGTGATCGTGCGCCACGAGGTTGTACACGTCCTCTTCCAGATTGGCGCCAGTGCAGCAGATCGCGTGAACTTTTCCCTGCCGGATCATTTCGGCGAGCGAAAGCCCCAGCTCGGCGGTGCTCATGGCACCGGCGAGTGTGATCAGCATCTTTCCGCCACTCGCGAGGTGGTTGACGTACGCATCGGAAGCGTCGATCACCACCGCCGCGTTGAAGTGCCTGTAATGGTGCTTAATGAACTGCGAAATACTCGTGGCTGTCATTACTTGGGTCGCGCTCATCGTTCCTCCTAAAAACTGAATGATTGAGGTTAAAAACACCCGTATCGTGCAGGGGCTTTTCTGATGAGGCGTGCCTAGAAGTAGCTGGCGGTGTACTCGAGCAGGCGGAAAAACTTGTGCGGCGAGATGCGGAACTGGACTGCGTCGCTGCTGAATTCGTGCGTCACATGTAATGAATAACACAAGTTCCGACACGCAACTACAAAATTCGCACTTTCACAAAGAATTTTGGGGCGCGCGTTGTGTCGTTCTGTATAGCAGAAACTTTCCAGCGGTTGTTTGAATCGGCGAATTGCGTGTGCTACGGTAGATTCGCCTGGCAAAAAGAAGTTTTTTCTGGGGGAGAACAATTTCAAGCCTGGCACTGCTGCTCATTGCCAATCCGCTCACGCTGCTGGAACAGACGACCGGCGTGGCGCGCGTCATCCTCGGACTTCTCCTGATCCTGTCCATTTTTTCGTGGGCCCTGATCTTCCAGAAATACGCTCAGCTCGGCGGCATGGAGCGCAAGACCGCGAAGTTTTTTGAGATGTTTCGTGCGGGCCGCGGCCTTTCCGATCCCAACACGCTGCGCGCTGGGGTGGGCGGCAGCCCTCTCGTCGCGGTGTACGCGGCCGGCTATCGGGAACTCGAGGCGCAAATCGGCGGCGCCAATCCGCGCGCGGGAGGCGCCGGCAAGCTCAGAAACGCCAACGCGGTGGGCGTGGAGATGCAAGTCGCAGCGGGCGAGGAAGTGCGCCGCCTCGAAAAGGGGATGTCAACGCTGGCGACGATCGCCTCGGTGTCGCCGTTTATCGGATTGTTCGGCACGGTCTGGGGCGTGATGGACGCATTTGCCGGCCTAGGCGACGTTGGGGCGGCGAGCCTCCGCGCCGTGGCCCCGGGAATCGCCGAAGCTCTGATCACGACGGCGGCTGGCCTTTTTGCCGCGATCCCCGCACTCATCGCCTACAACCACTACCTTTACAACATCCGCGGCATCGCCTCACGGATGAACGACTTCGCCTCGGAATTTGTGGCCAAAGTCGAGACGCTCTACAGCGCGTAGATCAAACCCATGCCGCAAGTCCAGCGCGAGATCGGCACCTCACTCTCCGAGATCAACATGGTGCCGTTCATCGACGTGGTGCTGGTGCTGCTGATTATTTTCATGATCACTGCACCGATCCTGCAGTCAGGTATCGAGGTGGATGTCCCTAAAACGAAAACCGTGAAGGAACTGACCGAGGCTCGCATGGTCGTAACCATCGACCGCGGCCAGCGCGTCTATCTGAACGACAAGCCGGTGAACATTCATGAACTTGGCCAGCAGATTGTGGCGCAGTCGCACAATCCGAAGACTCAGGCCGTATACGTGCGTTGCGATGAGACGGTGCCCTTCGGAAGCTGGGCGACCGTGGTGGACGAGCTGCGCCAATCGGGCATCCAAAATATCAGTGTTGTCACCCAGCCGCTAAGCGAGCGGCCGCAAACACAGTGACATGGTAGCGACGGCGACAATTCGGCCGGACGCGAGCCTCAAGCGATTCTTGTACGCCTCGCTCATTCTTCATGTTGCTCTCATGGTGACAGTCGGTGTCTCAACCTATTTCTCTCACACCGGCGAGACCTGGGGAGGGCCCGGTGGATCGGTGACGGTTGGACTGGTCGGCGGCGTTCCTGCAATCCCACTGCCGCAACCGGACGTTGTTTCTCCCAATCGCGTAGTGGACGAATCAAAGGGCCTGTACAAATCAGAGCCGCAGCCGAAACCTAAGCCGATTCCGGACGCTACGCCGATTCCGAAATTCGAGCGAAACAAACCACCAAAGTACATAACGCGCCCTTCCAAAGTGCTCGAAAACCCAACGCCCCCTCCGCCAAACGCAGTTCCGTATGGCGGAGGCGGCACACCTTCGATTCCCGTTACGTCCTTTGCGATGGGCGCTACGGGAGCGACCGCCGCGGGGTTGGCGATTAGCGGCGCGGGCGGCGGCGATTTCGCCTCGCGATTCGGAGCTTACGTGGCAGCGGTACAGCGCCGCGTTAGCAGCGAGTGGTTGCAGTCGACCGTCGATCCCGGCCTCACGTGGGCGCCGCGCGTGGAAGTGACTTTCGATATTTTGCACGACGGCACGATCACCAACATCCAGCTTTCGCGGTCGAGCAATAATCGTTCGCTCGACACGTCCGCGATTCGGGCGGTCCAATCATCGAGTCCTCTGCTGGCGCTGCCAGCGGCCTATTCTGGATCGCGCGTAAGCGTGCAATTCTATTTCGATTATCGGAGATAGCATTCAATAGACTCATGGCACGAAGAATCGCACTTCTCGTTGCGTCGCTTCTCACGGTTGTAGGCGGTCTGTTTTTGGGGCCGTTGCCTGCCTCTGCGCAGGACTGGTTTAGGACTGGCACCGGGCTCGGCGTCACGAAGGCCAAGCTTGCCGTTCCGGATACGGTTGCACGGTCGACCTTCGCACAACCCCTGCCCAAGACCTTTCATGATGTCCTCTGGGCAGACCTTAACTACTCCGGGATCGTTGATCTGGTCAGTCCGAGTTATTACCCGCTGCAAACGCCGGGGCAGCCGAGCGAATTGAAGGCGCAGGATTGGGCAGCCGCTCCGGCGAACGCAAACATGATCGCGTACGGGAACATGACGACGGATGGCTCGAATATTGCGTTCGCCGGCTATCTCTCGGACGTGCAAAACGCCGCTTCCCCACCCGCCATCCAGAAGATCTATCGCGGTGCCGCGACGGACGCAGACGCGCGGCGCTTAGCACATCAATTCGCGGACGACATCATCGCATTCCTCAGCGGCGGCCAGCCCAGCATCGCGCAGACGAAGATCGCGTACGTGAGCGAGCGCGGCGGAAACAAAGAGATTTGGGTGATGGACTACGACGGCGCAAACCAGCAGGAGGTGACGCATCTCAAGTCGATCTCGCTGACGCCGCGTTGGTCGCCCGACGCAACGCGGATCGCGTTCACGTGCTACGTTCCCTTTCGCGGCGTTACATCCGCGCAGATCTGCATGTACTCGGCAGCGTCGAATCGGCTGATTGCCTTTCCCCGGTACCGCGGCACCAACAGCTCGCCAGCCTGGTCGCCGGACAGTTCGCAGATTGCGTTCATGTCCAGCCAGAATGGCGATCCCGAGATCTACGTGACGAACGCGGACGGGACGCACCTGCATCGCATCACGTTTGCTGCTGGCGTGAGCACATCGCCCGCGTGGAACCCGAAGACGGGCAAGCAGATGGTCTTTGTGAGCGACCGCGGAGGCTCGCCGGTGCTCTATCTATCGGATTCCGACGGCTCGAATGTTCAGAAGCTCGATCTGCCGGACATGGGATACGTGGTCGACCCAGCCTGGTCGCCAAATGGCCAACTGCTTGCGTTTAGCTGGCGACGCCCCAGCGGAAATTACGACATCTACGCCATGGATATCGTGAGCCGTCAATTGGTCGAGCTGACGAAAGACGCCGGGCGCAATGAGCGTCCAAGCTGGGCGCCGGATGGCCGCCATCTGGTTTTCGAATCGACGCGGACAGGCACGCGGCAGATCTGGTCCATGCTCGCGGACGGCAGCCAGCCGCGCCAACTGACGTTCGAAGGGCAGAATGAGTCGCCCAACTGGTCTCCCAAATGACGAGGGCGCTCATTCCCTTTTCGGCCCCGCATAGATGTGGACCATTCCGAGGTTCCCGTATAACTTCATTCAAGGCGCTTTCGCAGAGTTCTTGCGGAAACGCTGAAGGAGGCACCTGATGCAGTCCAGCACAATTCGTAGATCCGTTCTCGTATTCGGACTAATTGCACTCGGCGCCATCGTAGGTGGTTGTCATAAGCAGGTTGCGGCCACGCCGCCGGCGCCCGCTCCAGCACCGCCTCCCGCTCAACCGACGGTGACTCTGAATGCGTCGCCGGCCGCGGTGAACCCCGGACAAACTGTTACGCTCTCATGGACGTCCACAAATGCGACGGACCTCGACATCCAGCCCGGCGTCGGAAAGGTGGCGCCGCAGGGGCAGACGCCAGTGAATCCGACCGCATCGACGACTTACACGATCACGGCGACCGGCGCGGGTGGCAGCGCGACAGCGACTGCTCACGTCGACGTGAATGCTCCGGCGCCTGCTCCGACTCCAGCGCCCGCTCAGCCGAATCTGAGTCAGCTATTCGCGCAGAACGTCCAAGACGCGTTCTTCGACCTCGATAAGTCAGACCTGCGCGACGACGCGCGCGCTGCTCTGACAAAGGACGCGGAATTTCTGCGATCATACCCGCAGGTGCACGTCTCGATCGAAGGCCATTGCGACGAGCGCGGTTCGACCGAATACAACCTTGGTCTCGGCCAGCGCCGTGCCGAGGCCGCGAAGAATTATCTGATTTCGCTCGGGATCTCCGCCGATCGAATGGAGACCACGAGCTGGGGCAAGGAGCGGCCGGTCTGCATGGACCACAACGAGGAGTGCTGGCAGCGAAATCGCCGCGCCCATTTTGTTCTCGCCCAGTGACATTCACGCCGCGTTTGCGGCAACGGCTGCGCGGATGCGGCCGCTGCCGCAAATCGCTTAGCTCGTTCAAGGAGGCATGACTTTGCGCACACGATGGATTGCGCTCGCTGTGATAGCAGTATTCTTTGGCGCCCTCGGCGGCGCTCTTCTTGCGCCGCAGCCCGCCGGCGCCGTGTCGAAGGAAATGATCGAGCTGCAACAGCAGGTCGCCCAGCTTCTGCAGGGCCAGCAGGACCTGCGGAGCGCCGTCGATAGCAACAACGCCGCGCTTAAGACGCTGGTGCAGCAATCGCTCGATTCGGTGAACCGGCTCGGCGGGGAAATGAACTCGTTGCAGAAGTCGGTGCAGGAAGTGCAAGCGAACACCGGCGCGCGTCTGGACACCATGACGCAGCAAACGCAAGGATTGGCCGACAATTTGCAAGATGTGCAAGCGCGGGTGGGGAAGCTTTCGCAGCAACTCACCGACGTCCAGAATCTGCTGCAGAGCATCGACGCGAAAGTTTCGGGCGGCGCACCCGCTGGGACAGCGGCGCCCGGTGGACCCACCGGTGCCGCGACGCCAGTTGTTCCGGCTATGCCGCCGATCTCCGCCGACACGCTTTATCAGAACGCGCTCCGCGACTACAACGGAGCCAAGTACGATCTGGCGCGGCAGGAGTTCTCCGATTACATCAAGAATTTTCCGTCGAATGACCTCGCAGGGAACGCGCAGTTTTATCTGGGCGAGGTGTCATACGCGCAGGGCGATTTCAAAGGCGCCGTCGCGGCGTACGATACGGTGCTCGTGAACTATCCCACCAGCTTCAAGCTCGCCGCTTCCCTGCTGAAGAAAGGCCTCGCCGAGCTCGAACTCGGGATGAAAGCGAGCGGTACGCGCGACCTGCGCGAGGTGGTCCGGCGCTTCGCCGGCTCCGACGAGGCCAAACGAGCGCAGGCTAAGCTGCACGAAATCGGCGCCGCGACCACAACCCGGTCGCGCTAGAGTTCCGCTAGCTCCTAGGCGCGGAGCAAATCTGGCTGCCAGTCGCGGATCAGTTTCTTGATCGTCTTGCGGTCCGTCAATTTTTCGTCGAGTACCTTTCGAGCTAGCTCCGGCAGTTCCCCGTCGCCCGCGAACCGCAGCGACACCAATTGACTCACCGTGAATTCCGGAATTCTTGCCCGCATCTCCGAAGGCAGCACCTGCTGCATCCGCAGGCGCATCTCGAGACGGATGAGGCGATCCTGCACCGTCAGAGCAAAAATGCGCGCCGTAAAGGCAAGTAGGAACAAAGCGATTGCGACCAGCAACAAAGCGATCGTTTCGAACGACAAATGCCGGACCATCCGCACGATCGACCACACGACATTCAGCAGCAGCACGGGCAGCACGAAGAAGTGAAAAGCCGGAACGAATTTTGTGTGGTTCTCGAAATTCTGAACTTGACTCATGGAGAGCCTCCCATCGTGATACGACCGATTGGGGCGGATTCTAACAGATGCCGCGGCGGACGCGTTCGACAGTAGAAGCCGACCCGAACGCCAGCGCGTTCCTTCTTGCTTCCGATTCGGCTATACTCCTCCACATGTCTGTCAACAAAGTAATACTCGTGGGTCGTCTCGGGCGCGATCCGGAGACGCGTTACACCTCGGGCGGTCAGGCGGTGGCGAACTTCACGTTGGCGACCGACGAATCCTACAAGGACCGCTCCGGCGAACGCCAGAAACGCACTGAGTGGCACCGCATTGTGCTGTGGGGGAAGCTGGCCGAGATCGCGCAGCAATACCTGAAGAAAGGGATGCTGGTCTACGTCGAAGGCCGCCTGCAAACGCGCCAATGGGAAGACAAGCGCGACGGGCAGAAGCGCCAGACTACCGAGATTGTGGGCAATGTGATGCGAATGCTGACCTCACGCGCTGAAGGCGCAGCGGCGGGAGCAAGCGCGGGCGGAGGTATGGGTCACGGTCGCTCTGCGGACGCCGATTTCGATGTGGCAAGCTCGGGACCCGAAGAAGGCGCGCCCGGCCCCGAAATTTCCGACGAAGATATTCCCTTCTGAAGATTTGTGCGGAATCGTGATCTCGATGTTCTAAAGGCGCCCTAGCAGGAATCACTCCTACGCAGAATCGCCGTCCTTGGACTTTTCGTGCGATCCGGCGGGAGCCAAAGGATCGAAATCGTCGGCATCGGGAGCAGGCAGCGTCGGCAGAACTTCCTTTGCGATCAGACGGTCTTGCATCAAGACATCCTTCCGCAGCCTGCCGTCGCGGAACTCGATTGCTCGCTTCGCGTATCGCGCGATGTCCGGCTCGTGGGTGACGATGATGACCGTCAGGCCATGCTCGTCGTTGAGTTCTTGCAGGATTTCCATGATTTCGACGCTGGTGCGGCTGTCGAGATTGCCCGTGGGTTCGTCGGCGAGTAGAAGCGATGGATTATTCACAAGGGCGCGCGCAATCGCGACGCGCTGTTGCTGGCCACCGGATAGCTGGGACGGATAGTGATCGGCACGGTCCGCCAAGCCGACGCGTTTCAGCGCTTCCTGAGCCCGTCTTTCGCGCTCCTCAATCGGCACACCGGCGTAGATCGTGGGTAGCTCGACGTTTTCGAGAGCCGATGTCCTCGGAAGAAGATTGAACTGTTGAAAGACGAAACCGATCTTGTGGCTTCGAATCGAGGCGAGTTCGTCCTTGGTGAGCCCGGAAACGTCTTTGCCATCGAGAAAATAGTGGCCCCGGGTCGGCCGGTCGAGACACCCCAGTATGTTCATGAGCGTCGATTTGCCCGACCCAGACGCACCCATCACGGCCACGAACTCGCCGGGATAAATTTCGAGTGACACACCGCGCAGCGCGGTTACTTGAATCTCCCCCAGGTCATAAATCTTGTAGACGTTCTCGATCCGAATGGTAGGCGTGCGCGCCGACGAGCTCTCCTGCGGAGCACTGGGCGCAGTCTGAGAATTCTTGATGAGGGCGTCCATCGGAATGTGAGCGGCGTGTTTGGCTTGCAGGGACCCGCTCGGGTCTAAACGAATCAGTGCGCCTGCTGCTTTTCGGCAGCTTCCTTCTTCCGCTGATCGTCAAGGCGCTTCAGGAAATCGTCGAACTTGACCTGCTGATCCGGCGTCAGAACCGCGCGAATCTTGGCCCGGCCATCCTGGCGGATCTGCTCCCGAGGAGCATCGAGCGGAGCGTATAGCGCCTGCCACCGCGCGCGAGTCTCGTCGATTGTCGCGGCAACCTGCTTTTGCTGATCGGGCGTGAGCTGGAGCCTGTCCGTCAAGTCCTGCACCACTTGATCGCGCGTGGGAGTCGTATTTACCTTCTTCAGCTCTCCAGATACCCGCTGGTTCCAAACGTGACTGCCTACGACCCCAAACACCACACCCAGCACGAACACGACGAGAAACAGAGCCGCCGCTTCCAGACGCGCCTTAGTATTTTCCATGACCACTGTCCGCAACCATCATTAGAACCTCGTCCCCATTCGCCGGCACCCTCGCCGGCTCTGGAGCAAAGATATCGCTCGCTATTGTAGGACGCGCGGCGGCAACATTCGGTTGCGCCGGATGGCCCCAGCCTGCGTTGTACGTGACCAAAGCGACGAGCGCCAGCGTTGCAGTAGCCGCAAATCTCCAGCCAAACGACACAAACGGCTGCCAGAAGCTTAGCCGCATCGCTGCGCTCTCGTTTTCGGCCGTTCGGATTCTCGCCATGACCATGCGTGCGAAGCCAGTCCCCGGATCGAGCGACGGCTCCGCAGCCCGGAGAAGGCGCGCACCCGCCGCAGCCTTTTGCAGCGCCGACCGGCATCCCGGACAGTTCTGCCAGTGATCAGCAGCTGAGCGCGCATCGGCAGCGCTCAGATCTCCATTCATGTAGTCTTCCAGGAGCGCCTCATATTGCTCGCACGCTCCAGTCGTAAACCCCTCGTTCGTTGCCATCGCTGTTACTCCTTTCCGTGTTCTGCTGGCGCTGTATGGCCTTTACCCACCGAACTGACTTTGCGCCGATACATGTCCATAATTCGCCCGCGCGCACGGAAGAGTCGCACCTTCACCGTATTGACGTTGAGGTTGAGAATTTCTGCCAATTCCTGCACCGAGAATCCTTCGATCTCCTTCAAGACTAGCAACTGCCGATCCTGCTCAGGAAGCGTCGCCAGCATGCGGTCAAGAATCTCCCGCGTCTCCGCCCGGGCGCCGGGCCTTTCGGGAGGCCGATCCGCCGAAACAATGCCGTCCAGCCGCGAGACCTGCTCTTCCGAGAGATCCGCCTCATAGACCAGCGGCCGCACTTTGCGTTTTCTCAGATAATCCCAACACTCGTTAACTGCGATTTTGTAAAGCCATGTTGAAAACGCCGCCCTTTGATCGAATCTCCGGATGCCCAGATAGGCCTTGAGAAAAACCTGCTGGGCAACATCCTCGACATCGTCCGGACGATGGAGGATGCCGCCCACAAGCGCAAACACGCGCTGCTGGTGACGGCGTACTAGTTCCTCAAAGGCAGCCGTTGTTCCGTTCTGGGACAGGCGGACGAGTTCGCGGTCGTCTGCCTTCCTTTCCCCCTGCTGGAAAGTTAGCGTGAGCGCCGGAGCACTGGCTGCCATATTTTTTGGGACGTTCGTCATCGACCTTCGGTTACGCCGAAAAAATCCTATTGTTGTCTACGCTTTTTTATTGCGACGCCCACTGGTCCATGTAACAATACCTGCCATGATAATCGGCGAACGCATTCGCTTGCTACGCGAACAGAAAAAACTTTCCCAGGGCGATATCGAAAAGCGCACGGGCCTGCTTCGATGCTACATCTCTCGCGTCGAAAACGGCCACACAGTACCGGCGATCGAAACGCTCGAGAAGCTGGCGCGGGCCATGGAAGTTCCGCTCTACCAGCTATTCTACGACGGCGAAGAGCCACCTGTGCTTCCGAATCTTCCGAAGCGGAAGAGCGCGGACGACATCGCATGGGGTAGCACCGGCAAGGACGCACGGTACCTTGGCCGGTTCCGCCGGCTCCTCGGCCGTATCGAAGAGGGCGACCGTCGGCTGTTGCTGTACGTAGCCCAGAAAATGGCCAATCGGTAAAATCGATATAGCGGGTTTCCCAAGCTCCCTTTCTCCGCTACCAGCTCCACCCCCAAGAAAGCTACCAGAGCTTACTACGGGTGTGTCTGTTGTACGGACGATAACTGGCACGGAAGAGCTCTAAGTCCCGCTATTCCCACTCGATCGTGCTCGGCGGCTTGGAGCTTATGTCGTAGACTACCCGGTTTACGCCGGGTACCTCGTTTACGATCCGAACCGATATGCGCTCGAGGACATCCGCCGGCAGGCGCGCCCAATCGGCCGTCATGGCATCGAGTGACTCTACTACGCGCACAGCGATGGTGTGCCCGTAGGTTCTGCCGTCGCCCATCACGCCGACGCTTTGCACCGGCAATAGAACTGCGAACGCCTGCCACGTCTTTTCATATAATCCGGCTCGCCGAATCTCTTCGACCACGATCGCGTCCGCCCCACGGAGCGTTTCGAGCTTTTCACGCGTCACTTCGCCGAGCAGCCTAACGGCGAGTCCGGGGCCCGGGAAAGGTTGCTTGACGAGAATCTCGTCCGGCAGCCCGAGCTCCCGCCCGATTTGGCGCACTTCGTCCTTGAACAAGTCCCGCAGCGGCTCAATCAAACCGAAAGGCATCTCCTCCGGCAGCCCGCCGACATTGTGGTGCGATTTGATCACGGCGGAAGGCCCTTTGACGGAAATGGATTCAATCACGTCGGGGTAGAGTGTTCCCTGCACCAGAAACTTCACGGGCGGGTCCTGCGCGGCGGTAACGAGTTTTCGCTCCTCCTCTGCAAACACCGCAATGAACTCGCTGCCGATGATCTTGCGCTTCATCTCGGGATCGGTGACACCTTCTAGCTTTGACAGAAATCGCTCCGACGCGTCGACGCCGATCACGTTGAGATGCAGCCGCTCGCGCAGCATCTCGAGCGTGTCGTGGAACTCGTCTTTTCGCAGCAGCCCGGTATCCACGAAAACGTTCGTCAGGCGGTCGCCGATCGCCCGATCGACCAGGACAGCGGCGACCGTCGAGTCCACTCCCCCGCTCAAGGCGCAGATCGCGCGCGCTCCCTCCGCCTGTCTGCGTATGTTTTCAACGGTTTCAGCGATGAAACCGGCTCGGCTCCAATTCTGTCTTGCGCCGCAAATCTCAAACACAAAGTTGGCCAGAATCTCCGCGCCGCGTTCTGTGTGGTTGACCTCAGGATGGAACTCGACGCCGTAAAACTTTCCAGCGCGATTTTCGATCGCAGCCACCGCATTGTCCGTCTGACCTACCACGTGAAATCCTGGTGGGAGTTCAACGACGTGGTCGCCGTGGCTTTCCCAGACCTTTAAGGTTCGAGGCAAACGGGCGAAGAGCTTCGAGTCGTGGCCGATTTCCAGCTGTGCTGGGCCGTACTCCCGCCGTTTCGCAGGCTCAACCTTGCCCCCGAGGGTCCGCGCGAGCCACTGCATGCCGTAGCAGATGCCGAGCACAGGCACGCCCAAATCGAGAGTCCTGGGATCGCAGACGGGAGCATCTTTGTCGTACACCGAGCTCGGGCCGCCGGAGAGCACGATTCCGACCGGCTCGTATGCGCGAATTTCGTCGATGGAGGCCGTGCAAGGCAAGATCGCGGAAAACACCTGCTGTTCGCGAATCCGGCGCGCGATCAACTGCGTATATTGCCCGCCGAAATCCAGCACTACGATTCCGCGTTTCGTGCTCACTGTGCCTCCGCGCTGCGGCTGCGCCGCTGCTCCGCTGTGCGCCGTCATGTTGCTGCTCGCGCCTCCGTCGACCTACTTCAAGACGATGTTCACTAGTTTCTTGGGAACCACAACGAGCCTAAGAATCTCTTTGCCCGCAATCAACTCCCTGATGCGTGGATCGGCGAGCGCCCGCTCCCGTGTTTCCTCCTCGTTCAGCCCTTCATCGATCATCATTTTAGCGCGGAGCCGCCCGTTGACTTGAATCGGTATCTCGATCTGCTCTTCGCGAGTCAAATCCTCGCGGTAGGCGGGCCATTTCTGCGCCGAAATTGTCCCTGAACTGCCCAGCATTTCCCACATTTCTTCGGAAATGTGGGGCGTCATCGGCGCGAGCATCAACACCAGAACCGCCAGCACTCGCTTCAGGATCGCCGGCGCAACTTCCTGATCGAGCGGCTCCTGCGCCGAGAGCTCGTTGACAAGTTCCATGATGAGCGCGACCGACGTATTGAAGTGCCAGCGCGCCTCAAAATCGTTCGTAACGCGCTTGAGCGTTTGGTTGACCTTCCGCACCAGAAGCTTCTCTTTCGATGTGGCGGTCGAAAAATCGGTCCGTGCGTTCCAGTCGAGCGTGACTCCCCGGAGCCGCGCCGCGTGTTTGTCCACGAGCCGGTAGAGTCTATTCACGAATCGCGCCGAGCCTTCAATTCCCTGCTCGCTCCATTCGAGGTCTTTTTCTGGCGGGGCTGCAAATAACGTGTACATCCGACCCGTATCGCAGCCGTATTTATCCGCCATTTCGATTGCGCCAACGATATTGCCTTTGGACTTCGACATCTTGGCGCCGTCTTTCAGGACCATGCCTTGCGAAAAGAGCCGCTTCACCGGTTCTCGATGATCGATGAGGCCAATTTCGTTCATCACCTTGCAGAAAAACCGCGAGTAGATCAGGTGCAGAATCGCGTGCTCGACGCCGCCGATGTACTGGTCGATTTGAAACCAGTAGGCGGCCTTTGCTTTGTCGAACGCAGCGCGGTCGTTATGCGGATCGGTGTAGCGGTAGAAATACCAGGACGAATCGATGAACGTGTCCATCGTATCCGTTTCGCGCTCGGCTGGGCCGCCGCATTTCGGGCACGTTGTCTTCAGAAATTCCGGGACGTTGGCCAGCGGCGACCGGCCCTGCCCCGTCAGCGTCACATTCTGGGGAAGGCGCACGGGAAGCTGATCGTCGGGGACGCCAACGACTCCGTCTTTTGCACAGTACACGACGGGAATCGGCGTGCCCCAATAACGCTGCCGGGAAATGCCCCAATCCTTCAGCCGGTAGGTTGTCTCGGCAGCACCGAATCCTTTAGCGGCAGCGTCTGCCGACATCCTGTCGATCGCCTGTTCGGATGTAAGCCCCGCATACGGTCCGGAGTCAACCAGGCGCCCGTACCCCGTGTAGGCCTCCATCATTCGGTCCGCGCGGAGCGGCGCGGCATTGGCCGGCTGGACGACAACTTTCACGGGCAAGCGATACTTTTCGCAGAATTCGTAGTCGCGCTGGTCATGCGCCGGGACGGCCATCACCGCGCCAGTGCCATATTCCGCGAGGACGAAATTCGCCACCCAGATCGGCACTCGCTCGCCTGAAAATGGATTGAGCGCGAATCGTCCCGTAAAAAACCCGACCTTTTCCGCCTGAGCGATTTCCTCCGTCTTGATGCTGCGCTGCTGCATGGCCTTCAGCTGCTGCTCGATCACGCCGCTGCCGGGAACGCCCGCCAGCAATGCCGGCAGATCTTGATGCGCTGGCGAGAGCAACACCGCGGACACACCGTAAATCGTATCGACGCGCGTGGTGAAAATTTCCAGAGGTGGAACCGTCGCGTCGGCCACAGCGAATCGCACGCGCGTGCCGCGCGATTTGCCGATCCAGTTCTGCTGCATGATCAGGACGCGCTCCGGCCAGCCTCCAGCGAGTTCGCTGATCGCATCGAGAAGAGCGTCTGCATATTTGGTGATCCGCAGAAACCATTGTTCGATCTCTTTGGACTCTACCGGCGTTGTATCGTGCTGCCAGCAGAAGCCATCAATCACCTGCTCGTTGGCGAGCACGGTCTGGCATTGCGGGCACCAATTCACGCGGCTGCGTTTTCGGTACGCCAGTCCGCGCTCGAGCATTCGCAGAAAAAACCACTGATTCCAGCGGTAGTATTCCGGTTCGCAGGTAGAAATCTCGCGCTGCCAGTCGTAGCTAAACCCGAAACGCTTGCAGACCGATTTCATCTGCGCAATGTTGGCGTTGGTCCACTCGCGGGGCGGAACGCCGCGCTTAATGGCGGCATTCTCCGCAGGCAACCCGAAAGCGTCCCACCCGATCGGGTGCAAGACGTTGTAACCGCACATGCGCTTGTAGCGGGCCACGGCGTCGCCGATCGTGTAGTTGCGCATATGGCCCATGTGGAGTGTGCCGGAGGGGTACGGCAGCATCTCAAGCAAGTAATACTTCGGGCGCGAGGAATCGTTGTCGACGGCGCGAAACGCGTCCTGATCTTCCCAGACCTTCTGCCACTTCGCTTCGATTCGCTGCGGATCGTAATCGGCCAACTCTAGTTCCCCTTTGATTTTCGCCGACGGGCGGTCATTTTCGCGCGCACGGACCGCGCGCGCCGTCGTCGCGGCTTCATGCCGTCGTGCTTCCCGGTCGCCTTCACGACTCGGCCTACGAGTCTCCACAGAGCCGCCACGTTTCGCTTGTCGTCGCCGGGCTTATCAATCGGAGTTTCCAGAATGAACGCGCAGGCCGAAAGCAGCGGGTGATTCAAAATCCTACCAAACGCTTCCAAGCCGATTTCCCCTTTGCCGATGTGTTGATGCCGATCGACCCGCGATCCGAGTCTCGTTTTCGAGTCATTCACATGTACGACGGCTACGCGGTGGATTCCAATTGTTCGGTCGATTTCGGCCAGCGCGCCTCCCAACCCCGCTTCTGTGCGAATGTCCCAGCCTGCGGCAAACGTGTGTGCGGTATCGATGCATACGCCCAGTGGAAGCTCCGGACACAGATCGACGATCGCGCGCAATTCGTCGAAGCGCGAGCCGATCGAGCTTCCCTGTCCCGCGGTGTTTTCCAACAGGATGCGGAGATCGCCAAGTTTCAGTCCGCGGGCTGCCTGCTTGAGTGCCTGTGCGATGGCAGAAATTGCCGATCCGTTTTCCCCCGAGATCGCACTACCGGGATGCAATACCAGATAGTCCGCTCCGAGAGCCAGCGCCCTGACGAGCTCTTGATGGAAGGCTTGCACGGAACGGGCCCTCAGCACCGGGTTCGGCGAGGCCAGGTTAATCAGATAGTTTGAATGGATGACGAGTGGTCCGAGAGACAGCTCTTTCCGCCGCGCCCGAAATCGCCCCGCATCCACCTGCGAGATTCTGGAGTTCCCGCGGTCCCACATCCGGGGACTGGAAGAGAAAATCTGCAGGGCGTTCGCGCCCAGACCTGCCGCGATATCCAGCGCCCGCGTAATCTCGCCCGCAATCGACGTGTGGATTCCGATACGGATGCCGCCCAGTTTCCAAGCCGGAATTTCGGGGGCGGGAGGCGGTTCGGGACGGTACTCGTCGGCGGCGTCGAAGGTCAACTCAGCTGGATGCTTTTCTTCGGCCATTCCCTCAGGTTGTCCGGGAGATCAGAAACTCATTCTAGCGGAATCGATACAGAGGAGCAAACTTGACGAATTCGGGCGGGGCTGGGCTCATCCTGTCGCAGAAGCCCTGGCGATGCAATCGCGCGCGATGCTATCATTTACGGGAATCAGGGCGCGGTCGCCAAGTGGTAAGGCAAAGGTCTGCAAAACCTTCATCGGCGGTTCGATCCCGCCCCGCGCCTCCAACTTCCCGAAGACCCTCGGTTGCGATTGGCCAGACCTACGAGAACATCGTCGGTACGCTGGAAGAGGGAGCCGCGACGACGCCGCCCGGGTTCATCATCAACTGCAGATCGAACGCTTCCTTCCTAACCCGCAGATCGTAGTAAAAGATGGCCGTGGCAATCGTTAGGACCGGAGTGACCACCACCTCCGCAGCAGAGGTGCCCACCTGAGTCAAAGCCAGCCAGAGACGCGCCGTCGCAGGATCTTGCTGAGACAACCCAGCCATAAAGGTGAATGGAAACACAAACAGCATTTCGAACAAGATCAGCAAGACGAAGTAAAGCAGATAAATCACGAACGAACGGCCCGCGCTGCCCTTTGTGAGCGAAAAACTGCGCGACAAGGAATCACCGGGACCGAGATCCTCCAGCAACGCCGCCGGCACGCATGTGATCAACCTGCACGCCACGTAGATCCCTGGGATGATGAGGAGAAGTGTTGCAGCAAATACGGCCAGACCATTTAGCAAAGTTACGCCGAACAAGTTGCCGGCATGGCCGCGCATTCGGCTAAGTGACGCGCGAATCGACGTCTGACGGCCCAAATACAGCTCTGAAACCGCGTACACCGTGCCGCCCTGCGCGAACAGGTATGCCACGAAGTATACGACCACGCCAACGATCGCCGCGATGATGCCGAGAGCCACCAAGCTGCCGGAGACATTCGTCGCGAGTTGCCCCGGCGCCGCCGGTCTACTCAAGACCAGCGTCTGCACCAATCTCAGCGCCAGGATCAATAGCTGAGGCACGGCGGTGATCCCGGCGAACAGCACGAAATTCGAGCGATAGAGCCAGAAGGTTCGGTCCAGTATTTCGCCGAGCGACAATGGCCGCAGGTTCAGATCCGCCATGTGGACCTCCCGAGCGATGGTGAGCTTTGTTGGCCGTGCACTGTAACAAATGGTAAGCGACAATGCGAGCAGGATCTGCTGGAGGCCCTGCACCCGCCGCGAGTGTGCCTGTCCTTTCCCTGATCCACCCTACTGCGCTAAACTTTTGGCCTTGTTTTGGGCTTGAGGAGCCGTAGATGCTTGTCGTCATGCAATCTCACGCAACCGAGGAGCAGGTCCGCGCGGTCTGTGAGCGGATTGAGTCGCTCGGTCTTCGCGCGCACCCCATCCCCGGCGCAGCACGCACGGCCATCGGCATAACCGGCAACAAGGGCGAGGTGGATACCGGGGCGCTCGAATCGATGGCCGGAGTCATCGAATGCATTCCGGTCAGCAAGCCGTATAAGCTCGTCAGCCGCGACGTCAAAGAAGAAAACACGGTCGTGCGCGTCCCAACGCCGCTGGGAGAAGTGACTTTCGGCGGCAACGCCGTGGCAATCGTGGCGGGCCCTTGCGCAGTTGAGGGGCACGAACAATGCTTCGCGATCGCTCAGCGGATCAAGGCGGCGGGCGCGCGTCTCTTCCGCGGCGGCGCCTACAAGCCCCGCACCTCGCCGTACAGCTTTCAGGGCCTGTGCGAGGACGGTCTCAAGATCCTGGCGGGTGTGCGCGAGACGCACGGCCTGGGCATCGTAACCGAGGCCGTTGACAACGAATCGCTCGATCTCGTCGAGAAGTATGCGGACGTGATTCAGATCGGCGCGCGCAACATGCAGAATTTCTCTCTCCTCAAGCGCGCCGGCCACGCGCGAAAGCCCGTGCTATTGAAGCGCGGCATGTCCGCCACGCTCGACGAGTTTCTGATGGCTGCCGAATACATCCTTTCGGAAGGAAACTACCAAGTGATCCTCTGCGAGCGCGGCGTGCGCACGTTCGCCGACCACACGCGCAACACTCTCGACTTGAGTGTTATTCCCGCCGTCCAGCGTTTAAGCCATCTGCCGATCGTCGTCGATCCATCGCACGGGACGGGCCGACGCAACAAGGTGTTGCCGCTTTCGCGCGCCGCAATTGCTGTGGGCGCCGACGGCATTCTGGTGGAGGTACACAACGATCCCGCGCACGCTCTTTCGGACGGCCCGCAATCCATTCTGCCGGATGAGTTCGACCAACTCGTTCGCGAGGCCCGCGCAATCGCGGCGGTGCTCGGCCGCACACTGAATTGAAACTGCGCCTCGATTACCGCCTCCTCGTTCTGCTCGTAATTCTGGGCGCTCTCGCGATCCGCGAAGGAGCGCTCGAACTTCGCCCGTCGTTTCTTCGCCCCGGCCTGCATCTGTTCGCCTACGTTGCCAACGCAGGCGACGGCACGCTGAGCGCCATCGATCTTGTCAGGCTTGCTCCGGTCGCCACGATCCCGGTTGGGCCCGAACCCAGCGGCGTCCGCGCCCACCCCTCGCGCAAAGAGATATGGGGCGTCAGCACGGGCGGCGGGTACGCGTGGGTGCTCGACGCAACAACGAACCAACTCGTCGCGCGGATTCCCGTTGGCGCCGCACCCTACACCCTCGATTTTTCGCCGGACGGCGCGCGCGCTTATGTCGCTGCCTCCGGCGCGAACGCCGTGGTGGCGATCGATTGCGCCACGCGGCAGGTGGTCGGCCGAGCTCGGGTGGGTCGCCATCCTTGGATCGCGCGAGTCTCGCCCGACGGCAAGACCGTCGTCGTCTCGAACCGTGACGACAGCACGATCTCAATTCTCGATGCGGCCTCACTCACCCTGCGCGCCGTGGTTGCAGTCGCGCCCGATCCGGAACAGATCGCGATCCTGCCGGAAAGCTCCAAGGCGTTCGTCATGTCGGGAACGCACAACGAGGTTTCGGCGGTGGATTTGGGACGAGCAGTCCTTTTGGCGAATCTAGCATTGGGTGGAAAACCGAACGCGCTGGTCCTGAAGCCCGACGGCGGCGAACTGTATGTTCCCTCCTCCAGCGCACACGGGTTGTTGATCGTCAACACACAGACGAACGAAGTCGGCGACTTCTTGCTGTTGGGTATGTCCCCGACGGCAGCGACACTCGCGCCCGACTCGCAGACGCTGTACGTCTCCGACACCGCTGCGGGGCACGTCGTACCGGTCACGATCAATCAGCGGAGAGTCTCGTCGCCGATTTCGGCCGGCCAAGCGCCGGGTGCCTGCGAGCTTACCCCAGGCGGCGACATGCTCGTAGCTGTGGACACCGCATCGGATGAGATTGCCGTGATTCGCGCGCAGACCTCGAGCTTGATCACGCTGGTTCCCACGGGCCCGCACCCCCGTGACCTCGCCATCAAAGTCTTCTAGCGGAAACGATGGCGGGTCATTGGATTGTGACGGTCACCGGCATCGTTCGCGTCACGCTGAGTTGTCCTGTGGGCGATACCGTAGCGGTGACGGTTATGGTGTAGGTTCCCGGTGGTGTGCCCGGAGCTAAGACTGTGGGGTCGGAATGTCCTCCGCCGCAACCCACAGCCATCAGCAGAGCGAGCGCGAAGGCGTAAGCTCCCACCAGCTTCTTGGGGGACCGCCCTGAATTCAACGCTCGTATTCCTGATACGCCGGCCAGCCACATACCGTACATCGCCAGCAGCATCACCCACGTAGCTGCCGCCTGCCATGCTCCACGCAAGAACGGCGGGTACGTCTGGTGACGGCCGGCTCCTATCGCCGCAACGCCGGGCGCTGTCGATGTGACAACCAACTCAAATTGTCCCGGATTTCCGGGACTGATCTGAACAGTTGTCGGAGAAGTCGGCGGCGTAGTGCTTACCGAGCAAGTGCCCAAGGGCGGTGCTCCCGTGCACGAGAGCGCGACCGACCCTGAGAAGCCAGCCGCCGAATCGACTTCGAGATTGAATGTCTCGGACTGCCCTGCCGAGATCGGCTGGCTGATTCCTTGTCCAGGAGCAGCGTTGAGGCAAAAATCCATCGCCGTGCCGCTCAGCGGGATATTTTGCGGGCTACCGGGTGCGTTGTCGTTCAGAACGAGGGTGGCGCTTCTCGCTCCGTTGCCGGAATCACACGTGGAGGCTGGCACTGGCTTGAACGCTACCTGAACGGAGCAGCTTGCGCCGGGGGGTGTAGTTGATCCAGTGCAGCCATCCGCCGTCACGATGAAATCAGCGGAATTCGCACCGGCTTTGGTTACGGACGATACTGTCAGCGGGCCGGCAAATGCGCCGCTGCTCGAGTTCGAAACGGCAATCGGTTCGCTCGCGCCCGCCGAGCCGGCCAACTGGCTCCCAAAACTCACGCTAGTCGGTACAGAAACGGAGGCCTGGGTCGCAACCCCGGAGAGTGCGACCGTCGAGGGACTCGCGCCGCCCACGTTTAATGTTGCCGAGCGCGGGCCGGGCGCCGAACCAACGCCGGGGCTGAACAAAATACTGATCTGGCAGTTCCCGCCTGCGCCGAGGCTAGGTGCACACGGATTCGCCAGCACGAAATCCACCGCGTTCGCACCCGTAATCGTCACGGGGCCGATCCCGGCCGCGGCCCCTCCTGAGTTCGAAACCGTCACGATTTGTGCGGCGCTCGCAGTGCCTTCGCTTTGCGATGCGAATGTCAGGCTGCTCGGGGACAGAGTAACGGACGGTGCGGCTGTTGCCGCGCCACTTAAGGACACCTGTTGGGGACTGCCGGCGGCGTTGTCGTTGAAATTGAGGCTCGCGTTCTTCGATCCGGCGGTCTGCGGAGCGAACTGAACTGCCACGGTGCAACCGGCTCCGATCGCGAGCGATCCTCCGCTGGTCGGGCAGCTCGTGCCACTCGACGCGATCGCGAAATCCGCCGCGTTCGGACCGCTCAACGTCACGCTCGTCAGATTCAGCGCGGCGCTGCCGTTGTTCGTAAGTGTGACGCTTTGAGACCCGGTCGATGATCCTACAGCTTCCGTTCCGAAACTGAGCGCCGACGGTCCAACACTGGCGATCGGCCCGGGCGCCACGCCGGAGCCGCTTAATGCAACGGATTGTTGGGCGTTCGTGACGTCGCCAGAGTTATCGACGAAATCCAGTTCCGCATGAAATGACCCTTGGCTCACTGGCGCGAAGGCAATTTGCACTACGCAGCTTGCGCCCTGAGCTAGCGCAGCTCCGCTCTGGCAGCCGCTTGCGCCGTTGGCGCCCCCGCCCTCGAGCTGGAACTGAGCCAGATCCGTGCCGCTAATGTTGAAGCTCGCCAGGTTCAGATTCTCGTTACCCGTGTTCGTCAAGGTCACGGTCTGACTGGCGCTGGTCGTGTTCTGCGGCTGGCTCCCGAAGCTCACACTGGTTGGTGAAACTCCGGCAACAGGTCCGTTGCCCCCTGCCGCGGTCATTTCCAGCAGTTGGGGGCTGCCGGGCGCGTTGTCGGTAATGGCGACAGTGGCGACCTCGGTTCCGACAGTCGATGAGTTGAAGGCAACCTCGAAGGAACACTGAACAGTCGGTCCGGGAGCGATCGTCGGTCCGATGCAGGCGCTTTGACCGCTCAGCGAGAAATCGCCCGCGTTGGGACCAGTGACGGAAATACTTGAGATTACGAGTCCCGCCTCTCCATCATCCAAAACGCCCACAAACTGCGGCGCAGTTGACCCGGCGGGGAACACCAGACGGGGGAACGTAAACGCAACACTCGGTGCCGGCGTGGCAGCTTCCGAAATCTGCACGAGGAACGCATCGCTCGCAGGACTGGCAGACGTGCAACTCGAACAGCTCTATTGAAAGCCATTGACAGGTCCAGCCGTCGTGACCGCCGTCGGGAAGTCTCCCGAAGTGGTGGAACCGGCGACATAGGCGTGCCCCGCTCCGTCCGCGGCGACGGCAGCGGCGCTCGCACCGGCCGTGCCTCCGGCGGGCGAAGTGCCGCCGAGCGGCGTTGCGTAGACGAGCGAAGGGGTTCCTGCAGAGGTTGGGTCCAATTTCGCCACGAAAGCGTCGCCGGCTCCGTTGAACGGCTGAAGGTTGTCACGCCACGGAAAGTCGAAGGAAGTCGTGCTTCCTGCGATGTAGACCGCGTTTGGCGCGCTCACTGCGATGCCGCGGCCTGCGTCCACTTCCGAGCCGCCCAGATAGGTCGAATACGAGAGCGAAGTCATTCCGCTGATGGGATCCTGTGCGACCACGGACAGAAATGAATTCGACTGTGCGTTGAGATGAAGTGTAGGCTGGTACGCCGCCTTCGACCCGTTCGTCGGAAAATTCGGCGATTGCGTCGTGCCGGTCACATACGCGCTGGGCGTGCTTGCCGAATCGACGGCCACGGCGAGCGCTTCGTCAGTTCCCGAACCTCCTAGCAGCGTCGCGTAGACCAAATCCTGCGGACCGCTGCCTTGAGGCGACACCTTCATTAGAAACGCGTCCGTTGGGCCGCCACCGTACGTCGATTGAAACGCATTTTTGTTTGGGAAACCGTTGGCTGAATTGCCTGTGAAGCCGGCTATGTAAGCGTTCCCCGATTGATCCACGGCGATACCGCCCACGCCGGGTGCACCGACGGAATTGGTTCCCAAATAGGAGCAGTATTTCAGCGTTGCCGCGCCGCCGGACTGAGACGGCGGCTGGAAGACCGCCACGAAGCCGTCGCTCGGCTCATCGTCCCACGAGGGTTGAAAAGCCCCCGTCGTAACGGGCAGGCCCGGCGAACCGCTGTCAACGGGGGTCGTGCTCACATCGGACGCTATGTACACATTGCCCGCGGGATCAAGCGCGATCCCGCCATTTCCGCTTTGAGACTCGGCGCCGCTTCCGCCGAACAGCGTCGAAAACACCAATGTTGTGCCGGTTGGGTCGATTTCGCTCACGACGACATCGTTGCCGTATCCGCTCGTCAGGCCGTTCGTCGGCTGGCTCGTATCGGTCACGGGGAAATCCGTCGCCGTCGTTGTCCCCGTGATTGCAACATCGCCCGAGCTATCGACAGCGATCAGCCCGCCGGACTGCGTTCCGCTGCCGCCTAGGAACGTGAGGTATTTGAGCGACTCGGGACCGCTCACGGTAGGGTCAATCTTGGCTATGAAAAACTCGCTGGGGCCATCCGCGGGCCCGACTCGCTGGCCCGTTCCTTCAGGAAAGGTCGTGTCGGACGTTGTTGTGCCCCCGATATATATCTTGCCGCTTGAATCGAGCGCGATGCTTGTGGCTGCGTCGGTGCCCGAGCCGCCGAGGAACGTCGCGTAGGTGACCGAGAGGGAGGGATCAATTACGAGCATCGCGTGGGGATCGTGCGGTCCGACGCGAAAGCCGACTGAACCATCAGCCTCAAGAACGTAGGCCGCTTTCACTCTCCTCTTGATCGCCTGAGTTCGGGGCTTTCTGGCCGGCCTCCTCTTTCTCGGTTTTCCCTTTCCCGAAGCTCGATGATGCTTGCGCCGTTTTGCGCGAGATTCGGCTGATAGCTCCTGATAGACTGCGGGGCTCTTCATCGTGATTTCGTCGCTGCCCACACGCATCGTGAGATCACCGGCCCGGTTCAGGCGGATGTTTCGCGCCCCAGCGAGCCGGAGTCGCAGCCCCGACACGTCCGTCCCCGGCGCAAGCCGCAGGTCGTACTCGAGGCCCTGATCGTTGCCGTAAACAGCCACTTCTGCTCCGGCTACCCCGTTCCCAGTTTCCACGCGTGAGAAGTGAGGAACGTTTGTCCGCCAGCGATGAGGATCATTTCCGAGCAAGTAGTTGCTCTCGCCGCGTAGCCGCTGTGCTCCGTGCCAGACCATGCCGGCCCGGTCGGCTCCGAGGTGTTGGGTCGGACCCGCCTCTTCACCGTTCAGCCCTTGGAAGCGGATGCCAAGCGTGCCTCTACTAGTAGTTCGTATGGCAATTTGGCGGGGCGCCAACAAAACTATCAGCCCCTTGCCGCGCCCCACGAACTGGATTCGAGAATCGGCCTGGCCGACATTTGGCTCGAATGTCAACGGCAGCGATATGGGCGCTTCGTGACGCGTAGTTGGGTCCGGACGCGCGGGGACCGCACGGCTGTGCTCTGGACTTGCGGTAAGTGTTCGCCGCGGAAGATGCTCGGAAGATAGCCGCTGGGAAGCGTGAGCCCGGCTGGAAGCCATGGCGGCATCTCGCGCGGGCAGTTGGTGTCGCGTCGAGCCTCGTCCTGCGGGAACGAAACTTGCGCCCCCAGCGAACACCAGAAGGGACACTACGAACCACTTCCTGCTCATTTAGGCCCTCTTCCGAAAACGAGAAGCGTCTTTCGTTTTCAGGTTGGGCGGCTCAATTGGTGCCGAGCCAACTGCTATTAGTGGTGAAACTCAGAAATCCCCTAGAGGGACCCGACGACTATCCCGCTGCGCGCAGAGACTGTCTATCCGTATTGTTGCGGTCATCCAGTTGCGGCTTGCCGAAGGGCGAATTGTTCGATGGAAACCTTACTCTGAGAGCCAGGCGAAGTTCTCTTCTCCGAGCGGGACTTCGAGCATGCCCTCCAGCGGCAGCACATCTACTGGCAAACCCGCCTGCCAGACGGCCACGCTCAGCAGTAAGCCGTTTCGTTCATGCAAGTCAAACAATTCCTTGGAGATACCGATTTCCAGGATCTTGTCGTAGGCCGCCGAAACCAGCGTCTCCGGGTGAAGCGGACAGATGCCACCATTCTCCACAACGGATTTGGCTAGCTTTCCATCTTGTATGCGCAGGGTGACGCGCGTCTCTCGCGAATCCCAGATCGTCACACGCAGCTGGAACTCGGGCATCTCGGCTATCGCTTCGGGGACCGGATCCACGCGGAGCCAGAAGCGCTCGGGAGCAAACCCATAATAAAATTCGCTCAGTACGCAGCGCCGGCCGTGCATCGCGCCGCCAGCGCGGTCGGTTGCATAAAGTCCGGCGCCGAGCCACTCGAAATAGTTGCTCTCGCGACCATCGACTTGGACGTCCAGATACGCCGTGGGCAGCTCCCGGCGTCCCCGTTGCGGTGCGCGCTTGATCGGATGCGCGAGCGCCGCTGGCGGCGGCTCCCCCAGCGCGTTGTAGATTTCCGTCAGATGCTTCCGGTACAGCGCATCGAATTCGGCGTCGTTTGCGGACGCGTGCTCCGGGCCGTACCACCAGCACCAGTCGCTTCCCTCAGCTGCAAGCACCGCTTCGTAGACGCGCTCGCCCTGCACCGTCCAGTCGCCCGGCTTGGCGGATTTCGTGAGAAGACCTCGTTTCTTGGCGCGCTCAAAAGCTTCGCGTGCGTCACGAAGCAATTCCCATGCGCGCACATCCTCCGCGTGACCGATCCAGACGTCGAAGTTCGCATTGATCCATGACGCTGGGAAGATCCCCTGCAGGACGGGCGCATCCGTCGCGGCGGCCACCGCCTCGCTCACGGTCAGGGCGCGCACATCAGGGTCGCGTTGAATGCGGTCGTAGAAGTAGCGCAGAAAATCTCGGCCGTTTCCCGGGTAATACTCCCAAGCATTCTCACCATCAAGGATCAAACTCACCGTCGCTGTTCTGCCCGCGGGCTCCGCATCGCCAATCGAGCGGATACGTTTGTGCAGGTCCTCTGCGGCCGATTCTGCGCTCATCCGGCTGTAGACGAATCCGACCAAGTCCGACAGGTAGTGGTCGCGGAAAAACCCGTACATTTCTCCTTTCTCGCGCTTGAGTCGCCAGGGAGTATAAAGATCGGCCCCGTTTTCGGGATAGCCGGAAGCGTCGCGCCAAAAGCCGATGTTCTTCGTGCGCCCCAGCACGCCTTCATCGGTCGCGAACCATCGAAACCCGAGCTCGGCGGCGATCTCCAGCACTTCGTCGGACACGGAACCCTCCGAGGGCCACAATCCGGCGGGAGGCTTCCCGAACAGCCACTCGTGATACTGCCGCGCGCGTGCGAGTTGTTCTCGTGCGTCTTCGGGATAACGAAACGCCGGCTGCGGAACGGGGCTGTGGGGGTTCGCTACGCGCGCGATGTCGGTATCGCACAGGAGCGGCAAGATCGGGTGGTAGTAAGGTGTCGTCGAAATCTCGATCTGACCTCTGGCCGAGGCCAGGCGGTACTCCGGCAAAACTGCAGCCAGGAGCTCGTGCTGCTTCTCGAGCAGCACGGCCTTATCTTCCTCCGTGAAATCCTGTCCGCGATCGGACAGTGCTTTCACGACGGGATCTTTCGTGAGGTACTCTTCGTCCATCCACGCCAATTGCGAAAGCACCTGCAGATCGCGCCAGTCGCGCGCGCTCCAGTGCGCGACGCAGGCCTCCGCGCCTCCTGACCGCACCTGCGAGGCAAGGTCGCCAAAGCGGCGCCATCGCCTCAGAAAATTCTCGTTGACCTGGAACGCCCGTTCGATGGCTTCGCGCTTCGCGTCAGGTCCGAGTTTCTCTGCGGGAGTGAATGCGATGTCGAACCACGTCTCCTGAAAATTTCCGCTCGCATACTCCTGGATTTGCGCGGCGACCAGGGGAACCACATTGAACGTCGCGTGGACGCTGGGAAACTCCTCCAGGATTTTCACCATGCCCCAGTAATCCTTGAGCGCGTGCAAGCGCGTCCACGGCAGCAGGTAACGCCCCGTCGCGGGATCGCGGTATTGCGGCTGGTGCATATGCCACAGCATGACCAGGTTTACTCGGCTCAATCTCCCGCCCCCGGTGCTAGAATGTGCGCCGCGCACCCATGCGCCTGCTCGACCGTTACATCGCCCGCGAAGTGATCTCCCACGCCGCGCTGGGTCTTGCGGTTTTCACATTTGTCTTCTTCGTGCCTCAACTGGTCCGCCTGATGGAGTTGATCGTTCGTCATTCGGGTAGCATCTGGACCGTGGCTCTGCTGTTTCTCTGCACGCTTCCGCCGGTGCTGGGATTCACGCTTCCCATGGCGGTTCTCGTCGGCGTACTGATCGGCCTTGGGCGTCTGTCCGCGGACAGCGAGATCGTAGCGCTTCACGCATCCGGGATCGGCCTGCGTCGCCTCCTGCTTCCGATCGGAGTCGTCGCACTGGCGGCGGCGATCGCGACCCTGCTCACGACGTTTTGGCTCAGCCCGGCCTCGCTCCGCACCGTGAGCCGCCTCGAGGCTCAGTTGCTCTCGTCGCAAGCTTCGTTTTCGGTTCAGCCGCGGGTCTTCGACGAGCGTTTCCCGCGCTTCGTATTATACGTGCAAGATGTGGAGGCCGCAGCGATCCACTGGCGAGGAGTCTTTCTGGCTTCGACAGGAGACACCGTCCGACCGGTCACTCCCTACTCCGGCGGTCGGTCTCAGCAATCCTCCATTACGACCGCCAAGGACGCACTCATCCTGACCGGACCATCGAAGGGACAAATCGAACTCCATCTCGGTAGCGGCAGCACACACGAATACGATCCCCAGTATCCAGATCAATACAATGTGACGACGTTTGGCGAGACCGACATTCCGGTGGACGTCTTGGGCGTCGCCGTCTCCCAGCGAGGAGGCGCACTGCCCGTCGCTGAGCAGCCAGTCGGAGATCTCCTCGCCACCCGCGGACCGAGTTGGCGGGAGAGCCGCGTCGAGTTTCAGCGACGGATTGCCTTCCCCGCTGCGTGCCTGGTTTTTGCGCTACTTGGCGTGCCCATCGGAGTCAGGCCTCGTCGTGGCGGCCGCGCTGCGGGGCTGATCCTCACGCTCATTCTGATTGGTGGCTACTACTTCCTCTTTGTTTCAGGGGACCATTTCGCGGCGCAGGGCCGAATCCCGCCGTGGGCGGGAGTCTGGGCCGCCAACATTGTCGGCCTGGCCATAGGGCTCTTTTCCCTCCGGCGCGTCGAGAACATTCGCAAGCCGAGCCGAATTCTGGAATGGGTCGAATCGTGGCGCGCAAGCCGGCGAATGGCTCCAAACGGATCGGCTGCCGCCGTCCCCAATGGCTCACGCCCGGCCACGGCGCGGTCTGCCAGTATTCGCCAAGCGCTGCGGATGGGCCGGACGATGGCGTTCCCCATGCTCTTCGACGTCTATCTGCTCAAACAATTTTTCTACTTCCTGCTTGTCCTGCTCGCGGCCTTCGTCCTGATTTTCGATGCGTTCACGCTGTTCGATCTTCTTGGCGATATCGCGCGCAACCACATTCCCGTATTGACGGTGCTGAACTACTTCCGTTTTCTCGTGCCGCTGATGGTTTACCAGCTTGCGCCGCTCGCGACGCTCGTCGCCACCCTCGTCACCCTGGCCGTGCTCGCGAAGAACAACGAGGTGGTGGCGCTGAAGGCCAGCGGTGTCAGCTTGTATCGTGTCGTACTCCCGCTGTTGATGGCGGGGTGCCTGGTTTCCGCCGGCATGTTCTTGCTCGATGATACGTTCCTGCCGTACGCGAACCAGCGGCAGGACGCGCTCCGAAACCAGATCAAGGGGCGTCCCGCGCAAACCTATATCCAACCCGCTCATCAGTGGATCTTTGGAGAAAACACCAAGATTTACAACTACGAGCTTTTCGATCCCGACCGCCAACTTTTCGGCGGCCTGAGCGTTTTCGAACTCGATCCAGCCTCGTTCCAGATGCGCCGCCGCATTTTCGCCACGCGCGCTGTTTGGGATCCAACAGTGAGCGCATGGATTCTGACAGGCGGCTGGGTCCGCGACTTCGGCGCCGATGGCCAGGTCGTCCGCTACGAACCGTTCACAGCAACCTCACTTCCTGAACTTACGGAAGCGCCCGGTTACTTCCGTCGCGAAGTTCGCCAGTATTACCAGATGAATTGGCGTCAGCTTGGCCAGTACATCTTAAGCCTGCGCCAGGCCGGTTTCGATACGGCGCGGCTTTCGGTGCAGTGGCATCGAAAATTCGCATTCCCGGTGATTGCCGCGGTGATCGTATTTTTGAGCGCCCCGTTTGCTTTCCTCGTGGGCACCCGAGGCGCGATCGGCGGCTTGGCACTGGCAGTCGGAATCGGAATCACCTATTGGGCCGCTGCGGCGCTGTTTGAAGCTATGGGCTCAGTCGGCCAACTGCCGCCCTTGATCGCTGGATGGGCCCCCGACGCGATCTTTGGCTTTCTCGGCGTCTATTTCTTCCTCAGAATCCCGACCTGATATTTTTCGCTGGGACGCCTGTTGAGCAATTGACCACCCGCTCTGCGGCCCGATTCGTTTCGCTCCCAGTATTCCCCTAGACTATTAGGAATTCCCTGTGTCAGGAGCAGAGGCCACAGATGCTGCTTGCCTTGGTTACGCTGACGGCGGCCGTCGATACTTCCACCAACACGGCCAAACTTGAGTTCTGGGCTGCCATCGGAGCCGTATTGGGCGTGGTTCTCTTTGTGCGCGGATTCCTGATGCTCCGATTCAAGCGCCAAATCATGAATACGCCCGCCTCCAAGATTCGCAGTGCTTCCGTGGGGCTGGTCGAGATCAGCGGGATGGCCAAGGGACCTACGACCATTCCCGCCGGAATCACCGGCGAGGCCTGCTACTACTACCGCGCGACTGCATGGGAACTGCGGGAGTCCGGCCGGAACCGCGAGTGGAAACAGGTGGCGAACGAAAGCGTTTACGTCCCATTCTTCGTCGAAGATCCGACGGGCCGCCTTCTAATCAATCCGCAGGGCGCAGATCTCGACATTCATTGCAATTTCAAAGATGAATTCGACACATCCTTTTTCAGAAGCAACCGCGAGATGCTACCGGAAAACGTCGCAAGATTTCTTGTGCGCAATGGCATCAGCTTTTCGGAGAGTATTCGCCTTGAGGAGTACTGCATCAAGCCTGACTACCCGCTCTTTGTCTTCGGCACTCTCGGCAAGAACTCCGACTCAGCCACATGGGCGCCCGTGCCGCACGTTGCGTCGGGGTCGTCGCTCAATTCGCGCCTGAGTCTCTTCGGGTCGTCGGGCGGCGGGATGTTCGCACCACTGGGCGGACTGTCTGGATTCTCGGGGACGTTTTCGGCCGGCGCTCGTCCAACAATCGGCGCGCGAGCGACGACACGGACATCCGCAGCGCCGAAGCCTGCGCCAACTTCTTCTTGGTCGGCGGTGTCGATGGACGATGTTCCGGCAGGCCACCGTGTCGCGTCACCAGCGCAGGCTCCTTCACCAGCCCGCGCGCTGCAGACTAGTTCGATCCGTGCGTCAGCTCCCGTCGCGACTGTTGATCCCGGCTCCGCACCTGATGGTTCGCCAGCAAATAGTCCGGCCGAGGACGGCGGATTCGACCCGCATCCATCGGTCTGCATCAGCAAGGGTCCGAACCACGACCCGTTCATGGTTTCGTGGCGGAGCCAGCGTGAAGTCGTGCAGTCGCTCGCGTGGAAATCCGCCTTGTGCATATGGGGCGGACCTGCACTGACGCTGGCCTGCCTCTATTTTCTCGCGCTCAGTTTTGGCTGGACGTAACGCTAGAAAGGGCTCTCAGGTCCCCGGCAAGGGGAGCCTGGGAGATCAGACCAAGGAGACGCTATGAGCTGGATTTCGTTGCTTCTCGTGCTGTTCGTGATCGGTGGAGCGCTGGCCTATCTCGTCACGCTCTACAACGGCCTGGTCTCGGTCAAGAACAACGTTGACAAAGCGTGGGCCAATATCGACGTGCTCCTCAAGCAGCGGCACGACGAGCTGCCGAATCTCATCGAAGTCTGCAAAGGCTACATGAAGTATGAAGCCGAGACGCTGCAGCGCGTCACTGCGGCGCGGACGGCGTACGGCCAAGCCTCAACTCCCGATCAGAAGGTCCAAGCCAGTGCCGAGATGTCGGCAGCGCTGGGCAGGCTGATTGCCGTCGCCGAGAACTATCCCGACTTGAAAGCCAACAGCAACTTCACGCATCTGCAGTCGCGCGTCACGGAACTCGAAAGCGAAATCGCCGATCGCCGCGAGTTCTACAACGACTCGGTGAACACCTTCAATATCCGCATTCAGGAAATGCCGGACGCAATCCTGGCCGGCATGATGAATCTTCATCCGCGCCAGATGTTCCAGGTCGCGGCCGAGGACAAGGAGCCTGTGAAGGTCTCGTTCGCCGACGTTTCGCACTAGGGCAATCAGGCGCGGCGGCTGCATCCCAAGCTAGCTTGATTTCTGGAACTGCGGGTCTTGATCCAGACAGTGCCGCGCCGATTCGGCCGCCTCCCCATCATCGGTACAAAACCGAACGAATTCGTCGTGACTTCCGAAGGCAAGATGGTATGCAGGGGACGTCAACAAATAGAAATCCCAGCCGAACAACAACGCTAGGCCGATAAACGTGGCCAAATCTGCACTCTCGCTCCTCAAAAAAAGGTGACCAGGTGCATCCGACAGCTGCCGGCGCTCCCCGCAGGTTTCTCGCAAGCGATAAAACAAATGAGAATTCTCACTTGAAGGCCACACGCCCCAGAGCGACACCCACAGCAGACATTCATCGAATGGCGGAAGATATGATGCGATGAACTCGCTGAACCATGTGACCTTGTACCACTGCATCCTGGAGAGATCGACACGCACTGAGTGGGCGCGATCCTCGATCATAGGGTGTCCATTCTCATCCAGACGAAAGCCGCGGCCTTCGCACCACTTCTTCGATTCGCCTCTGGTCAGACACCACATGGAGTGTGATGATAACAGGAGACGGTAGGCGGCGGGAAACCCACCTAGCGCGGTTCGGCTTCAGATATTCTTGAGCGCTTCGCGCTTGCTGAGTCCGCTCAGTCTGGTTTCGTTCTTTCGCACGTAGCGTTTCACTTCGGCGGGATCGGTCCACGCGTACTGCCGCAGCGCCCAGCCGATCGCCTTCCGCAAAAAGAATTCCTCCGAATCGAGCGAGGGCTCGATGCACGCGTACAGAAGTTCCAGGTCAGTGTCCTTCTTGGACCCCAACTGGCACAGAATCGAAGTGCGCCGCTTCCACATGTCCTTTGAGACGCTCCACGTCAGCATCATCTTGCGCATCGGCACCGGATGGTCTCGCAGGATCGGCCCTACGCGCCTCGACGCGACCTCATCGACGTAATCCCACCACGCGCCGCTCATGATGATCTCTTCGTAAAGCGGCATCGCGGCGTGAGTTTGAAACGGTGCCGCGCGTTTGTCGCCGCTGAGCGCAATGGCCGCATAGCGTTCCTCGCGGTACTTCGCCCCGCGCCACAGCTCCAGCACGTGCGATCGCCAAACTTTTTCATTGGGGAGGTCAACGCTGGCGAAGAGCGCTTTGCAGGTTTTCCGCAGCACAGGCGCCGGCACGCCGTGATACGGCATCTCCGATTTCATGTACGCCTGCATCGCCGGCGCCCGGCGCGGATCAGCTATTCGCTGCAGTTCGCTCCGGAGGCGCAGCAACAAACGCGAAGTTTTCAAGGGATCGAGCGACCGCTTACTTTCGCGCCGCCTTTTTTGCGGCGTGTTTCTGCTTCTCTTCGATCACGGCCTGCGCCGCTGCCAGCCGCGAAATCGGGACGCGGAACGGCGACGCGCTCACATAGTTCATTCCAACTTGATGGCAGAATTTGACGCTCTCCGCATCTCCGCCGTGCTCGCCGCAGATTCCGATCTTCAAGTTCGGGCGCGTGGCCCGCCCGCGCTCGATCGCCCACTTGATCAGCATCCCGACTCCGGCGGTGTCGAGGGTCTGGAACGGATCGTCTTTGAAAATGGCCGCCTTGCTCTGGTCCACGTAAACGGGCAGGAAGCGTCCCGCATCGTCCCGTGAGAGTCCCATCGTCGTCTGCGTCAAATCGTTTGTGCCGAACGAAAAAAACTCCGCCACCTCAGCGATCTCTGCTGCCAGCAGCGCTGCGCGCGGCAACTCGATCATCGTCCCGACCAAATAATGAAGCTTCACTTTAGCTTCCGCGATAATCGCGTCCGCCACTCGCCGCGTGACGGTCTCGAGAATCTTGAGCTCGTTCTTCTCGAGCGTCAGCGGATGCATGATTTCAGGTAATACTTTAACGCCGCGCTTCTGGCAATCGATCGCCGCCTCGATGATTGCCCGCACCTGCATTTCGGGGATCTCCGGGTACGTGATCGAAAGTCGGCAACCGCGATGCCCGAGCATCGGGTTCGCTTCTTTCAGTTGCTCCACGCGCCTCTCGACTGCCTCAACCGAAATCCCGATTCTCTTTGCCAATTCCGCTTGCTTGGCATGATCGTGCGGGACAAATTCGTGCAGCGGCGGATCGATCAGCCGAATCGTTACAGGCAATCCATCCATGGCCTCGAAAATCCCGGTGAAGTCGCGCCGTTGGAAAGGCAACAATTTGCCGAGGGCGCGCTTTCGGGCTTCCGGGGTATCCGCCAGAATCATTTCCTGAATGGCTTCCTGGCGCTCGATGCTCTTCTCGGGCTGCTCGAAGTCCTTGAAGAACATGTGCTCGGTGCGGCAAAGGCCGATCCCTTCGGCGCCCATCTCGCGCGCCACGCGAGCATCGCGAGGCGTGTCTGCATTCGTTCGCACGCCCAGCTTTCGTGTCTTATCGGCCCACTTGAGCAGCGTCTCGTATGCCTTGGGCGGCTGGGGCCGCACTAGATCGATCTGCCCGGTGTAAACCGACCCGTCGCCACCGTCGAGTGTGATCCACTCGCCCTCTCTGACGGCGCGCCCATTGACGCTCATCTTCTTGGCTTCGGCCTCGATGTCGATGCTTTCAGCGCCCACGATGCAGCATTTGCCCCACCCCCGCGCGACCACCGCCGCGTGGCTCGTCTTGCCGCCTGTTGCCGTCAAGATTCCCTGCGCGACATACATCCCGCCGACGTCCTCGGGGCTGGTCTCGCGACGCACCAAAATTACCTTCTCACCGCGCGACGCCCACTCCTCCGCGTCGTGCGCCGTGAACACAACCTTTCCTACCGCTGCGCCCGGCACTGCGTTGATTCCCTCCGCAAGCTTGCGGTGCAAAAGCTCGGTGCGCTCGAGTTTTGGGTCGAGCACCGGATAAAACAGCCGCTCGATGTCTTCCGCCTTGACGCGTTCAAGTGCTTCTTCAACTCCGATCAGCTTCTCGTTCACCATATCAACCGCAATGCGAAAGGTGGCCGCTGGCGACCGCTTGCCTGTGCGCGTCTGCAGCATGTAGAGCTTGCCCGCCTCGACGGTAAACTCCATGTCCTGCATATCGCGGTAGTGCCGCTCGAGCTTCTCGCGTACTCTTTCGAGCTGCTGATACACCTTCGGCATCCTGCCTTTGAGTTCGCTCAAGTGCATCGGCGTGCGGATTCCCGCGACCACGTCCTCGCCTTGCGCGTTCAGCAGGAAGTCTCCGAAAAATGTCTTCTCGCCGGTGGACGGATCGCGCGTAAAGCAAACCCCGGTGCCCGAGTCCTCTCCCGTGTTGCCGAAGACCATCTGCACCACATTGACCGCCGTCCCCAGCAATCCCGTGATCTTTTCGACGCGACGGTAGGTCACCGCCTTGTCGCCCATCCAGGACTCAAACACCGCGCCGATCGCTCCCCACAACTGCTCGACGGGGTCCTCAGGGAAATCCTTGCCGGTCTTCTGCTTGAAATGGGCCTTGTATTCGCCAACGAGCTGGCGCCAGCCGTCCGCACTGACCTGCGTATCGTCTTTGACGCCAAGCCTTGACTTCATGCCGCGCAGGCGCGCTTCCAGTTCTTCCTTCGAGAGCCCAATCACAACGGTCGAGTACATCTGCACAAATCTTCGATATGCGTCCCAGGCAAAGCGATCGTTGCTGGTCGCTTGGGCGAGCCCTTCGACTGACTTTTCATTCAGACCGAGGTTGAGAATCGTCTCCATCATCCCCGGCATCGAGCGCGCGGATCCGGATCGCACGCTGACGAGCAGCGGATCCGTGGCGTTGCCCAGTTTCTTCCTGGTGAGCTTTTCGAGGCGCGCGAGATGTTTGGCCACTTCCGCGCGCAATTCCTTGGGATACTTGCGCCCGTGCTTGAAGTAGTAGTCGCACGCTTCCGTTGTGATCGTGAATCCCGCCGGTACCGGAAGGCCAATGCGAGTCATCTCGGCCAGGCCCGCTCCCTTGCCGCCGAGCAAATCCTTCTGATCGCCGTTACCGTCCGCTTTGCCCGCTCCGAAGAAGTAGACGTATTTCATTGGACCCTCAGTTCTCACATGAAATGTCTGTGACGATTGTTGTTGGTCGGCCCGCCGATAATTCGAGTAATCCTTGATCGATCGCTATTTCGCTTCCTCCGCGCCCAGCTCTGAAAAATCGGCGATGGTAGAAAACTCCTTTAACAGTCCGGCGAGCAATGCGATGCGATTGCGGCGAATCTGCTCGTCTTCAACCATCACTAGAACTTTGTCGAAGAAGAAATCTACGGCGGGCCGCAACTCCGAAATCTTCTCCAGAGCCTTTCTGTACTTCCTCTCCTTCTTGAGCCGTCCCGCTTCGTCGCCGATCTCCTTCGCGATCGTATGAAGTTGCAGCTCGCCTGCTTCTTTCAAAAGGCTTGGAAGAACCGTCTCCTGGGTCTTGTCGCCCTTGCCCGCAGACTTCTCCAAGATATTGCGAATGCGCTTGAAGCTCGCCGCCAGCGGGGCAAAATCCTTCGTATGCCGGATGGCTTTCACCGCAGCCACACGCTCGACGGCATCGCCCAGATCGTCGGCTCCCGCCGCAAACGCCGCGTTGATCTCGTCATAGGCGAAGCCGCGCCGCTCTTTCAGGATATAGCGTGCGCGCTCGAGCAGGAACTCGAGCACCTGCCGCTGAATCATCTCGGTCGCTTCGATACGCGGGGCGTGTTCCCTGAGCGATCTTGCCGCTGCAGAAATCGCCGCGGAAAGCGAGAGAGGCAGTTTCTTCTCCAGAATGATCTTTACGATTCCCAGCGCTGCCCGCCGCAAAGCGAAAGGATCACTTGAACCCGTCGGAATCGCCCCCACCGCAAAACACGCAACCAATGAATCGAGCTTGTCCGCCAGCGCCACAGCCGACCCGATCAGATTTCGGGGCAATGGATCATCAAGCGCTAGCGGCTTGTAGTGGTCGTAGACCGCCCACGCAATCTCTTCCGGCTCCCCCTGCGCGAGCGCATAGAGCCCGCCCACTACGCCCTGCAGTTCCGTGAACTCGCGAACCATGTCCGTCACCAGGTCGCACTTCGCCAGCTCCGCCGCGCGATCTGCGCCTGCAACGTCCGCCTGCGCGACACCTCCGGCGACCCACTGTTGGGAAAGCCACCGCGCCAGCCATCGGACGCGTTCGACCTTGTCGCCGTAGCTCCCGAGCCGTCGCTCGTAGGTCACCGCCGCGAGCTTCGGCAGATACTCTCCGAGCCGGATCCGCTGATCGTTCTTCCAAAAGAACTGCGCGTCCGCAAACCGCGCGCGTAGCACGCGCTCGTGCCCCGCCCGGACAAGGCCCTTGGGGTCTCGCGGCAAGTTGATCACCGCGAGAAAATGAGGAGCGAGCTCTCCCGCGCGATTCTCCACCGCAAAATACTTTTGATGTCCGCGCATTACCGTGATCAGGATTTCCTCGGGCAGGGCCAGGAATGACGAATCGAAATCTCCCAGAATCACCGTCGGATATTCGTTGAGATAGGTGACGAGCTCCAGTAGGGCCGCGTCTTCGTGCGGTCGCAGGCCCTTTCGCGCGGCCACCGATTTCAGCTCCGCCTCGATCTTTTTTCGCCGGACTTGCGGCCGGCACAGCACAAAGTTCTTCTTCAGTCGCGCTTCGTAATCCCTCGGGCCTGTAACGCCGATCTCTCTCTTGCCGAGGAACCGGTGCCCGTCGGTTCGATTCCCTGCCCGCACATCCGCGTAGGTGCATGGGACGACCCTCCCACCCAAGGTCGCGACGAGCCAGCGTATCGGCCGGATGAATCGCGGCCCATGCACGCCTGACCAGACCATCGACCGCGGCCACGAAATCTCACGAATCGTTTCGGGCAACGCCTCCGTCAAAATCTCCGCGGTGTGCTTGCCCTGTATTGTCAGCCTTGCGGCGACGTATTCCCCTTTCGGCGTGTTCACAACGGTGAGCTTCGAGAGCGGAATCCCCTGCTTCTCCGCAAAACTCTGCGCCGCCCGTGTCGGCTCCCCCGTTCCGCCGAACGCTACCGATTTCGGCGGACCCATCACCTCCCGCGTCACATCCTCCTGTTTCACTCGAACATTTCGTGCGAGCGCGACAAGCCTTCTCGGCGCGCCAAATGTTTCAATTGATTCTTCAGCTGTCGGCTCGTCGACCAGTCCCTGCGACGACAGTTGCTTTGCAAGAATCGCTTTAAGTTCTTGCGAGGCCTTCAAAATCATTCCGGCGGGAATTTCCTCGCAGCCGATTTCAAACAACAGATCGGCTGTCGCCTTGCCCGGCGCCGAACTCGCTCGCGCCGTCATGCGCCCACCTTCGCCGCCAGCGCCTGCACATCCGAGCGCTGGTCGAGCCACGCTCGGGCCACCTGCGTCGCTAGTTTTCGCACGCGCGCGATCAACCCGGCGCGCTCTGTCACCGAAATCGCGCCGCGCGCGTCGAGCACATTGAACAGGTGCGAGCATTTCAGGCAAAGATCGTACGCCTGCACGACCGGGAATCGCCTCTTCGCCTCCGTCCCCAGCGTCTCGTACTCACCTAACAAGCGAGCGGCCTCCGCCTCGTTGAGGTCAAACTGCTTGCGCGTGGAGTGCGTATCCGCGTAGTCGAAGCTGTACGCCGAAAACTGCTGCTCCTCCGCCAGCCGCACCTGCCCGTATGTCATCGAATTCGACCATCGGACATCGAAAACGTTGTCGACGCCTTGCAGGTACGCCGCGATGCGATCCAGCCCATACGTCAATTCCACCGAAATCGGATCGAGGTCCACCCCGCCGCACTGCTGGAAGTACGTGAACTGGGTGATCTCCAGCCCATCGAGCAGCACCTGCCAGCCGATTCCCCATGCGCCTAACGTCGGCGACTCCCAGTTGTCCTCCTCGAAACGAATATCGTGCTCTTTCAGATTGATTCCGACTGCGGCAAGGCTTTCGAGATAGAAGTCTTGTATGTCGGCGGGAGAGGGTTTGAGCACCACTTGAAGCTGGGTGTGTTTATACAGCCGGTTCGGATTTTCGCCGTAGCGGCCGTCCGCAGGCCGCCGGCTGGGCTGCACGTACACGACACGATACGGCTCGGGACCGAGCACTCGCAGAAATGTCTCCGGATGCATCGTGCCCGCGCCGACCTCGATGTCGTATGGCTGCTGCAACACGCAGTCCCGGTTCGCCCAATATTCTTCAAGCTTTAGTAGAAGATTTTGAAACGTCAATCCCTGCGGTTTGGTGTTCGCGGATTTAGCTTTTGAATTGTGAGACCTGCGCTTCACGCTGGCTGCTCCAGAAGTTCCCGAGATTTGAGTTTGCGGTCGATCTGATGTTCGATCGCGTCTAGCATCGCGTCCGTCAGTTCCCTGGCAGATCGCGCGGAAGAAGTTGCGGATGCACCCGAGCTGATTCGATCCAGTCGTTCGGCGAGCATCCTCCTCGCCAGCGAGAGTGCGGCCGACGACAGCACCCTCATCCCCGGTCGCCTGCACTTGCCGCACACCAGCACCGAACCGCTCGGCGAAAAGTAGCCGGGGGCGTCTCCAGGCAGTGCGGCGCCGCACCCGCCGCACCGGTCAAGCGTCGGCAGCCATCCGCCGAGCTTGACCGTCCATAGCGCGAAATACGCCAGCGGCAACTCCGGTTGTCCCGTCCGCTTCACCGTCTGCGCCGCGAGCAAAAGGAGTCGAAAGTTCGCGTCGGAAGCCTCGCGTTCCGGCAGGACCGCTTCCGTCACTTCGCTGAAAATCGCCAGCGTCACGCTCGACGCGTAATCGCGGAACGCATCGATGAACGACTCGATCATTTCGCACTGGCTGATGCGCACCAGTTCGCGGTTCTCTCGCTCGAAAAACCAGATGCGCACGTGCGACAGCCGCTCGAGCGTCGAACCGAAGCGGCTCTTTGGCCTGCGCGCTCCAGCCGCCACGCCGCGCACGCGCCCCATTGTCCGCGTCAGGAAACTGACGAGCCAGTCCGCCTCACCGAGCGCGTAATGCTGCAGGATGATTGCCTCGGATTCTTGGAGTGGCATCGGCGTGTCGGCGCGCCGACCGGCAAACGGCTTGATCTCGCGATTTCACTGCGTTCACAAGCCGCGCAAGCCGAACACATCGGAACAAATTTTTCTACCATAGCCATCCGAGTGGCGCAATCGCTAAACGCGCTGGCATGATTTTTCCGCTCGCGCGTTTGAAAATTTCCTAAGCTCGGCTAGAGTGTTTCCATGAGTCGCGCGAGCGCATCATTCGCAGTGGACGTCGTCGGCGTCGGCATCAACGCCACCGACACCATCATTCGCCTGCCGCGCTTCCCTGCTTCGGATTCGAAGATTGAGCTTCTCGCAGCGGACGTCATGCCCGGCGGTCAGGTGGCGAGCGCCATGGTCGCGTGCCGTCGCTGGGGACTCTCGGCCCGTTACGTCGGCAAAATCGGCGACGATGCTGCGGGCCAACTTCAGCGCAGCGAAATGGAGCGCGAGGAAGTCGAAGCGCACTGGATCACAGCCGCTGGCTGCTCGAGTCAGATCGCGTTTATCTTGGTGGATGATTCGACCGGCGAGCGAACTGTCCTTTGGAAACGCGATCCGGCAATTGCTCTGCGCCCGGCCGACCTCAAGCGCGAATGGATTTCAGGTGCGCGTGTGCTGCTGATCGACGGGCACGACACGGAAGCAGCCACTCAAGCGGCACGATGGGCCCGCGAAGAGAGAATGCAAGTCGTCGGCGACTTCGACAATCTCTATCCCGGAGTTCAGGCTTTACTTCACCATGTCGATTTCCCGATCGCGTCGAGGGATTTCCCCGAAAGGCTCACGGGCGAGCACGACTTGCTCAAGTCGCTTCCGATGATTTTCTCGGAGTTCAAGTGTCGCTTGATAGGAGCAACTCTCGGGCGGCTCGGCGCACTCGCGTGGGACGGCGAGCGCTTCTTCCATCGGCCGGGATTTCTCGTGCGGGCCGTGGACACCACAGGCGCGGGCGACATCTTTCATGGAGCTTTCGTCTATGGTCTGGCTCGCGAATGGCCGACGGAAAAGACACTCGACTTCAGTTGTGCTGCGGCTGCGCTGAATTGCACCGCGCCCGGTGCACGAGGCAACATCGCCCCGATCGACGAGATTGAAGCACTGCTTCGCACGGGGCAGCGCTCGGAGCAGGCGTACACAGAAGACGCTTTGCGGAACGCCGCCCGCGCAGCCTCGCGATCGGATGTGCGCGCATGATCCCGCTCAAGGACATGACGCCGCGGCGCTCGTTCCCTATCGTCACGCTGCTGATCATCCTGGCCAACGTCGTTGTATTTCTGTACCAGCAATCGCTGAGCCACCACGCCCAGGATGTCTTCGCGATGACCTACGGGCTCGTCCCCTACAAGATTTCGCAAGCGCTGGCCGGCCGGCACTACACCATGGAACAGGCCTTGTTTCCGCTGTTTACGTGTATGTTCCTTCACGCCGGCTGGTGGCACATTATCGGCAACATGTGGTTTCTTTGGGTTTTCGGCGGCAACGTGGAGGATCGTCTCGGCTCGCTGCCGTACCTGCCCTTTTATCTCATCGCAGGCATCGGCTCCGGCATTTCGCAAACGCTATTTTCGTGGGGTTCGCACATTCCCGCTGTCGGCGCCAGCGGCGCGATCTCGGGAGTCCTCGGGGCGTACATCGTTTTTTTCCCGGGCTCGCGCATCCTGACGCTCGTTCCGCTCTTCATCATCTGGTTCACGTGGCGCATTCCGGCCGTAATCTTCATCGGGCTCTGGTTCGCCGCACAGTTTCTGAGCGGCCTCAGTTCGATCGGCTCGGAGGCCATGGGAGGCGTCGCCTGGTGGGCCCACGTCGGCGGCTTCCTCATCGGCGTAGCCGTCGCTGCGATGGTACGCTCCGCGGGCCGCAGCGCGCCTTCCTCATATTACGCTTGAGAAAATAAGGTCGATTTGCCGACATCTCGAGTTCAAGCTGAGATTCCCAGCGTAGAGGCGTCCTGCTGGCATACCTAAAGTACAACTTCAGCGCGAAGTCCTCTGCCAAGATTTAGTTGCGGCTCGAAAACCTACCGATTCAGAAGTTGAACGAATTGATGAAGCTCGTCTGTACTCAGATCCGAGACAGCAATGAAGCGCATGCCGCCCTGCCGCCAAATGATGAGGTTGTAGCCGCTGATCGACTGTTGGCTCTGAGGCGCGCCGGCGCCACTCGAATCTGCCGAAGCTTCCGGCCATACAAAGACGTTGATCACGTGCTTCCGCCGTTGATAGACCAAGGCCGCGACATCGTGATGACCCAGATAGTCGAGCCGCCCGCCTACCAGCGGGAAACTCTGATCGGCGAAATCTCGCACCGGCGGAGCAAAATCCACCTTGCCGTCGAACCACGGTTTCACCGTGTGCTGGTCGGTTGACTCGACATCAAACAGATGCCCCGGCTGCAGTGATCGGATATGACTCGCAACGGCCTCCTGCGCGAGCAACTCCTCTGAGCCTTTTTCGTGCGCTCCGGAAACCAGCCTAAACCCTAAAGCTGCTGCCAGGACGACCGCAGCAGCCACGCCAACCCACTGCAGCAGGTACCGCCGCAGTACGGGCCTATCCGAGGCGCTATCCACTGTGTCGAGTCGCCTACGATCCCCGAAAGCGCCGGCGCGGATGCGCCCCTCTAGTCCACGCGGCGCTCGTTGGTACAGATTTGCCGATCGCATTGCTTTTCGCAGCGTTTGCTGGCTCTGGAGTTCCTGCGCGCAGCCCGCGCATGCCTTCAGATGCTCCTCGATCTCCAAGCTGCGCACTAGATCGAGCTCGCCATCCAGGTACGCATGAAGGAGTTGTGCGTTACTTTCGCAAACCACGCGCCACCTCCCTCTCTCGTGTTCGGAGTAGCTGTTCGCGCAACCGTGCGCGTCCTCGTGCGAGAGCCGACATCACGCTGCCGATCGGAATCTCCAGCACCTCTGAAATCTCTTTATAGGAAAGCCCTTCCAGTTCCCGAAGAATCAGCGGCTCTCGAAATCGAATCGGCAAACTTTCAAGTGCTTCTTGAAGCATGCGACTTTCGGCGGACTGCAAGAGCACTGCTTCGGCATCCGGCGGATCTTCCTTCGCCGCGTGAACTGTTTCGTCGAACTCTTCGGCGAACTCGCTCGGTCGCCGCTTCTCGAGAAACGAATACGCGGTGTTGCGCACAATCCGCAGCACCCAGGACCGCGCATCGCCGCCTTGATAGCCGCCCAGAAATCTCAGCGTGCGCAGACACGCCTCCTGCACCACGTCCTCGGCATCTTGCGGGCGCCGAACGAGCCACCGCGCCAGGTTGTACGCAGCGTCCAAATGCGGCAGCACGACCCGCTCGAACGCCTGACCGTCATCGGAGCCGCGAGATTCTTCCCGCATACCGTCCTTAGACTCTCAAACCTCGCTTGAGAAAGCCCCAATCTGCGCCTCCCGCGCTCCAGAGGCAAGAATCTTCGCCGAGCCCTCCCTCACCTCACAATCACCTTGCCGGTCATGATCGGGTGCACGGAGCAGAAGTAGCCGTAGGTACCGGCATCAGTAAACGTGAACGAGAACGTGTCGTCTGTGTCCAGCGCCTTCGACTTGAACTTCTTGTCCGCGCTGACGACGGTGTGCGGAACATCGTCATGATTGACCCATGTGACCGTCGTCCCTTTGGCAATCGTGATTTCCTTCGGCGTGAAGCTGAAGTTATCGATCGTGATGCTCGTTGCTGCCGGCTGGTCCCCTGCCCCTTGTGCCAAACGCGCACTACTCATTGCGGCGGCCAATGCGGAACCCGCGAGCAACGCGATGCCAAACCCAATTCCGAACGTACGACTTTTCATCTCGTATCCCTCTCTGCTCGCGCTAACTCTCTCTAAGCACCCTGTAGCGAAGAATCAACGACTGCCAGTGTGTGTTTCCCGCGCACGAAATCTACATTGGTGATCCCAAGCACGCTGCGTAGCTTGTCATCTGGAACTTTCATCGGGCCGGGCGACGGCCCCTGCCCCGGTGCAGGCTGCGGAAAAGCCGTGGACATCGCCGTGTGAAACGTGACATTGCCCTCCACCTTCTGCATGACTTGATGAATGTGCCCGTTCAGCACGGTCACCGAGCCGAATCTTTTTAGGCAGGAGAGCGCCTGCTCGCTGTCGTCGGTTCCCCAGCCCCACTCCGGATACACTGCCCACAGCGGAATGTGCGCGAAGACGACGACCGGCGTGCTGTGTTTCAGGCCCTTCACATCGCTCTCGAACCATTTGAGCTGCTCCTGCCCCAGGCTCCCGAGCCCGCCCGCCTTCAGATTCATCACGTTCACCAGCCCCACGAAATGCACGCCCTTGTAGTCGAAGCTGTGCCACCCGTCGCCATTTGCATCCTTTCCATAGCGTTCTCGATATTGGGCGCCGTTGTCGTTGAGTACGTCGTGCTCACCCGGCACGTAGAAGATCCGATTAGTGCGCACGGCCCTGAGCGACTGGTCGAGCGTGTCGAACTCATCGGCTTTTGAAAGTTGCGTCAGGTCTCCCGTGTGCAGCACGAATTCGGGCGTCCGCGGCAGCGCATTGAGCTTCGCAATCGCCTCTCGCAGCGTAGCTGTGACGTCAGGATTTGCCGCCTTGTTGAATCCGATGTGGGAATCGCTGATCTGCGCAAAGGCGAAGTCGCCTTTCGCAATCGATGAAGCGTCCCGCTCGTTCATCCCGCTGAATGCGAACGATTTCAACACTCCGCCCTGCATCACGCAGAGCGTTCCTGTGCCGGCCCACGCCATGCATTTCAGGAATCCGCGGCGGTCGATTCCGTCGGGATTCAGGTTCTCTTTGATCGTGTCTTCCATCGCGCCACCTTTCCACGGCTGAATTCCACTTCCCTGCATTCATCCAGACCGCCCTTGGGCCGGATTTATTCCCGGGAAATTCGAAGTTCGTTGTCACGTCTTCGGTACGCGCTCGTGTCGATTGTGCTAAGGTAATCGGTTAAACTCGCAGGCTCGCAGTTGGCGATGCAAGCAACTGGGACGTAGTTGGGGGTGGAAGCGACTCATGAAGAGTTCCTATAGCGGTGTGGCGGTCCCATCGGATGGTCAGCCGATCGACTACGTTGGCAGCGAATTTCGCGTGCCGGAGCGCCCGATTATTCCGTTCATCGAGGGCGATGGCACCGGGCGCGACATCTGGCGCGCTTCCCGCCGCGTGTTCGATGCGGCCGTCGAAAAGGCTTACGGCGGCAAGCGCAAGATCGCCTGGCTCAAGGTTTACGCAGGCGAAGAGTCCTACAATTTGTTCAAAGACTGGCTGCCGCAGGACACCGTGGACGCCATCCGCGACTTCCGCGTTTCGATCAAGGGGCCACTCACAACTCCCGTCGGCGGCGGTATTCGCTCGCTCAACGTGACGCTCCGCCAGCTTCTCGACCTCTACGCCTGCGTTCGCCCGGTGCGCTACTTCGAGGGCGTGCCCACTCCGATGCTGCACCCCGAGCGGATGAACGTCGTCATCTACCGCGAGAATACGGAAGACGTCTACGCCGGCATCGAGTGGAAATCGGGCACTCCCGAGGCCGAGAAGATCGCAGCCTTTATCAACAACGAAATGCTGAAAGACGCCAAGAAGAAGCTGCCTCCGCTCGCCGGCATCGGCATCAAGCCGATTTCGCCGGGCAACACCAAGCGCCTCGTGCGCCGCGCGATTCAATACGCGCTCGAAAACAATCGCCGCGTCGTCACGCTCGTCCACAAGGGCAACATCATGAAGTTCACAGAGGGTGCGTTTCGAGATTGGGGCTACGAGCTCGCGGTCGCGGAGTTCCGCAGCCAGATCGTCACCGAGCGTGAAAGCTGGATTCTTGGCAACAAAGATAGCGACCCGAACATTTCAATCGAAAAGAATGCTGCTCTGATCGAGCCCGGCCTCGAACAAGCCACCGAAGATTTTAAGAAGAAAGTCGCCGCCGAAGTTCAACAAACACTTGATGCCATCTATGCCACGCACGGACGTGGACAGTGGAAAAAGAAACTCCTCATCAACGACCGCATCGCCGATTCCGTCTTTCAGCAGGTGCTCACGCGCGCGAATGAATATCAGGTCTTCGCCACGCCCAATCTGAACGGTGACTATATCTCCGACGCTTGCGCCGCCCAGGTCGGCGGCCTCGGCATGGCGCCCGGCGCGAACATCGGCGATGGCTACGGCTGCTTCGAGGCGACACACGGCACCGCGCCGAAATATGCCGATAAGGACGTCATCAACCCGAGCTCGGTGATGCTCTCGGGCGTAATGATGTTCGATTTCATGGGATGGAAGGAAGCGGGCCGCCTGATCGAATCGGGCATCGAGCGGACGATTCAGCAAAAACGAGTGACCTACGATCTCGAGCGCCTCATGACCGGCGCGACCAAGGTCAGCACCACCGATTTCGCCAGCTCGATTATCGAGAACATGAGCGCTCCCGCTCCGGTCGGTCGTTAGGCGCATGGAGCAGAAATACCCTTGCGGGGTCAGCTTCCGACAAGACGACCTGCATTGCTTGCTGAACGACGTCGCTCCCTCGTGACAGCGCTCACTATCCTCCCCGCTCTAATGCTCGTCGCCACCAGCGCGGACCGAGCCTTTGCAGACGATTCCGCAGCATCGGTGGCGAGCGGCGGCATCGAACTGAAGAAAGAATCCCGCATCTCCATGAATAGCGAGCGCCTAACGATCACTATGAGCAGCGTGCTCGTTGACTACGAATTCGTGAACGAAACCGACAAAGACATTACGACAGAGGTAGCTTTTCTCATTGCAGATTACCGTTGCGATCAGCCTATCGAGGGCTGCCCAGAAAAAGAGTTTAGCGATTTTCGAGTCTGGGTTGAGGGCCGCGAAGTGACGTATTCCGTCGATCTTAAAGCGGTCGTGAAGGGGCACGATTATCGGAATCTCCTTGAGAGTCTCGGTATCGATGTCGATGCTTTCGGGCACTTCGATGACGCAGCATTGGCCCAAGGTGCTCATGACGGCGGCGCGAAGTCAGATTTTGCAAAGCTTTCTCCAGCGGAGCACGAAAACCTCATTCAGCTGGGGTTAATCGATCGTGATGAAACGATTCCGCTGTGGACCATCAAGAAGTTCTTCCACTGGCAGCAGATGTTTCCCGCCCGAAGCACTCTTCATATTCGGCACGAGTACAAGCCCTTATTGGGATGGACCGATCTCGATTACAAGTCTATTCAAGCTGCGGATCCGGAGAATCGTCGAACGCGCCTAGAGCGCGCGCGGCAACGTCTTAAGGATAGCTCCGGCGGCGCCAGGCAGTCGGCGGAATATGACGTATGGCTTCTTGCGACTATGGATGATATTTGCGTCGATGAGAACCTACAGCATCGCCTCGAGGACGGCGTTCGTCAGAAGCAGGCGTTCGTCCTTTCCTGGGTCGACTTTGTCCTGAAGACAGCCAATAATTGGCGGGTTCCGCTGAAGAATTTCGAGTTGCTGGTGGAAAAGCCTGCCCCGGCCGACCGGAGCCAATGGTACGTCAGCTTCTGTTGGAACGGGCCAGTGGAGCGCGTGGATTCAACGCATTTTCGCGCCAGTGCACGTGACTTCGTTCCGGCTCGCGATTTGCGGATTGCATTCTTTGAAGCTCGGAGCGAGGCGCCTCAAACAACACCCTGAGAAATCAAGTTCGGGGGATTACCGAGTCAAGGAGAATCGAATGCGGAAGAAAGTGACAGTCGTCGGCGGCGGCTTCGTCGGCTCGACGACAGCTCAACGAATACATGATGCCGGTCTAGCTGATGTAGTCCTGACCGACATCTTGGAAGGTGTACCTGCCGGCAAGGCGCTCGACATGGCGGAATCCGGGCCGATCCTCGGTTCCAACGCCCATGCCGCCGGCATCTCCACCGCTAGTGGCGACTATAAAGAGACAGCCAACAGCGATATCGTGGTCATCACCGCCGGCTTCCCTCGCAAGCCCGGCATGAGCCGCGACGACCTGCTCAAAGCCAACTACGACGTCATCAAAGCCGTCGTCGAGGCAATCGTCAAGCTCTCGCCTAACGCCATCCTGATCATCGTCACCAATCCCCTCGACGCCATGGCGCAGGCAGCCTTCAAGGTCAGCGGCTTCCCCAAGCAGCGCGTCCTCGGAATGGCCGGAGTCCTCGATTCGGCGCGCATGAGCACGTTCGTCGCCGCCGAACTAAACGTATCCGTTGAGAATGTCCATTCCTTTGTTCTCGGCGGCCATGGGGACGACATGGTGCCTCTCGCGCGCTATTCCACCGTCGCGGGCATCCCCATCCCGGAACTGATCTCTAAAGAAAAACTTGAAGCCATCATCAAGCGCACGCGTCAGGGCGGCGCCGAGATCGTGAATCTCTTGAAGACTGGCTCCGCGTACTACGCTCCATCCGCGGCAGCCGTCGAAATGGTCGAAGCGATCTTAAAGGACAAGAAGAAGATTCTTCCCTGCGCTGTCTATCTCGAAGGCGAATACGGAATCAGCGGACTCTTTGTCGGCGTACCGGTAAAGCTCGGCGCCAAGGGCGTCGAACAGATCATCGAGATCAAGCTGACGCCGGAAGAAAAGGCTGCCCTCGATAAGTCCGCCGCCTCGGTCCGCGAACTTGTCAAGGTGATCGGCGTTTAGTCCGCGTCGCACTTGAAGCGGGGCGCCGGAAAGGACTGACAACCTCGCATGTCGAGCACACCCCAGCCAGTCCCCCCGCCGCTTGGCGGAAAGACAGGATCCGTCTTCGTTGGGCCATCTGGCATCCGCGCCGGGTGGCGCCTCCTACTGTTCTTCGTCGTCTTCGTGGCAGTGCTCGCCCTCCTGCAGCTGGCAGCCATTGAGTTCATTCCCTCCGTGAAAGCTCTGTTGCTTGCCACCCAGAAACAGCAGAGCGGCCTCACGCCCACCGGCCTGATCGCTGTTGAGGCGACCAACCTACTCGCGACATTGCTAGCCATCTTCGCCATGTCCAAAATAGAAAGCCGCCGCATCCCCGACTACGGCTTCCGCGCGCCGTCAGGCGACGCCGGACGGCGTTTCGGCGAAGGGCTCATTTGGGGAGTCGCGATGGTTGTCGCCATTTGCTCGTTGCTCAGGATCGAGGGCCACTTCTGGTTTGGACCCCTGGCTCTCCGCGGAGCGCCCGCCCTCCGCTATGGCCTGCTCTGGGCGCTCGGCACTCTCATGGTCGGGTTTTTCGAAGAAACCTTCTTCCGCGGCTACTCCCAATCGACTCTTGCCTCTGGAATTGGCTTCTGGCCGTCGGCATTTGTGCTCTCCGGAGTTTTTGGCCTGACCCACCTAAGCGATCGCGGCTATACAGGCCTCGGGGTTGTGACGGCCGCGCTTTTCGGCGTGTTGTCCTGCCTCTCTCTGCGTCGCACGGGGAGTCTCTGGCTCGGAATCGGATTCCACGCGGCCTTCGACTTTTCCGAAACCTATCTCTTCTCGCCCCCCAACGGCGGCATCGCGAGCGTGTCGTCTCATCTCTTTTCTTCCTCGATCAGCGGACCATCTTGGCTGACAGGCGGAGGCACGGGCGTAGAAGGCAGTGTCAACGGCCTCGCCATCTTCGCAATTATCTTTTTGTTGTTTAACTGGATTCATCCCGCGCGCAAGGTCGTCACCGGGTGACGCCACACACGTGCGCGAGAGAAATTTCCGGACGGCTACACTGAAAATTTCTGAGCTAGCGGGAAACGACGCCCCACGCTGAAGGCCTTCGAGGTCAGCTTTAGCCCCGGTGCCGCCTGTTTCCGCTTGTACTCGCTGCGGTCCACCTGCGAGGCCACCGATCGCACAACGTCGAGCGGCAGCAGGCATTCTTCTGCGATCTGCTCGGGGCTCTGCAAATCTTCCACATACGCCTTGAGAATCCGGTCAAGATCTTCGTAGGGCAGCAACGTGTCCTGATCCGTCTGGTTCGGGCGCAGCTCCGCCGACGGAGCCTTCACCAGCGTATCGCGGGGGATCACTTCCCGGCTGCGGTTCACGTAGTTCGCCAGATCGTACACCATCGTCTTCGGCACGTCGGAAATCACGGCTAACCCGCCGGCCATGTCGCCGTAGAGCGTGCAGTATCCTACCGCGAGCTCTGACTTGTTCCCCGTGGTCAGCACGAGCGATCCGAACTTGTTCGAAATCGCCATCAGCAGGTTGCCGCGAATTCGTGCCTGGATGTTTTCTTCCGTAGCGTCCTCGGCGCGCCCGGCAAACGTGTTTGCCAGCACGCGGCGGTAGCTTTCAAACGTCTCCGTGATCGGCAGCGTCATCATCTCAATCCCCAGATTCGCCGCCAGCTTCTTCGCGTCGCGCAGGCTGCCGTCCGACGAGTACGGCCCCGGCATCGCCGCGCCAAGCACGTTTTCCTTCCCGAGCGCCGTGGTCGCGATCGCCGCCACCAGCGCCGAATCGATGCCGCCGCTCAATCCGACCACGACGCGCCGGAATCTGCACTTGCGGACGTAATCTCGCGTCCCGATCACCAGTGCGCGATACGCCGCTTCGAATTCGTCGTCCACGGCCGGACGCAGATCGCCCCTGCCCGACGCGCTGTCGAAAAAGATCAGGTCCTCCTCGAACGATTTCGCTCGCGCCGCCACGCGTCCGTCCGCTGCAAAGGCCACGCTCGACCCGTCGAAAATCAAGCTGTCATTTCCGCCGACCTGGTTCACGTACACAACCGGCACGCGCCGCTGCTGCGCCACGGTCGCCAGCATGTCCTGCCGGAGCCCGCGCTTCCCCAGCGTGTAGGGCGAAGACGAGAGATTCAGGATAATCGTGCTTCCCTTCTGCACGAGCTCCGCCACCGGATCGCGGTCATAGAGCCGCTCCGGCCAGAAACTCCTGTCGTTCCACGTGTCCTCGCAAATCGTGACGCCGAGCGTCTCCGAGCCGAACGGGAACGAATACTGCATGTTGGCAGGCTGAAAGTAGCGGGTCTCGTCGAAGACGTCGTACGTGGGCAGCAGCATCTTGCGCTGCTCGAAGAGGATTTTCCCGGGCGCGATCAATGCAGCCGAATTGGCCACGGGCTTCCCGGTGTTGTCCTGCGCCTTGCCGACAAAGCCCACCAGCGACGGCAGCGGAATCTCGCGCGCCAGGCACAGCAGCTCGCGCTGATTCCGCTCGACGAACGAAGGCCTCTCGATCAGGTCCTGCGGCGGATAGCCGCAAAGGCAAAGCTCGGAGAAAACGGCCAGGTCGGCCCCGCGCGCCTGCGCTTCCCGCGCCATTTCCAGAATGCGCGCGCGATTCCCTTCGAAATCGCCTACGGTGGGATTGAATTGCGCCAGGGCAATCTTCATGTCAGCAGCTCAGCATACGGGTCACGCTTACTGTTTTCAATTGTCGTCTCTTGCACCTCGCCCAAAAAACAAAAGCTCCCGGAAGACTTGCTTCCGGGAGCCCTCGTTGAGACAAGAGAGAAACTATTTTAGCTCGCTTACACCGTAAACGAGCTGCCGCACCCGCACGTGCTCTTCACGTTCGGATTGTTGAACTTGAACCCCGCGCCCTCGAGCGTTTCGATGTAGTCGATCGACACGCCGTCGAGATACATTTCGCTCATCTGGTCGACCATCACCTTCAGGCCGTCGAATTCGTACACGTTGTCGCTGGCCTCGTTCACCTGGTTCTCAAAGGCCATGCGGTAGCTGAATCCAGAGCAGCCCCCGCCCACCACGGCCACGCGCAGCCCCGTCGGCACAGGTGTCTGCTGGCCAAGAATTTCCTTCACCTTGCTGACCGCTACGGCCGTCAATTGAACCATTCGTGTCCTCCAAAAGATGGCGCGTTCGATCCCCTGTCGCGCTCCGTCGAACAACGCTATTATAGCAGATTTGGCAAGGTCGCGCAGCAGCTCTTCGTGCCGTGATGAAAAGGAAAACTCGGGCCCAGAACTCGACTACAGCGAAACCTCGAATCCGTATAGACTGAATAAATCACGATGAAACATACGATTACATTGATTCCCGGAGACGGGATCGGAGTAGAAGTATCCAAAGCGGTCCAGCAAATCATTGCCGCCGCCGGCGTCGATATCTGCTGGGAGACGACGGAAGCCCGCGGCGATCTTGAGCGCCGCGGCATCGACTTCATGCAATCCGGCGTCGTCGAATCCATCCGCAAGAATGGCGTCGCGTTAAAAGGTCCCCTCACGACGGCCGTAGCCTCCGGCCCGCCCAGCATCAACGTCGGTCTGCGAAAAGCGCTCGACCTCTATGCCAACGTTCGCCCGGTCAAGAATCTTGACGGAGTGCAGGCGCGCTTCCGCAATGTGGACCTGGTCTTGATCCGCGAGAATACCGAAGATCTCTACGCCGGCCTCGAACACGAAGTCGTCCCCGGCGTCGTCGAGAGCCTCAAAATCATCACCGAGCGCGCCTCCACGCGCATCGCCCGGTTTGCCTTCGAATTCGCGCGCAAGCACAACCGCAAAAAAATTCACGCCATCCACAAAGCTAACATCATGAAGATGTCGGACGGCCTGTTCCTCACCTCCATCCGCGCCGTTGCAAAAGAATTCCCGGAGATCGAATACAAGGAACTCATCATCGACAACGCCTGCATGCAGATGGTCCTCAACCCGCACCAGTTCGACATGCTCCTTCTGACCAATCTCTACGGCGACATCATGAGCGACCTCGCTGCGGGCCTCGTCGGCGGCCTGGGCGTCGTCCCGAGCGGCAATATCGGCAAGGATGCCGCGATCTTCGAGGCCGTCCACGGGACCGCGCCGGACATCGCCGGGAAAGGCATCGCGAATCCGACCGCTCTCCTGATGAGCGCCATCATGATGCTCGACCATATCGGCGAGTCCGCCGCCGCGCGCCGCATCGAAGCCGCGCTGTACGACGTCTATCACCAGGCCAAATCGCTGACCAAAGACGTCGGCGGAAACGCCACCACCGCGGAGTTCACGCAGGCTATTATCGACGCGCTCCGAAAGTAACCCGAAGTGCTACGGGAACCGAAACGTGTCCGGCTGCGTCCATATTGTGGTAACCAACACCTGCGCAAGAAAGCTTCTGCATCATCTAAAGTTTTGGTAGTCTCCTGACCGGCTCGTGCGTTTGTGCGCGCCGTCACGCGGGGGCAATGGGAGAGGGGGAATGGAAAGAATGTCTTCGAACACAAGTAGGCGAGCGAACTCTGGCAGGTTGACCAAGCTCGGGATCCTGATCGTGGCGTGCGCCTTCGTGGTAGCGCTTTCGATGGTGGGAACCGCGCCGTCGTCGGCAGACATGGGAAATCCGATGGTGCTCGGTATGGCGTTCGACGGCCACCAGGTGTCGAATCTCGATAATACGATCAAGTACTACGAGACGATCGATTTTCACGTGAAGAGCAAGACGGACTGGCACGTCGACAAAGAGCTGAACAAGCTCGGCAACACGCCCGGCGCCGAGTCGCGCCAGGCCGTGATGGAAACGCTCAGCTCGGTTTCCGACACGCCGTTCGACATTGTTTTCACGGAGTATCGCGGCATCGACCGCAAGAATTGGAGCAACCTCGGTTTGGGCGATCTGCTTTCCGGCCACCTGGACCTCACGGTGATGGACGATTGCCAGATCGACATGGACAAACTCAAGGCCATCGGCATGCTCAAAGAAGTGCAGATGAACATGCCCGGAGGGGGTGGCGGTGCGAACGGTCCCCGCCGTTTCGCCTTCGTACAGGATCCCGACGGCTGGTTCGTCGAGTTCTTCGCAATCATGAAGCCCGCTCCCGGCGCTCCTCCGGAGGGTCCGAAAGTTTCGAATTCCAGCGCGACGATGCAGAATATCGAGCGTCTCGGCAAACAGATCGGCTTCAATCACATCGGCCTCGATGTGAAGGACATGGCCAAGGCCGTGGGCTTCTACCAAGGCGTGCTCGGCGGGGATTATCCTCCGCTCGCGCCTCCGGCGCCTCCGGCGGGTGCCGCTGCGGGCGGGCCGGCTGGCGGGCGCGCCGCTCCGCGCATGAACATGATGAACGGCTGGTTCCCGCAGGCCGGAACGGACAAGAACGTCCGGCTTGAACTGATCGGGGAGCCTGGGACCACGATTCCCGACGAGCACTTCCAGGATATCAACGTGAACTACGTGGGCTTCCAGGTGACCGATATCGACGCGGTTTACGCGAAGGCGAAGGCCAACGGGGCGATCACGGTGACGGACGGCGGCATCATGAAAGTGAAAGACGGCCGCGCGGTGATCATTCGCGACCCGGACGTCGGCGGCTTCGTCGAGCTCTGGCAGCCGAAAGAGTAGCGCGGCCCCGCCTCATCCAATTCTGTCAGGCGGCTGATGCTCTCATCGGCCGCCTTCGCTTCCCCGAAAGGCCGCGCGCTACTCTTCTTTGATGGGTTCCATCGTGTGGACGGCAATGGTGTTCGTCTGAGGGTCCAGCACGCCGGTAATCTTCACTTTCTGCCCGGCGTTCTTTTCGGCAAGCTCTTGATTATCGAGCTTGTACACCTTTTCCTTCACTTCGAGGACATACACGCCGCCCAGGTTCTTGACGCAGTACCGCGCGCAATCTGCCGCGGTCGTGCCAACACCCGATTTCTTCAGCATTTCCGCGTGGGAACGGCTGAGCGAGTGCACGTTCAACGCGCACTGCGAGTCGCCGATTTCGCCTCTGAATATCTGCTCCCGCCCGCCGCCGGCCATGCAGATCAGACAAGCCGCAACCACGAGTCCCAGAATTGCCGGCCGCTTGCCATTTATGGACATCGCGTCTTTCCCCCACGTATTAGAACGACCGTCGGCGGCCTTTTCATCCGCCCGGCAGCGCTAACTCTTAGGGCAGTACCACAAACTTCATATGCATGCCCTCGTGCTCGCTGCTGCAGATTACAGTGCATACCACGACGTATTCGCCAGGCTCCGCTGGCGCCGTCACCGCAAATTCGTGAGTTCCGGGCGTCAACTCGAAATCCCACCCCGGAACTCGCGATCGGTCTTTGGCCCTCAGCAACGCGAATCCGTGTACCGCCCCGTTTCGGTTGTGATCTTTCGCCTTCACGGCCGTGATCCGCAGCGTAATCGGCTCACCCGCGCGAACCGTGATGATCGGGTCCTTTTGCCCCGCAATCTTGTAGCGGCTATCGTGGTCCGCTAGCACCTCGATCAACTGCGGACTCTGGCAGCGCCCAATCTGCGGAATCAGCGCCAGAGCCAGAATCGCCGCTCTTCTCGCCACTCCCGTACGGACCCATTGAAGACCGCTCCCTGCGGCCATTCTCCGCCCCTACTGCGTCAAGTAACGCAGAATCAGCCGCATATCGTCGTCGGTGATCGTTGCCCGGACGCGCATGTGGCGTACGACCGTGGCCATCATCCGAGGTGGGAAATGATGCGGCGATTGGTGGCATCGCCCGCAGTTGGTGGCGAACCTTTTCTCCCCCTCGATCAGCATCGACTCTTCTTCTCGAACGGCGGGTGCGGCTCCAGAATTCGCGCTGGGCGCCGCGGGAGTCGCTTTGGATGCTCCCGATGCGGATGGAACCGGAGTCGCGGTGGGAGCAGAAGCAGCAGTCGAAGATCCAGCGTGCGGAGAAGGTGCAGGCAACACGACAGCGGGTGTTGCGGCCGCGTCGCCTTGCTGTCCGCGCGCGGAAGCGCCGAGCAGCAGCATTCCCACAGTTATGATCAGCGGACGAGATATGATCCGTCGCCGTGTCATCGAATGTCTCCGTGGCCTACTGGAACTACGAACCGGTACGTCAATCCCACATTCCAGATGTTCATGTTTCCGCCTTGCGGCGCGAACTGCCGGCCGTAGCTGCTCACAAACCGGAAGTCATCGCGAAAGTAGTAGTTCAGCCCGAACTCGAACAGCCGCGTGTTCACCGTCGGCAGATTGCTGTTTGGCACGACGCCCGTGAAGTACTGCTGCATTCGCCCTACCACCTGAACGTGCCGCAATTCGTTCTGCCACACCGGGACCTGGCTGAGTTTGTAGGCCGATTCCACCCAGTATCCGCTGCCCGTGTCCGCGCGGGCGTATTCCGCGCGAATATCGAACGGCAACGGCCGCGGCTGCCACGCGGCGTGAAACCCAAAAGCATTCGAGCGGTCGCCCTGCAACAGATGTTGGAACGACCCTCCTACCTCGAGCCGCGGGCCCGTCAGGAAAATTCCCGCCCGCATTCCGGCCATACGTTGGGAATCCAGAGGAGTGTCCGTGCTCAGCGTCGAGAAGTACGTCGCGTAGTTGATCTCCATCCCGGGAGTCGCGTCGAACCCGCCGCGCACCATTGCGCCCGTGCCCGCGCCGCTTGGCCCAGTCGAGATTGGCAGAATCAACGGATCGGTCTGCAGATCGCGAATCCAGACTGGATACAGGCGCTCGTTGAAGATTCCGAACGGCGTCACGTATCTTCCGACCGTCACCGTCATGTAGGGGTTTGCGATGTAGTCCAGCTGGAGGTAATCGACTTCCTTCTGGAGGCTGCCCTTGTATCCGCTTTCGCCCGGCACGGGAGCTAAGTTGATCTCGAAGGTCTCGCGGTCTTCGATCAGCCAGTTCTGTCCCAGCGGGATCAGGACCACCGGCGCTACCAGCGGGTGAACGTTCTGAGTTCCGCCGTCAATGAACGAGTTGTACGCCACGCCCGCCGACAGAATCGGAACCGGACTGATTGCCTCAGTGCTTGTCTCCTGCGGTGGGTCTGGATCGGTCGTGGCCGATTGGCCTTTTGCGGTGGAAGCGCAAACGAACGTCGCAACTGCTGCCAGTAGGCGCGCCCAGCGATAGGCGCCCGCCCTTGAACGTGCGAATCCCATCTTTTCCCCCGATTCCCGGCGAACTTTCAGGGGCCCGTTTTCCCTGGATTCAAGTTTCTTTGGGTACTAGAACCATGTCAACGAGAAGCCGGGAGTCTGTTCCACCTTGGCACTAGTAACCTCGAAATAACCACCAAGTGCCCCATTTCTAGCAGTGTCTGGGTTCGGCGAGGCCACGCTCGGTTGCGCGGGGTGTGCGTTCGGCCCCCCGGCCGGCCGCGCGTACAGTAGACGATTGGCTACGTTGGCAACGACTTCTGGGACTGGCTTCCCCACCCGTTGCTAGACTCGCTTCCAGAGCCGACAAATGGCAAGCACGCCCTTCAAGACGGTCTATCGAGTCGTCAGCTGGTTGAGCCTTGCCGGCTTTCTGCTAATCGCGGCGCTCATTCTAAGGAAGTCCGCTCCGCCCCGAGTGGCAGTTGACCCTGCGGCAGCCGCCCGCGTCGCGCAGAAATTCGCGGCAGCGGACGAAGCGAAGGCCGCGGGACAATCCGCCCAAGCCGTCACGCTGGACCGCACCGAGCTGAACTCGTACCTCGCGAAGAACCTTCAGGTGGAAGGCTCGGCTCCGGCCGCCCCGCAGCCGCCTCCGGCTAGCGCACCGGCATCTCCTGAACCCTCGAGCGGCGCGCAATCCAGCGATCCCGGTCCCTCGCTTCCCGATAGCGCGACACTCGAAGAAGTGCAGTCGTCCGTGAAAGACGTGAAAGTCGACATGGATGGTGATCTCGTGAAGGCCTACGTGGTCTTCGACTTCCACGGCAAAGATCTGTCGCTCGAGCTCGATGGTCACCTCGGATCGCAAGACGGTTATCTCAGGTTCGAGCCGGTGGCCGGCAAACTCGGCTCGATGCCGCTGCCTCAATCGATCCTTCAGGCCACTGTCGACAAGATGATGGCCTCGCCTGAAAACCGCGAGAAGCTGCGCCTGCCCGACGACGTAAGCGGCGTTCAAATCGTCAACGGCCAGGCCGTCGTCTCCTACAAGTGAGCATCCGATCAGGATGCTCATCCCGAGGGAGCAACGCGACCGAGGGCTCTCTCTTCTGTCTTGTCCCTGAATAGCCTACGAGGCAAAACCCTTCGGCAGGATCGGCGTGTACGCGATGTAGAGCAGCCAGTAAACGACCACGCCGGTTACGGAGACGTAGAGCCAGAGCGGCAGCGTCCAGCGGGCGATGGCGCGGTGGCGGTCGAAGCGTTCGCGCAGGGCGCGCGAAAGCGTGATCAGCACGAGCGGCACGATCACGATCGCCAGAGTGGTGTGCGAGATGAGGATCGCGAAATAGACAGGCCGAATCCAGCCCTGCCCTCCGAATCGAATGATCCCCGCGTGGAAGTGAAAGTAGAGATACAGAATCAGAAACACCGCGGAGCAGAAAAACGCCGTGATCATGCAGACGCGGTGCGCCTGAATCTTCCGCTGCTTGATGAACGCAAAACCGAGCAGCAAGAAAACCGTGCATGCGCCGTTCAGCCCAGCGTTCACGGCAGGCAGCGACGCGAGGCTCACGGGAGCCTCATCGGATCGTCAACTTGTCGAGGATGAGCCACACGAGCAGCAGAGGAATGTGCGCGACGGTAGCGTGCATCAGCCATTTCGCCCGCGCGTTGCTGCGCGAGCGGTTGGCCCACAGCCCGACCTGCAGCAGCACCATCCCCAGCAGCAGCGCCCCGAAGAAATACCAGATTCCCGCCATCCCGATCACGGTCGGAAGCGCGCTCACCCACACCAGCACCGCCGACGCCATCACGATTTGCCGAAACGTCGCGTGGCCCTTGGGATCGACCGTTGGCAGCATCTTGATTCCGGCGCGCGCGTAATCCTCGCGGTACATCCACGCGATCGCCATGAAGTGCGGAAACTGCCAGACGAAAAGAATCGCGAAGAGCACCCAGCCGCCGAGCGAAAGCGTCCCCCGCGCGGCGGCCCAGCCGATCATCGGCGGCAGCGCGCCGGGAATTGCTCCCACCGCGGTTGAAAGAGTGGTGCGCGTCTTGAGCGGCGTATAGAGGCCGAGGTAGAGCACCGTCGTGGTGAGCGCCACCAGCGCGGAAAGCATGTTGACGGCGAACGCGAGCCAGGCCGCGCCGATCACGATGCCGGCGACGCCGAACGCGAGCACTTCGCGCGGCTGCAACTGCCCCGAGGGCAGCGGCCGCGACGCCGTCCGGCGCATCACCGCGTCCATTTCGCGCTCGATGTACTGATTCAGCGCTGCTGTCCCTCCGGCGACCAGCAGCGTGCCGCCCAGCGTGTTGAACAGCCGCGCCCAATCCATCGGGCCTGTCGAGCCGAGATAGAACCCCGCAACGGTGGTGATGACGACGAGAAAGGTGACGTCCGGCTTGGTCAGCACCACGTACGCCCACGGCTTCTCCATCCCCGTAACCGTATCCACGCGCGATTCGTTCATCGCAGGGCCCCTGCCCCTTCGGGCGATTGCACGGAGCGCGCCTCCGCCGAACCGGGAATCAAGCGGAAGGCCGTCAGCATCAACAGCGCGGACGCAGCCAACACCAGCGCGCCGCCAAGCACGTGCGCCACCGTGAGCGTCACAAACAGCACCGTAGGCTGCGGAGATTCCGGCGCAATCACTCTCACCGCGTACCACGCGGCAAAACCCAGCAAGATCTGGAGCCCGAAAAACGAGTGCAGGAAGATCGTGCTGCGGCGCAGATCGCGGTTCTCGCGGAAACGCTTCTTCGCGGCGCGTCCGGTCCAAACCACCAGGATCGTCACCACGCCCGCGCCCACCAGATGCGGATCGATGCCGAATGCTCCGTGGCGAAACGCGGCGCCAAGAATCAGTTGCGCCAGAATCGTAAGGGTCGTCAGCACGGTCAGCGTGCGCAGGCCCGGCGATTTCGTGTCCTGCAGGCGAGGGAGGTCTTTCTCCCACCACGGGCTGAGATAGAGTGAAAGCCCCACCACCGTGATGAAGAAGATTTGCGCGAGCGTGGCGTGCGCCGTCGCGGAAAGCATCGGATGGATTTCCTCAACGCGCAGCGCCCCGAGTCCCGCCTGCGCGAGGACCAGAACCAGCGCGCTCCAGCCGAGGGTCTTGGCAAGCGGCCTGACTTTCGCGAATGTGAGCCAAACCGCCAGAACCAGCGTCAGAATCGCGACGATTCCCGCGACCACGCGGTGCGTGTACTCGAACCTGATTCCTCCGACGAGCGGCGGTATCAGCCTGCCGTAAGCGAGCGGCCAATCAGGGACGGAATCGCCCGCGTCGTTGTTGGTGACGAGCGCGCCCGCCATCAGCAGCAGGACCGTGCAGCCCGCCGTCAGCATCGCCAGACGGTACGGGCCGCGTGAGGTCTGAGTGGAGTTTTCCGCCATCACTGGAAATGAGGACCTCTCATTTTAGGTATCGAGGTCCCAAAAGGCAAAGCGTTTGTCGCAGAGATAGAAGGTTCGCTGCTAGGCCACTCCGCCTAGTTCCGAGAGCGCCAATTCGAGAGCATCGATCGTGTTTCGATCAGGCGGCCCCCCCTTAAACGATTTCACTGTCTTTAGGGCCCTGCTGACTGCGCTTCGGAGTTCGCGCTCCGCGCTACGCGCGTACAGCCTCACAGCGGCTAGCAGAGCCAAGCTGGCGTGAAAAAATACGAACGGTTGCTCCTCACTCATCCTGTCCGCAAGCCACTCAAGACAATGGAGAGATGGGCTAAGCTGCAAAATGGTGATCGCTGCCAAACGTTTGCCTGGAGAGTCGCTAGCATCAAGGAACTCTGAGAGAAGCGGCTTCGCGGCAAGTGCAAGCGTCCGCATTTTCGCAACGATGGCGTTCATGACACGGGTCCGTTCAGGCCCCGGCTTCATGTCCGATCGCGTTGCTTCATACTCGTGCGCGAATTCAAGCATCTTGGCGCGGATCGTAGGTAGTTCCGACTCGGTCACGAGCCGACTCACGCGATCAGCGGCGGCCAACTCCTCTTTGGGGACCTCGCGGCCCGGTGGACTAATTTCAGCGTGTGCAGCGCTGCGGTCGACTTCAACGTCGATGATGTCGCCCAGCCTTATTCTTTTTGAAGATTGGACCATGCCGGTGAGCGCCACTAGTAAACCAGCTAGAGATTTCCTTTGGGTGACGATCAAAATGCCGAAAACTGTTGGCCAAGCTATCGCGGCAAGTAACTCGGAAAGTGCCTTCACATCATCAGAGAGCGGAGAGACAGTAGCGGCACCGCTCTCAAGCTTCACAGTAAACGTTCGATCCGAAGTTCCGGAGCTCGGCGGTGCCGTCTGATTCGCCGCCAGCAGTCCGGCAAGGGCGATCATGGTGACCGCGACGAGTTTCATGGCCCGGTATGGTATCAAGGAATTAACAATTGCGCATCGACGTCACCGGACCTGCCCATTCGTACAGTCCTATAACCGTCCTTATTGTTTCTTGCCGCGCGCTTCACAACGTGCCAGCCTGAATGTGTACATCGGGGCGTTTTCAGCCCCGCCGGAGAAGCAACATGTATTTGGTTGTCCAAACAGACGCCGCATCACCCATCGCACTAAATCCTCGCACCAACACCCCCTGCCGCGCCGAAGCCCAATGGGCGAAGGCAGGCCCCCGAAAGAGAGACCTCCATGACATCCGATCCCACTCAGCTCGCCCCCGCTCGCCCCGACGAAGGAAGGGCACGCTTTTACGGATTTGCCCGCACCAGAACTTCTGCTGAGAATCTCACAGCGCTGACGCCACTCGGCAGCGACAGTTCGTCCATCAGCGGTCCCGTTGGGGACGGTCAAATCATCGACGTCATCGCCGCCCTGCCAGTTCCTGAAGCGCCGCCTCCCGCAAATTCCCGGCGCTCTCGAAAAAAATCCCGCTCCAAGCGCAAAGCCTCCCGCACGCGCCGTCGAACTGCGAAAACCGCCCCTGAACCATCAACGCGTCTCTCTCGCTTGGAACTTCATCAAGCGCACTGCGGCATCTGCGGCGATGAGCTGCAAGAGGAAATCGACGAACGCTTCGTCAACTGGGACTGCGTCAGCCAGATCGCCAACGATTACGAAATCGACCGCAGCGCCCTCTACCGCCACGCACACGCCACCGGCCTGTTTCCCCGGCGCGACCGCAATATCCGCCGCGCGCTCGGCCACATTATCCACGAAGCCAGCCGCGTCGACGTCACCGCCGACTCTGTTGTGCGCGCCGTTAAAGTGCTCGCGCACATCAACGCGCGCGGCGAGTGGGTCAACCCGCCGACCCGCGTCGTTTTCAGTTCCACTGTGGCTCGCCCGCCGAAACCGCCACGCGCAAAAGCGGAATTAAGTGGGACACCGTCGCACTTAATTTCGAGCCCAAATCCATGAAAACAAAAGGGAGAGCGCCCAAAGAAGTGGGACACTTTTTCGCTGCCCCAAAATCGAAGCTTTTCGGCCTCGAAGGGCCGCCGTTTCTGAGACGTGATCGTAGCGCCGGGGTCTTCAGCCCGGCATGCTTCCGCGCTTCGGCTATGCGGCCTCCGCGCTGGCCTGCGGCAGCAAGGAACTCCGGTCCGCCGCTCGTGATCGGCAGGGCTGCAAGCCCTGCCCTTCCACCCGGTGGAAGCGTGTCCCTTCGCCGCGCACCGATGAAAAAGTTGCGGGCATCGGCTTCGATCGCAACGAAGCCGGTGCTCGCAGAGAGGAAGCCAGGGACTCGAAGCCAGTTACTTGCCCGGGATGTAGCTCAGATCGGGCCGGAACTGGAGGATGTCGGTGTACTCGCTCTCGATCGCTCCTTCGACGCGGTCGTAAACCGAGTCGCCCTCACCCGGGCCGAACGCGTCGCGAAGCATGTCGTGAAACGGCTTGACGCCGGGCTGGTCCTCGAAGTCCGCCCAATTCGCGTGCGGCTCGGCCAGCACGAACGTGCCCAGATAGCCGCCGTTCACCAACTGGTAGAACTCGTAGTGAACCGGCCACTTCGTCTTCGCGACAGCTTCGGAGACTTTCCCCAAAGCCGCTCGAAAGTCGGCGATTTTATCGCGGCGAACGCGGAACGTAACTATTTCCGAAAATTTCGACGGGCCGGTCGAAGCGGTGTCCGGATTGCTGAGCTTCGGCAGAAACTCGTAATAGCGGTCGGTGACCGACTGCACGTAGGCGCCGACCACTTTGTTGAATTCATCGGTGTCGGCCTGGTCGGGAATGGCCGGCTTGTCGAAGTCCGCCCAATGCCAGCCGAGGCGGGCGACGAGGTACGTGCCGGTGCTATCGCCGCTGATGGTTTCGAACACGTAGAGGGGCTGCGGGTCCTTTTGCTGTTTGTGCCAATCGGCTTTCTGTTTGCGGCCTTGCTCGTACTGCTGAGTCATGCCGGTCTTGGGAACCTGCGATTCGATGGCCGCGATGTTTCCCGGCGAGGTCTGGGCGACTGCCGAAACCACCGCCAGCAGGGGCAGCGCCAGGGCGGACACGTACTTTTTCATTTCTATTTTCCTCCGAGGAGAATTTGGAAGGGTGTCCGAATGCGGCGGGAGCGTAGCGCGAATCTCGCGCCGGAGTCAAGATGTCATCGGGACGATTTCTGCGAAAGATGCGCCGCGAGACGGAGCAAGAATTCGAATTCAGCGGGATGCATTTTTTCGCGGGCGGCTTCGAGAGTGAAGAAGGCCGCGCGATCGACTTCGGGAAATTCCTGCTGCTTGCCCGAGCGCGGCGGCCATTCCATTTTGAACGTGTTGCTCTTGAGCGCCGACGGGTCGCAGTCGCCCTGGAAGGCCCAGGCGGTGACCGCCTTGCCGCTTTTATGTTTCACGGTCCCGAGCGGAATGAATGGACCGACGGGCCCGCGTGTCGGCGAGGCGAGCTTGAAGCCGGTTTCTTCGTGGAATTCGCGCTGGGCGGCGGAGAGTTCGTCCTCGCCGGGCGCGATTTCGCCTTTCGGAATGAACCATGCGCCCGCGTCTTTCTTGGCCCAGAACGGCCCTCCGAGATGCACGAGCAGGATTTCCAGTGCGCCGCTCCGGATTCGGTACATCACGAGCCCCGCGCTCTTTTTGGGCATAGGCGTTCGGCGTCAGGAATCGAAGCGAGGGAGGCCGATGTGAAGGAGCTCTGTGGGTGCGGCGGCATTCGCGGGAGCGCAAGCGGTGGCACGATCGCCAAGGGCAAGATAGATCGTGGCGTGGCGCCCGAAGGGTTTCGCGTCCGCTGCGCCCGATCCAGCCAGCACAAAGTAAATGGAATCGTCGCCGAGGCGCAGCGTCGCGCCCGGCGAGATCTTGTAGAGCGCGACGCGCGTGCGGCGTTCGGAAAATTCGCCGAGATTCTTCCAGCTCACGCCCGCTTGATCGGCAACCGGGATCCAATCGAAGCTCGCCGGGTCCATGAAGATGGGCCGCGAATAGCGTTCGCGCGGATAGACGAGCGGGCGGCCGTTTACCTGCTCCCAGACGGCCTCGTAGGCGTCTTTGTTGATCTTGCCGCCATCAGGCTTGGGCTGCGTGTAAACACCTTTCGCGAACGTGCCGTGCTTGGCGAGTTCGGCCGCGGCCGCTTCGTATTGCTCCTGCGAGATGTAGCCGCTGCCGCTCGCGCCGCCGAATTGCAGGACGAGCGTCGAATTCTCTGCCGCGCTCGATTGCGGTCCGTAGTAGGTGCCCTCGGGAAAATAGCCGAGCATGCCGGCTTTCATGGCGCCGTCAGCGCCAAAGTCGAAATCACCATCGAGCTGGTAACGCACCTGGTCGAAATTGTGGCGGTGGCGAGGCGAGTAGTAATTCGGCGCAACGCTGAACTGAAAAGAAAAATTTCCGGCAGTGCCGGGCGTCCCGTTGAGGATGCGGCGCGAACGAAACACTCCTTGGCGGACGTGCTGCCGCTCGATCAACGGAACGCTATCGAGGCTGATGACCTGCACGCGAAGTCCCTACTGGCGCGCGGCAGGCGCGGCGGGCGGCGGCCCCGGAGGCGCGGCAAGAGACGTATCCTGATCGAAGAGCAGGAGCCACTTGCCGCCCTTGTGAATCCAGAGGCCCGAGCCGCGCATGTGAATCGTGCGCACGGGAGCCGTCGATCCCGCGGGCGGCTTGAATGTCAGGTCCTCAAGACCCGAGACGACAGCGCCGCCATCGAACAGCGTAACTTTCGCCTCCTTGACATCGAAGGCAGAAAGCGATAGCTGGCCATTCTTGATGCCGGCGAGAAATTCGGCCTTGCTTTGCAGCGCGCCGTTGCCGTGAATGAAGAACGCGTCGTCCGCCATCATTGCGCCGGCGCCATCGGCATCGCCCGCAACGACCTTATCTTGAAAATCTTTCTGGAGCTTCAGCGCTTCGTCTTGCGCCGCGGATTGTGCGTAAACCTGAAACGCAACGGCCGCGATCAGCAGCACGGCAACACTTGCGCCAGCAACACATGCCAGAAGCTGCCGGTTCTTCGAGAGCAACATAGATGTCCTCCAGGAAGTCGTTCCGTTTCGGTGATCCACATGACCGATGGCGGCGGCGAGCCGCCGCACTCCACATGAGCTCTGCCGCTCGCGCGACTGAGTGCGATGGGCAGCACCGCGCCAAGGATTTTCGCCGGGCACGATGTATCGTGCCCCTACGTGATCGACCGCGAGCTACGCGGGCTGCGGCGCGTTGTAATAGTTGCCGGAGCGAATCTTCACCAGGGATTTCGCCGGATCGTACGCGACGCCGATCGGATCGCCGCCTTCCGCCACGACTTTGATCTGCGATTTCAGAATGCGCCGCTGCATGATGATGCCGCGGTCGCTGGACGCAAGATGCTCCTCGGAGTGCAAGCAGATCGGGCCCTGGCCGGCCTGCGCTTCGTAATCGCCGGGAGTGTCCTGATGCTCCTCGAAGGTCATTTCGCCCCACAATTTTCCGTTCATGCGGAATCCGGCTCCTGTGCCAAAGAAGTCGGGCGCTCCCTTCTCCATCCGCGACGCCGTAGCCATGGTGAAATGCGAATCGTCGACAGGCAGCGACCAGGTGATCATGTTCGAGCGCACTTGATTGATGTCGATTGGATTCGGGACGGACATGATGTTGGGCATGATCCACGACGAGATGCGGTCGTACTCGCGGCCATCGTCGAGCTTACGCTTGGCGGAATAGCAGACGCCGTCCTCGGTCTGGAAGAAATCCACTTTGGGCATCAGTGCGAATTGCGGGGCGAACTGCACTCCGGTGAATGTGGAGTGCAGGACGTACACGTGATAGGGGTCCATCACGTTGTCGTTCATGTGCAGCCAGCTATAGGGAGCGATCGGGAGGCTATTGTCCCCGGTCGAGCCGAACGCGCCCACGTAAGCGCGAATTTCTTCATCGGGGCCGAGATCTTCGAGAATGTCGAAGCGCGGCAGAACGGGCTTTCTATCGAGCGGGCCCATGTAGGCGAAGACGAGGCCGTAGCGCTCCTCGAGCGGATACCAGGGCTGACGCGCGACGTCGAGGTTGCGGCCGCCGTCGGGCTCGCAGGGCTGGCGCAGACAGCGACCTTCGACGTCGAATAGCCAGCCGTGATAGCAGCAGGCGATGCCCTCCTCGGTGACTTTGCCATAGAGAAGCGTGGTGCCGCGGTGCATGCAGCGCGGGTAGAGCAGGCCGGGACGGCCTTTCTTGTCCCGGAAGAGAATCAGATCTTCGCCCAGTATGCGGACGTTTTGCGGGCGAGACGTGACATTCGCTGAAGCGGCGACAGGCTGCCAGTAGCGGCGCAAAAGTTCGCCGCAGGGCGTGCCGGGACCGACCGCGGCGAGTTCCCAATCCGGATGCTGCGCGGGACGACCATACGCGCTGCCATCAGGCGCGCGACGTGCTTGCATTGCTTCCGCCATGTTCCCCCCTTGCCCCAAACAGCAGCACTAAACACCTGAGGCGAATCGGTTGTCAAGAGCAGTGCGGCCGGCACCATGAGCCCTACGAGAGCATTGCCATGACGAGGTGCCACAGGGCAATCAGGCTTCCGATACCGATCGACACGTTGTGAATCAGGATCGTTAGCTTGGATCTCTCCAGCTGCTTTTGGACCTCGTCGACTGAGAAGACCGGCACCTTAAGTTTCAAGGTGCGTCCGATCTCCCCATACGCTTCTTCAACTCTGTAGGCCAGCCATGCTAGGCCCAGCCCTATGCCACTCACTCGACTGCTTATTGCGTTGTAAATCATCACCAGCACGGCGAAGGCGAGCACCTCGAATTTCGAGCTGGCCGCGACAAACAAGCCGATCACGATCGCCAGGTAGAGGAGCTCAGACAAGAAACACCATACCCAGAACAAGCTGCGTCGCCATGGTCTGACTTTGACTCTTGTGGCCTTCTCGAGTGACTCGTGGACTTCCTCGAGTAGTAGTAGGAGCAAACCTTCCGCAGGCGTCCACCACCAATCCTCGGGTTGCACCGTTTTCGCAGCGCTCATTGCGAGCTTGTTAGCAAGGTTCTGCTGCAGCCCTTCGGCGTCCTCCAAGTCAATCGGTGGGGCGTCTTCAAGATGAGCTCCCAAAAGGTGGACGCGGAACAGCCAGAGCTCGCGCTCTTGTTGCTTGCGATGCCGCTCTCGCTCATCATCCGAGGAAAAATCGCCCCACTTGAGGTGGTTGGGCAGCACTTCGTTTTCGTACTTGTCGATGATCGCCTTGATCGCAGGGGCGAAGTCGCTCTCAGTAGCTGTCATGGCATTCCTCGCTATCCAACAACTAGGGCGCCAAGCTTATAACGGTTCGTGGCTCAATACGGAGAGCCCTGTGTCAGTGTGTTTCAGCGGGCTTGAACCTGAGGGAGACGGCCTTCGACTCTTTGGGACCGACGGTGACGGAGACTGTCCTACGTGCCGAATTCGTGGCTACGCCGTATCTTCGGCTGAGGCGATTGCTGCCGGCGCGGGTTTCGTCGCCGGCGTGGTCGTGATGACCAAGACGCTTACGAGGACGAACAGGGTTCCGAGAATCGCTCGCAGGCCAAGAGCTTCACCGCCGAAGAAATAGCCGACGAGCACGGCCACGACCGGATTCACATACGCGTACGTTCCAACTTTCGTCGGCGATTGATGGTGAATCAGCCAGACGTAGGCGGTGAACGCTGCGATCGATCCGGCCACAATCAGGTAGAGCAGCGCGAGCCACGCTTTGGTGGAAACAGCGAGCGGATGGAATCTGTGGAACTCTCCCAGGCTGGCCGCCACGATGGCCAGCAACAGTCCTCCGGCGAGCATCTGTGCGCCTGAGCTCACCGCCTTGGAAGAAGGCAGCGGCAGCTTGCGGATCAGGGCGGACGCCACGGACCAGCTCATCGCCGCAAGGATGAGCGCCACGGCGCCCGATTTCTCGATCGGCGCTCCGCCGAGATTCAGCGAACGGCTGACCAGCACAGCCACTCCGCCAAGCCCGACCAAGAGCGCCGCAGCCAGGCGAACAGTGAGGCGTTGCGTGCGCAAGATGATGATTTCCGACAACGCCATGAACACCGGAATCGTCGCCATCATCACCGCCGTGAGGCCTGAAGGCACGCGCTGCTCGGCCCAGAACACGAGTCCGTAGTCACCGACGAAGATCGGGAGAGCGACGACGAACACCGACAGCCATTCCCGCGGGCTCGGGGAACGTTCGCCGCGCGCGAGCGTCCAGCCATAGAGCACCAGCCCCGCAACGAGGAATCGTATCGCAGCAAGCGAAAGCGGCGGGACCTCCCGCACGCCAATGCGAATCGCAAGAAACGTGCAGCCCCAAACGAAATAGATGATGGAGAACGCCAGCAGCGTCTTCCAGACCGGAGGATGGGTCGAATCGGTCATGGCGCGGTCCTGGCGATAATCTATCAGTTCTCAACTGAAATTCCGTGCGCCGCGCAAGTTCAAAAGTGACTGCGAGCAGTCCACTTTGGACGCATCGCGGAGAGACGGCAGGTCAGTGCGAATCGGCGGGCTTGAAGGTGAACGAGACAGACTTCGATTCTTTCGGTGCGATGGTGACCGAGATGTCTTGCGTGCCTAAGCGTTCGTGCCAGGCCTCAATCGTGTAGGAGCCGGGCGGGAGATTTTTGAGCTCGAATGTGCCGGTCTTCGCGGTGACGTCGAAATATGGGTGCGCGAAGACGAAGAGGTAGGCGCGCATCCAGGGATGAATGTTGCACGCGACGGGAATCGCCAATTCGGGCTGTGAGAATGTGGTGACGTACGGCGCTTCGCCCGCTTCGAGCGAACGGTTCCACGGGCGATTGTCGCGCGGCGTCGGGTGGACGTTGTGCGTGGTGGGATCAGTGTTCTTCACCTCGAACGGCTGATTCACCATCATCGCGAGAACGCGCGGAACGTACATGCAGCCGACTTGGTCGAGCACGGCAGGGTCTTTGGGCGTCTCGAAGCGATAGTTGCCAAGACCGGACTTTACGTACACCACGACGTTGGCGAGCGCATCATGCTCTCCCAGAACAACCACAGGTGGCGTCACAGGTTTGGGATTGGCCTGAACGCAAGCGGCCTCGGCGGTCATATCAATCGGGCGAAAAACCGGAGGAGTTCCCTCGAATTTGACTGTGCCAGCGATCGAGCCGGCAGTCGAGGAATCGACGACCGCGATGGGCTGTGGCGGAACTGATGGTCCTTCTTGTTTCTTGCTGCAAGCTGCGAGAGCGAGTCCGACGATGGCGGCGAGCGCCAAGACAGCAGGCCGAAGTGTCAAGAGCGAGGGATCCTTTCGGTGCAACCAAACATCTTAGCAAGCTCACCAGAGATCGAAAAGTGAGGCCACGCAGCGGCAGTGGGGTCATTTGGTTGGATCGAACCATCGGCGACAGGGAGGGAAAGGCGTCGAGAATCGCTAAAGAGGGATTCCTCGACTTCATGGCCGGACGTGCCCCAAGAGCGGTACGAAGGAACACTGTCCGGCCACTTCGCTCGGAATGACGTAATAGGCGTGGCGTACTAAATCAAATGACATCGCTACCCACGCAGCAAAACTGATTGCTCGAACCTGGTGCATTTCCATTCAAATCAGGGCCGTAGGGTGTCATATCCGCATCATTGGTACGTCCATACCATTGCATACAAGCGTTGTAAGTCCCACGATACCAGTGGGAGCTAGTTAGCCCAGGGGCAAGGCCGCTGGCGGGGGGCCAGCGTACCGGGGATTCACGCCAGCAAGAGCACCCGAGCAAGCCAAGGGCTGACTCTGCCACAGATTCCGTCGGACGGGGCCGGCAGATATGTCTGATTCCGCGCGAATCATCCAAACGACTGCGCTCGAAGTCCCCGTGACCATTCAAGGCTCGCAGGTGGTCGAGGGAACAGACCGCCGCGAGATGTTCACCGAGACGACGCGGACCAGTCTGGTCTTCGAAAGCGGCGCATCTGTTCTGCTGAAAGCGCGGGTGCAGGCGGGACAGTCGGTTTTTCTCCGCAACGAACTAACCGGGAAAGAAGTTCTTTGCAAGGTGATCGAGGTGCCGCCAGCCGGCCAGCCGGGTCCCACGGAACTCGAATTCACCGTGCGCGAGCCGGGATTTTGGGACGCGCCTAGCGAGCAGCCCGCCCAACCCGCACAGGAATCTGGGACTCCGCAATCGCCAACCGAACACGCTCTTGTCGGCAGCGGTGTTGACCCGTCGGCTCCCACGACGCCGTCGGTGACTGCGCCAAACACTTTGGCTGTGCCACCCTCTTCCCCATCGCAAGAAAGCGGGGCCGCGCCAGCCGGAACGGTGAATGGCGCGGAACCTGATCACGCGAAGGAAGCCGAACAACTGGCAGCGATGGTGGCCAAGGAAGCCAAAGCCCAAGCCAGACGGGCGTCCACCGTCAAAGCGGTCAAAGAGACAGCGGTATCCGACGGGCACGAAGGCCAAACGGCTTCTGGAAGCTCCGTATCCGGCAAAACACTTTCACCGCTAGAGCTTCGACTGCACGGCATACGCACGTATACACTCCGCGGGAGCCGGTCCGCTCTCGCAGCCGTTGCGTTCGTGCTGGTCATTGTGGCGGTGGGCGTGGCGTGGCACTTGCAGGGCCATCGATCGACGCACCCAATTAGCCGGCCATCGGCGGCCGTCCCGCATTCGAGCGCCGCAGCAACCGTCACGCCTGCTACGCAAGGCACCCAGCCGTCGAGCACGGCGGCAGAACCCGGCGTGCAACTCGTCAAGAATGCAACGGCAGCGTCAGTGAGGACGGACGCCGCGCAGCCGAGCCGGAGCCCGGAACCCGCAATCGTTGCGAGCACGCCTCTGGGCGCGAGCCGAACCGTCCGCGGATCGGCTCCCCTCGGAGCGCAGCCGGAAGCACTAAAGAAGCCGGGGCAATCTGTTGCCAAGCACATCATTCCGGCCAGAATCTTGTCACAGACTCAGCCGCCCCTTCCCTCGTGGGCCAAAGCGCTCGACGTAAGCGATGTGGTTACGCTGGACGCCGTGATCGACGAAAGAGGGAATGTGGCGAGCGCGACGCTGCTATCGGGTCCTCGCCTGCTGGAACGCGCCGCGAAAGACGCAATCCAATTGTGGGTGTTCGAACCTACGCTGGCTAACGGCAAGCCCATCCCCACGCACATGGTCCTGACGGTCGAGTTTCAGCAGTAACTTTGGTTGACCGCAAGAAAATCGAAATACAGCCGCCAACAGGATCTCTCAGCTTCCCTAGGTAGCTCCGGATCACACCACCGCCGGGCTGTTACCGTCCGATGTGACGCCCGTTGTTCTGCTCATCGAGCCACTGCTTGAGCGGAGCTAAATCGCCGAGAAGCGCGCCCGTCAGGGGCGGGCGGTGGTGGCGCGCTGGGAGAGAACGTCGCGGACGACGGCGAGGGCGCGGTCGATGGCGGCGCGGTCGACGTCATAGTGCGTGACCATGCGAATCGTGAATGGGCCGGTGGCGCCGCAGAGAACGTTTCGCGTGGCGAGCGCGGCGACGACATCGGCGGCGGAGCGACCGGTGCCGCGCACGTCAAAGATCAGGATATTCGTGACGACTTTCTTCGGGTCGATCGAGACGCCGGGGATTTGCGCGAGGCCCTCGGCGAGTTGGCGGGCGTTTTCGTGGTCGCGGTGTAGGAGCTTGGGCGTTTCTTCGAGCGCGATGAGCCCTGCCGCCGCGAGAACTCCTGCCTGGCGCATGCCGCCGCCGAGAAGCTTGCGCGTGATGTGCGCCTTGTCGATGAATTCGCGCGAACCGACGAGCATCGATCCCACCGGCGCCCCCAGCGCCTTCGAGAGGCAGAACATCACCGAGTCGAACTTGCGCGTGAGGTCCGCGACGCCGCGGCCCAGCGCGACCGAGGCGTTGAAGATGCGCGCGCCATCGAGATGGACGCGCAGGCCGACGGCATGCGCGCGGTCGCAAATGTCATTCGAGATTTCGGGCGGATAGACCGTGCCTCCGTGCATGTTGTGCGTATTTTCAAGCTCGATCAGCGCGGTCTGGGCGCGGTAGTAGATGTGCGGGCGGATGTGCGGCTCGATCAAATCCCAGGTGAGAATACCGCCGGGAGCGGGGACCGTATTGGGCATGCAACCCGCAATCGCCGAAATGCTGGCCATTTCGTAGAGATAGATGTGCGCCTGCGCCTCGCAAATGACCTCGCTGCCGTGGTGCGTCCAGGTCTTGATCGCGGTGAGATTCGCCATCGAGCCGGAGGGGAAGAAGAGAGCGGCCTCGCGTTCGAAGATTTCGGCTGCGCGGGCTTGGAGGCGATTAACCGTGGGGTCTTCGGAGTAGACGTCGTCGCCAACTTCAGCGTCGGCCATGGCGCGGCGCATCGCGGGCGTGGGACGTGTGACGGTGTCGCTGCGCAGATCGATGATTGGTTGTGCGTCGGCTCCCGCGGGCATGCTGCATATGATAGCCGAGCGCAGCGAATGGCAAAAGCGCAGTCAGTGGAGAAAGACGTGAACGGCGTTGGGTGCGGCTATCGGCGAAAAATCGGAATTCACCGCAGAGACGCAGAGAGCGCAGAAAACGATTCAAGGCCAAGACAAAGGAGAAACGCAGAGACCACTGAGAAGGCACGGAGAAAGCGCAAAGCGAAATCAGGACCGGGAGGCGGAGTGGAGGATAACGCTGCCGAAATTCCAGGAGGCCATGCGGACGTCGCGGAAACCGCATTTCTCCATGAGCGCGGAAAGCTCGGGCGGCGAGGGAAATTTCGAGACGGAGCCGGGGAGATATTTGTAGGCTTCGGCGTTGCCGGAAATCGCGCCGCCGATGCGCGGCAAGATGTTCTTGAAGTAAAAACGGAAGAGGCCGGCCATCGGCCCCGAGGTCGGCTCGGTGAATTCGAGGATTCCCAGTTCCCCGCCCCGCTTCAGGACGCGGGCGAATTCGCGCAAGCCTTCTTCGTAGTTCGCAAGATTGCGAAAGCCAAACGCGGCGGTGATGAGGTCGAAGCTCGCGTCCGGAAAAGGAAGACGGAGCGCATCGGCGGCTGCGAACACGACGGCGCGATGGCCCGCGCGAGCCTTGTCGCGGGCGCGGACGAGCATCGGCTCGACAAAGTCGCTGCCGATAATTGGGAACCGAGACGGAGCACCGCCCGGGGTTAAAACCCCGGAGGGGAGGGGTTCACTTTTCGCGGGGCTAAAGCCCCGCGCTTCCACCTCAGGGGCTAAAGCCTTGAGTTTTTCTCCGCCTTTCGGCACGGCTGAAGCCGTGCCCTGACGAAGAGCCTCTGCGCGGGCGCGGTCGAGTGCAAACGCGAGGTCGCCAGTGCCGCAGCAGAGATCGAGAACGCGGGCGTCGGGACGGCGGAGTATGTGAAGAAATCGCTTGGCGGTGCGGCGGCGCCAGAGGTGATCGAGCGAAAACGAGAGCAGATGATTCAAGAAGTCATAGCGCGGCGCGATGCGCGTGAACATGTCGCGGACACGCGCGGCGGCTTCGCGTTCGTCGCGCACGCCCTCAGGACGAGTGCCCGGTAGAGACGGCTGATTCTGTGTCGCGATCATCCGAGCCACATTACTTTCCTTTTGAGAGGCGTATGAGCAATGCGCCATAAGCAGCGTACAAGGCGGCGTTTACCGGCCCAGCAACCGCAAAGAACTTCCAGTCCAAGTCCCAAGCCCCCCGGAAAATCAAGAGAATCGCCGGAGGACAAACTACGAACGTCAATATGCCTGCAGCGGCAAACAGAAGTCTCGTAATGGGAGGCACGGCAATCAATAGACCGCTCGAAGCAAAACCGCAGATGATCCTCCACGATTTGGATTGAGCAAACACCGCAATGCAGCCCCTTCGATCTCTTGCGAGGCAGTACCGTCAGCTGTCGGAATTCGCCCTACCGAACGACCGCCTTCGCGGCCACGGATGGCAATTCGGCGAAGGCGCGCTCGACGACGGGCCAGGGAATCTCGATGCCCCAATCAGTCTTGCCGATGTGGCGCGGAAGCACCCAGAAAATCCGGCCCCCGCGGACTTTCTTGTCACTCGCGAGAATTGGCAGCAGCGCCGAGGCGCGAATTCCGCGGAGCGGCGGCAAGGGCCCTACAGCAGCGATGAGGCGAATGATGCGCGCGGCGTCTGCGTCGTTGAGATAACCCTGCGCAACGGCGAGCAGCGTGGCGCCCATCATGCCCCAGCCGATGGCTTCGCCGTGGAGAAAGTGCTCATAGTGCGTCGCGGTTTCGAGAGCATGGCCGAGCGTGTGGCCAAAATTCAGAATCTGGCGGAGACCGCTCTCCCGCTCATCCGAGCTCACGACGCGCGCCTTGATAGCCGCCGAGCGCGGAATGATGTACGCCAGAGCTTTTGGATCGCGGCGGAGAATCGCGTCCATGTGGCGCGCGAGATAATCGAAGAGTTTCGCGTCTGCGATGACGCCGTACTTGATCACTTCGTACAGTCCCGAGCGGAACTCGCGGTGCGGCAGCGTGCTCAAAAGGCCCGGATCGGCGAGCACCAGCCTCGGCGGATAGAACGCGCCCACGAGATTTTTGCCCTCCGGCAGATCGACACCCGTCTTGCCGCCGATGGCGCTATCGACCTGGGCAACCACGGTGGTAGGAATATGCACGAGCCGCACGCCGCGAAGATACGTAGCCGCGGCAAAGCCAGCGACGTCTCCTACCACGCCGCCGCCGATGGCGACGGCAAACGCCCGGCGGTCGGCGCCCGCACGGACAAGCTGGCGCGCGATACCTTCGACGGTGGAGAGGCGCTTCGCCGATTCGCGGTCGTCAAACAGAATCGGCCGCTTGCCGCCCGGAATCGCTTTACCGATCGCGCGGCCCCAATGCCGCCAGATAGTGGGCGATGAAAGAACGAATATGCCCGTCGAATCGCCCAGTTTCTTGATGAGCGACGCTGCGCGGCCGAGCACGCCCGGCTCGCAAATCACGTTGTACGGACCAGCAGAACTGCGGACGCGAATGATTGGCATATCGCAAGAAAATGTAACACAGTTCGCACCAGCACCTTTGGCGAAGGGCCGGAAACCTAGAAACATCTGTGCGCTTCCGTGCGTATCGTTAGGTAAGGCGACGGGACACGATGCTGACTTTCATCCTGTGGTGCATTCTGCTGTTTCTGTGCTGGCCGCTGGCGCTGCTGGCGCTGATTCTGTATCCCTTGATTTGGCTCCTTCTGCTGCCCTTCCGAATTGTAGGGACTGCCGTGGACGGGGTTCTGGAGCTCGTCAAGGGGATCATTCTATTGCCGGCACGAATCTTGCGCGGGCCACGAAAGGCCGTGCCGCGCTGAAGGCCGGCGTTACATACCGCTCAAGATAGCGGCACGGGTCGAACAATGGTTGGCTTGGCGCCAAGCATCTTTGCCGGGCACGACATGTCGTGCCCCTACGGAACCCTGAAGCCTACCGGCCTGAAGGCCGGCGTTACATACCACTCAAGATAGCGGCACGGGTCGAACAATGGTTGGCTTAGCGCCAAGCATCTTTGCCGGGCACGACATGTCGTGCCCCTACGGAACCCTGAAGCCTGCCGGCCGGAAGGCCGGCGTTACATACCGCTCAAGATAGCGGCACGGATCGAACAATGGTTGGCTTGGCGCCAAGCATCTTTGCCGGGCACGACATGTCGTGCCCCTGCGGAACCCTGAAGAACCGTTCGCGTCGCATAGATTGCAGGTGCTCTTCCGCCGCATTCATGTCGAAAAGCCGCGAATCACAAATGACGTCACTCGCCATACTAATCAACGCTTCTGGAGTTCAGTCAGCGATTCGAGGATGACGTGGCCGACGATGGCGAGGCTGCGCGGGCTGATCTTGTCGAGCGTGTCTTGCGTAGTGTGCCAGTAGCCGAGGTTTTGATAATCGCCCAGGTCAATCAGGTCGATGGCGGGAACGCCGCGGCGAGCGAACGGTAGGTGATCGTCTTCGGTGCTCGTCTCCTGCGATACGAAGACGTCACGATAGCCGAGACGCGCGGCAGTACGCCAGATTGTGTCGGTAAGCCATTTCGGCGAACCGGAATCGCGCAGAATGTGCAGATTGTACTGACCAACCATGTCGGCGAGGATCACGGCCTTGACTCTTTTCAGGTCGCCGGAAAGAGCGAGGCGCGCCGCCAGTTCGCGGCTGCCGTAGAGGCTATCCTCATCGGACCATTCGAACGTCGCTTGTGTTTCTTCGCCGTCGAGAAAAGCGATCCACACGGCATTGGGCTGCTTTGCGCCGCCGCATAGCAGGCGCGCCATTTCCAGCATTAAGCCAGTCGAGGAGCCGCTGTCCTCGGCCCCAACGAACCCATCAACGCGTTTCGTATCGTAGTGCGTCAGCAGAAGGATAATTCCCTGCCCCGTGCCCGGAACCTTTGCGACGATGTTCTTCATCGCGAGCCCGCCGATCGGCGTCTGCGCGTTGAAGTCGTCTTCGTCAATCGCGCAGCCAAAACCTTTCAACTGCGACCGAATGTAATCCTGCGTTCTGTGAATTCCGTCGGAAGCAGGCGGGCGCGGACCAAAGGAAACGAGCTTGGCAACTTGGTCGTATGCTTTGGCGCCGTCGAAGCCGCCGGTTTGCGAGGCCGGAGGAGCCGATTCCGCAGGCGTGGCGCTCGTCTGAGACGCCGCCGGAGAAGAAGCGGCAGAGACGGGCGAGTTCGACTGGGCGCTGTTGCAGCCGATTGAGGAAATCAAAAGACAAGCAAGCGCCGCGCCGCCGAAACGCCCGGAGGCCGGCCTCATGTCTGAGGCGCCTGCTCTTCGGCCGGGGCGCGCGCTTTGCGCCTGATGACGAAGTAGGAGACAACAACACTCACGAAATAGAGAGCCACCATCGGCACCATGAAAACGATCATCGTGGTTGCGTCCGGCGTGGGCGTGACGATGGCCGCGACGATCGTGATAAGGAGCATCGCGTAGCGGAAGTTCTTCATCAGGAATTTCGGCGTCACAATCCTGAACAGCGACAGAATAAAAACAACCACGGGCATCTCGAAAATAATGCCGAGACCCACAAGCATGATCACAATCAGATCGAAGTATTCGTTGACGCTGATCAGCGGCTGAATCGGACCATCGTTCATCAACCCGATCACACGCGTGAGCAGCTGACGCAACATGAAGAAATATCCGAAGGCAATTCCGGAAAGAAACAGGAACATGGAGGCGCCAATAAAGCTGGCGACTGCACGACGCTCATGCTTGTACAGGCCCGGGGCCACAAAAAGCCAAATCTGATACAGCACCCACGGCATGGCGATTACGATGCCGAGGTAAAGTCCGAGACTGATGATCAAGCTCACGCCACCTGCCGGGTGCGTGTAGTAGAGCTTCTCCGCGAGGCCGTTGGCGCGCAGCGCCTCCAGCTCGGGCGTGATGATCAAGTAGATGAAGCGCTTGGCGATCAGCAGCCCGACGACCATCCCCACGCCGATCGCCAGCAGCGAGCTGATAATGCGCTTGCGGAGTTCGACCAGATGATCGAAGAAGGACATCGTGCCGCCCGTCTCTTCGTCCGGCCGCTGGCGCAAAGTGCGATTAGGAGGGACGGACGTCGCCATCGGTCACTCGCTGAGGCACTTTCTCAGACTCAGATGGCCCGGCCTGATTGGCCGAATCGGCGGGGGCAAATTCCGTAGCCATCAGATCCGGATCGTTCCCGGGATCGCGCCGGCGAAGATCCGGATCGGGTATCTCCTCCGGTGCCGGCTCTCTCGGCGGGGCCGCCATCGCGCCGGCATTGGGAGGGTTTGACGGAACGGTTCCGGGTGACGGAGGAGCGGGTTGCGCTGCGGGAGGCGCGGGCGCGGCCGACGGCGCGGCGATCTTGCGCGCGTCAGCCTCGCGTTCCAGGTCGCGGAGATGACCTTCAAAGGTCGAGCGGAGTTCACCGGTATGACGGCGGAACTCGGCCATCACTTTCCCGAGGTTGCGCGCAAGCTCCGGCAGTTTCTCCGGCCCGAAGACCACGAGCGCGACCACGAAGATGATGATCAGATGAGGAATACTGAGCATTCGCTACTCTGCAACCGCTTTTGCGGCGCCATTTTTGCATCATAGAAGACGCATCCAGAGGTGTCAAACCGGCGCTCGTGGAGTCTCACGTGCGAATGGAACTACTGCGTGAGACCGAAAAGAGCCGCGAGACGGGTATGCTATACTGAGCTTCGCGAGGGGCGAAAAGAGGCCGCATGGAACCATCGCAGTCTTCCCAATCGAATCCTGTCCACCAACCAGCCGGAGGGCCGACGCGCGGGATGGTGCTGTTCGCGCTGGTGCTGCTGGTGTCGGCGCTGCTCGGGCGTCTGGTGTACGAGCCGCAGCTGAGAGCGAACGCCGCGAATTCGGACGACATGGAAGACTCGGTGAAGGCGTTCACGCGCGTCCTTTCTGTCGTCGAGCGCAACTACGCTGATCCGGTCGATACCGACAAAGCGATCTACGATGGCGCGATTCCGGGCATGCTGCACGTCCTCGACCCGCACTCGAACTTCTTCGATCCCAAGCAATACGCGCTGTTCCGGGAAGAACAGGAAGGAAAATACTACGGCGTCGGAATGATCGTCGCGCAGAAGGACAATCAGACCGTCGTGCAATCGCCGTTTGTGAACTCGCCTGCGTTCAAAGCCGGAATCCGGCCGGGCGACATCATTTTGAAAGTCGACGGCAAGAATTGCACGGGGCTGACGACAACGGAAGTCGCCGACATGCTTAAGGGCGCCAAGGGCACGCCGGTGCATATTTCTCTCGGCCGCGAGGGCTGGGACCAGCCGATCGAAGTTACCGTCGTGCGCGACGAGATTCCTCGCCCCGGCGTCGAGTTCTCGACCATGGTAAAGCCCGGAATCGGATATGTCCGGGTGTTCACGTTCAATGAAACGACCGACAGCGATCTTTCGGACGCGTTGAAACAGCTCGACGCTTCCAAGCTGGATGGCCTGATCATCGACCTGCGGAACAACGGCGGAGGGCTGCTCAATCAAGCCGTGGGCATGGCGGATACGTTCCTCGACAAGGGTGAGCTGGTGGTGTCGCATCGCGGGCGAGCGTCGGCCGAACATTCCTACTACGCGGTGCGCGGCAACCAGGGCGTCGCGGTACCGCTCGTCGTGCTTGTGAATGGGCAGAGCGCCTCGGCATCTGAGATCGTTTCCGGTGCGATTCAGGACCACGATCGCGGCCTGATCGTGGGTGAGACGAGCTTCGGCAAGGGACTCGTCCAAACGCAGTATCCACTGAGCGAAAACACGGCGCTGCTGCTCACGACCGCGCGCTACTACACGCCGAGCGGCCGGCTGATTCAGCGCGACTACAAGAACGTCACCCTATACGATTATCACTACAATCCGCAGCCGCCGAAGGCTCCCGAGGTGAAGCTGACGGACACCGGCCGCCAGGTCTTCGGGCAGGGCGGAATTACGCCGGACGTAGCGGTTCCCGAGCCCAAACCCACCGAATTTGAGGAACTGCTCGAGCGCCGCGGCGTCTTCTATCCGCTCCCGCAGGGAGTGGGAGACTTCGTTCGCTATTATCTCGGCGAGCGGCCAGCCGTCACGAAGGAATTCGTAGCCGACGACGCCGTGATCGCGCGGTTGAAGAAGTATCTGGCCGATCAGCACATCGACGTGACCGACCAGCAGATTCAGGACAACCTGCCTTGGCTCAAGTGGGAGATCAAGCGCGAGGTTTTCACCACCGTATTCGGGTTGAACGACGGCTATAAGGTCGCGCTCGAAAACGACCCCCAACTGGAGAAGGCCATCGCTTCGATTCCGCAAGCGCGGGCGCTCTATGCCAGCGCCCGGAAGATCGTTGCGGAGCGTGAGGGCGGAACGCGGCCGCCGCAGTAGCTCAGACTGACACCGGGACTAGAGGCCGGGCCAGTTTCCTTTGGCAATCCTTCAAGCCAGTTCGCTTCGTTACGGCTGCTTCGGTGCGGGGCTTTCGAGGTCCTTGAGGGCCGAACGCGCGGCGGCAGCGTCGGGCGCGCTGGAAGCCTGCTTGATGTACTCCTTCAGTTCGGCAATCTCTCCGTGCGGATCGCCTTTCGCCTCACAGATGTGCGCGAGCAGCAGATGCACTTGCGGCAGATGATGCCAGGGATCCAGAGGAAGGGCTGCGCGCGCGTTTGTCTCGGCGTCCGACAATCGCTTTAGATGATAGTTGGCGTCGGCGGAGTAGTAGAGAGCGTAGGCGTTGCTAACCGGATCGATGGCGAGCGCCTCGTCCGATAGCTTCGAAAGCTGATCCCAATTTTCGTCCCGCGCGGCAAACTCCGCCAGGCACAGGTAGGGAGCCACGTACTGCGGCTCGATCGTGGCGGCCTGCGAACACGCCTTATCCGCCTCCGGTCTGTTGTGCTCAGCGTCGAGCACCTGGCCCAGCAGGACCCAACTGGCCGCGTAATTCGGGTAGATGTCGATGGCCTTCCGCACGTGAGTTTCGGCTTGCGGGAATTTCTTGTCCTTGTAGGACGAGCAGGCCTTCTGGAATTCGCCGCTGGCTTTGTCTGGCACTTGCAGCCGGGCCACGCTCACGGTCGGGCTGTGAACGCCCGATTCCGTCCACGAATTGCAGGCCTCGGCGTCGACCATGCGTGCCGACTCCGCGTTCACCGTGATGACCCCGGGCAACGACGCAGGTGGAGTATCGAATGGATCAGGGCCGTCCGGCTGAACATATGGCGTCGAGCTAACCCCATATGGGCTTGAATATGGCCCTGAAGGGCCAGAGGCTGGTGGTTTGCCTCCGGTGCCGCCGGAAGGGCCCTGCCCGGCCTTTTGCCCCAAGGCCGGCGCGGCAAAGCAGACCGCCGCAAGAACGCAGGAAACCACAGGACGAATCAAAGATGGCAATAAGCGAGAAACTGATTTTTCGCAATCACTGCGAGGGGCGTCCCGCCCATCCCAGGCAGCCAGACCCGAGGATGTTACGGTCGATACCATTGGCCTAATCATAACGCCGACAGGCGGGCGAAATGCTAGTCAATTTTTTGTCACCGAACCGCACCGGCGACAATGACCGAAGAATTCTCGCCGGCCGGCGCAAGCAGCTTCCGGCGGATGGCGCGGCCTTGAAGTAGTGCAACCGATTGACCGCTCAGGAATAAAGTGCGGAGGACTTTGGTGGACGTGGGGGGGCTCGAACCCCCGACCTCCTCGTTGCGAACGAGGCGCTCTCCCAGCTGAGCTACACGCCCACTGCGTTTTTTAATCTTAGCAAAGCAGCGCACGGCCGCCAATTATGATTCGAACCAGTCTTTCCGGCGCGGCTGCGTGACACGCTACAATAGACGCATGCCGATTCAGCTCATCGCGATGGACATCGACGGCACGCTGCTCGACAGCCGGTCGCAATTGCCCGCCGAGAACGCTCAGGCGATCGCGGAGGCCGCGTCGAGCGGAATCGAGATCGTGATCGTCACCGGACGCCGATTCCATTCCGCGCGGTTGATCGCCGAACAGCTTCCCTGCGAGGTCGAGCTGATCGTCAGCAATGGCGCGCTCGTCAAGTCCAAGACCGGCGAAACGCACCTGCGAAACCTGCTGCCTGCGGAGACGGCGCGCCGCGTACTGCATGCCACCGAAGAATTCCGACCGATGTCAGGCGTCATCTTCGACCGACCCGAATCCGATCAAGTGGTCTTCGAACGCATCGATTGGGAGGGGCCATTTGTCGGACCCTACCTTCGCAGGTACCGCAACCAGGTCGCCGAAATATGCCCGCTTCCCGATTGCCTCAACGGCGAAGATCCCATCGAGGTCATGTTCATTGGCGAGTGCGCACCCGTTCGCGCCGCTCGCGACAGGCTCCAATCGCTCGAGTTCAGGAGTGATTACACGCTGGCGCTGACGGAGTATCCGGCTACCGGATTCTCATTTCTGGATGTATTGCGGAGCGGCGTCACGAAAGGCGCGGCGCTGGCCGAGTGGACTAGGCGGCGAGGCATTCCGCGCGAAAGCGTAATGGCCATCGGTGACAACTGGAACGACCGCGAGATGCTAGAATACGCGGGCTTGCCAGTCGTCATGGGCAACAGCATCGCGGAGTTGAAGTCGCTCGGGTGGGCGACGACGCGAGCGAACGATGAATGCGGCGTGGCGGATGCGATTCGCCGGTACGCCCTGCGAAACGGATAGGCAGCGCGGCGCGTCAGACGGCTTGGGAAAGCCACTTCAACACAGGGGGGAATGCCATGAAGGTTTCCGTCGGGATGGGAATCGCACTGCTAGCTTGTAGCATCGGCGTGCCGGTGGCACGCGCGCAACAGGGACCTCCGCCGGGAGGGCCGCCGCCGGCGCCGACCACGCTCTCAGCCGCATTGGACTTCCAGCTTACGATCGAAGAGCGCGAGGTGGTCGGGATCGCCGATGCGATGCCGGAAGAGAAATACTCGTTCGCGCCCACAAACGGTGAGTTTGCGGGCGTCCGCACATTTGCGCAGCAGGTAAAGCACATCGCGACTGTGAACAACCGATTCTTCGGAGGAATCCTCGGCCAGCCGCCGGCAACACCGGGTTCACAGTTTGAAGCGGAGAATGGGCCGGACTCGGTCCAGACGAAGGCGCAGATCGTCCAGTATTTGAAAGATTCGTTCGCACTCGGGCACAAGGCCATCGCCACAATTACTGCGGATAACGCGTTTGTGGTGATGAAGACGCCGCCGACGCCGTTCCTGAGGACGCCCGGCTCGATCGCCATCTTCGATCTCGCACACACGATGGACCACTACGGGCAGATGGTCGAATATTTGCGCGACAATGGTATCGTTCCGCCGGCGAGCCGCCAGCGGCCGCCCGCGAATCCGCCGGCGAAGCCGTCGAACTAGCTTTGCGAAACGGACGATGAAAATCCAGCGCGCCATTGCCGGATTGCTACTCGCCGCCGCGGCGTTTTTGCTCGCAGCGGTGCCGGCGCGGGCCGACTACGCGGTACTGCGCTCGGGAGGGCGGCTTCACGTCACGGGCTACGAATTGGATGGTGACCGCGTGCGGCTCGCCGTTGCGGGCGGTGCGGTTGACATTGCGGCCAGCGATCTCATAAGCATCGAGCCGGAGGACGATTTCCCCGCACCCCCGCCCGCGGATGCGGACTTCGGCGTCCGCTACGCCAACCTGATTCATGCGGCGGCGCAGAAGCACGGCGTAGATGAGAAGCTGATCTCCAACGTGATCGCCGCCGAGTCCAATTTCGACCCGAAAGCGATTTCGCGAAAGCATGCGCTGGGGTTGATGCAACTTCTGCCGACGACAGCCAAGCAATACGCGGTTACGAACGTGTTCGATCCCGCGCAGAATATCGATGCCGGAACGCACTATCTGAAGGATTTGCTCGCCCGCTATCAGGGAAACCTCAAGCTTGCGCTGGCCGCCTACAACGCTGGCCCTGAAATAGTGGACCGTTATGGCGGCGTGCCTCCCTTCCCCGAGACGCGAAGCTACGTGCGCCAGATTACTTCTGCCCTCGCTACAATCCAGACTGTAAGGTGAGTGCGACAAGATTTCCGACGGGATCAAGAACCGCAAACTCAGCCACCGCTGCCGTTCTTGGTGAGATTGGTTTGCCCGCTCCGATCCGCGAATTGGCCTCGCGCCGCTGGGATGCGATTGTCGTCGGAGCCGGGCACAACGGCCTGGCCTGCGCGGCATACCTTGCGCGCGCCGGCAAGCGCGTACTGGTGCTGGAAAGCCGCGCGCGAGTCGGTGGCGCCTGCACCGTCGAAGAACCCTTCCCCGGCGTGCGCATGTCTCCGTGCGCCTATTTGGCCGGGCTGCTGCATCCACTGATCATCTCCGAACTGAAATTGCCCGAGCGCGGCTTCCACTGGACTCCTGCGGTAAACGGCCTCTTCGTTCCCTTCCTCGACGGCTCGAGCATTCAGCTTTGGGACGATGATGCGAAGTGCGAAGCGGAGATTCGCAGCCTTGCTCCGCGCGACGTGGAGGGCTGGCGCGCGATGAGCGACGTGCTCCGCCGATTGCGCGATGCGCTGCGCCCGGCGGGTGATGGCGATCTGTGGATCGGCGAGCCTCCGACGCGCGAGCAGATTGAGGCACACCTAGGAAACGATGACGAAGCGAAACATGTTCTCTTCGACTGGTCGATGGCGGAGTTCGTCGAACACTACTTACGCGACGAGCGGCTGCAGACGGCCTACCTCGGGCAAGGAGTGATCGGCACAAACGCGAGCCCGTTCGACGCAGGCACCGCCAGCATCCGCTTTCATCATGCGTCGGGCCGCCTGGGCGGAATGCCAGGAATGTGGGGCTACGTGAGAGGCGGCATGGGCATGGTCTCGTTCTATTTGTGCGACGCCGCGCGCGAGGCAGGAGCCGTAGTCGCCGCTGGAGTCCCGGTCGCGCAGATTACGCCCGGTGAAGGAGTGAGGCTCGAAAGTGGCGAATTTGTCACCGCGCCCATCGTGATCTCGAACGCCGACCCGCGCCAGACGCTGCGATTGGTGGGTGCCGCAGCCGATCCCGTGTGGCGCAAGCGCGTTGAGGAAATTCCGATTGAGGGCTGCACCGTGAAGCTGAACGTGCTGCTGCGCGAACTGCCCAACTTCGTTGCGCGGCCCGGAACCGATCAGCCGCACCATTACGGACAGATCAATACGCCGCTGACAAAGGCCGAATGGAAGGCCGCATTCGCCGCCGCACGCCGCGGCGAATTGCCTGAGCACCTCTGGTGCGAGCTGTATTTCCAGAGCGTCCACGATCCGAGCGTCGTCCCGAGCGGACAGCACACGATGAGTGTCTTCGCGCAGTACGTGCCGTACAAGTTCGCGCGCGGCACGTGGGAGGAGCGGCGGGGCGAAGTCCGTCGCCTCGCACTCAATTCGCTTTCCCGCTTCTGCTCCAATATCGAGAGCGCCGTTATCGACGCGCAGGTGCTCGGCCCGCCGGATATCGAGCAAAAGGTCGGACTTACCGGAGGCCACATCTTCCAGGGCGAGTGCTTGCCTCCGTATATGTGGTCGGATCGCCTATCGGCGCGCACGCCGATGCCGGGCGTCTATCTGTGCGGAGCCTGCACGCACCCCGGAGGAAGTGTGATCGGCATCAACGGGCGCAATGCGGCAATGGCCGTTCTCCGCGATACCGCCTAGCCTCGCAATCATTCTGCGCCGAGCAACTCGCTGAGGTATGCTGCGCGCTCATGCCTACGCAAGCACCGCTCCGGCGCGAACTTGGACTGCGCGACCTCACGCTCTTCGCCATCACTTGCATCGTCTCTGCAAGATGGATCCCGATCGCGGCGCACGCCGGACCCGGCTCCATCACACTTTGGCTCCTGGCGGCACTATTTTTCATGGCTCCACTCGCCATCGCCGTCGCGACGCTTGTCGCGAAATATCCGGGCGCAGGCGGACTATATCTGTGGACGCGGCAGGATTTTGGAGCGTGGCACGGGTTCCTGAGTTTCTGGATTTACTGGATGGGGACAGCGTTCCTGTTTCCCACCGCAGCGCTGCTCTACGTTAGGGTCGGTTTCTCGATGTTCGGGCCGGCGTTTGGGCGGCTGGGCGATAAACGCTACTACCTGCTTGCCGCCACCATTGCGCTGGTTTGGATCGCGCTCGGCTCGAATCTCATCGGGCTGAAATTTGGGAAGTGGACCGAGAATATCGCCGCTCTCTCCACATGGGCGCTGGGACTGCTGCTGATCGGGGTGGCGTGGACTGTCTGGACCCGTCGCGGCTCAGCGACACCGATGCAAATTGTTCCGAGATGGAACTGGGGAACGGTCAATTTCTGGGCTGCGATCGCCTATGCGATGTCCGGCATGGAAAATCCTGGCATGATGGCTGCGGAGGTCCGCGATCCGGAACGGACGATGCGCCGAGCCGGGTGGATCGCTTCCGCATTCACGACCGCGTTCTACGTGTCGGCGACAATTGCCTTCCTCGTGATACTGTCGCCCCAGAACATCAGCGAGCTGAACGGCTTCGCGCAGGTAGGCGATTCTGCAGGCGCGCTCTTGCATGCGCCGTGGCTCTCTCCAGTGATTGCGCTGCTGGTGGTGGCGGGCGGCGTGGGTCTCGTGGGCGGAACTGGAACAGCGACATCTCGGCTGCCATTTGCCGCGGGCGTGGATCGGTTGCTGCCTGCCGCATTCGGCAGGATTCACCCAAAATGGGGAACGCCCTACGTATCGATTCTGGCGCTGGGATTGGTAGCTACGTTCCTGCTCGTGGCCTACCAACTCGGCGACACGATGCGTGCGGCCTACGACGAACTCGTCTCCTTGATGGTGATTACGGGATTTCTGCCCTACCTCTATATCTTCGGGAGCGCATGGAAGGCCGGCAAGCGACTCAGCGCGGCGTCTGGCGGCGCGACCACGGCCCTCGCGCTGATCTGCACGGTGGTGCCGCCGGCTGAGATTACGCACGTGTGGCTGTTCGAAACCAAGCTGGCGGCGGGAACGCTGGCTGTGGTGGCATCGGCCTGGCTTGTTTATCGTCGAGGACGCCGATCATGATCCCGCAGATCATCCTCGGTGGATCGCTGGGTCTATCCAGAACGAATAGAGCTACAATCGCGGCGGCGGCTTTATGGGCAACAGCTTGATCCAACTCGTCCCCAAGGAAGGCGCGCAGATCGTCCTCGTGCTTTTCCTCTCGTTTCTGATCGGGCTCGAACGCGAAGAACAAAAGGCGACCTCCGAGCAGTATCGCTTCGGCGGCGTTCGAACGTTCCCACTGCTCGGCCTGCTCGGCTACGCCATCTCGCTCTATTCGGGAGGCAACATTGTCCTGCCGGCCGTGGGGTTTGCGGTGGTAGGAGCGTTTCTCTGGCTCTCTTACCGCCACAAGCTCGAGGGCGTGGCTTTGGCCGGGATGACGACAGAGCTTTCGGGCCTGGTGACCTATATCGTGGGAGCGCTCGTCTCAGGCGGGCGCTACTGGGTCGCAGTCACTCTGACCGTGCTGGGGGTGGCGCTGCTGGAGCTCAAGACAGCGCTGGAGAGTCTCGCCAAGCGGATGCCTGGCGACGAGATCCTGACCTTTTCGAAGTTTCTCCTCCTAACGGCGGTCATTCTTCCGATCGTGCCGGACCGCACGTTTGGCGCGTTTGGATTCAATCCATTCAAGACGTGGCTCGTCGTCGTGGCCGTGAGCACGATTTCGTACGGCAGCTATCTTCTGCAATTGTGGACGCAAGGGCGAGGCAGCATCCTGCTCGCGGCTTTGCTGGGCGGCGCGTATTCGTCGACGCTAACGACTGTCGTTCTGGCGAAGCGATCTCGTGAGAACCCCAGCCCATATCAGTATTCCGGCGCCATGCTGGCTGCCTCAGGCATGATGTACCTGCGCCTGCTTGCTCTGTTGTTCATTTTCAATCGCGACTTGCTGCACCGGCTGGCAGTGCCGTTCCTCTTGCTTGCCGCTGCCGGCCTTCTTGGTGGCTGGCTTTGGATGCAACGGTCGGACGGCAAAGAAGCAAAAGCAGAGGAGAAATTCCAGCCAAAGAATCCGCTCGAGTTGGGTGCGGCCTTCCTATTCGCGGGACTTTTTGTCGCCATGCTGTTTATCACCCACGCCGCGTTGCTCTACCTCGGGCGCGCAGGGCTCTACGCACTTGCGGGCGTTATGGGGGTCACCGACGTCGATCCGTTTATCTTGAGCCTCGCAAACTCCGCCTCTACGCTGACGCCGGTGGCGACTGCCGGAGGCGCCATCGTCATCGCCGCGGCCAGCAACAACTTGATTAAAGGGGTGTACGCGTACTCATTCGGCGACCACCGCACGGGGCTGCAGGGTTTCGCGCTGCTCACCGCGCTCGCGCTGCTGGGACTGCTGCCTCTCTTCTTGTGAATCGTGCGGAGTGCCGTCGCCGCTCTTTACGAGGGACAATCGCTACTGACTCTGCTGTAAGCGGCGCGCGCCAGCAGGCATGTTCTTCACCAGCCAATCGACAATGCTTTTCGCGTAGGCCTCGGCGAGCGGGCCTGGCGTCAAGTAGTGGCTCGCACCCTTCACCCAGATCAGATCGCGCTGCGCCGACGCGGTGAGGCTGTCGTAGATCGTCTGAGCGTTCGCCGGATACGAGATCTCGTCCTTGTCGCCGTGAATCACCAGCGCCGGGACCTTGATTTGCGGGCCGTACTTGACCGAGCTTGGCGCGCCTTTGTCACTGGGCGCGCCGAAGAAGCTGATCATGGACCTCGCCGTTCCCATAAAACTCCGGCCGCCCGGAAACCAGTTTTCAAAGGCGACCGGCTCCTGTCCCCTGCCCTGCGCGACCAATTCGCGGGCGTGCTTTAGCATGCCTTCGAGCCTCGCTCTTTCCGCTTCGCTACCCCGAATCTGAAATTCCAGATACGGCGACGGGATCGAGGCGATGAATCCGACCGCCTTGACTGCTGGGTCGTTCCGCTCCGCCATGTACTGCGCCATCCGGGGGCCGCCGAGGCTAATTCCGAAGATCGCGATCCGCGCGTAGCCGCGGGATTTTGCATCCGCGACGAAGGCGGCGATATCCTGCACCGCTTGCGCGTACTCAGCGTACGGGTAGTTGTAAGAGGCCCGCATGTTAGAGAGCAGGAAAGCGTAGCCCTTGGCGGTGAGCGCGTTTGCCAGCGGATAGTAGTCGTGCAGCGGCACCAGCGCTGCGCCCGTCGTGGCGCCGGGCACCATGATGAACAGCGAGTCGCCGGGCGCAACCGGCTCCCACAACAAGCCGTTGAGCGGTGCTCCGTCTTCGGTCTCGACGCGGATTAGATCCAAACTGCTTTGTGAACGAGCGATCGACATAGTGACCTCGGATGATATGGTGCGTAACAAACGGCGCAGACTATATGTCATGGGAGCGGGTACGAGCAACAACTCTTGACGAACTGACGAAGACGCAGGCCTACTGGCGCCGCGGGAGTCTGCTCGCCACAAATCTACGTTTGCAATCCGCGCCGGACGGTGGAATTATCAGCAGCCGTGTCCGCCAACGTCTCAGCCAGCCCCGCACAGGATGCCGCGAATATTCGCCTCCGCCGGCACATTCTGTGCACTGCACTTTGGATTGCAGCGCTGGCGAACGTCCTCATTCCCACCGTGCTCTTTTCGGTGACGCAGTTCTTCGGCCCGGCGGACGCTCGCTATCGCGCTCTTGTGGCTGCTGTCCTGGTGGGAGAATACGCAATCGCGTTCCTGCTGATTCTTCTGCACGCGAACGTGGGCTTTGCCGCTGGCTACACCGCGGCGACCGCTGCCACTGCCGCCGTTGGTTCGTCCGTCCTGAGTTACATCACCTTGACACCAGCCCGCTGGAGCTCGAGTGCGCTTCCGGGAGAGATTTTAGTGGTTGGAGGGCTGGCCTTCGCGGTCTTGTCTAACTTGGCCTTTCTCGTGGCAAGTATTCGCTATGGCCGAGCGATTCATCCGCGCCTACATTTGGGCGGCTTCTTTCTCGGCATCGGGGCCTTCCTCGCTGTTGTCGCGCTTTACTTCCACAGCTTCCGCTAGCGCCGCCAGCGCCCGCGACGCCTTCGATGATGCTGCCACAACTGCGCGGCGTCGAATGCTACTGGGTCGCTGATTTTTCGCCGAGGCGGCGCATGCGCTCCTGAAGCTTCTTGCGGAGAGGAGCGGGAGCGTTGGGATTGAATGCGACGAGGTACCACAGCGGCTGGCTGCGGTCCCGGCTGAGGCGAGTCAGCGTGGCCGCGTCGCTGTTTGGATGCCGCGCGATGTTTTCTCGGATCGCGGAATAGGGATGATGCGAGAGGCGTCCAAGAGTCTTCGACGTGACCTTCGGATGCTCACTGATCAGGCGCAGCAAATAGTAGTCTTCCTTCGGGGCCTGGCGAGAAAGCTGGTCGAGCGCTTCAGGCTTCACCTCCGCGCTCAAGACGGTGCCCACCTTTTCGTCCCATCCGGGATTGATGCGGTTGAGTTCCAGCGTGCGCGCGTGGATCAACTGTTCGATCACGCGGCGCTCCTGATCCATGCGAGCCACAGGCAGCGCGCTGCGCTCGACCGAATCGAGCACACGCAGAAGATGCTGGCGTTCGCCGAATACGATTTGAGATGTACGCAAAGCTTTCCCCTTACCGGAATTTCGAACCAAGTCGGAACGTCTCATGTCTCGCTCACTCCGTCCAGTTCAACAAGTTCAAACGACTATTTTGAAGGTCGGCCCAGGACAACCCTGCTCTGGCGCGAAATCCGGCGAGGAACAAGTCCCCGCAAAGTTCACGCGGAGCACGTACGGGAAAGCATAGGCAAAGGATACTCCAACTCGTTTGAAAACTGCAGCCCCGCACCTGACGGACCCGCCCGTACAGCCAGAATCATGGACAACCAGCGCGATTATCCGGCGCAAGAATGGCGGAGTCAAAATGTGCGCGCGCGAGGTGTTCCTTGACCCGCAATAGATAGTTCTAGAACCAGTGCAGATTGACGGCCGAGGCATGCCGGCTATCGAAGGAATGGATTGTGTTCGCGCTCTTCGCCGATCGTCGTGCTATCGCCGTGGCCGGGGATGACGAGGATCTCGTCGGGAAGAACGAGCAACTTCTCGTGGATCGATCGCATGATTTGAGGAAAGGAGCCCCCGGGCAGATCGGTCCGGCCAATGCTGCCTTGAAATAACGTGTCCCCGGCGATCAGCCGAGGCGATGTCTTCTTTCGGCCGTGGGCCGGCGTCTCTTCACCTTCCACAACGAGACTGATGCTGCCGGGCGTGTGACCCGGCGTGTGCAGCACGCGGGCAAGAAAGTTTCCCCAGCGCAGGGTGTCGCCTTCCTTGACGAAATCGCGGATCTGAACCGTCTCGGGCGTCCGGATGCCGAGCCACTGCGCCTGCATGTCGAGCGTGCGGTAGAGCCCCATATCGGCATCATGGATCAAAACGGGAGCGCCGGTCGCGCGATGGAGTCCGGCCAGACCGCCCACATGGTCGATGTGAGTGTGCGTGCTGACAATCGCGCGGACCTTGAGCTTGTGCCGGCGGATGATTTCGAGGATGCGCTCAACCTCGTCACCCGGGTCGACAACAATCGCCTCGCCGGTTTCCGGGTCGCCCAGAATCGAGCAGTTGCACTGCAGCAGCCCGACCGGAAGGATTTCGTGAATCAGTTCTTTAGACATCCACAATGAGTATAGCAGCCGCGGCTGCAGCTACAGCGGCTGCTGGTCGGGCGGCAAGCCTGCTGCGACGGCATTCTCGACGCGAGCCAGCAATTCGTCGCGCTGTTCGATTGTAAATGCCGAGGCGTCGACGGGTTCGGCAAAGCGAATCGTCACGTCTCCGCGATGGACGATTTTCTCGCCCCTCTTCATCACGAGGTGCGCCCCGACGATGGAGATCGGCACGATTGGGACACTCGCCTCGATCGCGAGTGTAAAGGCGCCCCGTTTGAAGGGGCGCAGCCGGCCGTCCGGGCTGCGGGTTCCCTCGGCAAAGATCACGAACGACAGTCCATTTTTCAGTCGCTGCACCGCGAGCGACACCGCGGCTGAAGCCGACTCCTTGTTGGCACGATCCACGGGAACAAACTGCGCAACGCGCATCGCGGTGCCAAATATCGGAATCCGGAACAGTTCCTGTTTCGCAAGAATCCCGACGCGACGCGGAATGGCCGGAATCATGGCCATCGGGTCGATGTTCGACGCGTGGTTGGCGACGAAGACACACGGACCGCGCGGCACCTTCTCCACCCCCTCCACGCAAACGCGGATTCCCAGCAGCCGGGTCTCAAACCGGACGATCTTCATCGCGAGCCCGTACATCAAATCGGGATTGCCCACGATGACGCTCCAAAGCACTAACCAAGGGAGAAGCAGGACCACCGCGAGCGCGAGCGACGTTGCGACGAAAACCGTGCGGATCATGGCAGCAACCGGCAAAGCATATCAGTCGGTCGTGCCGCGCAGCAGGCCCTGGAGAATGCGGTGCTGCCGGTCGGCAGGGTGCGCTACTTCCCCGATCGTGGGGCGGCCCGCGCCAATCTGCAGTTCGAGGCCGGCAATGGAGAGGAAGTTGTCGTACGGAATCTCGTCCGTCCCGGAAACATAGCGAGTGAAAAAATCCGCAAAGCTCTTGCCGGAGACCTCTTCGACCACGGCGCGAATCGCGGCGGAATCATCGTAAAACTTGCCTTGCAACGCGTACTCCGCATTCATTCCGCGCATGACATCGTCCAGTGATTTGTGGTTGTCGGTTGCGTCACGAATGGCGAGGTCGAGCAAGACGCCGATGATTTGTCCCTTGTTGTAGTACGAGATGCTGTGCTCCGGAGTGTTGTACAGGTCGTACTTTTCAAACCAGGCGTCAAGGCTCGACTCTTCTACGCTCTGCCACTGCCTCGCCGGACGCGATTCCAACTGGCCGATCTGTTCTGCAAGGTCCGCATAGAACTCTGATTTCGACCAGAGATCCGTCCGCACCAGAACGTATGAGGCGTAGGCACTGGTCACGCCCTCGGCGAACCATAGCGCGCGCGTGTACTGCTCTTTGGTGTAGTCCACCGGATCGAGGGACTGTGGGCGGATGCGCTTCACGTTCCAAACGTGGAAGAACTCATGCGCGGCGATCGCCACGGCGCCTTCGGTCGACGTCGCAGAGATTGCCGCGCAGTTTCGATGCTCCATGCCGCCGCCCTCCAGATCGCTATCCGGGCCGATGTGAAAGAAGAACGCGTATTCCCGGCTCGGCGGGTCGAAAGGCGGGCCGCCCATTAATCTGAGTTCGTAGCCGGTGATGCGATGCAGGGCCTCCTCAAGAAACGTCTTGTTCCATGAGCGCGAATCGACGACAACGCGGAATCGGCCGCCGGATTCGGTAAACTCGAATTCCTCGAACCTGCCGGCTTCGACGGGGGCGTCCACAAGCCGGTCGTAACTCGACGCCGTGTACGTGTTGTCGCTGTGACCCACCGTCAGTTCCGCAGCCGTGCGCCATCCGGCGGGAAGATCGACAAACCGAACCGAGACATCTTCGTTTCTCCGGTCCGGCACGTACATCAGGATCTCAGCGAGATTCATGAAGGCGTGGTGCGCGTCGAGCTGAGAATTGAACGGACCAGGCGCGTTCCAATCAATCGCGTACTGAATCTCGAAGCTATTGTAATCGCCGCCCTGACACGGCTGGCCGAGCGAAAAGCGCCACGTTTGCTTGTCGAGCTGGCGTTTGGCCAACGGCACGGCGATCAGCGCCGGGCACAGGCCGCGAATCGATTCGACACGGTCCGCGAAATCGCGAACGCGATAGAGCGCATTCCATGCGGGCAACGCGGTGACGACTTCCCTGCCCTCCACCGGAACCGTCATCGTGACGTGGAAAAGATGTTGGCCCGGATCTTCGAGCGAGACTCGGTATTCAATGGTTGCTGCCGCGGGGCGGGACGAAAGCAAAACGGCCAAAATTCCAACACATGCGAGCGTCCAATTGCGACAGCTCATGCGCGGACACCGGCCCGCGCATTGAGCTTCTCCAGAATTTTGACTGTTAAGCCGTCGAAACTGCCGTTGGACATGATCAAGATCAGATCGCCTGAGGCGGCGTTTTCAGCCAGATGTTCGGCGATGTCGGTGGATGACGCGAACGCCTTCGCCGTGCGCCCGTGCGCGCGGATCGATTCTGCAATCGCTTCGGGGGAGAGTCGCTCGCCCTCCTCCAGCAACTGGGCGCGATTCACCGGGCCGAAGAGGACCGAGTCGGCCAAAGCCAGCGCGGTGGGCAGCGCGTCCTGAAAGACTTTGCGCCGCATCGTATTGGAGCGCGGCTCGACGGCCGCCCAAATCCTGCGGCCGGGCCACCGCGTGCGCGCGGCTTCTAGGGTCAGGCGAATGGCGGTGGGATGGTGCGCAAAATCTTCCACTACGAGAACGCCGCCCGCTTCTCCCTTGATTTCCATGCGGCGGCGGACGCTCTGAAACGTCGCCAGAGCGTGCTCGATGGCATCGCACTCCACTCCCCGGCCATACGCCAACGCGAGGGCTGCGAGCGCGTCGAGTACGTTGTGGCGTCCGGCGACGGGAATTCGGATGCGCGCCACCTCGCTGCCGCGATACGCCACACGAAATTCGGTCGCGGAATCGTGCCAGACGATGTCGCCCGCACACCAATCGCAATCCGGCGCCAAGCCAAACGTCTCCACGGAGCAGAATGCCTTAGCGGCAACCTGTCTCAACTCGGCGCTTTCACCCCATATCAAAACGCGGCCGTGGCGCGGAATGAGATTCACGAGGCGTCGAAATTGCAGCGCGATCGCAGCGAGGTCAGGATAGATATCGGCGTGATCGAATTCAAGCGAAGTGAGAATGAGTTCATCGGGATGGTAGTGGAGGAATTTTGGCGCCTTATCGAAGAACGCCGTGTCGTATTCGTCCCCTTCGACGATGAACTCCTCGCCTCCGCCAAGCCCGTAACTGCGATCTCCGAAATTCGGTGCGACGCCGCCGATTAGAAAATCGGGACGGCGGCCGGCCGTCTGAAAAATCCAGGCGAGCATCGCCGTGGTAGTCGTCTTGCCGTGAGTGCCCGCGACGACGATCGAGGTGTGGCCGGGAATGAAATACTCTTCAAGAAGCTGCGGCATCGAGCAGTACGGGATCTTTTCGTCCAAAATGTGCTCAAGCTCCAGATTGCCGCGCGAAATTGCGTTGCCGATCACGGCCAGATCAGGCGCGGGCGTCAGGTTTTCGGGCCGGTAACCCTCGTACCAGCGAATCCCGAGCGAGTCGAGCAGGGTTGACGCAGGCGGATAAACGTTCACGTCCGAGCCGGTCACGTGGAAGCCGCGCTCCTTTAACATCCCGGCGATGGGCGACATTGCCGACCCGGCGATGCCGAGCAGGTGGACGTGGCTGACGCTCGCCCTTGCGAGACTTGCTGTCATCGGATCCTTTTCCCCCGACTCACGCGCGCGCTACGCACGCCGGTTCGAGAATTTTGAGTGCACCTTGTCCGGAACTCGAAAGCGCCGCCTTCACACCCAGCGGCAGCGTCAACATCGCGCGGGAGGTGTGACCGATCGGTGCGCCCCAAACCACCGGGACACCCAGGGGAGCGAGAATGCGATGTGCCACATCACGGGCGGTCTCGCCGCCGGGCGGGGCCTCGCACTCTGGAAAATCGCCCAGTATGATTCCAGCAACGCTTCGGAGTTTGCCGGCCTGTTTCAAATGCATGAGCGCGCGATCGACTTGGTACGGCTTCATGGCGCGGTCTTCCAGCGCGAGAATCGCGCCCGCGGTGTCCAGTTCCCAGGGTGTGCCCAGTGTGGCCTCGACCAGCGTCAGGCAGCCGCCCAACAGCACCCCTTCGGCCGCGCCCGGAACAAGCGCCTCTCCTTGCAGGTTGAGGGTCCAACCCCGATTCGTTTCCGTCAGTGCGCTCAGGAGACTCGCGCGGTCGTATCCATGCGACGCGCCCGCCCCGCGATCGAAGTTCGTGGCGACCATCGGGCCGTAAAACGTCACCCAGCCGAATTTCCGCCAAAGGAAGATTTGCAGCGATGTGATATCGCTCGCACCCAGCACGATTTTCGGTGCGGGGGGCACGTCCGATCTCCCAGGCTCGCCTCGCCGGCGACCTGGAAGCCCTTCCTGAAAACAATCGAGCAGATAGTTGGTTCCGTAGCCGCCGCGCGAACAAAAGATGGCCCGAGCGGCGGGATCACTGAGAGCTCCCCGCAGTGCGGCCGCGCGATCGCCTTTGGAACCCGCGAAAAAACTCTCGCTCGCAAGCGCCGTCTTCCTATCGACTTGCGGCCTATAGCCTAATCCCTCGAGTTCCTTGCATCCTTGCAACAGACGGTCTTCCTGGACGGGACTCGCAACGGAGAGGACGCGGATCTGATCGCCCGGACGCAGGGCCAAAGGCTTGAGAGGTGGCGGCATGTGACCCAATCGAGAATAAGAAATTTGAACGGGTGAGTCCATATGGCGGCAGCTCCGGCGCAGGCTAATAGTTAAGAGTTCTATCGCGGGAGTTCAAAGCAGCAACAGACGACGGCCAGGGCTCACTTGACGGTGAATGAGAGCTGTTTTGAGGTCCCGCCGCCCGGCGCGGGATTTGTCACATCGATCATTGCGTTGACCGACGCGGCCAAATCCGCAGCGGGGACGAGAGCGATTACCTGCGAACTGCTCAGGAATGCCGTCGCGAGCGGCGTTGCGTTCATGCCGACGACCCATTCAGCCGTCGAGAAGGCGTTGAAACCCGAACCCGTGATAAGCACCTCGGTGTCGCCGCTGCCCACGGCAGCGGTGGACGGAGCGAGCGTCGACGCCGACGGCACCGGGTTGTCCGGGCCGGTAACCGGAAAGTTCATCGAAATCGAACCGATCAGCAAACCTGGCGTGTAAACCGCCACGCTCGCCGAACCGGCTGTAGCGATGTCGGACGCATTGATGCTGGCCGTAACCTGGGTAGAGTTCACAAACGTCGTCGTCCGAACCTGGCCGTTCCATGTGACGGGATCGTTCGCGGCGAAATTGCTGCCGTTCACCGTCAGAGTGAACGCATCGCCACCGGCCTTGACGCTAGTTGGAGAAAATGGGTCACTCATTGGATTGAGCGATGGCGCACCGGGCTGCACTGCCACGATCGTGAAACCTTTCGGCGTGGACATGCCTCCGCCGGGTCCGGGATTCACAACAGTGATGTCGATGGCTCCGGGCGACGCAACATCCGAGGCGAGGATTTGAACCTCGAGCTCTCCGGTCGTCTGATTCAGCGTCGTCGAGCGCGCAAATCCATTCCAATAGACAAACGACGCGCCCTTGGCGCCGGAAACATACCCGGTGCCGACGACGAAGAGCGTGAAGTCCTGGCTACCGGCAGTGATGTTCGAGGGGAAGAGGTTCGTGATGGTAGGGGTGGCGTTGAAGGGAGGCGCGCTGGTGCCGCAGCCGCCCAGCAGCAAGATTCCGGCCATCGACGCGACCGCAGCCCAACGAAGACGATTCAAGCCTTCCTCCTCAAAGTCTTATGAGTGGATCCCGAAGCCGCTCGCGGCAGCGGCCGGGAAAACGGAGCGAAGCAAGCCGGCCTGCAAATCTCCCTTGCCAAACCGCAACGATTGATAGCATCCCCGCGCGCGGCACGTCAACTCGGATTCTGTTCGCCGCGCCGGGGTTGGCCGCCCAAAAACGGCGCGCCGCTATTCCTAAGCGTCATGGAAGCCGGACCAGATCGCTCTACAGCTTGAACGTGGTCAGGCGGGCAAACTGGCGCGCGCGCGCCGTGATCTCCTTGCGCGTCACCTTCGCCAGACGCTCGACGCCGAAACGCTCAACGGTGAAACTCGCGAGCACCGATCCGTACACCATCGCCGACCGAAGCGTCTGCTCGGTGACGCGCCCTTGGCTCGCGAGATAGCCCATGAATCCGCCGGCGAAGGTGTCTCCCGCGCCGGTCGGATCGTGCACCTCTTCCAGTGGGAAGGCGGGCACGGCAAAGACGAACCCGTCGTGGACCATGATCGCGCCGTGTTCGCCCCGCTTGATAATCAGCGTTCTCGGCCCCATTTTGAAGACCTGCTTCGCGGCGCGGAAAAGATTGTGCTCGCCGGTGAGCTGGCGCGTCTCGTCGTCGTTGATCGTCAGGATTTGCACATGTTTCAAAGTTTCGCGCAATTCGGCCGGCGTGCCGCCGATCCAGTAGTTCATGGTGTCGAGGCCCACAGCCTTCGGCTTGCGCTGTACTTGTTTCAGCACGGACCGTTGCAGGCTCGGGTCAATGTTTCCGAGGAAGATGTATTGCGAGTCGAGATAGGTCTCGGGGAGCTTCGGCCGGAACGTCGCGAAAACGTTTAGCTCGGTGGTAAGCGTGGTCCGCTCGTTCATGTTCTGGCTGTAGCGGCCTGACCAGAAGAAGGACTTCCCCGGCACGTGCTCCAGCCCGGTCAGGTCGATCTTGCGGCCGCGGAACACGGCCTCATCCTTGGGTGTGAAATCCTCGCCCACGATCGCGACCAGGCGAACCGGCGCGAAATGGCTCGCGGCCAGCGCAAAGTAGCTCGCTGCCCCGCCGAGCGTGCGATCGACTTTTCCATGGGGCGTTTCGATGGCGTCAAAAGCGACAGATCCGACGACGAGAAGTGACAAGGGCGCTCCGTGTTTTTAGGGGCTGCGCGCAACATCAGCCCCGCGTTGTGGCCGAAATCAAAGCCGTCTGCACTAGTTTCCCAAATGCTATTTAGGGGGTCGGAGCTTTAAGCTCCCTGCTGACGGGT
>DASPVC010000074.1:0-2282 GCA_035622585.1 Candidatus Acidiferrum sp.
TGAAAATCCGGCGGAAGGAAAACTGTTGCAGTTTGCCGGCTCTTGCCCCGACGCGTTAGCCCTTTCTGCCGATGGCTCACGGCTATTCGTCGCGGACAGCTGCATCAATGCGGTCGCCGTTTATGATGTGGCGGCGATTCGGCGTAGTCCGATCACCATCATGCCGATATTTACGCCGGTCGGCTTTATTCCTACCGACTGGTATCCGACTGCGCTGGCCACCGCCGGAGAGGATCTTCTGATCGCCACTTCCAAAGGGCAAGGCACCGGGCCCAATAACTTTCCCGGCAAAACTGGCGACGAGCGCCGCCGCCGGGAGAATGCCTACATCCCAACATTGCTCTATGGCTCGATCGCGCGAGCTAACCTTCATGACATCGAGACGCAGTTGCCTGATCTCACGCAGCGGGTCGTACAAAGCAACCGCTTGAATCTTGATCCGGGCACGTTGCAGTTCGCTCAAGGCTCCAACCCGATCAAGCACGTGATTTACATCCTCAAGGAGAACCGCACTTACGACCAGGTGCTCGGCGACTTGAAGGTCGGTGACGGAGATCGTTCTCTCACGCTTTACGGCGCTGATGTCACGCCCAACGAACATAAGCTCGCTCTGCAATTCGGAGTGCTCGACGATTTCTACGTTAGCGGCGAAGTTTCCGGCGACGGCCATAACTGGTCCATGGCGGCGATTACCACCGACTACAACGAAAACACGTGGCAAATTGGCTATCGCAGCAAGGAACGCACCTACGATTTCCAAGGCAATGTCGTTAATGAGGTGCCGCTGGAAAACAACGAGCCCGATGTGAACGCTCCCGCCACCGGCTACATTTGGGATAACCTCGCCGCGCACGGCGTCAGCTATCGCGACTACGGCGAGTTTGTCGATACCGTCTGGTGTAGGCCGGAGGGCGGTACCTCGCCCAAACAAGGCACGCCCTCGCCGTTGTCGGTGAAATGTCCCCGCGCGGAGGTTGCGAAGGGCGATCCTTTGCCGCCGGATGTCGGCCAACCTCACGGCAGTGCCAGTCCCTGGCCATGGCCGGTTCCAATGATGAAATTGACTAAGCCGACCAAGGCGCTTCTGCGGGATCACTTCGATCCCAATTTTCCGGACTTCAATACCGAATATCCCGATCAACTGCGGACCGACGAATTCCTCAACGAGTTCGACGGATTTGTACGCGCCCGCGCCGAGGGGAACGGCGCGCAATTGCCAGCGTTCGTCCTGCTCTATTTGCCCAATGACCACACTCACGGAACGACGCCCGGAAAGCCACGCCCCGCGGCTTCAGTCGCCGACAACGATTTGGCTGTCGGCCGCGTAGTAGAAGCTGTCTCACACAGTCCTTATTGGGATGACACGGCGATTTTCATTCTCGAGGACGACGCGCAGGACGGCGCCGACCACGTGGATGCCCATCGCTCCATCGCCTTCGTGATCAGCAAATATTCGCCCGGCTCATCTGATCAGCCGTTCGTGGAACACCATTTCTATACCACCGTGAGCATGATTCACACAATGGAAACGCTGCTCGGTCTTCCGCCGATGAATCAGAACGACGCTTTCGCGCCGGTGATGAGCTACCTATTTTCGGGACCCGGAAATCAGCCGCCATTCACCGCCGACTGGAGTAATCGCGACAATGGTTTTATCTACCAGATGAATCCGCCGAAAGGACAGGGCGCAGCTGAGTCGGCGAAGATGGATTTCTCGCGTCCTGATGCAGTCAATCCTGTAGTGCTCAACGCGATTTTGTGGCGGGATCGCATGGGAGATGTGCCTATGCCAGCGGCGAGCCAGAGGACGCCTGCTCGACCTTTAGAGACAAAAGACGCGGACTAGGAAGATCAATAACGAGCGTTCATTCTCCGAATGGATTGCCTATCACTGCTGTCATCCTGAGCGGAGCAACTGATTCGCGCGCGAATCAGTTGCGCAGTCGAAGGATCCCACGTACAGCGAAGAGCGAAACAGGCTTGGAGAGGCGTTCCCACACCGGTCTCAGCAGACGAGAAGAACTCCCCTATGAGCCGCTGCTGGGTTCGGGACCCAAGGGGTCCTTCGACTTGCACGCCGTTCGCAAGCGAACCGCGTGCCGCGCTCAGGGTGACACGGGCAGAAAAAGAGCGAGCTAGCGCATGGCGGTTGTGGCCGCTCGAAGATCCGCAAACGAAAATGCTGTAGAAACATTCGGGTACTCTTTCCCCGCAACTTCCACGTAAGGATAAATGAAATAGTTGAGCGGCTTGCCGTCCTGCTTCGGATTCAGTTCGAGATC
>DASPVC010000075.1:0-4999 GCA_035622585.1 Candidatus Acidiferrum sp.
TGCCTCAGATGGGCACAGACTGGAGCCCGGTTGGCCAAATCTATTTCTATACGATTGAGAGCACCAATCCTGAATACGACGTGATGAACCTAAAGTCGCTTGAGACCTGGGTGGTGGAGAAGAACCTGAAGTCCGTCCCCGGCGTCGTGGATATCAATCCTTTCGGTGGACCCACCCGCGAATATCAGGTGCGTCTCGATCCCGACAAGTTGATCTCTTACGGCCTGAGTTTGAGCCAGGTGGAACAGCAGCTCACGAACAATAACGCCAATGCCGGCGGCAGCTTCATCCAGGAGGGGCTCCAACAGGTCAATGTCCGTGAAGTTGGCCTCGTGAAAGACATCCACGATATCGGGAACACCGTCATCACAACTAAGAGCGGCACGCCGCTTCGGGTGAAGGACATCGCCGTCATCGATCAGGGACCGATGATCCGGCTGGGCCGGTTCGCCCGGTCGACTCGCACGGATGACGGGAAGATTCTCGATAACGATGATGTCGTGTCGGGCATCGCAGCGCTTCAAAAGGGTGCGGATGCTCAGCCCACACTGGACGGAATCCAGGCCAAAGTCGAACAGTTGAACGATCAGATTCTGCCGAAGGGTGTGAAAGTCGTCCCTTTCATCGATCGAAGCGAACTCCTGCATTTCACCATCCACACGGTGCTGCACAACCTCACGGAAGGAATCATTCTCGTCGTCATCGTTCTGTTGCTGCTCGTCGGAAACGTGCGCGCGGCGATTATCGTGTCGCTGACGATTCCGTTCTCGCTGCTTTTCGCAGCCATCTGCCTCGACCTGAAGCATATTCCCGCCAATCTGCTCTCGCTGGGTGCGCTGGACTTCGGAATGATCGTGGACGGTGCTGTGGTGATGGTTGAGAACATCGTTCGCCATCTGCACAATCGCCAGCAGCAGATTCAGAAGGGTGAAGAGCCGAAAACGACACTGGAAGTGATTGCCGACGCTGCGCACGAAGTTCAGCGGCCGGTCTTCTATGCAATTCTGATCATCATCACAGCTTATTTGCCCATCTTCACGCTGCAGGCTGTGGAAGGCCGCCTCTTCCGGCCCATGGCTTGGACGGTGGCGTCTGCTCTGCTGGGCGCTCTTCTGTTTTCCATGATTCTCGCTCCTGTCCTTGCGAGTTTCCTTTTTCGGAAGGGTGCGAGGGAATGGAGGAACCGGGTCATGGATTTTCTCATCGCACACTACCGGAGGAGCGTCACCTGGGCCATTGAGCAGCGCAGCCTTACCGTTGGCGCGGGAGTCGTCAGTCTCTTTCTCGCGATATACCTCGCCTTCGGCGGTGTCATCGGCTCCGAATTTCTCCCGCACCTGGATGAAGGAGCGTTGTGGGTGCGCGGCACGCTTGATCAGAGCATCGGCCCTGATGAAAGCGTCCGCATTGCCAACCAGGCCAGAGTCCTCATGTGTTCCTTTCCCGAGGCAACCGAGTGTACGAGTCAAGCGGGCCGTCCCGATGACGGAACCGACCACACGGGCTTTTTCAATACCGAGTATTTCGTGGGCCTGAAGCCGGATAGGGAGTGGCGGCCCGTTTTTCACAAGGACAAGGACGAGCTGATTGCAGCCATGAGCCGTGAGCTTACAGAGAAGTTCCCCGGGGTCATTTGGGGTTTCTCGCAGCCCATCGAGGACAACATGGAAGAGGCGGTCAGCGGAGTGAAAGGCGAGCTTGCCACAAAAGTGTATGGTAGCGATCTGCACACCCTCGAGAATCTCGCAAATCAAGTCGACGCGATTATGGGCCATGTCCCCGGCATTGCGGACCTCGGCGTCTTCCAGGTCACTGGTCAGCCTGACCTGGACGTCACGGTGGACCGTGAGAAGACTGCGCGGTGGCAGATCAACGTGGCCGACGTCCAAGACGCCGTTCAGACGGCGGTGGGTGGTACGGCCCTCACCCAAGTGCTGAGGGGCGAGGAGGTTTACGACCTTACGCTGCGTTATCTCCCCCAATACCGGGACACACGAGAGGCCATTCAGAGTATCCGGCTCCTCTCGCCCTCAGGAGAGCGAGTCTCGCTCGCCCAACTCTGTTCAATACGGGAGGCGGACGAAGGTTCTGAAATCTATCGCGAAAATAATGAGCGTTACGTTCCGATCAAATACAGTGTGCGCGGCCGCGCCCTCGGTGACGCCGTGAGAGAAGCTATCCAGAAAGTCGAGGCGCAGGTAAAGCTTCCCCGCGGTTATCACATCGCCTGGGAGGGCGAGTTTCAGAGTGAAGTGCGCGCGGAAGCGCGCATGCTCATTATCGTGCCGCTGACCGTGCTGCTGATTTTCGTCATTCTTTACAGCATGTACCAGTCCTTTAAATGGGCTTTGCTCATTCTTGCCAATGTCGCTATGGCGCGTGTTGGCGGCCTGCTGGCGCTTTTGTTTACCGGTACGCACTTCAGCGTTTCCTCTGGCGTTGGATTCCTGGCGCTCTTCGGTGTCTCCGTTCAGACCGGCGTGATCATGGTGGAATACATCAACCAACTCCGTGCGCGCGGGCGCTTGATCGAGGATGCCGCGGTCGAAGGGGCTGTCCTCAGACTTCGCCCGATCATGATGACGATGCTGGTGGCGACGCTCGGCTTGCTGCCTGCTGCGACATCGCATGCGATTGGTTCCGATTCGCAACGCCCCTTCGCCATTGTGATCGTCGGCGGACTGATCGCCGACTTGGTCATGAGCATCTTTCTGCTGCCGACCTTGTACGTCTGGTTCGCTCGGGACACCGATAAGCTGCCGAAGCCAGACCAAGCCTTTGAAGTATAAATTTCGACAACCTTAGATTGAGCGTCTCCGCTCAATCTCGCGATGAGCATTTTCTTTGGCTTGAGCAACGCCGGCTGCCAGAGCGGGGAGAATCGTTTGGAAGCTGACAGCCCTCGCCCCGCTGTAGATAAAGGAGCACGCGTGCGTGGCACGCGACTAGTTGCTGCAAGGCTTTTGCTGTTCGCCACGCTTCATCGGCAGACAGATTGGACCGATGGCTGCATCGCCGTCACCAACGGAGAGATCGACGAAATCTGGGGTCTCGTCGCCGTGGGAACGCCGGTCGAGATCCGACCCTAACGCGCGCGGGGGATTTGGCCGCATTGGAAATCGCGGGCGCGTGATTCTTTGGAGACAGCTCTCCAAACATCCATTCTGAACGATTGGCACGAGGATATCATCGACGTGCTCCGGCGCGCTTCGCCCAGCTCGGCGCGCCTGAGGAAATTCGTGCTTTCCAAATCGTGGAACAAGTCAAAACAGGAGGAAGATTCGATGAAGAATTGGCTGGTGAGCCTTGTAGCGCTCGTCGCCCTGGTTCTAGCCTTGGCGTTTCCCGTGGCCGTTCCCGCGGCGCCTCCGGCGCCCAAACCGCAACCGGCGGTTCCGGCCGCTACTCCTGCGGACCATCCTGAAATTCGCGATGCGATCGCTGCTCTTCGCCGGGCTCGCGAACATTTGAACCACGCAGCGCATGACTATCAGGGCCACCGTGTCGATGCCATCCGCGCGATCGACGAAGCCCTCAACCAGCTTCAGATTTGCCTGAAGTACGACTAGGCGACGGCGTACGATCTCGGTCCGGCGTGCGGCGTCCGACCTTCGCAGCGGCCGCCGCAGGCTGGGTCAGTGTCCTATCCTCACCTTTCGCGTTGATACACCTCGACGGTTCGGTCGAGAATGAAGTTGTCCCCCGAAATGGCCTACTGACGCACTGTGTTGGGAGTCGGAGGCGCGGGAGCGTCCGCCCCCGAACGTATCTGGCGAACGATTTTTTCCGCCAACTGCTGGCTCGTCGAGCACGATGAGTCGTTGATGCGGCACTGCGCGATCGTCAGCCGGCATCCGCACGTGCACATCTGAGAATTCAGCCGCTTCAGCGCGGCGCGCTTCTGATCTTCGCTGAGTCCCTTGAAATCGACGCCAGGCAGCTCTTTGGCGTGGATCGCGTTCTTGAGAAAAATCTGCCCCGTGTCCTCAAACGTCTCCACCTTTGCATCGACAGGCATTCCCAGCAACGAGCGTATCTCGGAATCGTATATGTCGATTGGATAGAGACCTTCATGCTTTTGGACAATGCGTCCTTCGGTATTGGCCACAAAAGTCGTTGGTAGCGCCGGCACGCCGCCGTATTCGCGAGAAAGTGCTCCGCTCCCCGTCACGATGGGATAATCGATTCCTAGGTTTCGCGTGAATTGTCGCACTTCGTCTTCCGGCGCGTCGTCCATGGATACGCCGACGACCTGCAGCCGGTCCTTGAATCTCTTCGATAGCTCGATCATTTCCGGAATTTCTTCGCGGCAGGGCGGACACCACGTGGCCCAGAAATTCAAGATAACCACCTTGCCGCGCCAGCTCGCCGTGGAGACCACGTCGCCGTCGAGATCGCTCAGTAGAAATGGAGGCAGCGGCTGCGGGTTGCTGGCGAAGCGAATCACCATTTCGCTGTCGCCTTCGTTCCTTGTCCCGGTGGATCGAGATGCACCGTTCGCGGCAGCGGCGAACGCCGAGGCGGCGTGCCGCGCAAAAGACGCGGACGACTTCAGCTCCAGGCCCAGCGTCGCGAGTGCCGCGGCCAACACAAGAACCGTGATCGAGACTTTCCTCACCTTTTTCCGAAACCCTTCGTCATTATGCGCCACCGCAGCGCGCCGTACAATCAGGCAGCTAGCGACCATCAACATCCCGGCCATCGAAGCCACCGCGTGCCATTGCGGGAGGCTTCTTCCCGAATTGAGTTCCAACTGCCCCGTTACTTGCCGCCCGATTCTCTTAAGTCATTGAAATTTCAACGCCGGTTCGTCATGCGCCGCGCCCGTTCTTAGGTATCCGAGTTGCACTACCTCTGGATGCGGGTCGCGTTCCGACACGGTCCGCATCGTCAGGTGAACGGGGAGGAAGGGGCCGTTCACAGGATGGTACGGGTCGTTCCCACCTGCCTCTGAGAGGGAAGCTAGGATGGATGACCCCATGGCTCGGTTACGCCTAGA
>DASPVC010000076.1:0-15102 GCA_035622585.1 Candidatus Acidiferrum sp.
CGCCCGACTCGAGGACCATCATGCCGAGGTGAATCAATTCCGTGGCGTTTTCGCCGATGATGTGGACGCCGAGCAGCTTTCGGTTGTCGCGCCGGAAGAGCAGCTTCAGCAGGCCCGCGGAATCGCCGGTGATCATGCCGCGAGCGTTATTCGCGTAGCGCGCGCGGCCGACCTCGAATTCAACTTTCTTCTCTTTGCAGCTTTCCTCACTTTCGCCGACGGCGGAGATTTCCGGAATCGTGTAAACGCCCATCGGCAGCATCGAGGCGACGCGCTGCTTGTACTGGAATCCGAACGCGTGGCAGACGGCGACGCGGCCCTGTTCCATCGACGTGGAGGCAAGCGCCGGAAAACCGATCACGTCGCCCGCGGCGTAGATCGACGGCACGACCGTCTGATACGACGCGTTCACTTCGATGTACCCGCGCTTGTTGACGCCAAGGCCGGCTTTTTCGAGTTTCAATTCATCGACAGCGCCGCGCCGGCCCGCCGCGAAGAGCGCCGCTTCGGTCTCGATCACTTTGCCGGACGGCATTTGTATCCGGACTCCTTGCTTGGTGCGCTCGATTGGGCCCATCCGCTCGCCCAGAAAGAATTTGAGGCCGAGCCCCGCGAGCCGTTCACGGAGGCTTTCCGAAATCTCCGCGTCCAAAAACGGCAGCACGCGGTCGCGGCCATCCACGAGCGAGACTTCCACGCCTAGCGCGGTGAAAATCGACGCGTATTCGCACCCGATCACTCCGCCGCCCACGACGGCCAGGCTACGCGGAATGCGGTCCATCCGCAGAATCGAGTCCGAATCGAAGATCGCTTTATCGTCAAACGGAATCTCTGGCGGGCGATGCGGATACGATCCCGTCGCGATCAGAATTACCTCTCCGCAGAGCGAACGGGCGCCCTTCAGCGTCTTGACGGAGACAGTCTTCGCGTCTTCGAAAGAAGCCGTGCCGCCAATCAGGTCGATGTGATGGTCCGCTATGTTCTGGCGAATTTTACCGTGCTCGGCTTCGACCAGCACGTTTTTGCGGTGCATGAAATTCTGCACCGTCAGCCCTTCCTTCAGGGAGTAATCGACCCCGTAGAGACCGCGCTGCTTCAGTCCCGAAAAGTAGAGCGCCGATTCGCGCAGAATCTTGCTGGGCAACGTGCCGGTATTGATGCAGGCGCCTCCCACGTCCGCCAGCATTTCCACGACGGCGACTTTCTTCCCGAAATAAGCGGCTTGAGCCGCGCCCTTTTCGCCCGCGGGACCCGAACCGATCACGACCAGATCGTATTGCTCCATCTTCTCGCCTCTCTCAAGCTCGACTCACCGTCGACTTGGGAGCCCTTTCTGGGAAGGTCAAGGCAAAAGCGCGTTGACGCGGCGCATCTGCTCGGCGAACCGCGCCGGATCGTATGCGGACAGATTCTGAAGCTGCTCGAAGAGGCCGGTGATCGCCGCGCGCACCTCGGCCGAATTCTGCGGCTTTTGGTCGCGATCGTAGGCGGCGTAGAGCGACTGCAGCGCCATCGCCGCTTGCGCCGCGGACTGCTCGCCCTGCGCGGAAATCTCGCCGGCATCACCCGAGATCCTCTGGAGAAGCCGCAGGGTCAGCGCCGGATCGTAAGACGCCGCCCGAACCCTTCCAGCCAGCGCGTCCGCTACGCGCGCGGAATTCGTCGCGGCGGTCGAGACGGCGTCGCGATCTGGATTGAGCTGGCTCATCAGTTGCGCCAGCTGCGCGAGGCCGCTATCGAGCTGGTCCGCCTCTGCGCCATCGAGCTCGTGCGCCACATCGCGAAACACGGTGTAGCGCGAGGCATTCCACGGGGGATCGCCCGGCCGCCGGCCCGGATAGCCGCGCGCCTGGCGCCAGCTCTGCTCCGGCGGAGTGAGGCTGTGGTGGCAGGCCTCGCATTGCAGCTCGGAGTATTCGGGCCAGACTTTCCCTCGCGCCCGCGACGCCAGCCGCAGCAACGACGCGCGCAGTTGCACCGCTTGCCCCACGGTCATCTCGCGTACGTCGTGCAGCGGATCGTTGCGCTCGGGATCGAGCGACGAACCGGTGTCTTTCCAATGCTTGGGCATCACGGCGGAGAAGGAACCCAACTCGAATTGCAGCATCGGATGCCCCGCTGCGATCAGCTCGTGGTCCACGAATTTGTCTTCGGTGCCGAGATGGCAGCCGAGGCAATTCTCAGTGCGGCTGGCCACGTCGCGCACGTCGTACATTCCCAGCGCGACGGATTTCTCGTGCGTCCAATCGCGCTCGGTGTGCGGGCCGAGCCAGCCCGAGGCCGGGCCGTGGCAGGTCTCGCAGCTCACACCCTCGCTCGGATCAAAGGATCGCGAGCGCTGATCCTGCGGCGGATTCAGCGCATGGCACGCCAGACAACGCGGCGCCGTTTCCGCTTTGCCCAGATTCAGGATGCTCGCAATGCGCTCGCCGACCTGTCCGGTCAGCGCGTTGTAGGCCTGCGAATGCTTGTCCTTGACGATCCAGGTGCTGTACTCATTTTGCAGCACGTCGTTTTCGGTGCGCGGAAGGATGCTGCCGTGGCAACTCGTCGAGGCGCAGGAGCCCGGCCCCGTGTATTTGCCGGAGGCTTCGGGCGCGGCGGCGCGCGTCTGCGCGAGGCTGTGAGTGGGAAAACCAGCGCAGAGCAGGCAGGCGGCCGCGAGCACCCGGAACAATCCCAAGGAATTTGTCTCGAGATCGATGGTCATGTGCCGATTGGCAGGAGTACTCTACCCCAAATTTGTAAACGGACAACGGCGAAGTCGCAACGGTTGTTCTCTACATCGCACCGCCCGAGCCTCTGGCCCTTTTGCTCCGCCCTATCGGGCGTACACATGATGAAGATGAAAACGTGACGCGCATGCGCTGTGGACTTGCCCCGGTGGATTTGCTATATCACTGTTGACCTGCGCGGCAGCTTCACCGCGCGCGTTTTTCCACGCAAGGATTCATCGACCTCCCAGTGCGGGGAGAGTGACGTTGATTTTCGACGAGCTGAGGGGAATTCAGCGTCAGTTCGGATATCTGCCTGCCGAACAACTGAGGGACCTGGCGAAGAGAATCGACGTTCCGCTGTACCACCTCCACGGAGTCGCCAGCTTTTATCCGCATTTTCGGCTCACACCACCGCCCAAAGCAGATGTTTGCGTCTGCAAGGACATGCCGTGCCACTTGCGGGGTGCCGATGCACTGAGCGCGCGCCTCGAAGACAGTCTGCGAGGGCAGGATGCAGTGGTGCGCGGCGTTTCCTGCCTCGGGCGCTGCGATCAGCCGCCTGCCGTGGCGATCAACGACCGCATCTACACGCGCCTTTCCGAGGCGGAGATCGAACGGATGGCTCGCGAGGCTGCGTCGCTCGGCGAACTGCCGGAACCACCGCACACGAAGCGCGGCGCGCCGTGCAAGTCCGATCCATACGCTTCGCCGAGCGAACGTTACGCTGCCGTGCGGCGCTTGGTGCAGTCACGCGATTGGAACGGCACGCTCGATGTATTGAAGGCATCAGGTCTGCGTGGGCTGGGCGGCGCGGGTTTTCCCACCGAATCGAAATGGCAACTGGTCCGCAAGGAGCCCGGCCCGGAAAAGTACATCGTTTGCAACGCCGACGAAAGCGAGCCGGGAACGTTCAAGGACCGCTTCATCCTGACGCACCTTCCGCATCTCGTGATCGAAGGGATGATTCTGGCTGGCCTGATTACGGGCGCCCGCACCGGCGTGCTGTATCTGCGCCACGAATACGGCGAGCAGGAAGAAATTCTCGAAGAGGAAATCCGTCGCTGCAAGAAAGAGGGATTGCTCGGACGAAGCGTCTTGGGCAGCGAGCTCACGTTCGAGTTGGAGCTGTTCATCAGTCCCGGCGGATACATTTGCGGCGAGGAAAGCGCGCTGCTGGAGGCGATCGAGGGCAAGCGCGCCGAGCCACGCAACAAGCCGCCGTTTCCCGTGACGCACGGATTGTGGAACAAGCCGACGGTGATCAACAACGTCGAGACATTTGCAAACGTGCCGTCGATTTTGGTTCGCGGAGTGGAATGGTACAAGGCGCAGGGCGTGGGAGGCTGCGCGGGATTGAAATTCATCGGCGTGAGCGGCGACGTGGTGCGGCCGGGCGTGTACGAAGTGCCGATGGGAACGCCGATCTCGCAAGTGATTTTTCGCGAAGCTGGAGGCATCATCGGCGGCAAGAATTTGAAGGCGTTCGCGCCATCGGGGCCGTCTTCCGGATACTTGCCGGCGTCGATGGCAGATGTGCGGCTCGATTTCAAGGCGCTGGCTGATGCGGGCTCCATGATGGGTTCGGGCGCGCTGGTCGTGTGCGCGGAGGGCACGTGCATGCTGGACATGGCGCTGAACTCGACGCAATTCTTCCGCAACGAGTCGTGCGGGAAGTGCGTGCCGTGCCGCGTGGGTTCGCAGAAGATGGTCGATCTGCTCGCGGGCTGGACGCGGGGGGACGGATCGCTCACTGATCTAGCTCTGATCGACGAACTCTCGGATGCGATGCGGCTGACGTCGATCTGCGGATTGGGGCAGGTAGTGCCGGCGCCGATTTCTTCCGTGCTCAAGCATTTCCGGCCAGAGATTGACGCGCACATTTCGAAGCACGAGTGCCCGTCGGGAGTTTGTTTCGCCGGAGCGCCGCGAGCCGCTGATTCAAGCCGCGTGACGAGGCACGCATGAGCGCGGCGGGCCTGATCGAACTCACAATCGACGGCAAGAAAGTGGCCGTGCCCGCCGGGACAACGGTGTTCGATGCCGCGCGGATGAACGGCATCGCGATTCCCACCCTGTGTCACCAACAGAATGAGACGCCGGTGGGCGTGTGCCGTGTGTGCCTAGTGGACGTGAACGCGCGCGTATTTACGGCGTCGTGCGTGAGGCCGGTCGAGGCCGGGATGGTGGTGAACACGGCGTCGGAAAAGGTGCAGCGGGCGCGGCGGACGCTGGTTGAGATGCTGATGTCGGACCATCCGAGCCCCTGCGCGCGGCAGCAGCATTCGGGCGACTGCGAGCTCGAGACACTTGCGAAGCAGGCAAACATCACAGAGCCCCGCTTCGCGAAACGGAGTACGACGCGGGGGAAAGACAACTCGTCGGTCAGCATCGCGGTCGATTTCGATGCGTGCATTCTGTGCGACCGGTGCATCCGCGGGTGCAGCGAGATTCGTGAAAACTTCGTCCTGGGACGCATGGGCAAGGGCGCGAACGCGGGGATCGCGTTTGACGACAACGAGCCGATGGGCGAGTCGTCATGCGTTTCGTGCGGCGAGTGCATGGTGTCGTGCCCGACCGGCGCGCTGACGAATCGCGGCATCACGGCAACCGCGATTGCGACTGGGCCCGATGTGCAACAGGTCTCCACGGAGGAGCTCCAACAACTGCCGGTGTTCAAGGGCGTCTCCGGAACTTTTCTGAGCCTGAATCGCGGCGCGATCGTGCGGCGGCAGTTTCGCAAGGGCGACGTGATCTGCCGCGAAGGCGAATACGGATCGACGGCGTTCTACATTCTCGATGGAAAGGCGCGCGTCTCGATCTCGACTCCGATGGCGCACGTGAAGACGCAGGGCGGGCTTAGGAAATTCATCGGCAAACTTTCGAGCGGGCTGGCCCAGCGGCAGCAGGACCGGCGCGAGGAGGAAGCCGATCAGCGATGGATTCCGATCGACGCTCCAGTGGATTTGAATTACGACAATCCCGTCGCGGAGCTGGGTCCCGGCGACCTTTTCGGCGAGATGACCTGCATGAGCCTGTACCCTCGCTCCGCGACGATTCGCGCCGAGACCGACTGCACGGTGCTCGAGATGCTGCGCAACGTGCTGGACATCATGCAGCGGAACAAGAATTTTCGCGCGCAGCTCGATAAGTCGTACCGGCGGCGCGCGCTCGATAGCCACTTGCGCTCCGTGCCCGTGTTCGCGGAACTGACAGATGAATTCATCGGCGGTTTGCGGGAGACGGTGGAGCTGGTGCGCTATGCGCCGGGGCAGGTGATCTGCAAGCAGGGCGATCCGGCCGACGCCTTCTATCTGGTGCGCATCGGCTTCGTGAAAGTGTCGCAGGCGCACCCAGGCGGCGAAATGGTGCTGGCGTATCTTTCACGCGGCGACTATTTCGGCGAAACGGGACTGCTGCTGGGCGATGTGCGCACGGCGACGTGCACAGCTCTCGATCACGTGGAGGTGGTGAGAATCGGAGCAGAGGATTTCGGGCGCATGATCGAGCAGTTTCCTGCGATCCGGCGAAAGCTCGAAGTGGTGGAGCAAGAGCGCGCGCAGATGAACCGGCAGCGGCTGTCGGTGCTGGAGAGCGTGCCGCTCGACAGCTTCCTTGCACAGGGCTTGATGGAGGCGCAGAGCCTGCTGCTGCTCGATCTGAATAGTTGCACTCGATGCGACGCATGCGTGCGCGCTTGCGCCGATGCGCACGACGGGATCACGCGTCTGGTCCGCGAAGGGCTGCGATTCGATCACTATCTCGTAGCGACTTCGTGCCGGCAGTGCCTCGATCCACTGTGCATGGTGGGATGCCCGGTGGGGTCGATTCGGCGGCGTAACTCGCTCGAAGTGATTATCGAGGATTGGTGCATCGGCTGTGGGCTGTGCGCGGAGAATTGCCCGTACGGAAACATCAATCTGCATCCGTTCAACGTGATGGCGGACGATCCGGAGCGTCCGGGGCGCAAGAAGGCTGTGGTGAAGCAGAAGGCCACGTCGTGTGACCTCTGCAAGGATTTCGCCGAGCCGAGCTGCGTCTATGCGTGCCCGCACGATGCGGCCCACCGCGTTGATCCGCGAAGATTCTTCGCGGGCTTGCTGGGACAGGCCCCGGGCATCGCTCAAAAATCCTGACCGTGCGCATCGACCACACACACCGAAAATGGTTCGCGGCGTCACTCATCATTTTCGGCGTGGCGACGGCCGTGTACGTGCCGTACGCGGCTCATTCGCCGTCGGGTCTGCGGGGAGGAAGCGCGATCGGGCTGACGTTTGGGATCGTCGGATCAGCGTTTATGGTGTTTTCGGGGCTTCTGGCGGCGCGAAAGAAGGTGCCGGTCTGGAGGCTGGGCCGCGCGCAGGCATGGATGCGCGGGCATTTGTGGCTCGGATTGCTGAGTCTGCCGATTATTTTCTTCCATGCGGGGTTTCGATTCGGCGGGCCGCTGACAAGCGTGCTGATGTGGCTGGTGATCGTCGTGGTGGCGAGCGGTGTATTCGGCGCGGCGCTGCAGCACTACCTGCCGCACACAATGACCGTACAGGTCCCCGGGGAAACGATCTTCGAGCAAATCGATCACGTGCGCGAACATCTCGTCACAGAGGCCGACCGGTTGGTTGCGGCGGTGGCAGGCGCTTCCGAGCCCGCACAGGCCGGCTCGCGAGAGGGATTTGCATTGGCAGCGCAGACGGGCGTGGCCGTTGAGGATGGGACGGCGCCGCTGCGAAGCTTCTACGAGCGCGAAATGCGGCCCTTCCTTGCCAGCCGTGGCAAGCGGCATCAACTGTTGTCCGATGGCGATCGAGCGCACAGCGCGTTCGAGGGCCTGCGCACTTTGCTCCCGGCTGAGATCCACGAGACGACGAAGAAGCTGGAAGCGATTTGCGAAGAGGAGCGCCAGTTGCGGCGGCAATCGCTGCTCCACCAGTGGCTGCACGGCTGGCTGATGCTGCACATTCCGCTATCGTTTGGATTGCTGCTGCTGGGCTGCGTGCATGCGATCACAGCGTTGCGATACTAAAGCGCAAAGGAGCAAGAACTCTTGGCCGGCCCGGAGCGCACTACAAAAAAGCTGGCGCAGCGCATCGACCTGAATTACTTCAAGCGCCCGCATCCGTTTCGCCGCTGGCGATTTTGGCTTTCGGTGGCGGCGCCGCTCGTGGCGATACTCTGGCTCACATGGTACGGAGTGGCAGGCAACAACCGCGTCTATAGCGGCGGCAGACTTTCATCCGCGCACGCGGTGCTCGCCGCGAAATGCGATGCGTGCCACATGAAGACAGTGAGTTCGTTCAGCGCGAAGGCGAGCGATCAGGCGTGCCTTTCGTGCCACGACGGACCGATGCATCACGACAATCAGACGTTCACGCCGAATTGCGCGTCGTGCCATGAGGAACATCAGGGGCGGATGCGGCTCGCCGCGACGGCGGATGCAAGCTGCACGCAGTGCCACGCAAATCTGAGGACGGTAGGCGCGCCGACCAAGTTCACGCGCGACATCGAGAATTTCGGCTCAAGGCACCCGGAGTTTGCGGCGCTGCGGCCCGGCGCGGTCGATCCGGGCACGATCAAGCTCAATCACGCGGTGCACCTTAAGAAAAATCTCAAGGGGCCGAACGGAGAGCCGGTGCAGCTCGATTGCGACGATTGTCACCGGCCGCCGACGTCGGCACAGCCGCTGCGATTCGGATCGGCTACGGGTACGCCGGTTGCGATCGCGCAGAAGTCCGATCTCCCCATCGCGATTTCCGCGCGGGCGTACATGGCACCGGTGACATACGTGAAGCATTGCGTAGCGTGCCATGGACTGCAATTCGACAAGCGGTTTACGGAAAGCGTGCCGCACGATACGCCGCAGGTGATCCACACTTTCTTGATTCAGAAATTCCAGCAATACGTTGCGGCGCATCCTGCTGAGTTGCGCGAGCCGGGCCCGGACCGGACGTTGCCGCAAAAGCCGGTGCCTGTAGCGGTTCGGGTGGTGACGCGCGATCAGTGGGTGGCCGAGCGCGTGAGCGAATCGGAGGAATTGCTCTGGAGAAAAGCGTGCAAGCAGTGCCATGCGCTGAGCATTCCCGGCGATGGCGAACTCCCGACGGTTGCGAAGTCGAACATTACGACGCGATGGATGCCGCACGCGGACTTCAACCACGAACGCCACCAGATGCTGAAATGCACGGAGTGCCACGCGGGCGCACTGACGAGCCACGAGACGGCAGACATTCTGCTACCCGGCATCGCAACGTGCGAGAAGTGCCATCATTCGGGAGCAGACGGCGCAGAGTCACGGTGCTTTGAGTGCCACACGTACCACGATTGGACGAAGGAAAAAGAAGTGAAGGGTAGACTGACACTGACGCGACTGGCTGAGTAATGGCCAGAGAACAACAATGCGTATCGATCAGTCGAGGATCCAGACTTTGTCGACATGATCGCCAGTCCAGGAGTACACGATCGCCCAACCCTCATACTTGCAAAAAACGATCACCGGCCTACTCGCGTGGATGGTCTTCCTACCATAAACATCGCGATATTTCCCGGGTGCCTCGCTCCAGATTGCGGGAGCGTACGGCACCGCGTCTCCTGTTCCCAGCGACACCGCTCGCCATTTACCGGAAACGAGATGAACAACGATCAGCTCGGTTTGCTTCTTTGATCTAGATTGTTCACCCAGCAACAGAGCGAACGTCGGTGCTCCATCACCGTAGAAGTCGACCTTAACGAGGCCTGGGCAAGCATCATCATGATCCGTCACGAAGTAATGCCTATCGTCTTCTTCGAGGTCCGGCAAGCGAACTATCTTGGCGCCGGGATGACTTTTCGAGATTTCGAATTGCAAGTCAGCTGGGAGCTTGCATGTATCGACGGCTTGGGAGGCAGAGACCACCTGAGCAAGTAAAAGAAACCACGGGCCCATGCAGGCGATTTTGAGCGTATGCATGCACGAAGAATCCATCCAATTTCGAACGCCGTCAATGGAACCGCTGGGGACTTGCGACGAAAGAGATTAGGCGAAAACAGGTGCCGGGACGTCGGGCTACTTCGACTTCATGACGTAGACGCCGTCCCAATCGGGTTCGGGCGCGTTGCTCATGAACTCGAGTGAGCGCTGGAGAAAGAGACGCGTGGGACCGTCGTCGGGATGGGCGGCGAGAAGCTCGCCGAACCGCGCCGCAGCTTCACGCCAGTCCTGCGCGTGATAAGCGGCCATCGCATGCTCGAATTGCGCGAGGAGGGATTCGTATTTTGGCTTCTCTGCGATTACGTCGAGTAATTCGTAGATGTTCACGGGCTGATGCTTGCCCTTGACCTTGATCTTGTCGAGCTCGCGGCACACGAACTGGCCCGCGACCTGCCGGTAGGTGTTCTCGCTGATTACGATTTGCGTCTGATATTCCTTGGTGATGCCTTCGAGGCGCGAGGCGAGGTTGACGTTGTCGCCCATGACGGTCCACGCGAGGCGCTTGGCCGAGCCCATTCTGCAAAAGTTCACGTCACCCGTATTGAGACCAATGCCGATGGCTATCGGGCGACGGCCTTCGGATTCCCACTTCGCGTTTAGCTTCGCGAGTTCGCTCACCATCCGCAAAGCGCAGGAGCAGGCGCGGAAGGCGTGGTCCGCGAGCGGAACAGGCGCGCCCCAGAAAGCCATGATGGCATCGCCGATGTATTTGTCCAGCGTGGCATAGGTGGAGAAGAGGACGTCCGTCATTGTGGCGAGGTATTCGTTGAGCAGGAGAACGAGCTCGTCAGGCGTGAGGCCTTCGGAGAGAGTCGTGAAGCCACGGATGTCGCTGAACAGTACGGTCAATTCCATCATCTCGCCGCCGGGGCGTAGATATTTCTCCGGATCCTTCTCAATGAGCGCGATGACGGCGGGCGGGACCACTTGCGAAAAGCTCTTGCGAATCATCCTCTTCGCGCGCTCCTCGAAAATCATGCGGTAGCTGGTGATCGCCGCGTAGTTGGCGACGAGCGTGCCGGCCGGAATCACGAAGCTGAGCCAGCGGCCGCTGTGCGCGAAGCTGTAGTACACGAACCAGGAAAACCCACCCAGGGCGGCGAGCAGCGAAATCGTGGAATAGAGCGGCTGCACGTTACTGAACAAGAATCCGAAGAGCAGCCCGAAGACGAGGATGAAGGCGATGTCGATCATTTCCTCGTCGAAGCCGCGCGTGAGAAAGCCGCGGCCCTTTTCGTTGTAGTGGAGGATGTTGTCGATGATGTTCGCGTGGACCTCGACGCCCATGTACGGCTCGCCACCCTCGAAGGGCGTGTTCCGCATGTCGCCGATTGCCTCGGCCGTGGGGCCGAGAAGAACAATCTTGTCCTTGAAGGTGGCGGGGGGAATCGAGCCATTGATCACATCCCACATCGAATAATGCGCGTAGGTCTTGTACGGGCCCGCATAGTTGATGATGGCCGCGCCGTTGTGAGCGGGGTGCAAAACGCGGTCGCCAAGCTGGATCTGCTCCAGGCCATTGCTCGCGAAGTAGAGGGCGACATCCTGGTCGGAGATGTGTTCGTATTCTCGAATCGCCTGCACGGAAAGCGGCGGGAAAAAATCCTGATTCTGATAGCGGATGGCGAGCAGGGCGTGACGCAGCGTGCCGTCAGGGTCAGGATTGATGTCGATGAAGCCGTACGAAGCAGCAGCGTCGGCGAGCTTGGTAATATTGGCCTCCGCTCCCGCTGCAATTACGCCGCCGCCGGCAATCCACGCCTGACCGATATCGACTTTGCGGCCGTCTTTAGACGGCAAAGGAATGTCTTGCGGATAGCTTTTGGCCCAAACGATGTTGAAGTATTCCTCTTCGAGCTTTTGATCGGCACCTTTGGCGCGCTCGGGATTCAAAAAGAGATGCGCAAGAACGACGCGGCCGGACTGCTTGATGGCGGCGGCAAACTGCTCGTCCTGGTCGCTGGCCTTTTCAAGTTGCTTGATTTTGACGGTCACCGAAGGGGAAGCGGACGACCCGAGCTCGTGTTGTAGGCGCTCCAACGCGCCGATCGCTGAATTGGTTTCGGGCGTCGGGAACGTTACGTCAAAAGCAATCACGCGTGCGCCGTCGGCGGTGAGGCGATTCACGAGTAACGCGTAGCTATCGCGAGGAAGCGGGAACGAACTGACGTGCTGCAGGGTTCGTTCGTCGATGCCGACGATGACGATGCGGTCATCATGCGCGCGCGAACCGCGCAAGCCAAAGCGGAGATCGAGCGAGCGCTGCTCGATATTCTGCAGGAAGGCGAAGGTGGCGTTGGAGGTATCGCCAATGCCGGAAAAATTGAACAGCACCAAGCCCACGAGCGTGACGATCACGCCGAGACCGACATCGATTCGAAGAAACCAGTCTCGAGCGAGCCGAGTCCACCAGCGGGGCTGACTCTGTTTCTCCGAAGTCATGGATGTCGCGATTCTAGATCAACCGCCCGCGAGCGCACGCGATCACTCTCAGCCCACAGGGTCCCGTTCGTCGTCAGGCAGGGTACCTGAAAAAGCCGGGGCTAGCACGGGGCAGCGCCGAGATTGCCGCACTTCTTGGCTGTGGGGTTGTTGTGTGTGGCCACAATGCCCGCAGCCGCTCCGACCGCGGCAGCAGCCCCGATAAAGATCAGACCATGCCCGCCGCCCACCTGACCGGGCCGGACCGTGGGCGGAGGATTATCCGGCACATCGGTGCCCAACTGGGTGCTCTGCACCAGGCCGGGCGGGGCATCAGAAGGCTGAAAACCTGCTGGAGGAGTTACGCTGCTGATGACGACCATCTGTCCGGCGCTCACGGTGATCGAATTGCCGGCGTTCTGGCCCGAGTTCTTGAGCACTTGCACTTTGCCCAGCGGCGTGACGGACACCTGGCCCTCGTAACAAATGACAGTCGTTTTGTTTGAAGCGTACTGGGCGTAGAAATGCGTGCCGATCACGCCGATGACTGCATTGGGAGTCTTCACTTCAAACTTTCCGCCCTGCTTGGTGATCTTCTGAACTTGGCTGCGGAGCTTGCCATAGCTCATTTCGAGCGAAGTCTGCTGAGAGGTGGCGTCATGCTGCACGACGCGTAACTCGCTGTCGGAACCGACGCTCAGAATGGAGCCATCGGTCAAGCTGGCGCGGACCCGGCCACTGTGAGTCGTCTTGAGGAGATCATTCCAAAGAAGCTCGTCTTGGGCCTTAGCGGCTTTATCGTTTCGCATCGCAGCCGGAATCAGAGCGTCGATTTGGCCGGCGTGCTGGCCGGACGCCTGAGGTTCAGCGAGCGCAGTCAGATTCGAAAGAAGAAGACACAGCAGCACCGCAGTGAACTTCCTTGCTGAAATCAAAGGGCCCTCCGCACGAAAGTGGTGATCGCTGGGACGATTCTGGCAGAGGAGCAGAAGATGTCAACGCCGGGCAGCAGGCTCGTTTTCAATTTGGTACACGATTACGCCAGCAAGGCAGCAGTAGAACCCGGGTGCGAAGGAATGGATTTCGGCGCGCGCAAAAATGCCTTAGAATCGAAGTGCTTCTTTTTGGGGGCGTGTAGCTCAGCTGGGAGAGCACCTGCTTTGCAAGCAGGGGGTCGCCGGTTCGATCCCGGCCACGTCCACCAATCTTTTCAGCAGGTTAGGGTAGGGGCTCATCAGTTCACTCGAGGCATTGTAGCGGAAATTGTAGTGACCCGCTGATTTTTTTCAGCGAATTTCAGGATCTCAGCTGCTTTGTAATTCTCAAGCTTTGTCGCCGCTTCCTTTTTGTGTTCCTCAGCTGGATGAACATATCGCATCGTCATTTGGATGCTGGTGTGGCCGAGGAGTGCTGCCAAGGTCGGCAGATCGACGCCGGCCATGACCGCCCTTGATGCGTAGGTGTGGCGCAGATCGTACAGGACAAATCGCGGCTCAATCGCTGCGCGGTCCACGGCTCCGTAGTGAGCCTTGTGTACGCGGCCGATTGGCCTATCTGGATTATGGGGTGAGGGGAAGGCGTAACGCGACTTGGCAGAAGTGGCGCGTTTCTTCAGAATGGCATAAACGTCAGCGCTCATGGTGAGGTTGCGTCTGGCTGCCGGCGTTTTTCCGAAAGCATTGAAAATCGAACGCTGCTCGAAATCGACGTTGGCGAACTCGATCCGGAAGACTTCGTCAGGCCTCATACCTGTATCAAGAATGATGCGGGCGATGTCCCTGAGTGGCTGACTTGCCGCGCCGAAGTAGGCGATTTGCTCTTCAAGCGATAGGACCCGCATGTGCCTCGGCTCCTTGCAGAACTCGACGCCCTTGACCGGATTGGCCACCTGGTACCCGCATCGTTCGGCGTAGTTGAACAACAGTCGCAGGGTGGCCAGGGCGCGGTTTACGGTGACGCCCGAGATTGCGCGCTCTTTCTCCTCTCCCCAACGCTTTTCCCGCACACGGGCAAGTTTAAAGTCCTCGACCATGCCTGGCGTGATTTCATCGAGCCACTTGCCACGAAAATATCGCTTCAGGGATTTACAGTTATTGCCGTGCAGCTCATAGGTCTTTGGCCGGTGCTGCTGCTGGGACCATGCGAGGAAGGGCAAAACAAACTCCTCGAATTTCGGCGGCAACTTTCGTCGAGTGAATCCGGCGCGACGCTCAAGGAGATCGGTTTTCCGTTTGGCTTCGGCCCGTAACGCTGCGGTTTTGTTGGTGAGGCCTGAGGATTCTTGAATCCTGCGCCCTTCAAACTCGAAGCTATACCACCACGTTTTTCCGCGTCGATAGACTGCCATGGTTAGATTCTCCTTCCTGCGATTGATGGGTCTTGCTCGACGCGCACTATACGCTCAGCAAGCCAAGCGTCAAGATCACTCTGGCGATAGCGAACGCAATTGCGACTGATCTTCACGTACGGAATTCCTCTTCGTTGGCTGCGCCACTGTGCAAGTGTCTCGACCGAGAGCCCCGTCATAGCCGCGACGTCCTCAGCACTCAGAAGCGGGCACGCCGCCACGCGCAACGGCCGACGTTCTACCCGCTGAGGTTTCTCGCACTCAGGACGATTGATTGGAGATCCCATTTCCTTCTTCACTGGCTTCTTCGGCGACAACCATAGTCAGTTGTAGGCTTTGGAAATCTGTGGGGAGGGTGGGCGAGCCCTCCCCGCTTACATCCCCGCCGGAAAGGAGGAAAGCGACGGGATCCTGCGCCCCTTCTGACCAAACCGAGGGGCGAACTCGCATCGAGTCTGAAATCAAGCTGAGCAATTCCTTTCTAATACTTAGAACCGTTCGCGCTTGTTCGCGGGACTGAGCTGACCGGGGATTTTTGTACCAGGTGAAGTGAGAGAGAATTCACCTGGAGGGAAGACTGGTCATGCCCATGGTCCGCTACAAGCCGGAGCAGATCGTGACACTGCTGCGGCAAATCGAAGTCGCCATCGCCAACG
>DASPVC010000077.1:0-92420 GCA_035622585.1 Candidatus Acidiferrum sp.
GCGCCCGCCTATGGGCCTTGCCGAAGTTTCGCTCACGCTGGTCGATCCTGAGCTATCCGACGCAGTCACGAAGGTGATCGACGCTGATCCCGAAACGTCCACGGATGCGAGCGCGGTCGCCGAACCAGCCTCCGTCACTGAGATTCCCCATGAAGAAATCCGGGCAGAAGAAGCGCCCGAAGGCCGCAAGCCGTGGAAAAAGCGCGCCGCCGAAAAGCCGGCCGTTACCTTGCGCCCCGGCGAAATCGTCGTCGGCCGCCGGCTCTATCGCTCCGGGCAAAGCGAATATCTGATCAACGGCCGCGTCGCGCGCCTCCGCGACGTCCAGGAAATCTTCATGGGCATCGGCCTCGGCCCGGATACCTACGCGATCATCGAGCAGGGCCGCATCGGCCAGATCCTGAATTCGAAGCCGATGGACCGCCGTGCCATCATCGAAGAAGCCGCCGGCATCACGATGTACAAGACGAAGCGGCGGCTTGCCGAAGCGAAGCTCGAAGCCTCGAAAATCAACCTCTCGCGCGTCAACGACATTCTGGTCGAAGTCGAAAAGCAGCTCGCGTCGCTCAAGCGGCAGGCCTCGAAAGCGCGTCGTTACGCCGAGTTGCGCGAACAGATGCGCGGGCTGTTGCGTATCGTTCTCGCCAGCAAAGCGGGCCAGCTGGATGCCGAGGCCGCGCGCCTTGAAAGCCTGCTGCGTGAAATGGAAGAAGCTGAGCAGCGCGAATCCCGCTCGGTACACGAATTGGAAGGCGAGCAGGAGCGCCTGAGCGCCCGCACTTACGAACTCGATGCCGAACTCCGCCACACCCAAAATGTGCTCAATCAGACGGCGCTGGACCTCGATCGCGCAGAAAACCGCATCACGTTCAACCGCGAGCAGATGGCGCAGCTCGATTCGCGCGCTGTGCGCCTCGCAATCGAAATCGAGCAGGCCGAGCGCCAGGCGTCCGATCTTGCCTCGCGAGCATCCGAGCACCGCGAGTCCGTCGCTGATCTTCGCGCCGCGACAGCCTCTCTGGAATCGAGTTTGCGCGAATCCACCGAACATGTCTCGGCGAGCACCGCCGAGCAGGGACGCCTCGAAGTCCGCGCCGCCGAACTCCGGCAGCTTGCCAGCGGCCTCGTCGAAAAGGCCGCGCACGCCCAGGCTGAGTCGTTGCAGGCCGAAGAAACCGCCGCGCGGCATAGCGCTTCCGAATCGCAGCGCGCCGAAGCCCTTCGCGCGCGCGAGCAGGAATATGCAAACCTGCAAGCAGGCGTTGAAACTGCTGACGCCGCGCTTCAGCAGTCAGAGCTGCGAGCACAGGAACTTTCTACGGCCGTGCGCGAAGCGCAGTCGCGCCTCGCGAGCCTTCGCCAGGCGCAGCAGGAAACCGGCCAGCAGCTCGAACGCGCCCGGCAGGAACTGTCCGCCGAACGCGCCCGCCACGCCTCGATCGAGCAGATTTTGCGCGAGCGCGCCTACACCGCCGACGCCGTACAAAAGCTTTTCAACGCTAGCAGCGACGGCCATTCCAGCGGCTTTCGCGCCGTCGGTCTGCTCGCCGACTACGCCGAGGTGCAGGAACAATACGAAGGCGCGATCGAGCAGTTCCTTCGTGATGAGCTCGAATACGTCGTGGTCGAATCGTTCGATCAGGCCCGCGCCGGCGTCGCGCTTCTCCGCAACGAAATGGGCGGACGCGCCACCTTTTTCGTCGATTCGATCGGCAACCTCGATATCGACAAGTCCGAAATCGATCGCGGCTCGTCGATGCCCGGCGATTTCATCGAACGCCTCGATCGGCTCGTCGAGTTTCGCGAACCGCTCGGCCCCAATACGAAATACTTTCTGAAGAAGCTGCGCACCGCGTATCTGGTGGAAACGCCCGCGATTGCCGAGCGCATGGCGCGCGATAATCCGCACAGCTATTTCCTTACGCCGGATGGTACCTGCTACCACGGCCGCATGGTTTCCGGTGGACGGAAAGGCGACGCCGGCCCGCTCGCCCTCAAGCGCGAACTCCGTCAGCGCGAAGCCGAAGCCGCGCGCCTGGAAGCAGTCGCCCGCGGAAGGCAGGCGGAACTCACGCATCTCGAAGCCGAAATTGCCGCTGCGGAAACGCACCTATCGACCACTACGGCGCAGCACATGGAGGCCGAGAAGGCCCTCGTCGCGGCGTCGCATCAGCGCGAAAACGCGCGCCGAGAATTCACTCGTGTCGAGCAGCACGTCTCCGCCGAGCGCGAGGAAATCGCCCGGCTCCGCGCCGAGGCCGAAGACGCGCATGCGCGCGCCGCGCAAGCCCGCTCCGAGCACGACGAAGCAATCCGTTCCCGCGCCGCAGCAGAGGCCGAAGCGGCGCAGGCGGCCGAAACGCTCGCGAACCTGCGGCGGGACTTCCATGTCTTGCAGGAGCAGGTCGTTGCCCGCCGTGAAGAGCTGGCTACGATGGCTGAGCGCCTTGCCAGCGCGGAATCCGTCGAGCGGCGGCTCTCCGCCGAAATCGCCCAGGCGGGTGAACGCATAGCGGTTCTTCGCCAGCAGCACGATGCTCTCATCGCCGAGAAAGCTGAGATCGTGTCTTCGTGCGAGTCGCTCGCGCTCCAGGCGGAAGAGCTTCGCCGCGAAAAGGATCGCCTGACGGACCATAAAACCGCGCTCGAAGCGGAATGGACTAATGCCCGTTCGCGTGCCGGGCAGCTCGACGACTCACTGCGCGGACGCCGCCAGTCTCTCGACGAGCTTCGCGCCTCGCGCACCCAGCGCCAGGTCGAAAAGGCGCGCAATGATTCCGACCGCGACTATCTGCGCCAGACCTGCGTTTCCGAACTCAACGCACAGCCCGAAGAATTGATGGCCCAAGAGCCGCAGCTTCTCATGGGTGAAGAACTCGCGCTCGCTGAGGCGAACTACAACGAGATGAAGGCGCGCGTCGAGGCAATGGGCCCCGTGAACATGATGGCGCTCGAGGAATTCCAGGAATGCGAGCAGCGCGAAAACTTCCTGCGCCGCGAGCGCGACGATCTGGTCCAGTCCATCGAGAATACGCAGCTCACGATCAACGAACTCGACGAAGTCTCGCGCCAGAAATTTGAGGAAGCCTTCAACTTCATCAACACCCATTTCGCGATCGCGTTCCAGTCGCTCTTCGGCGGCGGCCACGGCGAAATGCGCTTGAGCGAACCCGATAGCTCCGGCGAATCCGGCATCGACATCGTCGCGCAGCCGCCCGGGAAGCGCTTGCAGAATGTGTTCTTGCTCTCGGGCGGTGAAAAAGCGCTCACGGCGCTTGCGTTGCTGATCGCCGTCTTCCGCTATCAGCCGAGCCCGTTTTGCATCCTCGACGAAGTCGATGCGCCGCTCGATGAAGCCAACGTCGGCCGCTTCAACAAAATGCTCGCGGAAATGTGTGGCCAGACCCAGTTCATCGTTGTCACCCACAACCGCAAGACGATGGAAATGGGTTCGGTGCTCTACGGCGTCACGATGCAGGAGCCCGGCGTCTCGAAACTGGTCTCCGTGAAGTGGGAAGAAGACGCCGCCGCGGAATCCGCTCCCAAGGCTGCAACCGCCAGCAACGCGGCCTGACGACCGGGATCGTCATCCTGCCTGCCCTGACGTAGGAAGGGAGCGGAGTGGCCGGAGTTCGTTCTTCGTCCTGCTGTTACGGGACGTCCGGCCACGAAGTCGAAGGCTCTCTCTTATGATTCCTAGGTGATCACCCTCGTCCTTCTTCCGGGCATGGACGGCACCGGCGTCCTCTTCGAGGATTTCGCCGTCGCTGCTAAGAACGAATTCAATCCCGTCATCGTCTCGTATCCGAACGATCCCTCGCTCGGATACTCCGAGTTGGAAGCCATCGCCTGTGCAGCGCTTCCCCACGACCAGCCTTTCCTCGTTCTCGGCGAATCTTTCTCCGGCCCGATCGCCGTCTCGATTGCTGCGTCCAACCCGCCGGGCCTTCTCGGCTTGATTCTCTGTTGCACGTTCGCGCGCAATCCCCATCCGCTGCTGCCCATGGTCACTGCGCTTCTCAAGCCGCTTCCCGCCTTCCGCGTTCCCTTCTTCATTCAGCACAGAAATCTGTTCGGCCGGTTCGACTCGCCTCGCCTCCGTGCGCAACTGCGTGAGGTCCGCAAAGTTGTCTCCGCCGGGACGCTGAATTCTCGCCTCGACGCGGTTGCGCATGTCGACGTCTCGGAACGTCTCCGTCGCGTCGCACTGCCCGCACTCTATCTTCGTGCGAAGCACGACCGCGTCGTCTCGCGTGCATCCGGTGACTACATCAGGAAGATTCAGCCGGACGTTGAAGTTGCGGAATTCGACGCCCCGCATCTGCTTTTGCAAACCGTGCCGCAAGCCGCACTGGCTTCGATCAGGGAATTTGTCACTCGCCGAGTGCAAACGCCGAATTGACGCAAGATTTTCGATCATCTCGCCGTACCGCTTTCGCTTTTCGTCACGATCGCGGTGAAAAGATGATTCATCGCATCAGGTTCTTATCGATTGACAACCACTCGACGTGCGCTAGAATACCCGCCTCCCTTCAGCCGAGGATAGAAAGCGCGTGGCAGCTTCGCCGATGCAGGCCGTTGTTTCGCAGACAGATTTTCCCGGACTTAAGCTTCAAGGTCGCGGGAAGGTGCGTGACATTTATGCCCTCGATGACCTCTTGCTCATCGTGGCGACGGACCGTTTGTCTGCGTTCGACGTCGTTTTGCCTACACCGATTCCCGATAAGGGACGCGTTCTGACGCAGCTCTCTCTTTTTTGGTTCGATTACCTCGAAGACGTCGTGCTCAACCACGTCATTGCGTCGAAGTTTTTCCCGCCGGAGCTCGAACACATCAAGGACGAACTGAAGGGGCGTGCGATGCTCGTTCGCCGCACTGACCCGGTCCCGATCGAGTGCGTTGTGCGCGGCTATATTTCTGGTTCCGGCTGGAAGGAATATCAGAAATCGGGAAGTGTCTGTGGCATCCGCTTGCCCGCGGGCCTGCGCGAATCAGACCGCCTGGCGGAGCCGATCTTCACGCCTTCGACCAAAGCCACGACGGGCCATGACGAGAACATCTCTTTCGATGAGGTTGTTTCTCGCGTCGGGGGCGAACTAGCAGAGCGCCTGCGCGACATCAGCCTGAAGCTCTACGTTCGCGCCGCGAAGCACGCGGCTGAGCGCGGAATCATCATTGCCGACACAAAATTCGAATTTGGGATTCTCGGGCCGCACTTGGTTTGGATCGACGAGGCTGTGACGCCCGACTCGTCTCGCTTCTGGCCTGCCGATCAGTATGTCCCGGGCCGGGCGCAGCCTTCATTCGACAAGCAGTTTGTTCGCGATTATCTCGAACGCATCGGTTGGAACAAGCAGCCGCCGGCACCGGCGCTGCCGCCAGATGTCGTCGCCAGCACACGGGATAAGTATCGAGAAGCCTATCAGCGCATCACCGGCCACGCACTCGACTGAACCTTGGGGGGTATCGGATTTCCGGGCGTCATAGCGGAGCGTGCACACGTGAAAGAGCAATTGGAATCGCTGGTGGGCATGATGGTGGACCGCGGCATCCTGCTCGAAGAGGCGCTCACGGAATTCGAAAAGAAATTCATCAAACGCGTGCTGGAACACGCCAAGGGGAACCAGTGCCGCGCCGCTAAGGTTCTCGGCATTCACCGCAATACGTTAAGCCGCAAAATCTCCGAGTACCATCTGGAGTCGAAGGGCCGCCGCTGACGGCTGGCCGGGTGTCAATTTCAGAAGTGAAATAGAAATGGCCGGCCCGACCTCGGACCGGCCACTGGGAACCTGAAATCTCCAGGCTTCGCTCGCTAGTTCCCGGACGGTTTCGGGGCAGGCTTGCGCGGAGCCGGGCGCTTTGGCGCGCCCTTCTCAGCGGGGATGGTCGACGGATCGACCTTCACCTGATCCCAATGCAGCAGGAAGGGCGAAGGATCGTAGCTGACGATCGTGCCGGCGAAACGGATCGGGTCGTCCTTTTCAAACCGCACCACATCCGGCTGCGGCCCAGCATCGGTAGCTGCTCCTGCCGGAGCCGTCCCGGGCGGCTTTGGCGCCGTCCATACTTTTACGTCCATGTTTGCCGTCGTTGCCGCCTGCATCTGGTCCGCGTTGTCGCTGGTGAAGACCATGAAATCGATGTAGTTGTCCGATTTCTGCATGTCGATGATCTTGCCCACGACTTCGGGAAACTCGGCGCCGCAAATGGCCAGCCACGTCATCTTGGCCTTGTCGCCGCCGCCACTGAGGTCGTTGATGACGGTGATGATCGTGCTGGCCTGGCCGATCTTCGATAGATCGTCGTGGCTTGGGATCGTGTAGGTCGTCGGCCGGTCGGGTGAATTCGCAGCCAGTTGGAGCAGTTCGCTCAGTTGCGCATCGACCTGGCTGTCGCAGCCGGGCTGCTCGTACGCTAGGATCCGCGATCGCAGATAATCCTTCACCTTGGCATCGTCCGGAATTTTCAGATCGATGGCTCGTGCCAACTGCCAGAAGCCGTCAAGAAATTGCGGAGGAGTTGAATTGAGATAAGCAAGCCCGAGACGGTAGCTCGACACCGCGTCCTTGGGATTCGCTGCCAGGACAGACTTGAAGGCGTCGATGGCCGTCGGATAATCCTTCAGCTGCGTGCTGGTCAGAGCGACCGCGCCTTGCAGGTAGGTGATGCCGGCTTTGATCTGATCGTCCGTCACCGTCGAATTCGGCACTTTCTTGAGATCGGGGTAGAGTTTGATCCCCAGTTGCGCCACGTCCCGGTCTTTTGTGATGTCCTCGTTGCTGGGCTTCTGGATCATTCCAAAGAGTTGGACACGCGCCTGAATCGCCTGTACGCGCACCGCGAGATCGGCCTTGTCCCCGAGCGCGATGAGCTTGTCTGCGTATTCAACCGCCTTCGCGTAGTTCTTCAGTTGGTAGTATGCCGTGTAATAGAACTGATAGATGTACTGCAGTAGCGTCGAATTCGGGTATTGGGCCACAAACGCGTCGAGCAGCTTGATCTTGGCCTGCGGATCTTTTTCCGCCGCAGCGGCTTGCTCGGCGTTGTACTCCGGCAGCGAATAGCTCGGTTGCTGGCTTTGCTGGGCTGCTTGAGCTACGGTTGGTCGCGGTGCCGCCGACCAGAGGCCAAGGACCGCCAGCGCGATAGCGAACTTGCTCGTATGATTTCGGATGATCACTTCCCTGCCTCCTGAATTAGCTCGGACTCACTGGCAAGACCAGCGCCGCGACTGCGACGAGACCGTCGCGTAAAATACAGAAATCCACGGGATTATAGGGAAAGCCCAACACCCGCGCAAGCCTAAAACCCGCTTTCATTCGAGGGAACGCGCATCCATGAAATCGTTGCCTGCATGTTAAGATGATCGCTTCCGGCGACATGTCGCCTCGCGAGACCACCCCGCAATGACCCAGAAGCCATTGGACGGAAAAGTGGCAGTCGTCACCGGCGCGAGCCGCGGCATTGGACTCGCGATCGCGCGAACCCTCGGTCGCATGGGCGCGAAGCTTGCGCTCTGCGCGCGAGATCCGCAACGCCTCGCGGCCGCAGCCGGAGAATTCGAGGGCGCCAAGATTCCGGCCCTCGCTATTCCGGCAGACGTGACTCGGCCCGGCGATCTCGCTTCGCTCGTCACGAAGGCGGAGGAATCGCTCGGCCCCATCGAAGTTCTCGTCAACAATGCGGGAATCGGCTATTTCGCTCCTTTGCAGGAAGCCTCCGAATCGAATTGGGATGCAGTGTTAGACACCAATCTGAAGGCGGTGTTCCTGCTGAGCCGGCTTGTCGCGCCGGGCATGATCCGCCGCCGGAGCGGGCACATCGTCAACATCGCCTCGCTCGCGGGCAAGAATGCCTTCGCTGGCGGAGCCATCTATTGCGCCTCGAAATGGGGACTGCTCGGGTTGACGCAGTGCATGGCGGAAGACCTTCGCGCGTATGGAATTCGCGTCAGCGCGATTTGTCCCGGTTCGGTCGCCACCGACTTCTCTCCGCACAGTGAAAAGAGCGTCGAGAAGATGCTGCAGCCCGAAGACGTGGCCCATACCGTCGAAATGATCCTCACGCAGGCGCCACGAAGCTTTATCAGTGAAGTACTTCTGCGGCCCACACAGAAGCCCTAGTCTGCCGGGCGAATCTTTCTTGCGCTGTCGGGCATCCAACCGCTCGAAAACAGGAGCATCCCAATGATCGAAATTCGGCCCTCCGAGGAGCGCGGCCACAACAAGCTGTCGTGGCTCGATTCCCGTTTCACATTTTCGTTCGATCAGTATTACGATCCCGACCACACGCAGTTCCGCTCGCTGCGCGTGATCAACGAGGACGTGATTGCGCCCGGCGGCGGATTTCCTACCCATCCTCACCGCGATATGGAAATCCTCACGTGGATTCTCGAGGGCGCGCTCGAGCACCGCGACAATACCGGCGGCCGAGGTGTCATCCGTCCCGGCGAGCTGCAGCACATGACCGCGGGCCGCGGCGTACTGCACAGCGAGTTCAATCCATCGCCGAAGGACCGGACTCATTTGTTGCAGATTTGGATTTTGCCCGAGCGCCGCGGCCTCGATCCGAGTTACGAGCAGCTTGCATTTTCCGACGCCGACCTGCACGGCAAATTCAGTCTCGTCGCCGGGCCGGAGGCGCCCATCACGATCCATCAGGACGCGAACCTCTATATCGCGCGGCTTGAAGAGGGCGGCGAAGCGAACCATTCGCTCGCTTCCGGCCGGCACGCGTGGATTCAGGTAGCGCGCGGCGTCATCAAACTGAACGGCACTGAGCTCAAGGCGGGCGATGGCGCGGCCCTCTCGAACGAGTCCCGGATTCGCGTCGAATCGCGCGAGCCGTCCGAAGTCCTGCTGTTCGATTTGGCGTGATCTCCCTCTCGGCGGCATTTTTGTGGTAGTTTGCACGTGCTTTTGGGTCTCGGCGACAGCTCTTCCATCAAAAGGAGAACTTCCATGGCGAATTCATCGGGCGGCATTGTGCCGCTGTTGGGCCGTTTCCTGGTCAGCCAGATTTTCATTTACGCGGGAGTCAGCAAGATCATGGCATTCTCGATGATGACCGCTTACGTGAAGACAGCGAATCTCCCGCTGCCTTCGGTATCACTCGGCTGCGCGGCGGCGATCGAGATCCTGGGCGGGCTTGCGATCCTCATTGGCTATCACACGAAGCTGGCGGCCTGGATCGTGTTCCTGTTTCTGATCCCGACGACGATTCTCTTCCATTTGGTGCCTGCCATCCACAACGTGGACCGCATCGGCAACTTCGAGAACGTCGAAAAGAACCTCGCGATCATGGGCGGCCTGCTGGTTCTGGCGGCGTTCGGAGCGGGCGGCTTCTCGATCGATTCGTCTCGCGCGTCGAAGACGGCGTAACCAACTGCGCGGCGAGAGCGTCCGCGGAATCGCGCCTCGTTGCTGCAACTTTCTTGAATCATCCGGCGGTGCGCGGGCGTCCGATTCGTGGTCTAATACTTTCCCATTTCAAGGAGGATTCATGTCGGATCGTAAGAGACCCGCTCCCGCAGCCGTGCCGATTCACGAGCTCATCAGCCATCGCTGGAGCCCGCGAGCCTTTGATTCGCGCCCTGTGGAACGCGAAAAGCTGCGCAGCTTGTTTGAGGCCGCGCGCTGGGCCGCGTCGTCCTACAACGCCCAGCCGTGGTATTTCATCGTCGGGACCAAGGACGAGCCGGAGAATTACAAGCGTGTGCTCGATTCCTTCGTCGAGTTCAATCAGGGCTGGGCGAAGAGCGCGCCTGTTGTCGCCCTGAGCGTGGCGGCGCACAAGATGCCGCATGACGGCTCGACGAATCGCCACGCGTTTCACGACGTCGGCCAGGCCGCCGCGAATCTTGCGTTGCAGGCTACGGCGCTCGGCCTGCAAGTCCATCAGATGGCTGGAATCATCCCCGACAAGGCGCGCGAACTCTTCGGCATCCCGGCCGACTACGAAGCCGTCGCCGGCTTCGCCATCGGCTACCCGGGTGATCCCATGACGCTGCCCGAGGGTCGCCTGCGCGACAATGAGACGGGTGCGCGCCAGCGGAAGCCGGTGTCGGACTTCGTCTTCACCGGCAAGTGGGGCCAGAAATCGCCGATCGTCACCTGACGATCCGACAAGGATCGTCATCCTGAACGAGTCCGCCGCGGCGGACGAGTCGAAGGATCTCTCTTCGACCCGACTCGCGTTTGGCACTCTCACCCCTGCAAGAATTTCATCAGCTCAGCGGTCACGTCGTCGGGATTCTCTTCGGCGAGAAAGTGTCCTGCCGGAATCGCTTTCCCGCTTACGTTCGTGCCGCGCTCTTTCCACGTCGCGAGCACGTCGTAGTAGCGGTGCATCGGGCCCTTATCTCCCCAGAGCGCCAGCAGGGGGCACGTGATTCTGTCCGCGAGATCGACGGCGTCGTGATCCAGGTCGATCGACGCGGCCGCGCGATAATCCTCGCAGCACGCGTGAATCGCGGCAGGATCGCGAAACGTGCGCAGGTATTCGGCATACACCTCTTCGGAAATCACGGCCGGCACCAGCGGGCCGAGCGCCCGCCGCAAATAGAACTCGACGCTATTGCCGATCAGCGTTTCCGGAAAGGGCTCCGGCTGGATCAGGAAAAACCAGTGATAGTAGGCCGTCGCCACTTCCTTGGTGAACGTGTGATAGAGCGTATAGGTCGGGATGATGTCGAGCACCGCGATTTTCGTCACCGAGTCGCGGTGATCGCGCGCCATGCGGTGCGCCACGCGCCCGCCGCGGTCATGCCCGACCACGGCAAACTTTGGAAATCCCAGGTGCATCATCAGCTCGATCTGGTCCTGCGCCATGGCGCGCTTGGAATAGGCGGAGTGGTCTCCACCGCCCGCGGGCTTGCTGCTATCGCCATCGCCGCGCAGGTCGGCGACGACCACCGTGAAGTTTCGCGCCAGCGGCGGCGCGACCTTGCGCCACATCAGGAGGTTTTGCGGAAATCCGTGCAATAGCAAGACGGGCGGCCCGCTGCCGGCGGTCAGGTAGTTGATGGTGGCGCTGGTGCCTTCGAATGTGGCGGGCCTGAAGCCGGGGAACATCGAGCGCGATTCTGCCGCAGGCAAGTTTTCCGCCACGGCGTTCGCCAGCCCGAGACCGACGGCGGTCTTAAGAACTTCACGACGCGTAGTTGCGGACATGCAGTACCTCCGGAAGACGACGCACACTATATCCCAAGCGCGGACGGTTCCTTGTCCTAGAGGCTCTACGAAAAGAGTTCCCTCGGCTTCCGCTGGTCGCTCGGGATGCCAGATTGTCGCCTTGCACGGTCCAGCGCTGGCTGATACTCTCCCGTCCGATTTGTGCTGAGAAACGCCGGGCGCGCCACGCGTCGCGCCCGAGGGGGAGGCGTGCTTTCGATGAAAACGAGTGTGTTGAGAATCTCGCTCGTGCTGGCGCTGCTGATTCCGGTGGCGTTTGCGCTGGCGGCGGGAAACAAGCGCGACGCCACGGAGCTCGAGAATCTCAAGGCGCAAGTGGCGCAACTGGAGAAGCAGGTCCAGAATTCGCAGGATTATCTCGCGATCCAGAATCTCCAGGACGCCTACGGCTACTACGTCGATAAGTGCATGTGGGACGAGACCGCCGACCTCTTCGCCAAAGACGGCACGCTCGAAATCGGGTTGCGCGGCGTGTGGGTGGGGCAGGACCGCGTGCGCCAGTATCTCCACACGCTCACCGATCTCAAATACGGCACGCTCTTCAACCACATGCAGCTGCAGCCGAAAATCGATATCGCTCCCGACGGCCTCACCGCCAAGGGGCGCTGGCGGGCGTTCGAGCAGTTCGGCGCGTTGCATCGCAGCGCGCAGTGGGCCGAGGGAACGTACGAGAACGAGTACGTGAAAGAAGACGGCGTCTGGAAAATCAAGAAGCTGCACTACTACATGACCTACTACGTGGACTACTACAAGGGCTGGGACCAGGGCGGGAATCCCGCGCCGGGACCCATCGCCGGAATGCCGCCGGATCAGCCGACGACCGTGGCCTACAAGCTCTATCCGGATGTCTTCGTTCCGCCGTATCACTACAAGAATCCCGTAACGGGAAAATGAAGAACGAGAGGCGCGACTGAAATGAAAACCCGCACATTGCAGTTTCTGCTCGTAATGCTGTTGGTTTGCCCGGCGAGAATCGCTTTCGCGGCGGGCGGAGATGACGCCGACAAAGCCGATCCGTCCGCCACGGCGGACAAGTCCTCCGCGGCGGACAAGTCGAAAGACCTGGCTGCCGAGGTGGAAGCGCTGAAAGCGCAGGTAGCGCAGCTCGCCAAGCAGGCGCAGGCGTCGCAGGACTATATCGCGATCTGCAATCTGCAGACCGCGTACGGCTACTACGTTGATAAAGCGAAATGGGACGAGGTCTCCGACCTCTTCACGAAAGATGCGACGCTCGAAATCGGTTTGCGCGGCGTTTACAAAGGGCAGGACCGCGTGCGGGCCTACATGCACTCGCTGCCCGACCTCAAGTACGGCTCGGTGTTCAATCACATGCAATTGCAGCCCAAGGTCGATATCGATCCCGACGGCGTCACCGCCCATGGGCGCTGGCGCGCCATCATTCAGGTGGGCCAGTTGAACGGCCGAGCGCAGTGGGGCGAAGCGACCTACGAGAACGTCTATGCGAAGGAAGATGGCGTCTGGAAGATCAAGAAGCTGCACGCGTATTTCACGTACTACATCGACTTCTACAAGGGGTGGGACAAAGGCGGCGATCCGCCTCCGGGACCGATCGCCGGTCTGCCTCCGGATGAACCCACGACGGAGGTTTACAAGATGTATCCGGATGTGTATGTGCCGCCGTACCACTACAAGAATCCGGTCACCGGGAAGTGACGAGGTTCGAATTTCGAAAATCGAAATTCGAAAAGCGTGGGTCGGCGACAACGCGAAAAATTGACACTTGTTTCGTGCGCGCGACGTTTGTTTTGAAGGGGTTACAGGGAGAAGCATCTGGTTTTGATTGACACCTGTTTTTGGAGGTTTGAGGACTGGCATTTGAAATTTGAGATTGGAGATTTCAAAATAGAGGCTTGGAGACCCCCCGAAAAATTGTCGAGTAGAAACGACGCCAATTGTTTGTTTTCTGTGAGTTGCGGCGAATTCTACTCGTTTTTCATTGTCGAGTAGAAATTCGCGAGGCGCTAAAGCCTGTCCCATCTTGCGGATGCGGACGCTCATCGCTGCTGTTAAGAGGGCGTCAAGCTGCGCACCAGCCTCAACACTACGACTTGCTGCGGGTAATGCTGCGCATCGGTTTGGCGCTTCGCGCCATTTTGTTGTGTCGGAGCTAAAGCTCCGACCTACACCTATCCCTGCGCTTGAGAGAGCGCTGAAACCGGCCGTAAGCACGGTCTTTTGGACCATGCTTCGATGGTTGTGGATGGGAGTGTGCGCGTCAAGCGTGAGAGTCTGTGGATGTCGTGAGATTCTGTTGCAGGGTAGCTGGCCTGATCCGCAGACTCTGCATTCGGGAGTCTTGCAACTGATATCGCGCCAAATCTCCCACGGAGTTGGCCTTCTAGCTCGATGGACGTGTCGAAACTATATGTACAGTACCTTTCCTAATTTATTACAATCTGCTCCCAGTATTCGCCGCACCAATACGCAGAAGACTACCGGGCACTTCAAGAGGCCCCTATGTCTGTAGCGAGCTTTGGCTGGCTTGGGGGAGATGGGAGAATTGACTGCCGACGTCGAACACCACTGGGTACCGCTCGACAGAATCAAGAGCGGCTCGTATGCCTTGATTTCGGAAAGCGCACAATCCGATACGGCTGTCGTGTTTGTCCACGGGTTCCTTGGGGACGCGAGCGGAACCTGGCTTAATTTTCAGGAGATGATTGATTCTTGCCGCATGACGTACCCCGGATGGGCGATGTGCGATGCCTTCTTCTTTCACTACAGCAGTTTCCGCCAATCAATCACTGACAGCGCGGAGGAGTTGATATCCTTTGTGCGCGCGGTATTCCCCAATCCTCCCGGTTGGATCTTCTCTGTCCCGCAACCATTCAGAGAGCTTCGGGCGCTGCTAGTCCTTAGGCTCAGAATGCGGCGATACAAACGACTTGTCTTGGTCGGGCATTCTGAGGGCGCGGTTGTGATTCGTAGGGCTGTCGTGCTGGAGTACAAAAGAAAGAACGGCGGTACGCCGATTCTGGATGCCAAGCTTGCACTGTTTGCACCTGCCCATCTCGGATTTACGCCCTCGGGTTGGGTGGGCGCATGTCTTGCGACAGGTCGGGTAGAGGCAATTGCCATGATGATATTGGCGAGCTCTCCTTCTTTCGTTGAAATGAAAGACAAAGCCTTTCTGGAGCAAATCCGGCAGGACACAAACGCGTTCCTTCAGGAATCTCCCGACCTGAGTGGTCTTCGAGCTCGTGTTCTCTTTGGCCGTGGTGAAAGAATTGTAGTTCGAGGCGAGTACACAAGAGACTTTCCCGAAATGCCGGAGCCGAATCAGGATCATGTTTCCATATGCAAGCCGAGGACCGGCTACGAGCGTCCGTTGAGGTTCGTATTGGAGCTGCCATAGAGTATGCACAGATTGCAGGAGTTCGCCTTTGGACAGGTTTTGCCGAACCTTACCTTGCTCAGAGAGCTTGAGGGCGCCGGGCATGAGGCTCTCGCTGCCATGGTTCGCGCGCGACTCACGGAGAGCCTGTTATGGCTTCACTTGGGCGTTGAAACAGGCTCTTTCCCTGAGGGTGCCAGCAGCGATGTTTATAGAGCCTTCTTCGAAGATTTTTTTGGGTCTTTGCGATCCAAAGACGCATCAGCACGGAGAGAGATGAGGGATGGGATCCCGGAGTGGATGCTGGGGCGGTCCTGGCAGTTGAAGCCCGCGAAGGCGCCGAAAGTTCGGCTAGTGCGCTCGTGTGCGCGGGTTTCTTGCAGCTTTGGGGCTATGCCACCAGTATTAAAGACTTCTTCGGAAACCTCGAAGGTCGCAAAGCGATTCCGTTTGATGATCTCTTCAAGTTCAGGCAGCGAGCACGTGAGATGCAAAGCTGGATGCTCAATCTGCGTAGCGCTCAGACTGCAGCCCGATTCGATAAGGTCCGTCGGCGAATCAACGACGGCATCGATGGCGATGTGCGGTCTCGAGTAGTCGACTCTGGAGCGGCGGAACTGATACTAGACTCGATTGACAGTGCATTTGAATTTTTGTTTTCTACGACTCCAACGCTCGAGCCGCTGTTCGCTTAGTGACGTCTGCATTTCGTCTCCCCGATCATGTCATGCAATCGTGTTCGAGCGTGCCCCAGACTACGAGCACGGCTGAAGCATTCCGCGGGAGAGAGGCGGCCGTTGTGGGACTACAGGTAGCGGCTAGAACCGCAGCGTGGCTTTGAGGGCAGGCGGATTGAGGAGGAGATCGAGGGCGTTGGCGGCGCCGGAGATGAAGAGGTTTGCGGCGAAGAGGGCGTCGAGGGCGCAGCCTTCGCCATTGTCCACGGCGATGGCGAGGCCTCCGGCTTTCTTCACTGCGGCGAGGAGCAGGCGGTCGTTATTGCCGTTGCCGAAGGCGGCGACGTGCCGCAGGTCGAATTTCTTCGCGAAGTCGCGCTTTTCGATGTCCTGACGTTTCTTTCCCAGCATGTTGGGAACGGCGATTCCTTTGAGTTGCTGATGCGCGGTGCCGTAGGTGTCCGCTGTGACGATTTCGAGATCGACGAGTTTCCGCAGGCGGAGCAGGCGCGTCCGCACTCCCGGCGTCAGCTTCCCACGGCAAGAGAGCGTGCCGGTGTAGTCGGAGACGACGGTGCGGATCACGCGCTTGCCCTTCGTTCCTCTGGGTAAACGAAATCCGGGAATGTCGATGGCGATGCCGGGCTTTTGCATGAGGAGAGCGTAGCGCAAGTTGGGAGAAGATGCGTCCCGGGAAAGTAAAGACCGCAACTCACCGCAGAGACGCAGAGTTCGCCGAGGAGCCCGGCGTCCGATCTGGCTGCGGCCTATGGACGAAAAGGCGACCCCCTGCGCAGACACGCCTCGGGATCTCGGGGCAAGTGAGCGTCTGTGCCACAAAGGCAAATGCAGATCCCTCGTCGGCCACGATACGGCCTCGCTCGGGATGACAGGCCCCAACAAAGGGCAGCGGCTCATCATAACGCACGGAAGAGGGGTCCTTCGTCGCGTTGCTTCCTCCCTTCCTCCGTCAGGGCAAGCAGGAGGACGATGCTCGTCGCATCGTCAGCTATTGATTTGATGGAGCGCAGGGAATAATGTGAGATGCGAACTCTCGGAGAAGATCATGGCGATGCGGGGCGCGATTCTGGTGAGCGGTCTACTGCTGGCGGTCGGTTGTGTCGCGGGCGCTCGCCCCGCGGTAGACGAAACGCAACTGCCGCTGACCTACGTCCCGAGCGGCAAGCAGATGTACAAGCAGTACTGCGCGGCCTGCCACGGAGCCGACGCGAAGGGCCACGGTCCCGTCGCCGCCCAGCTGACAACGCCTCCCCCCGATCTCACCACGCTCGCGAAGCGCCATGACGGCAAGTTTCCGTACGATTACGTGAAGAGCGTCCTGCAATTCGGGCCGGGGCCTGCGGCGCACGGCACATCGGAAATGCCCACCTGGGGACCGATCTTCCGCTACATCGACAAGCAGAACGAACGAGCCGTCAAACAGCGCATCAAGAACCTCTGCGACTACCTCGCGTCTCTGCAGGGCAGCTGACGACTTGCTGACGTCGTGATCCGCGCTTCGGCAACGAGACGCATCGCGAGACTACTTGCTGCAGATGGACCAGCGCAAAGGTTCGGTGCTTCGCACCGATCCCTTTTGTCGGGCCTGAAGGCCCGACCTCCTAAACAACACGATCCTCGCCGACTCGGATTCGAAATGGAGCTGTGCCACGAAGGCAAATGCAGATACTTCAGCGGCTAAAGCCGCGACCCACAAACGGGCAGCGTCGCGTTGCTGCCGAAGCCGCGCCCTGACGAAAAGAAGAGGCCCGCCAGGGGCTCGATGCGGGGCTCTCTCCGCACCGGGTAGATGACGGGCCTCGTTTGCTGCTGACGACAACAAATTTTCAGGCGACCGGCGCCTCTCCGCCGATCACTGGGCGGTGAAGGTGAAGTCGACGCTCGCGGACTCGCCTGCACGGACGGTCACCGAGCGCTCCTGCGTTCCAAAGGTGGCGGTCCACACCGAAAGAGTGTAGTCGCCCGGCGGGACGTTTTTGATCGAGAAGCTGCCATCGTCGCCGGTGACCGCGAAGTATGGATTGGTCATGACGCCGATATAGGCTTCCATCCACGGGTGGATATTGCAGTGCACGGGAACCATGATCGCGGACTGCGAGAACTTCGTAGTGACCGAGGGCGTGCCGGGCTGCTGCGTCACGTTCCAGTCGCGATTGCCCTTGGTGGCGCTGACGTGGATGTTGTGCGCAGTCGGGTCCTCGGTGACGACCTGCAGGGGCTGGCCGACCATGATGCCGAGCACGTGCGGCGCAAAGGTGCATCCCCTTTGCGTCAGCGTGACCGAGTTGGCAGGCACGTGCCCGGACAAGCTTCCCGTGCCCTTTGAGATGTAGACGAACGCATTCGGCAGTGTGGCGTTCGAATTGACGCGGCCGTCCTCCGGCAGCACGGTTCCAGTTTGCTTACTGGCGCAAACCGGGTCTTTGTCCATCAGGATTGGCCGCAGCGCCGGCGCCTTGCCCTGAAAATGGATCGTGCCGGAAATTCCGCCAGTGTCGGACGCGCGCGCCATCACTCTGGCGCCGAACCCAACCGCGAGCAACGCCGCTGTTACGAAGGTGGATACTATTCCGAATCTCTTCATTGGTTCTGCTCCTCCTCTATGGTCTCTGAATGCGCCGAGTTATTCTTCGCGTTCGAGACCGGCACACGACTCGAACTTTTCCCCATCTCTCTGGCCATTTTTCTCGCTCCACTTCCCGGCAAGTCTGGTTCGGCCGCCAACCGGACCCGCGTGGAGGAGCGGGCCCGGCTAGCGGTCCTGCTTGGCCGAGGGGAGATCCATTCCGGGAGCAACGCCGCGCCCCTCGCGCGGATTCCCACGCGAGTTCCCTAGAAGAGGAACCGAGCGAGAAGGTACAGCGTGTTGTTGTCGGAGGCATTTCGCCCCGAGCCGTCGTAGTTCAGCGAACGGCCGTTGAATGTCCAGTAGCCGGTGTACTGCCCAGCAAGATCGATGTTTTGCGTGGGCCAATAGGACACATTGAGGAGATACCCGCTGTTTCTCGGGCTGCCGTTGGCGCTGCCGCTGATCGGGGCCGGCGCAAAGAGCGTGGTATCACGCGTGCCCGTCGTACTGAACCAGCCGAATGTTCCGCTGAAGCGGTCGCCAAAGTGATATTCGGCGTTTGCGTTCACTGTGTTGAGATGATGCGGAGCAAGCGCGGCCAGTCCGAGCGTCTCGCTGGCGCTCGCATCCAGGGCCGAGTTCTCGTGGATGAAGAAAGCGCGGAGCGAGACGATATCGTTGTGAAGCATCGGAAGCGTTCGGTCGTATTGGAAATCGGCGGCTACGTCGGTTGAGCTGTTCTTGAAAGTGCCTCCGACCCCATTCGAAGGTCCAACGACAGCAGAGGGAGTCCATTTCGTGAACATTCCGTAGGTGCCGACTTCGAGATAGCTGTTCGTCCAAGTCTGCTGCCAGGCGGCACGCCAGTAGGGCGCGAGGCCGTGGATATTGAATGGAGCGGCGTTTGCGTTCGAATTCGGCTGGGTGAGTCCCAGGTGCTCCGACCGATAGAAGGTGGCGTCCAGATAGAGGTGATCGTTCCACATGCCGTACCCGCCGAACCCGGCGACGTCTTGTGCCAGAGCTCCGTTGACGACGGCGACGGCTGCGGGCGTGGGTTCGTGATCGGCTGCGATGAACGGATAGTCCCACGCCGGTGTGGTGTGCCAGAGGTCTTCCATGCCGGGATTGTTGTTGAGATCGAGGCCGTACACGAAGCTCTTGCCGAACACGCTCTTCTTTGAGTTAGCGTAGCGGATATCGGTGTTGTCCCAACTGAAGTGATCGTCCTGAGTGTCATAGGTGAACTGGACGAAGCTCCCGACGTGCGTGGACCAGGCTCCGGCGACGAACAGGGACACGTCCTGGGGAAATTCGAAGTCGGCATTCTGAGCTCCCGGCTGGACCTTGTTCGTTTGCGTATACGAAGTGTCGAAAAAGACGGACAGGGGCAAGGTCTGCAGCAGGTTCAGCCCAGCCTCCCGAGAGGTTTTCTCCGCCGTCGTCATCGGCATGCCGGTGATGGTGTAGCCGTTGAGTTTGAACGTGCGCCCGAGAGGGGTAAGTTCGGGCGGCGTTGTGTGGCACGACCTACAAGGAAAGCCTGTTTGCCGCGCATAGCTGGGGACTGCGCGGGCGCTCGGCGCGTGGACGCCGGTCGCGACAAAGGGCACGATCAGCGAAACGCCGGTAAGGATCACTTTTAGCCACTTTCGATTCACTCTCTTCATTCCATCTCCTCCGCTCTTGCCAATTGCTGCGTGAAACTCGGCCAAGCAACACTTGAATGATTAACTGGTCAACACACGTGCGAAGTTCGAGATATGAACGGCCGTGTTGACCGTCCGCAAAAATAGAAGAAGGGGAGGCCGAGGCTCTGTGAGAGGAGTCACGACTGCTTGTGACACACCTCACCACGCGCCAAGGCCAAGGTGAGGCGGCCGCAGGAGATAGCTGAGCATGCAGCAATGCGAGGGCGCACCTGCATGCCTCTCGCAACGTCGGTGGAGTTGCTGGCTGCGCCTGCTACTCGGCCGAAGGCACAAGAGTTCGTTGTGGAGGGCCGCTCACGCTCCCCCACACAGCAGATTACCGGGAGCGGCGCTTGACAACCTGCAAACCGCTGACTAGCATAGGGTTCCGGCCTGATGGGACCTTCCCGGAGGATGTTGTGATTAAGCTCGACATCGTTAACGCCATCGTACAAAAAACCAATATCACACGGACCAAGGCCGAGCAGGCCGTCGAAACGGTCTTCGAAGCGATGAAAACCGCGCTCGGCGGCGGACGCCGCATCGAATTGCGCCGCTTTGGCGTCTTCAACGTCAAGCCGCGAAAGACGGGCATCGGTCGCAACCCGCGGACGGGACAGCAGGTCAACATTCCGCCGGGCAAGGCGGTCCGTTTCAAACCTGGCAAGGAACTTCAGGCGCTACCTGCTCAGACCGCGAAGCAGTGAACTTTCGCTTTCAATTGCGCTTTGCCGCAGGCTGGGCCGCTGTGTATCCGCAGGGAGCCGAGCGCGGGCATGATCTTCCAGCGCAAGGCAAGATTGCGGCCGCGCGCATCCAATTTCTGATGAACCCTTCAACGAGCGCGCGCGCATGAGCACAGGCAACGGGCACAACCGGCTGCCGGCCGAAGTGCTCGAAGTGCGTTTCCCGCCACTGGGGGAGATGCCGCCGATCGAGCCGCGTCGACGGCCGCTTTGGCCTGCGCTGGTGCTGTTCCTGCTCACCGTGGTCTCGACTCTGGCGGTCGGTTCGGAATTCGCGCAATCGTATGCAGAGAACCGCGAGCCCTTTTCTGGCGACCAGAATTCCCTGGCGATGATGGCTTTGCCGTTCAAGCATCCAGCGGCACTCCTGCGAGGCATTCCGTTTTCGTTTACGCTGATGGCGATTCTGCTGGCGCACGAACTCGGACATTACTTCGCGGGAAAATTCTACGGGATCGACGTGAGTTATCCGTACTTCATTCCTGCGCCGAACTTATTCGGCACTTTTGGCGCGTTCATCCGGATTCGTTCGCCGATTACGACACGCCGGGCGCTTTTCGATCTCGCTCTCGCCGGGCCCGTGGTAGGGTTCGTGATCGCGCTGCCGGCGATGGCGCTGGGGATTGCGACGTCGAAGGTCGTGCCGGGCGCTGAGGCGAACGCGAACATTCTTTTTGGACATCCGCTGCTCGTGCGCTTTTGTGTTGCGTTATTTCACCCGCATATTCGGGTGGCCTGGGTGTTGCTGAATCCAGTGGCGCGTGCAGCCTGGGTGGGGCTGTTCGTCACGGCGCTGAACCTGCTGCCGGCATGGCAATTGGATGGCGGGCACGTAATGTACAGTCTCACGAGCCGGAATCACCGGCGAATCTCACTGACCGTGTCGCTTATGCTGCTGGCGATGGGTAGCCTGAGCTGGATTTGGTACGTTTGGGGCGGCCTATTGCTGCTGCTCACGCTTCGATTCCGGCATCCTCCCGTTTACGATTCCTGGCAACCGCTCGACCGCTCGCGGCGCATGTGGGCGGTAGTGGCGGTCGTAATTTTCGTGCTGTGCTTTACTCCGTGGCCTGCGCGGTATATCCCGAGCTGACTTCTCGCAGGTATTCCTAGAACAAGCTGGTGGGATCGACGTCCATGATGACGGCGTTCGCTGGAATTTCTTTTGCCGCGCAGAAATCGAGCGCGCTTGCGAGCGCCTTGCCAAGCGCGGCGCGCTGCGGCGATTTCAGCACGAACTGGAAACGATAGTCGCGGCGAAGACGGGCGAGCGGCGCGGCGGCCGGTCCGAGAATCTTCACGCCCTGTTTTTCGAACGGCTCGAAGCACGCAGCGAGCGCGCGAGCCCAGCGAACGGCGTTTTCGACTTTCCGGTCGCGTATGAGCACGTTCGCAAGCGCGGTGAACGGGGGATAGTGCAGGACGCGCCGGAAGTGCGCTTCCTTTTCGTAGAACGAGATGTAGTCCTGCCGCGCCGCGAATTGAATCGCGTAGTGCTCGGGATAGTAGGTCTCGACGAGAACTTCTCCCGAGAGCTCGCCGCGTCCCGCGCGCCCCGCGACCTGCGTGAGCAATTGAAACGAGCGCTCCGCGGCGCGAAAATCCGGACGGCCGAGCGCGAGATCCGCAGCGGCCACGCCGACCAGCGTGACTCGCTGAAAGTCGTGGCCTTTCGCCACCATCTGCGTGCCGACGAGAATATCGACCTCTCCTTTCGCGAATGCGCCCAGCACCTGCTGGTACTGGCGCTTCGTGCGGACCGTGTCGCGGTCGAGACGCGCGACGCGCGCGTGCGGAAATTGCTCGCGCAGGTATTCATCCACGCGCTCGGCGCCATCGCCCACAAAGTACATGTACTCGGCGCGACATTTCGGACACTGCTTGGGCGGGCGGATCGAGAAGCCGCAGTAGTGGCATTCCAGGCGCTGACGGCTCTTGTGGTAGGTGAGCGCGATGCTGCAATTCTGGCATTGCACGACCGCGCCGCAACTGCGACAGAGCAGCGACCACGAATAGCCGCGGCGGTTGATGAGCACCATCGCTTGCGTGCCCTCTTCGAGGCGCAGAGCGATCGCGGCGCGCAGGGACTCCGAAATCGGCGCGGCGCGGTGCTGGCGGCGGAACTCTTCGCGCAGGTCCACGATGCGGACGTCAGCGAGTGGTCGATTTTCGACGCGCGAGGTGAGCGTCAGCAGCTTGTATTTTCCGGCGCGTGCGTTGTGGAAGGTTTCAAGCGACGGAGTGGCCGATCCGAGCAGCGCGACCGCTCCTTCGAGGCGCGCGCGATATACAGCCGTGTCGCGGCCGTTGTAGCGCGGCGTTTCTTCCTGCTTGTAGCTCGACTCCTGCTCTTCGTCGACGATGATGAGGCCGAGATTGTCGAGCGGCGCGAAAACGGCGGAGCGCGTGCCGACGACAATCTTTGCTTCGCCGCGGCGTACACGCCACCATTCGCGCGCGCGCTCGATATCAGGCAGGCCGCTGTGCAGCACCGCAACGCGGTCGCCGAACCGGGCGCGGACGAGTCGGCCGACCCAGAGCGTAAGAGCGATTTCGGGCACAAGGACGATCGCCGTCTTGCCGCGAGAAAGCGCCGCCTCGATTGCACCGAGATAGACTTCGGTCTTGCCGCTGCCGGTGACGCCGTGGAGCAGCGCGGCGAAAAACTCTCCTGCCACGATCCAGCGCCAGATTTCCGCGAGGGCCTGCTTTTGCTCGGCGTTGAGCACGTTGGTTGGAGGAGTGAAGTCTGTGTCCCAGGGATCCTCGGCGGCGGTGATTGGCTCCTCCCAAATGATCAGCATGCCTGCGTTCACAAGCCGCCGAAGCACGGCGGGAGTGACGGCCGCTTTCCGAAGAAGCAGTTCGAACGGCAAAGGAACACCAGCGTCCATCAGAGCTTCGCGAACGCGCTTCTCGGGCTCACCGAACGGTTTGTCCGGAGGATTCGGATTCCAGGAGACGATCTTTTGCATGCGAGTTTTGCGCGCGGAGAGAACATCACGAGCGGCAAGGTAGCCGCGGCGAATCAGTTTTTCGGCGGCTGCGTCATCGATCCGTTTTCGGTGTCTGCCGACGCTCTGCAACAGCGCAAGCTCGGACTGCTCCTGGTCCGTCAATTCATTCGCTGCGACAAGCTCGGTGAGCCAGGCGCGACCGGAATCGGTGAGCGAATATTCACGGTCTTGGCGCAGCTCGATTTCTGGCGGCAGCATCGCGCGAAAAGTCTCTCCGACGGGCGCGAGGTAGTAGCGGCTGATCCAGTGGCCAAGTTCAATGAGTTTGGGAGGAAGCGCCGGGAGCGAATCCATCAGCTCGGCGATTTCCCTGACGCGCGCGACCTCGCGCGGGGGCCCGGATTCGCCTAGTCCCACACCGACCATGGCGCGCTTGCCAAACGGAACGACGACGCGGCGGCCGACGAGCGCTTCGCTTTCGAGCGAAGCGGGCACAGCGTAGGTAAAGGTCGAGCGCAGGGGAACAGGGACCGCGACTTCGCAGTAGCGCGACATGGCAGCGCCATAGTGTAGCAGCCCAAGAGCAGGACATTGCGCAAGAGGGATCCTTCGGCGAGCCAGAGCTGCTCGCCTCAGGATGACCATCCTTATCGGATGGTCAGCGGCGCTTGGGTTGAAGGCCGAGGAGAGCCATCACCTTCTGGAGATCTTTCCAGACGTCACTCTTGGCATTGGGATTGCGAAGCAGATAGGCAGGGTGATAGGTGGCGATCAATTTCGCGCCGCGATAGTCGAAGAACTCTCCGCGATAGCGGGAGATTCCCTGATTCGTGTTGAGCAGAGTTTGCGCGGCGCAAGCTCCGAGGCAGCATATGACTTTGGGCTTGATGACGTCGAGCTGGCGGAAAAGATAGGGCGAGCAGGTGGCGATCTCGTCCTTCTCGGGAAGGCGATTTTCGGGCGGGCGGCATTTCACGACGTTGCAGATGTACACGTCGGAGCGCTTAAGCCCCATCGCTTCGATCATCTGCGTAAGGAGTTTGCCGGCGCGGCCGACGAACGGCTCGCCTTGCTCGTCTTCGTCCCGGCCCGGGCCTTCGCCAACAAATACGAGCTGAGCCTTCGGGTTGCCGACGCCGAAGACGACGTTGGTGCGGGCCTTGTGCAGCTTGCAGCGCGTGCAATTCGGGCCGATGTCCGTACGGATGCGTTCGAGCGTGTCGCCCTCGATGCGGTCTGTGGATTCAAAGAGTGACGGGGCGGGAGCCGCGGCAACGAACGTCGGCGGGGCAGTCGGTTTGTTCACAGGCGGTGGCTCGGGAGCGCGGCGCGGCGCCGCTGCCGACAATTCGGGCGACGAGTGATCCGGCGCGCTCACCCGCGAAACCTCTTCAGCTGCCCCCACCCTTTGCTCGGCGAAGGATGCGGCACCCGTCGAATCCGGGGGAGCCGCGGCTTCGGACGTCGATTGCGCGGCGCGATCGAGATAGAAGGGGCCGAGGCCGAGATCGTCGGCGTACCGCAACCAGGCTTCCGACTTTGAGCGAGTGGGCGAGTCCATGAAATCTCCGCCTTTGCAGATTACCTCTTCGGATCGACGAGCGCCTGATAGACGGTCGGGCGGCTGATTTGCTCGACGTTGGGCTGGTTGGGGCCGATCTGGTGCTGTGTCATGCCCACGAAAACAAGATCGTTGGTCGGATCGACCCAAAACCACGTGTCCGCTGCGCCGAGCCAGAAAAAGGTGCCCTTACCTACGATTTCGTTCGCAATCGGCGGATCGTTGAAGACCGCGCAATCGTAGCCCCAGCCCATGCCGGGACGGATCGTTTCAGGACCGATGGAGAATTCGCCGGTCATCAAGCTTGGCGCGAGATGGTTGGAAGTCATCAACTGCACGGTGGCAGGCGAAAGGATGCGAACCCCGTCGAGCTCGCCGCCATTGAGAAGCATTTGCGCGAAGCGGGCGTAGTCCTGCGCGGTAGAGACCATGCCGCCTCCGCCTGAAGGCATGGTCGGCTGTGATTTGTAGTCACCCAGACCAGCACCGGCAATGGGGGGCAGCGGCGTAAGCTCGCCTCTATTGTTTTCTGCGTAGAGCGTGGCGAAGCGATTCCATTTGTCCGGTGGGACGTAGAAGCCAGTGTCCTTCATCTTGAGAGGCGCGAAGATGCGGTCACGCATGAAATCAGGAAGGGACTGGCCGGAGAGTTTCTCGATGATGTAGCCCTGCACGTCCATCGAAACGCTGTAGACCCATTTTGTCCCCGGCTGGTAGAGCAGCGGGATGTTGACGAGCTTGTTGATCATTTCCTGCAGATTCTTGGAACTCATCACGCCGGCGGATTGGTAGGCTTTGTCCACCGGGCCATCGCCGAAAAGGCCATACGTGAAACCGGCGGTATGCGTCATCAGCTCCTGCATCGTGGGAGGATGAATGGGATCTTCGACGATCGTCTTGCCGTTCGCGTCCACGCCTTTGAAAACCTTCAAGTGCGCGAATTCGGGAATGTATTGAGAGATGGGATCGCCGGGGCGCCACTTGCCCTCTTCATAGAGAATCATCATGGCCACGCCGGTGACCGGCTTGGTCATCGAAAAGACACGGAAGATCGTATCGGTCGTCATGGGCGCGCCGCTGGCGAGGTCCTTCTTGCCATAGGCCTGCAGGTCGACAATCTTGCCGTGGCGCGCGAGCAGAGTGACTGCGCCGGCCATAGTCTTCTTCTTTTCGATTTCCTGCTGAATCGCAGCATGAAGGCGCGCGAGGCGTTCGGCAGAAAAGCCGACCGATTCGGGCTTGGCGGTCGTTAGGGCAGGCGACTTGGCGACAGCCTGTTGCGCGGCGATCTGGGGAGCCACACAGACAGCGGCCAAGCTCACAACGATTGCAGTTGCAAACGGCAAGAATCGCGTGCGATTCATTCGCTCGTGTCCTTTCCGATTTGTCGAAGCTGCGCGGATGGCCGAAAGACCCGGCTCAGTTTTGTATCTCAGGCGAAGGGGTGTGTCAACGCAGCGGGCAGGGAACTAACGATTGCGGATTTCGAGAACGTGGTCGAGGACGCGGTTGGCGACTTCGACTTTGGTGAGTTTGGGGAGCGGGATTTCGCGGCCATCGCGGAGAAAGAGCGTTACGATGTTCGTGTCCGCGTCGAAGCCCGCGCCTTGTTGCGTGACATCATTGGCAACGATCATGTCCGCGCCTTTGCGCACGAGTTTGCTGCGAGCGTTCTCCGCGAGGCGTTCGGTTTCCGCCGCAAATCCGACGAGAATACGCGAACCTTTTTCGCGGCCCAATTCAGCAAGAATATCGGGCGTAGGTTCGAGTTCGAGAACGAGCCGCTCGTCGCCGCGCTTGAGCTTCTGCAATTGCGGCGCAGCAGGGCGATAGTCGGAAACCGCCGCGGCCATGATGATGACGTTCGCCTCGGCGCTGCGCTCGCGGACCGCGTTGCGCATCTCTTCGGTGGTCCGCACGGGAACCCAATCGGCACCTTCGGGAACCGGGAGGTCGGTCGGGCCGCTGACGAGAATCACGTGCGCACCGCGGCGAACAGCCGCTTCCGCGAGCGCGTAGCCCATTTTCCCTGAAGAGCGATTCGTGAGAAACCGGACCGGGTCGACGTCTTCGCGCGTTGGGCCGGCGGTGACGAGAATGGTTTGTCCTTGGAGGTCGTGGCGCAGCCCGAGGACGGCGCAGACTTTCTGTACAATCGCATCGGTCGCGGCGAGGCGACCGGCGCCCGTCATGCCGCAGGCGAGATAGCCTTCGTCCGGATCGACCACGTGAACGCCGCGCGCGCGAAGGGTTTTCAGATTCTCCTGCGTCGCGGGGTGCTCCCACATGTTGACGTTCATCGCGGGCGCCACAACCACGGGAGCTTTCGTCGCCAGATACAGCGTCGATAGGAAATCGTCGGCGATACCTTGCGCGAAATGGGCGAGGATGTCGGCGGTGGCGGGCGCGACCAAAAGGAGATCGATGCGCTGCGCCACGGCGATGTGCTCGATGGCGCTTTCGACGTTGGCGGGCGCGGCATCCTCCGCGCCGAACATTTCCGTGATGACTTTCTTGCCTGTGAGAGCGGCGAAGGTGAGCGGCGTGATGAATTCCTGCGCGGCGCGGGTCATCACCACCTGCACATCCAGCTTTTCCTGCTGCAGGCGGCGAACGAGTTCAGCGGCCTTGTAGGCTGCCACTCCACCGGTCACGCCTAGAGCGATTTTCATGGAAACATCCGGACGGCGCTACTTGCGGCGCTTGCCGTCGCCGTCTTCGGCCCCTTCGGGCAGTTCAGGCAGCTCGTATTCGAGAGCGCCATGATGCAGCTCTTCTTCTGCAATGCGCGTCGTCTTGCGCGACCTCGGGTTCTCGATGAGCGGGCGCGCGCCAACCATCAATTGCCGGGCGCGGCGAGACACAACCACCACATACGCAAACTGGCTTTCCGGCGCCTGCCTTTGAACAGCCATAAGAAGATCAGCCTCCAAATGATTTCAAAATCTCGTGAATCTGTTCCGCCATCTGCGGGATCCGGCACCGCGAACCGAGCGCGATCGCCTGCGCTTCGCGGCTGGCGCGCTCGAGATCGTCATTGATAATGACGAAATCGTAGGCGGTGTAGTTCAAAATTTCCTGCCGCGCGCGTTCGAGCCGCCGGCGAATTTCATCCTCAGAGTCCTGACCGCGCTCCCGAATGCGGCGCTCGAGATCCTGGCGCGACGGCGGCAGAACGAAAATCGCGACGGCATTGGGCAATTGCTGCTTCGCCTGCAGCGCGCCCTGCACGTCGATTTCAAGAACGAGGTCTTTCCTCTGCGCCTGCGCTTCGGCAAGCTGCGAACGCGGCGTGCCGTACCAGTTCTTTCCGAAGACCTGCGCGTATTCGAGGAATTCGCCCCGCGCCACGATCTGCTGGAATTCAGCTTCCGTGACGAAATTGTACCACTTGCCGGCACTTTCCGTCTTGCGCGGAGGCCGCGTGGTGCACGAAACGGAAAGCATCACGCCGGGCAGCTCCAAGATTTTTTGGACCAGCGTGGATTTACCCGAGCCGGACGGCCCGGATACGATCAGCACCAGTGGCTCGGCGCCGTTCATTCGATGTTCTGCACCTGTTCGCGGAGTTTCTCGATCTCGGATTTGATTTCAAGGCCAAGCGTCGTAATTTCCAGAGCGTCAGCCTCGTTGCTGGGCGTCTTGGAGAGGAGCGTGTTGGCCTCGCGCTGCATTTCCTGCAAGAGAAAATCGAGTTTCTTGCCGACGTCCGCAGCAGCCGTCAGATGAGATTCGAACTGGCGCACATGGCTCGCGAGGCGCGTGAGTTCTTCCGATATGTCGCTGCGCTCCGCCGCAATCGCGGCTTCCTGCGCGATTCGCGCAGGATCCAGCTGGGCTTCGCCCAGAAGCTCTTTCAAGCGAGTCTCAAGCCGCTTCGCGAAAGCCGGCCGCGCGCGCTCGGCGAGCACTCCCACCTTTGCGGCCGAATCTGCGATGGTCGCAAGCCGCCCGAGCATCTCCTGCCGGAGCGCATCGCCTTCGTGTTCGCGCATGCGATCGAGCTTGTCGAGCGCCTCCATTAGGCATCCGGCCATAATCTCTTCAAGGCGAGCGAGCTCTTCGTCGACCGAGGCAGCAGCGGGCCCAATGACGCCGGGCAAGCGCAGGATCGAAGCGAGATCCGGCTCGGCGTGGACAGCAAACTGTTTTCGCAATGCGTTGACCGCCTGCACGTAAGCAGCGGCGACCTCCTGGTTGATTGTGACAGCGGCTGGTCCGGCAGGTTCGTACCTCAAGGTGACATCGAGGTGACCGCGACGGACGCGTTCGCGGATGATTTGCCGGATACGAGGTTCCAGCGGCTCAAAACCGTCAGGAACGCGGATATGCAAATCGAGAAAGCGGTGATTCACGCTGCGCACGGAGACGCGCATGCTGAATCCATTTTCCGCGCGCTGCGCCTGCGCGTAGCCGGTCATCGATTTGAGGCTTTTCGGAGCGGCCTTTGGCGACGGAGCGGGCGCGGGTTGGGAGGTCGGCATGGTCACTCGGTGCCCGCCATGCGCGAAACCGGCTCGGCGTCGCGAAATTGCATGTCATAGAGCCGCGCGTAGATTCCGTTGCGCGCGAGGAGTTCCTCGTGGGTGCCGCGTTCGCGAATCGAGCCGTCGTCCAGCACTGCGATCATGTCGGCGCGGCGGATGGTCGAAAGGCGATGGGCGATGACAAAGACGGTGCGGCCGCTCATCAAATTATTCAGCGCCCGCTGGACCAGCATCTCGGATTCGGAGTCGAGTTCGGAGGTCGCTTCGTCGAGAATCAGGATCGGCGCGTCCTTGAGCAAGGCCCGCGCGATGGCCAGGCGCTGGCGCTGGCCCCCCGAGAGCCGCTGGCCACGATCGCCGATCACCGTTTCGTATCCGAGCGGCATCTGCATGATGAAATCGTGCGCCAGCGCAGCCTGCGCGGCAGCGACGATTTTTTCTTGCGGCATGTCCGGCTGGCCATAGCAGAGGTTGTTGCGGACCGTGTCATTGAAGAGGATCGTTTCCTGCGTCACGATCGCCATCTGTTCGCGCAGCGAGCGAAGAGTGACCTCGCGCACATCGTGGCCGTCGATGCGGACTGCACCGGAAGTGGCGGTGTAAAAGCGCGGAAGCAGATTCACGAGGGTGGTTTTTCCGGCACCGCTGGAGCCGACGATGGCGACCACGGAGCCCGCGGGGACCTCAAGGTTGATTCGCTTCAAGATCAGCGGACCGTTTTCATAGGCGAAACTCGCATCGTCGAATTCAACGCACCGAGCGAGCCGGGGCAAAACCTGGGCGCCCGGCTCTTCCATGATTTCCTTCGGTAGATCGAGATAGGAGAAGACCTGCTTCGAAGTTCCTGCTGCCTGCAGGAAGAGCTGATAGACGTTTCCGAGTCGCTTGATCGGCTCGTAGGCCCTGAACAGGGCGTAGATGAAAACGAAGAACAATCCTTCCGTCATGCGATGGGCCTTGATCTCTCCCCGAGCGACGAGGACCACGAGCGCGAACACGACGGCTCCGAGGAGATCCATCACGGGCGATGTGGCCGCGAAGGCGCGAATCCAGCGCATGTTTTCGCGGAGGAGATTGCGAGCCGACTCGCGGAATTTGCGGATTTCGAAACCTTCCATTCCGAAGGCCTTCACCACACGGTTTCCGGCCGTGGTTTCCTGCAGAATCTGGCTCAAATCCGCGAGGCGCGCACGGCTTTTCTCTGAGGAACGCCGGATCTTGCGGCCGAACTTACCCACGGGCAGGATGACGAGCGGAATGAGAACGGCGGAGCCGAGCGCCATTTTCCAACTGGCCATCAGGAGGACCGCCAAAAACGCGATCAAGTAAGACGATTGGCGAAAGAATTCGGCAAACCAGTCCGAGAACGCGCTGCGCATCTGCTCGATATCGCTGATTACGGCGGAAATCACGCGACCGACGGGGTTGTGTTGAAAGAAGCCGATCGGCTGCTGCACAACCTGGCTGTAGACCTCGTTGCGAAAATCGGTGACGCCGGAAAGGCCCACATGCTGAATCAGGATGCTGCCGACGTATTCGGCAGCTCCCTTAACTACAAAGAAAAAAAGCAGCGCGACGGCGAAAACCGTCCAGACGTTGTGGAAATGGTGCGGGACAAACGAGCGCAGGTCGACAACGTACTGAGTGTGAGGCACTTGAAACAACGTCAGGGATTGCGAGGCGGAATACGGGTTCAAAACGATGTCGACGGCTGGACGGATCGAGAACGCGACCAGAAACTCGATGGCGCCCATCACTGCGATCAATAGGATTCCGAAAACAAGCCGCGGCGTGTACGGCCGCAAATACGCCAGCAGCCGCCGAATCTCTTTCCGTTCGCTCACATGCGGAGCGCCGTCGATGGTTTCGATCGTCAAGTTCTCGTTGTCGAATTTCGGAGCAACAGCCCGTTTCGGCGGCCGCCCGCCGCTCGAAACTTTTCTAGCCTATTCACCGGGCGAGCGTCTTGCAAGGCGTAATCGAAACCGCCGTGAGAAGAAACGCTCGCTAAAGCAGCGGCGCTAGGACGCTGCTTTTTCCAGATCGCGGTGAACGACTTTCGCCGAATATCCCTTCCGTTGCAGCGCGTGACGAATCGTCTCTGCCAGAGCGACCGAGCGGTGCCTGCCGCCCGTGCACCCGAGCGCGATCGTCAGATAACTCTTGCCCTCGCGGATGTAGTGCGGGATCAAGTATCCGAGAAGGCTTTCGATGCGGCGCAGAAATTCTCCCGTCTGCGGGAAAGAGCGAATGTAGCGCGCGACCCGTGCGTCCTTGCCGCTAAATGGCCGCAGACGAGGGACAAAGTGCGGATTCGGCAGAAAACGTACGTCGAATACGAGATCGGCATCGGCCGGAATCCCGTAGCGGAACCCGAAGCTCACAACCGACACGAGAAGGGGACGCCGGCCGGCCTTCTCGAACCGTTCGATGATGAGCTGGCGCAGTTCGTGCACGTTGAATTTCGTCGTATCGATGACGATGTCCGCCAAGCGGCGGATGGGAGCCATGCGGCGGCGCTCTTCGCGAATACCTTCGAGAATCGAGCGCCTCTGACCGAGGGGGTGCGGGCGGCGCGTCTCGCTGAAGCGGCGCTGGAGCACGGCGTCGCTCGCCTCGATGAAGACGAGCGTCGCCGGGTGCTTGGCCTTGAGTTCACGATAGATGGCCGGCAGTTCTTCGATGTGCTCGCCTTCCCGTGCATCCACGAGCAAAGCGGCCCGTGAAACTTCGCCGCGGCCCTCGCTGTACAGTTCACTGAATGTGGGGATCAAAGCGATCGGAAGATTGTCGACGCAGTAGAAGCCCAGGTCTTCGAACGTGTTCAGGACGGAGCCCTTGCCGGAGCCCGAAAGGCCGGTGAGGATGACGAGTTGCCGGGAGTCGCGTTTCCGGTCAGAGCGCGTCACGGCGGCCGTCGGTCAGGCCTTCACCCGGCGGCGGTGCGTGCTCGGGATGCGGAGATCTTCGCGGTACTTGGCGACAGTGCGACGAGTGACGTGGATGCCTTCTTCGCTAAGCTTCTTGGTGATCTGCTCGTCGGTGAGGGGCCGAGAGGTGTCCTCTTCCTCGATCATTTGCTTCACCCGCCGCTTTAGCGACAACAGGGACATCTCGCTGCCCTGCGGGCCGTTGACCGATTCGGAAAAGAAGCTGCGGAGTTCCAAGACGCCCTGGGGCGTGTGAACGTATTTGTTGGCGACGGCGCGGCTGACCGTCGACGGGTGCACGCCGACCTCTTCAGCCACCTCTTTGATCATCATCGGCTTCAACTGGTCGGGACCGTAGTCGAGAAAATCCTTCTGGCGGCGCAAGATCGACTGGCAGACGCGCAGAATCGTGTGCTTGCGCTGCTCGATGTTCTTCATCAACTGGATGGCGGCGGTGAAGCGCTCTTTGACGTAGTTGCGCACATCGCGGTCGGCCGCGTCCCGAGCGAGCAGGCGACGATACGTAGGGCTGAGGCGGAGCTGCGGCACGTCGTCATCATTCATGAAGACCTGCCACTCGCCATCTTCCTTGCGGAACTGGACATCCGGCTCGACCAGGCGCGGCTCGGTCTTGTTGTAGCGCAGGCCGGGTTTCGGATCGAGGCGCTTGATCACATCGACCGCGCGTTTCACGAGCTCCACTGGCCGATTGAGCGCGCGAGCCACTTCCTTCAGCTGATTGTTCTGTAGAAGCTTCAAGTGGTCGGTGATGATCTGCCGCGCGAGAGTGTTCTGCGGGTCGAGCAACTTGATCTGCAGGAGCAGGCATTCCGGCAGGTCGCGCGCGCCGACGCCGGGCGGGTCAAATTCCTGCACCAGAGCGAGCGCCTCTTCAACATCCTCCATGGAATAGTTTCCGGATTGGGCGATCTCGTCGAGTGTAGCTGTGAGGTAGCCGTTTTCGTCGAGGTTGCCGATAATGGCTTCGGCGATTTTGCGGACCGTCTCGGTGCAGATGCTCACGCTGAGCTGCCACATCAGGTGGTCGGTCAGGCTAGCGGGAGAAGAGAGGAACCTGTCAAACGAGGGTTTTTCGATTTCCTCATGCTCGCCGCCCGCCGCCCGCTCGGCACCCGTATCAAGGTACTGCGTAAAGAAAGAGCCGAAATCGAACTCGTCGAAAGGGTTGGGGGCTTCGGTTTCGGGGACTTTTTCCGTTTCCTTCTTGAGGAACGCCTCATCCGTATAGCTATCGGCGGCTACGCCATCTTCGGCGACTTCCTCGAGCACCGGATTCGCCATGATCTCCTGGTTGATCATCTCACGCAGTTCCAGCCGATTCAGCGCCAGCACGCTCACCATCTGGACAAGGCCGGGCGTCAGGATCTGCTTCTGAGCCAAGCGGAGATGGAGTTTGGGCGCAAGAAAGTTCATAGGTCAGCTCAGGCGGAAGCCCTCTCCCAGGTATATGCGGCGGACATCGGCGTTCGCGGAGAGCTCTTCCGGTTTTCCCGCAGCGAGGATCTTGCCATCGCTGATGATGTAGGCGCGGTTCGTGACGGCCAACGTATCGCGGACGTTGTGGTCCGTGACGAGCACACCGATGCCCGCCTCGCTCAGGTCCGCGACAATCTTCTGGATGTCGACGACGGTCAGGGGGTCGATTCCCGCAAAGGGCTCGTCGAGAAGGACAAAAGAGGGAGAGAGAACCAACGAACGCGCGATTTCCAATCGTCGACGCTCGCCGCCGGAGAGGACATGCGCCTGGCTGTATCGAACCCCTTCGAGTCCCATTTGCGCCAACAGCTCCTCGACCCGGTCGCGCCTCTGCTCAGGCGTGACCGACAAAGTCTCCAAAACTGCGAGCAGGTTCTCTTCAACCGTCAGCTTGCGAAAAACGGAAGGTTCCTGGGGGAGGTAGCTGATGCCACTGCGTGCGCGTAGGTACATGGGGAGGTCGGTGATGTCCTCGCCGTCGAGCAAAACACGCCCGTAGTCCGGACGCGCGAGGCCGACCAGGATGTAGAACGTCGTGGTCTTTCCTGCGCCGTTCGGCCCGAGCAGCCCAACCACTTCGCCCTGCTGAATCTCCAGGCTGACATCGTCAACGACCCTCCGACCTCGATACGACTTCTTGAGATCGGCGCCCTGAAGTTTCAACATGCCGGTTCATTTCTCAACCCGGTGCTTCGTAACCGTGCGCGAACCTTCCTCGGAATCAACCAAAATCGTATCATTCGCTACAAAGAAGGTCAACGAATGGCCCGTCGTTGTGTCGCTAGCGGCATTAGCTAAGGTGGGCTGTCCGCCCGAGAGGACGAATTTTCCGTCCGCGGCGGTGTATTCACCTTGTTCCGCAGACCCCCGCCGATCCCCCTGTCGCACGATCACATCGCCTTGGGCGAGCACGCGGTTTAGCTGTTGGCCCCCCGGCGGTGCCGTGGCGCCAGGGACACCGGCCGGCGCAGCCGCTGCCAGGAATGCATCCAGACTCTTGGATTCCAGCGATCCCTGGTCGGAAGTGGCGGTGACGCCGCCTTCCAGGTGTGCCTTACCTTGATCGTTCCAGTAGGTAAGTACCGGAGCTGAAATCCTCCAAAGCACGGGAGCAGCGGGCGAACCAGCCTTGGCGCTCGTTCCGGGAAGGGACGTGAGCGGTCCTGATGTCTGCGGGAACACGGCAACCACGTGCCCGGTTGCCCTCAGTTTCTTGTCGTCTCGCCAGAGCTCGATCTGATCGCTATCGAGGACGGAGTCACCCTGCCAGAGCCGAGCGTGCCCAACGTAGGTGACGTGGCCGGAAGTCGCCGAACCCGAAAGTTCGTCGGCCGAGACATGAGCAGCACCCGAACCCAGCGCGACCGCGCCTCCTTTGGCCGTGGGGATGTATGTGGAAACAACGCCACCGGTGGCGTGCAATTCCCCCGTGCTTTGATTGATTGTCACGCTGGCCGCCGTGGTGCGGCTCATCGCGTCCGAAATCACGGGCCAGCCTTCCAGTGCGATCGTGTCCGTCGCTCGAGAGATGCGCGCGCGAGCCGCCGTTGCCTCGCGGTCCAACTGCCTGAAGCGGACGTTTCCGCTTTCGTCGACTGTGTTCCATTCACCGTGGGTATCGAATGTGGCCACCATCTCCGTTGCGGAAACCATTTGCGGGGCGCCGCTTCCGGTTTGCCTTTGGAGATCGACTCCCGAATGGCCTAGAAGCCTATCGAGCCGCCCGTCAAGGCCGACCTCCGCCACGAATTTCTTCGCTTGCAGGGTCGTTGTGTCTTTGGCGCTCTTCGATTCGATTGTCGCTGGCGTAAGTGTCTCAAGGCCTTCGACCCGCTGGCGATCGATCGACGCTAGCGAATTTTCGGCTCCCGCCGCTTGGCCAACTTGGTCAGTCGAGAACTTTACGCGCACTGCATCGGTTTTCAGAACATGGGTGTCGCTGCCCTGATGCAGTTCCGCTGTTACGCCACCCGATGCTGTCATAGTGTCGATCAGATTGCGCGCCGGGATCATGGCGAATTCAACATGCTGCGCTGAGAAGTGATCCGTGCCGGCTGGTGTTTGGCGGTTGCCGTCGATGTTTCCCTCAGCGATTACTCGTTCAACCCATCCCTCGGCGCTCAGCAAACCTTCGAAGTGATCCGCGGCGATCGCGACTTTCCCTCGCGCCGTACCTGCATAAATCTTGGGATGACCTTCGGCCAGCACGCGCCGCGCGTGATAATCCTTATCGAGTTCCACGAGAATCTGATCAGCGGCGAGCTCGCGGGCCCCCTGTTTCACGGTGGCTGGGGCTCGCATGACCACAGTGCGATCATCGCGCCGGATTTCGAGACTGCCGCAGGCGGCGTCTATTGGCAGCCCGCCGGCGCGCGGAGGCATCTCGAAAGCGATGTCGCGCTCGACGCGCACGATACCGTCCCGCGTGCTGTAAAAGGCCCCAATGCCGTGCCCTTGCCCGGCGGCAAAGCGAAACTCGACAGCCGCTGGGGTGGATGCTTCGCCCGTGTTGCGATTGAACGACAAATTGCTGGTCTTTATTTGCAGATTATCGGGCAAAGGTCCGGATGGCTTTCCGCCCGGCGCCGCTGCGCTCTCGACGTTGATTTGCACTTCGCCTTCGCAACGCACGGCCCCGGTTTCGGGTTCGTAGCTGCACTCGCGCGTGTGGATGTTGTCGTTGCGGCTCCCATCCCGCCCGTAAATCGTGATCCAGACGTCCTCCAGCAGGGTGCGATTCTGGTCCTTGTACTGGGTGGCACGCGAAGCGCGAATCGTGAAGATCGTGCGGTCCTGCTCGACCTTGGAAAAGGAGAATTGCGCGGACTGCTGTTGCACGGTGACGGCAACCGCTTTGGGTGCTTCGCGGCGCGCGCGCGCTTCGCGAAATGCCCGTTCGGCGTACATGCCAACTACGACTGCTACAATCAAGCCGGCAGCAACAGCGGCCCAGCGCGCGTATCGCGCGGCTTCCCGATTGCGCAAATTCGAGTCCCCCCGTTTTCTTAGAAGCCGAGTATAGGGAAGCGGTTTGCCTAGAACAACCGTGCTGAGCACCGGGGGGACGCCGTAGCGGATCGGTGCGAAACCGGTCAGCAGTAGGGAAGCACGCCGACACCGGCGGCAGCGACGCTATCGCGCGTCGTGTTCTTAACGAGGTACATCGCTTCATCGGCCAGATGGAGAAGTTCGGCCTTCGTGCGCGAATCGGTCGGATATGACGCGACGCCCACACTGGCCGTGACGCGCACATTGAGACCCGTGTCCTTCAACCAGATGGTCTCCCGAATCAGTTTATGCAGACGCCGCGCCACGCCAAGCGCATTGTCTTTCGAAGTCTGCGGCAGCAATATCACAAATTCGTCGCCTCCGTAGCGGAAGGCGAGGTCGATCAACCGGCAATGTTGCTTGACGGCTTCGCCGATTTCGGCCAGAAGCTTCGAGCCGACCAAATGTCCGTGGGTGTCATTCACGCTCTTGAAGTGGTCCAGGTCGATGAAAATCAATGAGAATTCGAACGAGTAGCGGTGCGAGCGGTAGATCTCCGTATCCAGCATGAAGTTCAGATGGCGGGCGTTGTAGAGGCTGGTGCAATCGTCCGTGATGGTCAGCTCGTGAATCCGCTGGACGTGCCTGGCATTTTCGATGGCGATGGCGGCGTAGTCAGCGAGGGCTTCGAGCAGTGCGAGATCGCGCTGGCTAAAACCTTCCGGGCCGACACAGTTGATCAGTTCGATCACTCCCAGGCACTGATCACGAAAGCGCACAGGCACAGCGACGATCGAGCGCGTTGCTACTTTCGTCTTCTCGTCCACTTGCCCGAAGAAGCGTGAATCTTTGCTAGTGTCCGGCACTACGACCGCTTCGCCCGATTCCGCCACCCAGCCGGCGAGTCCCTGTCCGACCTTGATGCGAACGTCTTTGAGCGCCTCGGCGCCTTTGCCCGTAGCGATTTGAAAGTAGAGCTCTTGCTTGTCGGGATCCATCAGGAGCAAAGACCAGGTGTCGGGATGCAATACCTCGTTGATCTTCTCCATGATGGTGCGAAGAACCTGGTCCAGTTGAAGAGAAGACGTTAGAGCTTTGCCAAGCTCGTGGAATACATTGACCTCCCCACCTTCGCCGGCGTCCAGGGCGGGTCCGGGAGTGCGGCGGCGCTCCACGCCCCCAAACGGCTTTGCGTCGGTTGCTCGGCGCATGCGGTCCGCAGGCGAGTGTTGCTTAGCGTCTTGGGAGTCGGAATGCAATGACTGCATTATAGTGAACGGTTTTCACATCCGGCAACGGCCATTCCGGCGGCATTGCCGAAAGGCCAATGCCGGGGCGGGGTCGTGCAACCTCGCGATCATTCGGCCGGTCTCCGACCAACGCGGAGGAGTGGCGCTCATCTGCTGAGCGCTTTAGGCGGATGCGGCGGCTCGCGCTGTCGCACTGCGGGCGGCATTGAGCGGACAGGAAGAGCCGAGGACCTTGCGTGCCGTGTCGAGGACCGCGAGAACGGAGGTAGATGCTTCGCCCTTGCGCCACGCCAAACACAAGCCGATCCGAGCGTCTGCGTCCTCGATCGGTATGGGAACGGCTACGTGGCTGTTATCGGCGCGCATTCCGATTTCATCCGCAAGAATGAAGATTCCCTTGTTCGCCGCGAGAAGGATTTTGTGGATTTCATTGGCCGAAGCGGGATCGGCAACCATGGCGCTAATGCGGGGAGATAATTCAGCTTTGGCATAAAGTTCGAGAATTTTGTCACGCAGGCCGCTCCCGACGCTGCGATCGGGGAGGAACAGCGTTTCGTTTGCGAGATCTTTCACGCGCACTGTCCGGCGCTTCGCGAGCGGGTTTGCCTTGCCCACCAGCGCAATCAATCGTTCCTCGAAGAGCACCTCGGACATAAGGCCGGGGTCCACAGGCGGACGCATGAAACCGATGTCGATTTTCCCTTCCCGCAAGGCCGCGTTCTGCAGAGTTGAAAAAATGCAGCAGCATTGGACGTCCACTTCCGGATGCAATTTGGCATGCTCGGCCACAACAGTTCCAACCTTGTTTCCGAGATGCAGACCGACTCCAACTTTCACGGTGCCGCTTTCGCCTTTTCCCGCCATGCGCAAGCGATCGGAAACTTCGGTCGTGTGGCGCACGAGACCTTGCGCTTCGGCGAGAAACATTCGGCCCGCGTCGGTCAACTCGACCCGCCTGCGATCGCGTATGAAAAGGCGGACTCCGAACTCATCTTCAAGCTGGCGAATCTGGCGGCTTAGAGGCGAAACGGAAACGTGCAGCTGCTGTGCGGCTTTTGAATAACTGAGATGCTCGGCAACCGCGATGAAGTAGCGAACCTGACGCAGTTCCATGGCATGGCCCCCAAGTCACCCCCGTGCAACCAAGTACCTACACCCCGCACCGCCACGCGGAGCACCGTCCCACCTGTTTTGCTAATGTCGTAACAGAATCGCTCAAAATAAGCAATGGACATCTGGCGTCACCTCGTTTTTATTGTCCGGGAAGAATTTGGGTGTGGGTTTGCGACATTTGCCAGGGAACCTCTCGATCTGGGTGGGGATTGGGCGCGCGTGGAATGAGTAACGGATGTGGCGGGGTGCGCCTTTTGTCTGGCTTGTATCGCGATTTGACCCAGAACTTTTCGAATTTTTCCATGTTGCCCGCGCTGCGGGCTTCCATCAACGGGGGGTAATCCATGAAAGCGATTCGAGTATTGTTTTTCGTGCTGCTCGCTGCTGCGCTCTTGACCGCAGGGGCGCAATTCGCGATGGCGCAGACGGCCGAGACCGGCGCGTTGACAGGAACCGTTACCGATCAGTCGGGCGGAGTCATTGCCGGCGCTGGCGTAACCGCCACGAACATCGGCACGGGCCAAGCCCGTACGGTGACCACCGACGCAAGCGGTTCCTACAAGTTTTCGCTTCTCCCTCCGGGCAATTACTCAGTGAAAATCACGGCCTCAGGCTTCCAGACAGTGACAGTGCCGTCGGTCGCCGTGAACGTTACGGAAACGGCCGTCTTGAACCAGGCCATGCAGGTCGGCGGACAGAGCATCGAGGTAACAGTCCAAGGCACCGCTGAAGCGATTCAGACCGAAAACGTGACGAACGGCGGCGTCGTCTCAGGAGACGAAATTACTTCGCTACCGCTAGTCTCACGCAATTACACGCAAGTCATTAACCTCTCACCAGGGGTGGTCGCCAACGCCGCCACTGCGTCCGCCATCGGAAACGGGACGCAGGACGTGAGCGCGAATGGCTCGACCGCCAACGAGAACAACTACTCCATGAACGGCTCCTCGCTTGTGAATTACGTGAGCGGCATGGCAGCACAGGAAGGCAGCTTCCCTGGGATCCCCATTCCCAACCCGGACTCGATTCAGGAATTCAAAGTGCAGACATCGCAATACGACGCGAGCTCCGGGCGCAATCCGGGCGCAAACGTGGAGGTTATCACCAAGACCGGCACCAACAATTACCACGGAGCCGTGTGGGAGTTCAACCACAACAACTTTTTCAATGGGAATGACTACTTCTATAAGCGCAGTGAGAAGGCACAGGATCTGCCGAACGCGCCGCAGATCCTGAAACAGAACACGTTCGGATTCACTTTGGGGGGCCCGATCAAGAAGGACAAGGCTCACTTCTTTGGCTCATATCAGGGCTTCCGGCAACTCAACGGAATTGGCACAAGCGGTTTCGCTTCCGGATATGTCCCCAACACTTTTCTGTTGCCGTGGAACGACTACGCGGATCTCGGCGGATTGTGCAAGGATGTTCGTTGCACCAATGATCCCGCCCAATACAAAAAGTATTTGGGCAGCGTGTTTGCCGGCACCGGAGGGTTCCTCAATTTCGCGGGCTTTGACGGCACGGGCGTTCCCATTTTGGCTTGCGCGGGCGGCGACGCGACTTGCAATAGCACCAACATCACGAACACGGCTGTAGCGCTCTTGCAGGCACCAGGCGTCATCAAGGGTGGCTACAACCAGGGCTTCTATTTCCCGGCCATGACGCAACATCAAGTGGCGAACTTTGCCAACTGCCCTAACAACATCGGCAACCCACATCCGACAATTACGGCCGGTTGTTCGACAGCGATCTCCATACCGACGCGCGCCAATGAAGATCAATACATCGCGGACGGTGACTATTCGATTTCGTCGGTGCATACGCTGTATGCGCGGTACATGTACCAGCGAGATCCTCAGGTTCAGCCTTTCAACTGCTTCATCCTTGCGGGGAACTGCAACCCCGGCGCTCCGCTGGACGCCTTCTACGGCAACCATGTGGCACAGCTCGAGTTGCGCTCGATTCTGACTTCTAACCTCGTCAACGTTGCCCACGTTGATTTCCATCGCGATATCGAGAACAACACGGACCCGAACGCAGGCCTCAAGTCCTGTGACCTCCCGAACGGCGCAACGATCATTCCTCTGGCCTACAATGGCGCTGCTTGCGGTTCGACTCCTCCTCCCCTTGTCCAGCGGTTCTCCGAGATGGCCGAACCGCCGATGCTTGACATCGTGGGTGCCGGCAGCGCCCCCTGGAGCCAGGGCGGGAATTTCGCGATGGTCTCCACCAACTTCGTCAATACCTACGGGTGGTCTGACACGCTCTCCTGGAACCATGGCATTCATTCTCTGAGGTTTGGATTCGACGGCAACCGGGTCCTGTACAACAACACCATTCCGGCTTCCGAGCGTGGCGAACTGCTGATGTGGTCCACGGGCGACTTTCTGACCAGCAGCTCGGGCCCGGCCATTGATGGCACTCCGCTCACCCCAACGGGCGGAATCTTCCTCGGCTTCGGCTTGAAGGGCACGCTGACCCACTACAACCGAGTCAACCAGTTCTCTTGGTACGTGCAGGACGACATCAAGGTGAGCCCCAAGCTGACCGTCAACATCGGCGTACGCTGGGAATTCGCGGGCTTCCCGGATGATAAGAGCGGCCAGTTTGCCAACGTCTGGCAGACGCAGCTTGCGAAACTCAACACGGGATCGGCTCTAGCAGCATTGGGTGCAGAGGGAACTTTGGTCGGATTTGCCGTTCCCTCCAACTTCGACGTTAAGGACTTCGGCCTGAAGGCACCCCTTGGCGCGACGGGTGTGACGGTCAATACTAACAAGACCCTAGTACCCGGGACACCTTCGAATGACTTCGCTCCCCGCCTAGGAGTTGCTTGGCAGCCCATTGGCCACAGACTCGTAATTCGAGCTGGTTACGGTTTGTTCTACGACACTATCTACGGCAACCTGTTGATCGACAATCAGCTGAACCTGCCTCCCTATTCAGGCGCAGGTGCGGGACCGTCGCCCCTGAACCAGGAAAACACTCTGCACGCTCCGTGGGAGGCAGGCGTAGGTCCGCTTGTTTGGACTCCGCGCTACATGGTCCCCGGTGTATTCGATCCCTATACCGGTGCATTTTGCCCGGCCGGTATTTGCTCTTCGGGCCTTGGATACACATCCGATTCGCCGAATTTGGCCAATCGCTTGCCGCTCATCCAAGAGTACAGCCTCGATCTGCAGTACGACCTCGGCCACGCATGGGTCGCGGACATCGGCTACATCGGCACCCACGGTGCTCATCTGTACGACTGGTCGCGGAATATTAACGTGGCTCGCCTGGTGGCCGGCGCTCCCAATAATCCAACTGCCGCATCGGGACCTCAGAATATCGAGATGATCGCTGCTTCGTTGCCGTACAACGATCCAGGGAATCTCACGCCGATCACGACAAACACCCTTGGCACGTTCACTTCAAACATCAACGAGCGTGTATCCTATCTAGGGTTTGCGCCGGGTGGCGTCGCCAGCACAGATACAGTTGGCGATTCGCTTTACAACAGCCTCCAGGCTCAGGTGCGACATCAGTTCTCCAAGGGGTTGCTGTTGCAGGTCTCGTACACCTGGAGCAAGAATATGACGAACATCAACACTTCGGCTCCGGGCAGCGGTATCCAGCCACCGGGAGAAGTCATCTTTGGAGCTGCGAACAGCAACGATCCTCTTGACCTGAGGCAGCAGTATGGAGATGCTGCGTTCAATCGCTCCCAAAGAGCTGTCATCAGCTACGTGTACGACCTTCCCTACAAGAACACTGAGGGTATCAGCGGTAAGCTGCTGGGCGGATGGGCCTGGTCGGGCGTGACGACGATTCAGAACGGCGAGCCGTTCTGGGTGGTCGATGGCGGAGGAGCATCCATCTACGGCGCAGGAAGCGCAAGGGCTGCGTTGGCGGATCCGGTCAACTGCAACGCAGTTCGGGAAAGTTGCCAGTCGGGAATCCCGATTGCGACGTCCGGCAGCGACACTGCTCGCGTCCAGGGCTATTGGATAAACCCGGCTGCGTTCATCTCGATGTCTCCTGCCACTTACGCTGGGGGACCGGCTTCGAACCCCTTTGGGTATACGTACCTTCCCGCGAGTTCGCCGTACTGCATTGGCGGCACGGCGAACCCGGATCCGCTCGCTACAGCAAACGCGCCTTGCGGGGCTGCACCCAATCCGTTCTCGGCCTTCCCGCACGGAGCCCCGTTTGAAAACGGGGGGACCGGCTACGGCAACTCCGCAATCGGGTCGATTGTGGGTCCGGGTCAATTCAACTTCGACATGTCGCTGATCAAGACCACCAAACTGTGGGAAGGCGGCAACTTGGAGTTCCACATAGATGCGTTCAACATATTTAACCACGCGCAATTCAATCCGCCCGGAAACGACCTCAACACGCCGTCCACGTTCGCCAAAATCACCTCGACTTCGGTGACGCCGCGCGTGATGCAGTTCGCATTGAAGTTGTTGTTCTAAGCACGAAGCCCGCGGCGAGCAGGCCGCGGGTCGAAGTCAGAAGTGACCACCCCTGGGACCAGTTGGGACCACCCCCCAACTGGTCCTCTTTTCTTTCGAGGCATGATTCCGAGCGTCTGCCCGTTTTCAGGTGCGACTTGGCCGCTCAGCATTGACACACCTGCATCGCGCGCCTATATTTTTCTTGGTCCCCATCGGATGTCTGCGACACCTTTCGGCGAACACCTGAAACGCGAGCGCGAAATGCGCGGCGTTTCCCTGGACGAAATCTCAGCCGCCACTCGCATCAGCACGCGCTTTCTGGAGGCCCTCGAAAGCGAACAATGGGATCGCCTGCCGGGCGGCGCGTTCAATCGCGGCTTTATCCGCTCCATCGCGCGTTTCCTGGGGATCGACGAAGACGCTCTCATTGCCGAATACGCGTTTGAGCGCAAGGACGCCGAGGCCGTCCGCTCGCCGGGCGCGCACGCCGAGAAAATCCCCAGGAATTGGCAGCCTGCAGCTCTGGCAATTGTCGTAACGCTCTTGATGGTTGCAGCTGGTCTATTCGGGTATCGCCGGTATGGCACGGCGATTGCCGCGCGGCTGCACTCGCGATTTGCGGGAGTAGCAGCGGACAGCCGCAGCGGTACAACGGCAAACCCTGCGGGACCAGCGACCGATTCGGCCTCCGGGCAAACGCCGGCCGCCGATGCGAGTTCTCTGGCGCCCCCGCTGGATCTGACCGTGCGCGTGAGCAAGCCCGTCGATGCTACGGTTGTAGCCGATGGCAAAACCGTTTTCGCGGCCATCCTTCAGCCGGGCGACACAAAGCAGTTTCAGGCCCAGGATTCTCTTGAGATTGATTCCAGCGAGCCGAGCGTGCTGATCTTGAGCCTCAATGGGCGTGCGATTCCGTGGACGGAAACGCCAGGCCAACCGGGTAAGATCACCTTGACGCACAAGGATTTACAGCCGGCTGCGGAGGCCGCCCATTAGCGCGGAGCTGCGTACCCAGATTTGTTCCGGGCACGCTCGCCCGGAGCAAAAGCTCGCGATCTGCACGGGAAGCGTCGCGCTCGGACCCGAGGATCGGATAGAGTTACTGACCGTGCTGGCGGTTGATGGCGATCCCACAGTTTCCGATCGCGCCCAGAATGCGTTGCTCACGCAGCCTGTCGAGCACTTTCTCGCGGCCTGCGCGCGCCCGGACGCGGATGCGCGCCTGTTTGCATACTGCGCCGATAATCTCGGTGATAAGCCGGGCGTCGCCGATGCGCTCGCCAAAAGCGCCTCCTGCCCAACAGCGTGCGTGGCTCGCGTGGCGAATCACCTGACGGCGGAGGGCATTCAATCGCTGCTGGACAATCTCGAACGCTTTGTCTCCGATCCGCAATTAGTCATCGCTGTCGCCAGCTCATCGACTGCGAATGCCGAGCAGCGAGAGTTGCTCGGCGAAATGCAAAAGGGTGCCGTCGCCGCGACCGAGATTGAAGAGGCCGCAGCGGATGCCGAGCCCGATCCCGTGAAGCGCGAGACGTTGATGCAGAAAGTCGCCCACATGAATGTGGTCCAGCGGCTTACGCTTGCGCTTAAGGGCGGCCGCACGGAACGCATGCTGCTCATCCGCGACCCGAACAAGCTCGTGCAACGGTGTGTTTTGCAATCTCCGCGGTTGACCGACACGGAAGTGGAATCGTTCGCGTCCATGACCAATCTGACCGGAGAACTCCTGCGTTCGATTTCGCTGACGCGCGTTTTCATGAAGAACTATTCGGTGGTCCGGAATCTGGTCAATAACCCCAAGACGCCGCTCGACGTCTCGCTGCATCTGTTTCCCCGGCTCACCTCGACCGATTTGGTGAAGTTGACCGCCAACAAGAACGTTCCGGAGACTCTGCGCTCGTCCGCAATCAAACTGAATCGCAAACGCAAGATGGGCGGCGCCGGGCAATCGTGATAGCCTCGCACGGCCGAGTGTCAGTCCGATGGCTTCGCTAACCTTCTTCCTTGCGACCTTTCGATTCCCCAATATCTCTTTGCAACGGTCGATGCGCTCATGAAGGAAGGAACCGTTACGATCAGCCCGCGCGGCGTCGAACGCCTGCGGTCGGGGCATCTGTGGGTTTACCGGAGCGATGTAAGCGCGGCCGAGGCGGAACCTGGCGCAGTCGTCCGGCTGGCCGATGATCGCGGGAGATTTCAGGGACGTGCTTTTTACAGCGATAAATCGCAGATCTCGATTCGCCTGCTGACGCGCGCGGATGTGCCGATCGACAAGAACTTCTTCATGGATCGCCTGAAGCAGGCCGCCGCTTACCGCAAGCTGGTGGTGGAAAACTCGGATGCCTGCCGGCTTGTTTACAGCGAAGGCGACCTTCTGCCTTCCCTCATCGTTGATCGGTATAGTGACGTGCTTGTTGTGCAGACGCTCAGCCAAAGCACCGAGCGTCTCAAGAGCACCTTCGTAGAAATTCTCGCCGAGATGTTTTCGCCCAAGGGAATCCTGGAGCGCAATGATCCCAAGGTGCGGTTGCTCGAAGGTCTCGATCAGCGCGTTGGCGTCCTCCATGGCGAAATCCCGGCCGAAATCCTCGCGAAGCAAAACGGCGTAACCTTCGCCCACGATCTTGCCAAGGGCCAGAAGACCGGCTCCTTTCTCGACCAGCGCGAAAATCACTGGGCCACGCGCCGCTATGCGTCCGGAGATGTTCTCGACTGCTTTTGCTATGAGGGCGGTTTTGCGCTGACATTGGCGGACAAATGCGAGCGGGTCGAGGGAATCGACATGGCTCCGGCTGCCATTCACGCGGCGCAACGGAACCGGGAGCTGAACTCGATCTCAAACGTGCGCTTTCGCGAGGGTAACACTTTCGATTTGCTGAAAGAATATGACGAGGCGGGACGGCAGTTCCAGATGGTGATCCTCGATCCGCCCGCGTTCGCCAAAAATCGAGACAGTCTGCCGGCGGCCCGTCGCGGATATAAAGAGATTAACTTGCGCGCCCTGAAGCTTCTCCGCCCAGGTGGATTCCTGGTTACTTGTTCGTGCTCCTACCACATCTCCGAAGCCCTCTTTTTGCAAATCCTCGCCGAAGCCGCAAACGACGCCGGCAAGAAACTCGCTGTTGTTGAAAGAAGAACGCAAGCGCAAGACCATCCCATCCTGCTGACCATGCCGGAGACCCACTACCTTAAGTGTATAATAGTAAGGACTTTAGAGTAGAATGGAGCTATGGAGATCGTGTCTAGCGTTTTCCGCAGAAAATAGTTGACAATAGTAAGCTCATATTTTATGCTGTTTCTGCGCTAATTAAGCGCAACACTTTCTAGGAGGACACGACAGTGAGCGCCATTACCAGACGTGACCCATTCCTGAGCCTCTCGAATTGGCAGGACCAGATGAATCGCATGTTCGAGTCCGCTTTTCCTGGCCGTTCGGAGAGTTCAGCGCTGACCGCCTGGGCGCCGGCCGTCGACATCTACGAGACTGAGAATGAACTGGTGTTGAAGGCCGATTTGCCCGATGTGAACGAAAAGGACCTCGACGTTCGCGTCGAGAACAACATGCTCACCATTCGCGGTGAGCGGAAGTTTGAGCAGAAAGTGAAGGAAGAGAACTACCTCCGCATCGAGAGAACGTACGGCTCGTTCAGCCGGAGCTTCAGCTTGCCGAACACCGTGAGCACGGAGAACATCAAGGCCGAGTACAAGAATGGCGTGTTGACGGTTGAGATGCCGAAGCGGGCAGAATCGAAGCCGAAGCAGGTGAAGATCAGCGTTACCAACGGCCAGCACTAAGGCCGGGAGTGATGGCGGGGCCGGTGCACCTCGCGCCGGCCCCATTTTTTGTGTGCTGTCTTTGAGTATTCGAAATCGAAATGAGAGAATCCAGTCATGGTGCGATTTGACAAGCTGACAGTGAAGGCCCAGGAAGCGCTGCAAGCCGCGCAGGAGATGGCGTCTCGTTCGGGCCAGCAGCAGATCGAACCGCTGCACCTGCTGTGGGCGCTCATCGCCCAGGGCGATGGCGTCGTTCCACCGCTTCTGGAGAAGCTCGGTGCCGCTCCTGCGACCCTGGCCAGTGAGGCTGAGAAACGGATTGAGCGCCTCCCCAAGGTCTCAGACGTATCGCACCAATCCTTGAGCCGCGCGTCCAACGACGTGCTCGAGCGCGCCTTCGATGAAGCGGAACGTCTGAAGGACGAATACGTTTCGACCGAGCATATTCTCCTTGGAATTGCAGGCGCGGATGGCGATCCGGCCGGGCAGCTTCTGGCGCGGTACGGCGCCGATCACCACGCGATCTTGCAGGCGATGACGGCGATTCGCGGCAGCCATCGCGTTACTTCCCAGAATCCGGAAGCCACGTACCGGGCGATCGAGCAATACGCCCGGGATCTCACCGAGCAGGCGCGCCGCGGGAAGCTCGATCCTGTGATCGGGCGCGACGAAGAAATCCGGCGAGTGATGCAGATTCTTGCGCGGCGTACCAAGAACAACCCCGTGCTGATCGGTGAGCCCGGCGTCGGAAAAACCGCAATTGTCGAAGGCCTTGCCCAGCGTATCGTGGCGGGCGATGTGCCGGAGGTGTTGAAGCCGAAGCGGCTGGTGGCGCTCGATCTGGCGGCGCTGGTTGCGGGCGCGAAGTACCGCGGCGAGTTTGAAGACCGCCTGAAAGCCCTGCTGAAAGAGGTCTCCGAATCCGAAGGGCAAATCATCCTCTTTATCGACGAACTGCATACCCTGGTGGGCGCAGGCGCCGCCGAAGGCGCGATGGACGCGTCCAACATGCTCAAGCCGGCGCTGGCGCGAGGCGAGCTGCGCGCGATCGGCGCTACGACCCTCAACGAGTATCGCAAGTACATCGAGAAGGACCCTGCCCTGGAGCGCCGCTTCCAGCCGGTGCTGATCGGCGAGCCGTCGGTGGAAGACACGATCGCGATTCTACGAGGGCTAAAAGAGCGGTACGAAGTGCACCACGGCGTACGCATCAAAGACGCTGCTATCGTCGCCGCCGCGATGCTTTCGCAACGCTATATTACGGACCGCTTCTTGCCGGACAAGGCCATCGACCTCGTCGATGAGGCCGCGGCCGGGCTGCGCATGGAAATCGATTCGCTGCCGACCGAGATCGATGAAATCGAGCGTCGCATCATGCAGCTGGAGATCGAGCGCCAGGCTCTGCGTAAGGAATCAGACCCACATTCGAAAGAGCGGCTGGGCCAGATCGAAAAAGAGTTGAGCGGGTTGCGCGAACAATCGAATAGCCTCAAGGCGCACTGGCAGACCGAAAAGGACGCGATTACCCGCATCCGAAAACAGAAAGAAGAAATCGAGCGGCTGAAGAGCGAAGAACATCGCTACGAGCGCGCCGGCGACTTGTCCCGCGTTGCGGAAATTCGCTACGGCAAGCTATCCGCGGCCGAAAAGGAGCTCAAGTCGGCGCAGGACCGCCTCGCAGAACTTCAGAAAGACCATCCGATGCTGAAGGAAGAAGTGGGCGAGGAAGAAATCGCGAAGATCGTCAGCAAGTGGACCGGCATTCCTGTGGGGCGATTGCTCGAGGGCGAGATCGAAAAGCTCGTCCATATGGAGGAGCGGCTACGCCAGCGTGTGGTTGGACAGGATCCGGCGCTTGCGAGCGTAGCGAACGCCATTCGCCGCAGCCGGTCAGGGCTGAGCGACCCGAACCGCCCGATTGGTTCGTTCCTGTTTCTTGGTCCGACTGGCGTCGGGAAGACGGAGCTGGCTCGCGCACTCGCGGAATTTCTGTTTGACGATGAGCGCGCCATCATCCGGCTCGACATGTCCGAGTACATGGAAAAGCATTCGGTGGCGCGGATGATCGGTGCGCCTCCGGGATACGTCGGCTACGAAGAGGGCGGGCAACTGACCGAGCAGGTCCGGCGGCGGCCGTATTCTGTGGTGCTGCTCGATGAAATCGAGAAGGCGCATCCGGACGTGTTCAATGTGCTGCTCCAGATTCTGGAGGATGGCCGTCTCACAGACGGAAAAGGTCGCACGGTCGATTTCCGCAACGCGGTCGTGATTATGACGTCCAACGTCGGATCCACAGCGATCTTCGAGCTTGCCGGGAAGGATCCCAAGAAGGCGCGCGAGGAGGCGATGGGTGCATTGCGAGAGATGTTCCGGCCCGAGTTTCTGAACCGAATTGACGATATCGTGATGTTCAGCCCGCTCGGCAAGGAGCAGATCGAGCGCATCATCGAGTTGCAGCTGACCGCGTTCATGAAGCGGCTGGCCGAAAAGCAGGTGACCCTCAAGCTGACTGCGGCGGCCAAGGCGCTCCTCTTCCGCGAAGGCTACGATCCGGCCTACGGGGCGCGGCCGATGAAGCGGGCGATTCAGCGCCTGATTCAGGACCCGCTGGCGCTCAAGATTCTCGATGGCGAAGTGCGCCCGGGCGATGAAGTCGTTGTGGATGCCGATTCGAAAACGGGCGAAATGAAGTTCGGTCGTGAAACTGTGAAGGTCGGCGCTGCGTAATTAGGTATGGGAGACGGGGACCATGAGGGCCATTAAGACGACGTTCTTGCTCACCGCTTTGACGTTGCTGTTGCTCTTCGTTGGACAGGCGTTTGGCGGACGCAATGGTATGACGATGGCTCTCTTCTTCGCCGTCATCATGAATGGCACGGCCTACTTCTTCTCGGACAAGCTCGCGCTGATGTCCAGCGGAGCCGTGCCGATCAGCCGGGAACAGGCGCCGCGGCTCTACGCGGTGATGGAGCGGTTGGCGGCCAAGGCAAATCTGCCGATGCCGAAGCTCTACCTGATTCCGCAGGCTGCGCCGAACGCATTTGCTACCGGCCGCAATCCCAGTCACGCGTCCGTCGCGGTCACACAGGGGTTGCTACAACTGATGGATGACGAGGAGCTCGAGGGAGTGATAGCCCACGAGCTGTCGCACGTTCGCAACTACGACATTCTGACGTCCTCAATCGCTGCTACGATCGCCGGAGCCATCACGTGGCTCGCGCAGATGGGCAAATTTGCCATGATCTTCGGCGGCTGGGGCGGCGGAGACGAGCGCGATCGCGAAGGCGGGGGACTGACGGCCCTGCTCATGCTGATCCTTGCGCCGCTGGCCGCGCTGCTGCTTCAGCTCGGCATTTCTCGCCAGCGGGAATATCAAGCCGATGCCTCTGGCGCGAAGATGGTCGGCCATCCGTATGGTTTGGTTCGCGCGCTTGAAAAGCTTGGCGAATACAACAAGAGAATTCCTATGGACATCTCGCCCTCTACGTCCGCGCTTTGCATTGTCGCTCCCAGGACGGCTCGAGAGTTCTTCGCCAGCCTATTCAGCACGCATCCGCCTCTCGCGGATCGCATTGCGCGGCTTCAAGCGATGACCATCACACGCTGACTCTGGGAACGCGCGGTTCGCTCATGGCAAGTTGATCGATTCTCGAGTGCGGATCTCCCAAGCTTGACCTCGTATGCCCCTTCTGGACCTTTCAAAACGCCCCAGTTTGGCACCGCGAAGAAACAATTAGAACCACGTAAAAATTGCAGAGTCGCCGCAGCGGGAAGAAAGCCGCCTCAGTACCGGAATCCCGCTAATAGATTGATTTATAGGCACTTGCGTCCATGGCAGCCGCTTTGCCAATTTGGCTCCGGTCGTGCTTCTATCCAGTCCAGCAAGGGGTTTCCACGGAGGAATCGAAAAAATGCTTGAGGAAAAGCAGCAGGAAATGACATCGGAAGCGCCGGCGCCGCGATGGATCGGGATCGTCGTGGTTGCGCTGGCCGTGATTTCGCTGGCCGCCCTGGGTGCGGGCTGGACAGCATCGAACCGTTCGGCGGCCCTTCAGCAGACTCTTGCAACTCAGACGCAGCAGTTCCGGCAGAACGAAGATGTCCTGTCGCAGCGCCTCGCCAAGGCCGAGGATACCAACGCGCAGTTGCAGGGTGAGCTGAGCGTCGTCACGGACAAGATGAAGCTCACGCAGACCGAACTCGGCCGCGCGCGCCAACAGGCCAAGCAGATCAAGGAAGACGATGCCAAGCAGCTCGCCGACCTGCAGAACAACGTCAACGGCCAGTTAGCGACGAAGGCCACCGTGGATGACGTAAACAAGCTCGGCACTGATGTGACTGCGGTCAAGACCGACCTCGACGCCACGAAGAACAACCTGAACATGACCCGCGGCGAGTTCGGCACGCTGATCGCGAAGAACCACGATGAAGTCGAAGAGCTGCGCCGTCTGGGTGAGCGCGACTACTACGAGTTCACGATCGACAAGAAGAACACCCGCGAAAAGGTGGGCGATCTGATGATCGAGCTCCGCGGTGTGAACCAAAAGAAGAATCTCTACACGGTCGCCATCTACGTGGATGACAGCCGCTACGAGAAGAGGAATCGCTCGGCGAACGAGCCGATCTACTTCTTTACGCACGGTTCGCGCGCGCCGCTCGAGTTCACCGTGAACCAGATCGGCAAGGATAAGATCGTGGGTTACCTGAGCGTGCCGAAGGCGAATACCACGCACGCCCAGGCATCGGGTAATTAGCAGGAAAGCCTGCCACCACCTCCTGGCGGGGGCGGCAGAGGCAAAGAAAAAGGGCGTCCCGATCGGCTCAATCGGGACGCCCTTTTCGTTTGTGACTTATTCCGCTTTGCTGAGAGCGCGCTGCTTGCGAGCCAGAAATCTCTTCGAAAGAGCAGGGAGCTTGTCGTACGGAACCTTGCCCTGCTCGTAGAGTTTCACCTTGGCCTTCGCAGCCTTGCGGCGGCGGCGCTGCCGCTTCTGGGCCACGTAACGCTTGTCATATGCCATCCAATTTCCTCCGAAAAGTGACCGACAAATGATTGTAGCGGAGAAGGCAACGGATGCAAGCTCCGCTGTTATTTTTGCGCCGGATTTCCTCTAGCATACTCGAGTGTCCTTTTACGGCCGAGAGGAGGCCATGCAGACCACCGTCATTCATGCCAGCCGGATCCTGACGCCGGATGAGGAAATCAGCGACGGCATCATCGTCGTCGAGGGCAGCCGTATCACAGGTATTGGCCATCGCGATTCGCTCCGGATTCCCGCAGGCGCGTCCGATTTCGTCGCGGCTGGAATGACCGTCGTCCCCGGCTTCGTCGACCTTCACATTCACGGAGCGGGAGGGCATGACGTGATGGAAGGCAACGCGCGGGCGCTCGATCGAATCGTGTCCACCGTCGCACGTCACGGAACCACATCCATCGTCGCAACGACGGTCACTGCGCCGGTCGAAGAGACATGTCACAGCCTTGAAGGGATCGCGCGCTACATCCGTGCGCACGAACAAGCGGAGCAGTTCGCGGAGAGCGGAAAACTTGCCGCCGAGATTCTTGGAATCCACCTCGAAGGCCCGTTCATCAGCAAGGCGCGCCGCGGCGTGCATCCGCCGGATGCGATCGCCAAGCCGTCAACGGAAACTTTCGACAGGTTCGTCAAAGCAGCGGATGGACTGATTCGAATCCTGACCGTGGCACCGGAACTGCCTGGCGCATTGCAATTGATCGCCCATGCTGTGGTTTCCAAAGTCGCCGTTGCGCTCGGCCACACCGACGCCGACTATGATCAAGCGCGCGCGGCCATCGAGGCGGGGGCGCGCCATTGCGTGCATTTCTACAACGCCATGCGGCCCTTCACGCACCGCGACCCGGGCATCATCGGGGCAGTTCTCACAGATCCGGACGTCACCGCGGAAGTGATAGCGGACCTCGTGCATGTTGCCGGGCCCGCGATACAGGTACTGATCGGTACGAAGGGATTCGACACGGTTCTTTTGGTGAGCGACGGAATCGCCGCCACAGGCATGCCGGACGGCAACTATCGGCTCGGGGATTTCGAAGTCAGTGTGAAAGATGGCGTCGCGCGAAATTCCGAGGGCAAACTCGCGGGCAGTACGCTGACGCTTGATCGTGCATTGCGCAACGCAGTAGCGCTGGGCGTGCCGCTCACCGATGCTGTGCGAATGGCGACCGTGTTGCCCGCGCGCCGCCTGGGTCTGGCCGGGAAGAAGGGCATCATCGCCGTGGGAGCCGACGCGGACCTTGTCGCGCTCACGCCGGACCTTCGAGTCGCTGCCGTGATGACTCGCGGGGTTGGCCTTAACTAGCTGCTGGAGTTACGGATTTAGCGGGATCTTCAGTTCTTCAGCAAGCCGGTAGGGATCAAAGGGGCTGCACGCAAAGTAGCGACCTTCGACCTCGATCGTCGGGACCTTGCGGCGGCCACTATTCACGCGCAGGACAAGCTCCTCGGCGTCCTGCTTTTCGTCGATATTCACTTCGCGGAATTTGACGCCGCGTTCGCGCAGGAACTGTTTCGCGCGCCTGCAATCGCAGCACCACCGTGTGCCGTAAATCGTCACTTCTGCCATGTCAACGTATTCCGACCAGAGGTGAGGTAGGTCACCGCGTCGCGCAATCGTCTCATTAGTTGGATGCCGTGGAAAGGCGGGGGATTCTACGCGAGTGCGAGAGGGTAACGCTGTTTTTGCAGCGGGGAAGCATGCGCCGGTCAGTGAGTTCCGCCGGCCGCGCCAGGGACGCCTGCTTTGGCCGCCGCTCCCATACGAGCGATGGCGCGCTCGACGGCGAGCCTTCCTTCCTGCCACTCGGGGCTGCCGACTGCGGTCTTCAATAGCTCGGCCTGAGCCCGCTCGTGCGCGGCGCGGCTGCGACTGACGTCAATTTCTTCCGCCTTCTCCGAAAGTTCGGCGAGGACGATCACGCGATCCGGCAGAATCTCCGCGTAACCTTCGATGATCGTCAGATAGCGCGTGGCAGAGGCCGTGCGATAAGCCAGGATTCCGATGCCCAACTCGGTGATGAGCGGAGCATGGCCGGGCAGCACGCCGAGGTAGCCTTCCTTGCCCGGTATCTCCAGCGCCAGCACCGTTTCCTGCAGCACGTATCGCTGCGGCGTGACGATTTGAAGCTCGATTGTTTCGGGTAGCATGTTCGACCCAGATGGCGTGGCTAGGCGATCGCCGCCATCTTCTGCGCCTTCTCCTGAGCTTCTTCGATCGTGCCGACCATGTAAAACGCCTGCTCCGGCAGTTCGTCGTGTCTGCCTTCGACGATCTCCTTGAAGCCCTTGATCGTGTCCTCAATCTTGACGTATTTCCCTTCGAGACCGCTGAATTGCTGCGCCACGAAGAACGGTTGCGAGAGGAATTTTTCGATCTTGCGCGCTCGCGCCACAGTCTGTTTATCTTCGTCCGAAAGCTCTTCGATGCCAAGGATGGCGATGATGTCCTGCAGCTCCTTGTACCGCTGAAGCACGGACTTCACCGCGCGCGCGACCGTGTAGTGCTCCTGGCCGACAATGCGCGGGTCGAGGATGCGCGAGTAGCTCGCCAGCGGATCGACGGCGGGATAGATGCCGCGCTCCACGATTTGCCGGCTCAGGTTGGTCGTGGCGTCGAGGTGCGTGAACGTCGCCGCAGGCGCCGGGTCGGTGTAATCGTCGGCGGGAACGTAGATGGCCTGCACGGAGGTGATCGAACCTGTCTTGGTCGATGTGATGCGCTCTTGCAATTCGCCGATTTCGGTATTGAGGTTCGGCTGATAACCCACGGCCGAAGGCATGCGTCCGAGCAGTGCGGACACTTCCGATCCTGCTTGCACGAAGCGGAAAATGTTGTCGATGAAGAGCAGAACGTCGAGATGTTCTTCATCGCGGAAGTATTCGGCGACGGTCAATCCTGTTAGTCCGACCCGAAGGCGGGCGCCGGGTGGCTCGGTCATCTGGCCGTAAATTAGCGCACAGCGCGATTTTTCCGGGTTGCCCGGGTCGATAACGTGCGACTCCTGGAATTCAAGCCACAGGTCGTTGCCTTCGCGTGTGCGCTCGCCCACGCCGGCAAACACGGACACGCCGCCGTGCTTCATGGCGACGTTGTGAATCAGCTCTTGAATCAAGACGGTCTTGCCGACGCCCGCGCCGCCGAACAGCCCGATCTTGCCGCCCTTCAGGTACGGCTCGATCAGGTCCACGACCTTGATGCCAGTCTCAAACATCTCCAGGGTCGTTGACTGGTCTTGCAGCGAAGGTGCCGGACGGTGAATCGGATATCGCTTGTCAGCCTTCACCGGACCCAGCTTATCCACTGGCTCGCCCAGCACGTTGAGCACACGCCCCAGCGTTCCGCGGCCCACGGGCACAGAAATCGGCTGGCCAAGGTCCAACGCCTTCATCCCGCGTACGATGCCCTCGCTCGGCTTCATAGCGACGCAGCGAACGCGGCCCTCGCCCAGGTGTTGCTCAACCTCCGCGATAATGTCGAGCGGGTCGGGCACATCAAATCCTTCGCTGGTGATTCGCACCGCGCTATGGATCAGCGGCAGATGCCCCTCCGCGAATTGAACGTCCACCACCGGGCCGATCACCTCGACCACTTTGCCCGTCTTCGTGCTTTCGGTTGCCATTTTCTCTCCCGTTACGACGTCGCGGATGCCGCGCCGCTTACGATTTCAATCAATTCCTTGGTGATGCCCGCCTGGCGAATCTTGTTCATCTCCAGAGTGACCTTGTCGATCAATTCCGAGGCGTTCCGCGTGGCAGAATCCATGGCCGTCATACGCGCCGCCCATTCCGCCGCCTCCGATTCAAGCAAAATGCGGAAGACCTCCGACTGGAGATACCGAGGCACGAGGTGGCTGAAAATCTCGGTGATCGGTTCCTCGCAGAGGTATTCAACTAGCCGCGATTGGCCGCTGGGCGACAGGTCCCGCGGCAGAGACTCGTCGTGGCCGCCGGCAGCGGATCTTTCTCCGGCGCCTTCGGACTCGCGTCCCAGCACGGCCGGATCGATAGGAAGCAGTTTCTCTGTTCGTAGTTTCTGGGTCAGTACGTTCTTGAATTCGTTGTACACCGTGTACACAGCGTCTACTTCGCGGGCTTCGTATAATTCCGCGATCTTGCCGGCAATCTCTTTTGCGATACCGAAATCGACATTCCCGGAGACGTTGACGTAGTCTCCCGCGAGCTTCCAACCCTCGCGTTTCAGTGTGCTTCGCCCTTTCTTGCCGATGGCGAGCACTTGAGGGTTCTTGGATCGGTTTTCGCGCATGAAATGGGACGCCCGCCGGATCACGTTGGAATTGAACGCGCCGCAGAGCGACCGGTCGCCCGTCAGAACCACAACCAGAATCCGTCCTTCCGGCCGTCGCTCAAACAACGGGTGCACCGTCGATTCTACGCGAGCCGCCGCAGACTGCAGCACCCGCAAGATTTCCCGCGCGTACGGCCTCGCAGCGAACACACCCTCCTGCGCCCGGCGCAGCTTGGCCGCCGCGACAAATTTCATTGCGCGCGTGATCTGTTGCGTGCTCTTTACCGAGCGAATGCGGCGCCGATAATCGAGAAGTGTGGCCATCCGGATCCTGCGTTAGTTCGCCGCTGCCTTCGCTGTGGCCTTGAACGTCTCTTTGAATGCGTCGAGCGCCTTGATGGCTTCGGCTTTCACGGTTTCGTCGATCGCCTTTTTCTCGCGCAATGCCTTCAGCAGTCCGGGGTAGTTCGTTTCGACATAGGGAAAAAGCTCGCGCTCGAAACGCCGCAGCTCGGACACTTCGAGGTCATCAAGATATTTGTTTGCGCCCGCAAAGATGATCAAGACCTGCCGTTCCACGGGGAGCGGCTGGAATTGATCCTGCTTGAGCACTTCCACCAATCTCTGACCGCGGGCAAGCTGCGCCTGCGTGGCTTTGTCGAGCTGTTCGGTGCCGAACTGCGCGAAGGCCGCGAGATCGCGGTACTGCGCCATATCCAGCCGGAGTGTGCCCGCCACCTGGCGCATCGCCTTGATCTGCGCGTTACCACCCACACGGCTCACGGAGATGCCGGCATTGATTGCTGGCCGGATGCCCGCATTGAAAAGGTCCGCTTCAAGGTAAATCTGACCGTCTGTGATCGAAATGACGTTGGTCGGAATGTACGCGGACACGTCGCCTGCCTGCGTTTCAATCACGGGAAGCGCGGTCAGCGAGCCCGCACCCAGGCTGTCGCTCAGTTTTGCGGCGCGTTCAAGCAAGCGCGAATGCAGGAAGAAGACATCGCCGGGAAACGCTTCGCGTCCCGGCGGGCGGCGCAGCAGAAGCGAAATTTCCCGGTAGGACTGCGCGTGCTTGGAAAGATCGTCGTAGAAGCACACAGCATGTTTCTTGTTATCGCGGAAATATTCGCCCATGGCAGCCGCGGCGAACGGTGCGATGTATTGCATCGTGGCCGGTTCGGTCGCCGAAGCCGCTACGACGATGCTGTAGTCCATCGCGCCGTAGTCGGTAAGGGTCTTCACCACCTGCGCGATCGTCGAGCGCTTCTGTCCGATGGCGCAGTAGATGCAGATCATGTCGCCGCCGCGCTGGTTGATGATCGTGTCGAGGATGATGGCGGTCTTGCCCGTCTGGCGGTCGCCGATGATCAGTTCGCGCTGGCCGCGACCGATCGGAATCATCGAATCGATGGCCTTGATGCCGGTCTGCAGCGGTTCGCGCACCGGCTGGCGATCCACCACGCCCGGCGCCAGACGCTCGAGCGGATTGCGGTGATCGGTTTGGATGGGACCTTTGCCATCGAGCGGCTGGCCCAGCGGATTCACAACGCGCCCGACCAGCGCCTCGCCCACCGGCACCGACATGATCTTGTTCGTGCGCTTGACCGTGTCGCCTTCGCGTATTTCGGTGTAGTCGCCGAGCAGCACCGCGCCGACCTGGTCCTCTTCGAGGTTCAGCGCGATGCCAAACACGTCGTGCGGAAAGCTGAGCATTTCACCCGCCATGCAGCGCTCGAGGCCGTGAATGCGCGCGATGCCGTCGCCGACTGAGATGACGGAGCCGACTTCCTCAACGGCAACCGCCTGCTGATAGTTTTCGATCTGCTCGCGCAGAATCTTTGTGATTTCATCCGCTTTGATATTGGCCATCCCTGGCTCCTATTCCGCTTCCAGTTGCTCGCGCAGACGCGTCAATTGCTCGCGCACGGAACCGTCGTAGACAGTCGACCCCACGCGCACTATCGTGCCGCCGACGAGCGATTCATCTCTGCGAAACCGCGCTTCAATTTTCTTGCCGGTGCGCCGCTCGAGCGCTGCGGTCAGCTGTACCCGTTCTTTCGCACTCAGCTCTCGCGCAGACACTACTTCGGCTTCGGCGATTCCAAGCCGCGCATTCAGCTCTGCCTGAAACGCCGCCTGAATTTCGCCGAGCATCTCCGTCCGGCGATGATCCACGAGGACGTACGCAAAGTTGCGCACGGCCGGCGAGAGCTGCATGCGCTGCGCCAGTTCTTCGATCACCTTGTGTTTCAGCTCGTGGCCGACTGCGGGGCTTTCTAAAAGATTTCGCAAGTCACCGGAAGAAGAAAAAGCCTCTGCAAAGGCCTCCAAATCGCCCTTTACGCGGTCGGCGGTCTGCTGCTCGAGCGCGACATCGGCGAGCGCGGCCGCGTAGCGGGAGGAAACGGCGTCGTTCAATTGACCTTCCCTTCGAGTTGCGCGACGAACGAGCCGAAGAGCGTCGCTTCGGCTTGCGGCGTCAGTTGCGTGCGGAGCAGCGCCTCGGCGCGTTCCGTTGCCATCCGCGCCGCCGCTGCTTTCAATTCGAGCCGCGCGGCGCGCTCCGAGGCGGCGATTTCCGCTTGCGCCGCCCGCTCGATCATCTCGGCCTCCACGCGAGCCAGCTCTCGCAGCCGTTCAGTTTCAGCTTCGGCGCTCTTTTTCGCTTCCACGCGCAAGGCTGCCACCTCGGTCTCGATTCCGGCGAGCCTTGCCTGGGCCTCGCGGCGCTGCTTCTCCGCCGCCTCACGCGCCCGCGTGCCCTCGGCGATCTTCTGGGAGATTTCGTCGGCGTGATTACGGAAGTAGGGCGCCGCCTTGCGCAGCGCGTAGACGATCAAACCAAGAACAATCGCAAAGTTGATCCACCGGAACACCCATCCCGTCGGAGTATCTGCCGGCGAAGGTCCGCCCTCCTGTGCCAGCGCAGGTTCGGCGGCCAAAAGGAGGAACAAACCGGCGCATCCAACCAGGCGGGCGACACGCGTCATCAGGCCGCTCCTCCCCGCAATGGCGACGGTTTTTCGAGGATCATGCGGACGATCTCACCGGCGAGCGCAGGCGCCTCCCGCTCCACTTGCGCGCGCGCCGCTTCGAATTCCGCTGCGATTCGTTTTTTCTCGGCAGCGACCTCTTCCTGCGCGCGGGCCCGCATCGTCTTCAGCAGTTTCGACCGGTTTTCGAGCGCCACCTGCCGCGCCGCTTCCTGTTCAGCGTAAATCTCCGCGCGCGCCCTGCGCAGCGCCTCGTGGTAGGTATCCATCTCGCTCTTCGCGGCGGCTTCCACCTCAGCGGCTTCCTTGCGCGCGCCTTCGATGCGCGCATCACGTTCCGCCATCGCTTTCTGTATCGGAGTGAAAAAAGCCCAGCGAAGGAAAAAGTAGAAAAGCAGAACGATGATGATGGTGGGCACAGCTTCAAGCAACAGCTGGCCTAGGCTGTGGAGAATTTCCATTGCAGGGAAATCGTGCTGCGGTCGCGCTCCTGACTATTTTTTTGCCGATTCCCGGCTCGCGGTTTGCGTTGCCGGTGCATGTTTCAACGGGCCATCAAAAGGACAGAAATTATCGCATTCGCCTTGCTCGGCGTCAATCATTTGCCGCTCCGGCGAAAAGGCCTCGAGTTTGTCCGCTAGCGACGAGAGGCGTCAGCGTAGGGCCGCAGCAACAATTCGTGGCTCGCTGAATCAGAAATCCAAAGGGGTTGTAGAGAAATTCCGCGGCTTCGGTCGGCCTTCCGGGATGGCGATCCCGCCCGGACCGTTACTTCCCTTTCTTGGCGAGTTCGCTTTGGAGGAGGTTTTCGACTAGGGGCTTCAACACGCCCTGCGAAAGCAAGTCGTGAAGTTGTGGCTCGAGCTTTTGGAGGACTTTCTGCACGACGGCATCCACCGTCCCCGCATCCGTCGCTGCAGGTTCCTGCATCTGCCCGCGGAATTCGGACGGAGGCGTCAAGAACGGAATCTCTGCAAGAGCTTCGCGATTCGGCGGCGGCCCGGTCGGGATTCGCTCACTCGTGATCGCAGGTTCCGGCGCGAATAGCGCGGTCGCGGTCTCGATGCTGTTCGAAGCCTCGGGAGCGGGAGGCTCTTCGACTGTCGGCTCCGGAGACGAGGGCACTACAAACGAGTACAGTGGCTGCACCTCCTGCTCGCGCGCGCCATACTGCGATGGCGCCTGCGGCTCCTCGTCGACCAGCAGCGGCTCTTGCGTCACATGGACCGCGGGCGGCTCGACAAGATCCGGGTCCTTGTATGAAAGCGGAGGCTCGGTCACTGACTCCAACTCGAATCCTTCATCACTTCCAGGGCCAGCGAGGGGCACTGCCTCGCCAGCAGTCGTCTCAAGGGATTCCTGAACGGTTTCTTCGATGCCAGCCCTCGGAGACGGCGATAACCACGATTCGCTAGGCGCGCTCGCCACAGGCTCGTCAGCAAAGAACGGCTCCTCGCGCCTGAGCTCAGATTCCGTCACGGCGGAATCTGCAAAGGTCTCCATCGCAGCGCTCGGATGCGGCTGCGACTCGATCCCCATTGCCGGGGCAGGTTCCTCGGCTGCCACAACGGGCTCTGCGTGTTCCACCTCCCGGCCGGCCATGGCCGGGCTTTGCGCCGATTGTTCGGAGAGGGCGCTCATCCAATCTGTCGCTTGATGATTCGACGAACCTTGCGCCAACTGATCCATCCAGTGAGCGGGCGCCGATTGGGACTCCGGCTGAGCCGTTGGCTCCGGTTCCACTACCGGCTCTGGCCGTGATTCGTGCACGACTTCCGCAACTTCAGGTGTCTGCGTTGCGGCGAAGAACTCGGAATCAGCGCTGTCCTGCGAAGGTTGAGCGGGAGCTTCCGCTTCAATGCTCGGTGAGGACTCCTGCTCCGCTAGTGTATTTGCTTCCTGCGGTGGTTCAGGCTCGGCGGCGCGGACATGCCGGGGCGGCACATCTCGCTCCGACGGGAACATTGCCGGCTCAAGGTTTTCGTCCGAGACGAATGCGGGTTTGTTGGCAGCGTCAGCCGGAATATCGAAATCCATCGCGTTGCGCCGCCAGTCGCGTGGCGTGGCCGAACCGTCGAATTCATCCTCTGCAGCCTTGTCCGCCTCGGCGGCAGGTGCCTTGGGTTCGTCCGCGGACTCGGTATGTTCTTCGAGTGTTCTGCGGCTAGTCCCGAATCCGTACGCGATCGCCGCCTCTTCGGGCGATTCCGGCTCAGGAAACTCGGGCAGCGGCTTAACTTCCGCCCGGAACGAATTCGCAGGCTCAGGTATCGGTGCGGCGATGGGTTCGGGTGCGGGAGCTTCCTTCGCCTCTTTCGCCTTGGCCAGTTCGGCAGCGATCTTGGGATTCTTTTCCAGCGCCGACATGACCATCGCGATCAGCGGGTCCGGTGGAACAAACGGCTTTTTCAGCACGCCATCGGCGCCCACACGCCGCGCTTCTTTTTCGTCGAGAGGATCAAACGCGCCGACCAGCAGGATGACGGGGACGTGCGAAAAACGCTCGTCCTTCTTCACGAATTCGCAGACTTCGTAGCCGTTGCGCACTGGCATGAAGATGTCGGCCAGGACCAGATCCGGCTGGAGGTCCGGGATTCGCCGCACCGCAGCCTCGCCGTTGCCTACGGCGATTACCTGGATGCCGCGGTCCTCGAAAGACAACGCGACCATCTTTTGAATGTTGGCGTTGTCGTCCGCGACCAGAATTTTGGGCACTGGAATCCCCTCAGGGCGCAACCCTGCGACACTGCACCGCCCGCCTGCGTACAACTATTGCAGCATTACGCTGGAGAGGCGTCAACCGCCTCGAAGCCCGACGGTGCCTGAGTTGTTAGCAGGGGGTAAAAGGCCGCGCCACTACGGAATCAGCTTGCGCAAGCCCTTCTTTTTCTTGCTGCTGGATTCGTTCTTGGAGTCGCTCTTGGTGGTCGTAGTCTGACTGGAGGTTTGGGAACTTCCGTTCGTAGGCGTAGATACGGCTTGCGAAGCCTGCGCGGGCGGGGCGGCGGAGGCAGCGGCCGCAGGCGCGGGCGCAGAGGTTTCAGTCGTGTTCGCCTCAGGTGTAGCAGAAGCCGGTGGAACGGCCGACGCAGTCGGAGCAGAGGCATCGGGCGCCCGTGCCGCCGTCGGGGCTTCGATGATCTGCGCTCCCGCTTCTGTTGTCGGCGTGCTTGCCGAAGTATCCACAGACTCCGTATCGCTTTGGGCCGAATCACTGGCCGGCGAGATCGCTCTTGCGGACAGGCTGAACGTCGGGCCGGCCGCGCCCTGATTCAGTACCTCTGTCGCTGACACCGTGTCGTCCGGCGGGTTCAGATTTGGTTGGCCGACTTGCGCCGCCATGTGGACGTCCGGACTGGATCGGATGACGTTCATTGGAACGTTCACCGCCATCTTCGGATGATGCTCCTTCTCAAACGTCTGCTGTTTCTGCATTCGTGCAAGCGCGTCCGGGTCTGGCTTGGGAACGGGCATTCCCATGGACGCAAGCCGCGCCTTCGCGTCGGGCGCCAGCTTGGAGAGCGGATAATCCCTTACGATACGCGTGTAGCACTGCCCCGCGAGATCGGCCCAATGGTTCTTGTCGTCTTCGTTCTTCGATACCGCCTTCGCGCGCATGTAGACGCTTCCGAGCATTGACAGTGCCAGGTCGCTCTGGCTGTAGAGCGGATATCGTTCGCTGAGTTCGACAAGCCTCGCCGCCGACGCGCGGTAGTCCTGTTTCACGTAGTAGAAACGAGCGATCCTGAACTCGCCGTCAGCGAGCACCTCCTGAACATTTCGCAGGTACTGCTCGGCGTGCGGCACGAGCGGGCTCTGCGGATATTTCAGCAAGAACGTGCGGAATTCGTCTTCGGCTGATTCGGCTTGGCTGTTGTCGCGGTCCGCCTTCTCCATCATCCGGTAGTGACACATCGCAATTTGCATCTGCGCGTACGCGGCCTCGTCGAGGAAAGGGAAAAAGACTTCGAAATTCTTATACTCGTCGACCGCTTGGGTTAGATTCGACGTCCCGCCCTCTTTGTAGTACGAATCCGCGATCGCGAGCTTCGCCTTGGCCAGATATTCGCTGTCCGGATACGTGTTGATCAGAGTCTGCAGGTCGAGCCGCGCCTCCATGAATTTCGTCTTCTTCAGGCTGACCAGCGCGCGGTCGTAGAGGACCTTATCTGGCTCGGCCGATTGGTCGGTGTCGGCGCTCTTGGCAGATTTCTTGGGCTTGACCTTCGTGACGTGCACGTGCTCCTCGGCGTAAGCATCGGTGCAGACCATTCCGGCGAGCGAGATGCCGAGGACAGCGGTCAGAATGTGGCGAACGCTAAGAGAGAATCTGTCCATGAAATCTTCAAACCTTCTGGCTTACAGCCTCGGTCGCCAGCTTGCGCAGCTGACGGGTAGCAGCCGCTGGATCGGATGTGTGGAAGATCGAAGTTCCTGCGACGAACGTATTGGCCCCTGCCTGCGCCAGTTCCGCTGCGTTTTCCGCGTCCACACCCCCGTCAACCTCGATTCGGAAGGCGCCATTATAGCGCGCGCGCCACTGATGTAGCTGCCGAATCTTTTCGAACGACCCGGGAATGAATTTCTGGCCGCCGAACCCGGGGTTCACCGACATCACCAGCACCGTGTCCACCTTCTGCAGCACCTCGGTCAGCATCGTGATCGGGGTCGCCGGGTTGATCGCCGCGCCCGCTTGCGCGCCAGCTTCGCGAATCATCGACAGGGCCCGGTCCAGGTGCACCGTCGCCTCTTCATGGATCAGCACGCGGCTCGCACCTGCACGCACGAACTCTTCGATGTATTTCTCGGGGCGATCGATCATGAGATGCACGTCGAGCGGCAGCCGGGTTGCCTTGCTCAGGGACTGAACGACCGGGATGCCGATCGAAATGTTGGGCACGAAGTGGCCGTCCATGACATCAACGTGGATCACGTCCGCTCCGCCCTGCTCCACGGCGCGAACCTCCTCACCCAGCCGCGAGAAATTGCATGCCAGGATCGACGGAGCGATCTCGATTCTTGCGTAGGTCATTGTTTCTTCGGGGATTCTAGCACAGGCGCTTGCGCGATACCCGCAAGTCGCTGTTACTGCGCGACCTGCAACTCGATCGTCGAATTTGAATCGACGCGCTGCCCGCGCGAGGGTGTTTGAGCCACCACGACGCCGGCGGACTGGTCGGGGGAGGATACAGGCGCTACTCTGCTGATTTTCAGGCCCGCCGCGCCCAATTTAGCCTCCGCTTCAGCCGCTGGCAATCCGGCCAATTCCGGCATCACGAAGGTCGGCGGTCGCGGCCCGAGCGACACCAGCAGGTTTACGTGAGGGCTTTGCACGTCCGTCGTTCCAGGAGAAGGATTCTGCAGGGTCACCGTGTCTGGCGAGGAGCCGGGCAGATATACGCTCGAAACTTCTCCCAGTTGCATCCCGCTGCGCAACAGTTCGACCTGAGCCGCGCGCAGGCTTAGGTCCGTGAGTTGTGGAATTGACGCCTTTTGCGGGCCAAGGCTCAGCACGACGTGGGCGTTCTGCGAAGTTTTCACGCGCATATTCGGAGGCGGGCTTTGGCGAACGACGGCATCCACAGGGAGCGTGCTGTAGACGCGGTCTTCAATCTTCATTCCCAGGCCGCGGCTGCGCAAGATCTGTTGCGCCTGCTTGGCGCTGGTTCCTGCCAAGTCGGGCATCGCTACTTCGCGCCCCTGGATCGCGAATCGCATCGCCGTCAGTGCGCTCAGGAACGCGACGGATGACAATATGAATAGAAGCAAAGCCATCCGGAGGATCCATTGCAGGCGTTCCCGAAAGGTCATGCGCTCGCTCCTCTCTGACTAGAGCCTAGCACGATCGAGCCAAGTTGCAGGGATGTGTGCGGCGAAAGGCTAGGTCGTGAAAGGATTTCAGCGATTCGCCGGTCAAACGTGTTCCAGGATTGCGGCGAAAAAGCCGTCCGTGTGGTGGATGGCGGACAGGGTGCGGAAATAGCCGTCCGTTCCGAAAAGCATTTGCTCATCCAAGCCGTTTGCGAGCTGCGAATGAAGTGTCTCGGCTGCTGCATTCGCCGACACCTGCCGAATCGACGCCTCAGCGCTCAGAACCTCGGCGACGACGTCCTCATTTTCCTCCGGCTCAATCGAGCACGTCGAGTAGACGAGCCGTCCGCGCGGCGCAAGGCTCGCCACAGCGTTGCGCAGCATGCGCACCTGCAATTGATGGAACTCGGCCAGCTGTTCCGGTCGCAACCGCCAGCGAATCTCGGGGTGCCGCGCGAGCGTGCCGGTTCCCGAGCACGGCGCGTCGACAAGAATTCGATCGAATTTCACGCCGAACGGAAGCGGCTGCTCGGCATCGAGTTCAACGAGACGCACGCCGTCGAGCTTGAGCCGGTCGAATTGCGCTTGCATTGCTTTCAGCCGGTGCGCGTGGCGATCCGCCGCGATTACACGTCCGTTTCGCCCGGCAGCGCGCGCGAGCGCAGCTGTTTTCCCTCCGGGAGCCGCGCACAGATCCAGCACGCGATGGCCCGGTTGGACGCCAAACAGAAGCGGCACAGCCTGTGACGCTTCGTCTTGAATTGAAATCAATCCGGCGCGAAACGCTTCCGTCCTCGCGGGGCTCCCTCCGCTCACCGCGAACGCATTTTTCAGTAGCATTCCCCGCTCGACGGAGAGGCCAGCCCTTTCGAGTTCATCGAATACGTGCTGCCGCTGGTCGGGATGGTGCAGTGCGCAGCTGAGGCGCGGTCTTTCGTTGTTCGCTTCCAGCAACGCGGTCGTGCCAGCCTCACCGAACCGCCGGATCCATCGCTCGACCATCCATGTCGGATGCGAGTGCAGAATCGCAAGCCACTCGGCATGTTCCAATCCTCGCGGTAGCAGGCCCTCAGCCGGTTCGCTTGCCTCTGAAGCAGCTTTGCGGAGCACCGCATTCGCGAGTGACGCGGCAGAGGTCTTGCGCGCCATCTTCACGAGCTCGACGGATTCGTTCACCGCCGCCCGCGGCGGAATCTTCCGGAGAAATCGAAGCTGATAAACGCCCATTCGCAGCGCGAGCGCGACAGGAAGATCGAGGCGCTCCACCGGTTTTTTCAAGTGGCGGTCAAGCAGACAATCGAGAAGTCGCCGCCAGCGCAAGACTCCGAATACGAGTTCCGTTGCCAGCGCTGCATCAGCCGCCTTGACGCTCGCACCCAGCGCTTCGTGCAGCACATCGCTCGCGTACGCGCCTTCCGCTTCCACGCGGCGCAGCACCTCGAACGCGATTTTTCGAGCCGGACTAATAGGCATGGGCAGGCCTTTTGATTGTCGGTCTCGCCGCAACTAGCTGCCGAAGCGCTCGCCTGGGACAATGCGCGCACCGCTCATGAACTCGCGGTCTGTCACGCGCTTGCGGCCTTCGAGTTGGACGTGTTCGATGCGCAGGACGCTGTTGCCGCCGCAGATCACCAGCAAACCGTCTTCTTGCGTCGGTAATAGGATGCCGGGCATGCCGCCCGCCGAGACTGGCTTAAGCGGCTTCCCCCAAATCTGGCAGCTCTTTCCTCGAAACGAAGTGAACGCCCCGGGCCACGGATCAAATCCGCGAATCCGGTTGTAGATCTGCTGTGAGCTGAGCGACCAGTCGATGCGCCCGTCTTCTTTCTTGAGGACGGGTGCAAAGGTAGCCTGCGAATTGTCTTGCGGCTTAGGAGTGATTTCCCCGCGATCGAACTTCTTGAGCGTTTCAGCAATCAGCGGCGCACCCGCTTCCGCAAGCCGAGCCGCTAATTCCGGGGCAGTTTCATTTGGGCCGACGTTCGTGTCATGCGTGAGAAGCATCGGCCCTGTGTCGAGTCCCGCGTCGATGAGCATTGTGGTCAAGCCAGTGCGCGTGTCGCCGTTTGCAATCGCCCAGTTGATCGGAGCGGCGCCGCGGTATTTCGGCAGCAGCGACGCGTGCAAATTGATCCACCCGAGCCGCGGGATCGCGAGCAGCCGCGGCGAAATGATCTGCCCGTAGGCGATGATGACCACTGCATCGGGCGCGAGATGCTTGAAGTAGTCGTATGCCTCGTCGGACTTGATTTTTTCGGGCTGGTAGACGGGAATTCCCGCTGCGATCGCGGCCTCTTTCACGGGCGAGCTGTGCAGTTCGTGGCCCCGGCCCCGCGGGCGGTCCGGCTGCGTCACCACTCCGAGGATTTCGAAATCCGCTTCCTTCAGGAGACGTTTCAAGGAGGGAACGGCAAATTCCGGCGTGCCGCAAAAGACGATTCGCAGCGCCACGGCGCTCCTACCACTCGCCGGCTTTTTTCATCTTGCGGATTTTTCGTTTGATCAAGTCGCGTTTGAGCAGGCTGAGGTGCGCGATGAAGAGCACTCCGTTGAGGTGGTCGATTTCGTGGCAAAATGCGCGGGCCAGCAGCGCTTCACCGCGCATCTCGAATTCCTTCCCCGTGGCGTCCTGCGCGCGCACTGTCACGTACTGCGGCCGCAATACGTGCCCGCGAAATCCGGGCAGGGAAAGGCATCCCTCCTCTTCTCGCTGCTCGCCCTCAGAGTGAATGATTTCGGGATTGGCGCAGACGATCTTTGCCTCCGGATTTTTCCCGTTGCTCACGTCGATCACCGCCAGCCGCCGGCTAATGCCAATCTGCGGTGCCGCGAGCCCCACCCCGTTTGCCGCGTACATTGACTCGAACATGTCCGAGACGAGCGTCTGCAGCTCTTCGTCGAACTTCTCCACTGGCTGCGACGGCGTCTCGAGAACGGGATCGCCGTATTTCACAATCGGATGAATCATCGTGCGCCTTGGTTCAAGATTCTAGAAATTGTCGAGCTGCCGCTCGTAGCCTTCGAAGTTTCTGCGCGTTTCTTCCAGCGAATCTCCGCCAAATTTTTCCAGGAGCGCCCCGGCCAGTTCGAGTGCGACCATCGCTTCGCCCGCCACGCCTCCGGCTGGCACCACGCAGACATCCGAGCGTTCGTAGGCTGCCTTAACGGCCTCTTTCGTGTTCATGTCGGCCGTGAGCAGCGGCCGGCGCAGCGTCGAAATCGGTTTCAGATATCCCCGGACGACGATGTCCTGCCCGTTCGTGATGCCGCCTTCGAGCCCGCCCGCGCGGTTCGACGAGCGATCGAACCTCTTGCGCGATGCGTCATAGCGAATTTCGTCCTGTACTTCTGAGCCGTAGCTTCCGGAATTCGTGACCCCGGTGCCGATTTCGACTGCTTTCACGGCCTGAATCGACATCACCGCTCGCGCAATCTTCGCGTCGAGCTTCTCGTCCCACTGGACGTGACTCCCCATTCCCGGAACCGCCCCGCGCGCCACCACCTCGAAAACACCGCCCACCGAATCGCCCGCGCGCAGCACGTGGTCAACTTCGGCCTTCATCTTTGCCTCGGTCTCTGGGTCCACGCAGCGCAGCGGAGATTCGAGGTTGTCACAAATCGCGACGATCTCCTCCCACGTTGCTGCGCGTTCCAGCCGCACATGCCCGACCGCGATCGTGTGGCTCAGGACGGTTACGCCGAATTCCCGGAGCAGCAATTTGGCCAGCGCGCCCGCAGCCACGCGAGCGGCTGTCTCGCGGGCCGAGGCGCGCTCCAAAATGTACCGCGCGTCGTGAAAATTGAACTTCTGTGCTCCGGGCAGGTCGGCGTGCCCAGGTCTCGGTGCCGTCAGACGCCGCTGCGCATCCTCGGCGCCTTCGCTGTCTTCTACTGGCAGCGCCTTTTCCCAGTTCTTCCAGTCGCGGTTCTCGATTCGCAGGGCGATCGGCGCGCCGATCGTCTTGCCATGCCTCACGCCCGCGAGAATATCGGCTTGGTCTTTCTCGATCCGTTGGCGTCCGCCCCGGCCATATCCCAGTTGGCGCCGGTGCAGTTCGCGCCCAACGAATTCCATGTCCACCGGAACGCCCGCCGGCAGCCCGGAGATCCAGGTGATAAGCGCCTGACCATGAGATTCCCCCGCCGTGACGAATCGCAGCATTCTAGATTGGCGCCTTGTGCTCCGGGATAAGCGAAGAATTCTACCGGACGCCTCCCCGCCCGTAAAGACCGCGTGCCCAGCGACATGGGAGATTCTGCCGGCGACAGGCCGCCCTGTGCATGTTCGCTTGACGGCCTTCGCAGCCGACGTTACGCTTCCGAGGACTCAGCTCAGCGGCGCAGCCCGCGCTTGAGACAATGCCCGACAACAACGAACGCCCGTCGCTTCTGTCGTTTGCCGCCGACTTCCTCAAGCGTCAGGTCTTTGCCGTGCAGGAATATTCGCTGCTGGCGCTACAGGCCGCCCTAAACGTTGTCACGCCGCCGGTCTACTGGACGGATACCCTCGAGCAAATGGATTCAATCGGTGTCGGCTCGCTCCCGATCATCATCGCTGCGTTCTTGTCCATCGGCGGCGTGCTCGTGCTACAGACTGCCTCGCAGTTCCAACGCTTCGGCGAGACGGCGCTGACTGGAGACGCCGTATCGCTGGCGCTTGTTCGCGAGTTGGGCCCGGCGATCGCCGGGCTGCTAGTCGCCGGACGCAACGCTTCGGGCATCGCTTCGGAACTCGGTTCGATGGTGGTTACCGAGCAGGTGGACGCGATGCGCGCCCTCGGAACCGACCCCACGCGCAAGCTCGTCACGCCTCGCGTCGTTGCCATGGTTCTCGTGTTGCCGCTGCTGGTGGCCGTGGCCGACTTCGTGGGGCTCGTAGGCGGATTCATCGTGGCCCATTTCACGCTGCGGCTGGGTGCCGTGCAGTTCTGGACGCGCGCCGTGAACACGCTCGAATTCGGCGATCTGGTTCAGGGAACCGTGAAGCCGTTGATCTTCGGCTTCATTATTTCTACGATTGCATGTCACAAGGGCCTGCAGGTCACGGGCGGAACGCAGGGCGTAGGTCGCGCAACCACTTCGGCAGTGGTCGCCTCGTCACTCTGGATGCTTATCCTGGATCTCTTTCTCGCCAAGCTCCTGCTCTACTTATTCCAGAAGTGAGGCCCGTGCGAGGCTCCGGCGTTCCTCTCATTTGCCGGCCTAGCCGCAGGAAAAGGTCGTCTCCGCACTGTCCTGATTTTTATCTATAATTCCTGCATGACGCTCTCGTCTCGCCCAGCGTCGCAACTGACAACGACCACCCTGGTTCCGGGCGAAGCCCTGATCGCGTTCGAGGACGTCCGCATCGGTTTCGACGAGGGAGACGTGCTCCGCGGGATTTCTTTCGAAGTCTTACCCGGTGAAACCAAGGTGCTTTTGGGAGAGAGCGGCTCCGGCAAGACTCTCATCATGAAGTTGGCCGCGGGCCTCTTGCGCCCGGATACGGGGCGCATATGGGTGATGGGCCAGGACCTCGGGCGAATGTCCGAACGTGACCTGCTTGATTTCCGGCGGCATATCGGCTTCGTATTCCAGGAAGGCGCGCTTTTCGATTCGCTCACGGTAGCGGACAATGTCGCCTTTCGGCTGCGCGAGGAAGAAATCGACGACTCCGAGATCCAGGCTCGGGTGCGCGAAGTCTTGCGCTTCGTTGAGATGGAGCAGGCAATCGACATGTACCCGGGAGAGCTTTCTGGGGGCATGCGGCGGCGCGTTTCGATCGCGCGCGCCCTCGTCGATCGCCCGCCGCTTGTGTTTTACGATTCGCCCACGGCAGGTCTGGATCCCGTCACGTCGCAGACGATCATCACCCTTATCTTGCGAGGACGCGATCTACAGGGTGTGACCTCCATGCTCGCCACACACCGCGTGCAAGACGCATTCGGTCTCGCCCGTTTTCGCTTTGATAGCGCGACGGGCCGCGTGCTCCCCGCCAGCCACAATGGCCATCCGTCGTCTTCCCCTGAAGCTCACGGCGAAGCCGCCCCGCCGACGAACGTACTCGTCCTGCGAGACGGTCGAGTGTATTTTGAGGGGGCTGCCGAAGAGGTCTTGCATTCCACGGACGAGTATCTGAAGACATTTCTGCTTTCTGCTGAATGATATCCGGATTCCGAAATACGGAGGAGGAGCGATGGCGCAACGAAGGCAATTAACGTGGGCGGAGCTGCGAGTGGGGATCTTCGTGCTGGCGGGCCTGTTCATCGCGATGGTCGCGGTCTTCTATGTTACCGGCGCAGGATTCATCGGACCGAAGTACCGTCTCATTACCCACTTGCCGGAGGTCGAGGGCATGAAATCGGGCGCGCCGGTCGATCTCGACGGCATCGAGATCGGCAACGTCCAATCGGTCAGCCTGACGCCCAACCCAAAGGACCGATTGCACAGCGTCACACTCGTGCTCCGCGTTGACAAGAAATACCAGGATCAGATCCGCAGCGATTCCACGGCGAGTCTTGTCACCCAGGGCTTGCTCGGCGATCGCTACGTGACGATTTCACGCGGCCTGACCGGGTCCGTGATTCCTCCCAACGGAGAAATTCCGGGCGAGGAAGAGAAGGCGATCAAGCAGGTTGTCGCGCGAAGCGCGGACCTCTTGCAAAACCTGAGCGATCTCACTGACGACGTCCGCGAGGTCGTCGAGAAAATTCAGGGCGGCAAAGGCACGCTCGGCAAGCTGATGAACGATCCCTCGCTGTACAACAACCTAAACGACACGACCTCGAGAATCGACTCCATGGTCACATCCGTGCAGCAGGGTCAGGGCACCGTCGGAAAACTCGTCAGCTCCGACGAACTTTACAAGAAAGTTGATGCCGCCGCGGCGCACATCGAGAATGCAACGGCCGCCGTATCTGATCAGAAAGGCACGCTCGGCAAGCTGATCTACGATCCGAGCGCTTATGACGACATCAAGGGCATCGCCCATAATGGCGACGCGCTGCTCTCCGACGTGCGCGCCGGCAAGGGCACTCTCGGCAAGCTCGCCACGGACGATGCTCTCTACGCCAACGTGCGCGATGCTTCCGCCAACGTTCGCGATGCGACTGCCAAGCTGAATTCAAATCAAGGCACGGCCGGAAAGCTCTTCACCGATCCGGCGCTCTACGACAACATGACCGGGCTCTCCGGCGATATGCGCTTGCTCATTAGCGACTTCCGCCAGAACCCGAAAAAATTCCTCCACATCAAACTGGGGATTTTCTAGCGCCGGCTTCTCGATCGACCCGGCCGAGTCAGGGGGCCGGCTGTGCGACTAGCTAGCATGACCGCGTTGCGCAGCGGATCCCGATGCATCTCGGCCGGTGTCGTTCGAGGCTTCTGAAGGAACGACCTGCCCGCCCATGCGGGTTACGTCTTATCCTCCAAGATCAATTCGACTTCTGTTTTGTGGGTTCCTGAATCTGCGATCGACACGAAACCCGTTACACGCTTCGGATCTCGCGGCGCAAGGATTAGGGCAATCCTCTCCATCTCGTAAATCGACGGACGAGTCTTGTCGCGATAGACAGAACAATCGCGGATCGGAAACGGCACGCGATGTGCCGGCTCCGCCGCTACGCAGATCACCAGTACTTCGCTCTCGCGGAAGCCACGCTTGACGTGAGAGAACACGCAAGTCTCGCAAAGTGGCTCGCCGTGTAGCGGAGTGCCGTTCTTCACATGTACGCTCATAGCGTTCCCCTTTCCCGGAGGCGCGAAGGCTCCTCCGTGTGGCGCTCGTGATTGCAAAGGCGCGCGCGAATCCGCGTGAAAAAAAAGTCGACGCGATGGCTTGCAAGCGATTGAAATGCAAAGAGATGACTATTGTGCGGGACTGAAGGCCAATCGGCCACAATCCCGGAGCAGCGTCACCGCCGCCTGCCTAAGCAACGAATTGTGTTTGTCGTCGTGTTGCATGCCGAATGCTCTCCAGCGTGCGCCATCTTACGCGAAGGTACTGAATGACGCAATCGTAAATTTTTGAATGGCCGAAATTCGCGGTCGAACGGCTTTGCCCAGAAGCCGAAACGCGAATAGCTGCTCTTGGACTCGCTTCGGCCGGCCGGGTCGCGGTATCTATTCCTTTTCGCCCGAGGAAAATTGCACGGCGAGTTCGCGGATGCGGCGCAGGTCGAGCTTGCCAGTGCCCAGATGTGGCAGCTCTTCGACGAAGAAGAATTGATTGGCGCGCGGCACCCAGAGGTTCGGCAAACCTGACTCAGACAATTTCTCAAGAACGATTTTGAGTTGTTCCTGTTTCATCAGGTGAAGCACGACGAGCCGCTCGCCCTTCTTCTCGTCGGGCACGCCGGTAACGACGAACGTCTGTTCGGTGACACCCGCGATTTCGTGGAGCTGCTCTTCGACCTTCACATGCGGCACCATCTCGCCGCCGATCTTGCTGAAGCGGCTCAGCCGGTCGGTGATGGTGAGAAAGCCGTCTTCATCTTGCGCGGCGATGTCGCCGGTGATGTACCAGCCGTCGCGGAGAACCTCTTTCGTTTTTTCGGGCTTGCCCAGGTAGCCCTGCATCACGTTGGGTCCGCGCACGATCAGCAGGCCGGGCGTGCCGACGGAAACCGGCTCCTGCGTTTCCGGATCGACGATGCGTACGCTGATGCCGGGAAGCGGCTGCCCGATCGAGCCGCGCTTCGCGCCGACCTGGCGAAATCCCGGCGCGCGAAAATCCCTGGTGTTGACGGCAACGACTGGCGAGCATTCCGTCGCTCCGTAGCCCTCGAGCGGGCGAATGCCGAAGCGATCTTCGAATGCGAGCGCCACGCGCTCCGGCAATTTCTCCGCGCCGACGAGCACGAATTCGAGACTGCCAAAATCTTCCGGCGAGCAGCGCCGCATGTAAGCTTGCAGGAACGTTGGCGTGGCCATCAAGAACGTGACGCGATAGTCACGCACCAGCTCGCTGATGGCGGCGAGATCGAGCGGACTGGGATGGTACACGACGCTGACGCCGAGCACAGGCGGCAGCCAGAGCGTGACCGTGAAGCCAAAAGAGTGAAAGAACGGCAACACTCCAAGCAGCGCATCGTGGCGGTCGAACATGAAAGTCTGGCCCATCTGCTCGACATTCGATGCGATGTTGTAGTGCGTGAGCATCACGCCCTTGGGATCGCCGGTGCTGCCGCTCGAGAAGATGATAGTCGCAAGATCATCGAGTTGGCGCGCCGGTTTGCCGCCTAAAGCACGCTCAAGCCATGAACCGGGCAGGAACCAGAAGACGAGCGCAGCGATTCGCTCGCCGAGGCCGGGCCTAGCCGCGACTTCTTCGAGGAGCACGGTTTTCCCGGGAACCTTGAGCGGAATTCGATCGAGCAATGCTTTCGTGGTGATGACGGTTTCAAGCTTGCACTGCGCGGCGCAAGAGGCCAGCGCTTCATCTGATGAGGTGTAGTTCAGATTCACCGGAACTTTTCCGGATAGCGTTGCGGCGAAATTCACGAGCGCGCCGGGCACCGACGGCGGTAGCAGGATGCCGACCATTTCTTGTCCCGCCCAGGTGGCGCGAAGGCGCCGCGCAAGAAAGATCGCGCTGAGCAGAGCGCTGCCCCAATTCATTCGCGGGCGGCGCTTGTCTCCCATGGCGAAACGGAACGGATGACGGTGCGCCGTACGGACGAGCGAGCGATGGAGCGTGCGCAGACGTCGCTTGCGATGCCGATAGGCTTCGGTCTGCAGTTCCTGGACGGCGCGGCGGACCTCGAAGGGCGTCGCAGTTGCTGGCAACGGCTTGCCGAAGCTGACGGTGACCGGATAGGGAATCGTTCGCGGCAGCTTCCAGAGAAAGCGTGCGCGCTCGAAACTGAAGATGCTGCCCCAGACGCCATCGAGATTCACCGGCACGATGGGCGCATCCACGCCTTTCATGATGCGCTCCATTCCACGGCGGAAAGGGAGCAACTGGCCGATGCGCGTGATTTGACCTTCGGCGAAGATGCAGACGACTTCGCCGTCCTTGATCGCGTTGGTGGCGGCGCGCAGGGAATGGAGCATTTCGCGCGGCCGCTGCTCCGAGGAAATCGGAATCACGCCGATCATCTTCGCGAAGGGTTTCACGTAAGGCAGATCGTAGATGCCCTTGTACATCAGGAAGCGAATCGGCCGGTCGGTCGAGGCGATCAGCAGGCACGCGTCGACGAACGACATGTGGTTGCAGACGAAGAGCGCGCCGCCGGTTTCGGGAATGTTCTCGCGGCCTTCCACGCGGATGCGGTAGATCGTGTGCGTCGCAAGCCACAGCACGAAGCGAAGAAGCGAGTCCGGGAGCAGCCAGATTGAATACGCCGTTGTGACGAGCGTCAGAATCGCGCCGTCGAGGAACATCCCGCGTGCCGTCTGATGGAAGACCACAGCGAACAGAGAGTAGGCGGCGGACGAAAGCGCAATGCCGATCCATGAAACTAGGTTGGCTGCAGCAATGACGCCGCCTTTCTGTTCCGGCCTCGGACGATGCTGAATCAGCGCGCCCAAAGGGACCGCAAATAACCCTCCGAAGAATCCGAGCAGCGAGAGATGCGTTGCCACGAGAGAAAGCGAGCGCATGGGCAGATAGAGCCAGGCGGCGAAGACCGTCATGCCGACGGCGCCGAGCGGAATCAGGCCATATTCAATTTTCCCGCCGGAGAGGTATCCGGCCGCCACACTGCCGAGGCCGATGCCGATGGCGATGGCGGCCTGCAAATAGCTGGTATGGCGTTCGTCGATGCGAAGGACATCGTGGCCATAGATCACGATGACGGTCTGAAGCAGCGCAGCGAGAAAAAAGAGATAGGTGTAGCCGAGAACGGCCCAGCCAAGGACGCGGTCGGCGACGATGGTCTTCATCTGCGCGATGAAGTCGCCGAGCGGATTCCAGCGGAACTTCTTGGCTGGATCAGCGGCAGGGAGCCGCGATATGCCGAGGCTGGTGACCAATCCAAGGCAGGAGCAAGCCAGAAGAATGAATCCGGCGATGGCTTCGCGCCCGTGATATTGCTCGGCAAGATAACCGGCCGCTGCCACGCCGGCAATTCCGGAGAGAAAAGTTCCGAACTCGATGACTCCGTTGCCCCACGACAATTTCGATTCCGCGAGCAACTCCGGAAGCAAACCATATTTCGAGGGACCGAAGAGCGCGCCTTCCGTGCTGATGAGGAATACGCCGGCGCATTCCATCGGAAGATTGCGCAACCATAGGCTCAGAATGAAGAACGCCATGATTGTGAACTCGAAGAGTTTCGTGCCGATGGTGACGTTCCGCTTGCTGTAGCGGTCGGCGAAATAGCCGCCCGCCATCGAAAAAAGAATGAAAGGAATCGCGAAGAGTGCGTTGACAATCGGGACCAGACGATCGCGCTCCGCGGTCGGGAGATTCATCCCGATGACGATGTAGATGACAAGAAACTTCAGTCCATTGTCATTGAAGCCCGTCTGAAACTGGGTGACGATGAGGCTCCAGAATCCGCGCTGCCAGTCGCGCGGCGGCGTTGCCGGGTTTTGAACTGATTCCGTCATGGCTGATTTTTTCGCCTAGGTGCGAACTCGCCCCCCTGGATTTATTGTCGAGTAGCGGGTGCCCCCGTTCTTTCTTTTCAGTAGGTTAGCGCGATTTCTACTCGGCAGCATTGTCGAGTAGAAAAGCGCGATTCCGGGTAGCAACCCGGCCGCGCGGGCGCCCTCAAATCTTGCTCGCTGTTGGTGCATTGGTTCTCCTTTCCGCCGCGCCGCTGCAGCCGAAATACTGCCAGAGTAATCCTAGAGCGGAATGAGGTGAGTCAAGGGGAAAAATCCCTGTGGACTTTCTTCGGGCGTCCATTTGCGCAAGCCTTGGGCTGGTTCGTGACGCTGAAGAGGGATTCTTCGACTGCATGACCGGACGCCCCAAAAAGACTGGGGGCGAAGAGAATGTCCGGTCACTTCGCTCAGAATGACGGTAAATCCGCCGCGCGCAACGCTAGGCGAGGACGCGGAGGGAACGCTTCGTGATGGTGACGTGATCGCCGGAAGCCGGGATCGCCGAGGCAGGCAGCGGCGTTTCGCGCTTTGGGTATTTCGCGGAAATGTAGTCGTTGACCAGTGCTTGAAAAGCCGCCGAAAGCTCTTCGTAGGTGCCTTCGAGCGTGGTGAACTTCTGGCCGTCGATGTAAACGGGGCAGCGTGGGGATTCTCCAGTGCCGGGAAGACTGATGCCGATGTTGGCAGCTTTCGATTCGCCGGGGCCGTTGACGATGCAGCCCATCACGGCGAGCTTCAGATTTTCGACGCCGTCGTAGGTCTGCTTCCATTCGGGCATCTTGTCGCGGATATAGCTCTGGATACTTTCGGCGAGCTCCTGGAACGTGGTGCTCGTAGTCCGGCCGCAGCCGGGACATGCAGTAACACTCGGCGCGAAAGTGCGCAGGCCGAGCGCTTGCAGGAGTTCGCACGCTGCATAGACTTCCTCGCGGCGGTCGCCGCCGGGGCGCGGAGTGAGCGAAACGCGGATCGTATCGCCGATGCCTTCGCCGAGCAGGATGCCCATCGAGGCGGAGGACCAGACAAGCCCTTTGGCGCCCATGCCTGCTTCGGTGAGGCCGAGATGCAACGGCTGGTCGGTCTTCTTCGCCAGATCGCGATAGATTTCGAGCAAATCGTTCGGACGCGAAACTTTGCAGGAAATGATGATCTGATCTTTGCGAAGCCCCGTTTCGAGCGCGAGCTCGGTGGATTGCAGTGCGGAAAGCACCATGCACTCGTTGATGATGTCTTCGGACGTCTTGCCGAGGTCCTTGTCCGTATTTTCCTGCATCCTCTGCATGACCAGCTCTTGATTGAGCGAGCCGCCATTGACGCCGATGCGGACGGGCTTGCCATTGTCGCGCGCGACCTTGCAGATCGTGGCGAACTGCTCGTCGCGGCGCTGGCCATGGCCCACGTTGCCGGGATTGATGCGGTATTTGTCGAGGTCGCGGGCGCAATCGGGATACTTCGCCAGCAGAACGTGGCCGTTGTAGTGGAAGTCGCCGATGACCGGGACGTCGCAGCCCGCATCGAGGAGGCGCTTCTTGATTTCAGGGACAGCCGCAGCCGCCTCGGGGACGTTGACCGTGACGCGGACTAGCTCCGAGCCAGCCTGCGCGAGCTCGAGGCATTGCCGGGCAGTCGTGGCAGGGTCGGCGGTGTCCGTATTGGTCATCGACTGGACCACGACGGGCGCGCCGCCGCCCACTAGGACTTTGCCGACCTTAACGCCCACCGTTTTGTGACGGCTTTGCGTCATCTCGATATCAGAGACATTCTAGCGAAATGGAGCGCGGAGAGGCTAGGGATGTAGCGCGACTCACGGCAGTCGGGCGGCCCACCCTTGCAACGTGCGTGAGGACGGGCTCCCCCAAGAAATCGTTAGGCCTCGGCGCGGTGCCCGCTGTGGACGGTCTTGCCGTTACGCGGCGGTGGCACGATCGTCGCCATCTTGCGAATCATGGCCAGGACGAGGCGCTTGTCGTCGTCCGACAGGCTCGTCGAATAGCGCTTGATTTCCGCTAGGAAGCGAATTTCCTCGTCGGAAAGTTCGCCGAGGATCTTGCGCGTTTCGCGGTCCTGCGGCGTGTCCGTGCCGGGGAAGAAGTCGGCGAGATTGATTTCCATGGCCTCGGCAATCTTCGCGAGAGTCTCGAGCGAAGGCACGGTGTGGCCGTTTTCGACGCGAGAGAGATAGCAGCGCAGGAGGCCTGTGCGGCGCTCGATATCGCCCTGAGAAAGTCCGCGATCGCTGCGATAAGACCGGATCACTTCTCCAATATTCACTTTCGGTTTTTCTTTCGGCATGGGTCCCTTCCCGCGAGGGTGTCGTTCCGTGCAACAGGCGTTATCTTACGAGTCACCGTCAAGCGGGAGCAAGGAGAATCCCGGGCGAATGTTCCTGACAGGAAACTTCTTTACATTCTCTAATGTTCGAAGGCGGCCTAGTTCGCCGGCGACAGACGAGCGGTGACGTCCTGTTGCAGCCTGAATTCGAGAAGGGTTTCGCTCGGGATGCGGACCTGCTGGCCGTGGGTCATCACCTGCACGGCGGTGCCGGTTCCGGCGCCAGCCACAGCACCGATAGCGGCGCCCTTTCCGCCGCCGGCGACGGCACCGATGATCGTGCCGAGGACAGCTCCGCCGCCGATGCGTTCGGCGCTTTGCGTGCCGCGGCCCTTGCCGGCTACGTCGTAGTCGGTTGAATCGACGGGGACGATGTTCCCGGCGATACGGATTCCCGTGAGTTCGAGGGTCAACTGCGCCGCGCCTGAAATCTTGCCGGCTTCCTTCGCTTGAGTGAGTTTGCCGTACGCGTCGGCGCCCTTCGGCGCTACCACCGTATCACCGACTACCACGGCGCTTTCGAGGCTGGCATGAAAGATGTCGCCGACCTGGTTGTGCGAGGAGTCGATACCGTCGATCATGCGCACGAGCACGGACGTGCCGGCCGGAATGGTGATGGTGGGCGCCGCTGGCACGCTTGCCGTACGCGCCGAACTCGGCGCTGCCTGGGGCGTCGGAGCGGCAGGCAGGTCCGATGCGGCGGCAGGGGCTGCAGGTACGGTCGGCGCTGCGGCCGGGGCCGGAGCGGCCTGCGGTGGAGGCGCAGCGCTGGATGCGTCGCCGGTGTCGCTGAAGCCGATGTTGAGGACATCCTTGGTGGCGAATACTTGCTCCTGGCCGTTCACTTGGAAGCGAATATTCATAGAAGATCCGCCGATGAATTTTCCCTGGATGATTTGCCCGGTTTTCAGTTCGAGTGTATCCGCCACGGCGAATCCCGCCAGAGCGAGAGCTGCCAACACAGCGGCGAAAACTCGGAGGAAATGCGGCGCAACCTTTCTCGCGGCGATTTCGATATGAGCGTTCATGGCGTTTTCCCCCAATCTTTGAAAGCGAGCGCGGAGCATCTTGTTTGATGCGCTGACCGGGTGAGCGATTTTCGCAGGCATCATACTGCAAACGAGGGCCGATGGGTGATCGCGAATCCGACGAGCGAGGCCGAGTCGTCGGCCCCTGCAGCGGGCTGCTGCAGGGATACTAGTGGACGGATTGCGGGACGGGCGAAGGGTTTGAAGGTTTGTCTTGCTTACCTGAGCGCTTATCGGCGTAGAGGGCGTCGTCGGCGCGCTTCAGGAGTTCCTCGGCAGTTTCGCCCGGACGGTAGTCGGTCCATCCGCGCGAAAAACGGCAGGGAATCTTCGTGCCTTCGTACTCGACCTCAAGGCCCTCAATGCGATTGATGACGTGGCGAACTTCCTCGGTGCGGCATTCGGGCAGGAGCGCCATGAATTCGTCGCCGCCAAGCCGCACAGCAAGGTCAGATCCGCGAATGGCCCGCTGCAGGCGTTCGGAAAAGCTCTTAAGCACCAAATCGCCGCCCGCGTGGCCTAGCTTGTCATTTGTTTGCTTGAGCCCATCGAGATCGATCAGGAGGACGGTGAGGGGGCGATGATAGCGCGCGGCCCGGCTGATTTCCTCGGAGAGTCGCTGCTCGCCCGAGCGGCGATTGTAAAGCCCGGTAAGCGGATCGAGCGCCGCCAGCTTGTAGACCTCGTTGGTCAGGTTCTGAACCCGCGCGATTGATTGGATTTGGTCCGCCAACTGGCGGCGCATGCGAATGATGGTGTGCTGCTGGTAAACGAGATACACGCTGAATACGAGTACGATGCCGACGAGGGAGCGAACCGCCTGATTCAAGTAGAAGGAATAAGTCCCCTCTTCTTTGTTGAGAAGCGAGGGGAATGCGAAGGAAGCGACGGCGATGGTCAGCAGGATTAGCACCAGCACCGTCGACGACCACAACCACCACTGGCGTCGATCGAGCCTTTGAAGGTCCTCGTGAAAGGCCCCCGGTCGCGGCTTCGAGGCTTCCCGAGAGGGGGAGGAAGTGTTTTCGAACATGCTGCGCCTGCACGCCCCAGGGTAACCTACCCTTGATAACCTGATTCCGAAAGAATCTCCATACGTACTTTCCGCCAGCGTTCCATTCTCGTTAGCTCCCCCCTGGCAAAGGCGCGTACTGGCTATATATCCCTGCCGGGAGTCGCCGGAAATAAAATTAACTACTAGGTAAATCTGCGGCCCTGCTTTGTGGGGCGAGCGTTGAAGACCATCGGACTTTCTTGCGAACGCCGCGATCTATCGTGAGCGCACGAAAAGCTGTCGCGAGTTGACTCTAACAGGGAGAGGGACATGAGAGCCAAATTGACGCAAGTGTTGCCTGTAGTGATTGCCGCGCTTGTCATGCTGGGAACGGCCTCGCGCCTTTCAGCGTCGCAAGATGTGCCGTACCCGCCGCACACAACCGCAGTGCCGTCACAGGACGTACCGTATCCGCCGCATGCAGCTTGGATGGCATCGGAAGACGTGCCATACCCGCCGCACGTGGCTGCCGTAGCGTCGCAAGACGTACCGTATCCGCCGCACGTAGCCGCAATGACATCCACGGATGTGCCGTATCCGCCGCATGTGGCCGCGATACCGTCGCAGGATGTCCCGTATCCGCCGCACGCAAGCTCGTTGGCATAGTCACCGGAATCGTTACTCCCCGCAGCGGGTTGCGCCTCAGCTTTGACGGGTAGGTCGCCCGGGAGCACAATGCCTGCTTCCGCTCCCGGGCCCCGTGTTACCATCGAACCGAACTGGAATCGAAGCTATTGCCATGTCGCGTTGGCTAATTCCGAGCGCGGGCGACCTCGTTGAATTGCTCCTGCTGTTCCGGGCCGTACAGGGTCACCTCTTCCGCAGATATTACTTCTTCTTTTCATATGTTGTTTCGGTTATATTGGCTTCCGCAATTTTAGGGGCAGTCCTAATGACAGAACCAGGCTCGCCGCATTATCAGCGCTGGTACTGGCCTGTCCAGTTCGCAACGCTCGTTACCGGATACGGCATCCTCTTGGAAATCCTCAATCATGTTCTGGCGCCATACCCTGGGGCCGATAGATTCGCGCGAATCAGCGGTCTGGCAGCTTTTGGGGTGATTTTTTGCTTCGCGTTGTTAGCCCCTGTGATTATTCCGCGCTGGTCGCCTGGAACCGTGATCGAATTCGAGCGCGATTTGCGCTGCGTGCAGGCGATTTTCATCTTTGGTCTTTTGGCCGTGATCTTTTATTACGGGATACCGATCGGGAGAAATATGAAGGGCATGATTATGGGCTACGGGCTGTATATCTTCACTAGCCTGGTTAGCCTGGCCCTGCGATCCTACGCGGGAACGGCGTTCGACCGGGTATGGGACGTGGTTCAGCCGCTTTCCTTCGTCGCATCCTTGGTTATCTGGCTAGTAGCACTATGGTCCTATTGCCCGAACCCGGCTCCCGATCCTAACATTCGTTTAGAAGAAGATTACGAGGCGCTCGTGTTACGAACCAAAGGACTGATCGGAACAATTCGATCGTATCTCGGAAAGGCTGCACGCGCGTGATTACGCTGATTTTCTTTCTTGCGGTCGCGGCTCTGCTGTTTTCGTCGCTGTTCTTTCTGGCGCGACGCAAGCCCCGGGCTGAGGGAGGTTCTTTTGCCCTGATCGAGGCCCGACAGGCATTGAACGCTCTGCAGAGCGGTTTGCTGCCGGTCGAGCTGGTTAAGCGGATCTTCGCGCAGGAAGACTGGGAGTTCGTTCGGTCCGAAGCTCCCAAGCCGGTTCGGATCTTGTTTATGGAAGAGCGGAAAAAGACCGCGCTCCTATGGATCGACGAAGTTAGGGTCCAAGTGCGCAATTTGCAGCGATTTCATCGCGGTTCGGCCCGATCCTATGCCCGGTTGAACCCTCGTGTGGAATTGGAGCTGGCCCTATCGTTTGCAGCCTTGCTTTCCGCGTGCCGGCTACTGCGCGTGCTCGTGTACGTCGGAGGACCCTACGCAGCACCGAGAATGATCGGTGCGATGGCCAACGCAGCGGCTCGAACCTGCGAGATTTCCGAGCGGTCGCTGGCTTTCTTGAATGCGGCGCAAATGGGCATGTTGGACGGCAGGCCAGCCGGTCACGCGACGCGATAGGAGGTGAAGGATGCATACGGCGGCCAGGCGAATGGATGTGGATCAGGCGGCGAGTGATCTGCGCAGCCGCACGCTTTCCGATATTCCGCGTTCGCTGGACCGGTTGATCTACCTAGCGTCGATGCGGGATTACAACACCGGGCTCTACTACCACGACGGCCTGGCTTCACGATTCACTCAGGAAGTAGCCTGCGAGGCTCTTGCGGATTGTCACCGCGAGGCGTTCGCGCAGCTGGTCAGCTGCTCCTTGCGGGAGTTGGTGGGGCAGATGGAAGAGTACATCCATTCGACGCATACGAGCGCGCGCGATTTCGTAACGGCGTGGAGGAAGCTTGAGCCGTATCGGGTGGCCGTGCCCGTGGAAACAGATCCGATCGCCGCTAGCTTCCTATTCTCCAGCTTCAAGATCGCCTTGGCAGTCTTGGAGGCTCGTCTCCATTCTGCTCCGGCGGGACCAAGCGCATAGCCACACCTGTTACCTGCCCTACGATTTCTGCCTCCGATGGATAAGAGAACTGGCGGATTGCGCATCCGGACAGTGGATGCGGCACCAGCGTTAGCTGCGATCCACGGAGTTCACACCACGAGCAGGCATAACCATCTCTCAATTCAACGAAATAGATCGGCCGGTCGTATTCCGTCCGCCATTCGGCCGCTTGCATACGCACTGGGTGAGCTTCGATCTGGACGAAAGAGCCCGGACGGAGAAGCGGATACATCGTGTAGTCTTGCGTTCCAATGTAGCCGTATTGGGAATGGCGAACATCGAGCTTCTGGATCAATGCGACGGGAACTTCCCCCCAGACCTCAACCATTCGGGAAATCAGGCTGGTCGTCTCCAGATTGAAGCTCTTATCGAACCGCACGGGGAAAGTGACGGGCTTGTCAGGGTCTGGCGACTCGAAGGCCGTAAGATGCGTACTCTGAAGGGGAAGAGCAAGCTGATAGCGCGAGGTGGCATTCAGGTCGATACCAAATACGGCCAGCAAGTCGCTAAATTTGGTGCGGTAGATGACGCTGAGGCTGTATAGCTTGTAAATGCTGGGGATAGAGTTCTTGTTCTCGAGTTGAGTGAGCCAGGCGTTTGAGATGTAGAATTCCTCGTTCTGGCGGTCTTCCGCGATCGTTCGGCTGAATTCCTCAACCTCGCGTGTGGTTACCCCCAGACGGTTCCGTAGCTCCCTTAGTTGCTCGCCTGGACGCATCAGTGGCCCCATTCCACGGTCTCCGGTCGGCAGATCCGACCGGGCCGTCCCCACCTAGATGCACAATAAGGCCTTGCGTCAAGCGAATCAACTGATTTGAAGTGGTTTGTGGTTTGGCTCATTACTGCGAGCAACGCCGGGCTTCGAAGAAGCAATGTTCCCAGCCGTCCGGCTATCTGCCGGTTCGGAGATGGTTTTAGTACTTAACTGCTTACAATTCAAAGCAAGCGCGAATCGAGCGGCACAACAAAAACCGCCGACTTCGGATTGAAAAAAGATTTCGACCGATTGCGTCTGCCGGGCGCCTATGCCTGTGGCATTTTCACTTTCGCCTCATGCCGCTCGGTGACTGTGGCGTCAGACGATGCGTTGTGCGAAGCTGGTCGCAACGAACTGGGAGCGTCACGAGCATGAGCTTTTCGGGCGACTCTCCAACCGGTAGTGGCCAGCCTTACCGCGAGCGCCGTACGGTCCCTCGCTACGGTCTCATCGCGACCGCCGACCTTCAGGAGCCAGCCAGCGGGGTTCGCATGTCCGGCCGGATCTCCGAAATCAGCCGCAAGGGTTGCTATGTCGACGTGCTCAATACGCTGCCGACGGGCACGATCATTGAACTGCGCATTTCGCGCGATCAGGGTGTGTTCGTTTCGCCGGGAAGAATTATCTACACGCAGGAAGGCATGGGGATGGGTGTCGCCTTCGTTGATACGCCCGCCGAACAATTGAAGGTCCTCGATAGTTGGATTGCTGAATTGGGTTAACGTTTCCCAGCGCGCCTCTCATGCAATGGTATTCTTGCGCGCAGGAATGTTACAGGCTTTTCGCATTGGTACGGATCGTACGGGTACCGCCCGACCAAGACCGCTAGTGGACTTTCCAGTCGGCGGGCGGCGAACTGACAGGCCAGAACTCCGGGCTCGGCCGCGCGAATTCCACAGCAACCTGCGAGAGACCCGCGTGCGGCGCTCCCAAATACGCGACCCGGGCTTCGCGCTTGTCTTCATTGGCCGGATTCTCAACTACCAGCCGCTGGCCGAGCTTCACGTTTGTCGCGAGCATCATGAGCGCCCCGTGCGCGCTGACTGTGACGGTGAAGGTCTCTTCATGGAACGTTCCGTGATCGGGAGATTCGCCGCTTACGACGATGGGCACGTCCAACAACACGCGTTCGCTTCGCCTTTGCGCCGCCTGAACCACAACATTCAGCCTTTCTGAAGCCCGCATCTACTATCTCCCAGTTGAGTCTTGGGGAACCGCAAAAGTAGGGGTGGGGCACCGCCGAAGTAACCTGTTGCCGCACACTTGGAGCACTGGCAATTCGCCAGACTTAACAGTAGACTAGATATCTGACAAGACAGGTCGCGCGGGACAGGGATGAGCGAAGCTTCCAGAAGGAACGGAACGCCGGACACCGGCGACGAGCGGCGGCAGGAGATCGTGGCATGGATGCGGAGCCACGGCGGTCCGATCCGCGGCGGCGAATTGGCGAAGCATTTCGGCGTGAGCCGGCAGTGCCTCGTGCAGGACGTGGCCATCTTGCGGGCGGCTGGCGAGGAAATCATGGCGACGCCGCAGGGATACCAGCTTCCGAAGGTCGATACCCACGCTCATCGCGCCGTACTGGCATGTCGCCACGCCCCTGAAAGAACTGAAGAGGAACTGCAGGTCTTGGTGGATCACGGCGTAAGGATTCTGGACGTGATCGTGGAGCACCCGCTCTACGGCGAACTGCGCGGATCGCTGATGCTCGAATCGCGCTCTGACGTGCAGGACTTTCTCGACCAGGTGCGCTCTTCCAGGGCAACGCTTCTTTCTGCACTCACCGATGGAGTGCATCTTCACACGGTCGAAGCCTCGCGGCGGGAGGCGATTTCACGCGCCAAGGCGGAGCTTCGAAAGCGGGGCATTCTCCTCAAATAGGTGACCGGGATTCTTGGGATGATTTCGACGCGCGAACAACGAGCCACACGAGCGCTGTTTCGTGGCGGCAGCCTCACGCTCGAAAACGCACGCTATCGCGCGTCGGTACGTGCTCTGACCGATGCTCTCCTCCAAGACGACCTCGGACAGGGAGACCTGACGGCGAAGGCTCTCGGCATCCGCGACAGAGAGGCGTGCGCTGCCGTCATCAGTCGAGAAGGAGGGATCGCTGCCGGACTGGACGAGTTTGCGTTCGTCTTTCGCGAGAGAGGCATCCGGGTTGCGTTTGAAAAGCAGGATGGTGAGCCAATCCGTCCGGACGAGACTCTGCTTCGCCTCGAGGGACCGGAAACAAAACTATTGGCGCTCGAGCGCGTAGGTCTGAATCTTTTGCAGCGGATGAGCGGAATCGCGACCACCGCGAGATGTCTGCAAGAACGTGTTCGCCGGCGCTCGGACAGCGTACGCATCATCGGCACGCGCAAGACTCCGTGGGGCCTGCTCGATAAACGCGCGCTGCATCTTGGCGGCGTTGGGACACACCGGCTCGGACTGGGCGACGCCATCTTGATCAAGAACAATCACCTCGCGCTGGTCGCAAGCAGCGAAGAAGAAGCGGCACAAATCGCGATCGAACGCGCGTGGAAGACTCGCGGCGAGGCAGCGTTCGTCGAAGTTGAGGTGCGCGGCGAAGCCGCGGCACAGGCCGCGGCGCGTACTTTTCGGCGCCTTCAGGACGAGTTCGCAGAAGAGTATCCATGCCTGCTGATGCTGGACAACATGACGCCCGACCGGATCAGCAGGATCGTCGGCATGCTTCGCGAAGAGAGTTTGTGGGACTCGATTCTGATAGAAGCGAGCGGCGGGATTTCGGAGGCCAACGTCGAGGCATACGCCGCCAGCGGCGTGGACGCGATTTCAATCGGCGCGCTGACGCATTCGGCCCGCGCGCTGGATATTTGTCTGAGGATTTCCTAATTCCAGAAAAAGGGGACTCATCATGGCGAGCACGGCAACGCAGGTAGGCTTTGAGGAACGGTACACCCTTCCTGCATTAGAGCGAATCACGGATACGGCGGAAGAGATCCGCCGCAAGCAAAAGCGTGTCCGAGAGCTCTGCGTGGAGAAGAACGCGATCTTGCTGGCGCACCACTATCAACGGCCGGAGGTTCAGGAGGTCGCCGACGCCGTGGCCGATTCGCTGAAACTCTCCCAGGCCGCCGCCAAAACCAATGCGGATGTAATCGTCTTCTGCGGCGTGCATTTCATGGCGGAGACGGCGTCAATCCTCTTGCCGGAAAAGACCATCCTGCTGCCGGATCTGCGGGCCGGGTGCTCGCTCGCGGCCTCGATCACTGTGGATGAGCTTCTAAAGTGGAAAGCGAAGCTGCCGGACGCGGTGGTGGTGGCCTACATCAACACGTCCGCCGCTGTGAAAGCCGAGAGCGACTACTGCTGCACGTCGGCGAACGCCGCGAAAGTGGTGAGAGCGATTCCGGCCGATCGGACGGTGCTGTTCATTCCCGACAAGTTCCTGGGGGAAGTGGTCGCGCGGCAAACCGGTCGGAGCAACATCGTCGCGTATCCGGGCTACTGCCACGTTCATAAAACGATCCGGCCGGAGCAGGTCGTGGAGCTAATGGAGGACCATCCGGACATCGAGCTTCTGCTGCACCCGGAGTGCGGCTGCGTCAGCTCCTGTATGGCGAAAGCCGCGGACGGCACGCTGCCGCAGGACCGTACGTTTTTCCTCTCCACGGAAGGCATGCTGCGGCATATCGGCGAGTCGCCGGCGAGCGAATTCGCCGTCGGGACGGAAGTCGGCATTTTTCATCAACTGACCAAGAAGTTTCCGGAGAAGACGTTCTATCCGGTGAATCCCAACGCCGTTTGCGCCTTCATGAAGACGATCACGCTCGACAGGATCATCCGGTCGCTTGAGACGATGCAACCGGAGATTCGCGTGCCTGCCGAGATCGCGGTTCGGGCTAAGCGCGCGATCGATCGCATGCTGGAACTCGCGTAGGTCCGCACACATGCTGAAAATTGGACTCCTTGGTGTCGGCGCGATTGGCCGGACCATCGCCGAAGCACTCGATCAGAAGCAGGTAAACGCGGAGCTCGTAGCCCTCGCAGACCAAGATCGCGAGCGAGCCGCTACGCTTTCCTCTGGACTTTCGATCCATCCTCCCGTTGTTTCCGTCGGCGAAATGATCGAACGCTGCGATGTGGCCGTCGAAGCGGCGAGCCAGGCCGCGCTCGCGGAGTTCGTTCCGAAGGCGCTCGCGCGCGGGCGAGACATGCTGATCATGAGCGTGGGAGGCTTGCTCGGGCGTCAGGACTGGTTTCGGCAGGCGGAAGAGAAGGGGTGCCGCATCTATGTGCCGTCGGGCGCCATCGCCGGGCTCGACGGAATCAAATCAGCCTCGATTGGCCGGATCGAGGCTGCGGAGTTAACGAGCCGCAAACCAGTCGCCGCGCTGCGAGGATCGAAGTACGTGGTCGACCGCGGCATTCAGCTCGACAATCTGAAAGAAGACACCGTGATTTTCGAAGGACCGGCCGAAGAAGCGGCGCGGGCTTTCCCGGCGACGTCCAACGTGGCCGCGTCGCTGCGGCTGGCGGTCGAGCCGTCGGCGCCCGTGTGTGTGCGAGTGGTCGCCGTGCCGGGAGGAAATGAAAACGTCCACGAGATTCGCGTGCGCGGGGAATTCGGGCGTCTTTCGGTGCGGGTGGAAAACGTGCCCTCGAAATCGAATCCACGGACATCGCAACTCGCGGCATTTTCCGCGATCGCCACGCTCAAGAATCTGACGCAGTCCCTCCGCGTCGGCACCTGACGGAATTTATCCAGGAAACTTCCCGCCTCCCGCATCCGCGCTGGCGTATACTCGCGGCCTCGTTTGATTTTGGAGAGGGCGAATCATGCGAAAAGCCAGCGTTGCCAGTGTCGTTCTTGTAGTAGTTTTTGCGGTCCTTGCACGGGCACAAGATGGCGGCGATGTGAGAACGCCCGAGCAGGTGGTCCAGCACCACTGGGAGGCATTCACCCACCGCGACGTGGAAGCGGTGCTCAGCGACTATGCAGACGACGCCATTTTCATCGCTGCTAATCAAACGGTCCAAGGTAAGGCTGCGCTGCGCCAGATGTTCACAAAATACCTTGCGGGCGGATCGAGCGCTCAAGCTTCGCCGTCATTCGAAGTGAAAATAACAGCGGACGGCGATGTGGGGTATGAGCATTGGGTGTCGAACGCCGGGAAGCCGGGCGCACTGGAGGGTACGGACGCGTTCGTCGTCCGTCACGGAAAGATACTCTTCCACACTGTGGTCGGCGTGCGTCCGCTCACCGAAAAGCAGTAGCAATCCGCGAAGTGATTACAGCGGGTGGCCGGCAAGCCAGGCTGCACCGCGCGCGTAAAGAGCTTCTACTTCGGGGCCAGTCAAGCCAGGCATATCCATCTTGATCTTGTAGCCGATCTGCGTCTGTAAATACGCGAGGTGGCGATAGCCTTCCGGAAAGGTCGCAAGGAGTTTCTGGTCCAGGGTGAGCCTGGCCGCCGGATCGACGGGATCCATGCGGTCTTTCTCGTAGATCGGCTGGCGCAGCACGAGACCCCAGCGCCCGGCGCGTTTTTCGAAGAAGTCGCAGAAGCGGCCGGTGCAAACTACATCGCAGAGCACATCGTGGACCTTGGCCCGCTGCGAGATCGTCATCTTGGTTTGCGTGAACGCGCGATTGCCGCGCACGTCAATCGTGCTGCCGCCGAGGAAATGCAGGATGCGCACGCCCTTTGCGAAGCCCGCTTTGCTCATTTCGATGAATTCGTCCGCTGTGCCCTGCGTCCACGTGGCCATCATGCGGCCCTCGTCGTGCCAGAGCGCGCGGAACTTCTCCCATTGATTGGCGTCGCGCCATAGAACCCAGTTCTCGATCATTTCGCGAAGTATCAATCGTTCCGTCATGTCGTCGGCCATCGTGCGCTCCTGGATGAAAAGTTGAAGGCCGAGGAAGTCTACAACAATTCAGGACCATGGGTGACCGGCGAGGCGGAGAAGGGCATGGGAACTCGCTCGGTGCGGCCTAGTGACGATGGGCGAGGCAAACGGGTTGGCGCTCGAGTGCCGCTGGATCAGCGGAGCGGATACATGTTGATCCAATCGGTGATGGCTTGGGGAAGTTTCGCGGCCTCGTCGAAAAAGAGGCGAGTGCGCGTCTGGTTCGGCGTCATTAGCTTAACTTCGCAGTAGTTCTGAGAGAGGCCGGTGGTGAGGGATGCGATCCACTCCTCGTCGTCTGGCGGGTCGCCAATGCACTTTCGAACTGCGTCCTCGACATGTTTTCTGGTTTTTGGATCCCAGCCTTCGTCAAAATAGACAATCAGGCCCACTCAGTGCTTGCTCCCTTGAATCTGGCTGCTGCGAGAAGACGGGCTGGCCGCAGGTGTAGGCACTCTCGCCGCGTGCCGCACTACTGGCTGTGACCCAGGTCACACGGTCTTGTGACAACGATCACCGAATGCGAGGAGGAACATCTGGCGGCAAGAGTCCTTTGGTGCCGGAGGAGGGAGTCGAACCCACACGGCCTTGCGGCCAGCGGATTTTGAGTCCGCGTATTCTCTTCAGGAAGTCTCGCAGTTTCAAGCCAGTGCGTAGTACATCGGTTCCATTGTGGTATCAACTGTGCCATTTCATCATTGGCGTATTCGGAGGAGACAAGCGCGATGGACTCACAGAGCAATCTGGCAGTAATGCCGAAACCAAAAACGACGCGCAAGGCGAACACTCGGGTGCGCGGTCAGGGGTCGTTGTTCAGGCGCGGCGCCATTTTTTGGATGGAATTGAACTGGCGAGGCACGCGCACTCGCAAATCGCTGGAGACGACCGACCGAGAAACCGCCTTGGTGAAACTCGATGCCGAAGTCGCAGCGATTCGCGCCGGAGAACTGCCCAAGAAATTTGACCCCATTACAGTACAAACGATGTTCGATGCGTGGATGTTGGCCGTTGAGACGAACTGCAAGCCGCGAACTGTCAGAGATTATCGCTCGCGCTGGGACGTTCATTTGAAAGGGATGTTCGGCTCGATGTTCGCCACACAAGTCACGCGCGACAAAATTACGGAGTATCTAAACAAGCGAATGAGAGAAGGCGCAGGCGTCGTCACACGCAACCGCGAGAACCGCGTCCTGCAAATGATCTTCAATCACAACCGCTCGAAGATTCCCGCAGACCACTTCCCCGAGTTTCCGAAGATGGCCTCCGAGCGAGCACACGTCCGAAAGGGTCGCTTGAGCAACGAGGATTTCGCCAAACTATGCAAGCGACTTGACGATCCGAAAGTTTTTTGGCTCAAGGTGTTCGTCACCCTCGTATTCAAATACGGTTTCCGGCGGGCCGAAATGACGGGGGCGAAGGTTGGCTATTTCGATCCGAAGGCATCGACACTAACCTTGCCTGCCTTTGTAGCGAAGAACAAAATCGAGCGCGTCGTCGATATCGATCCAAACGGCGACATTTTCAAAATGCTTGTGAAGTTGACCGAGGGCAGGGATGCGGAAGCGGCTCTCTTTACTCGGAACGGCAAACCTGTGAAAGATTATCGCGGCGAGTGGGCAAAGCAAACGGCGGACATCCGTGGCGGGAGCGGCAAAGACGGCACGGTTACGCTCCATGATCTTCGGCGATCCGCCATCAGTAACATGTCAGAACGTGGCATCGGCGCAGAAAAAGCAGGCACCCATTTGACTCCTGATGTTTTTCGACGATACATAGTTCGTAACTTGACGGAGCGGCGCGAAACGGCCAAAATCATCGAAGGTTAGAGCCGGGGTGGCGGAACAGGCAGACGCGCGGGTCTCAAAAACCCGTGGCCGCAAGGCCGTATCGGTTCGATTCCGATTCCCGGCACCAATAACTCTTGACAATC
>DASPVC010000078.1:0-50437 GCA_035622585.1 Candidatus Acidiferrum sp.
CCAAACGAACGCCTTCTTCCAGGTCGGCAATATGAACTACGGCCGGAGCGTCTCGATCGACAAGTGGACGTAGACAAATCGAGCGTGGCGGAACACTACTGAAGTCCTGCCAGAATATTGGTAGGGGCGGTGGGGATCGAACCCACGACCTTCGGCTTAAAAGGCCGCTGCTCTACCACTGAGCTACGCCCCTAGGCGTGCGGAAGACCGACACCGTACGTGTTTTCGGGAGTGCGCGGACGGCGTGACACTTCTCAGGTGTCGTTTGATTCTAACGTGCGTGCTTGCCGTGAGCAACCGAGACAATGCGGAGAACGATTTGCTCCTGTGGCGCGACGCCGCAGACCGTTGGCGACCCGCTCAGTTGCTGCTCGTCGCGGGATGATTCTTGAGGAAGTCCTGTACGTCCGGCATTCCCGGAGCAGGCTGGCTTGGAGACATTCCCGAATGCGTCTTGTCCATTGGAGGATGCACAAACTGACCGTCACTCGGCTGGCTGCTCATCACGAGCCAGTTATTCCCGTGCCGCTGGAGCGAGTAAACCATGGCCATGCTTGCGCCGCCCTGCTTGACGCGAAAAGTGGCGCTCGCTTGAGCCTGATCGCCGTTCACGCTGACGGAATCGACGCTCATGTCCATCACCGACATGTTGATACCCCGGTCGTTACGCACGTGGTCCTCGACGGCCTGGCGAATCAGATCCGCGTCGCCGCCTAAGGCAGGCCTTTCGGAAGCCGGCGCTTGGGTCACAGCTGCGCCATTCGTGCTCGGCGTGCTTGTCGGCGAGGACGGAGCCTGCCCAGATTGGCTGTTCTTATTGCAGCCGACCGAAAACGCCGCCAAAACAAGAAGAAAGATTACGTAACGCATGATCACGCGCCCATCTTCTCTCAATTTGCAGAACGCGTCTATCTCCAGGGGCAGCGATTTGACACATTCGGCGCACGCGTCATACGCTTCGTAGGAGACGCGGGCCTCACGTGTCATGCCTCCTCGAGCTAAAGCGCCGACATCCAAATCGGGCCGGATTCTCATTGGGCCGGCCGGGTGGTCGTATCCCGATTGGCACGGCATCGTCTACCCCTCGCGTCGGCCGCGTGGATTTCACGAGGCTACCTACCTCGCGGAGTATTTCGACACGATCGAGATCAACACTTCGTTTTACAATCCCCTGCGGCCGGATCATGCCGCGCAGTGGGTCGAACGCGTCTCGGCGAATCCCCGCTTTCTCTTTACGGCCAAGCTCTGGCAAAAGTTCACGCACGAAGAAGGCGCGACATCCGAGGATGAAGTAGCTGTTCGCACCGGCTTCGACGTCCTACAGGCCGCAGGGCGTCTCGGCGCGGTGCTGCTGCAGTTCCCTTTCTCGTTCCATAGCACACCGCAAAATCTGGCGCGTATAGGAAGTGTCCTCGGGGCGTTCGGCACCTACCCGCTGGTCGTGGAAGTGCGGCATTCTTCCTGGACGCACCCGGATTTCTACGAGTTTCTCCACGAGCGCGGCGTTGGGATCTGCAATATCGACCAGCCGCTGATCGGGCGATCGATCAAGCCGGGCGAGCAAGCCACGTCGAGGCTCGGCTACGTCCGCCTGCACGGGCGCCGCGCCGACACGTGGTTCAGCGATGATCCTGAGCTGCCGCGGCACGAGCGCTACAATTACCTTTACTCGGAGCGCGAACTCGAGCCCTGGGCGCGTCGCATCCGCTTGCTATCCGAGCGGACCCAGACAACGTTCGTCGTGACGAACAATCATTTTGAAGGCAAAGGCGTTGTGAACGCCCTCCAGCTGATGCACATGCTGAGCGGCAACAAAGTGAAAGTTCCGGAAACGCTGCGCCACCGCTATCCCGAGCTCGAACCCATCGCGGATGCGCCGTCGCAGGAGCCAACACTCTTCCCTCTGCCGCCGCCCTGATGCCGGCCGCGCAAAGCCCTCTTGCGATACAGGATCAGCTAACGAACCGCGGAAGGAGACACCTTCCTCTCGGTTTGAATGGGAACTACTTCTTGAAGAGATCTTCGAAAGCTCGGCGTGCGTCGCTGGGCTTGGAGGGGCTCGCGGGAGCCGGAGTGGTCCTCGCGTAGCTCACCGGCGAAGTGTCTTTCTCGACCGTCATGCGAAACTCGAAAAAAGTGCAGTTGTTCTTCGCGTCTTTTTTAGCAATTCGCTCGGGAATCGGTTGCGTGCACTCGAACTGCCGGCTCGTATCGAAATTGACGCACTGCTTGCAGCAGTGAAGCTCAAACTGGCAGCGCGGACACTGGCCATTCGGATCGAAACCGGGAGCGAGGACGGTGCCGCAATTCGAGCAGCGCGCCCGCATGACCGTCCCGACCATCCGCGGAGTGCGCGGCCCCAGCAAATCCTGTGGCTTCGGCCGAGGCTCCGCGGGCCGCTCGCCACGCTCGGCGCGCTCCCGCTTCTTCTCCTCGGCATCGCGGTCGCGATAGCCCCTCTGCTTATACTTCCGCTCCATGGGAACCTCCTGGGGGGTTACCTCATCATAACCCGGAATGCCCCAATACAATCCATTTCTTCACCCAGAGTGCGCAGGCTGCCGCAACTGGACTTCACGCTCCCGCCGTGGTGGGGTGACGCCGTGCCCACAAGCCAGAGAGACCTTCGGCAGCCAAATCCTGCTGTACTAACCTTTGCGGACGGCCAAGTCGGTTCAGCACAGCTTCGGCGGCAAGATAGCCGCTGCGCACCGCTCCTTCCATTGTCGAAGGCCAGCCTGTGCGCGTCCAATCGCCGGCTAAAAAGAAATTCCTGACGCCGAAATCCTGTGCAGGGCGAAATCGATCGACGCCCGGCTCGGGAGAAAAGGTCGCGGACACCTCTTTGATGACGGTGGCCTTTTCGAGCTGCGCTTCGCGCGTCGCAGGGAGGACGTCTGCGAGTTCCGCGCGGCACAAATCGATGATCTCCTGACGCGAAAGCGGAACCAGATCGTAGGAAGCGCTGATCACTAGCTGCAAATATTGCGCGCCTGTCTGCGTTTTCCCGGCCCGTGCTCCTGCGCTGCCATTCCCAGCGTACAGCAGGGACTTGTTGAATACCCACTGCGTCTTGTGATCGAGCAGAGCCAGAAATGGCTCGTTCATGACGACGCGGTCGAACCACATATGAACTCCGGTGATCGGCGACGTACGAATGTGGTGCAGTCCTTCGAGTGCTCCTCCATCTGCGCACATCTCCTTCGGGAGCAGGCCCGGTAGCGCGATGTGAGGCACGGCCGTAATGCATGCATCCGCCGTTACTTCTGCGCCGTCGTCCAAAACCGCAGACGCGAATTGACCGCCGCAAAAGCGAATCTCGCGGACTCCGCTGCGCAACCGAACGATGCCTCCTCGCTTCACGACAGCGTCACGGCAGCCCTCATAGAGCGCGGCCAGCGGCACCGTCGGAATGCCGACGCGGTAGCCGCAGCGACTCGCGAGAAACCCTTTCCAAAAGACGTCTATTCCGTACTGCGCTGCGGTTCGCGCAAGCTCTTCGTCCAGTGCGCTCACTAGCACCACGCGCCAGAACCGCTCGATCGCACCGGGCGTCTGTTGCATCCGGTTCAGCCAATCGAGCATCGAGATCGACTCGACGTCTTTCGGCCGACCACCGGCTCTGGCGATCGTCAGAAGCGCCGTCGCGATCGCGCGCTTGTCAGCCACACTCAATGCCCGGAAAGCCAGGAACGACGGTGCCATGTGAAGCGGAGCGGGCAGAGCCGAGGCTCGAATTGTTGAGTGGCGCCCGTCACGATCCGCAAAGTAAAGCGTGTCGTAGAAGCGGACTTTGTCGCCCGCGCCTGCGCGACGGTAGAAATCCGCTAGATTCGTACAACAGCCGAGCGTTACGTGCTGGCAGTTGTCAACTTCACTTCCATCCGGCAGCGTGTAGGAAGTGGCGCGCCCGCCCAAGTGAGGGCGCTTTTCCAGCAGTCGAACTTCGAGGCCCGCTTCAGCCAGCGCGACGGCGGAGGCTAGCCCCGCCAGGCCGCCGCCGATCACCAGCACGCTTTGCGAGGGCATCCGTCTTCCACCAGCCTGACATTCTCCCGGCAACCAGGTACTGAATCTTTTCCGAATTGGAGAGCGACACGCGTGAAGAAAACACGTCGTAATCGCACGCTTCCAGCCGCGCGAGCAACGTGCTGTACGTGCGGATCAGCGCCCAGAGTGTCGCGCGGCTATCCACATCTACTTCGTGAACCAGCGGCGCGCCTTCTTCATAGAGCCGCCAAGCACGTGAGGCCTCGTATTCGAGCAACTCCCCCATTCGATCCGAAAGCGGCCCTCGGAGATCCTGCACATGGATACCGAAGCGTTCGAGGTCTCCCTGAGGCAAGTACACGCGGCCCATTTCCAAGTCGCTGAGCACGTCGCGAATGATGTTCGTCAGCTGGAAGGCAAGGCCGAGCCGCTCAGCCAAGTCGGGCGCGCGCGGATTGCGGAATCCGAAGACGTGCAGGCACGTCAAGCCGACAGTGCCCGCTACGCGGTAGCAGTACTCGGAGAGACGGTCGAACGTCGCGTACGAGTCTACCGTCAGGTCCATCTCCGCGCCGAGAATCAAATCATGAAAGTACCGCGTCGGAATGTTGAAGCGGGCGATCGTATCAGCCAGGGCAGGCAGAATGGCATGTCCGCTGGTTTGGCCAGCAGCCGCCTCGTCAAGCAACGCGCGCCAGCGGACCAGGCCGCGGCGCTTGGAATCGAGGTCGCCCTCTTCATCCGAGACATCATCGACCAGCCGCATGAATGCATAAAGGGCGCACAGAGCATTGCGTTTCGGCTTGGGCAAGCCGAAGAACGCGAGATAAAAGCTGCTGTGCGCGGCGCGAGCAATGCGATTGCATTCCGCGTAGGAGGCCGCCACTACCCCAGGCGCGAGCAATGTGGACGATCTAATGGTCTGACCCGTTTGCGTGCCTACCCCTCGCGATGCCGCAACGGCAACGGGCCCGCGGTCGTCGATAGGCGGCTGCGAAAGCACTCGCGAACCGAGCGCGCGAGCTAAGAGCTTGCACTGGGTCCATTTCGTCAGTGCGGGGCGGTGATGAAGGGTGTCGTATCCGGAATTCTCGATCGCATCGAGCACCGCCATTCCCCCACGGCTGAATAGTTCGATGTCGGTTCGCAGCGTGCGATCGACCAATTTCGCGAGCGGCAGGCCGTCGACAAACAGCACACGCGTGCGCGCAATGAGTTCTTTCATCAGGCCGATGTAGCGCGCATCGAACCGGCGTTCGACGATATCGGCCTCCTTCAAGCCATGTGGTGCCAGCGCGCTCAACGGAATGTAAATGCGTCCCTTTTCCAGATCGCGGGAAACGTCCTGCCAGAAATTTGCAAGCTGCAGCGCCGTGCATGTGTAATCCGAAAGCCGCTGGCGCTCCTCGTCACGATAGCCGCAGAGGTACAGGACCAGCCGCCCGACAGGGTTCGCGGAGTAAACGCAGTAGTCCAGGACCTCGTCCCAATTGGCGTAGCGCTGGACGGCTTGATCCTGCCGGAAGGCCCGCAGGAGGTGGACGAACGGTTCGACCGGAATGTCCTTGGCACGCACCGTCTCGCGCAGCGCAATCAGGACCGGATGCGAAGGAGCAGCGCCTGGCTGATAGATGAGACGCAGTTCGTCTTCCCAGGTATCGAGCAGGCGCAGCGCGCGGGTTCGATCCGGGACTTCGTCACCCAGATCGTCCGACCAGCGGCAGTAGGCATACACATTGTAGAAATGCTGATGCAGCCGGCGAGGAAGGAGCCACGAGACCACATTGAAGTTCTCATAGTGATGCGTGGCGAGCCAACGCGTGTAACGCTGGGCTTCTTCCGCAGTGCAGCCTTCCAGCGGAAGATTCCGAGCGATTTCGAGTTCGGGCGTCGGGAGCATACAACTCTCTTACCTTCAACTGGAACGCTTTCCCTGCAGAAAGGACAACGGAAAGCGAGGCATCAACTGGCGAAAACGCGCGGCGAATCGGCCCAGGAGCAATCAGGGAATCACGGCCGTCTTCAGTTCGCCGTTCCGATTCTTCATGTGCCGGAAAATGTGCGGCAATTCGGAGAGCGGCGCCTCGCCCGTGATGAAATCCTGAGCGCGAATTTCTCCCCGGACGATCGTATCGAGCGCTTCGCGGATGAACTGCGGCGTGTGATGAAACGTCGATTTGATCGTGATCTCGGAATAGTGCAATGCGGAGGGATCGATCTTGACCTCGCTGCCCCGCGGGCAACCTCCGAAGAGATTCACCGTTCCGCCCTTGCGAACCATTTGAAGCCCCCACTGCCAGGTTATCGGCTGCCCCACCGCTTCAACGACGCGGTCCGCGCCGCGCCCGCCGTCCGTGAGCTGGCGAACCAGCGTGACGGGATTGTCGATTTCCGAAGCGTCGAAGGCTGCCACAGCCCCCAGGCGCTCTGCAGCCCGAACCTGACCGGCGCGCTTGCCGACGGCGATTACTCGCACTTTCCGTCTCGAAAGAATTCGAATAAATTGCAGTCCAATCGGGCCGCAGCCGATGATGACGGCCGTATCGCCCGGACGGATGCCCGTCTCATGGATGCCGCGCAAGACGCAGGCTAGAGGCTCGACCATCGCCGCATCCAGGAAGGAAACGCTCTCCGGAATCTCGAGCATGTTCTCGCGAACGATTCGGCCCGGAATCCGAATGTACTCGGCGTAGGCGCCGTTGTTGAACAGCAAATCCTCGCAGAGATTCGGCTGGTCCTTCAGGCAATAGAAACAGCGGTTGCACGGCGCCGAGTTCGAGGGTACGACGCGCATGCCTTTGTGGACACCGCCATTGACCGAACTGCCCTTCTCCTCGACGACGCCGGAAAGCTCGTGGCCGAAAAGCGCGGGCGGCTTGATCATCCGCGCGTGGAAACCCTGCTTCCAGACTTTGAGATCGGTTCCGCAAGTGAGCGCCACCTGCACGCGCACGAGCACGTCGTCTTCTCCGAGTCGCGGAATATCGACGCGCTCGATCTTGATGTCTTCGCAGCCGTACAGGACGGCAGCGGTCATATGCCCGTTTCTCTTCTTTACGCTCATTCGTGTGTGATGACTACCTTCAGAGTATCGTGTTTTGGGTGTGCCGCCAACTCCAACGCGTCGGCGATGCGCTCAAGCGGAAAACGGTGCGAAATCATCTCGCGAACTGGCAACCGCCGCCGGAATACCAGATCGACTGATGCCGCCTGCTCATCCACCGACGCGCTGTAACTGCCCAAGATTTCCTTTTCCTCGACCCCCACGGCCGCAGCCGGAAATTGCAATTGCAGGACAGGGTCGTTGTGGGCGAACAACAGTACGCGACCTCCCGGGCGAGCCATCGCAAGAGCCTGCGGCACAAGCGCCGGACCCGGCGTGGCTAACAGGACCGCGTCCGCCCCTCGACTGCAGGTTCGCCGGCGAATCTCCGCAACAAGATCTGACGCCGCGGGATCGAAGGCTTCGGCCGCGCCAAACCGCACGCTGGCCGCCCGGCGGCCGGGCATCGGATCACTCGCGTAGACCCTCGCGCCCTCATTTCTCGCCAGAAGGGTCAGGAGCATGCCGATCGGACCTTGGCCGATCACTACGACATCGTCCCCGCCTGCGACACGTGCCTTCCGCACGGCCTTGAGAGCTGTATTGACCGGCTCCACGAAGGTGGCTTCCTCGAAGCTCACATCCGGGGGCAGCGCGATCATCCCGCGCTCGACAATCCAGGGCATCGCGCGAACGTACTGAGCGAAACCGCCACCATTCGGATCGAATCCGGCCGTCAGACCAGTTTTCTTGTAACCGGCACACTGCGAGAAGAGTTTCCTCTCGCAATAGAAACACGCTCCGCATGGAATGTGATGAAAACTGACGACCCGGTCACCCGGTTTGAATTTGCTTACTCCGAGTCCCACCCGGACCACGGTTCCGGCCAATTCATGCCCAAGAATCTGCGGCGGCACGATGAAGCCGTGCTGGATCTTCTTGACGTCTGTGCCACAAATCCCACATGCGGCTACGCGAAACAGCACCTCGCCTTCGCCGATGGCTGGAATCGGCACTTGTTCGACAACGACACGGCCCTCGCCTCGGTAGACACCCGCGCGCATCAGACCGCTTTCCTGCGGGACCGCTCCCGATTCGATCTGGATCGCAGTATGGCTCATCGAACTGCCGCTTCCGCTTGCGCCTCCAAGTTCTTCGTGCTTGCCACCACAAACGCAATGTATCGGTCCAAAAACCTCGCCAGCAACTGCGCCGCCCGTTTGCTTCGTTGACCGAGCCTTACGAGGCCTGGAATCGACGCCGGGTGACGAGCCAGCTGGCCCATCACGCGGAGTAGGCTCACCTGCCCCCGATTGTCGAGGACTCGATTCAGGTCCAAGGGAAGCGCCTCGTCCGCCAGGTCGCTGATTGCGCGAATCGCCACTGCCGGTATGGCGCAGGCCGATGCCTCGCGCAATACCTCGAAACTCTCCATTTCGACGGCATCCGCCGAATGGGACAGATGACGCTTTTCCTCGGCTTGCAAGACCACGTGCCCTGCCGTATAGAAGCCGCCGCAGACGGACGCGCCGAGATTCTCGGCCAACGAAATCAACGGAGCGCTACTCAAGAGTACGCGCTCGGAAGGCCCGCCTTGCGGCCTTCCCGAGACCACGGACCGAGCAGCCACGATCTGGCCGATGCTGTATTCGGACCGAAGAGCGCCCGCCAAACCAGAAGAGATGCAAAACCTTAAGGAATCTCGCTGCGCGCCAAGGGCTCTCGACGCGGCGAATGCCGCCTGCTTAGGACCCACGCCAGTCAAGACCACGCCTACTTCCGCACCGTCAATTTCGGCCACGAACGACCGTATGCCACCCCAATTGTCCGAACGAAACTCGCGTATGCTTCGCCACGGGGCGAACTCAGTTTCGAGCGCAAATGTTACCAGAACCTTCACAACCGAAGTTCTTTACGCCGCCTGTGCGACCGGCCTCACACGTCCGCGACTTCCAACGTAGCCATTTTCTTCGTACCAGCGAACCGCGCTCGCGAGGGCCGATTCGACATCGGCTGGCTTGTATCCAAATTCTCTCGCGGCCTTATCGCTCTCTACAAACATTCGGTGGCGCGACATTTTCACACCTTCGACCGGAATCTGCGGCTCGCGCCCGGTGATGCGTGCGACGAATTCATCCGCGTAGCCGGCCGCCAACGCAACGGCATGCGGCAGGCGCACACGTGGCGCGCGCCGGCCTGCAATCGCTGCCAGCGTGCCCAGGATTTCCTTGAGCGTCATGTTGCGACTACCCAGAATGTAGCGCTCTCCGATGCGTCCCTTCTCCGCCGCGAGCAGATGACCTGCCGCGACATCCTCGACACCGACAATGTTCAGGCCTGTGTCGACATAGGCGGGTATTTTGCCATTCAAGAAGTCGACGACGATTCGGCCCGTTGGCGTAGGCTTCCAATCCCCCGGCCCCACGGGAGCCGTGGGATTCACGATCACAACGGGAACACCTGCCGCGGCAGCTTTGATCGCTTCAAGCTCCGCTAAAAACTTGGAGCGCTTGTAGTGCCCGATCATCTGATCGAGGGTCGCGCGCGTCTCCTCATTCGGGAGCGCGCCGCCGTGGCTCGGCACCGCAATCGTGGCGACTGTGCTTGTGTAAACGATGCGATGAACGCCCGCTTGGCTGGCTGCTTCGAAAAGCCGGCGTGTGCCTTCGACATTTGTGGCGTAGATTTCCTGCGGGTTTCGAGTCCAGAGCCGATAGTCGGCGGCGACGTGAAATACGCTGTGGACGCCCCGCACCGCGCGCTCAAGCGAAAACGCATCGAGAAGGTCTCCTTCGATGCGTTCGACGGCCAACCCTTCCAGTGCCCGCAGATTACTCGATCGCCGCACCAGGACACGCACGTGATGCCCCGCCGCGAGAAGCTGGCGCGCCACGTGGCCCCCGACAAATCCGGTAGCGCCCGTAACGAGCGTGGTCATAGAATGCGAAAAGCCTCTTTCTCCTGCTGTGATGCGGGAAGAACCGCGTGGGACGTCGACGAACTAGCGCCGATCGAGTGACCATTGCCGTTCGTTCCCAGCGACTTAGCCCCAGGCCGGTCCTTCAAGAGCCCACCCATCTTGCCGGAGACGGTCCAGCTCAGAAGTTTCCATGTATCACCGAACTTCTTGTTGCCGCCCAGAACCGATGACGCCTCATAGCCGACATGGACCATGCAGTCGGCGCAGCGCGGGTCGCGCCCACGGCCGTATTGCTCCCATGGTGTCTTCTCGATCAATTCCTTGAAGGTTTGATGATGCGCGTCCGTCATCAGGTAGCACGGGCCTTTCCACCCGCGCGGGTTGTAGGTCGGGTTGCCCCAAGCCGTGCACATCAACTCACGCTCGCCGCGGAGATACTCCATGTACACCGGCGTGGTCATGATGTTGTAGCGCTCGAGCAGCGCGCTGGCCTGCACGAATTTGTCGCGAATTTCTTCGCGCGACATGAAGATGTCCTTCGTGTCGACCGCCGCATAAGAATAGGCCGGGGAAACCATATGGCCATCAACTCCGAGTGTCTGCAGATACTCGAAGAGCTGATCGATTTCCTCGATATCGGTCTCCTTGTAGATCGTCGTATTTGAGGTGACCAGAAATCCCGCCGCTTTTGCAGCCTTGATACCCTCCACTGCCTCGCGGAACACGCCATCGCGCTCAACGCAGATGTCGTGAGTCTTTTCCAAGCCGTCGAGGTGGACGTTGAAGAAGAAACGGGAAGTGGGCTTGAATTCCTTCAGCTTCTTGCGAATGAAGATTCCGTTCGTGCAGAGATAGATATGCTTCTTGCGCGCCAGGATTTCGCTCGTCAAGCGCCCGATTTCGGGGTACATCAGCGGCTCGCCGCCGCAGATCGAAATGATCGGTGCACCACACTCGTCGACGGCCTTCAGGCACTGCTCGACCGTCAGCATTTCGCCGATGGTCGACTTGTACTCTCGAATGCGGCCGCAGCCCGTACACGTGAGATTGCACGTGTGCAGCGGTTCGAGCATCATCGTGAGCGGAAACTTCTTCTCGCCGCTCAAACTCTTGCGGACGATGTAGCCCGACATGCTCGTAAACATGCTCAACGGAGTTCTCATCCACTACCCCCAATATCCGTTTAGATGCTCGATCTCGGCCGCAGGAACCTGCGTGCCGATGAAACGGCGAAGTCCCTTGCGCAGGTTATCGTAGCGTGCGAGCGCGTATAGCGGGAAGGAATTTCGATACAGGTGATACTTCAGATAGAACACCCTCGGAAAGCCCGTTCCGGTGAATTCGTCCTCGTCCCAAGTTCCATCTTCGTTTTGATGAGAGACAAGCCACGATACCGCGCGCGCTACCGCCGGGTCGTCCGGGGCAGCGGCGGCGAGCAGACCGATTAGCGCCCATGCCGTCTGCGAAGCCGTACTCTTCCCTTTCGCCTTCACCGCGGGATCGTAGTACGAGAGAATCGATTCACCGAAGCCGCCGTCGGGATTCTGGACGGATCGCAACCAGTCCGCTGCTCGCTGCGATTCGGATGAGGATTGGAAGCCCACGGTTTCCAGCGCGCGAAGGACTCCGCTCGTGCCGTAGAGGTAATTCACGCCCCAACGGCCGAACCACGAGCCATCCTTTTCCTGTTCGCGCTTCAGGTACGCAACAGCGCTCTCGATCACCGGATGAGAGGCCGGCCAACCCATGTGTCCGAGACATTCCAGCGCCCGCGCAGTCACATCGGCGGTCGAGGGATCCAGCATCGCGTTGTGGTCCGCGAACGGGATGTTGTTGAGGAATTCGAGATTATTTTCGTGATCGAACGCGCCCCAGCCGCCGTCGCGGTTTTGCATACTCAGCAGCCAAGCTAGCCCCCGGCGGATGGCCGCGCGGAGGCGCGTCGAATCCGGATCGCTGACGCGGCTGAGAGCCATGAGAACGAACGCTGTATCGTCCACATCCGGATAGAACTCGTTGCGAAATTCGAACGCCCAGCCGCCAGGCTCAGCTTTGCGGTTCTTCACCTGCCAGTCGCCGGCGCCAAGGATCTGGTTGCGGATCAGCCATCGCTCGGCCGCGAGAAGCGAGGGGTGCGCCGGGTCGAGGCAGGCTTCCTGGAGCGAGACCATGGCGATCGCTGTATCCCACAGCGGCGAAATGCATGGCTGAACGCGGAGCGTGCCCCGGTCTTCAATTTCGTAACGGGCGAGAAAATCGATCTCTCGCGCGAGCAACGGATCGGTCGTATCGCTGCGTTCGGCAAGGAGCGCGAAGATCGAATTCATCATCGCTGGATAGATCGTGCCCAGGCCTTCGCTGCGCTCGAGCCGCTCGAGCATCCATTTGCGGGCGCGACCAACCGATGCCTTGCGGAGCGGCTTCCACGGCAGATCATTGTAGAATTTCAAACCGCGATCCAATGCCAGGAAGAAATTCTTCCAGGAAACAACGCGCCGGTCCCAACCCAGTGACGGAGGTCGAGCCCCAGGCTCGCGGAACAGTTCGTCAACCGTGATGCCCTCAGGCAATCGCCACTCGGGCTTGACGGCCCAAACGAGCGCGAGCGGGATTACAATTCCCCGCGTCCACGAAGACATCTCGTACAGATTGATCGGAAACCAGTTCGGCAGGAGCATCAACTCCGGTGGAATCGCCGGAACGTAGCTCCAATCGATTGCACCAACCATGGCCAGATAGAAGCGCGTATAGGAATTCGTGCTCTCTAGCCCGCCCAGTTCGTGGATCTTCGCCCGGGCTAGCTCCAGGTGGGGAGCGGAAGCAGAGTCGCCAGCCAGCCGCAGTGCGACCCAACCCTTTACCGTCGCATTGAGCTCCGAAGGACCGCCGACAAAGATGTTCCATCCCCCGTCGGGGAGCTGGCGTTCGCGGATATACCGCGCGAGTTTCTCAACCTTGTCGGATTTCGACTGACCCAGGATGTGCAGGTACAGGATGTAATCGGATTCGAGGGTGGTGTCGGCTTCGAGTTCACCCCACCAATATCCATCCTGGTGCTGATTCGAAAGGAACCAGTCAACCGCGCGCCCTATGGCGTGTTGCACTTGCGACTCGGCACCACGGCGCGGTGCGCCGATCGGAGCCTGAGCGGCGGTTCCTAGTGCCTGTAGTTGGAGCTTTGCCTCCGGTGTCATCAACCCCTCAGACATAAATCGTCACAGTTGAGCCCGCCGCGGCAGTTCGTCTCACCCTACAGCTCCACTTCAAGGAGCGAAACTCGACGTTGAAATCTAGGCAGTCAGATGTTTGAGACGGGGACAACCCCGATCCCCGTGTGTTCCAGGCGCTTACAGACGAAGCTCAACGCTATTATCTTTTGTATGTTTTCTCCGGTCAACTGAAAACACACGACATCTGACCGATACGGAAATTAGGATGACGGTTCCGGTCAGCGGGCTGCCTGGCGACTTCCCACACGTTGGGCGAACTCGTCTCTCTATGTCTGTACGACGAGATCCTCCGTGACGCTCTATCGAGTTCACCTTTCTTGCTCGAGCCTGCGTACGCGCTCAGCCAGTTCCGGCAACCGCGAGAATGCGGCGTACTGGTGCTTGAATCGGTCAAGAGGGCGGGCGGGCGTGCCCCAAACGGTCTGTCCCTTACGAATCGTCTTCCCTGTGGGAATTCCTGCCTGAGCGCCGACGACTGCGCCATCGTCGACATGGCAATGATCCGCGATGCCGACCTGCCCCGCTACGACCACGCGCTTGCCAATCACGCTACTGCCGGAGACACCCGTCTGCGCGGCAACGACGGAGTGCTCGCCGATTTGAACGTTGTGCGCGATCTGCACGAGGTTATCGATCTTCACGCCGTTGGCGATGCGCGTCGTTTCGAGAGAACCGCGGTCGATCGCCGTGTTCGCACCTATTTCGACGTCGTCTCCGATCTCAACGCCGCCAGCTTGAGGAAACTTCCATTGGCGGCCTTCGCCGAAGACATAGCCAAAGCCGTCGCTGCCGATCACCACACCCGAGTGAACCTCGACACGGCTTCCTAGGCGCACACCGGAATAGAGCGTCACGCGCGGATGCAGCCGACAGTCCGGACCAAGACTGGCGCCGCGGCCGAGAAAGCAAAACGCACCGATTGTGCTGCCGGCGCCGATTTTCGCATCGTCCTCAATCACGGCATAGGGGCCGATCGAGACGTTTCTCCCAACCTGTGCGCTCGGAGAAACGATTACGGTCGGATGGATCACCGCGTTGCGCTCCGGTTCTTTGAGTATCCAGGCAGCCGCTTTTGCGAAGGCAAGCTTTGGGTCTCTGGCCGCAAGGACCACCTTTCCAGGAACAGCCACACCGGCAGGCGCGACGACGACCAGAGCGGCCGAGGCTTGTGCGCGGCCCGCGTGGCGCGGCGAATCCACGTAGATCAAGTCGCCGGCGCCTGCATGCTCCGGGCTTGCGACGCCAGACAACTCCAACGAGCTATCGCCTTTGAGCTCCGCTCCGACGAATTGCGCGATTTCACCTGACGTCCGAATCATGCTTCCCCCTTCCGAAAAAAATCTCGAGGCCCTTTGGTCGATGCCGCTCGAATATGCTTGCGGCTAGGACTAGCCATCAAAATGGGTAGATCGACTGTTCCCCCGGTGGCCGCGTCTTCCATCGCTTGTGCACCCAAAGCCACTGGTCCGGATGCACGCGAATGTAATCCTCGATGACGCGAGTAAACCGGGCTGTATTCTCGACGACGTCCGCCTCTTCATCGCCGGTGCGCACTAGCTCGATCGCTGGCCCAAATTGCAGGCGATATTTCCCGAGGGTCTGGTCCCAAGCAAGAAAACCGGGCACCACGGCGGCGTCCGTGCGCAACGCAACGCGTGCGAGACCGGAAGTCGTGGCGGCCGGCACGCCGAAGAAGTTCACGAAGACGTTCTCGAAAGACGTATTGTGATCGGAGAGTACGCCCACCGTTCCGCCTTCGCCCAGCACCTTCAGAATCGATCGCGCGGCGCGATTCTTTTCGATCGGCTGGTTCCCTGACCGGCAGCGATAGCTGTTGATAAGCCCATCCACGCGGCGATTGGTAATAGGTCGCACGAGAAAATGCAGCGGGTGGCCATAGAGCGCTTGCGCGAAGGGAGCCAGCTCCCATGCGCTCATATGCCCCGTTAGAAAGAGAACCCCCTTTCCGCGACGGCGCGCGGCCTCAAAGTTCTCGAATCCGTCCACAACCACGATCTGTTTGATCACGGCGCGCGTGTATCTGGGGAACTGCGAGAATTCGCCAGCCATCCAGCCGACTTGGCGGATCATGCCGCGGATGACTTCACGGCGTTTCGCGTCGGTCCAGTCCGGAAACGCGAGCCGCAGATTGAACATCGCGGCGCGGCGCAAGGGTGGGCGAACCATGTACGCGGCAGCGGCAAATGCTGCTCCGACAAATCTCGCGGCCGGTCTCGGTAGAAGTCCCATCAATTTCAATCCGGTCCAAGCCGCGATGTATTCGACGAACTCCCGCATCGCGAGCCATTATGCGGGAGGCTCGCTGCAGGCGCCAGAGTCTAAGAGAGATACTCTCTCACGCCGTCAATTCAAATCGGACCCCCTGATGCTAGACTCAAACGCGCCTTGAACAAAATGACGCCAGCTACGCCGCCCAAGCGAGTCACCTTGCTTGTCATATCGGCTCTCGCCATTTTCGTCTGCCTCTTCGGAAATCTCGGGGCGATGGGGCTCGTCGGCCCGGACGAACCACGCTACGTTTGGATCGCGCGAGCCATGGCGGAAACAGGAGATTGGATCACGCCTCGGCTGTACGGTCTGCCATGGTTTGAGAAGCCCGCACTGTACTACTGGCTCGCCGCGATCGGATTTCGACTGCACTTGCCGGCCGAATGGGCGGCGCGCCTGCCTTCTGCGGTCGCCGCGTTCGCGGCGGCGCTCGCCGTTGGCTGGCTCGGCTGGAAGTACTATGGCCACGAACGAGGCTTGAAACTCAGTCCGGCGCTGCTGGCGGCGCTCATCCTCTCCACGAGCGTGGCCGCCGTAGGCACCGCACGCTCCGCATCGCCCGACATGCTCTTTAGCTCCTGCGTGACGCTCGCAATGGCATGCGGTGCCGACGTGTGTTCCCGCCTTGGCGCGCTGCCTGACGCGAACTCGGCAACGCCCTCTTTCGTTCCGAGGCTACGGGGGCCTCTGGTCTTGTTCGGACTGTTTCTCGGCTTGGGCGTACTGGCCAAGGGCCCGGCGGCCATGGTCCTTGCGGGCGGAGCGATCGGGCTCTGGGCCTTGGTGACAGGCCAATGGCGCGCCGCGTTCCGAGTGGCACACCCGCTGGCGGTCGCGGTGTTTGCTGCTACTGCGCTTCCTTGGTACGTCGTCTGCGCGCTTCGCAACCCCGATTTTCTGCGGGTCTTCCTACTACAGCACAACGTCGAGCGCTACCTCACACCGATGTTTCAACACAGACAACCGTTTTGGTTCTTTGGCCCAATTACGTTGCTTGCCCTGATTCCCTGGACCGCTCTGCTATGGCCTGTGGCGAGCGAAGGGCTGCAACTATGGAAGGAGAAGCGCTGGAGGCGATCGCCCGGATTTTTCTTTGCATGTTGGGCGGCGTTTCCCGTTCTTTTCTTCAGCCTCTCGCAATCGAAACTACCGGGCTACATCCTGCCCGCCATTCCGCCGCTTGCCCTACTGTGTGCGGTGGGCTTGTTTCGAACGTTTGAGCAACAACGACCAGCCGCTCTCGGCATCACGGTCATCATGGCTGCCACGTGCGTCGGCGTTGGGGTAGCAGCGCGGCTTTTCTTGCGGCGATTCGACTGGAGCGCCATCCCCACCGACGATGGCGCACGCACGTTGCACATGCTGAGCTACCTCGCCATCGGCTGTGCGATCCTGACGGCGGCGGTCTTGGTTGCGGCTGGCATTCGAAAGAACCTAGCCCTGGCTGCGGGCGCGTGTGCACTATGGATAGCGCTAAGCGTGGAAGTTGCGAGCTGGGGTGCCCTTCCGCTGGTCGACTGCTTCTACTCGGCACGTCCGCACGCGGAATTCATGCGAAACGACCGCCACCCCGACCGAATCTTCGCGTATCGCCTGAGCAGAAGCTGGATGTACGGGCTAGCATTCTATTTCCGGCGGCAGTTGCCAGAGTGGTCCCCGCTAGATCCTCAACCGGCGCTCGTCCTGACGACCGCCGAAGGTGCAAAGAAAATCCAAAGCCTCGGCAGGGTTGGCGGTTCGCTCGAGGAAAAGCAAGCGGGAATCTTGTATGTCCCGGTAGGGGCAGCGCCCGTCTCGCGTCAGTGAACCGCAGTCGGCGGCAAATTTACTAAGAAGAAGTTCACGATTTGACTTTCGTAAGTCTTGCGGTCGTCATCGGACATGTCACGATAGCTCTGAATCTCGCGAATGGTTGATTTCGGGTCCGGAGCCTTGATAAAGATTTGCAGCGTTTCGTTGGAGAGGGCCGGGCGATCGTCCGATTGGACAAACAACTTTGGCACCCCTCGCGTTCGAGCCAAACGCGTCGATACGGGCGGCTCGTCGCGATACGGATAGTTGAGCATCCGGAATCCAAAATCGGAGAGCCGAAGAACGAATGGCAGTGCCGTCAGCCCTGACTTCTGAATCTCGATCTTGACCATAGTGCGCGGGTCGTCGTACGCGTCATCGACAGCAAATGCGGCGATGCGCGGATCGGTGGCGGCGACTTCCAGTGTCGCGTACCCGCCCATGTCGACGCCCCAAAGTCCGAAGTGCTTCGGGTCCACGTCATCACGAGCGGAAAGCGCCTGCACGGCGGCCCGAAGCTCCTCTGTCTCGCGGTAGCCCATCGAGGGATTTCCGGGACTGGCACCGTGGCCCGTGAAATCGAAAAGAAAGACGTTGAACTGGTGGTCCTGCAGTGCCGTTACCAGGGTGAGCACCTCAGCGCGCTGCGAACCGTATCCGTGGCAAACAACAATCGTGGGAGCGCCGCGCAGCCCTGGGAAGAGCCACCCTTCGCGTGGCGCCGCACCCGGAATTGGGAAGGAGAAGTTCGTCGGATGCCCCATCATCACGTTCAGATCAAAGTTGGCGGCATTCCGCGGGGGATGAACGATCTGGTAAAGGAGGTAACCGGAAACGGCTGCGACGGTTACGAAACCGAATAGAAGCAGCGCCAGAATTGCGGACAAAACCTTGGCGAGTCGCGATATGGAATAACGAAGCTCTGAAAGCGCTGCCATCCAGTGGGCGCGGGCGCTGCGCGTACGCGCCTCGGCGAAGCAAATGGTAGCACAATTCCGCGCCAACCTAATTTGCTGCGGTGTCTGAAGCGCAATCTCGGCGTGCTGTGTTCCGGGACGGCTCAAAGCTATAATGGCACAAGGGGATATACCCGGCGTTCATGCAGATCGTAGATCTCCGGCAAGTACATTCGCGATCGCTCGAGGGGCTCTTCCAGGAGGAGATGCGCCACTGGCAAGAAGAGCTGCGGTGGGACTATCGCCCGTCGATTGATCTCGTGCGTAAGTTCGTCGACTCGCACGCTCTGGGAGGATGCGCCTCCGTCGAGAACGGTCACCTGACCGGATATGGTTTCTACGTAATCGAAGAACACAAGGGGCTGATCGGCGGATTATTCGTCTCCTCGCAGCACGCTAACGGCGCGACCACGGAACGGCTTCTCACCGAGATGTTGAGCGCGATGCGGTCGATGCCGCGCCTGGAGCGAATCGAAGCTCAATTGATGCCATTTGGAACTGAGCTGGACCCGGCATTCCTCTCGCGGCATTTTCAGCTGCACGCACGCCAATTCATGTTGCTTCCGCTCGACGAGGCAAATCTCGCCGGCAGGCCTCTTTCATCCGGCCTGCGCTTGGAGCCCTGGACGGACCGCGCTTTCAATTCGGCGGCACGCCTAATCCAGCTTGCATACGCGAACCACGTGGATGGACAGATCAACGACCAATATCGCAGCGAGGCAGGAAGCCTGCGTTTCCTCCGCAATATCGTGCTCTTGCCCGGATGCGGCCAGTTCCTGCCCGAAGCGTCGTTTCTGGTGAGGCCCGCAACCGGCGACCGGTTGGTCGGCATGATCCTGACTTCAACGGTAGCCGAGGGAGTAGGACACACTACGCAGATCTGCGTCATGCCGGGATATCAGGGCAGCGGCATCGGAAGACATTTGATGGAGCATTCCATTCAGGCGCTGCGGCAGCGCAATTACGAATCCCTCTCGCTGACAGTCACTTCGGCGAACCGAAAAGCCGTCGAACTGTACGAACGGATCGGATTTCGCACTGTGAAGAAATTCGCTGCAGGCGTGTGGCAGGCCCCGGCTATTTCCTAGCGCGCTCTTTCAGCAGTCCCTTCAATTCGTCCATGAACTCTTTCACGTCTTTGAAGTCGAGGTAGACGGAGGCGAAGCGGACGTACGCGACTTTGTCCAGCTTCTTGAGCTGCGCCATCAGCAACTCGCCGATTTCAGTGGTTGTACGCTCCCGATCGGCGGCTTCACTGACGAATGCCTCGGCTTGGTCCACAATCGCTTCGAGCTTGCTCACCGGTACCGGGCGCTTTTCGCACGCTTTCAACAGCCCTTGCAGGATTTTCTGACGGTCGAATTTCTCGCGCCGGCCATCCTTCTTGATGACCATGTAAGGAATCTCATCGATCCGCTCATAGGTGGTGAAGCGCCTGCTGCACTTGAGGCACTCACGGCGACGGCGAATCATGTCGCCTGTGCGAGCCTCGCGCGAATCAATCACTTTGTCATCCAAGTGGGCACAGAAGGGACATTTCACCGCGGTCTCTCCTTCGGCGTCGCGGCGCGCTCCGCGTCAGCCAACAGTTGAGACTCGCCGACCTGCTCTTTTTCACGCACCATTCGCCGCAACTCGCCCATCGACCAGCCCTCTCGCAAGAGCAACGGCACTCCGACCAAACAGCAGGCCGCAAACGTAACTAGCCACACCACGATGGAAGCTACTGCAGCAGGCTCCTTTTCTACTCCGAAGATCAGCGTCAAGACAAGAAAAGTTGCCGCCTGCGATCCCCCTCCTGCCACTGGGAGTTGCGCTGCAGACCCCACCAGAGTGAAGGCCACCACAAGAACGATGGCGCCGAGCCCTATGCTCGACAATGACCCTGGGAACGCTCGAATGACCCAGCAATAAACGAGAACGACCAGCACCCAGTGCGCCGCTGTGTAACCGGACGCCACGACCAGGTCTCCCCACGTTTGAATCCCCTGCAGGCCCTCGCTGAATCCCTGGAGCAAGACGACGATCTTGCCCCGAAAGCCTTCTCGCCACTTCGTTTGGTTCAGTCTTGCGGCGAGCCACGCTGCGCCCTGATACCGAAAGTACACGAGGAATCCCACCGCTGCTGCGAGCCCCGCGAGCAAGACGGCTCCTGCCGAGCGCGCGGATTTCATTACCAAATCGTTGGCCGGTCCGGCCGACTGTTGCCGCTCGAACATGAGGAGTGCGACGATCGCGATGACGGCTGTCGCTGCCATATCAAACACGCGCTCGACAATATAAATTCCAAACATCCGCGATATCGAGAGCGAGTCCCTGCGTGCGATCAAAACCGGACGGACCGGTTCGCCAGCCCTCCCGAGCAAGAAGGTGCAGGCGAATCCCATCAATGTGGCGCTGTAAACGTTGCCGAAATGCGCTTCACCCAACGGCCGGCAGAGACGCACCCAGCGCAATGCCCGCAACGCGTAGCACGCGTAGATCGCTATCAACGACAAGATGAGGAGCGACCAGTGGGCTTGCTCGAGCGAAGCTCCCACGAGGCCCCAGCGAAAGCCTTCAAGCGAGATGGCGTTGCGGAACTTGTAGAACAGAAAAGCAAGCACGAGGACAGCGAGAAGCAGGAAGACGTACCGGCGCGAGTTTTTCAGCATCCGGTCTGAACCCTAGCAGCAAGCTTTCCGCAGTGTCAAGGAGGGTAGCGGTTATCCAAGGCTGCTCGCGTTTCACCACAGGTTTCCACTTCTTGAGTTTTCTCTGGAATCGCGACTAAGATGCGGCGCCGATGGAACTTTTCGGCCTCGGTTTGCGTTCCTTGAATTGAGGCCGAGCAGTCATGCAGGCTTTGAGGCGGAAAGCGATTGCAGCCCGACGCCCAACTGGTGCGACTGTGTCTTCGGGGCGATGGGCCTTCCTGGGAGGAGCTTGTGCGGCGGCACACGCGGCGAGTGTATAACCTCTGCTACCGGTTTACCGGCAACGGCATGGCCGCCGAGGATCTGAGCCAGGAGGTTTTCCTGCGCGTTTTTCGCACGCTGCCGAGCTATCAGCCGGCACAAGGAGCATTTGCCACGTGGCTGACCAGCGTGACCCGCAATCTGCTGGTGGACCATTACCGCCGCACGCGGCGCGACCGGCTGACGGATTCGATCGAAGCAATGCCTCAATTCCAGGAACGGCCTTCCCCAGCCAGGACACCCGATAGCTGGGCGCAAGCAACGGAACTCAGCGGGCTAGTGCAGCAGGCGCTCGCACGCCTTTCGCCCGAACTGCGAGAGGCGGTGATTTTGCGCGACCTGCAAGGGCTCGACTACAGTGAGATTCGGGTCGTATTGCAAGTCCCCGAGGGCACAGTGAAATCGAGGATCAACCGGGGACGGATCGAGCTGGCACGCATTCTGGGGGATATGGGGGTGCGCCCGGCATAGTCGTGGCGCGAAAGGCAATGAACTGGAACTGCACAAAGACGGAAGAGCGACTGAGCGACATTCTCGACGGAGCGCTGCTGCCGGAGGAGCAGGCTGCCTTCTCCGCGCATGGCGCCGCGTGTGCCCGATGCACGGGGCTTGTAGCCGAAGTGGGCGGGCTCGTTGTGCAACTTCGCCAAATCCCTTTGGTCGAGGAGCCGCCATTTCTTGCGTCGAAAATCGTTGCGGTGACGCATCAAGCAGCTGCGGAAGAAGCCGGTGCGAGGAGATGGTTTGCGTGGCTGCCGAGGATTTGGCAGATGCGATTCGCCATGGGAGTTGTGACCGTAATCGCGTCGTTCTTCATCGTGTTTCACGCCGTAGATACGCCGCGGGTAATCGCGCTTAGTCCGGTAAGCCTTTATCAGAATGCGAATCGGCATGTGCATCTCACGTACGCGCGCGGAGTGAAATTCGTGAATGATTTGCGGGTCGTGTATGTGATTCAGTCTCGGCTTGCTTCCGAACCGGAACCGACCACCGAGCCCGTTTCGCAACCGGAGTCCAAGCCTGAACAACATCCCCCCGATTCGAACGCACGTCCGATTCCCCGACCATCCCCAGACACAAACCGCAAGACGGCTGACATTCGAGAACTGGCAATCCTGGTAGTCGGCGGCGGGCCAGGCACTTCGTGGCGCGAGTCACTTAGGAGTCTTCCATGAACTGTGCAGTTCACACCGAAGTAGCTGCAACGGGCTACTGCCGCCAGTGCGGCAAGGCACTGTGCGCTGCATGCACGCGCGATGTAGGCGGCGTCTTCTATTGTGAAACGTGCGCCCCGCCCTCTGTCTCGACCGTTCCAGGACCACACGTGGTCAGCGCTTCCACCGGCAAACCGGGAGTTGCTCTTGCGCTCGGGTTCATTCCGGGTCTCGGCGCCGTCTACAACGGCGAATACGTCAAGGCGCTCATTCATTTGTTCGTTTTCGCCGGGATCATCGCGGCTCTGAACACCGACCTGCCCGACAGCTACTATGTTTTCCTGGGGATTGCTTTGGGCTGTTTCTATTTCTACATGCCGATTGACGCCTACCGCGTCGCCAAAGCGCGCCAGTTGGGCGCGCCCCAGCCGACGGACGCTCTGCAAGCGCAGGGGCGCAAGCCGATGGGCGCGATCGTTCTGATCGTGCTGGGCGTGCTCTTCTTGCTCGCCAATTTCGGCCTTTTGCGGACGGAATGGCTCGTGAAGGGATGGCCTATCGGCCTGATCGCTCTGGGTGTGTGGATTCTAATGGATCGGATGAAAGGCAGTTCGTAGGAGACGCGACCGTGGCGAACGGAACCAGTCAGCGCTGTAGGTGCACGCACTGCCGGTTGCGCGGGGTCATGGGTCCGGTGATCTTGATTACGGTCGGGGTGCTGTTTCTGTTCGGCGAGTACACCCGATTCGGCTTCCGAGACCTATGGCCGATTCTATTGATTGTCATCGGTGTCGTCTCCGTGTGTCAGTCGATGGCATCGCGCGAAGGGCACATCGAGTCCTGAAAATATGACCAACGGAATGCGGCGACGAGGCTCCATCTTCGCTGGCCTGCTTCTCGTCGTCATTGGCGTGATTTTCTTGCTGGACCGATTCGACCCTGCCTTTGGTCTCGGCCGCTTGATCCGAATCTATTGGCCGATCCTGATCATCCTCTGGGGCGCAGCGAAACTGATCGATCACGTTGCGGCACAGAGGGCGGGAGAGGCGCGTGCTCCGCTTCTCTCCGGCGGCGAGGCCGCTTTAATGATCGTCCTCGCCTTCGTGCTGGCCGGGTTTGTCTTCCGCGACTGGCTCCGCGACCGCTATCCAGATCTGAATATCGAATTCCCTCCCCCTCACAAATTGTCGACTGAGGTGCAACAGCTCCAGCCAGAGCCGATTCCCGCTGGCGCCCACGTCGTCATCGAAACCGAGCGGGGAAGCATCAGGGTGCACGCGGGCGAGGGAAGCAATCTCGTGGTACATGCCCAAAAATCGTTGTGGGGCTCGAGCGAGTTCGGCTCTAAGGGGCTCCTGGAACGAGCTGATGTCGTAATCGAAACAGCCGGCAACGAATACCGCATACACCCTGTTCGCGAAGGGCCTCGGAGCGCCCGCGCGAGTTTCGATCTGGACGTCCAGGTGCCAGCGGCCACGAGCGTAAGCGCGAGCACTGGACACGGTGACATCGAAATCTCCGGAATCAAAGGAGACGCCTTTGCTCGTTCGGGCGCCGGAGGTGGAGACGTAGAGATCAATGGCGTCAACGGAGACGTCACGGCGGATTTGCAAAGCCGAGTTTGCGCCGGATTTGTCTGGCCACCTTGTGGACCTGGTGGCGATGCGAAAATCTCAGGAATCTCCGGCGACGTGAAACTAACCGGGCGAGGAAACGGCATCGACCTCAGCAACATATCGGGCGATGTGACAGTCGAAGGGGCCTTCATCGGTACAATCCACGCTCGCAGCCTGGCCAAGACTATTCACTGCGTCTCGCCGTGGACGGATCTTACCGTTGCCCAATTGACAGGTCACCTGGACGTAGATTCCGGCGATGTAGCGATTTTCGGCGCCAATGGCCCCGCAAGGCTGATCACCCATAACAAAGACATCAAGGTAGCGAACGTCCTCGGGAGAATTGAGATCATGAACACACACGGCGACGTGAAAGTCACTTACTCGGCCGCGCCTCGCGAAGATCTCGTCATAACGAATGACTCCGGCGACACCGACGTGACGCTGCCTGCGGCTTCGACTTTCGGCGTCTCTGCGGTGTCGCGGTCGGGCGAAGTAGAAAGCGAATTCGAGGCGCCCACCCTCAAGGCCTCAAACGAAAACGATCGCGGGCAAATCATCGGGAAGATTGGGACGACCGGTCCAACGATCAACGTGACCACCAGCTACGGCACAATCCATCTGCACAAGGCAGCCTAATCCCGGCTGACCAAAAACCTGCCTACCTCTTTTCGGCGCCGCGCAGGCGTTCCAGCGTGGCAAAGAATTCCGGAAACGAAACGGCGACGCACTCCGCATCACGGACAACGGTGTCGCCTTCCGCTCCCAGCGCCGCGACGGACAGCGCCATCGCAATGCGATGGTCCCCTTGCGGATCGACCTTGGCACCGCGCAACTTCCCTGCACGGCGCCCTTCTACGCGCATTCCGTCCGGAAACTCTTGCACTTGCGCGCCCATGGCACGCAGCCCTTCGGCCAGCGAGCGAATGCGATCGCTCTCTTTGACACGCAATTCCTGCGCATCATGAATCTCGATTCCCTTCTCTGTGAACGGACCGAGAGCGGCCAGCATTGGGAGTTCGTCGATCATCTCGGCCACCTGCGCGCCAGAAATCGTGCCGCCGTCAAGCGGTGCGTGCTTTACCGAAACGTCTCCGGTCAGTTCCCCGTCGCGCGCCTGCAGCGACGGGACGCGAATCGCCGCGCCAATCGAGATCAAGAAATCGAGCACGCGAGCGCGCGTCGGATTAAGTCCTACGTTGTGCAGCATCAGGTTGGAACCCGGCAGCACCAGCGACGCTCCGATCAGAAAAACTGCGGTCGAAAGGTCGCTGGGCACGCTCAGTTTTCGGGCCAGGAGCTTGGGCCGCGGATGAATTCGCACGATGCCGCGGCTCGCCTCAACGTTCGCTCCAAACTCGCACAGCGCGAGTTCTGTGTGATCCCGCGTGCAGACCGACTCCCGTACCGTGGTCACGCCGTCCGCATAGAGACCTGCGAGCAGTATGGCCGATTTCACCTGCGCGCTCGGAATCGGCGGCGTGTAGTCGATCGCGCGCAGATGTCCGCCGCGGATTTGCAGCGGCGCGCGATCGCCCTCGCTGCTCTTGATTTCGGCGCCCATCTGACGCAGCGGTTCAATGACTCGCCGCATCGGGCGCCGCCGGAGCGAGGCATCGCCCGTAATCGTACTTGTAAAGGGTTGTCCCGCGAGGATTCCGGCGAGCATCCGCATCGTCGAGCCTGAGTTTTCGGCGTCCAACGTCCGCCGCGGCTCCCGCAGACCGTCGAGCCCCTTGCCTGCGATCCGCACCTGCCCTTTGCCCACCTCGATCTCGATACCCAGCCCCCGCAAGCAGGACAGAGTGCTCTGGCAGTCCGCCGCGGTGGCATAGTTCGATATTTCGGTAGTACCTTCCGAAAGGGCTCCAACTAGCGCATAGCGATGCGAAATAGACTTATCGCCGGGCAGGTCGACGTCGCCTTCCATGCTTCCGCCGGGTGTGATGGTGCGTTTTCCCATGCCAAAATTCTAACATGCTCAAGCTGTGAGCTTTGTCCCTAGACGCCCGCTCAGATAGCCATTTAGATTGACGAAGAACGCGAATCCTGCTAAAAAAGTTTGTTTGGTGGGGAAGTTCTCGCGTCTGTCGGCTCCCGTTCCGGGAGTCTTCATCCTGGGGAAGGACGTTCATATTGACGCAAATGGCTGTCTTGCGGGTGTGGGTCCTCAAACGAAACTCATGACTCGCGCGGTTCCCCAGCACAAGTCCCAAACGTCGCGTACGCGACACTCTGACGGAGGATCATTGATGCGTAATGGATTCGCAAGCGCCCGACTGGCGGGCATCTGGGCGCTCTGCCGCCGCTTCGGCGCGCTGCGCGCCGCGGCTGGTGCGCTGCTCACCTTGATGGGCGCAAGCGTTGCTCGCGCCGCCGAAGGAGGTGGTGGCGAAGCCTCCCTGAGGCTGCCCGACCTCTCCCAAGTGAAGTTCCTCGGCATCGACGGCCACACGTTGCTCCTGTTTGGCCTTTTTTTCTGCGTATTTGGCTTGGTATTCGGGTTGACGATCTACATGAAGCTGAAGAATCTTCCCGTGCACCGAGCCATGCGCGAAATTTCCGAGCTGATTTATGAGACGTGCAAGACGTACCTCGTCAATCAGGGAAAATTCCTCTTCCTCCTTTGGATTTTCATCGCCGCCGTGATTGTTCTCTATTTCGGCGTGCTTCGGCACTACGCAGTTGTCCAAGTGGCCATCATTTTGTTTTTTAGCGTCGTTGGAATTCTGGGCAGTTACGGCGTCGCGTGGTTTGGCATTCGCGTGAACACGTTCGCGAACTCGCGCACCGCTTTCGCGAGCCTTCGCGGAAAACCGTACTCGATCTATGAAATCCCGCTCCGCGCCGGCATGAGCATCGGCATGATGCTCATCAGCGTCGAACTGCTGATGATGCTCTTTATCCTGCTCTTTGTGCCGGGCGAGTACGCCGGCCCGTGCTTCATCGGATTCGCGATCGGCGAATCGCTGGGCGCCGCGGCGTTGCGTATTGCTGGCGGCATTTTCACGAAGATAGCCGATATCGGCTCCGACTTAATGAAGATTGTTTTCAAGGTCAAGGAAGATGACCCGCGCAACCCAGGCGTGATCGCGGACTGCACCGGAGACAACGCGGGCGATTCGGTCGGACCCAGCGCCGACGGTTTCGAGACCTACGGCGTCACGGGCGTTGCATTGATCACATTTATTCTGCTCGGTGTGACGAATCCGGTGGTGCAGGTCCAGCTGCTCGTGTGGATTTTTGTGATGCGCATCGCAATGCTCGTTGCGAGCGCCGTGGCCTACTTCCTAAATGGCCTAATTGCGAAAGCGCGTTACGGGCACGCCGAGACGATGAACTTCGAGGCCCCCTTGACCTCGCTCGTATGGATTACGTCCATTGTGTCGATCGCCCTGACCTTTCTGATCTCCCGCTACATTATCCCCGACCTCGGCGGCGATACGACGCAGTGGTGGAAGCTCGCAACGATCATCTCCTGCGGAACTCTGGCTGGCGCGATCATTCCCGAACTAGTCAAGGTCTTTACATCGGTCGATTCGAGGCATGTGCAAGAGGTCGTCGCTTCCGCTAAGGAGGGCGGCGCGTCGCTTGACATACTGTCCGGCTTCGTCGCGGGCAATTTCTCCGCCTACTACCTCGGGTTGACGATGGTGATTTTGATGACCATCGGATATCTCGTTAGTACGAATGGTCTCGGCAACCTCATGATTGCCGCACCGGTCTTTGCGTTCGGCCTCGTGGCCTTCGGCTTTCTCGGAATGGGACCGGTAACGATCGCCGTCGATTCCTACGGGCCGGTCACGGACAATGCTCAGTCGGTCTACGAACTCTCCCTGATCGAGCATGTCCCAAACATCAAGCAAGAGCTCAAGACGAACTTCAACATCGACGTTGACTTCCATCGCGCGAAGGAAATGCTCGAAGCCAACGACGGCGCGGGAAACACGTTCAAGGCGACCGCAAAACCGGTGCTGATCGGCACGGCTGTCGTCGGTGCGACCACGATGATCTTCTCGATCATTATGGCCCTGACCAACGGTCTCCAATCGAACAAGGAGATGCTCTCGCTTCTGCACGCACCCTTTGTGCTGGGCCTGATCACCGGCGGCGCGATGATTTACTGGTTCACCGGCGCGTCCACACAGGCGGTGACGACCGGAGCCTATCGTGCGGTCGAGTTCATTAAAAAGAACATCAAGCTCGAGGGCGTCGAAAAGGCGTCGGTGAGCGACAGCAAGAAGGTCGTCGCGATCTGCACGCAGTATGCGCAGAAGGGCATGCTGAATATCTTTATCGCCGTGTTCTTCGCTACCCTCGCCTTCGCGTTCATCGAGCCGTTCTTTTTCATCGGCTACCTGATTTCGATCGCTGTCTTCGGTTTGTATCAGGCAATCTTCATGGCCAACGCGGGCGGCGCTTGGGACAATGCCAAGAAAATCGTCGAAGTCGAGTTGAAACAGAAAGGGACTCCACTTCACGACGCGACAGTAGTCGGCGACACGGTCGGAGATCCGTTCAAAGATACTTCCTCGGTTGCGCTCAACCCCGTGATCAAGTTCACGACGCTGTTCGGCCTCCTAGCCGTCTCACTGGCTGTCGACATGACGTCGAAGAATCCGCAGCTTACGCGAATTCTGGCGGCGGCTTTCTTTTTGGTTTCGTTCTTCTTCGTTTACCGGTCGTTCTTCGGTATGCGGATCAAGACCGAAAGCGAATAGCGGATCTGCACATCATCGTTGGGGGGAAAAGGGGAGGGCCTCGGCCCTCCCTTTTTCGTTTCGGCGCGACAAGTCGCTAGGATCGGATCAAACCGAGTTGCTGACGGGGATCGTTCACGAATCCCGGAAAGACCGTGCTGAGGTCGTGGTTACCGAGGTGCTTGGTCATGATCTCGCCGAGGATGCTGCGATAGTCGGTGGTCACAGCAAGGTCGCGCCCCTGGTAGAGCTGCCCTTCGCTCATGCCCGGCCACCGCGTGTAAACCTTTCCGCCTTTCACGTCTCCACCCATTACAAACATGCAGTTGGCGTGACCGTGATCGGTGCCACGGTTGCCGTTTTCGTGCGCGGTGCGGCCGAATTCGGACATGCTCACGAACACGACGTCACCCATGCGGTCACCCATGTCTTGATGAAACGCGGCAATTCCCTGCCCTAGATCGCGCAACAGATTCGAGAGTTGGCCCTGCACTCCGCCCTCGTTCACGTGATGGTCCCAGCCTCCGCTATCCAGGAACGCCACCTCGAGGCCGACATCCGCCTTAAATAGCTCAGCGATCTCCATCAGACTCTGCCCAAAACGGCTCGTGGGGTACTGCGCGCCATTTTCAGGTTGATACGTTTCAGGATTGATCTTCTTGAGCTGGTCGATTGCTTCAAATGTTTCCTGTCCGACGCCGCGCAGCGCCTGATCGACCGTCTGCGCGTACATCGCCTCAAATCCGCCTTCGACGGTCTGCTGCGGGCCGTACATCTTGAACTGCTTCAGGTCCAGAATCGCTACCGCGGGCGCGCTCCCCGCGAGCGTGCGCGGGAGGTAGGGGCCGAACGCAACCGCACGAAACGGCGACGCTTGCTCCTCCGGCATCGCTTGCAGCGCGCGATTCAGCCATCCGTCGTCAGTTGCCTTCACGCCCGGCGTGCCGGACTCCATGAAATCCTGCGCGTCAAAGTGCGAGCGCGTCGGGTCCGGCGATCCCACGGCTTGCACGATCGCGAGCTGTCCATTCTGAAAGAGCGGCTGCAAAGGCTGGAGGCTCGGATGGAGTCCGAAGAATCCGTCAAGGTCGATGGCAGCGTCCGCGCCTCCGCGGCGCGGCTCAGGAATCGCGATGGTCGGTCGCAAACGATAATATTCAGGCTCCGCAAACGGCACGACGACGTTCAGCCCGTCCATTGCGCCGCGCTGAAACAGCACAACCATCTTTTTCTTGTTGGGTGCGGCGGTAGCGGCAACGGCACGCTGCAAGAACGCAGGCAGCGACGCCATCCCCAGCATCGCAATGCCACCATTCCTCAGGAAGTATCGCCGCGATATTTTCATGGCCGCCTCCGTCGAAAGCAAACCTACCGCCGCTGAAACTCCGGGGTGCCGAGAACCAAGCCGGAAAGCAGCCCCTCGTTCACGTGCTGGACCGGATCGTCAAGACTCGCCTGCAGGACTTGGGGATCGCCGAGCCGCGCTTCGAGTGTCTGGCGAGTGGACGACTCTACCTGACCATCGAGGAAAAGCTCTACAGATCGCGCGAGCGCCAGTTCGGGGTCTTTGGCCGCATCGTCGCCAAACATAGGCGGCAGATCGACCGTCGTTCCCGGCAACCGCCCTGTTGCGAAGGCCAATGCGAAGTTCAAGCGGTTCAGGAGCGCGCCGGTGTTCACCCAGGTGCTCGCCTTGTCCGAATATCCAGTAGGCGGCTGGCACAGGAACAGCGGCTCGCCCATGCGGCCAATCCATTGAGCCAAGGGCAACGAAACCGTGACTTCAGAATCCAGCGCGCGTGCCGTGCTCGCCACCAACTCGAACGGCGTCTTTACCTTCGCCCGATAGGCTTCCTTAGACCAAAACTCCGGCGAGTAGATCATGGCCTTGAGCACGGTGCGGATGTCGCCACCGGAGGTCTCGTAGGCGCTTGCCATCCGGTCGATCAGCGCCGCCGATGGCTTGTCGGAGACAAAATGCCGCGCCATCTCCATCGAGATGAACTTCGCGGTCCGCGGATCGTTTGCAAGCATGCGAAGCGCTTCTTCGCCGTCCTTTTCGCCGCCGTAGTTGAACGTATGGCCCATCACGACTTTCTGGCCCGCGGCATGAAACTCCGGCTTGAACACGAAGTCCGGGTCGCGGCGCGGCGTTCGAACCGTCCAGCCGGTCAGGCACCGCGCCATCTCGATCACATCCTGCTGCGAATAGCCCGCGTCCACGCCGACGGTGTGGAGTTCCATCACTTCGCGCCCGTAGTTCTCGTTCAGGCCGCGATCCTGCTGCTGCGGACGCACCGCGCCGTTGTCACTCCCCGGAAAGCCTGCGCCCGGCACAGGAAACGATCGCGGAGCTGGCGGTTGAAAGCCGCCGAAGAGTCCTTGGTACCGCGCACGACGCGCAGCGATCTCTTGTTTGTGCTCCTCGAATGCGACAGGATCGACGCTGAGCCAGTTATCCAGGTAGAAGAGCATTGCCGGACTCTTCGCCGTGGCGGTCAGCAAATCTTGGAATTTACCCATCGTGCGCGGCCGGATCGTATCGCGCATGTACGACGTGAGCAGCCAGCGATCCGCGCCCTTGCCCGCGAAAACGTTGAAGTGGTTGAACCAGAAATCCTCCATTACGGCTTCGAGCTGGCGATTGCTATAGACGGCGCGGTCGATCTTGGCCATCGAGAGCTCAGCCACGATGCGGTTCGGGCCTTGAATCTTCGCAAGCTGCTGCTGGGCCTTGTCGATGTTTTCGTTGCCCGATTCCATCGCCTGTGCCTCGGCCATGGCGGCTCGGCGCTTATCCTGCATTTGCTGCTTGTACTCTTCTTTTGTTTCGCCCTCTTCCTTCGCTGCGAGACCCGGAGGCGGAAATTCCTGGAGGAGCTGCCTTGAAGACATGCGCAACGTCGGGTATTTCTGAAGACGCTGATCGAGGGCGGAATCGTCAATCGACTCAGGATTTAACTGCTGGTCAATCCACTTCTCGAGGCCCATCTGGCGGATTTTCTCGGGATCACCCGGGCGCGGTCCATAAGCCAGCCGGTTGAGTGCGTGGACGATGGCTTCCTCCTCGGTCAGTTCGGTGATCGGAAGATGGCCTTTGAATTTCTTGTCCAGAACAGGTGCGTTCGCCTCGGAAGCGTTCCCTTTGCGCTTGTCGGCGCGCACATTGGAAGCGCCTGGCGCAATCGCGGAAATCAGAATCCCGGCCGTCGCGAGCGCGACGAGCGTCATGATCGCCAGGTAGGTGCTTCCGTGCGATCCATATGGCCGCCCGATCTGCCCTCTTTTGGGCGCAGCCCTGAACCAGTCGTACTGCCGAATCGTTCGTCTCATAGCCTCAACCTAGTTTAACCCTGCGCCAGAGCATTAGTTGCGGCCGCGCACTAGAAGTAAACGGATCAGCTGGGTGGAACGCGAACGCGCAACTGGAGGAGGAGCTTCGCCAGCTCCAACTGGTCTTCTTCGGAAATTGCAGTGAATTCGGCTCCCATTCCGTGATCGTTGACGGAACGTATCATGCACTGCGCCACGTGGAATGAAAAACCGGGGCACTCCACGAGAAGACGCATCACGCTGCCAATCGGTCGTCGCGTAGAGGTGCGGAAAAACATCCCATCAAGCCCAATCACCGTGGCGATGCCGGCGACCGGCTGCCCGTCGTCTCCGCCCGACACACGGATCGTCACGCCCTCGGGCACAACAATGCGCTGATGCCGGCGCGGTTTGACCGATCTAGCGACCGAGTCGTCCACCTTCATGGTCAAACCTCTTATTGGGTGGCGCGAAATCCGTCGAGGGTCCAGTAGTCCTGCGCCTGGTCGTGACGCAACACGTAGTAGTTGCCGTCATCGGCGCGGACCCGGAAATAGTTGGCTTCGGGGGAATACCACTGCCCATCCAGTTCGCTGACTCGGAACTCGCGTCCCCGAATCACGAAACGGAGGGGCCTTTCATCAGCGCGGTGCCCCGCATAGCACTCGACGTGGATATCGCTCATCGTGCGCCTCCGCGGGGTGGAAGGGTGTCCACCGCAGGAGATGACATACCATGTCTATAGTTTAACAGGTAGGAGACCACATGCAACGGGTCGGCCGGGTCAAGGAATGAGGATTGTAACCCTTCGCCCGGCGTTCGCTGCCTCTCGTGCCTCCGCATTGTATGCCGCGCCGAGTAGCACGATGAGCGCCGTCAGGAACATCCACAACAGCAGACCGATCGCGGACGCCAAGCCGCGATACACCACGTCGTAGGGCATCTTTCGAACGTACCAGCCGAATATGATATCCGCAGCCCACCACAAAACCGTCGATACTGCCGCACCCGGCAGCAACACCCGGAGACCCGAGTGTCCCGGGCGCCCGATGCGATACAGCAAGACGAGAACGCCCATCGCCAAAACGAAAACGACAGCAACGTACAAGGCGATCTCCAGTTGACGAGTAAAATGTGGCGACCCAATTCGAAACAACTGCGACGAGCGCACTTGCCTGCCGAACACCGTCAGGACGACAACCGCCAGCATCGGAACGATCGTCAAACAGACAAGACCGAGCGCCCGCAGCTGCCTCCGCCAGTAGCCTGGCCGCAACAGATCTCCTTCGATGACGCGGAAGCCTTCCATAAAGCCGACCATCACCTGCGTGCCTGCCAGCAACGTTCCCGCTAAGCCGAGCGAGAACCACCTCCACGGATGCACGGCGCGGCGGACGAAGTACTCCGCCACGACCCGCGAGCTACCGGGCGGAAGAATCATCATCAGCCGCATTGGGATTTCTTTCAGCGCGTCAGAAAAAAGCGAAGTCGCTCCCAACAAGCCGAGGGCGAGGAGCAACAGAGGGAAAAACGCCAAGAACATGTTAAAGGCGATGGCCTGGCTCAGCGTGACGCAGTCGGGGAACACCCTGCCCAGCGCGCCCAGCAAGTTTCTGAGGATCGCACCCTTCTTCACTGGTTGGGATTATACGGGAACGCCCGAAAAGCGCGAATGGTGAAACCTCTCGCCGGCGCACCGAAGCGCCCTTGCCGCGTCGCAATCGCACACGGTAAACTGCCAGAGCAATGTCCAGCCAGCCCAAAAGCACGACGACCCGCGGCGAAGAAGTCGTCCGGAAGCACCGGGAATATCTGTGGCCAGCGGTCACGAATTACTACCGCGAGCCGCTGGTCGCCGATCATGCTTCGATGCAATACGTCTGGGACATCGAGGGTAACAAATACCTCGATTTCTTCGGCGGGATCCTCACGATCGGCGTCGGCCACTGTAATCCAAAGATCACGTCGAAGATCAAGGCGCAGGTCGACAAGCTTCAACACACGTCGACGCTCTATCCGAACGAAGCCATCGTCGCTCTCGCCGAGAAACTTGCGCAGATTACTCCTGGGCGCCTGCAAAAGAGCTTCTTCACGAGTTCAGGCACGGAAGCGAATGAAGCGGCCATCCTGCTCGCGCGGATGGCAGGGCCCAGCTACGACGTAGTCGCGCTCCGCCATGCCTATGCCGGCTCATCGGCTCTGGCGAAAGGAGTGACGGCGCAGGCGGCGTGGCGGAAGGGCGGCGTCATTAGTGTGGGAATCGCACACGCCGTCAATCCCTACTGCTATCGCTGCCCGCTGCACCTGAAATATCCCGATTGCGGCGTCGCCTGCGCGAGTGACGTGGAAAATCTCATCCAGACGGGGACGAGCGGATCGATCGCAGCCTTCATCGCGGAGCCGATTCAGGGTGTTGGAGGCTTCATCACTCCTCCGCCCGAATACTTCAAGATCGTGTATCGCATCGTCAAAGAGTACGGCGGACTTTTCATCTCCGACGAAGTGCAAACCGGGTTTGGCCGCACCGGGAGGAAGTGGTTTGGCATCGAGCAGTGGGAGGTTACTCCGGACATCATCACGTGCGCGAAAAGCATGGCAAACGGAGTCCCCGTCGGCGCCACGATCACAACCGCGGATCTTGCCGGCAAATTTCAGGGCCTGACGATTTCCACGTTCGGTGGAAATCCGGTTACCTCCGTGGCAGCGCGGGCCGTAATCGAAATCATCGAGGAAGACAATCTGTTGGAGAATGCCCACGTCGTTGGCAGCTATTTCCGGAAACGGCTCGAGGAACTGCAGGAAAGGCATGCGTTGATCGGAGACGTTCGCGGCATGGGCATGATGCAGGGTCTCGAGCTCGTGCGCGACAGAAAGACCAAAGAACCGGCGCCCGCGGAAACGACCGAATTGATGGAGCGGGCGCGCGCCAACGGCCTGCTCATTGGAAAAGGCGGACTCTACGCCAACGTGATTCGCCTGGCGCCTCCGCTCAACATCTCCAAAGCGGATGTGGACGAAGCGATCCGCCTACTCGATAAGTCGCTGAGCGAAGTTCGAATATAGCGAAATCGTAATTCACGGGTCTTTGCGAAGGAGAGAATCCCACGGCTGGGCTGTTCGATCGCGAAGTCTATCTGGACATTGAAACGCTGCGCCTCTCTCATGAGGTGGAGGGCGGGTGGGCCAACATTCCCGGCTTTGGGCTCGCCGTTGCCGTCACCTGGGACAAAGATCAAGGATTCCGCCGCTGGTTTGAGGGAGACGCTGCGCGTCTCGTCATCGAACTCGAGTCTTTCACGCGCGTCATCACCTTCAATGGAAACCGGTTTGATCTGGAAGTTCTCCGCAAGTATGCGCCGATTGACATGCTCCGCACGCGATCATTCGACATCCTCGAAGAACTCTATAAGCAACTCGGGCATCGGGTGAAACTCGATCAGCTTGCCAAAGACACTCTGGGCGCCGCGAAGAGTGGTAACGGCGTGCAAGCCGTGGCGTGGTGGCGAGCGGGCGAAAAGGAACGCGTTGCTGCCTACTGCGAGCAGGACGTGGCGATTCTCCGTGACCTAGTTGAGCATGGCCGCGCGAAGGGCTTCGTTGTTGTCTCGTCACGGCAGGTCAAGGTGCAATGGGACTAGGCTGGCGACTTCCTCTCGGCGTTCCCCCTTGCTGATGTATCCTGCCAATTGATGCGACTTCCGTCCAAATTTGGCCGCTGCCGAGTCCGATTCGCAGTTCTAGCCAGTTTGTGGTTAGGCTTGGCAAATTGCTTGTGCGCCCTTCCTGCGAAACAAAGTGACGGAGCCGAGCGCATCCATTGGAAGACCGTCGCTGAGGCGCAGGTGAAGCTCGATGACAAGACGCCTCTCGCTTGGAACATCCTCCAACCCGAGAAGAAAGATAAGAAAAACGCGAAGAAGGCTCCGGATCTGGTTCTTCTGCTTTTGGGACATCGCTACCTCTTACTCGACCTCAAGTCCCGATTGGTTTACGAAGTCCCGGTTTCGAGCCTCCAGGCAAGCGGGCAAGACTTCGAGAGCGGCGACCTGGCACAGCAGAGCCAGTTGGTTCCGAGTACGGACTGGACCGAACGCGACGTAGGCCCTGCGGAACTAATTCGGCTCACCCTCGGCGACTACGGTCGCGTCCTGGAAGTCTCTTTGCCGCACCCGCCGGACATGCGCCCGTTCTACTAGCTTTCCTCTGACTGACGGCTCTGCCAGCTGCGCCAGATCATCCATGCGACCGTGGTAACCATGCCGATCCATCCGATCACGCGCACCGCGTGCGCAATCTGCGTGTCGTGGTCGAGCACGCCGAACTTGTCGAAGAGATAGTTCCAGTCGTGGATTACGTAGTCCGCGTCACCCACGGTCAGCAGCGGCAGGTCCTGCGCGCGAGCATCCGCCATGTACGTCGAGATCGGCAAGAATTGCTCGAAGAAAAAGAACATGCAAAACGCCGTACCCATCACCTGCCGCTGAAAAATGAAGAATGTCGCGAGCATCACGGGAACGCTCAGTTGCAGCAGCGTGCCTCCGGCCACCGAGAGGAACTCGCCGAAGAACCGAAATAGCAGGTGGCCGCCTTCATGAATAGGGACAAACACCAGGTCGATCATAAGCAGGGGGCCGCTGCCGTGCGCAGCTTGTAGCAGGAACAAACCGTAAAAGGCGCACGCTACGATGAGCGCTGCGAGCGGAACACGCTGCCACTCTTCCTCAAGCGGCTGGAGGAACGGAAATCGCTCGGTCCATGTATCCGGTACGCGCACGGCACCTTGGGTCATCGTAGCATCGGCTCCCGACGCGCAAAGCCGCAGCAGGAAGAGATGAGTCGTGGAATATACTCCTGCCACTTTCGACTTTCTGACGGAAATCTAGCGGCTGGAAACTCCGGCGACCCATGGAATGCCGACGAGGCCGCTCTGCACCTTTACGTTCACGATGTCGCCCAGGCGATATCCGTCGAAATCGCTGCGGTCGATCGGAACACGCTCGACGAAATGACCTTCGCGCCAAGACGTTACAACGAGCCTTCGAATCGGCAGCGCTCCTGCCATCGCGAATTTCCCCACCACGCGCGCCTCTTCTATCTGCGGCGTGCTGCGATCGAGCGCGCCGTTTACGAGCAGCAAAACGGCAAGCAGCCACGGCACCGGAACGAGCCCGTAATACATGCGCTTGAGAGCTTCGGCTTCGGCGTGACGCAGCGCCCGGCGCTCGACCCAGATCGCCAGCCCGAGCGTCGGAAAAAAGAGCGCTCCGATAAAGATCAACACGCTGTCCAACTCAACGGGAGGATAGCGCACACTCGCTGCCACGAACGCCAGTGCGCCAAGCACGAACAGCGCCGTGCGATTCAGCAGTCGCTTGCGCAGGGACAATTCGGCGGCGGCGGAACCAAGGCCGCAGGCATCGCAAACATCTGCTGAGCGCTCCGCGCCGCAATTCAAGCAGCGCGTCATTTTGCGGGTCGAATGCTGGTGGGTGGGTTATCGAGGCATACCATGTTTTCATCGCGGCCGTTTGCCAACAACTGACAGTCGATTTCTTGCGCGCTACGTACGGACTGATCGTACGTCGACCCCGTCGCCGTGGCGCAATGCGTCGCGCCTTTGAAGCTCACGCACACCTCATATCTCTCGTGAGTCTGCTGCAGGGATGAATAGACCAGCACTCCTACCAGCAAGACTCCGCCCAGCGCCATGATCCAGCGAACGTGATTTGGTTTCTGTGCCATAAAGTGCCGCGCGCCCTCTCAATTCTACTTCTTCATCCTGTGACCAGCGCTGAGAATCATCCTGCGTTCGGCCGAGCAGACTTCCCGGTCGCCTCGGCCCGCCGGGCTAACTCTTCGCGTATGTGTTTCTTTAGATGCGACGCCAGACCGTCGAGCGCAACTATGTCTTTCAAATCCCGCAACGTCAGGTTCGGCAGGAAAGCACGAATGCAGGCGGCAGGCGTATGCGGGTTACGAACCAAAGCCGCGCGAACGTTGTACTGGCACGACCATTTCGGATGGCGCGCGATCGCGGCGACGACGCGCTCCGGCACGCCGGGCTTCGCGAGCGCCTTCAACACCTGGCTCTCGGTGAGAAACGCATTCCCGAGAGCCAGTTTGATTGCCTGCGGATGGCCCTCTGCCAAAATCGCGCCGGCTACCCGCGAGGGACCTCGACGCGCGAGCGTCAGTTTCTCACCGACCGGGAGGTGCGGGACTCTCGTCAGAATCACTTCCTCCGCCACGCGGCGAATATCCGCCGGCGCAGAAGGCAGCAGGCTCAAGCGAACCAAATCGAAAAGGTAGAGTTGCCGCACCGCGGCAAGTGCGAAACGTTTCGGCGTGCGCGGGTGACGCGCAAGCCGCAGCCGAATCGCCTCACTCGACGTCCACTTCCCCGTCCCGGCGATCACCCCGATCACGCTCGCCGGCAAATCGAGGCGCTCGAGCAACAGCGTTACGTGAGGCTCTTCCAGATTGGGGTTTCCCATCAGCGCAAGCAGGATCTCTTCGCTCGTTTCGTGCACGAGCGATTTCAGCTCCTCGCTCGAAGCCGATCGCGCATGCGCAACACGTTCTTCCGAATCAGGCGGCATTTCCCTTTGCAGTCACAAGCCGCATCGCCATTCGAACCGCGGCCTCCTCGGGCGAACTCTGCACCGGCACCGCGTGCGCTCCGGGCAAGCGACGCGCCAGCTCCGTTTCGATCACAGCGTCGAGAAATTTCGAGCGGCCATACACACCGCCGACCTTGGCGAGCCCGAAGCTGCGGTCCCGCCAACCAAGCTCGTTTGCCACAGATGCTGCAAGTTCCGCCAGTTCCGCTCCAGCGCGCATCATGATTTCGCGGCAGACGCCGTCGCCCTTGTCGGCCAGCTCCGCCACCAGAGGAAATGTTCGCGGGAAAACGTCGTCGGGGTTCTTCGCAATATGTTCAGCCAGAGAGTCCCAACCGCTGCATTGATGCAAGGGGAACAGGTGCTGCGAGAGCTCCGTTTTGGGTCCGCGGTGCTCTTCCGCAAGCGTCACGGCGCGTACCGCGCGCCGTCCAATGTCAAAGGCGCTGCCCTCATCGCTCACCCACGGACCGCGGCCACCCGCACGCACCGTCTTACCGGAGGCATCACGGCCGAATGCCGCCGACCCCGTCCCAGCCAGCAGGACGATTCCCTCACACGCACCAAAAGCGGCCTCAAGCGCGAGTTCCAGGTCCGTGGTCACCCGGATCTTTGCGTTCGGATAACTGCCTTCAAGGAACGTCTTTACGCGGCGCACAACGCTGGGCCGTCCCGCTCCTCCCAATCCCGCGCAGATCGCTTGAACGTGGCCTGCCCGAATTTTCTCGGCAGCCAGAACTCGATCGCCCGCTTCGCTCAGCGCGAACCACGCGCGCGCATAGCCCGTACGCAGCGGGTTCGACGGTCCAGCCGTCGCCCGCGCCACAACGCGGCCTCTGGCATCCGCTAACACGCATTCTGTCTTCGTCCCGCCTCCGTCCAGCCCGAGAAAGTACGAAGCATCCGAGGCGAGAGTCTTTTGCTCCATCGGTCTCCTTCAGCCTGCTTGACAGTTTTCAAACGCGGCAGTTAGCATCCCGCGACTCGCCGTACGTCGCCATGCGGATTCACCCAATCGACTTCGCGATCATCCTGCTCTATCTTGCCGGTATCACGATCTTCGGCATTCGCTTCCGCCGAAAGCAGCAAACTCTGCGGGACTATTTTCTGGGCGGACGCTCGGCGCCTTGGTGGGCGATCGCGTGTTCTATCGTCGCCACCGAAACCTCGACGCTCACAATCATTGGCACGCCCGCCCTTGCGTACGACGGGAATCTAGGCTTCCTACAGCTCGTAATGGGCTACTTGGTCGCGCGGGTGATTCTGTGTGTGGTTCTGGTCCCCCAGTATTTCCATGGCGAATTCTACACGGCCTACCAGCTTCTCGAAAAGCGGTTTGGCAGCCATCTCAAACGCGCTGCGGCGCTTGTCTTCATGGTTACCCGCGCGCTCGCCGAAGGCGTGCGGATCGCCGCGATCGGCAAAGTCGTGAGCGTCGCTTTTGGCACTGGCGACCGATGGTCTATCGTCATCGTGACAGGCCTTACGCTCCTGTATACGTTTGAGGGCGGAATGAGGGCCGTTATCTGGACAGACGTCATTCAACTCGTGTTGTACCTCACCGGATCCGTTGCAGCTTTCTTTCTTCTGATGCACAAGATCCCTGGCGGCTGGGCCACTGTCGCCCAAGTTGCCGCCGTCAGCGGAGGCAAGCTGCGCGTCTTCGATTTCGGATTCAGCTTGACACGCAGTTACACGTTTTGGTCCGGCCTGCTTGGCGGAACATTCCTCACGATGGCAAGCCACGGCACGGATCAGACCATGGTGCAGCGCCTGCTGGCGGCGCGAAGCGAGCGCGATGCCAGGGTCGCGCTGCTTTCGAGTGGCGTCGTCGTTTTCGCCCAGTTCGCACTTTTTCTGATTCTCGGTGTGATGCTGTTTGCCTTTGCCCAAGGCATGCCGCTGATCATGTCCGGCGGCGATACCGACCGCATCTTCCCCGAATTCATTGTTCGCGAAATGCCCGTAGGACTGGCTGGACTGTCGCTCGCCGCGATCTTCGCCGTCGCCATGTCCAACGCGAGCGGTTCGCTCAATTCGCTCGCTTCGTCCAGCATGATCGACCTCGGCGCAAGTCAAATTGCCGCGTCGGCGGGGGAGCAGGTCAAGCGGTCACGTTACGCAACTCTGGTCTGGGGTCTGGTGCTTGGCGCCCTCGGCCTCGCTCCCTGGGGACACGTCCTCGAGGCTGGTTTGACAATCGCGTCAATCACGTACGGCGGACTCCTAGGCGTTTTCCTGCTGGGCCTCTGGAATCACCGAGCCAATCAGGCAGGCGCGCTTGTCGGCCTTTTCACGGGCATCGCGGCCATGATCGCCGTCAGATTCGGAACGCACCTCGCGTACACTTGGTACGTTCTCGTCGGCACCATAGTCACATTTGTAGTCGGCTCTTTCACAAGTATCGTGACCGACCACCAGCCTTTGTCCTCCGCAAGCTAGATACGCTGAAACGCTGCATCAGGAAATCCCGACGGGATCCGGTCAGGGTGAAGAATGTGCGCCAGCAAAGCCACGCCTTCCGCGAGACGCGGACCGGGCCGCGAAAAGTAGCTGTTTGCATCGACAATATAGACCCGCCCTTCCCGCACCGCCGGCAACCCCTCCGACCCGCTCGGCAGCAGCCCGATGCGAAACTCCGAAAGCGCTCGTGCCAAGTTGTATCCACATGGCATGACCACGATCACGTCCGCGCGTGAATCCATGATCTGTTCGGCCGTTACCCGAAACGACGGCTCGCGCAAACGTCCCAGTACATCCGCCCCTCCAGCCAGTGCGACCATTTCCGGCACCCAGTGTCCACCAACGTAATAGGGATCCAACCACTCGAGGCAAACTACCCGCAGCCGAGATTTTGCGCGGGCGACGGTAGCTTCTACGCCGGCGACGCGCTCCTCAAGTTTCGTCGCCAACGCATTCGCCTCAAACTCGCGGTCCGTCGCTTGGCCGACGCGCCGCACATCGTCCCACACTTCTGCAAGCGACCGCGGCGTCAGGGAGAGCACCTCAGGTCGCTTCGCGAATCTCGTCAGAGCGCTCGAAAGATCGTCAGGTGAAGCCGCGCAGACGTGGCACAGGTCCTGCGTCAGGATCAGGTCGGGCGCAAGCGATTCGAGAAGGTCCGCGTCGACTGCGTAGATGCTTTCACCGCGCGAGATGATTTCGCTGACCTGGCGATCGATCTCAGCGGCCGGCGCAGTCGGATCGACGCGGGGACGCAGCAAGGGCGGCTTCGTCGCCGCATCGGGCGGGAAGTCACATTCGTGGCTGACCCCAACGATTGAATCGCCCAATCCGATCGCGTAGGCGATTTCCGTCGCGGACGGCAATAGTGAGCAGATGCGCATGCGAGTCTATCGGCTCAAGCGGCTCACGGGGCGCTTCATCAGCCCGCGCCAGATGCCGGCTGCGGCAGTAGATCGGCGAACACAAACCCTTCACGCTCGACAACTTCGCCCAGCGTGATCGAAATCGATTTGCGGAACATCGGTCCGGCGCTTGCAAACGTATGAAATTCGCCGTTCTCGCCGCACGGATCTACGTTTCGTGGCAACTGGTCGAGCAAATCCCGGTCAAAACGCCGCCCGGCAAAGGAGCGGTCCAGCTTGCGAGGATCGACGCACGTCAGGTGCGCCGAAAGTCCGCCATCAATCATCTCTTCGGCCAGGCGTCGCGTGTCCTTTCCCCACAAGGGAAAAACAGGGGTCATCCCGCACGCCGCAAGCTGCTTCTCACGGTATGCGCGAATATCCTCCAAAAACAGATCGCCAAACACGACGTGGCGCACACCTTCATCCCGAGCGCGTGCCATCGCTTGGCTCATCGCCTGCTCGTAGACTTGATTCGGACACGGCGACGGGATTGGAACCTTCACAAGAGGCAAACCTGTCTGGGCGGCCTGCATTTCCAGAAGGCGCTCTCGGACCGCATGCATCGCCACTCGCTCATGCGTGCGGTTCACGGTCGTGAGCAGCGCCACCACGTCCACTTCGCCCGAACTCCGAACCGCGTGAAGGCACCAGGCGCTGTCTTTGCCGCTGCTCCAGGCGAGCCAAGCCCTGGGTCGCGGTCCCTGCGCGGTCACGGAGGTGTCGCCCATCGCTCTCACTAATACAGAAGATACTTTTGGCGCATTTGCCGAAACTTCTCGAGATCATGCGACCAGCCAGCTACGATATCGGCCGGCGCGTCTCCGCGCTTCAGCCGGTCGATTGTGGATCGCGAGCCGAGCAGCTCGTTGATTTTCTCCAGATCGAAGTGCTCCGCGTACATGCGGTGCAGGACATCGGCGATCTCGAGGCCCGTCCGTATCGAACGAAACGAACTGCGGCCTTTGAGCGCGATCCGCACACCGCGGCAAACCTGCCCACGATAGAGATCGCTGCTCGGTGTGAACTCCGCGAGTGCAAAGCTGACTCCCGGAATCCTGCGGCGATTCAAGGCCGCTGCGAATGCATCCGCCCGTATCCATGGCGCCCCAAGAATCTCGAACGGAGTGTCTGTGCCGCGCCCGGCGGAAACTCCCCCCGCCTGCAGGATTTCGATGCCGGGATACAACAAGGCTTCGTTGACCGTGCGCAGGTTCGGTGATGGCGGAATCCATTTCAGACCAGTTTGATCGTAAGTTTCCTCGCGATGCCAGCCTTGCATGGCAAACACATGCAGGTCCGCGCCGATGTGATTCTCGCCGTTGAACATTCGCGCCAGTTCGCCGAGCGTCATCGCGTATCGCACCGGCATTGGGAAATAACCCGTGAAGGAGATGCGGTCCGCATCCAGCATCGGCCCTTCGATTACCTCACCACCCAATACATCCGGCCGGTCAAGTACAAAGAACGGAATCTTGTGTCTCGCCGCTTCCTCCATACAATAGGCCATCGTCGTGATGTAGGTGTAGAAGCGCACCCCTGCGTCTTGCATGTCGAAGACGAGGGCATCCAGATTCTGCAGCATGCCCGAATTAGGACGCCGCACGTTGCCATAAAGACTGTAGATGGGCGTGCCCGTCGCAGCATCGGTCGTGTCAGTTACGATCGCGTCGGTAGACGTGCCGGCGATACCATGTTCCGGGCTGAAAAGCGCGACGAGCCTTACGTCCGGCGCCTGCGCCAGAACATCAATCGTTCTGCGCCCGTCTTGATCTATCCCGGTCTGATTCGTAATCAGCCCCACATGCTTCCCTCGTAACGGCGCGAAATGCTGTTCTTCGAGGACGTCGATACCAATTCGGACGCGCGCCGAACCAGCCCAGCCAGCTCGTATCGGACCGAAAAACGCCAAGATTGCTAGCGAGGATAGAGCACAGTGAGAACGGAAACGAAACACGCTCGACGACGCTCGATTGTGCCGCATGGACGCGCGTGCTATATACAGCTACGGGATGCAGGCGTCAACAACGCGGGCCCGAGGCGGAAATTGTGCGTAAATGTGGGCTGCTCGCGCTGGCGCTCGTCCTTCCCGCTCTATTCTCTCTCATGACGCCTTCCGTCCGCGCTCAAAAAACTGCTCGCGGCAGGACGACGGCCGCTGCCTCGTCCAAATGGGTTGAGCAAACTCTTAAGAAAATGACCGTGCGCGAGAAGCTGGGGCAATTGCTCATGGTCCCCTATTTCGGCGTCTTTAGAGCCTCCGACAGTCCCGAATATAAAGAAATCCTTCATCAGGTCGAAGAGAACCACGTCGGCGGGTTGATCCTCGTGACGGATCGCGGCCCGCTCGGCCTCGAACGCAGCCAGGTCTATCCGACTGCGGTCATAACGAACGAGCTGCAGCGCCGCGCGAAGGTCCCGCTGCTCGTGGGCGCGGATTTCGAGTCTGGCACGGGAATGCGGCTCGACGAGGGCACGTCCTTCCCCTCCGCCATGGCCATCGCGGCAACGGGTGACTCGAAGGCCGCCTACGCAGCGGGCAAATATACGGCGCTTGAGGCGCGCGCTGCCGGCGTGCAGTGGATTTTTGCGCCCGACGCCGACGTGAACAACAATCCCGACAACCCGATCATCAACGTGCGCTCCTTCGGCGAGGATCCCCAGGATGTCGCCGCCTATGTCCGCGAGTTCGTTCGTGGCGTGGAAGAGAATGGCGCGCTCGCCACGGCAAAGCACTTTCCGGGCCACGGGGACGTTGGAGTCGATTCGCATATTGCTCTCGCGGTCGTCCCCGGCGATCGGCAGGAACTGGAGTCCACCGAGCTCGTGCCGTTTCGTGCAGCCATCGACGCGGGCGTAAGCTCGATCATGCCGGGCCACCTTTCCGTGCCTGCGTTGGAGCCCGACCCTCAGCTTCCCGCGACGCTTTCGAAGAGTATTTTGACAGGTGCGTTGCGCGACGAACTGAAGTTCCGGGGCCTGATCATCACGGACGCTCTGGATATGGGCGGCGTGACCTCGCTCTACACTCCGGGCGAAGCAGCCGTCCGCTCCGTCGAGGCCGGCGCGGACGTGTTGCTGATGTCGCCTACTCCCGACGCTGCTCTCGCCGGCCTGGAGGACGCAGTGCGCTCTGGCCGTCTCACGGAAAAACGCATTGACGCGTCCGTGCGCCGAATACTCGCTGCCAAGGCGCGGCTCGGACTCGATCGAAACAGGTTCGTCGATGTCAGCCGCCTCAACGAAAGATTCGCCCGTCCTGAGTATGAAGCGCAAGCGCAAGACATCGCCGACCGAGGCGTCACCCTGCTCCGCGATGAGGCGCACCTGCTGCCGCTCGATTCGACGCGCCCTCCCCGCGTGCTGCTCCTGGCTCTCTCGGCTGATCCCGATGCCTATCCCGGTGAGACGATCGAGCCTGAACTGCGGCCGCGCGTCGATTCCCTGGCGGTTCTTCGGGCAGACACGCAATACGCGCGAGTCAGCGCTGTCAAATTGCCTTCTCCGGATACGTACGACGTCGCAATCGCAGCGCTGTTCGTTCGAGTTGCCGACCGCAAGGGCGACATCGGCTTTCCCGATGATCAGCGCGCGCTTGTCGATCAGCTGATTGCAGCCGGCAAGCCGACTGTGGTGGTTTCCCTCGGCAGCCCCTACCTCATTGAACGCTTTCCAAATGCGAAGACTTGGGTTGCCGAGTTTTCGTCAAACGACGTTTCGCAACGGGCTGTGGTCCGCGCTCTTTTCGGCCAGACCGCTATCAGCGGGAAGATTCCTGTCACCGTCCCCGGCATCGCACGCCGCGGTGACGGTCCCCGTGTCCTGGCAAATCCGATGACGCTTCAGCCCGCGCCGCCGTCGATAACCAGCGCGCTCAAACCGGTCTACGCCCTGCTCGATCGGGCTGTTGCGGACGGCGCGTTTCCGGGCGGCGTTCTGGCCATCGGATGGAACAACCAGCTGGCCGTGCATCCCTTCGGCCAGCTCGAGCGCGAAGGCGAGGCCTACGACGTGAACGAGGATTCCATGTACGACGTGGCGTCGCTTACAAAGCCCATCGTCACGACAACCGCTGCCATGCTGCTCCTTCAGCAGGGGCGTCTCGATCTGGATTTGCCGGTCGTTCGTTACCTTCCCGAATTTGCTGCGGCGGCGAACTCCGACCCGGACCCCAGCTGGCGCGCGCGCGTTACTGTTCGCATGTTGCTCGTTCACGATTCTGGACTCCCCGACCATCGCGATTTCTATAAGGAAGCCAAAGGGCACGATGCGATTCTCGCGCGCGTCTTTGCCGAGCCGCTGATTCGTGAGCCGGGAACGCAAATCCAGTATTCCGACCTTGGCTTTGTTCTCCTCGGCGAAATCGTTCAGCGCCTGACCGGAGAATCGCTCGATGCCTTCGCGAAGGAAGAGATCTTCTCTGTGCTCGGAATGGACCGATCCATGTTCAATCCGCCACGCCGCTTGCGCGAAGACATTGCCCCGACCGAAATGGACTCCGATTACCGCAAGCGCATGCTCTGGGGTGAGGTGCACGATGAGAACGCCTGGGCAATGGGCGGCGTTGCAGGCCATGCGGGTCTCTTTTCAACGGCGCCAGACATCGCGGCGTTTGCCCAGATGATCTTGAATGGCGGGATCTACGGGCATGACCGCTTGCTTCCCCGCTCGATCGTTCGCGAGTTCACGACACACGTCAAAATTGGCGATTCCGCCCGTACTCTGGGCTGGGATGTGCCAAGCGAACCGTCTTCGTCCGGGCGCTATTTCTCCGCCAGGAGCTTCGGCCATACGGGTTTCACCGGGACTTCTCTCTGGATCGATCCCGACCGCAAGCTCTTCGTGATCCTCCTGACGAATCGGGTGCACCCGACGCGTGCCAACGAGAAGATTCGGCAGGTACGCCCGGCGCTCCACGATGCGATCTTCGAGGCTCTGGGCCTCGCCACAAGTCAACCCGCCGCCCGGTAACACGCTCGTCACACGCGCAGCCGGAAATCTCTGTCGGCGCGCTATCCTGCTATGACCAGCCGCTATAATTGAGCTAGGCGCGGGGCGATCCTTGAGGACAGCTAAGACGGAGCAACGAAACGCGCGTTCGCGCGGCCTTGATCGTAAGCATACGCTTGCGATTTTGCGCGCGCTGAACCAGGAGGATGCTCGCGTGGCACCAGCCGTTCGACGCCAGCTGCCGAATATTGCCCGCGCCGTCGACGCTATCGTGAAATCTTTGCAGTGCAGCGGAAACCTTTACTACGTCGGAGCGGGCACGAGCGGGCGCCTCGCGGTTCTCGACGCAGCCGAATGCCCACCTACCTTTGGCACGGCCCCGCGAAGAGTACGCGCCGTCCTGGCGGGCGGCGCGCGAGCTTTGCGGCATGCCGTCGAAGATTCGGAGGACTCGGCAGCGAATGGGGCGTGCGATCTGCGCCGCGCGGGCGCATCGAGACGCGATGTCGTTGTGGGTCTGTCGGCAAGCGGCATGACGCCGTACGTGCTCGGAGCACTTAGCTTCGCGCGACGGACGGGCGCCGTAACGGTTGGCGTCACATCGAATCCCAACTCGCCGCTCGCGAGGCGCTCGCACATTGCGATCGCGCCGGATACAGGTCCGGAAGCTATCAGCGGCTCGACCCGGCTGAAAGCTGGCACCGCCCAGAAGCTGGTGCTGAACCTGCTCTCTACCGCAGCGATGGTGCGACTCGGCAGGGTCTACGACAACTGGATGGTTTATGTCGCGCTGGCAAATCAGAAGTTGCGGCAGCGCGGCGCGCGGATTCTCGAAGAGGCCGCGGACGTCGCCCCGCGTGCGGCGAAACACGCTCTGCGTCAATCAGGCTACAGTCTGCCCGCGGCGCTGGTCATGCTGAAGACGGGAGCAAGCGCCCGCGACGCGCGGCGGTGGCTTGCTGAAACTGACGGAAGCGTTCGCGACGCGTTGATGAGAGCAACGAAGCGACCGTCGAAAAAGAAGGTTCAGGGCTAGCGATGGACAGGTTCAAAATCCAAGGCGGACGCAGGCTCGAAGGCACCGTTCAGATCAGCGGCGCCAAGAACGCCGCGCTTCCTGCCATGGCGGCGGCGCTTCTGACCGCCGAGCCGGTTCGACTCGCGAACATTCCTCACGTTCGCGACATCATCACCATGGCAAAGCTGCTGGCGCACATGCGCTGCCGCGTCGAGAGTCCGGACATTCCGCCCAGCAAGTTGATCATCCAGGCGGAAAACGTTTCGCACGCCGAAGCTCCCTACGAATTGGTAAGGACAATGCGTGCTTCGATTCTTACTCTCGGCCCGCTCGTGGCGCGATTTGGCTACGCCCGAGTTTCACTCCCGGGCGGTTGCGCGATTGGCGCTCGGCCGGTCGACCTGCACATTCAAGCGCTCGAAAAGCTTGGCGCCACAATTTCGGTCGATCACGGCTACGTCGAAGCCCGCGCGAAGCGGCTGTGCGGCGCCGCCTTCTGCTTCCCGAAGATCACGGTGACCGGAACGGAAAACATTCTGATGGCAGCAGTGCTGGCCGAGGGAGAAACCACTCTCGAGAATTGCGCGCTCGAGCCCGAAATCACTGACCTCGCAGAATTGCTGGTTAAGATGGGAGCGCGGATCGAAGGAGCCGGCACTCCCACGATCCGCGTTCGGGGCGTCACGCAACTCCACGGCGTCACGCACGAAATCATTCCGGACCGCATCGAGGCGGGCACGTTTCTCGTCGCTGGCGCCATCACGGGAGGTGAACTTCTGCTTACGGCCTGCGAGCCAAAGCACCTCGGCGCGATCATCGACACGCTCCGCCAGTGCGGCGTTGAAATCAAATGCGAAGGCAACGGTGCATTAAGGGTCCGCGCCGCGAAGAAGCTTGTCGCTGCGGACGTCACCACCGAGGAATATCCCGGCTTTGCCACCGACATGCAGGCGCAGTTCATGGCCCTAGCGACCCAAGCGCACGGCGTCTCGCACATCCGCGAAACGATTTTCGAAAACCGCTATCTGCATGCGAGTGAAATGATGCGTATGGGCGCCAACATCACGATTGACGGCAACCTTGCGACCATCACGGGCCCGACGCCTCTCAGCGGCGCGCCCGTGACTGCATCCGATCTGCGCGCCAGTGCCGGCCTCGTCCTCGCGGGTCTGGTGGCGAACAACACCACCTGGATCGACCGCGTCTACCACATCGACCGCGGCTACGAGCAAATTGAGCTGAAGCTCCGCGATGTCGGCGCGCGGATCGAACGCGTCTCCGGCCACACCGAATAACCGTTTTTCTCGCTGCGCCTGGGGTGAACGTAAAAACAAAAGGGAGGCGATTTCTCGCCTCCCCTGAGAACACCCAGCCCAATTTCGTCAGCCAGCCAGAATGGCTGGCGCGACGCTAGGACTGCCCCGCCGCCTCACCCTTCTGCTGCTTGTCCCGCTGCTCGCGCAGCAGCGCCTTGCGGCTCAGGCGGATCTTGTTCCCCTCGATCGCAAGCACTTTGACAAGCACCTGATCGCCTTCTTTCAGCGCGTCGCGCACCGAGCGAATCCGCTGCTCGGCGATTTCGCTGATGTGTAACAGCCCGTCGGTTCCCGGGAAAATCTCAACGAACGCGCCGAACTCCGCGATGCGCACGACGGTGCCGAGATACGTCTTGCCGATCTCGGCCGTCGCGGTCACGTCGCGAATCATCTTGAGTGCGTCCTCCGCCGCTTTGCCGTTGCCCGCGAAGACGTGCACCTTGCCGTCGTCCATTACGTCAATTTTCACGCCCGTAGCTTCGACGATCGATCGGATCTTCTTCCCGCCCGGCCCGATCAAGTCGCGGATCTTGTCGGTCGGGATCGTCAGCACGTGCAGGTGCGGCGCGTACGTGGAAATCTCCGGCCGTGCCGTCGAGATCGTCCTGTCCATGGTGTCGAGAATCTCAAGGCGAGCCTTGCGTGCTTGGGCCAGCGCCTCGCGCATCATCGAAATACTGACGCCCGAGACTTTGATGTCCATCTGCAGCGCAGTGATTCCCTGTCGCGTGCCGGCGACTTTGAAGTCCATGTCGCCGTAATGGTCCTCGGCGCCGGCGATGTCGCTGAGGATGGCGTAATCGTCACCCTCTTTCACTAACCCCATGGCGACGCCCGCGATTGCGGCAGACAGTGGAACCCCTGCATCCATCATACTGAGCGAAGCGCCACACACCGTCGCCATCGAGGACGACCCGTTCGACTCAAGAATGTCAGATACCACCCGCATAGCGTAGGGCCAGTCGGTTTCCGAAGGCAAGACAGCACTGACCGCGCGCTCGGCCAGTGCACCGTGCCCAATTTCGCGGCGCCCTGCGCCCCGCAGGAAGGCCACTTCACCGACCGAGAACGGCGGAAAATTGTAGTGCAGCATGAAGCGCTTCTTGGCTTCGCCCTCGAATTCTTCCAGCCGCTGCATGTCTTCACCCGTGCCCAGCGTAGTTGTCACCAGTGCCTGGGTTTCGCCGCGGGTAAAGATAGCCGAGCC
>DASPVC010000079.1:0-14226 GCA_035622585.1 Candidatus Acidiferrum sp.
AAGTGAGCGATAGCTTGATCGAACGACTTCACAACTACTACTTCGCAATGGGCGTTCGAGAACCAGTTCGCATGGCTGTTCCTCCCCGAACGTCTCCAGCCAAACCATCCGCCATCGAGGTCGCTCCCGCCCCGAGGTGAAACCCGGCATCGGTCTAGACCGACTGCGCCGTCATCACGCAGGCACCGCCATTGGCTAGCCTAGCGCGCTAAGACCGGCGGGCATGTCGCAGATCTCTCGCGAAAAAGCCATTACAGTGCGGAGTCGTTCACCATGGAATACCATATCCTTTCACCCTGCGAGGCGGGGTTGCAAAGGTTTGCGAGGATATCCGACTAACCAAGGGTTAGCTAGCCATCGTCAATCAAGACCGAATGCCAACGGCAGGCCGAGGTCGCGTCTCCACCCTCGCGTGGGCCGTGCTACTCGATCGGAGGATCCTGATTCGTGGGCGCGCGGTCTTCGGCAGTGGAGCGTATGGTGCCAGAAGCGTCAGCGAAAAAACTGCGGTTACCGGTTTGTCTGAACGTGACCGGGCGGGCGAGCAGGCTGTATTGAGCGACACGCCCGCTCGCGTCCTGTGGACCGGCAATCAACTGAAAGAGGTAACCGAATCTGCGGCCGCTCGCGATGTCCCGTTCGATCAAATTGGCGCCGGGCGCCGGCCCCAACTCCGATAGCGCCGCGGCAAAACCCTTCTGTGGGTTCCTTTCTGCATAAGTGGACTGAGCCGTATAAATGGTGCGTATCGCGCTTATAGCGGCAGATTCATCGGCGGAAATCCTAGCCTTATAGCTGTTTGGAATATAGACGGCGGCTAGGCACAAGACGCCGAAACAGGCGGACGCAATAGCGACTCTGCTGATCAGGATGCGCGCGTCGCCCGGTTCCTTCTCCATCGCCTGATAGGTTTTTCTTGCGCATATCACCAGGCACAGCTGAAGCGCAGCAAAAAGAGCGAAACCTCCTTGCAGCGCCAGTCCTGTGGACTCCAAAGCGCTAGGGGCGGTGATGAGCAGCGCCGCGGCTCCGTAGGCAATGGCGAGCGCCAGCCCCTTCTTCCGGCGCCTGGGAGATTTCGACTTCGTCTGCAAATACATCCAGAGGTAGGGCAGCCAGAGAGGGATCGTCCACACAGTGAGTCGAAGATTCTCGGTGCCGTTCTCGCGCGCATCGAGAAATGCCATCACAATCACGGCGACCAAAAAGAAGAATAGCGAGCCGAGTGCCGCGAAGCGGGCCATACGGAGCCAGTGCAGCTGGTCGCGATCTTCTGTAGGCCCTGTCACTGTTGAATCGGTCATGTTTGAAACAGCTCGTAGCTGTCAACCCAGGCTTCTCAGCCCCTAGCTCCCGGCCGAGTTCTTGACTTCTAGGTGGCGGTTCGAGTCTTGCCTTCCTCGCCAAATCCGTTCCATGGGTTCAATCTTACTTCTGGCGGGAGATGCCTCGGCTGGCCGCGCCTGAGCGCCGTTCGCAACGATAACTCTCGACTGACGGGGTTGCCGCACAAGTAGAGTTTCAGCAGGGAACTTGTCCGGTTATCCGACGAATCAGGAGTTAGACTGCGGGTGCCTGCGGCCAGAGATCAGTGGTTGGTTTCGCGCTATAAAGCATGTATTATCCCGCCAGCTAATACCAGCGCTTAGGTGTGAGGGCGTGTGAGTCCCGCAACCGAAAGCAAGCTTCCATCCAACGCAGCTCTGGAAGCCCCGTACCCGAAGCCGGTCCGCGCATGGTACGTGCTCGGGTTGTTGACCCTCGTCTATATCTTCTCTTTTCTCGATCGCACAATTTTGACTCTACTTGTCGGCCCGATTCGCCGCGACCTGCACATCACCGACACGCAAGTGAGCCTGCTCATTGGGCTGAGCTTTGCCGTGTTCTACACGTTTCTGGGCGTTCCCATCGGGCGCCTTGCCGATTCACGCAGCCGCCGGGGGGTGATTGCAGCAGGCATTTCGATTTGGAGCTTGTTCTGCGCCGGGTGCGGCCTGGCCAAAAGGTTCGGCCAAATGCTGGTGCTTCGCATGGGTGTTGGCGTAGGCGAGGCGTCGCTTTCGCCCGCAGCGTATTCGCTGCTCACGGATTACTTCGTGCCGGAGCGCCGCGCCATGGCGATGAGCATCTACAACACGGGCATCTACATCGGCACCGGCGCGGCCTCGATCTTGGGAGGGCTCGTGACTGGCTGGGCGGCTGCCCGCGGCGCTTGGACCCTGCCGCTGGTCGGCGATGTCCGGTCCTGGCAGGTCGTGTTCTTTGTTGTGGGACTTCCCGGCCTGCTGCTCGCGATCTTGATGTACACGTTCGCGGAGCCTGTTCGTCGCGGCCGCACTCACGCGACGAGCCTTCCGCTCCGCGAAGTGTTCTCATACGTCAAGAACCATCGCCAAACCTACCTCTGTCATCACCTCGGCATCGCATTCTTGGCTCTGGCGGCCTATGGCGGCCTGGCATGGAATCCGACTTTCTTCATGCGGCATCACCACTGGACTGCTGCGCAAGCCGGCAGAGGCATCGGCATTGGCGCAGCCGTCGGCGGCTCTCTGGGCTTGCTATTGGGAGGGTGGCTCGCGGACCGGCTCGCCGCGCGCGGTGTTGAGGACGCCTATATGCGCGTTGCGACGATGGCGATGGCGGCAGTGGTGCCGACAGGCGCCGCGTACCTTCTGGTCCCCGATTCGCATCTCGCCATCGTTCTGCTGGCTCTGCCAACTTTCTTTACGGCCATTCCGATCGGACTTGCTCCCGCGGCGCTGATGCAAGTGACTCCCAGCCAGATGCGCGGCCAGGTGAGCGCGGTCTATCTGTTTACGATCAACCTGATCGGGCTCGGCGTCGGCCCGACGGCCGTGGCCTCGGTCACCGATCACGTCTTCCACAACGACGCCATGGTCGGTTCATCCCTGCTCATCGTCGGAATCGCTGCGAATATCGTCTCTGTCGCATTCCTGTGGGCCGGTCTCAAATCGTACGTACGCAGCCAGCGTCAACTGAAAGAATGGGTCCCCGCATAGCAGACGCTGCGCCGTGAAATTCGTTCGCAGAGTTTGCGAACCACAATCGAGGTGAAGCTCATGTCAACGCCGCAACCCACGTCTCCGCAGGCGCCTCCTTCCGGATACGCGATGGGCTATACCGAAGCCGAGCGGGCGCGTTTGATGCGGCAGGCAAAGTTGTTCGAGAAACCTACGCGCGAAATTTTCTTGAGCGCCGGGCTGAGCTCCGGAATGCGGGTGTTGGATTTTGGCTGCGGCATGGGAGATGTTGCGCTGCTCGCCGCTTCGATCGTCGGACCCGACGGCCAGGTCACCGGTGTCGATCGCGACGCGCGCGCGATCGAATGTGCGCGGCTGCGGGTCGGAAACTCGCCGGTTCGCTTCGAAGTCTCCGATTTGGATGGATTGGCGAGCCTCGCATCTTCGCACGGGCCTTTCGACGCTGTGGTCGGTCGATTGGTGCTGTGCCACCAGCCTCACCCGGTGGCCGCTCTCAGAACCCTCGCCCCTTTTGTCCGTCCAGGCGGGCTGATAGTCTTTGTCGAACCAGAGCTGGGAATTATCGTGCATACCAACTTAGCCCGCCCGGAATCGATTCGCATCGCCGACATGGTGAAGAAGACGTTGCACCAAGCGGGAGTACAAATGGGGCTCGGTACGCAACTACCCAGAATCTTTTATGAAGCTGGCCTGGGATGGCCAGATACATCCCTTCATCTCGTTATGGGAAGCGGGGAGGAGTTCGACGGCTACGGATTCTGGGCGGACACCGTGCGGTCCTTGCTGCCCCTCACCGAGAAGTTCGGAATCGCAACGGCGGCGGAAGTCGACGTGGCAACAGTGGCCGAGCGGCTTCGCCGCGAACTCGGTGGAATCAAGAGCTCTCTTATATGTGCCGTCCATGTGGGGGCATGGGTCCGGACCCCAGCCGCGCCCAGCTCGTAGAACCAGTCATCGCGCCCTAAGTCCCGATTAACGAGGTAACCGGACGCACTAACGATCGCGAGCCTCAGCTGGACATTCCGCTACGCCATCCGCGTTCGGAAGCGCGCACTCGAATTCGGCCGATTTTCTGCAATCGTTTCGACATGAACGGGGTGGCTGTTGCGTCGTGACGACAGCTGCGTGCTACAACTTGCTCCGCACACGAACGAGTGCGACATAGGCTGACGGCTGTGCGTCTCCCAAATTCGAGAATTCACCCAGAATGCATTGCGTGCCGTCGGACGAATATGCCGGTTGTTTCAGCCACCGTATGTCATACTGCCCGGCGCACGAAATCTCCTTACAAAGTTCGAAGTCGCCTTGACTGTAGGCCCCCTTACTCTCCGGTAGCGTGAATTCGTAAACGCCGTCTTCTTTCTCACGTAGGGAGAGTAAAGCAGTGCGGCGCGTGAGACCCTTCGGATTTGCTCCTCTGGGCCTGGCCTCCTCGCGTGGCAGCACTATGATATTCCAGACGAAGTCGGATTCGCGTTGTGTCCGGACTCGGAAGGTCGTGATACGCAGAATGCGCAGAAGCTCCGGCATCGATGGCGGTGGAGCGGCTTGCTGAGCCGCTAGACCGGTGCCAACGGCACCGATCGAGCCCAATAACAGCAAAATGATTGCTGCGGTGCGTTTCTTGCTCAGCATGAAGGCCGAAGATATCACAAAGGATCCTGACCGTGAGGTGCAGCTGCCCGATTAACGGGGTGCATTCGATAGATCGATGCAACACCATCTGATGTAAGTCTGTTCAGAAAGGTGGTGTTGGATGAGGCCAGGGAGACGGTTTGGGCTTTCTGCGGTCGAGAAACGTGACATCTGGAGCCGCTGGAAGACGGGACAGTCGCTGCATGAGATTGGGCGTGCTTTTGACAAACCACACAGCTCCATTCGCTGTTTGTTGCTGCCTCGCGGCGGCATCCCTCCCCTCGCTCGTCGTCGCTCGCGGCTAGCACTCACACTCTCTGAGCGAGAAGACATCTCGCGAGGAATCGCCTCCGGTTCATCGCTCCGTGAGATCGCCAGACATCTGGATCGAGCGGTTTCCACTGTGAGTCGGGAGGTCACCCGTCATGGCGGCCGTCCTGCCTATCGTGCTCATGATGCGGACCAGCAAGCCTGGAACGCGGCGTTGCGACCCAAACGCTGTCTTCTGGCCGTGAACCGAAAGTTGCGTGATGTCGTTGCGAGTAAACTGATTCTGGACTGGTCGCCCGAGCAGATTTCCGGGTGGCTGAAGACCCGCTATCCCAACAACGAGAGCATGAGTGTGTCCCACGAGACCATTTACCGCAGCCTGTTCATTCAAGCGCGGGGAGTGCTGAAAAAAGAGCTGATGGACCACCTGCGCTCGAAGCGGCGCATGCGCCGCTCGCGCCATTCGAGCGAGCATGGACAGTCCCGGGGAAAGATCGGCGATGCCATCTCCATCCGGGAAAGACCGTCGGAGGCCGAAGATCGAGCGATTCCCGGCCATTGGGAAGGAGATCTGTTGGTCGGCGCGAAGAACAGCTATGTCGCGACTTTGGTGGAGCGGCATTCACGTTTTCTCATGCTGATCAAGGTACCCGGCAAAGAAACGGAAGCGGTGGTGGCCGCCTTGAGTCAGCAGGTTTGTAAACTTCCGGCAACCCTGCGCCGCTCGCTGACCTGGGATCGCGGACTAGAGATGGCGAAACACAAGGAGTTTACGGTAGCCACTGATGTGCAGGTTTACTTCTGCGATCCCCAAAGTCCCTGGCAGCGTGGCACAAATGAAAACACCAACCTGCTGTTGCGGCAATACTTCCCGCGAGGAACGGACTTGTCTCCCATCTCTCAAGCGCAGCTCGACCAGGTCTCGCTGCGCCTGAATCAACGCCCGAGAAAAACTTTAGGATTCCAGACTCCTGCGAGTAGACTGCAAGCAAGTGTTGCGTCGACCGTCTGAGCTGGCAGGGCCAACAGGACAAGTTCGGTGGTCATCTAGCTCATCCGCTCGAAATAGCGCTCACCAGCACGGCCTCGCAGGCGAGAGAACAATTCGTCGAGTTGGCTTCGGCTGACTGAAATCCATTGCGACCACACGGAATCCTGGCGGTGAGGATATCCCAGTAGGTTGTTGAACGCACTGTTCACGGCCAGTTGCACTTTCGCGCTCAGAAGATCGACGTTCGGCCAGGCGTCAGCTACGGCTCGGACCTCACTGCGCGTTAATCCAAACAGTGTATGGAACTCCCACTCATCGAAGAATGGCCCATCGGCGGCAGCGCGGAGAGCCTGACCGACAGCTGCCTTATCGCCGTCGGATAGGTGTTCGAGGTTCATGGCCCCTTGGGGAATCTAGCATGACGGTCTATCCGAGTCCCGACCAATGAGCTAACCGGACAGGTAGCGTCTTAGCACGGAACCTGTCCGATTATCCGACTTATCAAAAACTAGCATGCGAGCGTGCTTGGAAGGGAAGCGATTCAGCAATGCGGCTGTGGTGTCCTTGTCCACAGAAGCGTAGAATCGCTTTACATGGCGAAGCAGCCCGCTCCCTTCACGATATGCACGGTCTGCCGCAGAGCCGGCTATAACTCGATCATTGTTGGATCTCTTTGCGGACGGAGCTACTACGGCAAGCGCTGCTGTGGGGTAATCTCTAGCGCGATCCAGGAAAAGAATTGGGCTGAATGCCCGTCGTGCCAAGCCGAAGGCTGGATCGGCGCGAATAGTTGCGCCGAGTGTGACGGGACCGGCTGGCGCTATATGCGCGCCCGCCCCGCTCCAAACTGAGCCGCCTCCTTGGCCCGAATCACCACCTGCCTCTATCGCTCTTTGGTTTCGGCCGGCTTCGTTGCCACTCGTTAATCTCGCTTTGCAACTCGCTCTTTCTCGTTTCGTTCGTTTCCGTTGCAAGTTGTCGTTGAAGCTCTGCTATTCGCGCAGCCACAAACTCAGGGCGCGTTGATTTTTTTGGCTTTTCAAATCGCATCCTAGTTGGTTCCTCCTCAGCACGATCTCAGTGTCTGGCCGCGCTCGGCTCGTGCGCCAAACGTCCGCCCGTCCTTCTTGCTACTCGTCGACGGGCTTGCGATTAAACCAGCTTCGTATCGGTGCGGTGTGCTTCCGATAGTAGTCATCGAGTTCCAAATCCGTGATATCGAAGTGCGACTCCGCGGGATGATTGTCACTCGTCGTTAGCTCGCGGCGGAGCTTGAGCGTGCAGATGTCCGGCCCATCCTGGAAACGAGCTCGGTGTTCGCTGAATGCCTGCTGCGCGATCGCAATCTTGAATTCCCGCGGCTCGGTGGAAGATTCCCGTACCACAAACGTGTATTCGCGAGTCGACGCTTTGGACTCGAAACCCAGGAACTGGATCAGAATCTCCTTGCTCATTTGGAGCCTGTGGGTTTCAGGCTTTTGGCCGCAGCCTTCTTGCGCGCTCTCTTGCGCCGTGGGGGTGGCGTCCCTTCTGCGTGCTCGACGGACATGAGACCCGTCAGGAATTTCTTCATGCCGTGGACGTCGAAATCAATCTGTGTGTACTCAGCGTCAGATTCAGTCACGACGCCCAGCCCATACTGAAAATGCTTGATGTAGGACCCTTTTTGAAGGGCTTTCATCGAGTCTCCATGACTCGCGCCGTTCGTAAAATGCGCGGGCCCGCCGAGGCGGGCCCGCTTCTGCCGTTAGAGGGCGGCGACGTTCGCAGCCTGGAGACCCTTGGGGCCCCGGGTGACCTCGAATTCAACCGCTTGACCTTCGTTCAGCGATTTATATCCCTCCGACTGAATCGCGGAGAAATGGACGAAAACGTCCTCGCCGGACTGGCGCTGGATGAATCCAAATCCCTTGCTGGCATTGAACCACTTCACTGTTCCTTGTTCTTTCAACTGTGTTTCTCTTTTCTGTTTGAGCTATTTGGTGCTGTTTTCCACCGCCTCCAGGCAAAAAAAGAGGGCTGCAAGTGTGGACTTGCAGCCCCTTCAGCAATTCTAAAGGTTTTACAAGAGCAACAAACGCAATGTCATCGTCTCACGCTTTCTCTCCCAAGTCCATTCAATTCCGCGCCACGAGTTTCGCCTGATAGCGAGGCGGGTGACCTCCAACGATTCTGCACTATCAAGACAGTCTTGAGGAAACTGCCTGCAATAAAGAGAAGACGCCCGATTATCTCCGCAAGTCCCGGTTAGCGGGGTTACCCGACAGGTAAAGTTGTAGTGCGGAAGATGTCCGGTTATCCGGCCTACGAGGCACGTTCGAGAATTACGCTTCGCGCGGCATGGCGCCGGCGAGCAGAAGGACGGCGCCGCAAAACATCAGCGTATCCCCCGCGTAATTGAGACCATTGCCGAGGCTGGCCCGATCCACGACTGCGATCGGCACGTAAACGGCCAGCTCCACGAGCAGCACGGTCAAGCCCAGCCACGTCGCCGCGGCGCGGGTTTTCTTGCCGATCAGCCATAGCGTGCCTGCAACGGCGTAAACCACGGCCGCGAGGTACGTCCAAATCGCGTGTCCGTAGATCCACTCGGGAGTCATCCGATCCAGCGGAACGGCGGGAACGTATTTGCCGTGCAGGAATTGCTCGAAGCTGTAAAACAGCACGGGAATTGCGATGAAGTATCGCGCGACCGTCGCCAGGACGTGCGCGCCGCCCTCGCGCCCCGGCGTGGCAAGTTGCGCGGTGAGGCTGGCGGCCAGCGCCAGAGGGCCGCCGCTGAAAGCCAATTCCCGCAGTGCAAGCGCCGCCGCAAACCGATCTCGCGGGTCCTGCAGCCAGGCCGGGACGTCCATCAGCGCCACGAAAAGGAAAAACGTCACGGCCAGCAAACTCGCCGCGAGGCGCGCCTGAATCCTCGTCGCCAGGCTCAGCGCCGCTGCGATGAAGCAAGCGCCCACGAAGTACGCCCAGAACGTATGCCACGGAATCCACGAGGGAACGATCGACGCGATGACGTCCGTCAGCGTGAAATGCTCGGTGCCGAAAGCCGCGAGCGGCGCCGCGTAGAAAAGCGGCCCGAACAGAATCAGCTTGTCGAATCCTCGCGCCCTGTGCCAATCGCCGCGAAGAAAAATCGTGGCCAGCCCGATGGCAAGAGTCAGTCCGCCGGCAGAATAGGACCAGATCACCTGGTAGGGAATTGCGACGAGAGCCAACGCTGCCGGCGAGTTGACCATGCTGCCGCTCACGACGATTCCTTTCCGCCCGCGCCAATCGCACCGGTAATTTCATAGGGGCCGAGCCGAAAGCCAGTTGCCAAGGGCATGAAAGCGGCGGGGATTTTACCTCAGAAGCGTCGGCTCTCGATCACGATCGGACGGGCCTCCCAAACTGGCAGACGAAACGACGAAAAGCTGCGGTTTCGCGTGCGAAGTCCTGCGCCAAGTTCAGCCCAATGCCCGACCAGCTCCGCTACCGGACAAATCGAGTGCGAGCCGTGAAGATGGCCGGTTAGCCGACTACACGTTCAGTTGGGAAGAATGCGGTCGTGTATACTGCACGCATGACGAATCCAGGTGACGCCACACCAAAGCCAGGAAGCCGGGTAATGCTCATAGAATTGCCGCCACGGTTCCTCGACGATTTACCCCAAGAAGATCAGCAGGCGATAAGAGACGCTTCTGGAGAGCCAATTCGATTGACCGAATATGACGAACTTGGAAGGGCCGAGCTTGAGTTCAAGGACCGCAGCGGAACCTTCCACACCGTTTGGGTCAGTCCTGACTGCATACGAGTGATGACCGAGTCAGAGCGTGCCAAATTTGAAAGCGAGATGAAAGACGTTACTCCGGTCTTTGATCACTATCGCATAAGTGCGCGGTCGATATGGAACACGGCGTTCTGGCCCGACGCAGACTTCCGCAATTGGGATTCAATCGACCAATTCCACGAAATCGAGAAAACCCTGTTCGATGAACTCGTGTTGGCAAAGCTTGACCGAGAAATGCCCCTGTGCGATGTCTTCGTGGAACCAATTCCTTTTTTCCAAATAGTTCCTTCGATTGCGTCAGGAACGCCAATCATGATCCAGAACCCACGACCTGGGGCGTCGACGGGCTACTGGGATAGTCCGGTAAACCTTATTAGGCCTAGGGAAGCGGAACTGCAATTCATTGCGTACTTCGATTGGAATCGATTGGACTACATCGACCTCAGGTATTACCGCGTCAAAATCGCGAGTTTCGATGCTCACCCTGAACTCGCGGGCCGCGAGGCTCTAATCGAACACCAACGTGCCACCGTCCATCTCACGAGCGAAATCGGGTTCGCAAGCAGCCACGACAAACCAAAGTCCTGATAAGCGGGCTAACCGGAAAACTTCGGTACTGGTAACGAACGCGCGGTTTCCGAATCGCCTATCTCGCCTTGTAGTACTTCTCGAGCGTTGCCGGTAGTCCGCCGTCGTTCGTCACTACTCTTTTTTTGAGATACCAGCGATCGCTAAGCTTAGCGAGCTCGTCATGCTCGCGACCCTGTTCGAGGATTTGGGGGGCGGCTCCGTGAGTTTCTGAATAGACCTCTGTCCATATCACATCCGCTGTGGCGGAGTTACCGTCCACCACGATTTTCGGGTTCGTGAGCAGCACGTGGACCGTTCCTTTCGACTTCGGAATCGTCTTGTAAAGATCATCGATGGGCCCTTTACCTTGCTTGACAATCCCGTTCACGTCGAGCACCGCATCGTCGGTGTAGTACGAATCGAGGTGCGTACTCCCGGCGCTCAGACCCTCGTAATACTCGACGAGCATGTCCTCGATCTGCGCTCGATCGATCAGGGCCGAGAGCGTGGTCGGGCGGTGCTGGACAAGCTCCTGAGGAGCTGCTGCGAGCGCCACTAAGAACGCAGCGAGTACTCCGCCTGCCCATGGATGATTTCTGAATGCGCTCAGTACGCGAAGTAGCATCGAAGGTCTCCTGGATGTGTGTTCATATGGCCGGAGCACGACGGAGAGAGTAGCACCGGTCTTCTCGTAATCGTAACTCCTGATTAACGCGCTAACCGGCCATGTTCCTCGGAACCAGTTTCGGGCGGCGACGAATTCAAGAGTTAGAATTTGGGCGCAGTTGCTATCGGTGACGAAGCCATAGGAAGAATCCCCAAGTGCCGCCGAGAACAAGAGCACCAGCAAGAAACCAGCGTGCCTCCGGCAATGCAAGCAAGCCCAATAGGATTATGCCGAACACAACGACCAATCCAACCGGATGGCCCGGGTAAAGGCCCGCACCACCGCGCCCGAATGGAACGAGCTCGGTTGGGTCAATGTCGGAATTGTGCCGAGCGCTCTTCCGATAGCCGCGGCTGGCGATCGTTGCGGGCGTGCGCATTAACCATCCTATACACCCGTGGGGCTTTTCTAGCAAGGAAACACCCTTCGTTAGGGCATGTAAGCGGCGACTACCTGATTAACGCGCTTACCGGAGAAGTTCGCCGTAAGGGCTGTTCAGGGTAGTATGTGCCCCTCAGCACGTGAGTCTCAGTTCCTTGGAGGTTTTATGCGCACAGTGATCATGGGCCTCGCTTTCATTCTTACGGCCGGACTGGCCGCAGCGAAACAGTCGGCTCAATCATCAGAAAAGCCCACTAAGACCTTCGTATCGTCTGGAGAGGTCGCCGAACTGATTGCCAAAGCAAAGAGCGAACGCAAAGAGGGTCAAGCGACGGTCGCGGAGCCGATGCTAGAGCTGGGTTCATACGACGGCCACTTGGAGTACCGGGCCTCGGTTGGCAACGCTGCAGTACATGAAAAGGAAGCGGAGATTTTCTACGTTATCGAAGGGTCAGGAACTTTGGTGACGGGAGGCAGACTCGTGAATGAGAATCGAATGAATCCGACCAATCTTAGTGGTTCGGCTATCGAAGGTGGAACATCGCGTCCCGTCTCAAAGGGGGACTTCATTCTGGTCCCGGAAAACACGCCGCATTGGTTCAGTTCGATAAATGGAACGCTCGTTCTTTTCTCGATCCATGTGCCACGCCCGTGAGCTCATAAGGCAATTTCGGGAGGTAAGTCCTGGGTAACGGCATAATCGGACAACTGCCCGAGGACCATTGCTCAACATGACGGATACGGAGTATCATTTGCCCAGCAATCCTCTTCTCAATCGATGGCCTGGGCGGCGCCCAAACTGGAGGCAATGTGGCCTTGACAACTATCCGCAAAGTGGCAAGTTTCGTCGTGCTGGCGATGGCCATTTGCGCCCTCATCGCGTCGTGGGTCGTTTTTGAAAGACCGTACGGCACGATTGGGACGATAGCGGCGAGCCTTGCGCCGTTCATCGCGCCGTTTGTCGTTCTTTTCGTAATCTTTGTGGCTGCCGCCAAACGCAAGCCTCTCTCACCGAATTATCCACGCATTGAGCACCTTAGAATTGCGGGAAAGTATCAGGCTGTGGGCCGCTTTGGAGAGATGGGTATCTCTCCGCTCCACCTGAGACGATAACTTTCCATCTGGCTGTACGGCCTTAACCGCCCCAACTCCCGATTAACGGCGTAGGACATGTGCGGCGAGTGTCCAGCAGGCACAAAGGAGACGGCCCGCAGAGATTGCGACGTTGGTGCACAGGCTTCTCAACCTCCTATTGCTTATAAAAAACCCTCACACTGCTGTCGGGTTTCCCGCTGACATCCGTTCCCTTGGTGGTAATTGTGGTGACTTTGCCATTCTGGGAGACCACAACCCGGGCCGTCATCACGACGATGCCACCCCGTTTTGCGGTTACTTCATAGGTGTTGGTGTCGATACGTTTGAGCGCTAGGGTGTCGGCGCCGTCTGGTGTTCCCATTCCGGTCAGTGGGTAATCCTTGCCATCGTACTTTGCGGTGTAACCGTATGCGATGCGGCTACCATCGGCGGCTGTTCCCTCGTAGCTGCCCTTGACACTGTCACCTTGGGTCTCTACAACGCGCGTCTCTTCCTTGGGTCCCGGACTGGGACTGGCTTTCGATTTTTGAGGGTCCATTTTCCAAGTTCCCACGAAAGGATTTCCTTGGGCCTGCGCCAGACCCGCCGCTGCCAGGCAGAACACGATAACAGCCAGAATTGCGATGAATCGCTTCATTGGTGTCTCTCCCTGTTAAGTCTTGCTCGGTCTGGCCCTGGGCCCGGAGCCGGTTGGTTTTCACGCAGGACGCTACGGAGAGCCTGCGATGGAGTCAATCGGAATTTCCGATACAACCTTGACTCGCGTATCGTACGCTGCTCCTCCGCTCGACACAACGGATTGGGCATCAGAGCAGTCCCCGGCGAGGTTCCGAAGGTTGACGCCTGGTAAACGGCGTTACCGTCCATATGAGGTTTCACCGTAAATGTCCGGTGAGACGACTAACCAGGACTGTGATCAGCTCTCGGGATTCAACGGTAACCGATTAGCGTCTGTACCATTGGCTGCTAGCGGATCTGAAGGCTAAGCTGCAAATAGGGGAACGTACATGACGACAAGATCTTCTCTAAGCTTTGGAGTGGTCGCCGCTGGAGTGCTGTGTTTTGGTCTCCTTTTTATCGCGCAAGCGGATAACACCCATAGCGATACGGCAACACTCGTCCACGTGGGCCAAAACCCTAATTCCTGCGGGACAATTGCCGGTACCGAAAGTGGTGTGGCCGATGTCCGCTTCGATGCGGATCGGAAGCGATTCAAGGTCAACGTCTCCGTTTATGGTGCGTTGCCGAAGACCACTTATGTGGTGGACATCCGCTGCGTAGGGGCCATTGGCACTCTGACCACAGACTCCCTAGGGGCAGCCAGGGCGCAAATCGACTTGTCCAGGTCCGCGCCGCCCTCAAGCGGCTTCTTCATCGACATTTCCGTTTTCAATGGAGTCACTTATGGGGACACGTTCATCGCAGGGCCCTTCGACCTAGATTAACGTAGACCACAGTTCTGATTAACCACTGTCCTGATTAACGGAGAAACCGGACAAATGGTTTTCACGTGCGGACCAAATGTCCGAGTAGCCGACTACACGTCCAAGTGACCGTCGTTAAGCTGGGCGAGGATGACTTCCGGATTGCCCGACTAATCGGGACTCAGGCGGCTTGCAACCACGCGCGATCTGCCTGCAACGTACATTTTGCGTTTCGGCTAGAAGTTCGGGTAGGATTCTGGCGGTCGTGGGTCAACCGGATGAAAGAATCGGTTCAGTCGGTACGAATCGAGCCGCGATGGCCAGTCGTGCTGACGAGCATCGCAGTGCTTATTCTGGTCCTGTCATTACCTGTACGGGTACGTGCATTTCCTGGCTGGGTGCCGTATCTACTCATTATC
>DASPVC010000080.1:0-21847 GCA_035622585.1 Candidatus Acidiferrum sp.
ACTGGGACGGCGACACTCTTGTGGTCGATGTGACCGGCGTGAACGACAAAGTGTCCGTGGGCGAGTATCGCCACACGACGGCCTACCACGTCGTCGAGCGCTTCACGCGCACGTCCTACGACACGCTAAAATATTCAGCGATGATCGACGATCCCAACGTCTTCGCCGCGCCGTGGACGGAAGTCGGTACCTTCACGCTGCATCCCGAATGGGACATTCAGGAATACATCTGCAACGAGAACAATCACGACTACAAGAAGCTCTTCGAGCAGTACAAGCAATAGAGCATGAAACGATTTTCGGGAGTGACCTGCGCCGCGATCAAGATCGCGAAGCCGGGCGCACCCGCGCGGGCCTGCTATACTGAGTGGCTCCGATGAAGCGTCGAAAGCGAACCGGGAAGGTACGCGTGGTCGCGCGAGCCGAATTGCCCACGCGCTTTGGGCGGTTCACCATCTTCGGCATTCAGGGCCGAGGACCGAGCGAAGAGGCGGTGGCAATTCAGCACGGCCGCGTGAACAACGGCAAAGCTCCGCTCGTGCGCGTGCACTCGCAGTGCCTCACCGGAGACGTTTTCACTTCGGAGCGCTGCGACTGCCGCGCACAGCTCGAATTCTCGCTCCGCAAGATCGCGAAAGAGCCGTCGGGAATCGTCCTGTACCTGCCGCAGGAGGGCCGCGGCATCGGCCTGATCAACAAGTTGAAAGCCTACGAATTGCAGGATCAGGGACTCGATACCGTCGAAGCGAATCGCCGCCTCGGATTTGCGGCGGATTCGCGCGACTACGATTTTGCCGCGTCGGCTTTGAAGGCTCTCGGAGTCAAGTCCGTGCGGTTACTGTCAAACAATCCCGACAAGATCGAACAGCTCGAGCGCGGCGGCGTTCATGTGGCAGAGCGCGTCCCCTGCCGCCCGCGCACCAGTCATCATTCCCGCGCGTATCTGCGGACCAAAAAAGACAAACTCGGCCACATCCTCGCCGGCCTCTAGCGCAACGGCGCTAGCCGCCGCCGACGAACTGCACGATTTCGAAGCTGTCGTTCGGCTGCACGCGCGTTTCCTGCCACTGCGCGCGGGGAAGAATGTCGAGATTGCGCTCGATCGCCACGCGGTCGATCCGCATTCCAAGGTGATCGATCAGAGCGGCAACGCTGAGGCCGTCGGGAATTTCGCGGCGGTCGCCATTGATCGTGACGGTCATTCTTTCGGCAGGCTTCAGCAGTTTTGCGCGGAACCGGCGGGAGTCTTCTGGCGCGAGCGCATCGAGAAGCGGATTTCGTCTTTCGCCGCGTCAGTTTTCGCGCGAATCACCAGCGCGAGATCGCCCTTGCCGAGCGGCGGCAACGGGAACTCGATTCGCACGCGGCCCTGCTCGTTGCTGGTCGCGGCGTGATGGGCGTCGCGCAAACCGCCCTCGATATCGGCTTCCACCTGTGCGCCGGGCTGCGGCTGCTGATCGGCCCGACGCACAATCGCCACGTCGAGCGAGACATTGCCGGCCGAGAGCCACGACTGCGGGTTGAGGAGCTGCACCTGAATTCCGCCGGTCCGGGCCGCTTGCTCCGCGGCCGCAGCAAGTTCCGCAGCGAGCGCTCCCGAACGCAAATCTTCGATCACGCCGCGATGCTGCTCCTCGACGCGCCCGCGCAGCGCGTCCTCGCTGTACTCCACGGAAAGCGCTAGGTGCTCGTAGCTGGTCGTGCGCCGGTGCAACACGCGTCCATTCTGGTAGATGGCCGTGTCGATCAAGGGATGAGTGGGTCCGCGGTCCTCGGTCTGCACGTGAAACACCTGATCGCCGACACGGACGTCGGTGTTGAATCCGGAACTCATGGAATGACGGTTTCCCCTGCCGTCTTTCGGCCGAATAGCACCGCCCATAGTGCTGGCGAGTTCATTTGACCGGCGTACTCTCGGACGTTATTATAGCAACGCGTTCACGATGAGCAGCAACTACCTCGACAGCTACGGGCCGCTTTTGCTCATGTTTATACTAGCGGCTTTCACCGCCGGCGCGCTGATCACGGTTTCTGCGCTGGTGGGGCGACACAAGCCGACGCGCGAGAAGGACACGCCTTACGAATGCGGAGTTCAGCCGACGGGCGACGCGCGGCATCCTTTTTCCGTTCATTTCTACATGGTGGCTTTGATCTTCATTCTGTTCGATATCGAGGCCATCTTCCTCTACCCCTGGGCACTCGTCTACCACGACCTGAAAGTGTTTGGCTTTGTGGAGATGTTGCTCTACATTATGGTTCTGCTGGTTGGATACATTTACCTCTGGAAAAAAGGCGCGCTCGACTGGGATAAGTAGGCGCCTGTCCGGAATCGGATTCATAGTGGAATCACAGGACCTTGGCAAAATCCCTGTAGTGCAGAAACTCAGGGACTGGGACCCGCAGGCCGTCGCCGAAGTGATTGAATTCAGAGGCGAAACGACCGTCGTCGTCCCGCCGCAGCATCTGCTGCGCACCGCTGAATATCTCGCAACTGCCCCCAGCCTGCGCTTTTCCTTTCTTTCGGACCTGTCCGCGGTTGACCGCTTTCCCATCGAGCCGCGCTTCGAGCTGAACTATCACTTGCTTTCGCTCGACCGGAAGGAGCGGCTGCGCCTGCGAGTGCGGTTGCCGGGTGCGGAGCCGTTCGTGCCTTCGGTCACGAGCATCTGGCCGACGGCGAACTGGCACGAACGCGAGACTTTCGATCTGTTCGGGATTCGCTTTCAGGGTCATCCCGATCTCACGCGCATCCTGATGCCCGACGAGTGGGAGGGGCATCCGCTACGCAAGGACTATCCGGTGGAGGGGTTCCGGTAAACATGACTGGCGAAGCCCGGCCTTCCACTACGACGATTGAGACTCCGGCGGGCCCTGCCCAGCCGATGGTCCTTAATATGGGACCGCAGCACCCGTCGACGCACGGCGTGCTGCGCGTGATCCTGGAGCTTGACGGGGAAATCGTGCTGTCAGCGAAGCCGGTGATCGGCTACCTGCACACGGGCATCGAGAAATCCTGCGAGTCGAAGACTTATTCGCAGTGCATTACGCTGACGGACCGCATCGACTATCTCGCGTCCCTTTCCAACAACCTTGGTTTCTGCCTCGCAGCTGAAAAGCTGATTGGCATCGAAATCCCTAAGCGCGCGCAGTACATCCGCGTGCTGCTCACAGAGCTGACCCGGATTAGTTCGCATCTGGTGTGGCTCGGGACACATGCGATCGATCTCGGCGCGATGTCCGTCTTCCTGTACTGCTTCCGGGAACGCGAAGAGATCATGAAGATTTACGAGTACGTGTCCGGCCAGCGGATGATGACGAGCTACTTCCGCATCGGCGGACTCGCGCTCGAACCCCCGCCGGGATGGCTCGATCGCGTGCAACGCGTCGTCGATGCGATGCCGGGGCACATCGACGAATACGAGACCTTGCTCACGGAAAACCGCATCTGGAAGGCGCGAACCGTGGGAGTCGGAATGCTGAGCGCGGAGGACGCGATCGCGATGGGCATTTCCGGACCGCTGCTGCGGGCGAGCGGCGTGCCGTACGACATTCGCAAGGTGTTTCCGTATTCGAGCTACGACGAATTCGACTTCGAAATGAAGACGGACACCGGCTGCGACTGCTACGCGCGATACAAAGTGCGCGTCGCGGAAATGCGCGAGAGCCTGAAAATCATCCGCCAAGCGATGGAGAAAATTCCGGCCCAGGGCCCATTCCGCGCCGAATTGCCGGGCGTGATTCCGCCATCGAGGGAAGAGATGAAGACCTCGATCGAGGGCCTGATCTACCACTTCAAGATTTTCACCGAGGGTTTTGCGCCGCCTCCCGGCGAGGTGTATCAAGCGATCGAATCGCCGCGCGGCGAGCTGGGAGTTTTCATGGCGAGCGATGGCTCGCCGAAGCCATATCGCGTGAAGTTCCGCACGCCGTCGTTCGTGAATTTGCAGTCGCTGCCGAATCTTTGCGTCGGGCGGCTGATCGCCGACGTCGTCGCATGCATCGGCACTACCGATATTGTGCTGGGAGAAGTGGACCGCTAGTTCGGAGCAAGTACAGACCGAATCATGGAACTGCCGCAGCAACTGGAAGCAAAATTTAAGGATCTTGTCGGCCGGTATCCGGTGAAGCGCTCGGCGCTGATTCCGATGATGCTCTACGCGCAGGACCATTTCGGCTTCCTGGGCGACGAGATTCTCGATGAAATCGCCAAGCGGCTTGACCTGAACAAGATTCAGGTCGAAGAGACGCTCGCGTACTACTCGATGCTGCGACGCAGGCCCGCCGGGCGCTATCACATCCAAGTCTGCACCAACATTTCCTGCATGCTTCGAGGCGGCAATGAGCTGTACGAGCACGTGCAAAAGCGGCTGGCCATCGGCAACAAGGAAGTGACGCCGAGCGGCACGTTTTCACTCGAGGAAGTCGAGTGCATGGGAGCCTGCACCGGCGCGCCGTGCATGCAAGTCAATTACGACTTCTACGAGAATCTCGATCCCGACAAAGTCGACGCGATCTTCGAGCAACTAGAGCAGGGCAAGCGGCCGCAGCCCTCGCCGGTGACGGCCGGCTCGGTACACGAACGCCTGCCCGCCGAAGTGCCCGTCATCAGCAAGAGGTTCGGAATTCCGAATTCGCGCAAGATCGACGTCTACTTGAAGAACGAGGGCTATCGGGCGCTTGAAAAAGCCCTCAAGCAGATGACGCCCGATCAGATCATCGACGAAGTGAAGAAGTCGAATCTGCGCGGGCGCGGCGGCGCGGGCTTTCCGGCGGGGATGAAGTGGAGCTTCGTTCCCAAGGACACGAACAAGCCGAAGTACATCCTCGCGAATGCGGACGAAAGCGAGCCGGGCACTTGCAAGGACCGTCCACTGTTGGAGATGGATCCGCACCAGTTGATCGAGGGTATGGTGATCGCGGGACGGGCTGTGAGCGCAAACCGCGGATACATCTACATTCGCGGGGAATATCGCTACATCATCGACATCATGGACGCGGCGATCGCCGAGGCCTATGCCAAAGGCTATCTCGGGAAAAACATTCTCGGCAGCGGATTCGATTTCGAGTTGTGTACCCACACCGGCGCGGGAGCGTACGAATGCGGCGAAGAATCAGCGCTGATGGAATCGCTCGAAGGGAAGCGCGGCTATCCGCGCATCCGGCCTCCCTTCCCTGCCGTGGTGGGTCTCTACGGCTGCCCCACCGTAATTAACAACGCCGAGACGCTCAGCACCGTGCCCGCCGTGATTCGTATGGGCGGCGAAGCGTACGCCAATCTCGGCACGCCGAAGAACGGCGGGACGCGCCTCTATTCGATTTCGGGCCACGTGAATCGTCCGGGAATTTACGAGCTGCCGCTCGGCTTTCCGCTGCGGCGGCTGATCGAAGAAGTTGCTGGCGGCGTGCGGGGCGGCAAGAAACTGAAGGCCGTGATTCCCGGCGGCAGCTCCTGCCCGCTGCTTTCCGCCAACGAGATAGACATCCCGATGGATTACGACTCGGTGGCGAAGGCCGGCTCGATGCTGGGTTCGGGCGGCACGGTGATCATCGACGAAGACACATGCATGGTGGACGTGGCGCGCCGGATCATACATTTCTACGCGCACGAGTCGTGCGGCTGGTGCATCCCCTGCCGCGAAGGCACCACCTGGCTGCGGAAAATGCTCGACCGCTTTCATGAGGGCGGCGGCCGCAGCGAAGATATCCCGCTGATCGACGAGCTGGCGAAGAACATGCTGGGCCGCACATTCTGTCCGCTCGGCGACGCGGCGGCGCTGCCGACCATCAGCATCGTGAAAAAGTGGCGCAACGAGTTTGAAGATCACTTGCAGGGCAAGTGCGCGTACAAGGCCGCCGACGTGCTCGCGGCGGCGCGCTAGGGCGACCTCACAACGCACATGGCGGATCAAAAGCAGATCACGTTTACGATCGATGGGCAGCCGGTGACGACCTCGCCGGGCACGCTTGTAATCGAAGCGGCCAAGAGACAGGGCATCGAAGTTCCTTCGTTCTGCTATTACCCCGGATTGTCGCTGCAGGCTGCGTGCCGGATGTGCCTGGTCGAAGTCGAAAAGATGCCCAAGCTGCAGACTGCGTGCACACTCGTTGCGACGGACGGCATGGTGGTGAGAACCACCACCGATCCGGTACGCAAGGCGCGCAAGGACATGATCGAGTTCCTGCTCTCGAATCACCCGCTGGATTGCCCAGTCTGCGACAAGGGCGGCGAATGCGAACTGCAGGACATGACCTTCCGCTACGGCCTCGACAAGACGCGCTTCGTCGAGGAGAAGCTGCACTACCCCGAGGAGAAATGGTCGCCGCTCGTCTATTACGACGCGCCGCGCTGCATTCTCTGCTTCCGCTGCGTGCGCGTGTGCGACGAGGGAATGGACGTGAAGGCGCTCGGCGTCGGCGCGCGCGGCGTGCAATCTGTGATTCTGCCGAACAGGCCCGGCGAACTGGCCTGCGAAGAGTGCGGCATGTGCATCGACATCTGCCCAGTCGGCGCGCTTACGAGCGGCACGTACCGCTATCAAACGCGCCCGTGGGAGATGACATACGTCGGCAATCCCTGCGCGCATTGCTCAAACGGCTGCAAGACGACGCTGAGCGTGCGCAACAACGAAATCCTGCGCGCCAATAACCGCGACCATTCCGGGATCAACGGCGAGTTCCTCTGCGCCAAGGGCAGGTTCGGATTCGATTTCACAACGAATGCGGAGCGCATCCGCCAGCCGCTCGTCCGCCGCAACGGCAAGCTCGAACCCGCAAGCTGGGAGGACGCACTCGAGGAGGTCGCGCGACGGCTCAAGCAGGTGCGCGACGCGAACGCCCCCGCCGCAATCGGCGTGATCGGCTCGAATCACACAACGAACGAAGAGAACTATCTGCTCAACCGCTTTGCGCGCGTCACGCTGGGCACGAACAACTTGGACCACCATCGCACAGTGGACTACGTGGGTCTGGCTGCTGCGCTCGGGCCACGTGTCAAGGATTCGCTCGCGACCATGGCGGATGTCTACAACGCGCCAGCCGTGCTGCTCGTGGGCAACGACGTGACGAACCAGAACCCACTGGTTGCGTGGCAGATTCGCGCGGGCGTGCGGCATCACGGTTTGAAGCTCTACGCGATCAACAGTCGCCCAAGCAAGATCCACCGTCAGGCGAAGCTTGCAGTGGAGGTTACGAAGGGCGGCGAGGCGCTGGCCGTCCGCTGGCTCGCGAGCGAGCACGGGCAGTTCGATGCGAAGACGACCGAGGCGATGGTGCAGTTGAAGGCGGCGCTGGAAGCGGAGAAAGACGTTGTGGTCGTCTTCGGCGCGGAGATTCAAGGCGCGGCGATCCGGGATCTGGTCTCGGTCGGCGCGCGATTCGGCGGCAAGACGAAATTCATGGCGCTGGGCGACTATTCGAATTCGCGCGGCGCGGCGGACATGGGGGTCCTGCCCGACCGCCTGCCCGGCTACGCCCCGCTTTCCGATTCGGCCGAGCGCTCGCGCTTCGGCAAGCTCTGGGGCGGCGAAATTTCCGCAACGCCGGGACTGACGGCGCGGGCGATGGTCGAAGCGGCGGTCGCGGGAAAATTGAAGGCGCTCTACGTGGTGGGAGCGAATCCGCTGAAAACGTTCGGCACGGCGCAGCCGGACCGGATCGCGGGGCTCGAACTGCTCGTCGTACACGATATGTTCCTGACGGAGACGGCGCAGCGCGCGGACGTGGTTCTGCCTGCGGCGTCTTCCTACGAGAAGGACGGCACGCTTACGAACACGGCGGGCGAATTGCAGATGACGCACCGCGCGATCGATCCGCAGGGGCCGCGCAGCGACTTCGATCTGCTGCGCATTCTTTCGCACCAGCTCGGCATGCTCGGCGTGGGATCGCCGATCAAACTGCGCACGGCCGAGGCCGCCTTCGAAGAGATTCGGCAGCATGTGGCAGGCTACGATGTTTCGCAAGTGAATCTGCTGGCGGGCGGGTCGGAGCAAGCGAGAGCGTCGTGCCGGACGGTGGAATCGTCGTATGAAGCGCACGCAGGAGCGATTTTCTCAGCGAACGATTATCTATTTACAAGCGGGACCCTGGGCCGCTACTGTTCCAGGCTCACTTCGACAAACGAGGCAAACGAGAAACCGTGGAGTTCATCTCCCAGCACCCAGTCCTGGTGGCATCGATAATCAAGATTGCCGTCCTGCTGTTTATTGTGATGACGGCGCTTGCATACCTCACCTGGGCCGAGCGAAAAATCATCGCGCACATTCAGTCGCGCTGGGGTCCTTACTTCGTGGGCGCGCACGGATTGCTTCAGCCGCTGGCCGATGGTCTGAAATTTCTTTTCAAAGAGGACATCACGCCGCCGGTTACCGACCGGCTGGTGTACACGCTCGCGCCGTTTCTGGCGCTTTCGCTGGCGCTGAGCGCGATCGCGCTGATTCCGTTCGGGCCGCCTTCGGTACCGTTTCCGTTTCTCCATGGACAGCAGGCGTGGTCGATCACGGACATCAACATCGGGCTGCTGCTGGTTTTTGCGATTACGTCGATTGGAGTGTATGGCGTGGCGCTGGCCGGGTGGTCGTCGAACAGCAAGTATCCGCTAATGGGCGGGCTGCGCAGCTCGGCGCAGATGATCAGCTACGAGGTTTCGCTGACGATGTCGGTCGTCGGCGTGGTGCTGCTGGCCGGGACGCTCAATTTCAACGAGATCATCAACGGACCGCACGGGCAATCCGGATACTGGTGGCACTTTATTCCGCGTTGGAATGTGGTCCCGCAGATCGTAGGGTTCCTCTGCTACTTCACGGCGGCGATCGCGGAGACGAACCGCATTCCGTTCGACTTGCCGGAAGCGGAGACGGAGCTGGTCGCGGGATTCCATACGGAGTATTCGAGCTTCAAGTTCGCGATGTTTTTTATGGCCGAGTACGCCAACATGATCACGGTCTCGTGCCTCGCGACGATTCTCTTTTTCGGCGGCTGGCTCTCGCCGTTCCCAGATAGGTGGGCGTGGCAGATTTATCTGCCGGGCGCCGGGCTGGTGCTGCTCGGTATTTATTGCGCGTATGACACGGTCACGGAAATGCGCGGCATCGCACGCTTGCAATTGGCGGTGGTGACGGCGCTGGCGCTGGGCGGCGGGCTGCTTTGCCTGATTCCCGCTGTGGCGGGAGTGATTCAGGGACCGTTCTGGTTCACGACGAAGATTCTGATCATTTTGTTTTTCTACATCTGGATGCGCGGGACGCTGCCGCGCTTCCGGTATGACCAACTGATGTCGTTCGGCTGGAAGCTGCTGCTGCCGGTATCGCTGGCGAATCTGGTGATCACGGCGTTCGTGATGATCTGGCCGTGGCTGAGGCATGGATGAGCCTAGCGTTCATACTGTTCTTCTTGTGCGCGCTGCTTGCGGTGGGCGGAGCCCTGGCGCTGATCCTCTCGCGGGAGCCGATTCACAGCGCGCTCGCGCTGATTCTGGTGATGGTTTCGCTGGCCGTGCTCTATTTGCTGTTGGGCGCACCCTTTGTGGCGGCAGTGCAGGTCATCGTGTACGCAGGCGCGATCATGGTGCTGTTCGTGTTCGTGATCATGCTGCTCAACATGGGCGCGGAAGAGCACACCGATTTCAGCAAGATCGCGAAATTTGCGGGCTGGCCGCTCGCGCTCGTGCTGATGCTGTGGATCGGCTATTGGCTGGCGCATGCGCAGGCCGGGGCTGCCATTGGCACGGGAGCCGCTGTCGAGCCTGCCTCTACGCCCGGACTTTCGACGCAGCTTTTTCGGCAGTATCTGTTCCCGTTCGAGGCGACTTCGGTCTTGATTCTGATCGCGTTGCTGGGCGCGCTGGTGCTGGCAAGGAAGGAAGAATGAGCGTCGTTCCCGTTTCGTACTATCTGGTGCTGAGCGCGATTTTGTTTGGGCTGGGCGTGGTGGCGTTCGTCTTCAAGCGCAACATCATCACGATTTTCATGTCGATCGAGCTGATGCTTAATGCCGTCAACCTGGCGTTCGTGGCCTTTGCGCGGGCGCACAACCAGCTCGACGGGCTCGTATTCGTGTTCTTCGTGATCGTGGTCGCGGCAGCGGAGGCGGCGGTGGGCCTCGCCATCGTCATCATGCTGGCGCAGCACCGGCAGTCACTCAGCGTCGAGCGCGTGAACCTTCTCAAGTTCTAATGCCGATACTCCATCATCTCTGGATCATTCTCGCGCTGCCGCTCGCCGGCGCCGCGATCAACGGCCTGTTCGGCAAGCGGTGGTCACAGCCGGTGGTGAATAGCGTCGCAGTGGGATCCGTGACGCTCACGCTTCTGGCGGTCGCAGAGCTTGTGCGCGAATTTTCGCTGCTGGCGCCGGAGCAGCTTCCTTTCGTCGGCAATTACTTCACCTGGATGGTCGCCGGTCCGTTCAAAGTCGATTTCGCGCTGCAGGTGGACCAGCTCACGGTGGTGATGCTGCTTGTCGTGTCGTTCGTCGGCTGGCTGATTCACATCTATTCGACCGGCTACATGGCGCACGAGGGCGGCTACTACCGATTTTTCAGCTACCTCAACCTGTTCATGTTCTTCATGCTGACGCTGGTGATGGCGGCAAACCTCATCGTGATGTTCGTCGGATGGGAGGGCGTCGGCCTGTGCAGCTACCTGCTGATCGGCTTCTGGTTCCTGAAGAAGTCGGCGGCGGATGCGGGCAAGAAGGCGTTCATTACGACGCGCATCGGCGACTTCGGGTTCACCGTCGGCGTGCTGCTGGTGTTCGCGACGTTTGGGTCGATCGATTTCGGCACGATCTTCAAGAGCGTATCGGCCAACCCGGTGTCGGAAGCGGTGCTGACAACGATCTGCATCCTGCTCTTCACTGGCGCGATCGGCAAGTCGGCGCAGATCCCACTGTACGTCTGGCTGCCGGACGCCATGGAAGGCCCCACGCCGGTCAGCGCGCTGATTCACGCGGCGACGATGGTGACCGCGGGCGTGTACATGGTCGCGCGGATGAATCCGCTCTTTTCGCGCGCGCCAATCGCGATGCTGATCGTTGCGATCGTCGGAGCGGTCACGGCGTTCTATTCGGCGACGATCGGCCTCGTCCAGACCGACATCAAGAAAGTCCTCGCCTATTCGACGGTTTCGCAGCTCGGGTACATGTTCCTCGCGTGCGGCGTTGGCTCCTACGCGGCGGGCATTTTTCACCTGATGACGCACGCGTTCTTCAAGGGCCTGCTCTTCCTAGCGGCCGGAAGCGTGATCCACGCGATGGGCGGCGAGCAGGACATGATGAAGATGGGCGGCCTCGCGAAGAAGATTCCGATTACGTATTGGACGATGCTGATCGCGACGCTCGCGATTGCGGGTATCCCCGGCTTCGCGGGGTTTTTTAGCAAGGACGAAATCCTGGAAGCTGCGAAGTCCGGACCGAACGCGAATCTGATTCTCTGGCTGTTGGGTGTGGCTGGCGCGGCGCTGACTTCGTTTTACATGTTTCGCCTCGTTTTCCTGACGTTCTTTGGCAAGCCGCGATACGACGAGCATCACGTGCATGTCCATGAATCGCCGAAGAACATGACCGTGCCGCTGATGATTCTGGCGCTTCTATCGATCTTCGGTGGCTGGTTTGCTGCGCCGAAGCTCATCGGCGGGGTCGATTACTTCGAAAAGTTTCTCTCGCCCGTTTTCTCGATGTATGCGCCGCCGATGGCTGAGCCCGCGGTTGTCATCGGAGAACCGCAAGCCAGCGCGGGCATGGAACTGCTGAAGGCACTGACCGGCGTCCCGGTGATCGTTGCTGTTCTCGGCTTGCTCGTTGCGTGGTGGTTTTACATCAAGAATCCGGACGTGCCGAAGCGTCTGGCGCGAAGCGTGCATGGGCTATACACGCTATTGCTAAACAAATACTACGTGGACGAGATTTACGCCGCGCTGCTCGTGCGCCCGCTGCTCTGGATTTCGACCAACGTGCTGTGGCACGGCATCGACGAGGGCGTGATCGACGGCGTGGTGAACGGCTCGGCTCGCGTCGCGCGCGCCTCGGGCAACCAGTTGCGAGAGTTGCAATCCGGAAATACGCGGAGCTATGCGTCGTGGATGCTGATCGGTGCGCTCGGATTCACTGTGCTGTTGATCGCGCTCTTCACAAGGGTGGTGCACTAGCGTGGCGCCGCAGCCTCTATTGCTGAGCGTGGTTACGTTCCTGCCGCTACTGAGCGTCGCGGCATTGCTCGTACTCCGCTCGGACGATCACGCCTGGATTCGCCGCATCGCGCTGACCGCCTCGCTTGCCGAATTTGCGGTATCGCTGCTGCTCCTTCGCGGATTCGACTCGACGAGCGCCGCGTATCAATTCACCGAATACCATCACTGGATTGGCGACGCGATTCATTATCACCTGGGCATCGACGGGATCAGCCTGTTTCTCGTGTTGCTGACCACGTTCCTCACTCCCATCGCGATTTTGTGCTCGTGGGAATCGATCCGCGAAAACGTAAAGGGCTTTTTCATCTCGCTGCTTGTGATCGAGACCGCCATGATCGGCGTATTCGTTTCGCTCGATCTCTTTCTCTTCTTCGTCTTCTGGGAGCTAACACTGATCCCGATGTACTTCATGATCGGGATGTGGGGCCACGAGAGGCGAATCTACGCGGCGGTGAAATTCATTCTGTACACGATGTTCGGCTCGATTCTGATGCTCGTGGCCATTTTGTGGCTCTACGGCCTGAGCGGCGGGTTCGACGTCGATGGAATCCAGCAGTATTTGGCGAGCGGATCGCTGCCGCACACGACCGAGCTTCTGCTATTTGGCGCGTTCTTCCTAGCGTTCGCGATCAAAGTGCCACTCTTCCCGCTGCACACGTGGCTGCCCGACGCACACACGGAAGCGCCGACGGCCGGCTCCGTGATTCTGGCGGGCGTGATGCTGAAGCTCGGCACCTACGGCATCCTGCGCTTTTGCGTACCGCTGTTCCCGGAGGCAGCGCGCGAAATGGCGCCGTTCATCGGCGTGCTTGCGATCATCGGCATCGTGTATGGCGCCCTCGTGGCCACTGTGCAAACGGACCTGAAGCGCCTCGTCGCTTACACATCCGTAAGCCACCTCGGCTTCGTTGTACTGGGAATCTTCGCGTTTCAGACGACGGCAATTCAGGGCGCGATCTACCAGATGCTTAACCACGGCGTGTCCACCGGCGCGCTCTTCCTCACCGTTGGAATGCTCTACGACCGAAGGCATACGCACGACATCAAGCAGTTCGGCGGGTTGGCGACGCCGATGCCCGTCCTGATGTCGTTCTTCCTGTTCATCGCGCTTTCATCTCTGGCGCTGCCGCCGCTCAACGGCTTCATCGGCGAGTTCATGATTCTGATTGGGACGTACGTCGGCCATCATGCGTGGGCCTCGTGGGCTGCGAGCGGGGCGGTGCTCTCCGCGATCTATTTGCTCTGGGCCTATCAGCGCGTGGCGCTCGGTGAAGTGACGGTCGAAAAGAACAAGACGCTGACCGACGCTTCCACGCGCGAGCGGATCATTCTGGTGGCCATGGCGGTGGCGATTCTCTTCATGGGCATCGCTTCCCCGCTCTTCACGCGGCGAATGGAGGCTTCTGTCAGCAACGTGATCCAGCGCGTGAATCCGCCGCAGAATGCGTCGCGCCCGGCTTCGATTCCGTGCATGGGCGATAAGGCAAGCAACGCAGCCGCCGGCAGTCAAGCCTCACTCGCAACGATTCCAGGGCGAGGGCAACAGTGATGCCGCAGGCCGGCCAGTTCGTTAGCATGCACAGGCTCGCGCCCGAAGTGATTCTCTGTCTTTTCGGCATCATCATCATGGCGGTCGATCCGTTTGTGAGCGCCGCTCGGAAGCGCGTGCTTGGCTGGGTGGCGTTTGTGGGCGCGCTTCTTGCTCTATTCGGCGTTCACGTGGCGAATCATTCACAAGGCCCTGCCTACGACAATCTGATCAGCACGGATGCATTCAGCGTCTTCCTGCACGCGATCGTGATCGTCGCCGCAGCACTGGCGATACTCGGATCGATCGACTATCTGGACCGGGAAGGCATCCAGCGCGGCGAGTACTACTCTCTCGTGCTGTTCGCGGCCGCCGGAATGGGAATTCTTGCGGGGGCAAACGAACTGGTCACCGCATTCATCGGCCTTGAGATGAGTTCGATCTCGAGTTACGTCCTCGTGGGCTTCCGGCGGCGCGCCGCCGTATCGAACGAAGCCTCGATGAAATATTTTCTGCTCGGCTCGTTCGCCACGGCGTTTTTCCTCTACGGCATCGCCATGGTCTATGGCGCAACGGGCACAACCTACATCGACAAGGTTCAAGCCACGCTGCAGGACAGCGGCAACATCCCTGCACTCGCGATCCTGGGCCTAGGGCTGATTTTCGTCGGCCTCGGGTTCAAGGTCGTGATCGCGCCATTCCAAGTTTATGGCCCGGACGTCTATGAGGGCGCGCCCACGCCCGTGACGACGCTGCTCGCCTCCGCGCCGAAGGCCGCGACGTTCGCCCTGATGCTGCGCATCTTCTACGTGTCGTTCGGCGCGGCGAGCGAATTCTGGTTTTGGGCTGTCTGGATTTCTGCGGTGCTGACAATGTTCATCGGCAATCTCGCGGCGCTGGTGCAAACCAACGTGAAGCGCATGCTGGCGTATTCATCGATCGCGCACGCGGGCTACATCCTGGTCGCGTTCGCGGCATCGACGAGCCTCGGAATCGCGGCGGTGCTCTTCTATCTCGCAGCGTACGTGCTGATGAAGGTGGGTGCGTTCCTGATCGTTACGCACCTCGGGCAACAGGGTGAAAAGCGGCTGGACATCCAGGACTACGCCGGGCTCGGCACGAAGCAGCCCGTGCTGGCTGCCTGCTTTTCATTGTTCTTGCTTTCACTGCTTGGCCTGCCCGCCACGGCAGGCTTCCTGGGGAAGTTTTTTGCGTTCCAGTCGGCGCTCGATGCGCACACCGTACACGGCACCGCGATTATTTGGCTCGTGGTAATCGCGGCGATCAATAGCGTGATTGGCGCCTACTATTATCTGCGAGTGATGATCTCGATGTACTTCGCGGAACCGTCAAAGGAGTATGTGCCATCCTCGGTCGCGCCAGCGCTCAGCTTCGCGATCTTCGTCGCGGCGGCAGGCACGCTCTATCTTGGCATTCTGCCTGCCCGTGCGCTCGACTTCGCCCGCGCCGCCGCAGAATCTCTTCCACTGCACTAACCTTTGCGCGGCACTTCGCTCATCAGCGCCATCACGTTGCCTTCCGTATCGCGAAAGAAATTCATCCACAGGTCGTGATCCGGCATCGGCGCGATGATGTGCGGCTCTTCCACAATGGCGACGCCAGCATCGACGAGCTTGCGATGAGCGGCCTGAATATCGGGAACCGCGAAATAGAGAATCGAACTCGGATGGTCGAACTCGGGCTTTTCAGGCCGGTCGAGCATCAAGCGCACACCTCCGCAATCGAAGAACGCCAACTGTCCCGCCGCGAATAGGAAGCGCAGGCCGAGCACGTCACGATAGAACGCCGTCGCGCGCTGCACATCCTTCACGTTGATGGCGACCTGGCCCAGACGAGAGATTTGAAGTCCCGTCGGATTGGCGCTCATCGAGACCTCCGATTCGGATGGGGCAGGTGGAAACGAAAAGCCCGGAGGCACGCGATGCGCGAGCCTCCGGGCTTGACTGCGATAGAGCTTACTTGACCTTCAGGAAGATGATGGCGAATGTGTAGAGCGCCATCGACTCGATCAGCACGAGACCCAAAATCAGCGCGAAGCGAATCGCTCCTTCCGCACCCGGATTCCGCGCCAAACCTTCGCAAGCGTGGGCTGTGGCTATGCCCTGGCCGATCGCTCCGCCTGCGGACGCAATCGCCATCCCGAACCCGGCCGCGAGAGCGACCCAGTTGGGAACTGCGGCCGCCTCCCCGGCGGCGCCCTGCGCGAAAGCCGCTGGTGCGAACAGGACGATCACAATCGCCCCGAGCAGCAACAACGCATACCTTCTCATCGTGTTCTCCTTTTTATGAATTTGCCGCCAGGAGGTGGTTCCCGGCAGCCCTGGGGGGAGCCGGTCTCACACTGCAGCGGCGTTGATGCCGGATTAGTGCTCTTCTACTGCACCCGCCACGTAAATAATCGGAAGAATCGTAAAGACGAACGCCTGCAAAATCGCCACCGCGATGTGCAAGATGATGAAAATCAACGGAATCAGCAGCGGGAAAATAGCCGCCGCGTGGCCCGCCGCACCCAGCTTCGCGAGCGCCACGTAGATCGAGAGCATCATGCCAAGAAAAATCACGTAGAGCATCTCGCTGACGAGCATGTTGACCCACAACCGTACGGTCAGCGAAAGCAGTCGGAATGAGTGGCTGAAGAGCTCGATCGGCAGCATGAGCGGCGCCATCGCAGGAATCGGGCCAAGGAAGTGCTTGCCGTGGCCGCCAATGCCTTTTTTCATGATGCCCATCAGATTGTAGTAAACGAAAACGATCACAGCGCAGCCGAGAGGGACGGTGACCGTCGCCGTGGGCGCGTCGAGCGTCGGAATCACGTTGATCAGATTGCAAAACAGAATAAAGATGCCAATTGTTCCGATGAGCGGCAGATATTGCTCGCCGCCGTGGTGAATGTTGTCCTTGATCAGGTCGCGAATCCCGACGCCCATGGGATTCGTCAGGATCATTTCCATCACTTGCTGGGTGGCGCCGGGCCGGTCCACGGAAATACGCGCCTTCAACCAGAGGAAGAACAGCACAGCCACGATGAAGACCAGAATCTCCATCGACACGGAATTCGGGATGGGGTACTCGGGATTCGCCGGCTGAATGTGGAGCGCTGCGAGCAGCGCCGCCGCCGGCTTGCCCAGCAGACGATTGACAACGACCGCAACCCAGATTGGCTGTTCCATTCGTTCCCTTTAAGCGAGTGGCTTATTCGTGCCGAAAAGCTGCCAGATGATTTCCGCCAGCACGGCGACCACAAGCGCGCCGAACCCCGCCAGAAGGCTTTCCACAGGCACTTTCAAACGAGTCAGAATAACATACGCGACAATGATCAACAAAACGTAGCGGCCGATGAATTTGACGTAGACGCTTCGAGGAACCCGCACTTTCTCCGCGCCTTGCTGTGCCTTGGCGAGGCCTGCGAGCGCGCCGACGCCTTGCTTCAGCCAGCGGTAGTTCAGCCAGCCGAGAACCGCGCCGACGGCGATGCCGGCTGCGGCGTACATGCTCCAAAAAACCGCAGCTGCGATCGTTGCAGCCGCTCCGATCGCCAGCGTCACGTACTCGATCCGACGCTCGGCGGCCGCGTAGTAGGACTCGTTCGCCGCCACGGTTCCTTAGTTCCCTCGTTTCGTTTCGCGTGAAAGGCGCCGGAGAATGTCGCGAAGGGCTATTCCGAACCCGGCGGCTCCTCCGAGCAATACAAAGGCTGGCGACGTGTGCAGCCACCGATCGAGCAGGTAGCCTACTCCGCCGCCGAGCAGTATGCCGCCGACCATAACGAACGGCAGCTCCATCGCCATGGACAACTGCCGCAGAAAGGACGCACTGCCCTTACCGGGCCCAGAATCCTGCTCGGTCACTTGTTCGCTATTTTCGCTTTCTTGATCTTGAAAACGCGCTCGGCGTTCTCGTGATAGATCTTCTGCTTGTCCTTCTCTGAGATGCGAGCCGCGTCCATGAATTCGACAGCGTCCTCGTGATCCTGATAAGGATAATCGATCGCCCACATGATGCGCTCCGCGCCCAGAACTTCGATGCAGAATTTCAGCGTCGGTTCCCAGTTCATCCCGCTCGTGGTGATGTAGAAATTGCGCTTGATGTATTCGCTGGGAGTGAGCTTCAGCTTAGGCCGATCGAAACCGATGCGCACGCGGCCGTGCATGAAATCGAGACGATAGAGCCAATAGGGCAGCCCCTCTCCCATGTGTCCAAGCACGACTTGCAGCTTCGGGAATTGATCAAAAACAGCGCCCGTGATCAAACGCAATCCGTGAAGTCCCGTCTCTGCCTGATAGCCCCAGATTGCGTGCTCGAGATGGTCGGTGCGGTACGCCTTGGCCATCAAGGGAATGGGCGAGCGCGGATGAATGTAGAGCGGCACGTTCAAACCTTCGATCGCTTCGAGAATCGGCCAGTACTTGCGCTCGCTCAGGTACTCGCCGTTCGTGTGCGAATTGATCATGATGCCGTTCAGCTTCAATTTCGTGATGGCGCGCTCGGCTTCTTTGATGGCGCGGGGTGGGTCTTGGACGGCGATCGTAGCCAGGCCGGAGAAGCGGTCGGGATGACGTTGAATTGCGTCGTGGAGCCGATCGTTGCCAACTTCAGCGACCGCGACGGCGCGGTCGGGAGCCATCATCTGCACGCCGGTGGAGGTCAGCGCGAGCAGATGCATGCCGACGTCGTACTTGTCCATCTCCTTGAGGCGCATCTCATAGAGGTCGATCAGCTTGTTGTGAACAGGTCCATTCGGGTCCGTCTGGATGCGCCAGAGAAAGAGATCGGGATCGTATTCCTGCGTGTTTGCGACCAATTCGCGCTGCGCGTCCATCTGCTCCGGAATCGCAAACGCCTCTTCCGTCGCGATTCGCCGGTAATGCTTTCGTTTGGTCTTGGACTTGCCGCCGCGCGCTTTGTGTTTCGGACTCATTTCACTCACCCCCAAAGTGAATTCGGTTCAATCGATATGAGAGATTCCCAAACCGAGGCGGAGTGTAGCGCAGAAAGGGATCGATTTGCACGCCGCGCGGAAGTAGAGCCTACGCGTCGTGGCGGCCGCCGTGGAGGACTGCCACGGAGTGCGGAAGCAGGCCGGCAACTACGTCAAAGGATTCGACCGCGCCCGTCGGGCTGCCGGGCAGATTGATGATGATGGTGGTGCCGCGGATTCCGGCCGTGGCGCGCGACAAGATAGCGCGCGGAGTCTTCGCAACGCCCGCGGCGCGCATCTGCTCCGGGAATCCGGGAATCAAGCGGTCAACCACGGCAGCGGTGGCTTCGGGCGTCACGTCGCGCGGGCCCAGGCCCGTGCCGCCGGTCGTCAGAATGAGATCGGTTTGGTTCGAGTCGGCCGTCTCTCTGAGAAATGCTTCGATGGCGGTGCGATCGTCGGCGCGCACGGCCGACAGCACAACCTGCCAACCCAGCTCCTTGCAACGAGCAGCGACCGATGGACCAGAGCGGTCCTGCGACTTGCCGGCCGAGACGGAATCGCTGATCGTCAGGATTGCGACGCGCATGGAAGGGAAAACTTTAGCCAGCGGTCTCCGTCTCGACGCCCGCGTCGCGCTGGCTTTCATCAACCAGGCGCAGAGCCTCCATCAGCAGGCCGGTCGTGGTGCGAGAGATCGTCGAGCGAGAGGCGGCGGAGTTGAAATCAATTTCGAATTCCCCGGCGGGCCAGCGTACCACCTGAAAAACTGCATCTTCGCCCTCGACCGAGCCAAGCTTCGCATCGGCGCACTGTCCGGAGGTGAAAAACATCTCGCAGGTTTCGCCATCGTGCCGAATCGTAAGCCGGCAGGATTTCTGCCCCATTTCGAGCGATTGCATCAGATCGAGGATGCTCATTTCCTCGAGGCGGCCCTGGATGACACCTGGGCGAACCGCGCGATTTTGCAGCTTTTCGAGCGCCAGCCGGTCGATCACTTTCTTGGTTCGGCGAACGACGTCTTTCAGGAAGAACGGCTTGACGACAAATTCCTCGACGCCTTCGACCATCGGCCGGAGCTTTTCTTCCATGTCGCTGCGGCTGGCAAGAAAGATGAACGGAATGAGGCGCGTCTGCTGGCGCGCGCGGAGCTTTTCGTAGAGCTGGCGGCCATCGAGACCGGGCATGCGGTAATCGCACAGGATCAGGTCCGGCGGATCGTCCACGATCTTTAGCAGCGCGTCGGCGCCGTCCGCCGCCGCCGTCGTCTGGCAATGCGGCGCGAGCCCTTTCATGAGCAGGTCGAGGATCAGGGCGTTATCGTCCACCACCAGCACCCGGACATCTTTAGCTGGCGTCATCGCTTTGCGCTCGCACCAGGGCGGACGTAGGTGCCGCTGCGACCGCCTGACTTCTTTACAAGATAGAGCTCGGTGATTTCCATGCCGCGTTCGAGGGCCTTGCACATGTCGTAGATCGTCAGCGCCGCGACCGATGCTCCCACCAACGCTTCCATTTCGACACCCGTAGGGCCGGTGGTCGTCGCTTCCGAAGCAATCTCAATTCCATTCTTGCACAGCTTCGCGCTCACATCCACGTGCGTCAAGGAGAGGGGGTGACAAAGCGGAATCAGCTCCGAAGTGCGCTTGGCAGCGGTAATTCCCGCGATCCGGGCAACCTCCAAGGGATTCCCTTTGGGCGATTCGAGGCGCTTGAGACTTGCAACCGTTGCGCGCTTCATGCGCACGAAGGCGTGGGCGACGGCGGTGCGCGAAGTGGCGGGCTTCGACGAGACGTCCACCATGCGCACGCGGCCGGATTTGTCGTAGTGCGACAGCCTTTTCGCCTGCGTCATCTGCTTTGCTAACGCCCTAGGCGTTAGATGACCTATGCGGATCACCCTCGCGCCCACGTTGGCACAATGCCGGTCGCGGTGCAAGTCCGGGCATCCATGGACTTCGGTGCAGGAGTTAACGCGTGCCGGGCAGAGGCTGCCTCCCCTCGCGCCCGCTCGCAGATTGCGCGACTGGGCTCCCCTCCTTCGTCAGGGCAGGCCGGACGACAACCGTTTTGAGCTTGCGTAGGCGCGCTAGTTGGCTTTGGGCGGAGGCGGAGCCGGGAGCGTAGCGCCGTCCCAGTGTTCGTCGGCTTTGCCGTCCTTGAAGCGCCACATGTCGAACCACGAGGTGGTGTATTTCTTCGACGGGTCGCGCGGGTTGGTCAATTCGCGCGGTGTGACGACGATAACAAGATCGCCCTCAGCCACGACTGCGACGATCTTTGTCTTCGTGAGATGTTCAGGAATGTCCGACGGCTTGGTGAAGGACGTGAAGAACTTCACGACGGGGTCGCGTCCCGATACGACCATGGGATTGTGCTGGTGGTATTCGGGAGTAATCCATTTGTCAGCCAGCTCCCAGTGATTCGCTTCGAGCAGGTCTTTCATGATGTGATAGGCGGCCTGCTTGTTTACGTTGAGTTTCGGGTCCTTGCTGGCGAACAGGGCGTCGGCCTCGGCGCCGGTAACGCCGACAACAGGTTCTTGTGAGATCGCGGGAGAGCAGGCAGTCAAAATCGCGAGCGAAATGAGCAGTGCGAGTTGTGTTTTCATGCGGGGGTAGATACATCGGCCCCGCAGAGCTTGTCAAGCGCCTGAGAAATGAGTCCTTCGTTTGCGATTCACTCGAGGGCACCATATACTTCCGGTTAGGTAACCCGGCTCCCTAAGGAAACCAACGCATCCAGGAGTGCCTCGATGCCAGACAGCACAGCGGCTCCCCGGAGAGTATCCCCCGTGCACGGAGCACGCCGAAGTCCTTCTCACTACGGTAAAAGCATTTTCAACATCCTGATCGGTGTCGTCGCTATTTTTGGCGCGAACTCGGCGTTCGCGCACCATTCGCACGCGATGTTCGACTCCGAGAAGCAAGTGACACTTGTCGGCACCGTGGAGGAGTTTCAGTGGAACAATCCGCACTGCTGGATTCAATTGCTCGTGCCAGATCCGAACGATCCCAATGCCGCTCCGGTGGAATGGGGTGTGGAGATGGGAGCGCCGATCCAACTGCTTCGTCACGGCTGGAAGCCCACCAGCGTGAAGCCCGGAGACAAGATCACAGTGGTCGTTAATCCATTGCGCGATGGCCGACCCGCGGGTCAGATCGTGTCTGCAATCGGCGCGGACGGCAAGCCGATCGGC
>DASPVC010000081.1:0-24227 GCA_035622585.1 Candidatus Acidiferrum sp.
TTCTCAAGCGCAGCTCGACCAGGTCTCGCTGCGCTTGAATCAACGCCCAAGAAAGACCTTAGGATTCCAAACTCCTGCGAGTAGACTTCAAGCAAGTGTTGCGTCGACCGTCTGAGCCGGCAGCGGTTACCGGACAAGTTCCCCGGGGCCGGCACGGAATGTGTCCGGCATGCCGACTCACAGGGCATATGAATGCGAGAGAGTCGGCATGGACATCGGCCAGCAGGGACCCCGCTCACAGCAGCCGGCCCCGGCCTGTGGCTTCGTTGACGCCCCTACAGCGAACGCAGAAAGTTCAGGAGGTCCTGCTTCTGCTGGTCGCTGAGCGAGTTGAACAGCATGATCACGCCGTTCGCCTCCGAGCCGGTGCTGGCGTGGGCCTGGATCGCGGTGAGCAATCCTCCGTTCGCAGGGGTAGCGCGGCCGTCGTGGAGGAAAAAGATGCGCTGTCCCACTCCCCATAGAGGAGCCGTGCGGAACTCGTCGGGCCCAGCCGCGCCTTGAGACACGCGGTCGGCAAGACCGGCTCCCATGTGGTGCACCAGCAGGTCGGAGAACAGAGCGGCATTCTGGTTGCCGAGTGCCGGCGTCAGCGCGGAGGCAAATGTTTGCAGCACCGGCGTGTGGCACAGGTCGCAGTGCACCTGCGAAAAGAGGCTTCGTCCATTCTGGATCGATTGCGCCGTCGGATTACCCGGAATGCCCTGGGTGGAGGGCGCGGGCGGCGCGAGAAAGCGCATGAAGGTTGCGAATGCGACGATGTCGCTCGGGATTTGCGTGCCGGACTGATCGAAGTTCGTCGAATCTTCCGGCGTGGGATTGAAGAGGCAAGAGGAAGGGGGATTCCCGCGCTCGTTGGGAAACAGTTCGTTGGTCACGCCGATCTCCACGTTGTAGGCCTCGCCCGCGAAGATCTCCAGCGATTTGTTCTGCGCCTTCCAGCCGAATCGCGTGATCGTTCCATCGTTGCCGCTCGTGTTCGGGTGGCCCGAAATTCCCAGGCTCCGCTTCAGCGGAGCGTTCGACGCCATGTTCGCGAGGATCGTGCCATCCGGAATATTCTCGATCAGGCCGGCGCCGAAAAGCGGCGTCGGAATTCGGAAGATCACATTATTCAGCTGCAGCATCTGGTCGAAGTTAGGCTGGGCCAGATGGCAATTGGGCGCGTCGGACCGGCCCGCTATGGTGAAGACATCGTGGACGCCGCGATCCGCAGTCGAAGTCAGCCTTCCGCTCATATCGACCACGAAGGGGAAACGCGCTTCTCGCACGGGCCCCTCGGCGGTCACAAATGACGGAAGCACATTGGTAGCTCCGGCATCAGAGGCAGCCAGCACTTGCGGGTTCGGCCCGATGTTGGGGAATTGACTTGCGCTCGGGCTCGAGCCTCCCACGGTCGGCTGCGAGTGGCAGCTGCCGCAGCTATTGGAATTGAATCCCGGCCCGAGGCCGTTTCCCGGCTCACCCGGCACCGTTCCGCCCACGGAATCGACCTCCACAAACCGGGCCAAGCCATCCTGAAAGAATTCGAGCTGTGCGGAATCCAGCGTGGAGAGCGCCTGTCCCGCGCCAATCGACCCGACGCGTACGCCCGGATCGTGCGCTGTCGTCCTGTTTTGCGCTTGCACGAATAGCGCAGCGCCAACTGAAACTGCCGCGAAGCTCCCAGTGACCGCCAACAGCCTCCAGATTTTCATGGCTTGCAGCTCCCTCGCTCGTCCGCAAAGCGCCAAGACACACCCGTGCGGACGAATTCGTATCGCTTTAGGCTGGGAATGCGGCCTGACGATCGCCAGGCGGCGCATGGATGATTCGCGGCACGACCACGGGGATTGGGTCCGCGAATCTCGCGGCACAATACGCGCGCGCTGCGCGGCGGTCAACGATTGCGAGGGACAGATTCGGTACAGGCGAAGAGAAGGTTTTCGGTCTCCGCTGGGAACAGGCGAAATCTTTCCAAACGCGCTGCGCGGGCCGTGGTTTCACCGCTCTCGCGCTCGGTCGCGAGAATCGGAGTGTGGAGGAGCGGCCGCTCCTGCCGATAGCGCAGGGCGCAGGATCGAGGTGAATTTTCTGCAGGCCTTGGCGGGCAGCTCTTCCTCAGACGGGACGCCCTTCGACCACGGCCACGGCAGATGCGGTCGGCGTGACGCCGCTGAGCCGGAACCCGGCCTGCTGGAACAGCGAGCTGTATTCATCTTCGGTCCGCTCCAAGCCTCCGGTATAGATCAGCATCAGCATGTCCGTGGCCTTGGCGAGCGACCGTTCGTTGCCGCGCGGCACCGCGAACTCAACCAGCAGAACGCGCCCGTCCGGCGGAATCACGTTGCGGACGTTGTTCAGGATCTGCACCGATTGCTCGTCCGTCCAGTCGTGAATAATGTGGCGCAAGAGGTAGGCGTCCGCGCCTTTGGGCACCGACTCGAAGAAGCTGCCCTCCACGATCGAGCAGCGATCGCCCACGCCGGCCGCGAGCAGTCTCTCTTTCGTCCGCGCGACCACGTGGCCCAGATCGAACAGAATTCCTTTCATCTTCGGATAGCGGCGCAGGGCGGCGGTCAGCAGGGAACCGTTGCCGCCGCCGATGTCGGCGAGCGTGTTGATCCCGCTGAAATCGTATGCGTCGAGCATCGCGGGCGTTTCGTGCCCGTGAAACGACGTCATGCCGGCGTCGAATACGGCCGGCAGCTCCGGATGCGTGCCGATGAAGTCGAACATCGGCTGGCCGTAGGCCTGATCGAAGCCCGGCTTGCCCGTGAGGATCGAGTGATGAAGGCCGCCCCACCCGTCTTTCATCAGGTAAAACATCCGTCCCGCGGCGCGGAAGGAGTTCGGCGCGTCGCTCCGCAGGGCCGCCGAAAGAGGCGTGTGGTCGAAATGGCGATTTTCGGTCTCGCGGAAAATTCCGCAGGAAGCCATGTAGCGCAAGACGCGATAGAGCGAGCGTTCGTGCGCGCCGGTGACTTCCGCCAGATGCTCGACGGATCGGGGAGCGCCGGGCTCGATCTGGTCTGCGACTCCAAGCTCGGCGACGCTGCAGATCGCCTGAGTCAACGCCGCGCCCGCCATCATCTGGCTCAGGAGTTCGGTTTCCGCTATCGACATTCTTCTCTCCTCGAATCCGTTCGGAAATTTTCGCGCGCGGCATTCTACCGATTGGATGGCCCGATGTACACCGATACAGCTGCACTGAGCCCTGTCCGCTTGGACAGGTGGTCTTGCGACACGAGCCTCTCCGACCGCCCCTGGTGACGTTTGCGATCCCGGCTATGATCGTGATGAGGTCAACCGGGCAAACATGATTCTCTCAACGGGCAAGAGCGGATCGTTATTCGAAGCTGTTCAAACGATCGCGCAGCGATTTTGGATTCGGCTGGCAGCCGTGGTTACCGTCGCGCTGGCTCTTTCGGCGCTCGGGCAGGCGCAATCCGCGCAAGTGCCCGAAACGCAGTCAGGGCAGATCATGGGCACGGTGATCGATGTGAACGGCGATGCCGTGGCCGGCGCGACCGTTGCGCTCGGCGGCCCGGAAACCGCGGATCGTCGTACCGTCGTAACCGGCGACAACGGATTCTTTCGGTTCGACGATGTCAAACCAGGAGTTTCCGATCAGGTCGTCATCCGCGCGGAAGGTTTTACGGACTGGACGTCGCCCGCCATCACCATTAGTTCAGGGGAAATCAAGCTGCTTGGAGCCGTCCAGCTTGCCCTCGCGACGCAAGTGACGACCGTGCGAGTGACCGGCGACCCCGTGGAGATCGCGACCGAACAGATGAAGTTTGAGGAAACGCAGCGCGTTTTCGGCGTCATTCCCAACTTCTACATCTCGTATGAAGGCGATAATACCGCACCCCTCACAGCCGGGATGAAGTTCAGGCTGGCCCTTAGAGTTTCTCGTGATCCAGTCAGCATCGCCGGAATCGGGTTTGTGGCCGCCCTCAGGCAGGCGGAGGACTATCCTGACTATCGGCAGGGCATGATGGGGTACAGCGAGCGGGTCGCCGCAACGGCCGCCCCCGTTTTTACGGACATCATGATCGGCGGCGCCATCCTGCCATCGGTCCTGCATCAGGATCCCCGCTACTTCTATCAGGGAACGGGAACAACCTGGTCGCGACTCCGGCACGCGATCCTGGGCCCGTTTATCTGCAAGGGCGACAACGGAAAATCGCAGCCGAACTACTCCAGCGTGGGAGGCGACCTAGCATCCGCCGGGCTTTCGAATCTTTACTATCCTGCATCGAATCGTGGCGCCGGCTTCGTGTTTTCCACGTTCGCGATCGGCACGGGTGAGCGCATCGCCTCGACCGTGACGCAGGAGTTCGTCCTCAGCAGGCTCACGCATCGCGGCAGCCGCGAAAACTAGCTCCTCGCTGCAAAGCAGCGAGCCTTCGCGTTGTCGCATCGCGGGAGAAAAACCTCGCGGCCGATCCCGGTCCGCTCGGTGCGAACGCCCGCTCTGGCCCGACCCGGCTGCTAAGCGCCCTCGACCATCCGCATGTCGCGCTCCGCGCCGTTTTGGAGCAGCTTCTTCGCCGCCTGATACTCGGAGCTTTCATACGTGGCGATCGCCTTTTCAAGGCTATCGAACTCGATGACAACGCACCGCTGGTTCAGCCCCGCCTCGTAAGTCTTTGCCGGCATGCCTCGAACCAGGAACCGGCCCCCGCCGGCCGTTATCGCCGGTCCCGCCGCTTTTCCATAAGCAGCGAGAGCCTCCGGATTTGAAACCGAGCGGTAAAACGTAATCCAGTATCCTTTGCGCATGGTTGCTCCTTCCCAAAATTGGCCGGGCCAGTCTATCTCAGTTTCCCGAATCAACTAAACATCGCCAAACACTTGGCACCCGCCGTAGACGGACAGCTTCGTCTGAATCAGGTGTTGTCAAGACATCATTGTGCGCAAGTCCCGAAATCTGTTAGGATCGCGCTTCATCCTGTGAACGATAAGGCCGGCCATCGGGAGGTGCCAGTGAGTTACGATCGAGTGCTATCTTGCGGAGAAGTCCCATGCATGTAGGAATCGCCACCGGATTTGCGAATCACTCCGAGCTCGACGACGCGCGGTTCATCCGCGAAGAGCTCACGCAGCTCGAACTCGCCGCCGAGCTCGGCTTCGAGTCGATATGGATCACCGAGCATCACTTCAGCAGCTACTCGATCAGTCCGAACCCGCTCATGTACCTCAGCTACCTGGCGGGCCGGCATCCTCGCGTTCGTCTCGGGACTCAGGTGCTCGTGGTCCCCTGGCACGACCCCGTGCGAATGGCCGAGGAAATCCTGCTGCTCGATCACGTCTCCGGCGGGCGGGCCCTGATCGGCTTCGGCCGCGGGCTTTCGCGTGTCGAGTACGAAGGGATGCGCATCGATCAGGGCGAAGCGCGCCAGCGCTTCGACGAGAGTGTGACCATGGTTCTGCGCGCTTTCGACACCGGTGCGATCGAGGGTGGCGAGCTGTTCAAGCAGCCACGCCGCGAGCTGCGGCCGCGGCCGATCCGGCCGCTCAAGGGTCGCGCCTTCTGCGCCGCGGGCTCGCCCGCTTCGATGGTCTCTGCCGCGAAGCTGGGCCTGGGCCGGTTGTATCTCGGGCAGCCGATGCTGGCCGGACACGTCCAATCGGAATCGGCTCTCAGCCGCGTGGTGGGAGACGAGGCCTCCGACGCGTGGCTCAAAGCCTGGCACGAAGCCCATCCGGGCGAGGAGCCGGTGGCGCCGTTCGTCTCGAACATCGTATTCGTTGACGAGAGCGGCGATCGCGCCCGGGAGCTCGCGCGCGTCTACGCAGGCCGGACGTTCGCGGCGGCAGTGAAGAACTACGAAATGACCTCCGAGCATCACGGCACGATCAAGGGATACGAAAGCTACAGCGCCCTGCGGATGACGCCGGAGCAGGCCCAGGTGGCCGTCGAAAACGCCCACAAAAGCTCGATCGCGGGCACGCCCAACGAGGTGCTGGAGCAGCTCGAAGAAGTGAAACAGCGCCGCCAACCGCAGGGCATGATGCCGCACCTCTACACCGGCGGAATGGCCCACGAGGAATGCTTGCGGTCCATTCGCCTGTTCGCCAAGAAATGTCTCAACGAGGTAAAGAGCTGGGCCGGCGCGACCCCGACGATCGACGGTCTCCCCGCCCGCGCGGCCCGATAAGCCGGGGCGACCCGCCCTGAAGTGGCGAACGCCGGTCATGGATGGCCGTCGACAGGATACTTCTCGCCCGCTGATGTCCTCAGTGCCTGATTAACGCGCGGACCGGACAAGTGAAGTGTCACTTTATTTGTCCGGTTATCCGACTAACCAGGACTTTGCCCGATGCGACTAACGGACTAATTCCTACTCGGGTAGAATCGCTCGTTCCCCATGAAGGGTTTATACAGCGTCGCGGAGCCGTTTAAGGCGATGACTGCTGTTTCTGGTCGCGAACGCCAATTCCGGCTCGGTGAGAGTTTTCTTTGTGATCCCGAACAAAACGACGCGAAAGTGGTAATTGAGTTCGACGAGTTTCTGTTTCTAGTCGACCGCTCGACCTTTGAAGCGTGCTGCGTGTTCAAGGGCGGCTTTGCAGCCTGAAGTTGGGCGGTCTGGACATGTCCGATTAGGCGACCTTACCAGGCATTGACCAGCGTTACACCGAGCTAGAAGATTCGAAGAGTCCTCAGCATCTTGAGTTCAAGTTGCTCGGTTTCATCATGAACGCCGCTCGGAGGAGAGAAGCTAAATTCGAGCGTCTTGTCCCTTAGACATCTCAAATTACCGCAGTCTCAGACCAAGCCACAAAGCGATATTTCTTTGTATGTTGCGTCTGCAACACTGGTATGTTGTAATAGCAACATAGAGGTGTCCATGAGCGAGATCCTGGACGCGATGTTCCACAGGAGAGCAGTCAAGGCCTTTGACCCGGTCGAAATTCCACAAGCATTGCGCGAGCAAGTCCTGGATGCAGCGCGCCATGCTCCATCCAGTTTCAATATGCAACCGTACCGATTCTTTTGGGTGGAATCGCAGGGGAGGAAGGCAACCGTGGCAAAACTCTGCATGGGACAGAGGCCTGCGGAAACCGCATCGGCGCTGCTGGTCGCGGTGGCCGACATCGGGTCGCTGGAAGCGACGTCCCAAGCGCAATCCGAGTGGATGCGCAGGAGCGGCTTCAGCGACGCCAAAGTCCGAGACTACGAGCGGACGGCGAAGCTCGGGCGGATCCTGTTCATGCCGGGGCCGTTCGGCATTTTCGGCGCGTTCAAATGGACGATTCTTCGGCTGGTGAATTTGTGGAAGACGATGGGGATGCCGCCTCTGTTTCGGCATGCCGTGTTCAAATGGGCGGCGAAGAGCACATCGCTGGCCTGCGAGAATCTGATGATCGCCGCGGAAGCGTTGGGGCTCAACACCTGCCCAATGGAAGGCTTTGATGGGCGCAGACTCTGCAAATTTCTCGGGCTGTCCACCCGGTACCATGAGATTGTGATGGTGATAGCGATCGGGAAGAAAGCAGCTTCTTATGCGGGAACGCCTCAGTGGCGGAGGCCTCTCGAGGCCACGGTAACGGTCCTATGATCATCGTTCCAAAGAAGGATATTCCTCAAGATATCCTAAGCGATTCGGTACTTGCCCATGTCGCGGCGGCGTATTTTTCCGTCGGGAAGAGGCTGGAAAGAAAAACCGGCTGCTCTGCGACGCGCGGCTTTATCCTATCCACACTCCGTGGCGACGCCACGCTCAATCAGAATCAAATCGCCACACTTCTCGGTATCGATAGAACTGTTGTGCACCGAGCCATCAAGTCAATGGTTCAGGAAGGGCTTATATCAGAGAGGAAAGCCAAATCGGGCAGAGCAATTCACGTCAAGCTGACGCCAAAAGGCCACAAATACCGAAAACGCCTCATCATTTCGAGGGTTGCCGCCGACGATAGACTGCGAAAAGAACTGACACCGGACGAACGCGCGACTCTTCTGCGGCTCTTGAAGCTGGTTGCTGAATTGGAGTTCTAAGACGGCCTTGCCTGCGGCCATTCTGGGCGTCTATCCAATACCGGGGAGCAGAACCACCGTGAGACGCGCGATCCCTAGGGCCGTTCGACGGATTCCGGGTGAGTAGTCGGCAACTCGGAAGCGATGATGTAAGTCCTGGTAAACGGCGTAACCGGACAATTAGAGTTTTACTACGGGAAATGTCCGGTTACGCGACTAATCGGACAAGAACAATTGCTTCCGGATTACCCGCGACCTCCGAACACGTTCATTTCGCCTGTAGGGACTCGATGTACTGAGTCAGGTTTTGAATCTTTCGCGCCCTCGCCGCATCGACCTCGCGCTCTTCCGCTAAAGGCCGCGACGGGTTTCTCGTTAGAGCGCCGCTGGGAGCAAAGAGTTCTCCCCAGATGGGCATGTCGGGCGAGCCGTGAGCCTTTAGATCTGAAATTCCGTAATGAAGCACACTGCTGACGTACTCTGTGGGGAATTTCCCTCCGTGGCGTTTTGACAGAGTCGTCAGGTCGGGAGGCGGCACCTTGAGTTCACCAGCGGCTGGGCCAGCTCCCTTTCCGTCCTTGCCATGGCAAACGGCGCAGTACGTATTGAACAGGTACTCTCCCGACGGCTCGGACACTGTTTGTGCCGCCGCCTGTTTTGTCGTGGTTTGGCTCTGTTGTGCCATTGTGAGCGGGCGGGTCGAGAACAAGAACGCGAATAAAACTGCGGCTGTTGATGCTGAGCTTTTCATCACAAAACTCCTCCGTTTTCAGCAAGTACAATTGAAGGGACTGCCGAGTATATCTCGAAGAGCGAATATCGTTGGTTCCGCATGTACCCGATCAAAGGGGCAACCGGAGAAGTTAAGTGGTACTTCAAATGTCCGGTTATCCGACTTACCAGGAGTTGACTACGACGAGGCAGATGAACCTCAGAACAGTTATCTGCTGAAAACTGAAATGCTAGCCTCGGCTGAGCGTGGCTAGGAGCCGTACCTAATGAAGAAACTTTGTGCAATCGTTCTCATTTCTCTCTTAACGTCGGTAGGCAGAGCAGACGACCTCGCTACCTCGTTCAAACAAGCTGCCGCTCTTGGAGATGCACAAGATAAGGAACGCGCCATGCAAGCTTACATTCATCTTGATCTGATGCCCTATTACCAGAAAACATACTCGCCCGTTTTTCAGTCTTGTTTAAAGTCGACTGATCACCCCGACACATCGCCGTTCTCATTCGTTGCAGCAATCGGAAAAGATGGGCATGTTTTGCGGCTCTACATAGATCACGACACCAACGTATATGAATGCGTGCGGCAGACGCTGGAAAAAGACGAGTTTCCACACCCGCCGCGCCCTCCCTACTACATGCGTGTCTCAATGAGCTTTCAATGAGCTGGACGCCAAGCGCATGAAGTCCTGATTAACGCGGCTACCGGACAGTTGAGTCCCAGCATTGTGCCCGTCCGGTCAGCCGAGTAATCGAGAGATGACCTATCTGGGCAGCTGTTTTCATCCCGAGCATGATATAAGGTCTCTCAATGGCTTGACCTGTGCGCCTTTTGAAGGAATCACGATCACGGAAAATCGGCCTTGTTGCATTGTTGGCCGTCGTGGCCATCGGGCTCCTTGGCTATTTTCTAGTGCATTCCGCCGCTGTGCGCCTGGCCGCGGAAGCCTCTGACCTTAGGAAAAGCAGTGCGGAGCGCCTTGGTGACGTCAATAGTCTGAGTCAGATTCCCGGGCAACGGGCGACGCAGCTCCTTATCGGCATAGCAACCAACCCTGCAGCTCCTTTTGATTCGCGCAATGCTGCTGTGGCAGCCCTCAAACGAAGGAATGATCCCGCCATCTCCGGGGATTTGGCGATACTGCTTCAACCGCAGAACGCCGAGACCCTGCGCAGAGCTGTGGCCGACGCTCTCAACCAACTTCCTTGCTCGTTCGATTGTGCTCGCTCCGTCCTTCATTATCTTGAGCGGATGTGGCGCGGCGACTCGAATAGTGACGACGTTGTGCTCGACAGCCCTCCTACCGCGTTTTTGGCCAAGGTGGACCCGCAGATGATCACGTCGAAAATGAACGACGCCCACGAGAACCGGCAACAGCTTGTGTCGAAACTCGAAACAATACTGTCCAAGAACCGAGCCCCAACACTGGCAGGCCTTCGGCAGATCTATGGATTAGGTAGTTACCATCCATCCGGGTTCGCCCTCTACATGATGGGCGAGCTGCGCCTTTCGGAAGCCTGCCCGGATTTGCAGAAACCTCACCTTGAAGACATCACGGGAGAAAAAATGGCGAGTCAAATTCAAGCAGTCAAGCAACAGCTATGCTCCTCGCCTTGAGCGATCTAACTGGACTCCTGTCATCTCCTCATTGACAGCGTTGCAGTGCAAGTTCAATCAGCCCCGGGGAATTTGGCCGATTCGCAGGTTCATCGAAACCTGCACCTTCACGTCGACGCCTGATTCTCAAGCAGAAGCCCTGTAGAATTGTACGGAGAGCGATTGATCATATGTTTCCGGTCAGAAAAACGTCCGTCGGCTTTCTCGCCGTAGCCGCAGCCGTTGTCCTCGCGTTCGGCTGGCTGGCGTGGCGACTTGTTGCGCCGCCACAAGGCACAAAAACTTTTCCCGCAAAGGCGCTCCCGGCCGTCCTTCCCGAGCCGACGTCGTCCGCATCTCTCCGCTACCTGCGCGTGCCGATCCTGGTGTACCACAGCATCGCGCCGTACAGACCAGAGATGACGCCGCTGGTGAGGAGGTACACCGTTCCTCCGGAATCCCTGGAAGAACAATTTCGCTATCTGCACCAGAACGGCTACACCGTCATTCCGTTTGGATCGCTCGTGGACGCGATGACCAGCGCGGGCGCGCCGTTGCCGGCAAAACCGGTGGTTCTTACTTTCGACGACGGCTGGGAGGACCTCTACCGCGAGGCGTTCCCGTTACTGCTGAAATACAACGACACCGCCACCTTCTTTGTCTTCACGAACGGCATCGGCGCTAAGGATTTCATGACCTGGCCCCAGCTCGCAGCGATGCAGGCGGCTGGCATGGACATCGAGAGCCATTCCATCTCGCACCCCTACCTTTCCGCGATCACCGACAAGGCGGATCTCTGGAAAGAGATCGAGGGAAGCAGGGAAATCATTGCGTCTCATCTTGGGCGGGAGCCCGACATCTTCGCGTATCCATTCGGCAGCTACAACGAGCTCGAAATCGCGATGCTCAAGGCCGCCGGTTACCGGGCGGCGCGGGCCGATCCTGGCTCCACGCTCCCGGCCGGAGCGGGTTTCGCTGCGACTGCTACGGACGAGCTCTATAAATTGCCGGGCCTCCAGGTGACGGAGGATTTCGCTCGATTCGTGTCAGATCTCAAGGCTCACGAAAGTGAATGAGCCGCGCTGCGAACCATCGCAACAGAGGAAGCCGCTCGAAAGACGCTTGCCGGTCCATCAGGCACTCAGCATGTCAGCGAAGGAAACCCTAACGCGTTGCAGTCGAGAGATCGGCGTCTGGCGGGGGCAGGCCGACGCGCTTTAGCAGGTCTTCGAAGCGCGGATCGTGCCGCAGCGGGTCCATACTCGGGTCCATGTGCAGGTAGATGAGCCAGTGGGAGTGGTCTTCGTAGGACTTCTCGAGGTACTCGATGGCTCGGTCGTTTTCTTTCAAGCCGATGTGGATTCCCGCGAAAAAATGGGGCGAGACGTATCGGTGCTTCGAAAGTTGCGTCAGATCGTCGAGCACCTGAAGCGCCTCCTGGGTCCGGCCCGATTCCGCGTAGGTATGCGCGAGTGCTGCGCGGAGCATCGGACTGCCGCCTGACAAGGTCACGCCTTTCTCGCCCTCTGTGACGGCCAATGCGTAGCGTCCTGTTTTCCGGTACACGAGGCCGAGAATCCAGTAGGTGACCGGGTAGTTCGGGTCCAACTCGACCGTGCGGAGCAGTTGCTCGATCGCCTCGTCGTATCGGCGCGCCATGTAATAGGCCCATCCGATTGCGACGCTGATGATCAGCGACAACGGGTCCAGCTCCTGGCTGGTCTTCATTTTGGCGATCGCTTCGATCTGGCGGCCCATGGTCATCACGAACTCGGCGTGCCAGTGGTTGCCGGTTGGATAGGTGGGATTGAGTTCGAGGCTGCGTTCGAATTCCTTCCGAGCCTCTCGCCACTGCCAGTCGTAGAGCCAGAGCACGGCTGCCAGAGGCGTGTGAGCCTCTCCGAGATCGGGATCGAACTGCAAGGCGGTGAGCGCGGCGACTTTGGCTTTCGGAAACGCGTCCTTGGGGGGCAGGTAGCTATTCCATCCCAGGAGCACGTAGGATTCCGCCACACCCGTATAGGCGAGAGCGTAGCGGGGATCCTTCGCCACCGCCTGCTCGAAATACTCGATCGCTTTGTAGAACCCGTCTTCGGTCCATCGGTTCCAATGATGGCGGCCCTGCAAATAGAGGCGGTACGCCTCGGGATCTTGCGTGTGGCGCCGGGTGAGTTTCTTTTTCTCCGCGCGGGTGAGTTGCAGGCGCAATTTTCCCGAAATCTCGTTGGAGATTTCGTCTTGAATCGTGAAAATGTCGCCGGGCTTGCGGTCGTACTGCGCGCCCCATAGCTGAGACCCCGTCGCCACGTCCACCAGCTCGGCCCCGATGCGCAGCGAGCCGCCGCTCTGCATCATTCTCCCGATGAGCACGGCGCGCACATTCAGGTCGCGCCCCACGGCCTGCGGGTCGATATCGCGGCCCTTGTAGCGGAATACGGTGCTTTGCGCCATCACGCGCAGCTTCGGCACCGTCGCCAGGTTGTTGATCAGGCTGCCGGCGATGCCGTCGCTGAGGTACTCGTATTCGGGATCGCGGCTCACGTTCTCGAAAGGCAAAACGGCGAGCGAAGTAATGACCCTCGAGACCCGCTCCGGCCGCAGCGAGCCGGCCTGCGTCCTCGAAGTGTCCGGCTTCTGCCTGCCGGTTGACGACGGCGGGCCGACAGCCGGCGACACGGCCAATCGTGGAGCTTCGTAATCGCTCCGGCTCAAATCGGCTTCTCTCGCAAGCTGCTGAAGATCGGCGCGCAATTCGGCCGCGCTCTGGTAACGCTGGCCCGGGTCCTTTCGCAGCGCCTTGTCGATGATCTCTTCCAGCCGCAGCGGGATCTCCGGATTGATGCCCCGCACCGGCGCTGGCGAGCGCGTCAGGACCGCCTCGATGACGGCGCCGCCCGTGCCGCCGCCAAACGCCTGGCGTCCCGTGGCCATTTCGTAGAGCAGGAGGCCGAGCGAAAAAATATCCGTGCGCGGATCCAGGTCGTCTCCGCGAATCTGCTCGGGCGACATATACGAAGGAGTGCCGCTGATGATTCCCACGATCGAAGTGGGCTCTGGCGCTTCGCCGCCGGAATTCTCGCCGCCCGTAGCGACTCCTTTGAGAACCAGTTTGGCCAGGCCGAAGTCGAGCACCTTCGCGTGTCCCCGCGTCGTCACCAGGATATTGGAGGGCTTGATATCGCGGTGGATGATGCTCGCCGCGTGCGCTGCGTCCAGAGCGTCCGCCACCTCGATGCCGAACGTCAGGATTTCCCTGAGAGGAAGCAGTTTCCCTCCGATGCGATCGAGCAGCTTTTCGCCGTCGATGTACTCCATGGCGATGAAAAAATGGCCATCCTGCTCGCCAATGTCGTAGATCGTGCAGATGCCCGGATGGTTGAGAGCCGAGGCGGCGCGCGCCTCCCGCCGGAATCGCTCGAGCGCCTGCGGTTGCTGCGCCAGGCTTTCGGGAAGGAATTTGAGGGCCAGCGCGCGGTCCAGCCGGGTATCGTAGGCTTTGTACACGACGCCCATCCCGCCGGCCCCGAGTTTCTCCAGAATGCGAAAGTGCGAGATCGTCTGACCAATCATTGGCGGGTAAATTCGGATCGGCCGCAATCACACTACAGCGTTGGATCGTCGGGACCAGCTTCGGGCAGCGTTTTCTTCCTTCTGTCCGTTGTGGGCGGCTTGGGCGATCCAAGCAGGCTCAGGACCTTCGAGCCTTCTCCAAAGCTACTCGCAGCCGCGAGAGGTTCCTGCTCCAGGGTGATGTTCTTGTTGCACTGCGTGCACACGAGCGCTGCGTACGATGCGCCGTCCGGCAGCCGGAACATGTTGCAGCGCATGACGCGCCCGCAACATACCGGAACCCACATCTTTGACGTGCTGTCCGCAGCCATGCGCGCCCTCGCGGGATGCGAATGCGGGGGATTATACACTGGAATCCGGTCAGGGTTCCGCGGTCGGGCAAAAGGGAAGTCCATGCTTCTCGGCGCGAAGTTCCCGGTAACGGCGCTACCGGAGTGGTTCGGTGCGGAAGGGAAGGCGTGCGATTCGCAGGCGAATCAGGAGTGCTCGGCCTTCATCCCGCGCTGCCAGAGCGCGCACAGGGCGGTGTTGTAGAGCGCCAGCGCGGTCGTGATCTGCCCCAGATGATTGTCGTGGGTCGATAAGTAGGCAGCTTTCTGCAGCACGTCTGGATGCAAGTCTCCTTCGGTGGAACAGTCGATGATCACCGCGCCGTCTTTCACGTTGCGCACCAGGTCCGCCTCGGACTGCGCCGGGAATGCGGTCACCACGATGTCGGCACTCTTGAGATAGGCTTCGCGGTCTTCCGGCCGGGTCTGCGGATGGATCATGAGTGCGGTGGCGCCGATCCGCATCAGCATGCTTTGCAGCGGAATGCCGATGCGCGGCGAGCTATTGCAGATCACGACCGTCGGACCTTTCTGCTGGCCATCGCGCGGAAACATTTTCCGGATCTCCCGGTGCTGGTGCAGCAGAGTGAGGATCGCTTTGGCGGTGCACGGCGCCACGCCCTCGTACCTCTCTTCTTCATCGACCGTCTTGATGTTGAGCGCCATGCGGCCTGTGTTCTCGACCGTGAGCCCTTCGATGTCCTTCTCCGGCCGCACCCGCCGCAGAAAGTAATCCTCGGTCTTGCCGAACGGCGCGGGGAAAAAGATGAAGGTGCCGTAGATCTTGTCGTGGACTTGCGCGCCCATCAGAAGGAGTTCTAGCGCGTCGGCGCTGTTCGCTTCCTCGATGCGAAAATCCAGGCCGTGCTGCCGGAACTTCTTCCCCATATAGCTGGCGTAGCGGCGCGAGCCGCGGTCCACGTCCACGTCCGGCAGCCGCGGCATGAACGCCGCGACGCGAATCTCCGCCCGGTCGAGGCCGGTCTTTTCCACCTGCGCCAGTTTCTGTTCCGCCTGAACGAACACTTCCTCCGCCGCTGCAATGCAGTTCAATCGCTTGCCCGGCGGCACTTGCTGCGTCCAGCTCATGTCCGGCGCGAACGTGCTTTTCCGCGCCTGCGGCATTTCGAGTGTGGCCATGTCTTTCGTTGATTATCGCGCGGCCGGCCCCTACGGCAAAGCTCTTCCCGGGAATCCGATAGCGGTAAGGCAATCCCTCTTCGCCCGAGCAGGCGAGGAGCTTGCCCAGAATCCCGCCTTAGTGCACGCCAGTAATGCGCGACACTGTCCGTGTGCTCATTCCTTCGAGCAGGGAGCGTGATGATCTGCGTGGCGAATTCAGTCGAAATGTAATGCTGCCCACGGGGTTTCTGGCGCGGCTCGGAGAATGTGGCTTTGCATGCCGGACAACGGAAACGCTGGATTCCGTGGCGTCCGTAGAACCCGAATCGCTTTGCTTCGGGGTGTTTGCAGCGAATGCAGGTCATTGGGCTTCTCCTTTTGACTTCCTCCGGGAGAAGCCCTACACTGAAGTTTGCGGGTTCACGTGTGGGCTTCGTCCACGCCTGAATCTCGCCCGCTCCTAGCTGCAACTAGGGGCGGGGCACGCGGGGCACTTGCCGTTCTGGTGGTGGCTCGGGAGGGGTTCGGACCCTCAACTTCCCGCTTAGCAGGCGGGCGCTCTCTCCGATTGAGCTACCGAGCCACGACCAGTTCATGCCGCCAAGGCAATTACTCCTCGCGCGATTTCCTGTGCTCGCGTCACGCCCTGATTCGTAAGCCTGTATTGCGTTGCTCGACGCTGACCTATCTTTATTACCAAGCCTTCCGCTTCGAGTTTTCGCATCGTGGAGTCCACCCGCGTTACCATATGGCCAGAAGTTTTCAATCCGTCCACAACTTCTGTGCTCGTCACGGTCTCGTTGTTTCGCAGTATTTTCTGCGCGTACAGAATCAGGATGATCGCATCCGCTATGGAACCCGTTCTGGCGGTGAGTGAAATGATGCGACCATCCACACGCACAATTCGTTCAAGCAGAACTTGGCTGGAACCATTTGCTGCGGGTTGCGCCGGCTCGCTTTTCTGTTCCTGGGCTTTCCTACTGACAGTTGTAGCGCTGGCGATCAATTCCTTGAACGCGGCAAATTGCGCCTGCACGACTTCGACGGGGCCTTCGGCCTCGAATTCATGCTCGCCGATCTTGATTTTAAGCTTTTGAGTATCCATTCTTCACCCCGGTTAAGGAGGATAGGGAAAATGTACGCCCATAATGAGAATCTGTCAATACCCAATCGCTCAAAAGGCTCAACACCTTCGCGCAGAACCTCAACGTGCGCAGAATCAGTAGGTTACTGTCTTTCATGCCATCGACAACTGACCGTGTGCGGCGTTCCGTTTTCCGCCGACGTAACATGTCCGAAATGCAAAGCCGTTAATGTGTACGAAGAATCGCAGCAGCCGCGACGTCTCCAGAATGCTGCGGTATGACGCAATCTAGTCCAGCAGTTTTCTTGTGGCAAGATGCGGGAATTACGTATGACCGACAGCAACACAAAATTGGAGCAACGCCAAAAGGTGCGTAATCTTGCCGCGGGCGCAGCATCTGTAGTAAAGAAGCGTCCGAACGAACGCGTTCGAATCTCATGCACGACACTTCCATAGTTTTCGCGCGAGCGCTCGGGATCGTATTCCTGGTGGGCGGCCTCGAAGCGCTTTTCAACAGGAAGGCGATGTCCCGCGCCATCGACGGCGCCATGGACCAGCCAGTGGCGTTCTGGATCGTCGGATTGATCAACCTCCTGCTCGGTGCCTTCATGGTCGCGGTGCAGGAGGTCTGGTCTGCCGATTGGCGGGTCGTGGTGACGATCATCGGGTGGTCCGCGCTTCTCAAGGGCACCATCCTCTGGCTGTTCCCCGATTTTTCGCGGAGCGTGTACCACGCGTGCAATAGGGTCGGCGTACTCGCTTTCGGTGGTGTCGTTGCGATCCTGCTCGGCCTCTTCCTTTGCTACGCAGGATTCCGATTGTAAAGCCCCCGGGTCAGCAGGGAAGCGAGCAACGCCACGGTTTCACGCCAGCCTCCCCGCCAAATCAGAAGACTGCAATTGCCGCGATCTGAAGCAACCGCCAGCTCCTGACGAACAAGCTAAGCGGACAAGTAGAGTTGTAGTACGCAACTTGTCCGGTAATCCGACTAATCAGGACTTAGCGCGGAAGGATGTCCTCGCATAGCTCGTAACCATCTTTACCGGACACAAGCTAGACCAGTGCGACGGGGCGGTGCGCCTGATTAACGCGCGTCCCGCGCACTAGTCTTCACCTGCACTTGCACCACGGGGCGTGCTTTGCGTCTCGCAGGTCAGGCGGGAAACCGTCGAAGGAAAGACACAAATCAGAGCTTCTAAAGTCGGAGAATCGAAACCAAAACGATTGAATGGGCTTCCCATCGGAAATGATCGCCACCAAATGGCGCGCCGTCGTATCTAGATCGGATATTTTGAAACTGTCCTTGCGCGGCCAGGGAACCGGTGGTCTCTTGTCGATCCTCACTGACAGCGCAGCGTGATTGAACAGGATAAAGCCGTAACGATAGTAGGGCTGGTCAGATGGGAGCGGGAGTGGCATCAAACATACCGTGCCGACACTTCCCTGCGCGGGGAGGCTCGGGCTCAACAAAGCCGCGAGAAGCAGGACGCCAAGTACTCGGGTCTTCAATAATGGCCCCCCGGACGACCGCAACAATTTTACACCGAAGCGAACCTCTCGGTTCCTGAAACACCTAACGCCTGATAAACGGGGTAGCCGGACCAATTCAGTACTAGCCAGGAAGATGTCCGGTTATCCGACGAATCAGGCACTAACCTAGTTCAGCTTGATAAGGACATGATTTCGTAAGCAGAGGAGAGCGTTGCGACGCCTCAGCACTTTGTCGTTCGGGTGGCTTTCTTTTCCGTTGCAGGCTGCCGCCAAAAACCCACTACTCTAAGTGACACTTAGCCGGATAAAATCCCAACGGCAAAGGCTACAAGTGGCGTCTTCCTGTCGCCACTTCAAAGGAACCACACACAATGAAACTGCTTGCGATGTTCACGATTATCCTCACATTTTTCTTCGGGAAGCTTACCACCGCGCAGATGCCGTCCGAGTGGCACGATGATGCGGCTGAGCGTTTGGCTGGCACATGGAAAGTCGGGGGCCAAATCATGGGGCGTGATGCGCACCATCTCATCGAAGCTGAATGGGTACTCAACCACCAGTTTCTCCGGCTGCATGAGAAGACTGCCCCAGATGCTCCCGCTGGGGAGCGCCACTACGAAGCAATCTGGTTTTTGGGATATGACCGGGTTAGCGAGCGATACGTGCTGCATTTGATGGACGTGTTTGGGGCGCGTTTTTCCGAAACTCTGGGCTACGGAATCCGCGAGGGCAATCGCATCAGATTCGTTTTCGAATACCCGGATGGACCGTTTCACACGAGCTTCGTCTGGAATCCAGAGACGAACGCATGGGAATGGCTGATGGAGCAGAAAACCGAAGACGGCAAATGGTCTCAGTTCGCCGATTTGAAGCTCACGCGGATTGCAGCACCTTAAGCAGCATATAAGCGGGCCGTTTCGTCTTTGCCGCAGGCTCTGGAATCAGGCCCGGCGTGACATCGGCCCTGCCTTCATGCGCCAGACGCGGGCAGGGAACGGGCTGCGGCGCGGCTCACTGCTGAACAGGGAAGGCGTGCCGCCCGCGAAAGAGGCGGGTAACATCGAGCGCATCGTCTTCGTATAGGAGGATGATGAGGGCGAATCTGCTGACGTTGGTGGTCTTATTCGCCGTGCTGGCTCTGTTGGTGGCGCATGTCTGGGGGCAGCCGTGGACACCCATGCGCATCGCGGGCGCAGCGATCGGCGTGCCGTCCTTGGCGCTTCTTTTCTTGGCGCGAATCCATCTGGGCGGCTCATTTTCAGTGCGAGCCAAGGCGCGGGCGCTCGTCACCACCGGCCTCTATTCGCGAATCCGAAACCCGATCTACGTTTTCGGAGCTCTGACGATCGTGGGCATATTCCTTTTCGCTGGCGCGCCCAAACTTCTCTGGGTGCTGGTGGTGCTCATTCCATTGCAAATCTATCGTGCGAGGAAGGAAGACCGGGTGCTCGCCGCCAAGTTCGGCGACGAATACCGTGCGTACAAGGCGCGGACCTGGTTCTAAGCAGGCAGTCCCCTCGGCGAAGCAACGTGAAATTACTTGGTGTACAGTGTTCAACATCGTCAGCCCGAAAAAAGGACAGCGCCAATGGGTTCAGAGAGTACGGTAGAGAGCGCGAAGCGCAGCGCGCTGCCTCCGGCTGGCAAGATCGCGCTCGAAGAGCACTTTGTCCTTGCCGAAGCGATTGACACCAGTTACGCCGTCAGAGATCTCCCGCTTGAAATTCGAAACAAGATCCTCGACATCGGCAGCGGACGAATCGCGGATATGGATCGCGGCGGTCTCGACATCTGCATCCTTTCGCTCACAGCACCCGGAGTTCAAGCCGTTCCCAACGTCGCTCAAGCCATCGCCCAGGCGCGCCGAACCAATGACTATCTGGCCGACCATCTGGCAAAGAATCCGAAACGTCTGAAGGGCTTTGCGACTCTGCCGTTACAGGATCCCGAGGCTGCGGCCCGGGAATTGACGCGCTGCGTTAGAGACCTGGGCTTCTGCGGCGCGTTGGTAAACGGATTCTCGCAAGTCAACGAAGCGGATTCAGCCGTCTTCTACGATTTGCCGCAGTACCGTCGGTTCTGGGCCACCGTCCAGGAGCTGGATGTGCCATTCTATCTGCATCCTCGCGATCCCTTGGAAAGCAGGCAGCAAGCTTACGAAGGATACCCTTGGCTCGCTGGCTCGCCCTGGGGATTTGCGGTCGAGACTTCCATTCACGCGCTCCGTTTGATGGCCAGCGGGCTGTTTGATGAATACCCCAAACTCAAAGTGATCCTCGGTCACTTGGGCGAAGGACTGCCTTTCAGCATCTGGCGGGTGGATCATCGCCTATCCAGGGGAGGTGTCACTCCGAGAGCGAAGCTGCCAATGAGCCACTATCTGCGCGAGAATTTCTACATAACGACGAGTGGCAACTTCCGCACGCAGGCCCTAACGAACGTAATTCTTGAAGTCGGCGCTGATCGAATTCTCTACTCAGTCGATTATCCTTACGAGGACGTAGTAGAGGCCAGCGAGTGGTTCGACCACGCTTCCATCAGCGAATCCGACCGCGTGAAGATAGCCCGCACGAACGCCCAGAAGTTATTCCGACTCTAATCGACACCAATAGACCCGAAGACTTGGCTGTTGGAATCGATAGACCAGATTCTGGGCGGGTGCTCGGCAGCTCCGAAACGAATCGCAAAGCCTTGGCAGACGGCGTAACCGGACAAGTGAAGCATCACTTTATTTGTCCGGTTATCCGACTAATCAGGAGTTAGCGCGATTGCGTTTCCAAATAGGCGACGGGTGTGCGATAAGCTTAGCCTATGCGCAGTATTCCCGCCACATTCCTGCTTGCTTTGGTCGGTGCGTGCGCGTCCGTGTGGGCATCTGACGATACGCCGCAGTCCAGCCCAGCAGAGCGTGCGATTAAGGAATCACAGATCACCCTACCCGGCTCCGCGCCTTTCCACCTGATAGCAAAGGCCTTTGAAAGTACTGATCGCGATAATGACAGCCACAACGCCACTATCGAGGAATATTGGGTTACTCCGGACAAATGGCGGCGGGTCGTCAAGACCGCCGACTTTTCCGAAGTGCTGATCGTGAATGGCGATAAGACAAGTGAAACGCTCACCGGCGATTACTATCCGAATTGGTTGCGGCAATTTGTAAATGGGATTTTCGATCCGGGAGCCTCGATGCTCGGTATCGATTTCACGAAGTCAAATGAAGTATCGAAATCGGCTCGCGTAGTGAGTGGCACGCTTACCATCACGGAAGTGTGTCCACGGTTCACATTCCTCGCTGGTACCCCACCTGTGACCAACAAAATATTTTCAAGGTACTGCCTTGAGGACGGACTCCTCAAATCGGTTATGACGCCGGGGTATGAGATTTCGTACGAGGATTACAAGAAATTCGGCGATAAGAAAGTCGCACGCAAACTGGGAGAGTACATCGAATCGGGAATGGAACTCGAGGCCGACATTACTGAACTCCGTGACTTGCCTGGGCCTCCGGACGAGTCACTCTTCGTCATCAATCAAACCAACGCTCCCTTAAGAACTGTGGTGGTCAGCGAGGCGGTGGCACGATCTCTCCTCGTGAGTGCCCCGGATATTCAGTGGCCGACTTTGACGAGTGGACGCAATCCTGGCACCCTCAGCATTTACATCGCGATCGATCGTGAAGGGCACGTCCGTGAAACCCTCGGACTGAACTCTGATAATCCCATCATGACGGCAGCAGCACGCGAACAAGTGATGAAATGGCAGTTTAAGCCAGCCGCTAATAATGGCGAACGAGTTCAGGTGGAGTCGATTCTGACCTTCGGATACGAGACGAAGATTGTGCCAGCTCCATAACCAAGCAAGTGCTGGACCAAGAGCTGCCGCTCAGGTCCCGATTAACGGGGCAACCGGACAAGTAAAGTTTCAGCAGGGAACTTGTCCGGTTATCCGACTTACCGGGAGTTGGCTGCCAGGCTGCTGCTGAACTCAACCAAGCGACGATGACGCGTCGGGAACTTTGTCAAGAAAATCTCTTCATTTCATCCGCAACTTTCCCTCAACCAAGAAACTAAAAACTGTCTCTGGCTTCGCGTGACGTTTACTAAAGTTTATCCGCCGATGGCCGAAGTATGGATTACATACCTTGCGTTTTCGCAGGGGCGTTGTAGCGCGAAGAGGACAATCCTGTGGGCAATCCTGTCCTAGACCAAAAGAAAGTGGCCGGTCCCATACCGCCAAACGAGAGCGCCGAAATCGAAAGCGCAGAGCAGCGCTATCGACTCTTTTTCGACTCCGGCCTTGCGGGTTTCATTCAGACAACTTGGGATGGACGCATCGTCGACTGCAACGATGCCTGCGCACATATCTTTGGCTACGGGTCAGCCCGCGAACTGATAGGAACGTCGATCATCACTCTCTACGCTGGTTCTGAGGACCGCGCGAAATTCGTTAACCGACTCAAGCAAGCCAAAGACATTCTGAGTTATGAACAGTTGCTGAGGAAGAAAGACGGGACTCCAGTTTGGGTCCTCGGAAAAATCCGAGCTATCCGGGATGAGAGCGGCATGATCAAGAGCGCTCAGGGAACGATGATTGACATTACTGAACGCAAGGCCGCCGAGGAAAAATTCCGCAAAGCCTTCAACGCCAATCCCGAGCCCGTCGTCATCGCCACTGTCGCCGAGGGCCGCTATATCGATGTGAATGAGAGCTTTTTGCGTGCGACCGGGTACGAGCGCGAAGAAGTAATCGGCCACACGTCGAGCGAGTTGGGTTTTTGGGCAAATCTGGAAGATCGAAAGCGCCTGTTTGAAACCATGCAGAAGCAGGCCGGTTCCATCCGAAAGTTCGAAATGACCTTTCAAACGAAGTTAGGCGAACTGCGCAAGGGAATCACCTCAGCCGAGATTATCGAGATCAACGGTGTGGCGTGCAGTATCGCCATTTTTCAGGACACCACCGACCAAGTCCTCCTTGAGAAACAACTGCATCAAGCCCAAAAAATGGAGGCAATCGGCGCTCTGGCCGCCGGAATCGCTCACGAGATCAACACGCCCATCCAGTTCGTTGGCGACAACACCCGTTTCCTCTGGGACTCTTTCTCTGCGATTGCAGAGATGATCGCCAAGTATGAAGACTTTTGCAAAGAGCAGGAACACGATCCCCGCATGAAGGAACGGCTCGCAATCGTGCAGGCGGCGCGAGAAAAAGCCGACTGGGACTACATGCGGACGGAGATGCCGAGGGCCATGGAACAGATGATGGACGGGGTGGAGCGAGTCGCCACGATCGTGCGAGCCATGAAGTCGTTTTCCCACGTCGATCAGGGAACCGAGAAGGCACCTGCGGACATCAATAAAGCGCTGGAGTGCACGTTGGTCGTCGCACGGAACGAATTGAAATATGTCGCCGACATCGAGACCGATTTCGGCGAGTTGCCGCCGGTGCCGTGTCATCTGGGAGATGTGAATCAGGTCTTCCTGAACCTCTTGATTAACGCTGCACACGCAATCGGAGACCTAGTCAAGGACACTCAGGAAAAAGGACAAATCTTCGTTCGCACCACTGCAGAGGGTGATTGGGCGCATATCGCCATTTCGGATACCGGTACGGGTATTCCTGAGACGATACGCAACAAGATTTTCGATCCCTTCTTCACGACCAAGCAAGTGGGAAAAGGCTCGGGCCAAGGATTGGCGCTTGCGCGGGCAACCATCGTCGATAAGCACCGCGGGAAGCTGTATTTCGATACCGAGGTCGGCAAAGGAACGACATTCCACGTGTGGCTGCCGACGAGCGGAACGTGATCAGAGGATAAGGCAGTACGTCATGAAACGAGTTTTGTTCGTCGACGACGAACCCAAAATCTTGGACGGCTTGAGGCGAATGTTGCGACCCCAAAGGCTCGTCTGGGACGTGGCATTCGCTCCGGGAGGTGCCGAGGCAGTGACCGTGTTGGAAGGCGGCGCCTTTGACGTGATTGTCTCCGATATGCGCATGCCGGGAATGGACGGCGCGGCCCTCCTCCGGGTAGTTTCTGAGAAGTACCCACACATCTTGCGCATCGTGCTGTCCGGGTATACGGAATTGGAATCCACCTATCGTGCGGTGCCGTTCGCTCATCAGTTCCTGCTGAAACCTTGTGACACGGAGACGTTGATCTCGGCGATCGAGAGGGGCACCAAGCTAACCGAGACGCTACATAGCGAATCCCTGGCCAAGATCGTGGGCGCATTGGGAGAATTGCCGTCTGCTCCTCGAATTTACACCGAGCTGCGACTTGCTCTCTCAGATTCCGAGGCACCGATCGATCGGATCGTGAAAATTGTCGAGAAGGATGTAGCG
>DASPVC010000082.1:0-22701 GCA_035622585.1 Candidatus Acidiferrum sp.
GTTAGGCAGGCGGCAAAATATCTTGGCGTCAGTCCCCAAACTGTATATCTTTGGGTCGAGCGAAAGCAGATTCCCCATCTCCGCGTTATGGGCCGAAACATCCGGTTTTTGAAATCGGATCTCGAGTCCTTTCGCGCGTCATTTCGACAGGAGATGGAGAATGCCTAGAAAACGAAATCACGATGGATGCGTGTATCGAAGAAAGGAGACGAAAATCTGGTGGATGCACTATCGCGACAGAAACGGAATTCGTCGAAGTGAGTCCACCGGAACCGAGGATTGGCAGGAGGCCCAGAAGAAACTGCGCGAACGGCTCGATGCCAGGGATAACAACGTGCTGGAAGTCGTACGAAAAGGAGAATCCTTGAGCTTTGGGCGGTGGGCAGACTTCTTCTTGGATAATTATTCGAAGCCACCGTTACGGGCCGAGAAAACCCATCAGGTAAACAGGCGGGCCGTTAAGCATCTAAGATCGGCGTTTGGAGCAAGCCGACTCGTGGACATAACAGCGGATCGCGTGGAGCTTTACCTTCGCGATCGCCTCCATCAGCGAGTCCAAATCAGGTCAGCCCTTGGCATCAAGGACAGAGGCATGCTTCAACCGGCGACCGTACACCAGGAGTTTCGGGTCCTCCGGCGAATGTTGAACGTCGCCGTGCGGAAGAAATTCCTGCCAGCAAACCCGTGCGCGGGAGTCGAATTTCCCGTGCGCGTCAAGGGTCTGTTCCGCCCGCACTACGTCAGTTGGTCGGAACAGAAACGCATCGAACAACACGCGCCGCCTCACCTGCGGAATGTCGTTCGGATCATCACGGAGACCGGCCTTCGGGTCTATAAGGAACTTACGCCTATGAAGAAGGATCAAATAGACCTTCTCAACGCGGTTGTTTGGGTTCCTGAGTCCAAAACTCCGAATGGTATCGCCGAGGTCCCTCTGACCGCGCTTGCGGTGGATGCGTTTCGAGACCAGATGAGAATTGCGGGTGAAGGCCCGTTTCTTTTTCCGAGTGACCTAAATCCTACGGGACATCAGAGAGTGCTGAAGACGGCTTGGAGTAAAACGCTCCGGCGAGCGAAGATTCCTTACTTTCGGATCTACGACCTGCGTTCCACGTACGCGACTCGGCTAAGCGCAGGCGGTGTAGCCGACGAGTGGGTGACACAGTTGCTGCGCCAGGGCGATTCCCAGGTCTTCAAGAGGTATTCTCAGATGAAGTTGCAAATGAAGCGGGAGGCTCTTGAGAAGTTGAATCGGCAAGCCAACGAAATGGCTCCGGAAGTAGGTTTGATTGCGGGTACAGCGATGGTGCAGTGACCGCGTTTTGGTACAGTTTGAGGTACAGTCGGGCCCAAAGGCGAAGTAGGGAATGGCAGCAACGTTGGAAAGTGCTTTAGAATCAATTCTGCACTTCATGTCGGGGCGTAGCGCAGCCTGGTAGCGCGCCTGCCTTGGGCGCAGGAGGTCTGGAGTTCAAATCTCCACGCCCCGACCAGTCATTCCAAAGTCGTTCATGTTACTTTCGCCGAAACGCTAGAACTTCGGATGATAGTTCGGATACTCCGGGCGCTGATATGTAGGCAGCGGATGATCCTTGAGAGATTGCATCAAGACCTCGACCGCTTTTTCAAGCTGCGGATCGTGGCCCTCGCGCACAAGTTTGGGGTCGAGGTCGATTTCGACATCGGGGTCGATGCCATGATTTTCGACTTCCCACTGTCCCTTCGTGCCGTAAATCGCCCAGCGCGGAGCGGTCACTTCGCCGCCATCCATTAGCTCCGGGTAGAGGCCGATGCCGACGAGGCCGCCCCACGTCCTCATGCCAACCAGTGGGCCGATTGCCGCTTTGCGAAAATACCAGGGCATCGCGTCGCCGCCTGAGCCGGCAAATTCGTTGATGATCATTGTCTTCGGGCCGTAGATCGCTTCCTGCGGCTCGGCGTAGGTTTCGCCTTCGCGCGTTTCGACGAAAGCTAGTATCGGGCGCCGCAGATAGTCGATGATGTAGTCCGCCAACTGGCCTCCGCCGTTGTAGCGCTCGTCCAGCACCGCGCCTTCTTTTCCAACCTGCGCGAAATAGTAGCGATTGAAGTTGGTGTAGCCGCCGCCCGCCGTGTCCGGCAGCCAGACGTAGGCCAGCTTGCCGCCACTCAGCTCGTCCACTTTGCGTCGATTTCCTTCAATCCATGCGAGATTGCGCAGCGCGTTTTCGCTTTCGACTGGGACGACGGTGACGTCGCGCGAGCCGCTGCCGTCCGGATTCGGCCCGACCTTCAGAACGGTCTGCTTGTCCGCGGTTTCCTCAAAGAAGCCATATACCTCGTCATTGCCGTGGAGATCGCGGCCGTTGACCGCGAGCAGGTATTCACCTTCCTTCACGTTGACGCCCGGCTGCGTGAGTGGCGCATGAAGCTGGGGGTTCCAATTCTCGCCGTTATAGATGCGCGAGAAGCGGTAGCGGCCATTCTCAACTGTGTAGTCGGCACCCAGCAGGCCCACTTTGACCTTTTTCGTTTCCGGCATCGTTCCGCCGTCTACGTACATGTGCTGGACGGTTATGTTGCCGAGCATATCGTCGAAAAGATAGCTGAGATCAGCGCGGCTGGTGATTCCCGCCAGAAAGGGCTCATACGCTTTTTCGGCCGCACTCAAGTTGAGGCCGTGAAAATGCGGGTCGTAGAAAAAGTCACGCTCGATGCGCCAAACTTCGTGGAACATCTGTTTCCACTCGGCGCGCGGATCGACGTAAACCTCCATGTCCGCCATCTTCAGCTGGCCATCGCCGGGCTTGGCGGCTTTGTCCGCGGCCGTGATGAACCAGTTTTCGCCCTGGTGGTAAAGCATTTTTTCGCCGTCGTCCGAGAGCGCAAAGTCGCGTAGGCCCTCGACAAGCCTTTCCGTCTTACGGGTCTTCAAGTCGAAACGCTGCACGGCGAATTGGGAGGGGCCTCCGGCGATATCAACGAGCGGAGCTTCGAGCAGGTAGAGGACGCCTTCCTTGCCCGCGAACATTCCGACGTAATTCTGCGGAGCAACGGGCAGCGCCAGGATGCGCTGGCTCAGACCGTCAAAGTCGATGGTCACTTTGACCTCTGTTTTCTCTTTGTTTTTCGCCTGATCTTTGTTCTTGTCTTCGGCCTTTTCCTTGCTCTGGTCCGCGGATGTGTCGGACTTGTCGTCCTTTTTTTCGGCGGCTTTTTCATCGTCGCTTTCAGGCGCGATGGGCGAAGGCAGGTCCTTGCGCAGGACGGTGACATAGGCTGCGCGCGTGACGGGATGAGCTTCGCTGGTCATATCGAGCCAACCCGTCGATAGGCCGCGATTCGTGCTGGCGGTGAAGTAGAGATACTTTCCGTTCTTGTCGAAGTTGGGATAGAGCGCGTCGCTCATGCCATCGGTGAGCTGGGTCACCTTCTTGTCATCGAGCGAATAGACGAAAACGGCGCGCATGTGATTCTCAAGCTGCTTGGTGTAGGCGAGCCATTTGTTATCGGGCGACCAGTCGACGTCGAATTCATGGAGAGGCGTGTCGAAGAGATCGGTATCGACCTTTACGGGTGTTGGATGATCGAGATCGACGTACCAGAGATTCAGGCGTTTGTCGCTGTACGCGATTTTCTTACTGTCGGGCGACCAAGTCGGCGTATAGAAGAACGACGGCGGCTGCCCGAGATCGACTTTGCGGACGGGTGCCAGCCCGTCCTGGCTGCTGATGTGGAGTGCGTATTCGCCGGATTCATCAGAGAAATACGCGATCGATTTGCCGTCGGGCGACCAGGCCGGATTGCGATCGGCGACGCCAGGACTGCGCGTGATATTGCGGATGTCGCCCTTTTCGGCGGGGACCGTGAGAATTTCGCCATGCGCTTCGAAAACGGCGCGCTGCCCCGTAGGCGAGATGCCGGCGTTGACAATATGCTCAGCGACTTTTTCGAAGTGCGGCGCGACCTGCGGCAAATCGCCAGCGACCCGGACGTCGATCCTCGTTGATTTGCCGGTCGCTAGATCGTAGATGTTGAGCGACCCGAGCTTTTCGTACACGATGCCGCCGGGCCCGGCGGAGGCGGACTTGATGTCAAAGCCCTCGTTCTTTAGGAGTTCTTTCACCTCTTTGGTTTTCCCGTCGTACGAGAACATGCCAACTGGGCCATTCCGATCGGAGAGGAAATAGATTTTGTCGCCGATCCACATTGGATCCGAATCGTTGGAATTGTCGCGCGGCACCTTGACGACGTTCGAATCCGAAAGATTGGCGATCCAGATGGGAGAGGTGAGACCGCCGCGATAATGTTTGATGGCTCTGTAGGCAGGGGCCGCGCCCAATCTGCGATTCCAGCGCGGCACATAGGCGATTTGCGAGCCGTCACCAGAAAACGATGCTTGCACGCCCATAGGCAGAGGCAGTTCCGTGGGGAAACCGCCGTCGACCGAAACCGTGAACAGGCGCTCAAAACGCGAAAAGCTGTTGCGTGTGGAGCGGAAGAGGACGCGCTTACCGTCCGGCGACCAGCCGAGGGCGACATCCGATCCCGGATGATGCGTCAGACGACGGGGTTCCCCGCCTGTCGCTGGAACGACGTACACGTCTTCGTTGCCGTCGTAGTTGCCGGTGTAGGCGACCATCGTGCCGTCAGGCGAGAAGATTGGACCGCTCTCAATCCCGCTTCCCGTGACCAGGCGCTTGGCGTCGCCGCCATTGCGGTCCACGATCCATATCTCGCCACCATACGCAAACACGATCTGCGTCTTGCTCATGCTCGGGCTTTGCATTAGAAGCGGTTTGGATTCCTGAGCGGGACAAGCAAACGCGCAAACGAAAACGAAGGCAAGCGCCAACCCAATCTTCCGCATAGCTCCCCTTTCGGCTGAGGAAAAGGCTCCAAGCCCCTGTCCAGCCTCCGATTTGCCCCCAAACCGGCCAGGGCATTATCTGAATTTGGAACATGCGAAACAAGGCGCGGATGCGCGCCAGCTTGCCCGAAACCGGCGAAGTGCCTACGATGGTCGTTAGTGAAAGAGTTCAAACCACACGGGGCGCTGCGCAACCGGCACTTGATGACAATTGCGGGCGCGGTTTGGCGGCGGAAATTTCCGGCACTGCCTGCGAGCTCCGCTCGGTTTTTCGAGGTAGAGCCGGGAACGCAGCTCCGCGGCGATGCGCACTGGCAGGGCGACCCGCGGGAGCGTCCCACTCTCTTGCTGCTGCATGGACTCGAGGGATCGAGTGAATCGGGATACATGCTCGGCACGGCGGAGAAGGCCTTCGCGGCCGGGTTCAACGTCATCCGCCTGAACCAACGAAATTGCGGCGGGACCGAACGCCTAACGCCGACGCTCTATCATTCCGGACGCAGCGCGGATTTTCGCGCAGTCGTCGAGGAATTGATCGGGCGCGACGGGCTGCCGGAGATTTTCATCGCGGGATTTTCGATGGGCGGTAACCTCGTCCTGAAAATGGCCGGAGAGTTTGCGGATTCTGCTCCGGCCGAGCTGCGCGGGATCATCGCAGTTGCGCCATGCCTTGATCTCGCGGCGTGCTGCGACGCGCTGTGCGCGCCGCGCAATTTTGTTTACAACCGGCATTTCGTCAAAAGCTTGAAGCGGCGGATGCGGCACAAGGCTGGACTTTTTCCCGAGATTTACTCGGCGAACGGGTTGATAGGCGATCTCGCACGCGTCCGGAATGTGCGGGATTTCGATGAATCGATCACCGCGCGCTATTGCGGTTTCGAGGGCACCGATGATTACTACGCGCGGTCAAGCGCAATGCGTTTTCTGGACACGATCCGCAAGCCCACGCTGATTCTGACCGCTCAGGATGATCCGTTCGTGCCGTATTGGACGTTCGACACAGCGGCGCTGCGCGAGAATCCGAACATTCGACTAGTCGCGCCGGCGCACGGCGGGCACTGCGCGTTTGTCTCGCAGGAAGGCGGCCCTGAGAGGTTTTGGGCCGAGTCCCGAATCGTCGAGTTCTGCAAACAATCTACAGGAAACCTCGTCTAGGGCCAATCAGGTTAGGGTCGGCCCGCCTGCTACCGCGGCCGTGCGTGCCATGCTGAAACACCAGCATTTCGCGACCCAAGATCGGGCCGACGCCGGGCGCGGAAGCGCTTGGACGCTGGTGCCCGCTATGGCAAAATTATCGCCGGAGGAACGGATGGCTATCCCATCGAAGAGCCGCCTGACGCAGCCGCTCATCCGCGCAAACGGGTCGCATCGCCCCGCCACCTGGGACGAAGCGCTCGATCTGGTCGCCCGGAGCTTTAAGGCGCAGGTCGAGAAGCACGGCCCGCACGCGTTCGGGATGTTCAGTTGTTCGAAGACGACCAACGAGCTGAATTTCGCAGCACAGAAATTCGTCCGCTCGGTGATCGGCACGAATAACATCGACAGCTGCAACCGGACTTGACACGCCCCTAGCGTCGTCGGTCTGGCGACGGTTTTCGGGGCAGGCGGCGGCACGAGTTCGTACCGCGCCATTGAAGACACGGACGTCATCCTGCTGTGGGGCTCCAATGCGCGGGAGACGCACCCGATCTTCTTTCACCATGTGCTGAAGGGTGTGCGGAGCGGAGCGAAGCTGTACGTGATCGATCCGCGGCGCACGAGCTCGGCGCAGTGGGCGGACGTGTGGCTCGGCATCGACGTCGGCAGCGACATCACGCTGGCCAACGCGATGGGCAACGAGATTATCCAGGCAGGCCTCGCGCATCAGTGGTTCATCGAAAACGCGACGAGCGGATTCGAATGCTACCGCGAGCACGTGAAGAAGTATCCGCTTGAACGAGCGGAGCGCGAAACGGGCGTTCCCGCTGACGTGATCCGGGAAATGGCGCATACGTACGCGAAGGCGGAGCACGCCGAGTTTTGCTGGACGCTGGGAATTACCGAGCATCACAACGCCGTCGACAACGTCCTCTCGCTGATCAATCTTGCGCTGCTGACCGGGCACGTGGGTCGCTACGCAAGCGGTCTCAACCCGCTGCGCGGTCAGAACAACGTGCAGGGCGGCGGCGATATGGGCGCCATTCCCGACCGGCTGCCGGGATTCCAGCACGTCGAAAACGACGAACTGCGCGCGAAATTCGAAAAGGCTTGGGGCGTGAAGCTCCATGCGAAGCGGGGGTTGCATTTGAGCGGCATGTTCGAGGCGATGGAGCACGGAAAAATGACGTGCGCCTACGTCCTCGGCGAAAACCCGGTCGATTCGGAAGCAGACCGCCATCGCGCGAAGAAGCTCCTCGGTGGACTCGAATTCATGGTCGTCCAGGATCTCTTCTATACGGAAACGGCCAAGCTTGCCGACGTGGTGCTGCCCGCGGCGGCGGGATGGTGCGAGACCGAAGGCACGGTGACCTCCAGCGAGCGGCGCGTGCAGCGCGTCCGCGCGGCGGTTCCTCCTCCTCCCGGAGTGCGCGATGATTTGGAGATTATTTTCGAACTTGCGCGGCGGCTGGGACACAACTGGGGAGAGCCGAAGTCCGAATGCCTCTGGGAGGAAGTGAGAAAGCTCAGCCCGATGCACGCCGGCATGAGCTACAAGCGGCTCGAAGAAATGGGTGGCATCCAGTGGCCCTGCTACGACGAATCGCATCCGGGCGAAATCTATCTCCACAGCCGGTTGTGGCAAACGCCGCTGATCGGGCCGCGCGCGCCTTTCAACTCTGTAGAAAATGAGGCCCCGATCGATACGCTCGACGAGCAATACCCGCTCCGGCTGACGACCGGCCGGCGCCTGGATTCGTACAACACGAACGTACAAGCGGGCCGTTATGCTTCCCCGCTGCGTCTGCAAGAGGCGCTGGAGCTCAGCCCTGAGGACGGTAGCCGCTATCAGGTGCGGGAGGGGGAAAAGGTCCGCGTAAGTTCGCGGCGCGGATCGGTGATTGCTCCCGTTCGCTTCGATCCCGGGCTGCGACCGGGCCTCGCATTTCTGACCACGCATTTCCACGATCAAGTAGCCACGAACGACCTCACCATCGACGCAGTCGATCCGAAGTCAGGAGTTTCGGAGTTCAAGGCGACCGCCATCCGCATCGACAAGTGCCGGGAGAACTAGTTGGACATCCATCTGACCCAGGCCGGGGCCACAGTAGAAGAACGCGCAGCGGTGGACGCCTTACTGGGCGCTCCCGATTCGGGCTGGGTGGGGGGCGAACGGCGCATCGAAATCGATAGCCGCGCGGCTTTCGGCGGCCACGAGATGCGCGAACGGCGCCACCTGCTGCTGCCGGTCCTGCACGCCGTGCAGGAGCGCGTCGGTTGGATCAGCCCCGGCGCTCTGAACTACATCTCTCTGCGACTCGATATCGCGCCCGCGGAGGTTCACGGAGTCGCGTCCTTCTACGGAATGTTTTCGCTGACGGAGCGGCCGCCGGTGGTGGCGCACGTCTGCAACGATATCGCCTGCATGACGCGCGGCGCCGACGCTCTCTGCGACGAAGTGGAAAAGAAGCTCGGGCCGGCCGGAAAGCCGTGCCTCGGCGGACGCGCGACGTGGATTCACAGCACGTGCCTGGGCCTCTGCGAACGCGCTCCCGCCGCTCTCGTGGCGGCTGCGGGTGAGAAGGCGCGCGAGCGTGTCTTGGCGCCAGCCAATGCCGGAGCGTTGCAGTCTCTGATGGGCGATGCGGTGGACGGCAAGCTTCCAGCGGAATCCGACGCACTTGATACGAAAGTCTCAGTTGCGCAGGCGGGGAAGCCCGAGCTGCATCTGCTGAAGCGCGTGGGGAAAGTGGACCCGACTAGCGTCGATGCCTACCAGCGCGCGGGCGGCTATGAAGCGTTGCGCAAAGCACTGGATTTAGGGCCTGAGGGCGTCGTCCGGGAGATGATCGAATCGAAGCTGCTGGGGCGCGGCGGCGCAGCGTTCCCGACGGGCAAGAAATGGGAAGCACTCCTCACGCAGCGGGGGCAGGGCCGCTCGCACTACGTCGTCTGCAATGCGGACGAATCCGAGCCCGGTACGTTCAAGGACCGCATCGTAATGGAAGGTGATCCCTTCGCCGTGCTCGAAGGAATGACAATCGCCGCGCTCGCCACCGGTGCAAATAAGGGTTTCATTTATCTGCGCGGCGAGTATCCGTTTGCGGCGGAGCGCCTGCGGCGCGCCATCGGCGCGGCGCGCTCGGCCGGGATGCTGGGCGAGAACATTCTCGGACGCGCCCTGCGCTTCGATATTGAGCTTCGTCGAGGTGCAGGCGCTTACATTTGCGGCGAAGAGACGGCGCTTTTCAATTCGATCGAGGGGTACCGCGGCGAACCGCGCAACAAGCCACCGTTTCCGACGCAGGCGGGCCTGTTCCGGCAGCCGACCGTCGTCAACAACGTCGAGACGCTCATCAACGTTCCGCACGTGATTCTGCAGGGCGGCGCAGGCTATTCGAAGATCGGCACCACGAATTCGGCTGGCTACAGACTCTTCTGTCTGTCAGGTCACGTCGCGCGACCAGGTGTGTATGAAGTGACGCACGGCGCGACGCTGCGCAACTTGATCGACTTGGCAGGCGGCGTGGGAGGAAACGGACGACTGCAGGCGGTCCTCCTGGGCGGCGCGGCAGGCGCGTTTGTCTCGCCGAAAGAGCTGGATACGCCGCTCACGTTTGAAGGCACGCGCGCGATCGGCGCGACACTCGGTTCTGGCGTCGTCATGCTTTTTGATGACTCTGCCGATTTGAAGAAGGTCCTGCTGCGCATTGCAGGATTCTTCAGGCACGAAACCTGCGGGCAGTGCGTACCATGCCGCGTCGGCGTCGTGCGGCAACAAGAAACTCTGGAACGCTTGGTGAAACAGCGGCCCATTGGTTCTGCCGCCGAGGAAGTGAAGATGCTGCGCGAGATGGGTCAAGCCATGCGCGACGCGTCGATTTGTGGATTAGGTCAGACCGCTTCGAGCGCGATCGAGTCTGCCCTGAACCGATGGAGCCTGTTTTCGTGAGCGAACCCGCCCAAGCACCCGTGCCGCAAATTCCGATCCCGCGCGGACCGGTCCCGCAGGCTCCTCCACCGCGGCAGCGCGCAATGGTCGAGCTGACGATCGACGGCCAGACGGTTTCCGTGCCGGAGGGCTCGACGATTCTCGATGCCGCGCGAAAACTCGGGATAGAGACTCCCACACTCTGCTATCTCGAGAGCCTGACTCCGGTAAACGTGTGCCGCGTATGCGTGGTCGAGCTGGAAGGTTCCCGCACGCTCGTTCCGGCCTGCTCGCGCAAAGCGGAAAAGGGAATGTCGATCAAGACCGATTCCGAGCGCGTGCGGCTGAGCCGGCGGACCGTCCTCGAATTCCTCGCCTCTTCGGTTGACGTGTCGACCGCACCGGCGTTCAAGGGCTATATGGAACGCTACGGAGCGAAGCCCGACCGCTTCGGCAAGGCCGCTGCCAGCGTGGCGCAGCCCGCGAAAATCGACAACGAACTGTATGTACGCGACTATTCGAAATGCATCCTCTGCTACAAGTGCGTCGAAGCCTGCGGCGTGGATGCGCAGAATACGTTCGCGATCGCCGTGGCCGGGCGGGGTTTTTCGGCGCATATCTCAACCGAATACGACGTGCCGCTGCCGGATTCAGCGTGCGTGTATTGCGGGAATTGCATCGGTGTCTGCCCCACTGGCGCATTGATGTTTAAGAGCGAACACGACATGCGACAGGCCGGAACGTGGGACGAGTCGCGGCAGTCGAAGACGGACACGATCTGCCCGTATTGCGGCGTAGGCTGTGACTTGACGGTTCACTCTCAGGACGGCAAGATCGTCCGGGTGACGTCGCCCCTTGATCACAGCGTCACCCACGGAAACCTGTGTATCAAGGGCCGGTTTGGCTGGCAGTTCGTTGAGATCGAGCCGGCGGGCAAGAAGTAAGCGATCCGGTCTCAGCCGAGCATTTTCGCGACCTCCGGCTGGAGTTGATGCGACACGGGTAATGCAGCCCACCCCACTCCGCGCCGAAGGAAGCCAGAATACATTTCCGCTGCACAGCCCAGGCAACCGATAGTTAACTCGTTCTCTCTCACAATTGAATTTTGAATAGACACGTTGGCCCGCTCTCGTTCAAATTAGGGATGCGGGTCAGAGGCAGGGAAAGCACAGGGGGATAGGCGATGAGATATCGTGTCATTCTGCTGGGGGCCATCCTTGTTTTCGCGTCCAACCTTCACGCTCAAGCAAATCCAAACTACTCGCTGCCGCAGGTGTCTTTGGTGCAGGGAGGGTTGTCGACTGCATCCGCGCCCGACGCGCAGCCCCTGTTTGCCCTCGCTATTGATCCGGCAATAGCGGCGCTGGAATCGCCGCGTGTCGCGCCACCGAATTCTTCAGCGGCCGATACGCCTGCCCAGCAGCCGCCTACCGTATACGGTGTCTTTCAGAACTATAACTGGCAGATCTACGGCGGCTACTCGTTCATGCGCCTTTACGTTGCCTCGAAACCCAGCCTCGTCGAGGACATGAACGGATTGGACTTCGGAATCGCGTATTTTCTCCCGAAGGCAAGCTGGTTCGGCGTCGAAGGTCAGTTTGTCGGCGAGTTCGGGTCACTCTATGGATACGAATCGCACTTCGCCCTCGGAGCGGGAGGCGCTCGCTTTCGGTGGTCGATTCCTCGCGGCCTCGTGATTTGGGCCCACGGTATGGGTGGATTTTCCCACCTGACTCCGCAGACGGCGTTCGGCGGGCAGACTTCGTGGGCTTATGAGGTCGGGGGCGGACTTGATATCGGCGCGCATCATCGCCGCATAGCCTACCGGGTAGAGGCCGATATGGTCGGGACGCGTTATTTCGGAACCTATCAGGATAGCCCGCGGATTTCGGCCGGAATCGTATTCAAGTACTAACGGCCGCCCCACGCTTCTTCTACTTGGAGGGTTTCAGTCCCGGGAAGAAGCGGGTGAAATACGCGCTGGCCTCCGTCAGTCCCAGCAGCCACGTCGTGCCGAAGTAGACCAGCCCGTACGGCACCAGGACCACGATTGCGACCAGAATCGGCGAATGACGACCTACGTAATGGTTGATTGCCCAGCCGAGTGCCCCTCCGGCGATCGCTGCAAGCCACAGCTTAGCGAGGTACTCTCGCGGAAGTCCCGTGCGGCCGATGCGCCGATTCAGTGTGACGCGTAGCAGCGTGAACTCAACCCACGACGCGACGCCTGCCGATATGGTCAGGCCGGCGACACCCCAGCGCGGATCGATGCCGAGCACACGGGGCAGCGGAAGAGCGCCAACGTATCCCAGAATCGTCGTGAGGATCACGCGCAATACGGCAAAGAGGAGCGGCGTGCGTGTGTCACGTAGGGCGTAGTATGTCGAGGAATAGAGTCTCCCGAGGGTTGAGGCGAGCAGTCCGACCGTTGAACCCGCGAGAATACCCCACACGTACGTCGTGTCCGCCTGCTTGAACCTCCCCGTTTGATAGATTGCGCCCACAACGACATTTCCCAGAAAAAGAAACGCCGCCCCGGAAGGCACGACGAAAAAGGCGATCTGGCGGAGGCCGGCGTTGAGCCGTTTGCGCAAAGCCTCAGCGATCTCGCTGTCGGTACCGATCGCGCCGGACATCTGCGGCAATTCGGCGGCAGAAACCGACATTCCGAAGAGGCTGACGGGAAGCAGGTAGAGCGTCTGCGCATTGGATAGCGCGGAGACCGCGCTGGTCGGAAGCCAGCTAGCCAGGAAAACGTCGACGTAAGCACTGATTTGCACGACGCCGCGGCTGACGAACACCGGGAAAAAATTGCGGACTACTGTCTTTACGTTTTCCGACTGACGGCCCAACGAAAGACGAAATCCGCGGAGCAGCCGGAGAACCATCGGCAATTGCACTCCCACCTGCAGCACGCTGCCAGCCACGGAGCCCCAGGCGAGAATTATGGCGAGATCGTACTGCGCGGAACGCCCTCCCCAGATCCACATCGTCGCGACCATAGCCGCGTTCCATATCACCGGGGCCATGTATGACAGGAGAAACCGCCGATGACTGTTGAGAATCCCGAGGCACCATGCGGAAAGGACGAGGAATCCGACGCCCGGGAAAAGGATCCGCACGATACGAATCGTGAGCGCGCGCGTCTCACCGTGAAAGCCGGGTGCAATCGCGTCGATCAAATACGGCGTGGCGAGTACACCGATCAAGACGATGATCGCGGTACTCAGGGTCAGCAGAGCCGCCACGGCGCCCGCAGTGCGCCGGGCTTCTTCATCGTCCTTGCGAGCAAGCAAGTTGGCATAGACAGGAATGAACGAGGCGGAGAGCACGCCTTCGCCGAAAAGATTCTGCAAGAAATTGGGTATGCGGAGTGCCGCCTTGAACGCATCGGCGGCGTCAGAAAGCCCGAAGTAGTGCGCGAAGACGCGGTCGCGAATCAGCCCCGCAATCCGGCTCGAAAGAATCCCGGCTGCGACGAGAAACGCAAAGCGTCCAGTTCTGTCCTGCGGCGGCCCATTCGTGTTGGAGTCGGTCACAGCGAGAATGAGAGAAGAGCAGACATCGGTCCGGAGCAATTCATTACATGGGTTGCGCGCGGAGATGTCAACTTCGATTCGGGCGGATGTGCGGTGTTGATAGCTTCGGCAGCGCTGGAGCGGCCAAAGCCGGGTTATGGGAGCGGTTCGAGGCTGGGGTGCAACGTGAGCTGACTGTCCTTGATCACGTCGAGCTCACGCTGCCAGGCTTTCCTGCCCGGCGATTTCAGTTCGATTCGATGCAAACCGCTCGCCAGGCGAAGTGTTGACGGCGTTTGACCGGCAAAATTCCCGTCTACGTAGATGTCTGCGCCTGACGGATCGGATTCGACCTTGACGATCGCAGGCTGGGCGTCATCTGGCCTTCTGTCTTCCTGAAACGCTGCGGCGGGCGGTGGGCGCAGCGGCCCGTCGCGTCCGATCGTTTCAACCGGTCGGCCTGTCCCGTAGGAGATCGGATCAAGTTTTATGTGGAACTCGTTCGATTTCAAAAGAAAGTAATTCCCGCGATGGCGGCCCGTCACGGCGACCCATTCGAACGGCCCCTCGGTTAACGTGACCTGCTGCGAAAGGTATCCGTCCATGGAAATCTTCAGCACCATGGCGTGTTCGAGGCGCGAACCGAACGCGGTGTGCGTCTTGTGGAAGTACCCGCCGGGGTAGTCCGTCTTGTAGGGAGTCGTGCCAGCCCGGAGTCCGTTGATTTCGAGCATGGCACCGGCAGGCGTGCTGGTGATGGTCAGCGTTTCGGCGGAGGCGCGCGAAGCGAGCGGCGCAAAGGCCAGAACCGAGAGCAATCCAACTGATGCATAGAGACAGTGCCGCCTCGATGGCTGCATCGGAGCGCTCCGAGGGAATTAGAGGCCAGCACCATCCCATTTTCAGCGCGGAGGTGTCAATCCGAAGAAATACGGAGAAACGACATCCCGTAGCAAATCAACGTTGGCCCCACAAAATAGAAGGTTCACCCGAGCAATAAATTCTAGGGTTTCCGACTGCCGAGAAAGACCATCGCTGCGCCTCCGGCAATAGCTAAGGCGCTCCAGATGACGGGGATCGTGACGATGCGCTGCGTCTCAATCTCAAGCTTTTGCCCGATCACTTCGACTTCCGTTTTTCGCGCGGGCATCTTGAGCCTCGGGTGAATCAAAGCCGCAAGGCCGAGAAGAAAGAGCGCAGCTCCGAACCAGATGACGGGTTTCTTCATGGTGTATGCGGGCGGAGAATTTCGCTCAGGTAATCGGGCCGGTTTTCATCGCGCACGAGATGCGGGTAGCGCAGCCCGCCGTGGTAGTCCACGTAGAGAGTCTGCACCTGCGGTCCGTTCCCCACAATCAATTGGATGGGCGAGGCGGTGGACTTGGCGGCTTCGATCGCGTCCTTGAGGACTTCGGCCGAATACTGCTTGCCATTCACAGCCGTCACTTTCATTCCGGGGCCGATCCCAGCGTTGTATGCAGGCCCGCCATAGACGACATCCTCGACGCTCCCCTCGTCGAAGAGTGTCATCCCGATCGAAAGGTTCAGCGAAACTTTTCTCCTGACGGCGTCACGATTGTCCATCATTTCGTTGGGCCGGTCGTCGTAGGCGAGCTTCCATCCGCCATTCTGGATCGCCTCAATCGGCGTATTTGGCGAGGTGGAATCGAGACGCGAGCGAAGAAACGTCGTCCAATCGTAGGGAGCGACGCGATTGAGCGCCGCCACGATATCGTCGAATGTGTACGTCTTCAAGTCGGGTTCGCCGCTGGTGCCGCCGTAAAACTGGCGGCAGAAATCATCGAGCGATTTTTGATCGTTGGTCAAGCGGCGCAGAGTGGTGTCCACATCGAGCCACAGAAACTCCCCTTCCTCGTAGAAGTCGACTCCGCGCCGCCAGTTTTCCCAGTCCTCATCCGCATCGTAGAGAAAGACTGCCGCGTCGGCCGTGTCCTGCAGAGGCCGCCAAGTTCTGCCCGGCTCGGTATCGAGCATCGCGGCCAGCCGCGCGATCTGTTCGTGAGCCTGCTGCGGATTCCGGAGCCCGCTGCGAGAGGTGAGTACTTCTCCCAGGTATTCCGTCAAGCCCTCGTAGACCCATAGCAGGTCGTCTTGCATCGGTTGATGGTAGTCGGGGCTGATGAGGCCGGCCGGCCGGCGAAATTTGCCGTTCCAGGAATGCACATATTCGTGAGGAAGCAGGCCGGCGAACTCGATGCGCGCCGGTTCGTCGATCAGGCTATGCTCGCGTGTGCGATCGTCGCTCGACTCGTGGTGCTCGAGGCCAAAATGGGCCACGTTGTCGCTCAGCGTCACCAGGAAATGGTAATCGCGATAGTGGCGTGAGCCGAAGAGCGCGCCTGCCTCGGCGACCAGTTGGTGAAAATGCGCCTGCGTTTCCGGAGTCATCGCAAGCGCGGCCTGGCTATCTGCGGCGAGGTCCATTTCGTGGCGAGGACCCTGACTGGGCGTAAGGTCGATCGCGCGAAAGTAGCGGCCCGTGAGCACAGGCGAATCGACAAGCGTTTCTAGCGATACGGGCGAAAATTCGATCGTATCGCCATCCTGTTTCGCATCTGGCAGCGCAGTCCCGAATTTCCAACCCGTGGGCATGCGCAGGCTCGGCATGCACGTGATGTTGGCGACGTCGTAGCCCTTCGGGTAGAGCACCACCTGGTTCCAGTTAACCATGTTGAGAAAGGCCGTTGCGGAAGCGCCGGCTGAGTATCCGGAGGCAGGAGCCGTCAGCAGAAAATCGAAATCGATGTCGAGCGTGCTCACGCCGTCGGGGATATTCAGGTGAAACGCAAACATGTCGAACAGGTCGCGCCGCCACGATATCGTCTTGCCCCCCGCTGTGAATTTCAGTCCGGCCATGTTGATGACGGGGCCATCGGGCATGTGCTCACCGGGAATCCATTCGGGGTAATAGAGCACCAGCGGCCCCGGCTGCACTGGCATTTCCAGATGCGTGTGCGTGATCTTTTGCGGCGCGCGTGTTTCGTCCACTTCGATGCGGATGGGTCCGTATGGCGGCTCCCCGGAGGTCCGGGTGCTTATTGCCAGGGAAATCATGACGGGCAAAGCGAAGAGCAACACACATTTGCGCGAAAACACAGTCATCTTCTCCCCTTGGCCGAAACCTGAATCGGCCAATTCACGCGTTACATCTTAAGTGCAAGGGAGCCACAGAGCAAAGCGTGCGATTCTGTGGATTGCTCGCGAGCGCCCTGGGCACTTTCGGGCCGGAGGGAAACATGAGACACGATGCAATCGTGATCGGCTCGGGGCAGGGAGGCAATCCGCTCGCTTACGCCCTGGCCGAGCGAGGCTGGAGCGTGGCGCTAATCGAGAAGGCGCATCTCGGCGGGACGTGCATCAATACGGGCTGCACGCCGACGAAAACCATGGTCGCGTCGGCGCAAGTGGCGCACTACGCGCGCAACGCCACGCGGTGGGGCGTGAAGGCCGGGAATGTGCACGTCGATCTGCCCGCCGTGGTCGCGCGAAAGAACGCGGTGGTGCAGAGCTTCCGCGGCGGCCACGAGCGCCGCGTTGCCGCGCATCCGACGCTGCGGTTGTACCGAGGTCATGCGCGTTTCATCGCGCCGCACGCAGTTCAGGTGGACGGCGAAACGCTTGAAAGCGAACGGATTTTCATCGACACCGGCACGCGCCCCGATTGCCCGCAGCTCGCTGGCCTCGATGCTGTCGGTTATCTGACCAACGAATCGATCATGGAATTGCACGAAATCCCCGAGCACCTGATCGCGCTCGGCGGAGGGTACATCGGCCTCGAATTTGGACAGATGTTCCGGCGGTTCGGAAGCCGCGTCACCGTGATTCACATCGGCGACCAACTGCTCACCCGCGAGGACGCGGACGTCGCGAACGCACTGCAAAAGGCGCTCGAAGCGGAGGGAATCGAGTTCCACATGAAAACGACGGCCACGAATGTTGAAAGGCGGAACGGCCAAATTGCCCTCTCGATCAGGAAAGAAGGGCGGGCACAGACGATTGCCGGGACTCACGTTCTTTGCGCCACTGGGCGTCGCCCCAACACCAACGACCTCGGGCTTGAGACGGCCGGAATCGCCGTCGATTCGCACGGCTACATCGAAGTGAATGGACGCATGGAGACGAGCGTTCCCGGCGTCTGGGCGCTGGGAGACGTGAAGGGCGGGCCTGCGTTCACACACATCTCCTACAACGACTACCAAATCCTCTGGGCCAACATCATCGAAGACAAGAATCTGAGAATCGAGAATCGCTATCTGCCGTACTCGCTGTTCACCGATCCGCAGCTTGGCCGCGTCGGCATGACAGAAAAGGAGGCACGCGCGTCCGGGCGCAAGCTCAAGATCGGCAGCTTTCCGATGGCTTACGTCGCGCGCGCCATCGAACGCGACGAGACGACCGGCTTCATGAAAATCATTGTCGACGCGGAAACGGACAAAATCCTTGGCGCGGCAATTCTCGGCATCGAGGGCGGTGAACTGGTCCAGATTCTCGGAGCGATGATGCTGGCCGGCGCACCCTACACGATTCTCAAGGGCGCGGTTTACATCCATCCAACCCTCGCCGAAGGCTTCTTCGGCCTCATGGATTCGGTGAAGCCGGTTGATTGAGACCACGATTCGCCGGTTTCCGACGATCCGGTTACCGATCCGAGCGCTATTGGATCATCGGAGCTAATCAGCTCTTCGCCGCTTCGCTGCGCTCTCCGAATAGCATCAAGTAGATTCCTCCTCCCACTGCACCGCCGACCAACGGCGCAACCCAAAAGAGCCAGAGCTGATGGATTGCCCAGCCGCCCACGAACACCGCCGGTCCGGTGCTGCGTGCCGGATTCACCGAAAGATTTGTCACGGGGATGCCCACCAGGTGGATCAGAGTGAGAGCAAAGCCGATAGCGATCGCGGCAAATCCCTGGGGTGAGCGCCGGTCGGTTGCCCCCATGATGATCAACAGGAAAAACATCGTGAAAACGATCTCCGCGATCAGGCAGGCCGCCAGTGAGTAGCCGCCCGGCGAGTGGGCCGCATACCCATTTGACGCGAACCCTCCGGCAACTGAGAAACCGTCTTTTCCAGACGCAATCACATACAAAACCCCGGCTGCGGCCACGCCTCCAAGGACTTGCGCGATCCAGTAGGGAATCAGGTCTGAAACGGGGAATCGCTTGCCGACTACGAGGCCGAGCGAAACTGCCGGGTTCAGATGGCAGCCAGAAATGTGGCCAATCGCGAAAGCCATGGTCAGCACCGTGAGACCAAACGCGAGCGCGACACCCAGGAAACCGATTCCGAGATTCGGAAATGCGGCATCGAGCACTGCGGCTCCACATCCGCCGAACACAAGCCAGAAGGTACCGAAAAATTCAGCAGCTGCGCGTTTGCTGAGAGTCATTTTTCGCCTCCGAAATTGTCGTGGATTTGACCGCGCGCCGGGCGACTTCTTCAAAGGGGCGCGAAGTGGCGGGATAATATCACGTCCCTTCCGCATCGCTACTGGATGTATGAAATAGGGCGTGCACTCGCGAGGACGAGTTACTTTGACGAATTTCCAAATGCACGGCCGCAAGCGACAAATCGCAGACCTTCAAGACGATTGATCTGCGAACGTCGCACGGTCTCGGCTCGGAGAAAGAGACCTCCTCGCGAGAAACGCAGGAGTATATGATGTGAATTCGCTGAGACTCGGCGCTACCGGCCGGGGGCCAATTGGTTGAGGAGAAATACGATGCGTGGAGCTCGGTTCGCTGAAGTAATGTTCATCGTTTTCGCTATCACGCTTTTGGCCGCTCAATCTGCTTGGGCGCAGCAGCAACCGGCCAAAACGGGTCCCTCGGAATTTGCGGTTGTCGGCGCGGTTACCACGCCGCTCACCGTCTCGACGGACGATTTGAAGAAAATGCCGCGGACCACGCTTCACGTGACAAATCCTCACAGCCACGAGGACGAAGTTTACGAGGGAGTGCCGCTCGCGGCTCTGCTCAAACAAGCGGGCGTGCCGCAGGGAGAGCAGATTCGCGGCCCGTGGCTGGCCGCATATGTGCTGGCGGAGGCCGCGGACGGTTATCGCGTCGTGTTCTCGCTCGCTGAACTTGATTCGGCATTCCTCGATTCCGAGATTCTCGTAGCGGACACGATCGATGGTGCGCCGCTGGCCGCAAACGAGGGCCCGTTCAAACTGGTCGCGCCGCATGAAAAGCGGCCCGCGCGCTGGGTGAGAATGCTGAAGTCCCTCACGATCGTCCAAATCCCGAAATAAGGCCACCGGCACTTGACCCGGCAACGCGACCCACTGACTCACCGGTCAGCGACGCGGAAGTGACAAAGGCTTGCCTATGCTAAAATCCTAGGCCGGTGGGCGTGATTTTAATCTGGGGCTGAGGGCCATGGCATCGCGTGGAAAGAAGATTGTTCTTGCCGCGAGTACGTCCGAATCCTGCGAGCACATGCACAGCACGTGGAAACAGATGCTGCTCGCTACGCTTCCTGCCAAGTACGCCTCCGTTTTCAATGTGACCTGGGCCGCGAAAAGCGAGACCTGGCCCGACGGTCAAGCCAAGTACGTGCCGCAGGGCCTGCGCGTCGTCGAAGCGCTGCTCGCGCAGAAATTTGCCGAACAAGACATCGTTGTCTGTTACGCCGATCAGCTCGATAAGTTCGTCGGCGAAGATACGAAAGTCGTCGGCATCCACGCGCACAATCCGCTGGGCATCACGTTTGCGACGGACGTCTACGCCTACTTCTACGGCGCGGACGTCGAACCGATCAACGCCGAGGAATTTCGCCGGCTGATTCTCCATCCCATCCTGCGCAAGCACAAGCCGCATATGAAGATCATCGTCGGCGGCCCCGGCTCCTGGCAGATCGATAAGAAAGGCTTGCAGGACGAATGGCTGATCGACTGCATCGTCGATGGCGAGGCGGAAGAGACGCTCCTGCCGCTATTCGAAGCGGCTGTGCGCGGCGAAGAAATTCCGCGCAAAGTCGAAGGCCATAGCCCGAAAGTCGAAAGCATTCCGTATCTGAAGCACCGGTCGACCTTCGGCGCGGTCGAGATTACGCGCGGCTGTGGACGCGGCTGCCAATTTTGCTCGGTCGCTCTGCGCGCTGGCAAGAGCCTTCCGCTCGAGCAAATCATCGGCAATGTGCGCACGCAGGCGGCCGAAGGCGCGGACTTCGCGTTGCTCGTCACTGAAGATTTATTCCTCTACGAGCACGGGCCGAAATTCGCACCCAACGTGCCCGCGCTCAAGCATCTCTTTCAGTCCGTCGCCGATGTGCGCGGCATCGACTACATTGGCCTGACGCACGGCACGATGGCGCCCATCGTTGTCGAGCCGAATCTCCTGCCCGAGCTCCAGCTTGCCGTGGACAAGAGCGTCCACACGCATCCGGCCTCGACGCATCCGCAGAAGAAATATCAGAATCTGTTCATCGGGATTGAAACCGGCTCCGTTCGAATCTTCAAAGAGCACATGAAAGGGAAGGGCTATCCGTTCAAGCCCGAGCAGTGGCCCGACGTCGTGCTCAAGGGCATGGAGATTCTGAACCGCAACAATTGGTTCCCGTTCTGCACGTGGATCATCGGCCTGCCCGGCGAGACACCCGACGACACGCGCCAGTCGCTCGACCTGCTGCACGCGCTCAAGGACGCGAAGTGGTGCGTCGTGCCGACGCTATTCGTCCCGCTCGAAGACACGCGCCTGCAAAAGCGCGAGAGCGCCAAGCTCTACCAGCTCACCGATCTGCAATGGGAGTTTTTCTTCACTTGTTGGCGCTACAACCTGGATTTCTTCCACCGCTCGAAGAAGGCGCATCTGGTCTACAACCTGGGGATTCCGTTTTACTACTACTTGCTCGGACGGAAGCTCTTTGGCAAAGCGATGAAGTATCCGCTGCTCCGCATGGGCCATTTCCCGGAGTGGATTCTCAAGCACAAGTTGTATCTGGATTTCACGGGCGAGAGTGAGCCACGCTTCCGCGTGCCCGATCACGTTCCAATCCCCGACCACACCATGCGCCCCGCCATCCCCGCGACGGGAGCGCTTTCAGGCTGATCCGCCTAAGCTTTCGTCGCAACTCCGAAGCAGCGCGAAAAGCCGTCATCGTCGGTCGCAAAGAACTCCGTCTGCCCGTAATCCCTCGCGTCGATGTCCGACACCGGATATCCGAGATTCTTCAAGCGCTGCCCAGTTCCGTGAAGGAGGCGGGCGGGGATCACTCGTTGGAATGCAACGATGAAAGGCGGTTTCCGCGAGAGAGTGATATATAGGACTTAACTGGGGCGGTGGGTCGGCATCCGTCGGATGGTTGCGTGCCCCTGCGAAATTATTACGTGGTAGAGCGCCCACATAATCGGGAGGTTGACATGATTTTCAGAAAGATCCTCATCGCGGTAGACGAAAGCGCTTTTGCGAAGCGGGCCACTGAGATCGCAGTTGAGCTTGCGAGTTCATTGAACGCCGAGATTGCCTTCATTCACGTATATCAACCCTCGGTCGCTCCCGGAACGATGTGGGGCGAACCGGCGGACCGGTTGATGGAGATGTCTGAAAGAGCGGCAAGGCAGCTTCTTACAACGTTTCGGGATCGAGCAGCTGGTTCCCTCCACGTCTCCGAGTTCCTTGAGACCGGCAAACCTGCTCTTAAGATCGTTGAAGTGGCGAAGAAGTGGCCTGCGGACCTGATCGTGATGGGCAGTCACGGGCGTGGAAAAGCCCAGAGCCTTGTTGTGGGAAGCGTCGCTCACGACGTCCTGCATCGGGCTCCGTGTCCCGTCCTCATCGTCAGGGCGGAGACGTAGGAACTCTTGAAGCGACGCCACCGCAAGCATTCGTGTTTCGCAAGCTCAGAGGTGCCTCTGAGCGCTTGAAAACGCGAACGCAGGATTGGTGGAGGCGGGGGGAGTCGAACCCCCGTCCGAGAAGCCTTGCCACCCGAAGACTACATGCTTATCCCATTCCAAGGGTTTCGCCGGAGGAGCTCAGAACGGGCAAGACGCGCCGCCGGCTAGTCCGATTGATCTCGCCGCTGCGCTACGGACCGAAGCGCAACGGCCAGCCTACTGTGTGACGCCTCATCCCAAGCGCGCAGGCGACGCTTGGGGAGACGCGCTACCTACTTTTGGTTAGGCAGCGAGAGCCAACTGGGAGTTGCCAGTTGTGTTGTTTCACCCGATTGCGGGCAGGTGAGGCCCGGCATGCCTTCGAGCCGCGACAGCTTCCGTCGAAACCGTGTCGCCCCCGATGGATA
>DASPVC010000083.1:0-13176 GCA_035622585.1 Candidatus Acidiferrum sp.
ATTACCTTCGTAGCCGTACACCCAGAAAGCCACGCGTCCTCCATCGCGCACGCGCGACGCCAGGCTGGCGAAGCCCGCGCCGGGGTCCGGCAGATGGTGGAGAACGCCCACGGAAAAAGCGAGATCAAAAATCGGACGCACGGGCGGACGGAGCAAGTCGCCGATTGCGACGTGGGCGTTGGGGAGCTCGCGCGTATGGGCAAACGCCACCATAGCGCTCTCGCCCAAGTCGATCGCGACGGCGGCCTTCGCTCCATGCGAAGCGGCGATCACCGTGTGGCGGCCTTTGCCGCAGCCGCCTTCGAAGATCGTCTTGCCCTCAAAATCGGCCGGCGCAAGCGGTGCGATCCAGTCGAAAAACTCGCGTTCGTAGTAGTCGCGAAGGTCGCTCCACCGCGTCCATTCCTCGGCAAACCGCGACGCCGTTTCGGTTTTCACGGCTTCCGTATTGCCGGGAAGTAGAACCGGCACGCCGTCTCGTATTGGAAAACGCGAAGCGCACCCAGCGCAGGCCAGAGTGCCGGCCATGATGTGATCGCCTTGTTCCTGGACGTTTTCAGGAACAAGGGCGAGATCGCCGCCACAATTCGGGCAGCAGAAGAAGGAAAGGCCTTCGCGTCGCATGGTTGCGGAAGTGACCTCCAATAATCCGCCGCAGTCTCACGGATGCTGACGAATGGCCGTCGAGGCGAAAAGTATTCGGCCGTTCGAAAGGATGTCAATCGTCACAGTCGTTGGGACGCGGTTGTCTGCGATGCGGCGGGCGTGGCGTTCACGAACTTCCCGTCGCGCAGCAGATAGTCCACGCCGCGCCAGCGGATCGTCTTGCGTCCGAAGCTGGCGAGCCAGATTCCGAAGGCGATCGCGTCCCATACGGGGATGAGCGGCAATTTCTTCCACACGCCATGCTGCTTCATGCCCCACGCGGCGATCAGCAGCGTCATCGCGATGCGAGCAATCGCATAGCCCCCGAGGTACGCGAACGCCACTGCGGCTGTGGGATGCGTGGCCACCGCGACCAGCGACCACGGCAATCCCCAGGTAAAGACCAAGCCCACGTGTCCCCACGGCCGCATCATACGCTGCACCGTGGCCCAGCGCGCTCGTTTGTGTATCAGATCGCCGAGCGAATGAAAGTCGGCCACCGATTGCACGACGTAGGGCAGCAGTTTGACTTCGTAGCCCTGGTCGGCTACCAGCCGCCCGGCGTAGACATCGTCTGCGGGACGGTCTTCGATCACTTGGTAACCGCCGTAGCCCTCCACGCACTTGCGGCGCGTCGCGATGGTCTGGCCGAACGTAAATTTCACGCCGTCGAGTTTCCAGGCTACCATCACGCTGGCGAAGAAATCCGAGAGCATTCCGATCGACTGCAGCTCCTGGACGAGCGTGGTTTCCTTGGTCGCCACGTAGAGGCAAGTGGCTGCACCCACCTTGGGATCGCGGAACGGCGCGACCACGTTGCGCAGATAGTCTGGCTGCACGCGGACATCGCCGTCCGTGATGATGAAGAGGTCGTGCCGCGCTTCGCGTGTCAGCCGCACAAGCCGGGCGACCTTGTCGTTGATCGCGTTTCTTCCGGAGCCCAGGAGCACTCGAATTTGGCGCTCGGGAAAATCGGTCTTGAGTTGCTCGATCACCGGAAGCGCCGGATCGTCTGCGTCGACGCAAAATACGATTTCATAATCCGGATAGTCCTGCCTGCAGAAGCTCGCATAGTTTTCATATGCGTCTGGATCGAGGCCCTTGATGGGCTTCAGACAACTCACCGGGGGCGTGAATTCGCCATCTTCGCAGTTTTCCTGCTTGGTCGTTTGGAAGAAACGCATCGCGCTGTAAAGCGCCAGAATGTAATAGATGAAGGGAATTGCGGCTACGAAGAGCAGGATGTGTTCAACGACGGCCAAAATATTTGGAGCTCGCTCTTAGTGGATTGCAGGGGTAAAAATCCGATCGCCCTTCGGCAGTGTAGCACGAAAGCCGCCGAATCCTTCGCCGTGTCTCAGAGAGTCGCTCCGTTCAGGCGGAGGTGCCGATTCGCATCGCGTGGAAAAGCATGTAGGATAGGAACCGATGGTTTGGCGCCCTCTCGCAAGTATTGCAACGCTCATCCTGCTTGCTTCTTGCGCCGCTCGCGCTTGCACCTGTTCGCAGCAGGCGCCCGGAAAATGTCCCGGCCTGCAGAGCGGCGATGTCGTTTTTCTCGGCACTGTCACCGCCGCAGAAGACATCGCTTACGCCGCTCCGCATTCTGCTGATTCGGCTGGCGCGCAAGTGGATATCATTGCCGCTCGCTTCACCCGATACCGTTTCCGCATCGACGAGCGCTTCGCCTCCGGCGACGCTCCAGAGAATGCCTCGACCGTCGACATATTTTCCGGCGGCGAGGACGGCGATTGCGGCTACCGCTTCAAGACAAACGAGCAATACGTCGTCTTCACTCATCAGGGGACCGAAGGCCGTCTCTTCGCCACAATCTGCAGCGGCACGCGCCCCGCAAGCGAGGCTCGCGCCCTGCTGCCCCAGTTGCGCGCCATGCGGAATGGCGAGCGCGTAGCCTCCGTTTTCGGAGTCCTGCGCCGGGCCGATCCGCCGTTCCTCGCGCCGGCGGATGACCCCGACCAACCGTTGTCAGATATTTCCCTCAAGCTGCGCTCGCGCTACGACCGCTTTCAGACCAACACGGACGCGGACGGCGTCTTTACTTTCTACGACGTGCATGCTGGAGAGTACGTCTTTACGGCCAATCTCCCGCCCCGAACCGAGCTGACGCAAAAGCCGGGCGCGGGCGGACTCTCGCCGTTCAAGATTCCCAACGGCGCGTGCTACGAATACGACGTCGATGCGCTGCCGACCGGCCACATCCGCGGCAGCGTACTTGGCCCGGCGGGCAAGCCGCTTCCGGTCGCGTCGGTCGAGCTGTACCGCGCCGGCAGCTACTCCGATTCGCGGCCAGGGCTTTGGGGATTCCAGGGCGCCACGGGCGTTTTCGATTTCGATCATGTTGGCCCAGGCGATTACATCCTCGTTTTCAATCGCACGGACCGTGTGGATCCCAATTCGCCTTTTCGCCGCACGTTCTATCCCGGCGTGGCCGATGTGGGCGACGCAAAGTCGATCCGGATCAAAGAGGGACAGCAGATTTCGAACATCGCTCTTCGCGTGAAAGACGCATACCCGAACCACCCGCTGCGCGTGCGCGTGAAATGGGAGGGAGCGAGGCCGCCGGGCAAGGTCACAGTCATGGCCAAGGCGGATGCTGGCGACAATCCGGCGGCGGAAAAAGTAGCGGACGGGCTATACCGGCTCACGGTGCTGGAGTCGACGAACTACACGATTTCGGCGTGGGAGGATTTGGCGCCCCAAAAGCCTGTCGTGCGTCGCGGCAGTGCGCCGTGTTCGGCTCCGGCGCGTCTCGATGCGCTGCCAGTCGGCGTCCAAGGATCCGATTCCGATACCAAGGAGATCACGCTCGAGTTTCCCAAGCCAGGCTGCGGCCCCCAGGCTCAGTGACGAATTGCCTGACGGGCTTCACAGAATCGAAAGCTGGCAGGCCTTCGTTCTTCCGGCCTGCCACGGGCCGTGCTAGGCTGACCCCAATGTCGCCTGCGAAGCAATCTAGAGGGCCGTTTCCCCTGCGGCCGCACCCACACCTCTATGAAATCAACACTTGGGCGTGGCTCGAAAAGCTCTCGGCGCGCACAGGGCGGCTGATCAAACTGGAAGATGTTCCGGATTCGGAGTGGGACGCGCTGGCGCGCCGCGGCTTCGACATCATCTGGCTGATGGGCGTTTGGCAGCGCAGTTCCGAGGCGCAGCGCATCGCGCTCGCGGCTCCAGAAAACGTCGCGCAGTACGACATTGCGCTGCCGCGATGGAAGTCGAGTGACGTGATCGGGTCGCCGTATTCGGTAGCTGCCTACGTTCCCGATCCACGAATTGGTACGTTCGCTTCGCTCGACGCGGTACGCAAAAAGCTCCACGCCCGTGGCATGGCGCTATTTCTGGATTTCGTGGGAAATCACACGGCTCTCGATCACCCCTGGACCCGCGAACACCCGGAGTATTACGTGCAGGGCACCGAGGAGGATTTTCAGAAGGATCCGCTCAGTTTCTATGAGATCGCCACTCCGAAAGGCACTCGCTTCCTCGCTTTTGGGCGAGATCCTTACTTTCCGCCATGGCGAGACGTCGCCCAGCTCAATCATTTTTCGCCGGACATGCGCGAGGCGCAGCTTGCCGATCTCCGCAGGATCGCGAGCCACTGCGATGGCGTGCGCTGCGACATGGCGATGTTGCACCTGAACGAGATCTTCGAAAAAGTCTGGAACCACCTGCTCGGAGGATTCCGCCCGAGGACAAACGAATTCTGGACGGTCGCTCACGCAACCGTACCCAACCTGATCCTGCTTGCCGAGGCCTATTGGGGAACGGAGCAGCAGCTGCTGAACCTCGGTTTTTCGTTTGTGTACGACAAGGGCCTGTACGATTCCGTGCGCGACATCGACATGGCCGGCGTTCACGCACGGCTGGCCGAGAGCGTCGACTACCAGAGCCATTTGGCGCGTTTCCTCGAGAATCACGACGAAGGGCGCTGCGCTTCCGTCTTTCGCCCGGAGCGCCTCGCCTCCGCGGGAACTTTGATGACGACTCTTCCGAGCTTGCGCTTTTATCATCAAGGCGAACTGGAGGGCTACCCGATCCACCTCCCGATCACGCTGCGAATGGGCGCTGATCAGCCGACTGATCCGGTGAGTGCGGCATTCTTCGAGAAAATTCTTCGGATTAGCAACGAGGATGTCTTTCACAAGGGCGCGTGGAGTTTGCTGCAGGTGACGCCCGAAGGCGACAACACGTCCGGCAACCTGGTCGTGTATGAGTGGCGTTCGGATAAGTCGTGGAAGATCGTTGCAGTGAACCTTGCTGGCTACGCATCGCAAGGGCGCGTCCATCTTGGCGACCGGCCTCTGCCGGCGAACGAATACGTTTTCTATGACGAGCTGCACGATGTCCGCTACGTCCGCGCCGCTGATGAGCTTCGCAGTCCCGGCCTGTTTGTGCGCCGCGAGGGATTCGACGCACACCTCTTCGAAGTCAGCCCGGTCTGAAACCTGCGTGTGTCAACAGGTTGGTTTTTCGTCGCCTCTTCGAGAGAGTTCCGTGCTTCTGCGCCGCGCGTTGCGGCATTTCTGATATCCTTTGCGCCGTGCGAAATTCGGTGTTTTTCCCACTCGCTTTTCTCGCCGCAGGTTTGACCGGATTTCTATTCTTGGCGCGGCCCGCCCTTTCGCTGATGCAGGAGGGCGATTCGCAAGCGCCGCCGCAGCAGGCGCCGGCACCTGTGGCTCCAGCGCCACCTGCTCCGAGCGGTCCCGTGATCGTCCTCGACCCGGCGCATGGCGGCACGGACACCGGTGCCAGGGGCGAAAACGGTGTCGCCGAAAAGGACGTTGTCCTGAACATGGCGCGGGCGGTTCGCGAACAGTTGGCGCGCGAGGGCTATCGCGTGCTGATGACTCGCAATGACGACTCGAATCCCTCGTACGACGAACGTGCCGCGATTCCGAACGCCTATCGCGATGCGATTTTTGTCAGCCTTCACGTGGCATCGACGGGCACGCCGGGCACCGCGCGTGCCTATTACGATCAGCTCGCCTCGCCGATTCCGCCGGCCGTCACTCCAGCGGCTGCTGGAGCGAAGGCAGCGTCTCCCGTGCCAAGCGGCCTCATGGTGTGGGAAGAGGCGCAGCGGCCCTACGTCGACGCCAGCCATCGCCTGGCCGATCTCATTCAAAGCGATCTTTTGCAGAGCTTCGCGGGGTCTTCGCCAGCATCGATGGGTGTGCCGGTCCGCGCGCTGCGCTCGGTGACCGCGCCCGCCGTGGCGATTGAGATTTCGAGCATCTCTGGTTGGACGCCGGATCAGCTCGCCGCTGCGTCGGGGCCGCTCGCTAGCGCAATCGCGCATGGCGTGACAGAGCTCCGGCAAGGAAGCTCTGCGGGTACGAAGTGATGCCGCGCAATTTGAAGATCATTCTCGGCCTCCTGGCGCTCGCCGTCATCGTTGGGCTGATCAGCCTGCGCAGCCTGCATCGGCGAATGCAGCGGATGGCGGCATCGCGCGCTGCCGAGGAACAGGCGCGGCACGCTGTCCTCGCGCCTCCGATATCGACGCCGACCGATGTGACGGTCAAAGCGAAAATCTTCTGGGCCGCGGGTCCCGACAGAATCGCGCCGGTCGAAGTCGAGATGCCGCTTTCGGCCGATCCTGTTGAGCGGTCGCGTCAATTGCTGCAGGCTCTGATCACGAATCCACCGACTGCCGGCCAGCGGACGCTGCCGGAGGACACGACTCTTTCCAGCTTTTACATTCTTCCCGACGGCACTGCTATCGCTGATTTCTCCGATGCGATTTCATCGGAAATGCCCTCTGGAATCTTGAGCGAAGAGATGGCTGTGAACTCGATTGCCCGAACGCTCGAAAGTAACGTGCCCGGCCTGCATCGCCTGAAAATTCTGATTCGCGGACAGGAAGCGGAAACGCTCGCGGGCAACGTCGACCTCACGGGCTTTTTCGATTTGAATGGCGCCGCTGCTCCGGCCGCCATCCGAAGCGCACCTCCGGCCACGACGGTCGCGCCGAGACCCGCTCATTAGCGCAGGGGGACGTTCGAGGTTCAGTTGACACTTCTGGCTGCAGTCGTCAAACTGACGCGTAAGATCAAGGAAGAAAAGAACAGGGGGACTTGTTGAGATCAGACGGACGCGCGCCTAATGCCTTGCGGCCGGTGAAGATTACGCCGGATTTCATCCGGAGCGCGGAAGGCAGCGTGCTCATTGAGCTGGGCCGTACGCGCGTGATCGCGACGGCGACGGTGGAAGACGGCGTTCCGACGTTCTTGAAGGGCACCGGCAAAGGCTGGGTCACGGGCGAATATGGAATGCTGCCGCGCTCCACCGAAGAGCGCACTCCGCGCGAATCCGTGCGCGGGCGACAATCCGGGCGAACGCTAGAGATTCAGCGGATGATCGGGCGGACGCTGCGCGCCGCGACCGATCTGAAGGCACTCGGCGAGCGCACCGTGTGGATCGATTGCGATGTGATCGAAGCGGACGGGGGCACGCGGACGGCGTCCGTCACCGGCGCGTTCGTGGCGCTAGCGCTCGCGATGGAGCGCATGGTGGCGGCCGGAATTCTGCGCTCGCTGCCGCTGATCGATTCGGTGGCGGCGACGAGCGTCGGCATCGTGGACGACGAACTCCTGCTTGATCTCGCCTACGACGAAGATTCCCGGGCGCAGGTGGACATGAACGTGGTGATGACGGGCGCCGGCGAGTTCGTCGAAGTGCAGGCGAGCGCGGAAGCGCGGCCTTACACCAGCCGCGAGTTGGAACAGCTGCTTGACCTGGCGGCCAGCGGCATTGACCATCTCACAAAGGTTCAGCGCGAATTGCTGCCCTCGAACTTCCGTGTGCATGCCCGGTAGCGCGGCAAAGCCCGCCCTCAATCCGTGAAGATTTTGCTCGCATCGTCAAACGCCGGAAAGCTGCGCGAGTATCGCGAAATGGCGGAGGGAACAGCACTCGATATCGAACTGCTGCCGGGCATCCGGGAAATCGCGCCTTTTGATGAGTCAGCGCCGACCTTTGCCGAAAATGCGGCCGGAAAGGCGCTGTACTACAGCCGCCACACGGCCGAACTCGTTCTTGCCGACGATTCGGGTCTCGTGGTTCCCGCGCTCGGCGGGGCGCCGGGTGTGCGTTCCGCGCGTTACGCCGGACCGAGTGCGACGGATGCGGACAACGTCCGCAAGCTGCTGCGCGAAATGGAAAGCAGGGAAGGTGACGAAAGGCGCGCCCGTTTTGTCTGCGTGATTGCAATTGCCCGCGCGGGACGCGCTCTTGTGATTGCATCCGATTGTGCGGAAGGAACCCTCGGAAAGGAACCACGCGGCGAAAACGGCTTCGGCTACGATCCCGTATTCTGTTTTTCGGATGGTAGTCGTACGTATGCGGAAGTGCCGTCGGATCAAAAGAATCGCCACAGCCACCGGGGAAGGGCATTCCGGAAGGTCGTCGAGTATCTTGCTCCGCTGAATTTCTAGACTCCTCCCTCTCCGTAGCCGCATCCAATTCGGGGAACAAAATTGCTTGCTCAAACGCTCCGGGCGGGAGTACAAAAGACACCCCCGGCGGAGGTGACCTATGGCGACCTACCGCGCAGCACCGCAGCTTCACCCAGCCCTGATGTCCCGTATGGAAGAGGCTCGCGCGCGCACCGACGCGCTGTTCGATCTGCTTCCGCCTAATTCCTTTTACGACCGGCCGATTCCGGAGCGTCATCGGATGATTTTTTATCTCGGCCACCTGGAGGCATTCGATTGGAATCTGCTCAGTCCAGCGCTGGGGCTGGAGCCGTTCGATCCTAAATTCGACAAGCTGTTCGCGTTCGGAATCGATCCGGTTGACGGCGGCCTCCCGACGGACGTGCCCGCAGACTGGCCGACGATCGCCCAGGTAGAAAACTACAATCGGCGCGTGCGCGGCGCCCTGGATGAAGCACTGCAGGGTTCGCGTGCTTTGCATTCTTCGAGCGCGGATCTTGCGGACGGGACACTTCTTCACGTCGCCATCGAGCACCGGCTGATGCACGCGGAAACGCTGGCCTATCTGCTTCACAACCTGCCGGTCGACCGCAAGATTCCGCAACCCGCCCCGATCACGGACACCCGGCCCGCGCCGCGTCATCGCCGGGTGGCGATCCCGGCCGGCGTGGCAACGCTGGGCCAGCCGCGCGGCGATTCGTTCGGTTGGGACAATGAATTCGAAGAGCAGAGAGTTGAAGTGCCAAGCTTTTCGATCGATGCGTTTCCGGTCACCAACGCTGAATACTTGAAGTTCGTTCAAGCGGGCGGATACGAAGACTTGCGTTACTGGAGCGCCGACGATTGGAACTGGAAATCGAGCGCGAAGCTAGATCATCCGCATTTTTGGGTGCGCCGATCCGATGGGCAAGACCGCCAGGCGAACGAGCAGTGGCAATACCGGGCTATGTTCGGGCGAATTCCGTTGCCGCTTTCGCGGCCGGCGTACGTAAGCCACGCGGAGGCTTCCGCCTTTGCGCGCTGGGCCGGTAAGAAGCTGCCGACGGAAGCGCAATGGCATCGCGCGGCTTACGGGGCCTACGACGGAACCGAAAGCCGCTATCCCTGGGGCGACGCACCGCCCAATGCCACCCGCGGGAATTTCCATTTCGTATCCTGGGACGCGACTTCGGTTGACGCGTATCCGGCGGGCGCGAGCGCGTTCGGCGTTTTCGATCTGCTCGGCAACGGATGGGAGTGGACGTCCACACTCTTCGGCCCGCTGCCGGGATTCAAGGCGTTTTCGTTTTATCCCGGTTACTCCGCGAACTTTTTCGACGGCAAGCATTTCGTGATGAAGGGCGGGTCGCCGCAGACCGATGCGTGCATGCTGCGGCGGTCGTTCCGCAACTGGTTCCAGCCGCACTACCCGTATGTATACGCAAAGTTCCGCTGCGTGGAGGAGTAGCCCATGGCAACCGCTCCGCGATTGGCAACGACGATTTCGGCAGCTCGCGCTCTCGCCGAATTCTCCTCCGACGTTGTGGTGGGACTGAGCCTCCCGGGACAGAAAGAGCTCCCGTCGAAGTATTTGTACGACGAGGTTGGCTCGGCCCTCTTCGAAGCCATCTGTACGCTGCCCGAGTACGGCTTGAGCCGCGCGGGACGGCGCATGCTCGAGCGCTACTCGGGCGAAATCGTGGACCGCGTGCCCGGTCCCGCAATCGTGGCCGAATTGGGCAGCGGCAGCGGGCAGCAGACGCGCTGGCTGCTCGAGGCACTCGCGCGGCGCCAACGCGTGAACTACTATCCGATCGATATTTCCGGCAGCGCGCTCTTCCGGTGCCAGCGCGAACTCGGCCACATCGAAATGGTCAGCGTTGTAGGATTCGAACGCGCTTATCTCGAAGGCTTGCGGGAAGTGGCTGCGCGCCGCAGGGATGGCGAGCGGCTGCTCGTCCTCTTTCTCGGCAGCACGATTGGAAACTTCGATCGCCCGGCAGGCGAGCAGTTTCTGCGCGACGTGCGCTCGATCCTGCGGGCCGACGATGCGCTGCTGCTCGCGACGGATCTCGTAAAGCCGATCCCGACTCTGGTCCTGGCGTACGACGATCCGGCGGGCGTGACGGCTGCGTTCAACAAGAATCTGCTCGGGCGCATCAATCGCGAGCTCGGCGGCGACTTCGACGTGCGCCATTTCGAGCACGTCGTGCGCTACGATGAGGCCGAGCAGCGCATCGAGATGCATCTGCGGTCGACGATCTGGCAGCGCGTAACCATCCGCAAGGCCGGCTTCCGCTTCTATCTGCGCGAGGGCGAAACGATCTGGACGGAAAGCTCGCACAAGTATCAGCCGAGCCAGGTGATCGAGATGGGCGAGCGATCGGGCTACCGCTGCGCGGGGCAGTGGTTCGATTCAGAATGGCCGCTTGCGCAGAGCCTGTTTTTCGCGGTTTAGCTTTTGGGCGGGAAGAAAATGGCGAAAGCAATCTGGAAAGGCACGGTACTCGCCGAAAGCGATCGTACCGTTGTCGTGGAAGGCAATCATTACTTTCCGCGGACCTCAGTCCACGCGGAGTATCTGCGTCCGAGCGAAACGCAGACTGTTTGCCCGTGGAAAGGAACCGCGAGCTATCACCACGTGGAAGTAAACGGCGAGCGCAACGCCGATGCTGCGTGGTTCTACCGCGATCCGAAACCTGCGGCGGCCGAGATCAAAGACCACGTCGCATTCTGGAAGGGCGTCCGCGTCGAGCCGTAACCCACTGTGCTATAGTTCCCGCTCCATGGCTTCGAACAAAACGAGGACGACAGCGCTGAGACCAGCCGCTGTTCGTGCGAAGAAACCTGCTGCTTCCAAAAGTACGGCGGGGCGGGGAACCGACCCCTCGCGGGTGCGCGCGATCCTGAAAGGGCTTGACGAAGCGTATCCTGCAGCGACCTGCGCGCTGGTTCACGAAAACGCGTTCCAGTTATTGGTCTCGACGATCCTTTCCGCGCAGTGCACCGACGAGCGCGTGAACCAGGTGACCGCGACACTCTTCAAGAAGTATCCGAATCCCAAAGCCTTTGCGTACGCGAATCCCGCTGAACTCGAACAGGAAATTCGCCCGACCGGGTTCTTCCGCAATAAAACCAAATCGGTCATGGGCGCGAGCAAGAAGATCGTCGAAGAATTTCATGGGCAGGTGCCGCAGTCGATGGAGCAACTACTGACGCTGCCCGGTGTGGCGCGCAAGACGGCGAACGTCGTGCTCGGCACCGCCTTTGGCATTGCATCGGGAGTAGTGGTCGATACCCACGTGACGCGGCTCGCGCAAAGGCTCGACCTGACGAAGAATGACGATCCCAAGAAGATCGAACAGGACCTCATGGCGGTGATTCCCAGGGACCACTGGATTCTTTTCTCGCACCAGTTGATCTGGCATGGACGGCGCGTCTGCCAGGCACGCAAGCCGAAGTGCATCGAGTGCAATCTGGAAAAGCTCTGCTACTCGAAGGACAAGACGGTCTGAGACGCGCGTCTCGCGTGTGCTAACATTTCCCGTATCGGGGCGTAGCGCAGCCTGGTAGCGCCTGCCTTAGGCACGTGACCGCCGACCCCAACGCGACCAACAGTTACTTTGCTTTCTCTGTGTTTTCATCAACTTGGGGAATGTGCTCTTCGCTCGACACTAACCCCAATCACTCGAAAGACATCGGATTCAGGCACACTTTTGGCGCAGGCGTACGCCACTGCGTTTGAGGTGTGAACCCTCCCCTACAGGTTTTGGCACAGTTCAGCAAAATGAGGATCCGCGATCTCTGAGCTGCCCATCCCCCCGAGTTCACAGATGCCCATAGAAGAGAAGTGGTACGGGCGATATTCTTGGAGACGGCGAGTTTAGAACATAGCCGCAACAGCAGCATAAGTAATTATTTGGGGGCAGGAATTTCCTTTTCGGAGAACACTCAGTCTTTTGACGACGTGATTGTGATAGCTATCGCCCACGAGTCTCGGATCGCGATGGCGAGCAAATCGAGCATCCCGAGCGCGGCCAGGTCAAGGCCGATTTGCGACCTGCGAAGCAACAGGAGGCTGCCAGCGACCATGAGGGCGTATCCCGCCATCGGAATGACCACATAGGGGAAGAGATCAGTACGGGAGTAAAATGAGACGCCAGTACCTCGCCTGATTAGCAGGGACGCCGAGTAGACCAGGCCGGCGGCGCCTACGAAGCAGATGCAAATGACAGCCGAAAGCCGCGTTTGCGTGGGAATCGTCAGAGTCGTACTAGTCAGAAGGACGCTTGTGAAGTAGACCACCGTGGGCGTAAGGTAGGTGCTAAGACTCATCGTGTCCTTGCGGCCTCGCTCTGCAGCGAAAGTGATCACCACAAACAATAGCCCGAGCAATGTTGCAGCTGCGCCTGAAATAGCGACGTAAAAGTTGGCCCACTGTTCAAACCGCAGTTCTTGTCCTGTCATTGCCGACGTCATTTCACCAGGCAGTTGCCTGTATTGTGCACAGTTGCTTGGGCCACAACTGCCAATAATAACAGCACATACGAGAGTTGGGCTGCTGCTTTCCAGCGCTTACTGAGAACGAGCATGAGTACGGCAACAAGGTTGAATCATAGAAGACCGATTTTTACATCTTCGATCCACGTACGCTACCCGTCTCAGCGCAGGCGGCGTGGCCGACGAGTGGGTTATGCAGTTGCTTCGTCAGGGTGGCTCTCAAGTCTTCAAGCGATATTCTCAAGCGAAGTTGCAGATGAAGAGAAAAGCTCTGGGCAAGATTAATCGGCAAGCCAACGAAATGCCACTGATTCCAAGTCTGGACTCTGGCACAGTAGTGGCTCAATGAAGTTATTTTCGCACAGTTGAAGGCCAAATGGGCCTGTTGGAGCAACACTCGCGTTTGCGGGTGCCGTATAATCATTACGCACTTCATGTCGGGGCGTAGCGCAGCCTGGTAGCGCGCCTGCCTTGGGCGCACGACACTCGACTCCAACGGCTCCATTCCCTATGGTGACTTTTCAAGGTTTTCAACAATTTGGGGAATCTGCTTTTCGCTCAAAGCTAACCCCCAGCGCGTGAAAACATTGGG
>DASPVC010000084.1:0-38668 GCA_035622585.1 Candidatus Acidiferrum sp.
TATCAACATAGTAGTTGTAGAGTCCGAGGATGGCGCTGGCATCCGCCATGTCGGGATCAAGCTGCAACGCGCGGAGAGCTTCGCTGCGGGCAGCGACGCCCACATGGGCGACAGCGCGCTTTTCGTCGCGCAGGCTGTACAGGCGTGCCTTGAGCGCGAAACCGACCGCGACGTAAAGATGCGATTCGGCTGTGTCGGATTTGGCGATTTGCGCACGGGCAAGATCGATGGCTTTGTCGGCGAGCGCCATGTAGGCGTCATCTTCGGGCTCCTTGCCGCGCTTCCAGGCGTCGAGCATGCCCCATTTGATTTCGCAGGCGTCGCAGTACGTCTTCCACCACATGGCTTCGGCTTCGAGGAGATAGCCGACGGGGCTTTCGGCGTGCGCTTGCTCGATGGAGTGCGCGATTGCGATGCCGCCATCAGGATTGCTGGTGTAGATTTGATCGAGCGCATAAGCCGCTTGGGGTGAAAGGTTGAGATTGCTTGCACGGGCAGGCACCGAGCACGCAAGCGCGAGGAGGCAGGCCGCAACGCCAAGGGTCCCGTTTAAGCACATCCCAAGACGCATGCAACCTCGGTAGAGAACGCCGGTCAGCGTTTGAGGACGGAAGCTAAGCGGCACGGCAACCCCGAAATTCTGACATGCCTTCCCGATTCGGCAAGATACCATATCTGATGCTGGCCATGGATATGGTATCATCCTGATTACCATGGAAACAGCACGTAAGATTACCGTGGAAGTCCCACCCGAACTGCTCAAGAAGGCGCAACAAGCGAGCGGGAGTGGCATCACCCAGACTGTCCGCGCCGGGCTTGAACTTGTTGCCGCATCCCGGGCTTACGCCCGACTGCGCCAACTTCGAGGCAAGGTTCGCTTCACGCGTAGTTCAAGAGAGCTGAAGGCAGACCGATGATCGCGGCTGATACGAGCACATGGGTCGCTTTTCTGGAAGGCGGCCCCGGCAAGGATGTCGATCTGCTCGACCAAGCTCTGCGCGACCGGCAGGTGTTGATGGTACCCGTTGTGCTGACAGAACTGTTGAGCGACCCGGGGCTCCACGCGAGCGTTGCCAAGACGCTTTCCGAAGTCCCTCGGATTGAAACTCGATCGGATTATTGGCAAAGGGCGGGATTCCTACGAGCGAAGGTGCTGGCACGACGCCGCAAGGCGCGGCTGGGCGATGCGTTGATTGCCCAGAGCTGTCTCGAACGAGATATTCATTTCCTGACGCGGGATCGCGACTTTCGGGCATTTGCTGAGGCAGCGGGACTCGGCCTTCTCCTCGTGCCTTGATCGACTCTCCCGTTTATTTCACTCTCTTGAGCCAGCCGGCGAGCCACGCGGCGGCCACGTACATCGTAAAGCATTCCATCGCGAAAGGCAGAAATCCGAGATAGCCCGGCGCAGGCATCTCGAAAATCTTCCACTGCTGGAACATCGGGAAGGTGTAGTGCCATTTCGCGCCAGCCCAGTTGTTCCAAAACTCCCAAAGCCAACCGCAAATCCAGCCCGCCCCAAGGAAGCCATAGAGACGGCGAGCGAAGCCTTCCGAAAGATCGCCGAGGAAGGACGGCAACGCCAGACGCTTGTTCAGTGGGTCGATGAGCAGGACGAATCCGATCCACAGGAGCGGGACCATATACGGCGCAACTTTGACCGGAGCTATAAGTGGAACAACCAGGCAGAGCGCGCCGCATACAATCATTGCGTTCTCTGCCGCGCGCGAAACGCGCCACGGCTTGATCGGCACGGGCGGCAGCAATGCCTGCACGAGGTCTGACGTTTGAAAGATCGCCGGCGTGATGGTGGCAAACGACCAGCCGTAGCCGAGGAGCGCCGCGGCCCATTCGTGAGGTACGCCGACATAGGTCCAGCCGCGCAGACGAAAGTTGTAGGCTTCGAAGATGAGCCACAGCGGGATTGAGAGAAGGGCCATGCGTGCGACCGTGATGGGCGCGTCGCGAAGACGGGAACGGCCCGTCAGCGCGAAGACCGCGGCGTCAACGATCAGGATGTAGGCGCTCCAGACGATCGGCGTGAAGTAGGTGGTGACGGGCTCGACGCGCCGGGCCAGCATCCACTCCGCACCCGCGAGGGCGATGATTCCAAGCCAGCCGTGCAGGGGAAACGGTTGGCGGCGCCGCGTGCGAAAAAATCCAGCGACCAGCACGCCGACCGTCGCGGCCGTGGCGAAGATGCCGATCGCGGTGCCGGGCTGAAGCATCGTCGCGCAGTCGTCCTTGTAACTTCTCGGGTATGGTAGCGCAGGTCGGGGGAGTTTTCGGGCGGCGATGCCGGGTTTCTTGCTATCCTCTGCGTGCTTCAGCGGCGAAAAACGCGGTGAATGAAACTCCAAAACTCGAGCGAGGGCTGGGGCTAGTCGAAGCAACCTCGCTCAACATGACGTTCATGGTCGGCATCGGGCCGTTCGTCGTGATTCCGTTCGTAATTCAAGCGATGGGCGGGCCGGGAAGCCTGCTGGCATGGGCGGCGGGAGGCGCACTCGCGCTGTTTGACGGATGCATCTGGGCGGAGTTGGGCGCGGCGATGCCTCAAGCGGGCGGGAGCTACGTATACCTGCGCGAGGCATATGGTCCGGAGCGGTGGGGCAGGCTGCTCTCGTTCCTGTTCATCTGGCAGACGATCTTTCAGGGGCCGCTCAGCGTTGCATCGGGCGCACTTGGGTTTGCGAGCTATTCGAAGTATCTCGTGGACCGCTCGAGCCATCTCACCGCACTGACGGCTCGATTCGGTTCACACGCGGATAACGCGATTGCGGGTGTGATCGTCGTGCTTGTCGTGATTCTGCTGTACAGGCGCATCGCGGAGATCGGCCGAATCTCGGTGATCTTCAGCGTGGTCGTGATCGGGACGATTCTATGGATCATTTTCGGAGGCGCCACGCATTTTGATGCCCGCCGTGTGTTCGATTTTTCGGGCACGAACTGGAATTTGTCGTGGCTGCTCTTCGCGGCGCTCGGGCACGGCACAGTGCAGACGATCTACAGCTACCTCGGCTACTACAACGTGTGCAATCTCGGCGGCGAGATGAAGAACCCTGAGAAAAACATTCCGCGCGCGATCTTCATCTCGATTCTGGGCATCATGGGGCTGTATCTGGCGATGCAGACGAGCATTTTGAGCGTGATTCCGTGGCGTGAGGCGCGGCAATCGACGTTTATCGTCAGCACGTTTGTCGAGCGGGTCTATGGGAGCGAGTGGGCGGCGCTGGCGACCGCGCTGATCTTGATCACGGCATTGGGATCGGTGTTCGCGGCAATGCTCGGGTATTCGCGCGTGCCTTACGCCGCTGCGGTGGACGGCAATTTCCTGAAAATATTTGCGCGCGTCCATCCGATGAAGCATTTCCCGTATGTATCGCTGCTGGCGCTGGGCGCGGCGGCACTGATTTTCTGCCTGTCGCTGAAGCTGCGGGACACGATCCGCGCCATCCTCGCCATGCGGTGCATCATCCAATTCATGGCCCAGGGGGTGGGGCTCGTTTTGCTGCGGCGACGATGGGGCACTGAGCGGCTGCCGTTCCGGATGTGGTTGTATCCGGTGCCCGTCGTGATTGCAATCTTCGGCTGGGCGGGAATTTTTCTAGCCACGGGGCCGAAACCGATGCTGGCTTCTCTGATTGCGGCGACGGCGGGCATTCTTGTGTATTTGGGACGCGCGCGCTGGCAGCGCCAATGGCCCTTTCAGGAGATCGCGCAATGAACCGACGGAACAAGAGGATTGTGCTCGCGGCGCTGGTCGTGGCGGTTATCGCTCTTGCGGCAGCGCCGCAAGCCTGCGCACAGTCGCTGCCGGAAGCCCTCGAAGCCATCAACAAGGCACGCGTAGCGACGCGGATTCTCTTCGTCACTGCGCATCCGGACGACGAAACGGCCAGCATGCTGGCGTATCTTTCGCACGGGCTAGGTGCAGATGTGGCGCTCCTGACGATCACGCGCGGGCAGGGCGGGCAGAACGCCATTGGTCCGGAGCAGGATGGGCCGCTCGGCGTGGTAAGAACGACAGAATTGCTCGCCGCAGATAGTCACTACGGCGTCCACCAATTCTTCACACGCGCGGTGGACACCGGATTCTCGAAGAGCGCCGAGCGAACGATGAAGATTTGGGGTGACCAGATTCCCATGGAAGACATGGTGCGCGTGATTCGCACCTACCGGCCCGACATGGTGATCAACGGGTGGGGCGGCGTGCACTTCGGTCACGGCCAGCACCAGGCAAGCGGGATTTACACGCCCCAAGCGGTGGCCGCAGCCACCGATCCGACGAAATTCCCCGAGCAGATCGCGGAAGGCCTGAGGCCGTGGAAGGTCACTCTCGAAGTCCGCCAGGCGGCCTTCGGATTCGGCCCCGCGCCCGCGCAAGCGCCGGCGGGCAGCGTCGAATTGCACGTAAACGATGTTTCACCGTTGTGGGGCAAGAGCTACGTTGAGATGGGAATGGAGGGGCACGCCCAGCATCGTTCGCAGGGGACGCCCACCCTTTTCGGCAATCCTTTCTTTCGCCGACCGGTGTACTTGATCACCGAGCACGGGCAAGAAGCGGGAGGCGGATTCGACGCGAAGCTTCTAGGCGAACCAATCACATCACTCGCGGCGCGCTTTCCGGAGTTGAAGAATACGATGGGCCCGGCGCTGGCGGCAGTTGATAACGAGCTCGAGACCGCGGCGAAACTTGCGCTGCAACTGGACCGACCCGGCGCAGCCAAGTCTCTAGCGGAGGCAGGAACCTTCATCGCGGCTGAAATTGAACAGGAATCGGCCTCTGGCAGCCAAGAGCGCGCTGCTGCCATGTGGGAACTCGAAGCAGTGAAACAGCGAATCGATGCGGCACTGGCCGCAGACATCGCGCTTCCCATTGACGCACAGGCAAACCGCCACGAACTCGTCGCGGGGGAAAGCTTTGGGGTGAGCGTGAATTTTCTCGACAGGCCAGCGGCCCCTGTGAAGTGGATCGTGAGCCAATCAAGTCTGCAGGTGCCTGCGGGATGGGCTGTGGCGCTCGATGACGCCCAACCGGACGGCAGCCGCTATCAATTTCACGTGGCGATTCCGGCAGGAGCGAAACTGCCGAGTTCGCCAGAAGACGCGATTCTGCCGTTTCCGCTGCCGCTCGTGAAGCTGGCGTTGCCCGTCAGCGTCGAGGGCTACGAATTCACGATCGAGAAAACGGTTGAGTCATCGATCGCAAAAACGACGGGCATCGAGACGTACCAGCTCGAGCTTGTTCCGGCGGTGACCCTGACAGTGCAGCCCGCGCAGGTGATGGTGCCGGTCAAGCGCGTCGCCGCGCCAATTGAACTGCTTGCGCGAGTGCGCTACCACGGCACGAAGGCTGCGAGCGTGTCGGCGGGGCTCGACGCGCCTTCGGGATGGACCATCGCGCCGATTCCGGCGCTGAATTTCACGGCGGCCGGCGACCAGCTTGTGCGCTACGTGGTGAAGCCGCCCGCGACAATTGCTCCGGGCGCCTACATGCTCCATCCCTACGCACGGCTCGGCGATGAAACCTTCCGGACGTCGCTCGAACCAATCCCCACGCTTCCCACGCGGGATTGGAGCGAGCCAGCCGACGCAACCGTACACGTGCTCGACCTCGCGGTGCCGGCGGGATTGCGTATCGGCTACATCGCGGGAGACAACGACACGATTCCCGAGACGCTGCGGCAGATCGGCATTGAGGTGGACATGCTCGATGAGGTGGCGCTCGCATTCGGCGACCTGAGCCGCTACGACGCGATTGTTGTGGGAATCCGCGCGTACGAGCTGCGGCCCGACGCGATGGCGGCGAACCCGCGGCTGCTCGATTATGTGAAAAATGGCGGGACGCTCTTGGTGCAATACGAGCGCGACTTCGCGTGGAACGCGCTGAAACCAGCTCCGTTCAGAGCGGAAATGGCTCCGCAGGCGGTGCGCGTGACCGATCAGAATTCGCCGGTCCGATTTCTTGAGCCCGATAGCCCGCTGCTCGATTTCCCGAACAAGATCACCATGGCGGATTTCGAAGGCTGGAGTCAGGAGCGCGGGCTCTACTTCTGGAGCACTTGGGACCCGCAGTATAAAGCTGTGCTTGGACTCACCGATCCGGGCGAGCCGGAGGCGACAGGCGGGCTCGTCTACGCGCGCGATGGAAAAGGGGTCTACATCTACACGGGTCTGTCATTCTTCCGCGAGTTGCCCGACGGGGTGCCAGGAGCGTACCGGCTGTTCGTCAACCTGCTGAGTCAGAAGCGGCGGCTGGCTCCGAAGAAATAGCAGAGGTTCCCGGGCGCTGGCCGGACTTCGGCTTGCGAAGGCACAGCCGAGCCCGAAGGGTGCGGGCCTGTGCTACGCGGTGGATCAAAAGCTCTTAAAGCCCTGATAGAGCCACATCCCAACGATCCCCACCAGAATCAAGCCTGATAGGACCGCCAGCGCAGCGATCGGCCGCCCGAGCTTCTCGATCCTCGAGACGATGGCGCGCTGCTCCCGAGCCATCGACTCTCCGGCGGGATCGAGGAAGATCTGATCTTCCTCGCGTGTTTCCAGCATGCTGCGATAGATCATGGTGCAGACTAGTACAGCTGTCACCACGCCCCAAACGATGAGGAGTATCTCAATCGTTCCCATGGTTCCCTCCCGTGCCCGCGGGTCGTGGGGACTGCCAGCGATGGAGGACCGGCCCGTCCGGGCCCTTTTGGGTCAACTTTGCGCGGATTATAGCACTAACTGGGGCGAAAGGATGTCAAGCGGACTGGCGCTCGTCGGGGAACTGGACGCCCCAGAAATTGTGCGCGGGATAATAGATTTCGACGCCCAAATCAAAGGGTCCGTGCTCGCGCTGACCGCGCAGGCTGATCACGCGAAATTCGCGAACCTCCTTGGAGAAGCCGTGCAGCACCTCGATGCGCGAGCCCACCGGCGGCAGAAACGGCACGCGAAGGAGCGCGCCGTACCGGCTCACGGAAAGCGCCTCGGCGGGCGCGTCTTGCGTTTGTCCGTTGCCTTCCCTACCTACGACGCGGACTGGAATCTTGGTCTGAACGCGGCTCGAGCGGCGGCGTTCCAACATCGCGCGGACGCTAGCCATGGCCGTCTCCTTCTCCCCGCGAATTGCCAAGTAGAACTGTAAAAATTGCAATGGCGCGGGTCAATGGTACTTCGGCGGGGGTACTGCGCGGGGAGTCGCGTTGACAAACCAGGGGGCAGAACGGCAATATGGATTTGCGATTGATCCCCCAGGCTCGACTTGCTGTCGACTCGGGGGCCCCTTCGGTGTGCCGCACGAAGTGCCCAAGTGGCGGAACTGGCAGACGCGCTAGCTTCAGGAGCTAGTGGCCGCAAGGTCGTGGAGGTTCGAGTCCTCTCTTGGGCACCATAATCATCGAGCGCTGACTAGTTTGCAGGGTCGCGGAGGTTCCCTTCGCCCGCTGACGCGGACTCTGGGCAAGCAAGTCCTCTCTTGGGCACCATATTCCTTGTCCTTGCTAGGCCTGTCCTTCCAAATCGCCGCGCTTGACGGGGGCGGCCAGTTTGCGCACACTGCTAGTTTCGCTTATGCGTGGCGGGGCAGTCTGGGTGGAAGCTGGCGCGCCGGCAGCGCAATGCTGGACTGATGCGTATCCAATCCTTCGAGGTGCCAGATGTCTGAAGCCGCAGCGGGTTTGCCGGGCCTGGGTCCGATTCTGCGCGGGTATTCCGTCGAAATCAGCCCGCAGAACGAAAAAGTGGTCGATTCGGCCGCAGAGCGGCTCGAGCCCGGGACCGAGGTGTATTTCACCTGGATTCCCGGCGAGGATTTTTCAAAAGCCATAGCACCGGCGGCGAAGCTCCGCAAAGCCGGGCTGTTCCCCGTGCCGCACATTGGGGCGCGGCACGTGGAGAGCACCGCGCAGCTCGATCAATTGCTCGGGCAGTTCGCGGCAGTAGGAGTGGATCGCGTGCTGCTGATCGGCGGCGAGCGCGACAAGCCCCTCGGTCCGTACGATGCGAGCATTCAAGTGATGCAGTCGGGTCTGCTCCAAAAGCACAACATCCTGCGCGCCGGAATCAGTGGATTCCCCGAGGGCCATCCGAGAATTCCGGACCAGGTGCTCGCCGAGTCGACGGTGGCGAAAATGAAATACGGGCGAGAGATCGGCCTCACGCTGCAGATCGTCACGCAATTTGTGTTCGAGGGCGAGCCGATCGCCGAGTGGCTGAAGAAACTTCGCGCGATAGGCGTCGATCTGCCGGTGCGGCTGGGGCTCGCAGGCCCCGCGGGCATCGCCACGCTGACGCGCTACGCGTTGCACTGCGGCGTGGGGAATTCGATCAAGGCGCTGACGAAGTCGGCGTCGTTCGGCAAGCTGCTCACCGAGCGCGATCCCGAGCCGGTGATCCGCGAGCTGATGGCCGCCTCGCCGAATGGCGACCCGTCCGCGCTGGGCGTTGCGGCCCTGCATTTCTACACGTTCGGCGGGCTGAAAAAGACCGTCGAGTGGATCAACACCGCGCGGGCACAGTAGCGCCAGTGAACCGGTATTTGTCGCCGTCTTTCAGCAGGGTCTGCGCGTAGAAGGCACCGTCAGGCGTGTCTTCATGCTTAAAGTAAGCGAAGACGTCGCCGTGGCGCGCGATCCTCTTAATTCTTTCCTTCACCGCAGCGCGGGCGCGCGTTGAATACTTTTCCTTGCGAAGACGGAAATAACTGAAGTCCGCAGTCGCGACGTCCGGCGTTTCGAGGTCTTCGCTTTCGGCCAGGCAAAGCGCCACATTCGCCCGGCGCAGTCGCCCGTACACATCATCTACAAACCAGGATGGATGCCGGAATTCGATCGTGGTGCACGCGTCGCGCGGTAAACTCTCTAAGAACTCCTCCAGCCGCGGGATGTCGCATTTGAAATTCGGCGGAAGCTGAAAGAGGACGGGGCCGAGCTTGTCTGCCTCCCGCAGCGGATCGAGCGATGCGAAAAAGCCCGCGGTCAGCTTGGCCGTGCCGCGCAGGCGCTTGATGTGCGTGATCGACTGGTGCGCTTTCACCGCGAATTTGAAATGCGCTGGCGTCGCTGCAATCCAGCCGGCGAGCAGCTTTTCGGTCGCTTGCGCGCGGAATGTGTAATTCACTTCGACCGAATTGAGACGCGTCGCGTAGTAGTCGAGGAATTTCGCGGAGCCGAGCTTGGGCGGATAGAAATCGGGCTTCCAGCTCGAATAGGCCCAGCCGGACGTGCCCGCGTAGATCTTGCCCATGCGGCAAGTATAGTTCTGCCCGACGAAAAGCCGTGCGCTACAAGACGGTCTCGGGCGGGATTCTTCGGCACGTGGTCGACATATCGCCAAGAATCTTCGCCGGGCGCAGCAGTGCTGCGCCCCTACGAAGTCCGCCGCATCCGGAGCAGGCGCGGTTGACAGGTCAGTTGGCCTCGGGATACTGTCGAAAATGATGGACGTATTCGATTACGAAGCGCTGCGCAACGCGCCGCTCGAACGGGATCCCTACGAGCATGTAATTTTGCGCGGGTTCGTCAAGCCCGAGGCGCTGCGCAAAATCAATGCGGATTATCCGCGAATCGACCACGCCGGTAGCTATCCGCTTGCTTCGCTCGAATTCGGCCCGGATTTTCAGGCCATGGTGGACGCGCTCGAGTCGGAGGAATTCCGCAAGGCATTCGAGGAAAAGTTTCAGATCGATCTGACCAACCGCCCCTCGACGATCACGGTTCGCGGCCGCTGCGATACGCGCGACGGCAACATCCACTGCGATTCGGAAAGCAAGATCGTCACGATTCTCCTTTACATGAATCCCGAATGGGACGATGCGGGCGGACGCCTGCGCCTGCTGCGTTCGCGGGACGACATCAACGACGTGGCGGCGGAGGTGCCGCCCTCCGGTGGGACGCTCGTTGCCTTTCTGCGCTCGGACCATTCCTGGCACGGGCACCTGCAATTCATCGGCGAGCGGCGCGTGATTCAATTCAACTGGGTCACGGGCGAGAAAAGCCAGAAGTTCAACCTGTTTCGCCATCGCGTGTCGGCGTCGGTAAAGCAGATGCTGAGTTTTGGGAAGCCGAAGGATTCATCGCCCGGCGCGCCCGAGCGCATGTGACGTCTCGTTCCCGACGAAGATGTCCAGCAATCCCAAAGCGTGGGCCAACTGCCGAGAGGCAGCCGCGCGGAGGTTATTCCACCTACAGCACCCGGACCTCGTCACATTCAGGTGTCCAAACTGCGGCGAAGGTATACCCAACTTTAGCGTCGTGATTCATTTCGGCCAGTACTGGACTACTCTGCCGTTCCGCTGTCCGACGTGTCAGACCATGCTGTGTACTTCCAGTACCTATCGATGGTCAATCATGGGCGGGTCGACGGCGCTGGCTTTTGTCATTCCGTCAGCTCTGCGGATCAGTCCGTGGTATCTCTGGCTCGGCGCAGTTGTGCTCACATGGATTCTTTTGGGGTTCTTGGAGAGTGTCTACGTGAAAATTCTTTTTCCACCGAGGATATTCAAGTACACGGGTCCGAGGATCATCGAGAATCCAAATGATTGGCCCCTCAATCCTTGGCGAAGGCGCTAATTTGAACTATGGTCTCCTCGTATTGGCCGCCGCGACGGGGGCGCCGCACATGAGCTTTCCGCTGGGTGCGGTGACACGCGAAGAGATTGCGCTGCGGTGGCTGCATTTCGTCGCGGGGATTATCTGGATCGGTCTGCTCTATTTTTTCAATCTCGTCGGCACAAAGAGGCCTCGAGCCGGCGGTGCGCGTGAAAGTGTTTCCGGCGTTGATGTCGCGGGCGATGTGGTGGTTCCGCTGGTCGGCGCTGGTGACGGTGATCGCGGGGCTGCGCTATTTCTGGTTGATTCTTGCGTCCGACGCAAGCAACGCGGGAAATCCCTCGCTCGCGTGGCGATGGTTCGGTGAATGGCTGCTTGTCTGGCTCGTAGCGTTTGCGCTGATCTATCCGTTTCAACTGCCACGCAAGGGAATTCTGGACAGCGCGTGGGTTCGCGTGATTGCGATTGCGGCAATTATAATTGCCGCGTCGTGGATCGTGCTCGCGCTGAACGCGAGTCCGGAATCTTCGAATCGACATCTTTCGATCGCGATTGGCGGCGGGATGGGCCTCCTGATGCTGCTGAACGCGTGGGGAGTGATCTGGCGCGCGCAGAAGCGGCTGATCGCTTGGACGCGCGCAAGCGCCGAACAGGGCACGCCGATGCCTACCGAAGCGGAATACATGGCGCGATGGGCGTTCCTCGCGTCACGCACGGGATTCTGGATGTCGTTTCCGCTGCTCTTCTTCATGGCTGCCGCGAGCCATTTTCCATTTCTGGGCGGCGTGGTGGATTGAACGCGCGCTGAGTCGCCCGCGGGGCTAGCGGGTCACTTCCTGCGTCTCGACGAAACTAAATGCGTCCTCGATGGCGCGCGATGAAGCGCGCGATCCTTTGACGTAGGTCGCGAACTGCGGCCGGCGGCGCGGAGAAAATTTCTCCGGGTCAAACGCGCCGCGCGTCATCCGGAAAACCCACACGAACTCGTAGCGCGCCTTTTGCACTTCCGACATGGAAACAAGCGCCGTATCCACCGTCGTCAACGGGCTGAAATCGGAGAACCCATTGCGGTCGGTGTGCACGGGGGTCGGCATTGCGTACGTGTAGGTATCGGAATCGTGCGTGAAGAGGACGACGAAATCCACGTGCGCGAGATCGGGCGCCGGGCAAATTCCTGCAAATTCCTTGCGCCGGTTTTCGGCCATCCACTTGTATTGCGAGGGTGCGAGGCCGTACGCCGCGAAATAGATATGGCAAGCGGGGTCGGCGCTCTCGTTTACGACCTGTGTGTCGGGATAATCTTCCGACTCTCCGCCGGGCGCGGCAGGCTGTGACGTCGCCCGAACCATTGCGACACTATCTGCTTTCGCGCTGACGGGTTCGATCGAGATTTTCACTGCCTCTGCGGCTGGTGCCGCATGCACGAGCCGCGCGGCTGGCGCGCTATCGAACGCAGGCGATGGCTCGGCCGACGCCGCATGCGCGTTCTTCGCAACGGTGACGGCCGGTTTCGCGTTTGTTGGCGCAGGAGCGACTTTTGCCTGAACAGGAGCTTTGGCAGACGCAGAGATTGCGGGCTTGGCGGGAGCCGAAGTCTTTGCAACGCTCGGCTGCGCGACCGAAGCAGCGACTGCTGGAGCAGCCGGAGGCTGCGGAATTGCGGAAGGCGAACTCAGGGCCGTCACCGGCTGAGTCGCCGCGGCTGCTACCGCGACAGGATTCGGTGCGACTGGAGCGGGTTTCGCGGCCGCGGCTGCAACGGAACGCTGGACGGCGGCAGTTGCAGGCGTTTGTGTGTCATCGGGCAGCGCAGGCAGATCGGGGAAAGCGCTGTCGGGGACGTAGCCTTCGACGCCGCTTTCGGTGCGAATCTTCACATAGCCCCTGACGCGGTGCAGGATTTCGACCGGCTCGCCGCACCTTAGCCGTGCCTCCACATCGAAACTGTTGAGCGACTCATAGACCCACACGCGATCCTGATTGACCGCACACTTCACGTAGGCCAGGTCGGTCGCAAACGCAGACGGAACGAGCCAGAGACCGGCAAGCGGCAGGAGAAATCGAATGCGACTGCTCATGTTCCCTCCATGCTCCCAAGTCTGGGCTTCGCCAAGATCCAAGACCGGGCCCGCTCGCGCGGACCCCACAGAAAGAAACGCCGCAATCGGCACCAAAAGTGTGCGCTCCCGCGCGGGAGCGAACAACTGGACGGAGGGTCAAAATTCGGGCAGGGCAAGAGAAGGCGAAGACGCGGATAGGAAGCCCACTACGAGCGCCAGCGGAGGGTCACAGGCCCGGCGACGGGATGATGCATGGGCTGGCCCGTGCGTTGTGATTCGAGGTGCGCAGCTTTCAGCTCGAAATACCAGCGCGCCTGCCGGTCAGCGTCGTCCACCAGCATCATGCGCTCTTCGTATTTGAGGCCGAGGCCCTGCTTTTCGATTACGGTCGTGTCCTGGCGGATGAAGCGCGGCCCCAGCACACGAATGATGAACGAGACGATCGGAAACCACGGAAGAATGTTCCACGCCGCAACGAAATCGAGGCGGCAGAGATCGTGCCGAATCGGCGTGACTGTGGTGCGGCTGGACAGCCAATATTTTCCGGCGCGGATTTGCTCGAAGCGCTGATTCGGCAGGACGAAGTCAATCATCGTCGTGGCCGGCTCGCCGGTGATGAGCTTCAGAATCTTGTACGGCGCGCTATTGGCCGAGGGCGCGTGCGCGCTCATGCGGAAGCCGTTGGGAATCGGCTCGAACTGCTTGGCCTTGTCGCGGATGCTGCGCCGCGTGCGCCACCACCACGCCTGATGCACGAAAGGACCGTGCGCGGGGTCCATCAAGCCGATGATGCCGTGATCGACGTTGCAGGGCAAATCGGCCGCGAGATGCGCGATTTTGTAATGCTGGCTGAACGTCGGCAATTCCGGCACGGGCGGCACCGCGTAATTCGCTGCCAGGGCGCGGCCTTCGGGATTGGTCATGAACGCCCAAACGTAGCCGTCGTGCTCGGCGCAGGGAAAACTGCCCGCAGAGATCCGCTCGCATTTGAGCTTCGAATCGGCCGTCAGCGAAGGAATGTGGCGGCACTGGCCGGTGTGTGCGTCGAACTTCCAGCCATGGTAGGCGCATTCGACGGACTCGCCGTCGAACTCTCCGAACGAGAGAGGATACGCACGGTGCGGACAGATGTCGCGCAAGGCAAACGGCTTTCCGGCGGCATCGCGGCCAAATAGGAGCGGAACTTCGAGCAGCATGGTACGCGCAAGATGGCGTCCGCGCACATGATCGCTCCGTAGCGCGGGATACCAAAACCCCCACAACATTTCGCCAGAGGCGCCGGTGGGTTTCGCGGGAGTGCCTTCGTTCATCAGCGGGCGCTTATCGTAGTACATCCGCCGCATATCGGCAAAGCGCAGACCGTCGGCCGCCGCAAGGCGAAGCTGACTCGAATCTGGCGAGCGGTACCTTCGTACCGGAACGAATTGAACGAGTGGCCCATCGACGCGCGCGCGTTCCACCGGCAGAATCACAATCGGATTCGGGGCGTGGGCCCCGAATTTCTGCACCTCCATCACCCCCATGCCCAGGAGCGGCTAGCACCCCCACTAGCCGCTCCCCCCTTTTGGGGACCCTGCGAAGTCCGAATCAGTCTCGCGCGCCGCTAGAAAAATAAAAGGCCCGAGTCTTCCTCGAAATCGAGGATCGACTCGGGCCCTGTTGCCTGCCCCACCCATGGGGCTCTGCGGCGGGGACGAGGCCGGGCTGGGCCGGCCTAGCCGCTGCCATCTTGGGTGGTCCCGCGGTCCGAAACACGAGCCCGCGGGATCGTGACTGAGAAAACTAACGCGGACGCCCCGGACGATATCCAGCGAGCGGCCTCGGGCGCATCCGAAAACGCGGCCCGAGCGGCGGCGGCACGCGGTGCAGAGGCGCTCCGCAATTGCTGCAAATTTCCCTTGGCGCGGCCTCCACTCGCAGCCAGTGGCCGCGCGCGGGGCATTCCGGGTTCAGACATTGCACGGTCCAGCCGGGCAGGTATTGCATTCTTTTTCGCCTCGCAAGAAGCAGAAATGAGCCGGCGGCGCAGAAGATGCGTCTAGCGCCGCAAAGGAGATCGAGAGAAAGCAACCGCCCCCACAAAACGGACGGGATTGTGCGCCGGCGCGTCTAGTGTGTCAAGAGAAATCGACACAATTAGTAGTGGTAGGCTTTCCAGACCGAAGAAGCGGAGGTCCGGCCGGAATCTTGGTGGACCTCGAACTACTTGGAGGTGTCGCTGCCAGCGGCGCTCAGCTGAGTCTGGAGGTCGTCGATCTTTTTCTGCGCGTCGGCAATTTCCTGCTGCTTGGCGTCGATTTGAGCCTTCTCATCTTCGAGTGCAGCGGCGCCGGCCTTGTCCTTGGAGTAGTCGGGCTTGCCGATATAGCTCGACTCGTCGAGAGAGTATTTGCGCTGGGCAATGTCGAGATCGGTCTTCAGGCTTTCCAGTTGGGCCTTGGCTGCATTGAGGTCAGACTGAATCGCCGCCTTCTCTTCAGGCGTCGCGGGCGTGGCTGGTTTTTGCGTGGCTCCGGGAGCGCCGGACGGCTGGGCGCCACCGGTTGCTCCGGACTGGCCGACCACGTTCACTCCGCCACCGGGCATTGCCGGTATCGTATCGTTGTCCCAAGTCTTGGCGGCCTTGGGCTGAGTCTTCTTCTGCTCCTGGGCGCGGCGAGCGGCCTCGCCGAGCGATTGCTGCTGCCCGTCCGCCGTGGCGGACTGGCCCGAGGATGAATCCTGCTGCGGGCGCGCGGCGCTCGATAGCGGCAACAGCAGCAGAATCACCAGACCGAGCTTTGTGACCTTCATGGCATCACTCCGTTTGGCAGGCTGCCTGAATTCCATGGTAGCCGCGTGCGCGGTGAGATGGCAATGTGACTCGTCGCCGGAGTCGAAAGAGGCAACTGGCCGTTTCGGCAGAGCGGTAGGCAGCTCAAGTAGGCGGTTCAGGCTCGTTCGATTTCCTCGTCCCGAAAGCGTGGCACCATCATCTCCTCTAGAGCATCAAGACGCACCGCCAGTTCTTTGGCCTCCTCCGGAGTTGCAGGACGATTCACCGGAATCACGTGCGGCGAAGAACGGCTTTTTCTTGCCAGTTCGACCCAGCGCCTCATCTCCGAAATGTATGCTTCTAAGGCTTGCGACGGAGCCTTGGCACGATCTGTGACGAGGTACGCCGGCGGTATGTCTCCCACAATCACCCACAGCCATCTGTCTATGTCGGGTCGGGTCGGCCGGATGCGGAACAAGAAGACCGCCACTATCTTTCCAACACCGCCTCCAAAGTAGCGAGCTTCGACGGCCTCACACCATTTGAACGACGAAAGATAATTCTCCGCGTACGCAGCCATGGCATGAAGGAGTTGCGTATCCTCAGCATCGTCTCCGAACAATTGGTCCATCGGCATCACGCAGCGGACTGGAGGCTCAGAACCGGAACTCATTTGGTAATGAATGGCGGAGTGTCCAACGTCATCCCTCGGCTCGCGCTGCTCGCTCGGGATCGCGATCCTCATCGGATCGCGACGATCATTTTGCCGGTGTTGTCTCCGCTCAGCACGCCAATCAGGGCGCGGGGCATCTTCTCGAAGCCTTCGATGACGGTTTCGCGGTACTTCAGCTTGCCTTCTTTGATCCACTGCGCCATTTGAGGTATGCCTTCGGCGAAGCGATCCATGAACTGAGTGATGATGAAGCCCTCCGCGCGCGCCTGTTTGGTGAGCAGGAAAACGTACGGCCGGACGCCGGCCTCGGGCTTGGCCGCGTTGTACTGCGAAATCTGGCCGCAGATCGAGATGCGCGCCCGCACGTTGAGCAGCGGAAGCACGGCGTCGGTGACCCCGCCGCCGACGTTGTCGAAGTAGCAGTCGATGCCGTTCGGGCAAAGTTCTTTCAACTTCTCGACGTAATTCTCGGTCGTCTTGTAGTTGAACGCGGCGTCGAAGCCGAGATCCTTCACGAGCCACGCGACTTTTTCGTCCGTGCCGGCGACGCCCACTGCGCGGCAGCCCTTGATCTTCGCGATCTGCCCGACGAGCGAACCGACAGCTCCTGCAGCGCCCGAGACGACCACCGTCTCGCCCGGCTTCGGCTGACAGATGTCGAGAAATCCGAAATAGGCGGTCATGCCGGGCATTCCGAGGACGCCGAGCGCGGTCGAGGGCGGCGCGATTCTCGTATCGAGTTTCTGTAAGCCCTTGCCGTCGGAAACGAAGAACTCCTGCCACCCCCAGTAACCCGAAACCACGTCGCCCAGTTGAAACTGCGGATTCAGCGATTGCACAACTTTGCCGACCGTGCCACCGACCATGACCTGCCCGATGTTGACCGGATCGGCGTAGGTGCGAACGCCGGTCATCCGGCCGCGCATGTACGGATCGACCGATAGATACATCGAGCGCAGCAGAATCTGGCCGCTCGCGAGCGCGGGGATCGGCGCTTCGACGAGGCGGAAGTCGGATTCCTTCGGCATGCCCGCGGGACGCGCGGCAAGCACAAACTGTCGATTCACGCTGGGTACGAGACTCGCTGTTGTGGCTGTCATAATGCGCGCATTATGACAGAGTGCCGGGCGGAAGCCATAGTGCGCCCGAGACGGCACGAGAGGCTTGCTCGTTGCGCTGACTAACGACATACTCTCGCCCACGTCTGATCGGCAAAGGGGGGAACGATGAAGAGACTTGCGCTCGTCCTTTCGGCCCCGGCCTTTGTTCTGGCCCTCGCGCTGTACTCGACGCCTCTGACGGCGCGCGGGCAGCAATCGTCCACGCCAGCGGCTGCAGCGCAACAGCAGCCGCCACCTGGCGCCGCTCCTGCCGCCTGGCCGCAGGAGGCGTCGAAGATAGTCACGGCCTATACGCTTCCGCCCGATCTAGCCCGCAAGGCGCACCATCGGGCCGAGATCGAGTTCTGGGGACAGATCGCCGTCTTTTTCTACTCGATTTTGATTCTGCTGCTGATTTTGAAATGGAAACTCGCGCCGACATATCGCAACTGGGCTGAGAAGGCGACCTGCGTGCGATTCCTTCAGGCTCTGATCTTTGCTCCGCTGATTCTGCTGACGATCGCAGTGCTCGAAAGTCCCGGCGATATCGCGGAGCAATGGGTCGAGCGAAAGTTTGGATTGAGCATTCAAGGATGGGGCTCGTGGTCGTGGGACTGGATCAAGACTGAACTCATCACCATGCTCATCGGAGCGATCGTGATCTGGATTCTCTACGCGATCATTCGAAAAAGCCCGCGACGATGGTGGTTCTATTTTTGGCTGATCGTATTGCCGATCATCGTTTTTCTGATCTTCCTGCAGCCCGTTGTTTTCGATCCGCTGTTCCACAAGTTTGAGCCGCTGCAGGCGAAGGACCCTGCTCTTACGGCGTCTCTGGAACAGATGGTCCAGCGCGCAGGCGAAAACATTCCGCCGGAGCGGATGTTCTGGATGGGCGCATCCGAGAAGTCCACGGAGCTGAATGCGTACGTGACCGGCGTCGGCGCGTCCAAACGCATCGTGGTGTGGGACACGACGATCGCCAAGATGAACACGCCGCAGATCGTCTTCGTCGCAGGCCACGAGATGGGCCACTACGTGCTTCTTCACATTCCAAAAGATCTGGCGCTGCTCTCGATCGTCTTCCTCGTGCTGTTCTATCTCGGGTATCGGTCGATCGGCTGGACGCTGGCGCAAGGCGGGACGAAGTGGGAGGTTCGAGACTTGGGCGACTGGGCTTCGTTTCCAGCGCTGCTCCTGCTGCTCACGATCTTCACATTCATCGCGAATCCCCTGACGAGCATGATCAGCCGCCACTTCGAGCATCAGGCCGATCAGTACGGACTCGAAGTCACGCACGGCCTGACGCCGGATTCAGGAGAGGTGGCGGCGCAGGCGTTTCAGATTCTCGGCGAAGTGGATCTGTCCGATCCTGACCCGAATCCGGTGGACGTTTTCTTGTTCTACAGTCACCCGTCGATTCCGGATCGCATTCGCTTCGCCCTCACATACGATCCGTGGGCAAACGGCGGGCACGGCGAGTTCGTCCACTAATTGCGGGCGTGGAGCGTCATCGGAATGCCGTGGCGTGGCCGCAGCGTGACGAGCGGCTCCGGGACGACCTGCGCGCCGGAGGCGAGCCGGAAGCGAAAGCGCCGCGCAAGCGTCGCGATGACGATGGCGGCCTCGAGCAGCGCGAATCCTTCGCCAATGCAACGCCGCGGTCCACCGCCGAACGGGAAATAGGCGCCCGCAGGCAATCGATTCGCAAGCCCGTCCAGCCAGCGCTCGGGGCGGAATGCTTCCGCATCATCGTAGAAGCGCGGATCGCGCTGCATCACCCACTGCGAGAAAATAATTGTCGATTTCGGCCGCATCACGTAGCCGCCGATTTCGCACGGTTCGATTACCTCGCGCGCCATGATGTACGCCGGCGGATAGAGCCGCAGAGATTCGTTCATCACGGCCTGCAGGTAGGGCAATCTGGGAAAGTACGCCGCTTCCACCGGGCGCGCGCCGAGCACGCCGCTCAGCTCCTCGTGCAAACGCGCTTCAACCTGCGGATTCTGGCTGAGCGCGTACCACGTCCACGAGAGCATCTGCGCGGTGGTTTCATGGCCGGCAAGGAAGAGCGTCATCGTTTCGTCGTGGAGCTGCTGCGGTGTCATCTGCGTGCCGTCTTCGTCCATTGCACCCATCAGCAGCGCAAGCAGGTCGTTGTGATGATTCGAATTCACTTCCGCGCGCCGTTCGGAAATGATGCGGTACACAAGCGAATCGATGAATTCGAGCTCGCGGTCGGCGCGGCGATTGGCGGGCGTGGGCCAGGTCTCCGGAAGGCGAAATGGCAGCCGCTGGCGGCGCAGCGAATAGCGCATCAGGAAAGTCATCGCCCTGCCGACGCCCCGGGCCTCCTCCGGCAGGGTCGTTCCGAACAGCGTACGGACAGCGATATCGAGCGTGAGCGCGGTCATTTCCTGGCCGATGTTGCGCGCTTCGCCGTCGCGCCAATCGCGGATACGCGCCTCAGCGATTTCCAGCATTGTGCCGGCGTAGTCGTTCACCCGATTGCGATGAAATGCCGGTTGCGCCAGCCTCCGCTGCCGCCGCCAGAATTCGCCTTCGCTAATGAGCAGGCCGTTCCCCAACATGCGGGCAGTGACGCGGCGCGTCAGCTCGCTCTTGTGGAACTTGTTGTGCTGAACGACGAGAACCTGGTTGATCCAGTCGGGATGATTCAGCAGGATGCGCTCCTGCGTCATTACATGGAAGCGGACGATGTCGCCATACTCGCGCGTGATCTGGCGCAGGCCCTCGAGCGGGTCGCGGCGCAGGTGGAACGCCATGCCCGCAAGCGGCAGTCCCTTTGGCCCCGGCGGGAAGCGGTTCTTCCCGGCGGCCACATTCGCGTGCGTCGCCACTCGTTCCATGAGCATCTCATTTTACAGCGGCAAGCGCGTTTTGGCGCTCACGCTGGGATTTGGGTAAGATAGCTACTCGCCCTGGCACCTACAAGAGAATCCTTCATGCCCATCGAAAAGCCGGATTGGCTGCTCCAGACCGAAGGCATTCTCCAAACGCTCAATCAGGGCGTGATGATTGTCGACGACTGCCACAGAGTTCATTTCATCAACGGCTACCTCGAGGAAATCTTCGGTATCCCGGCGGAAGAGATGATCGGCCAGGTAGCCCTGAAATTCTATACTCCCGAGGAAAACACCTATATCCGCGCTCGAATCGAGGAGAGCGAAAAAGCCGGCCAACACCGCTTCGAATTCGTGGTGCCGCGCAAGGACGGCAGCCGCTTGCCGGTCGTGATCACCACGCGCCGCTTCGAAGATCCTGACGGCCGGACGTACGCCATCGTCACGTTCACCGATATCTCCGATCAGAAACGCGCGGAGATCATGCTCCGCGACGCCAACGCCAAGCTCGAAGAGCGGCAGAAGCAGATCGACGAGGACCTCGTGCTCGCGGCCCGCGTGCAGCAGAGCCTGGCGCCGCAATCGCTCGTCTGGGGCGGGCTGCGCGTCGACGCCTACTACCATCCCGTGCGCAGGATCGGCGGCGATTTCGGCGTGGTAAGCCCGGTCAACGATGAGAACTTGAACCTCCTGGTCTGCGACGTTTCGGGCCACGGCATCGGTTCAGCTCTCGTGGCGAACCGCCTGTACACCGAAATCCTTGCGGAGCTGCAGAGCAATGTTCCGCTTGGAGACATGCTGCGGCGCCTCAATCGCTTCGTCATGCAGAGCATTGGCGGTTCCGTCTTCTACTTCACGGCGGCAGCCGCACGGATCGACCGGGGAGGGCGGAGAATGGTGTTCGCCGGCGCGGGGCATCCGCCGGCCATGATCGTGACACCCGGCCAGGAGCCGCGGCTGCTCGAATCGCGCAGCATGCTGCTCGGAGCGTTGCCCGACGCGGTCGATGGCGAGGCGGTACTCGATCTCGATTTGAATCCTGGCGATCGAGTGGTGCTCTATACCGACGGACTCACCGAAGTCTTCGACGCGCGCGGCGAAATGCTCGATGTCGCCGGACTGCAAGAAATCGTCCGCGAAGCGGCGCTGCTGCCGCTCGCCGAGATGAAACGCAACATCCTCGATCGGGTGGCGGAATGGCGCGAGGGGCCGCCCGCTGACGACGTTTCGCTGGTTCTCGTCGAAGTGCTCTGACGACAGGCGTTATAATTGGATTTTGCTGCGACCCTTGAGGGGAGTATGTCTCAATTAACGGAACCCGTCCGGCTCACCACGACTGCGAAATCGGCCGGCTGTGCGGCAAAGCTTAGTCCCAGCATTCTCGAAGCCGTGCTCAAGCGGATGCCGAGGCAGGAAGACCCGAATCTGCTTGTCGGCTTCGAAACGAGCGACGATGCCGCCATCTACAAGCTGACCGACGATCTCGCGATGGTGCAGACCGTCGACTTTTTCACCCCCATCGTCGACGATCCGGCGCTTTTCGGCCAGGTGGCCGCCACCAACGCGCTGAGCGACGTGTACGCGATGGGCGGTCGGCCCGTGACGGCGCTAACCATTGTGGCCTTTCCCGCTTCGAGACCGCCGGAACTTCTGGAAGCCATTCTCCGCGGCGGTCTGGCCAAGATGCAGGAAGCGGGCTGCATCGTCGCGGGCGGACACTCGATTCGTGACGACGAGCTGAAATTCGGCTATGCCGTGACCGGCCTGATTCACCCGGCGAAAATCTGGCGTAATGTGGGCGCCCGGCCTGGCGACGTCCTGCTTTTCACCAAATCCATCGGTACCGGCGTGATATCCACGGCGCTTAAACAGGGCAAAGCCGCCGACGCATGGGTCGCGGCCTCGACGGCATCGATGACGCATCTCAACCGCGATGCGGCAGACGCGCTGCATGAGATTGACGACGCGGCGGGCGACGGCAAGCGGCCGGTCCACGCCGTTACGGACGTGACCGGCTTTTCGCTCCTCGGTCACGCGCGGGAAATGGCGATCGGCAGCACAGTTTCGATGCGCATCGACCACGCGCGCATCGCGTATCTTCCCGGTGCAATCGAAGCAGCTCGCGGCGGCTTCCTCTCCGGCGGCCTTGCCAACAACCGCGAATTCCTCGAAGGCTGCGCTGTATTTCTTCCGTCCGTGCCTGAAGAGTTTCGCTCGCTGCTCTTCGATCCGCAGACGTCCGGCGGGTTGCTGGCCGCAGTCGCGCCTGGGGCGGTGGATCAAGCCATGGCCGCATTCGAGCGCCGTGGCATTCAAGCGCGCCGCATCGGCGAGGTGATTCCCAAGCGCTCTCCCCTGATCGAGATCGTCTGAATCGTGTACACTGATCGCGCTTCGCACCATTCATGGATCCGGTAACCCACGGAATCACGGGCGCGCTTCTCGGCAAGGGATACTTCTCCGACCGCTACGGCAAGGCCGCCACGTTTGCGGCCGTGCTCGGCGCGGTTTTTCCCGATATCGACGTTGTGGCCAACCTCACGGGTGATCCGCTGGCCATCATCAAATACCATCGCGCGATCACGCATTCGTTCGTAGCGTTGCCCGTTTTCGCGTTCCTTCTCGCGCTGCTGACGCGCGCGCTTCTGCCATGGGCGAGGCGCCGCTTCCCGCGATGGAGCGATGTGGAGTCTCCCCCGCTATGGGTCCTCACGCTGATCTACGGTATCGGCATCGCGAGCCACATCCTTCTCGACGGCATGACGTCGTTCGGGACGCGCATGTGGTTTCCGCTATCAAGCGAGCGCGTTGCGTGGGACTTGCTCTTTATCATCGATTTCTCGTTCACGGCGATCGTGCTGCTGCCGCAGGTGATCGCGTGGGTCTATCCGGGGACGCTGGCATCGCCGCCGGACGTGCCGAAGAGCCGTGCGCGTGCGCTGCGGATGTGGCTGATCTTCACGGCGAGCACGTTTCTAATCTGGCTGCTGACGCGAGCGGCCGGATATCCGTTCCGCCTGTGGGTCGCGCTAATCGTAACCGTTCTGCTGGCGGCTCTGTTTTTCGGTCCCGCGATCGGCGGTTGGGGATTCCGCATCACGCGGGCGGTATGGTGCCAGGTGGGCGTTGTTGTGACGGTCGCTTACCTTTTCGGCTGTGCGGTGGCACATCACGAAGCGATCCTCCGCGCCAAGGTGCTTGCCGACGAAAAGCACCTGACCGTGGACCGCATGGCCGCGTTGCCGATTCCCCCTTCGCTGCTGGACTGGGGCGACGCGCTTCGCGTGCCGGACGGATTGTACGAGGCGCAATTCGATCTGCGCGACGAACAATCACCACAATTCTGGTACGTGCCGGATTCGCCTCCCGACCCGTATATCGCCACCGCGTTTCAGCTTCCCAGCGTGCAGCTCTACTGGCAATTCGCGCGCTTCCCCTCCATCCACAGCTTCGACCGGGGCAGTCAGCATATGGTTGATCTGGGTGAAAATCGATTTTCCGATGGGCGGCATCGTACCCCGCAACCGTTCACGTACCGGGTCGTCTTCGACCATCAGGGCAATCTGGTGGAGGAAGGCTGGCTCACCAACGGAATGCTGCAGCAGCGGATGAGGCATCTGGTGCCGCAGCAACGGCTGCCGGTGCCGCCGCCCAAGGCGAATCCGTGAAGATTCTGATCTTCAGCGACATCCACGGCGATCTTCGCGCGCTCGACCGCATCGTCGCCCAGCCGGCCGACCTGTACATCGCCGCCGGCGATCTCGCCACCTTCGGCAAAGGGCTCGAGCGCTGCGGCGAAGTCCTCACGCCGCTGGGCGACCGCCTGTGGGTGCTCCCAGGCAATCACGAGACTCACGAGCAAACGCGCACCTTCTGCGGGCACTTCGGCTTCATCGATTTTCACCGGCAGGTGCGCACGCTCAATGGCGCGAAGGGCCGCATCACCTGGGCGGGGCTCGGCTACAGCAACATCACTCCGTTCAATACTCCCGGTGAATACTCGGAAGAAGAAATCGCGCAGGCCCTCTCGGCCTTCGATGGAATCGAAGGGCTGTACCTCGTCGCGCACTGCCCGCCACGCGGCACGAAGCTCGACGAGTTTGCTCCCGGACAGCATGGCGGAAGTTCGTCGCTGCGTGCGTGGATCGATCGCGCGCGTCCTGCCTACGTTTTCTGCGGGCACATCCACGAAGCGGCCGGCCTCGGCGAACGCATCGGCACGACGCAATGCTTCAACGTCGGCAAGCAGGGATACACAATCGAAATCTGATTGCGATCAACCCCTTTAGCTTTTACTGACACAAACCGAAACGCGCGTCATTCCGAGCGAAGTTGCGCGTCTTCACTCTCCCGCCGCATAGCGGCGCGCGACGCAGTCGAGGAATCTCTCTTCGGCAGATCTGCAGGGAGCCCTACGGGCTGGCTTAGCGCGGGTTCTTTGTTGCGGGATAGATCACCAGTTGGCGGCGGTCGCCCGTGCCTTCGCTCATCGTGCGGACGCCGGGCGCGCCGTTCAGCTCCAGATGAATGATGCGCCGCTCGCGCGACGACATCGGGTTGAAGCGGTGCGGCTGGCCTGTTTCGCGCACGCGCTGCGCGGCCACGCGCGCCGAAAGCTTCAATTCCGCCAGGCGCGTGGCGCGATAGTCCCCGCAATCGAGTCGCACGCGGTCGTGCAGCCGCGGATCGAGCCGCAGCCAGCGGTGCGCGATGTGCTCGAGAGCAAGCAGGAGTTCCGCATTCCGCTCGAGCAATAGTTCCTCATCGGCTCCCCGGAAGGTGACCACGATATCGGCATCCTCAGAGTTCCCGCCGTCTTCTGCAGACCCGGAAATTTCCCACTCCAGAGCAAGATTCATCTCGCGAATCGCGAGTTCGAGGAACCGTTTCAGCTCCGCAATCGCGCGCTCGCGGTCCAGGCGCGGTTCCGCCTGTCCTCGATCCCGCTGCGGGCGTCCTCTTGCGGGTCCTTTTCCTCTGCTGGCGGCTCGTTCGTTGCTCATGGTTTTTGCTTCTTCTTGAACTTGCTGCGCGTAGGCGCCGGTTGCGTCCGGTTCAGATAGTATTGCTGGCCCACGCTGACGATATTGCTCGTGAAGTAGTAGAGGTTCAGCCCGCTCGAAAGGTACAGGAAGAAGAACCCGAGCATCAACGGCATTAAGGCCATCATGCGCTGCTGCGCGGGATCGACGCCGGCAGGCGTCGGCATCATTTTCGTGCTCAGATACGTCGTCACGGCCATGGCAACCGGCAGAACAAAATAGGGATCGCGCGCCGATAGATCGTGAATCCAGAAAATCCACGGGGCGTGCCGCAATTCGATGGCGCCGGCCAGCATCCGGTAAAACGCCCACAGAAACGGAAGCTGCAGGAGCATCGGCAGGCATCCGCTCACCTGCGACCACGGGCTGAGCCCGTGCTGCGCGTAGAGCTCCATGATCTCTTCGTTCATCTTCTGGCGCCGCGGATCGGTCATCGAATACTTGCGATACCGGTCCTGAATCACCTTCATTTCCGGCGCGAGCGCCTGCATTCTTCGCATCGAGTGAAACGTCCAGACGCGAATCGGCAGCAACACCATGGTCAGCGCGAGTGTGAAAACGACGATGGCCCACCCGTAGTTGGGTATGTAGCGATGCAGCCACTGCAGGATGAAAAGCATCGGCTTGGCGATGATGCCCGTCCAGCCGAACTGCACCAGCCCTTCAAGCGACGGCTGTACCTTGCCAAGGAGCGCAAGATCCTTCGGTCCGACGTACGCTCGGAATTTCACGGGTCCCGGAGCCGCAGAGCCAACTGCCATTTCCGCCACGGGATCGCTCGCCTGCTGATTGTTGACCGTGTAGTGATGCCATTGCGTCCATTGAGAGAGGTATATGTCGGTTCCGTTGGGAATGAACGCCGCCGCGAAAAACTGATCCTCGATTCCCGCGAAATCCACCGCGCCCGGCTGGTGGAACGGCTGAATTTGGTTTCCGGATACACCGAGCTTCTTGTACTGAAGCGCCGTCAGGCTGCCGCCCTGCTGGTAGAAAACGCTGACGAGCTGCGAGGCCTTGTACACGGCCTTGTCGCCGAACCCGCCGCGCCAGGCGATCTCGCAGGCGAGCGGCTTGCCGTCGAGCGCAGCGGAAACCTCGGCGGAAATTTGATAGTCCGCGCCGAAGCTCAGCTTCTTGGTGACGTCGAGATGGCCATCGCTCCAGTGCAATGTCACCGTCGTGGGTGCAAGGAACGTGTCCGCAGCATTCGCGCCGGCTACGGCCGCCTGTACCCCAGCTCCACTCGTCGCGACTTCATACAGCCCGGAGTTCGCCTCGGCTTGAAGCTGAGCGTCGGATAGCGCGAGCGAAAAGGGCCAGCCAAGTTCCTGCGCGGCGTCGTGATTCACCAGGTCGAGCGGGCGCGGGGGTTTCTGGTCGTCGAGGTATTTCTTCAGCGTCCAGCTCCGCACCACGCCTCCGCGATTGGTCACTTCGATGTGGTAAAGCGGACTTTCAACCGTGAGGATTCTCTCGGTCACCGCTTGGACGACGGGAACGTTGACGGCCGACAGCGCCGCAGCGATCGACGGCTGTGCGACCGAGGGCTGCGCCGACCCCGCGCTCGGTGCCATTTGATGAATCTCCGGGCCCAACGCCTGCGGCGGCGGGGCCGGAGGCTTGAAGAAGCGCAGCCACAAAAACGTGATCAGGACGACGAGCGCAACGAAAATAATTCCGCGAACCTGGTCCGACATCTCTTGTTTCACTGGACCAGCCCCCGTTCGTCGTTCGCAGCGGCCGCTAGGCTCATCGAAGGCGATTCGGGCTCCGGCACGGGATCGAATCCGCCCATCGTAAATGGCCGGCACCGCAGCAGCCGCTTCACCGCGAGCGCGACGCCCCGCCGCGCTCCATGCCGAGCGATGGCTTCATAGGCGTAGTGCGAGCACGAAGGATGGAACTTGCACGCGCCGCCGAAGAACGGCGAAAGAAAAACCATGTAGCAGCGGACAAGGAACAGCAGCGCAAACGCGCCGGCAGACTTGGCAGGCGAATTCACTCCGCGCGCTTCTCCTGCTCCGCTGGGCGCGCCGGAACGCGCGGGAGCAGGCGCAAGAGCTCGCTCGCCAGTGGCGAATAATCCGCCGTGGCGGCTGAACTGCGCGGATGAATCACGATGTCCCATCCTGGAGCGATCTCCTGTCGGTGCAGCCTCACGATTTCACGCAGCCGCCGGCGGATGCGATTGCGCCGTACGGCGCTGCCCAGAGCCTTCTTGATGCTCCAGCCGAACCGGCTGAGCTCCAGGCCGTTGGAGCGAAGAAAAACGGTGAATTCGCGGCCCGCTCGCCTCCGGCCGTCACGGTACACCGCGTCGTACTCAGCGCGGCGCAGCAGGCGGCACGCACGGGGAAAATCGAGCCGTGGTGAATCAGACTCGCGTGAGACTGTGGCGTCCTTTTTTGCGGCGTTGCGCAAGGACTTTCCGTCCGCCCGCGCTCTTCATGCGTGCGCGGAAGCCGTGCTTCTTGTGACGGGCGCGTACATGGGGTTGAAACGTGCGTTTCGGCAACGATCTGTCTCCTCTAGATGGATATTACGCGCAGCGCCGCCCCTCAATTTCGATTCGGGCATGCTGCGGCGGCTTTTCGCTCTTCGCCTGCCGCAGCGGGCGAGGATCGGGCCGGCGCGAGTGGCGCAAGCGCAAACCGCTCAGCGCGCATCACGGGCCCAAGCGGATTGAATAGTCTATGCGACCGCCGCAGCATGGTCAAGAAACGACGTCGAAGTCCACCCTACTCTCCGGTCGGTTTTCCGGGCGGATTCGCGGGAGCATTGCCCTGCGGACGCGGCGCGCTCATCGGAGGCGTCAGTCCGTTCATGCGCATGTACTCGACCATCTGTCCGTAGTGATCCATCGCGTGCGTGCATGTAAACATCGCGAGCGACATCCGCGTTCTGAGAAACGGCGCGGGCGCGTCCTTGAGCGGCGTCAACGCATTGTCCGCGTTGATCGTTGCGATGGCCTTGTGCATGCGAGCAAACGAGTCCTTAAGATACTGCATAATTTGATCCTTCGTCTGAATCGCGTCCGGCCCGTTGGACGTGATGCCCTCGTCCGGCGCCGTCGGCGGAGCCTGTCCCATGATGCCGTCCGCGAGCCGGTTGTTCACCGTCGCGAGGTGTTTCACCTGCTGCGCGAACGTTCGCACGCCCTTGAAATTCCCTTCCGTCGGCGCAAACGAATACTTGTCCTCCGGCATCGCCTGAGCGGTCGCGACGATTTCGAACTCGCAGACGCCCAGGTTCATGTCCAGCACGGAAGTGAGCGTCGGTGCTTGAGCGGACGCGGGCGGCGCTTGCTGCGCCCGGACCGGAGTCCCAGCCAGGGCTCCAGAAATCAGAATCAGTGCAATACCTGCTGCGACTTTCATTGCGACCCTCCGATTCGTCGCCTCGCAGAGATTTCGTCTGCGAAGACCGGGCTCGCGCGCCTCGTTCAGCGATACGCACCGTCGGTGCTGGAAATAACTAGGAGCCGGTGGCGCCAAACGCTTGCTTGACGTTTGGCTGGAAGAGATAAACCAGAATCCACACGTCGATCGCTATCACCACAATGTGCCGGACGAGTACACCAAAAAAGAAAAGCATGTGCGGATATCGAAACGCATCGAACAGGCCGAGGACCGATAGGAACAATCCGCCGGCGGTTAGTACGATAGCCAGAATTCGCGCCCATGCCTGCAGTTTCAGCAAGCCAATCGCCGTGACGATGTAGAGCGCAGCGATACCCAACAGGATCACGCCGACTACCGCACTGCCCGCGCCGATCACGATTCCCAGAGGTCTCTGCGCCATTCCGGAAAATAGCGCTCCGCCCGTGCACAAAATTAGCCCGATCACGGCGAGCACTGCGCCTCCGATGATGCCCAGCACCGCGATAATCGTCACACCGGCGGGACGTTCCATGTGCGCTCCTCAGCAGGGATGATGGAGCCATGATACCGGAACCGGAGCAGGGCTGCATCTTCCAACTCCAACGTGCAGCCGCGCGGTGCGTGACACTGGTTAGACCGCAATCAAGCGGAGGACGCGTCCGAAACGCCGACTGGATGTAGACTCGTCACCTCAGCTCCTGCGCGGCCGCTGATTAGGCTCTCAAAAACTTCACACGTGGAGGATCGCATGAACGCTCGATTCGCATCCCACTCGCTCCTGCTGATGCTGCTCGGGCTTGCTTTGCCGGGCCTCTTGCAAGCCGAGACGAAGGAGCTCAAGACCGGAGCATTTCAAATTGTGCACGAGCTGATCCTGCCGGCCAGCCCGGAGGCTGTCTACGACGCTGCAACAGGCGACATCAGCGGCTGGTGGGACCACCATGTCTCCACGCATCCCAAGAAGCTCTACATCGAAGCCCGGCCCGGCGGCGGTTTCTGGGAGATCTTCAATGATTCCGGCGACGGCGTGCTCCACGCCACTGTGATCTACGCCGAGCGCGGCAGAGTGCTTCGCTTCACCGGCCCCCTCGGTCTTTCCGGGCAGGCGATCGACATGGTCACGACGTGGGAATTCTTCCCCGATCCCGCAGGCACGAAGATGCGCCTCACCTGCAACGTATCCGGCCAGATGGAAGACGGGCTGGAAAAAATACTCGATGGCGTCTGGCACCATTTTCTGGTCGAGCGGCTGAAGCCATACATCGAATCCGGCGCCTACAAGAGCAAAACCCAGCGATAGCGCCTTTCCGCTGCCGGTATTTTCCGGGCTTTGGTAGGATGTGTGCCCTGGCATCAGCACGCAAGCAGCACAGAAAGTAGCGAGGTATTTGAACGTTGGCGAAGGCGCGTCCATCGAAGGACAAGAAGAAACCCGAGAAGACTCCGGCCGCAAAGCAGGCTGCGAGCAAGAAGCTGAAGATCGGCCTGCTCGGATTCGGCACCGTCGGACGTTCAGTCGCGAAAATTCTCGCGCAGGATCCGAATAGTCCGCTGCTCCTCACGCACATCTTCAATCGTAATATCGAGCGGAAGAAGATCGAAGGCCTCCCCGCGCACACTCACTGGACCTCGAAAGTGAGCGAGGTGCTCTCCTCCGACGTCGATGTCGTCGTCGAAGTCGTCGGCGGGCTCGAGCCCGCGGGCGAATGGGTCCGCAAGGCGCTTCGCGCGGGCAAGTCGGTTGTCACGGCCAACAAACTGCTGATTTCCGAGCATGGCCCCGCGCTGGCCGATCTCGCGCGCAAAATGGGCCGGCGGCTCGAGTTCGGTGCGTCGGTCGCGGGCGGCATCCCCGCCATCATCGGCATTCAGGATGGGCTCGCGGGCGACCGCCTCTACCGCATCGCGGGAATCCTCAACGGCACGTGCAATTTCATCCTCACGAAAATGGAAGCGACTGGTACGAGTTTCGAAGCCGCACTCAAGGAAGCGCAGGAGCGCGGCTACGCCGAGGCCGATCCGAGCGCGGACGTGGACGGCATTGATGCGCGCGCGAAGCTCGTCATCCTGACGCAGGCCGGCTTGCGCCTGCGCGTGCGCAGCGAACAGATTCCCTGCCGCCCGATTTCTCTCGTGCAGGCTGTGGACTTTATGTACGCGAGTGAGCTGAAATGCGCCATCCGCCAAATTTCGGTCGCGCAGAAAGACACCTCGCACGGCGTGCGCCTGTCCGCAGCTGTGCAGCCGGCGCTCGTGCCCGCCGCGTCGCTCGTCGCGCACGCACCGGGCAGCCAGAATATCGTCATGGCGACGGGTGAATACGCCGGGCGCATGATCTTCGCGGGCTACGGAGCGGGCGGCGATCCCACGGCGGTCGCGGTGATCTCAGATTTGTATTCGATTGCGCGCACCGCCGGCGCTCCGCCGGAGGCTTTGCCCGGCGCCGCGGAGGTCCCCGATTCCGTCAGCGGAGATTTCACGGTGCCGCACTATCTCCGCTTCGTTGTGCGCGACCGCCCCGGCATCGTCGCGGCGCTTGCGACGATCCTCGCGAAATACGACATCAGCATCGACGCCCTGCTGCAAAAGCCCGGCTTCCCGCACTCGGCGCTGTCGTTCGTGATGACACTCGAGCCGTGCGACGGCGCCGTGCTCAACCGTGCGCTCGCCGAAATCGCGCCGCTCGATTTTCACGTCGAGCCGCCGCTCTGCCTCCCGATTTTTCTCGACTAAAAGACAATGCGAATGCAATAATCTGCGCCGATCTTGGGGATCGCAATGTCCAACGCTGCGGGCTCCAGACCCGCCGTGACTTCCGCGCACCGAGCGACGCCGAACTTCGAGGCGAAGCTTGCCGCATCGGCCGTGATTCTCGCTGTCGCCCTGAGTTTCGTCGGCAGATACGTCTTTCGCTACTACCTGCACTACAACGAGGTGGCTTTCACCGATCCCATGCGCGGCGCGGGCAACTACTGGGCCATGCGCGGCTGGCTGCTCATGCACATGACGGGCGGAATGATGGCGCTGCTTACCGGGCCATGGCAGTTCTGGACCGGCTTTCGCTCCCGCTACGCGCGTCTGCACCGCTGGACGGGCCGGCTGTTTCTAGGCGGAGTGGCCGTGGGCAGTGTAGGCGCCTTCCGCATGGCGATCGGGACCACGTTTGGATGGGCTTGGGCTGTTGCGCTCGTCGGCTTGGCTGTGGCGTGGGTCACGACATCGGGCATGGCCTATTACGCTATTCGCAGAAAGCGTTTTCAGGTTCACAAGGAATGGATGGTTCGGGCATACGTTGTGACGTTTGCCTTCGTGACATTCCGCCTGCTCAATGACTACGGTCCAACGTCTCATCTTCAGCCGCCGGGCGACCGGATCGTCACCTTAGGCTGGATTTCCTGGGTTCTTCCATTGCTGGTTACCGAGGTAGTGCTGCAGCTACGGCGGATGCGCTCATCGGTTGCGCCTGGTCGAAACCCTGAGTCGGCCTAGACTCTCAAGTGCGCCTGAAGCCCCCTCGCATGACCTTGCCGGAGATCGACGCCAAGGCCTTTCACGCATTCGAGCATGAAGGCTGGTTGCGCGCCTCCGACGCCTACCACCGCTACCTCGGCACGCTCACTGCGCAAACGATCGAGCCGCTCCTTGATGCGGTCGAACAAACGGGGCACCCAGGTCGACAGCGAGTCGAGCCTGGGGGATCAGACGCTCCGGGCGCAACCCTGCTCGACATCGCAAGCGGTCCCGGCTACGTGGCCGCCGCCGCGAAGCGCCGCGGATGGTCGCCCGTCGGAATCGATTTCTCTGAATCGATGGTCGCGCTCGCCCGCAAACTGCATCCGGGCATCGACTTTCGGATCGGCGATGCGGAAGCTCTGGCCTTTAGCGATGGCCAGTTCGACCGCGCCGTGATGAACTTCGGCATTTTGCATCTCGCGCAGCCGGATGTCGCGATTCGCGAGGCGCACCGAGTACTGCGTGGCGGCGGGCGCTTCGCGTTCACCGCGTGGGCCAAGCCTGACGAAGCCGTCGGGTTCCGCATTGCGCTGCGTGCCGTAGAGGAATTCGGCGATCCGAACGTGCCGCTGCCACCCGGCCCGCCGTTCTTCCGCTTCAGCGACCGCGAGGAATGCCGAAGAGTGCTAGAGGGCTGCGGATTCGGGAATGTCGCCGTCACGCAGCTGCCGCTCATGTGGAGGCTAGCCACACCGAGTGATGTCTTCGAAGCTTTCTACAACGGCTCGGCGCGCACCGGCGGGCTGCTGCGCGCGCAAACGCCCGTGGCGCTGGCAAAAGTGCACGAAGCGATCTTGGCGAGTGCAGCCGCGTTCACCCGCGGCGATCACCTCGAAATTCCCATGCCCGCCCTCGTCGTCTCGGCGCGCAAGCCCTAAGGCACGCCTTTCCGGAGCAGCGGTCTCGCCAAGTAAGGCGTTTCTTGATAAAGTAAGGAATCGGAGACTGGCGTGACGAAGCGAGCGAAGATTACTAGCAAGGGCCAGATCACCGTGCCGCGCGAGATCCGTCGCGCTTTAGGCGTGCGGCCCGGCGACCATCTCTTGTTCGAACAAAAGGGAGCCGAAGTCAGCGTTCGGGCAGTGAGGGTGAAGAGTCCATTTGAGAAATTCCGCGGCATCGGGACTCCGGGCATTCCTGGCGGCCGAAAGGGCATCGCGCGCTGGGTTCGAAAGATGCGCGGGCAATGACTACTGCCGTCGACACGAACGTCTTTATCGCGCTGTGGCAGAAAGACGACGCGCTGAACACACTGGCGCGGTCGGCCATGGACGCGGCGCTCGCTCGCGGCAATGTCGTCATTTCGGCGCCTGTCTTCGCCGAACTCGTGGCCGCGCCGACAAGGACCGAAACCTTCATCGATTATTTCCTCAGAGAGACGAGCGTCGCCATCGAGTGGGACATCGACGAGCCGATCTGGCGCACGGCGGGCCGTGCGTTTCAGAGTTATGCTTCGCGCCGCCGGAGACACGGGGCATCCGGTCCGCGGCACATCCTGGCGGACTTTCTGATCGGTGCTCACGCCTTGCGCCGGGGTTATCGTCTGCTTACGCTGGATGAGGGTCTCTATCGGTCCGCGTTTCCGCGCCTCACGATCATCCCGATCTGACGAAATGCCCGCCGACTTGCCGCAGATTGACCGGTCTCTCGGCCCCTCCTAAAATCGTGGTCCGCGCAAGGGAGAAGCGAATCAAATGAGCGTGGCGCAATCCGAAAAGGCGAAGAAATTCCGGGCGCTCCATAACCTGCCAACGACGCCGGGAGCGCCCATCGAACCAGCCGCTCGGGGTACGTTCATCATCCCCAATCCGTGGGACGCGGGCAGCGCGCGAATTCTCGCGGGCTTGGGCTTCGAAGCGCTCGCGACCACCAGCGCAGGCTTCGCATTTTCCCTTGGTCGCCGCGACGGCGGCGTCACGCGCGACGAAGTGCTCGCGCATTGCCGCTCGATCGTCGAAGCAACCGATCTGCCCGTCGCCGCGGATCTTGAGAATTGCTTCGGCGACGATCCGAAGATTGTCGCGGAGACGATTCGCCTCGCAGCCGCAACCGGAATCGTCGGCGGGTCGGTCGAGGACGCCAACGGCGACGATCGCGACCCGATCTACGATCACTCGCTCGCCGTGGAACGCGTTGCCGCCGCAGTCGAAGCCGCCCGCGCGCTGCCGTTTCCCTTCACCCTAACGGCGCGCGCCGAGAACTTTCTCCACGGACGCGCCGATCTCGACGACACGATTCGTCGCCTGCAAGCCTACGCGGAGGCCGGCGCCGACGTGCTTTTCGCGCCGGCACTGCCGAGTCTCGACGCGATCCGGAAAGTCTGCGCCGCCGTAGCGCCGCGGCCTGTGAACGTACTCGCAGGCATAAAAGGCCTCGCATTTCCGGTCGCAGAGCTCGCTGCCGCAGGCGTCCGCCGCATCAGTCTGGGCGGGTCGCTCTCTCGCTTGGCGTTCGGCGCGCTGATCGGCGCTGCGCGCGAGATGCGCGAAAAGGGGACATTTACCTTCGTCGATCGCGCTGCGCCCACCGCCGAAGTCGCCGGCTTCATGCTGCCAAAGAAAAATCAAGCCGCCACGTCGTAACCGCTCGGTGATCCCGCGCGCTACGTTGTCATCCCGAACCCAGCCGCGCCCTTCGCGGATGGTGGTGAGGGACCTGCTTTTCGGTTTTCGGTCTGGAGTGATAAGACCCGCAGGTTTGGGAGCAGCACGCGCAGCGGATCACCGCTGCGTCGCCGCGCCTTCCACTTTCAGCGGCGCGACTCGGAACTGCTTGCTCAGCGCCAGTCCCTGCTGCTGGTAGGAAGATCCGATCGCTTGGCCGTAGAGCTTATCGGGAATGCTTGCCATTTTGTGGTACATCAGCCGCCCGACCACTTGCCTGTCCTCGAGCAAGATGGGAACTTCATGCGCGCGCACTTCGAGCACGGCCTTCGTGCCCTTGATTTCGCCGCTCGTCCCGTAGCCGAAGCCGGGATCGAAGAATCCCGCGTAGTGTACGCTGAATTCTCCGATCGAGGGATCGAACTGCGTCATCTCCGCCGCCCAATTCGATGGCACGCTGATCCGCTCGCGTGATGCCAGTATGTAGAAGTCGCCCGGATCGAGCACCAGCCGCTTCGATGCCGGCGCGGTGATCGCGTCCCAGAACTGCGCCGCATCGTGCGCGCCTGCTTTGCTCAGATCGACTGCCGGGCAATTCCGCTTCGCCTTGTACGCCACCACGCTCGATCCCCCGCTCCCCTGCAGATCGATCGACATGCGCAGCCCTCCGCGCAGAATCGCCTTCGCGGGAGCCTCGCCGTTCTCGTAGTAGACGAGTCCTTCCGTCTGCTCGAATCTCTCGAGAGCGTTGTCCGTCGCCGCCGGCGGCTTGCCGCGCACAAACCGCAGTTGCGTCAGCTTCGCGCCCGCCTGCAGGATCACCGGGAACGTGCGCGAGACGACCTCCACGTAGAGCTCGCCCTTGTATCCCTTCGGTACCTGCTCGAACTGCAGCTCCTGCTCCTCGAATTCGTTCCCGCCTTCGGTCACGAGCCGCGTGAAAATGTCGAGCCGCCCGGTTGTGCTCTTGGGATTCGCCGCGCCCCCGATGTCGAACGGCAGCGCGAGTTGCTCGATCACCGGGATGACGAATACCGCTCCGCGCTCCAGCAGCGTGGGTTTCGTCAGATCGAGTTCGGCGAGCTTGAGATCGTTGATCTTCGATTTGATTGTCGACGCGCGGCCCGGAAGAAAACTCGCCTGCACCCGGTACGCCACGTTTCCCAGCCGCAAATCGATCGATGCGGGTTGAACCTGGGCCTCTTCAACTGCCTTAAACGAAAGAATCTTCTGGTTGTTGATCAGCTCCCAGATTTCCTGCGATGGCAAGATGCCCGTCCTGCGCGGATCGCGTCGCACATCCGGAATTAGCGCAGGTGCTTCCACTCCCTTGGTTGTCCCCATTAGCTACGTATTCTCGCTGCAAAGCGCGCTGCCCGCAAGCACACCCGCCCTGTGGAAATCGCCTTCGCGCATCGTCGATCTTGCCAGACCGAATGATTGACGCGCTGCCCTGCCGGATGTAGTTTCGGACCACTCGCGAGTTTCGCACGCGTCAGGTATGAGAGTCAGCCCAAATGGCCGATAGCGCAACCGCCGTCCTGAGCCAGCCCGCGCCCGTTGAAGACCAGCGCCGCGTCGAGCACTTCGATGTACTGATCGTCGGCGCGGGACTTTCCGGCATCGGCGCGGCGTGCCATCTCCAGAAGAAATGCCCATCGAAGACGTTCGCAATTCTCGAAGGCCGGCAGTCGATCGGTGGCACCTGGGACCTGTTTCGCTATCCGGGCGTGCGTTCCGACTCGGACATGTACACGCTCGGCTACTGCTTCCGTCCGTGGCGGCAGCCGAAAGCCATCGTCGACGGTCCTTCCATCCTGCGATACATCCGCGAAACCGCGCGCGAACTCGGCATCGATCGCAAGATTCGCTATGGCCATCGCGTCACGTGTGCGTCGTGGTCCTCCGCGCTCGGCCAATGGACTGTCGAGGCGACGCTTACGGAAGACCAGACCGCCTGCTTCACGGCCAACTTCTTGTTCATGTGCAGCGGCTACTACGATTACGACGAAGGCTACATGCCCGGCTGGTCGGGCATGGATCGCTACCGCGGCCACATCGTGCACCCGCAACACTGGCCGGACGATCTCCGCTACGAGGGCAAGCAAATCGTCGTAATCGGCAGCGGCGCCACCGCAGTCACGTTGGTCCCGGCGCTCGCCGAGCAAGCCACGCACGTCACCATGCTGCAGCGCTCGCCAACGTACATCGTCGCGCGCCCGTCGAAGGATGTCATCGCCAACTCGCTGCGCCGATGGCTGGGAGCTCGAATCGCCTACGGCTTCGCCCGTTGGAAAAACGTGCTTTTAGGGATGTACTTCTACAACGTGGCGCGGCGAAAACCCGAGGCGACGAAGAAACAAATCCTCCACCTCGCCCAGAAAGAACTCGGCCCCGGCTACGACGCCGCGCAGCATTTCTCGCCGCGCTACAACCCGTGGGACCAGCGCCTCTGCCTCGTGCCCGATGCGGATCTTTTTTCGGCGATCCGCTTGGGCAAGGTTTCAATCGTCACCGACGAAATCGAAACCTTCACCGAGAAAGGCCTGCGTCTGAAGTCGGGCCGCGAACTCGAAGCAGACATCATCGTGACTGCCACCGGATTGAAACTCAAACTCCTCGGCGGAATGGATGTGCTCGTCGACGGCGTTCGGGCGCACCCGGCGCAAACGATGACCTACAAGGGCGTGATGTATAGCGAGATCCCCAACCTCGTTTCCACGTTCGGCTACATCAACGCCTCGTGGACCCTCCGCGCCGATCTCATCGCGGAGTACGCCTGCCGCTTGCTGAACTACATGGACGCGCGCGGCTACGCCTTCTGCACGCCCCGCAGGCGCGATCCGTCCATCGTCGAACAGCCCGCGATTACCTTCACCTCCGGCTATTTTCAGCGCGGCAAAGACGCGCTTCCCAAGCAGGGCTCCCGTCGGCCGTGGAAGCTCCATCAGAACTACGCGCTCGACATGCTCGAACTCCGCTTCGCGAAGATCGACGACGGCGTCCTAGAGTTCACTCGCCTGGAGAAAGAGCGGCGCGCGGTCTGAGCCGCGAGCGAACCTCATGCTGGGAAAAATGAATCTTCGCGACCGGACTGCCGTTGTGACCGGCGCGGCCAGCGGCATCGGCCGCGCGATCGCAATTTCGCTGGCGCGTCGCGGCTGCCACCTCGCGCTCGCGGACATCAACGAGACGCAGCTCGCTCAGACGGCGGACCTGGCCGCGTCTCCCGGCGTTCGCATCAGCCGCCATCGCCTCGACGTGGCCGACCGCGCAGCCGTCGCCGCCTTTCCCGCCATCGTCATGGCGGAGCACGGCAAGGTCGACATTCTCGTCAACGATGCCGGCGTCGCGCTCGGCGGGACGTTCGATCAGGTCAGCGAATCCGATTTCGAGTGGCTGTTCGACATCAACTTCTGGGGCGTGGTCCGCATGACGCGCGCCTTTCTGCCGCATCTTCGCGCGAGCGACGACGCCCGCATCGTGAATCTGTCGAGTCTCTACGGCTTGATCGCGCCGCCCGGCCAGACCGCATACGCCGCCAGTAAGTTCGCGGTGCGCGGCTTTAGCCAGTCGCTGCGGCATGAACTGGAGGGCTCTCGAATCGGCGTCACCGTCGTGCATCCGGGCGGCGTGGCCACAGCAATCGCCAAAAGCGCCCGCATCCCCAGGGGCTTGCTTTCTCCAGCAGAAGAGGCGAAGCGCCGCGCGGCCGCTGAGAAGCTGCTCCGCATGCCGCCTGCGACCGCCGGAGAGATCATCGTTCAAGGCATCGAGCGCCGCAGGCCGCGCGTGATTGTCGGTACGGATGCCAAAATCCTCGCAGTCCTCGAGCGCCTTGCGCCCGTCTCGTATTGGAGGATCCTCGGGAAGTTGAGGCCGCAAATGTAGGGTGTGACTCGCGCGCTGCCTTTTCCGCGACGCTGCCTGAAACTTGCTCAGTAGGTGAGCGACCAGCTGACCGCGGTCATCGTCATCACCACCAGCAGCAGCCCCAGGCTGACCAGGCTCAGCGCCTTCCCGTGGCCCAGCAGGTAGTCGCGCGACTCGCCGTTCATGCACAGAAGAATCACCACCAGCAGCACCGCGCCCCATGCCAGGAGCGGAGGCACGCCCGGATACTTCCGGATCATCGAGAGGAAT
>DASPVC010000085.1:0-383712 GCA_035622585.1 Candidatus Acidiferrum sp.
CGCTCCGCCCGCGCCGAGCTTGGAGCGAACTTCCGCGAGACCCGCTTTCATCTCATTGCGGCCCTCAGATGATTCCAGCAGAAATCGCACTTGCGCCGCCACTGCCGCCGGCGTGAAATCGTCCTGCATGAGCTCCGGCACAACGCGCCGCCCGGCCACCAGATTCGCCATGCTGAAAAAAGGCGTGTGCACCATGTGCCTCAGAATCGCAGCGGTCAGCGGCGCCACGCGGTAGATCACGACCATCGGAGTTCCCAGCAGTGCCGCCTCAATCGTTGCCGTGCCGCTCGCGACAATCGCGCAATCGGCTGCGGCGAGCGCGTCGTACGCGCCTCCTTCGATTCGCGTGATGTCAACGCCCGGTCGCTCGCCATAGGTGGCGAAAAGCTTCGCCCCCAGACCGGGTGCAGCGACGTGGACGAACTGCAGCCCGCCGGAAGGCTTCACATCTTGCGCCAGCAGAGCACACGCGTCCAGAACGCGCGGATAATGCTGCGCGATTTCGTTGCGTCGGCTGCCTGGCAGCAGGGTCACGATCAGCCCCTCGGGATTCAGCCCGTGCCGCCGCGCAAATTCCTCGCGGGTCATCGTTGGACGAACAACGTCCACAAGAGGATGCCCGACGAAATTGCACGGCACACCCGCATCGCGGTAAATCTTCTCTTCGAACGGAAAGATCACCACCATGCGATCGACACGCCGCTTGACCACGCGCACCCGCCCCTTGCGCCACGCCCAGACCTGAGGCCCGATGAAATATCCAACTGGAATGCCGTGTTTCTTCAAGCGGCGCGCCACGCCGAGATGCGTGCCCGGCGAATCGATGAGAATGGCGAGCGAGGCGCGCCGGCGAACGGCCTCGCGTGCGAGGCGATTCTGCACGCCGACCACCGCCGGAATCTTGTGCAGCACTTCGGCGATCCCTACCACCGCGACTTCGTGGTAATCCGCGATCAGTTCGACGCCCGCCTCAGCCATGCGCGGGCCGCCCATGCCGAAAAATTTCGCCCCGGTGCGTTCGCGGAGTGCGTTTGCCAGGCGCGCGGCGTACATGTCGCTTGACGCTTCTCCGGCGGATATCAGTATTTCGGGTGGCATGCTACCGGCTCGCGGATCGGTAGTCGTGGGGCATTCGCAGGCGCGCAGAAAGCGCCAGATCAGTCATCGGCAGGCAGCGGCTGGGAGAATCCGGCCGCCGAGCCGGGCAGAGGCATCTCCAGCTCCTGCTCCTTGTACTGCAGCTGGTAGAGCCGGTAGTAGATGCCGCGCAGCGCCAGCAATTCCTGGTGCGAGCCCTGTTCGCGCAGCCGTCCCTTGTGGAACACGAGGATGCGGTTCGCATGCTGGATCGTGCTCAGCCGGTGCGCGATCACCACCGCCGTGCGTCCCGTGAGCAGCCGGTCGAGCGCTTCGCGAATCATCAGCTCCGTTTTCGTATCCACGCTAGAGGTGGCCTCATCGAGAATCAGGAATTGCGGATTGTGCGCCAGCGCCCGCGCGAAGCTCACCAGTTGCCGTTGGCCAACCGAAAGCGTCCCGCCGCGCTCAGTCACCGGCGTATCGATGCCCTTCGCCAGCGATTCGATGAAAGGACCGAGCCCGACCTCTCTCAGAGCGCGCTCCGAAGTGGCGCGGTCGATCCATTCCGTACCCAGCTTCACGTTGGATTCCAGCGTGCCGGTGAATAGGAAGGGGTCCTGCAACACGATGCCGAACATCCGCCGCAGATCCTGCAGATCCAGTTCGCGAATATCCACGCCGTCGATCAGAATCTGGCCGCGCTGGATGTCATAGAAGCGCAGCAAGAGCTGAATAATCGTGGTCTTGCCTGCGCCCGTGTGGCCGACGATCGCGAGCGTCTGGCCGGGCTCGGCGCGGAACGAAATGTCCCGCAGCACCCAGTCTTCTTCTTTGGGCGCCGCCCCTCCGTGATAAGCGAACCAGACATTGCGGAACTCGATTTCGCCGGTCGGCGCCGGAAGCGCCCGCGTTTGCGGCGCCGAAGTGATCGTGATCGGTTCATCGAGCAGCGTGAAGATGCGCTCGGACGCAGCCATCGCGGCCTGCAGAATGTTGAATTTGTCGCTCAAGTCTTGAATCGGCCGGAAGAAGCGCTGCCCCCACTGTAGGAACGAAATCAGCATTCCAACCGTGAAACCGGTCGCGGCGATCACGCGCGATCCACCCGTCCAGTAGAGCAGCGCCACGCCGGACATGCTCAGGAACTCCACCGCGGGATAGAAATACGAAAAGGCGTCGATTGCGTCCTTGTATGCTTCCATGTGGACGCGATTCAATTCGGCGAATTGCGCGCGAGCCTTGCGCTCGCGGTTGAAAAGCTGCACCACCGTCATGCCGCTGATGTGTTCCTGCAGAAAGCCGTTGATTCGCGCGATTGCCGTACGAATTCGGCGGTTTGCGTCGCGGACCTGATTGCGGAAGAAATACGTCACGACGATCATGAAGGGCAGCGGCGAGAGCGTCACTAGGCCCAGAACAGGCCACTTTACGATCAGGAAAAACGCGAGCCCGAAAATGAAGACGAAATCGTTCAGCATTGCCGCCACGCCCGTGGCAAATAGATCGTTCAGCGCATCGACGTCGGTCGTACAGCGCGTCACGAGCCGGCCGACCGGGCTGCGATCGAAGAAACTCAGCGACAGCCGCTGCAGATGTTCGAAGATCTCTTTGCGCAGGTCGTACATCGTCTGCTGCCCGACCCACTGCATGATGCGCATTTGCAGATACTGCAGCGCGAAGCTCGCCAGTATTGATCCGAGATACAAGAGCGCGATGACCGTGAGGCCGTAGACCGCCGCGTGGTACTCAATCTGGTGATTCATTCCCGGAACGACGAACCGATCCACTCCGCGGCCGAAAAGGTACGGACCCAGGATGTCCATGCAGGTGATCGCCAGGCTCATCGTGACGGCGAAAATCACCGGCCAGCAGTACGGCCGCAGGTATTTCATCAGCCGGTGCGTCAGCCGGCTGTCGAACAGTTTTCCGAGCTTCTCTTCTTCCCGAAAATCGCTCATTCGCGCGCCAGCTCTTCTTCGAGCAGTTGCTTCTGGTGCAAGTCGGCGTAATAGCCGCCCAGTGCGAGGAGTTCTTCGTGCGTGCCGCGCTCGGTGATCCGGCCTCCGCGCAGCACGATGATTTGATCGGCTTCCTTGACGGTGGAAATACGATGCGCCACGAGGATCGTGGTGCGTCCCCGGATCACCTTCCGCAGACCCTGCAGAATGCGTTCCTCAGTTTCCGTATCCACACTCGAAAGGGAATCATCGAGGATCAGCACCCTCGGTTGGCGCGCGATCGCGCGCGCAATCGACGTCCGCTGCTTTTGGCCGCCCGAAAGGGTGATCCCGCGCTCGCCGACCATCGTGGCGTAGCGGTGGGGAAACCCGCTGATGTCGCCGGAAATGCACGCCACGTCGGCAGCGGCGGAAACGACATCCTCGGTGGATTCTTCCAGGCCAAACGCGATGTTCTCACCGAGCGTCTCACTGAATAGAAACGTGTCCTGCGGCACGTAGCCAATCGCGCGGCGAACCTCTTCGAGTGGGTAATCCCGGATCGAGCGGCCATCGAGCAGCAGAGTCCCGTTGGGCGCGTCCCAGAGCCGCGCGATCAATGCGGCGAGCGTGGACTTCCCGCTGCCCGTTGGCCCGATAATCGCGAGCGTCGTGCCAGCGGGAATATGCAGGTTGATATCTTCAAGAACTGGCGGGCCGGGATGCCCGTCCGGTCCAGTTGGATAAGCGAACGTCAGGTGCCGGAATTCGACGTCGCCCCGAATCGTGGCTGCCGGTTTCGGCCGATGACCATCACCAACTGCCGCGCCCGTGCGCCCTGCGACGTCCACGATATTCGGTTCGGCATTCATCACATAGCTCAGCCGCCCCATCGACGCAGCGCCGCGCTGAAAGATGTTCGTCACCCAGCCGAGCGCGATGATCGGGAACACGAGCATCATCAAGAACGTGAAAAACGACTGCAACGTGCCCAGCGATACGGCGCCGCCAATCACCTGCGCCCCGCCCTTGCCGAGCAGGATGACGAAGCTGACCCCCATCAGCGCCGTCAGCGCGGGGAAAAACAGGCTCCACGACGAAATCAGTTGAATGTTCCGATCCACGTACTGGCGATTTGCGGAGTCGAACTGCGCGATTTCGCTTTCCTCCTGCGCGTACGCGCGAATCACCCGCATGCCGGTCAGATTCTCCTGTGCGCGCGTCGAAAGCGCGCCGAGCGCCGCCTGAATGCGCTCGGAAAGCCGGTGAATGATCCGGCCGAAGTAGTAGACCGCGAAAACGACGAACGGCACGGGTAGCAGCACCCAGAAAGTCAGAGTCGGCGAAAGCTTCATCATGAAGAAGAGCGAGACCACCGAGGTTGCGATCGTCGTCGCCGTGTACATGATGCCGGGGCCGAGCACCATGCGGACGGCATTCAGATCGTTCGTCGCGCGGGACATCAGGTCGCCAGTCCTGTTGCGCACGTAGAACTCGGGATCGAGCTGGACGAGTTTGTGAAGCAGGTCGTTGCGTAGGTCGTATTCGATTTCGCGCGAAACGCCGATCAGAATCCACCGCGTCCAGAAGGAAAAGACTCCCTTGACGAGCATGGCAGCCACGATCGTGATGCAGTAGATCGCCAGCGCGCGCTTGTTCAGCGGCGCGTAATATTTCAGCAGCGGCCAGAGGATTCGCCGCGCCGTTCCCGTCAGCGTGCTCAGCGGAGCGGGAAGCCCGCTCAGCGAGTCCATGATGATCCCTTGGACCAGTTGAGGAAGCGCGCCCACGAGGCCCATCAGCGCGTCGAGCGTCAGCCCGAGTATCACCATGCCCTTGTACCGGGCGACGTAGGGAAGCAGCGGCTTCAGGTGCTGCCAGCCGGAAATTTTTCGTTGGGGTCGTACGGACGCAGTGGCAGCAGGTTGGGCGATGGCGCTCATTAGCGAGTATTAGACGCGGAAGGTCTCGTTCCGGCTACCGGATTGTTTGAGCGTTTACAGACAGGTTGCATCCCGCGTCACACCCTCGGACCCACCCATAGCTATTTAGTTGATGTTGATTTTATCGCGTCGCGTTCGTCTGCGAAAGTGGAGTTGTCATCTAGCGCGCAGCGACGATCTCTTCGAGGCGCGCTTCGAAATTCTCTTCGCCCTCCGACCACAGCCACGCTCTCTCCACCGGCACCGCCTTTTCGATCCGTCGGACCCAGTCGAGGAGCTTGCGAATGTTCTCGCGCGTTTTTTCCTGATATTTGTCGAGGTTTTCCGGCCAGGCCATCGCCTCCAAAAACCGCGCCTCCTCGGGACTCTGCGCCGGCGACTTCGCTCCGCGTCCTCCGAGCAGACCCGCGTGGCCGGTGAAAAGATGCTCGAAGCCCAGTTCTACTTCGAAATGGCCGCGCTCGCGCCACTCGCCGTCGTCGTAGTCCTCGCCGCGGCAGACAATCTCCAGCGCGTGTGGCTCGACCTTCGATTTGCCGGACGCCGCATCGAACTCGGCCAGGTCCCAAAAGCTTCCAACCTCGTACGCGCAGTCGCTGTGAAGCTGCTCAGCGGCGATCTGCACGATCCCCGCGGCCTCGAGCGGCATCATCCGCAGATCCTGCTCCAGAATCGGCGGCTGCGACGCATCCACGGCGCGAATCGTCAGGTGTGTGAACCCGGGCCTCGAAGTCGAAAAGGGAACTGTCTCGAGAAACGCTCGAAAATGCTCCAGCATGCGCTCTTCCGGAAATTCCTTGCAGCGGACGCTGAGGTAAGCCTGGTTTGCCATGCGCGCCATTATACCGGCTTCCGCATCCCTCACATGTCATTCCGAAGACCGAGCAGCCCGATTTCCGCGCCATACTTGTCCCGTTGCGCGGAAATCGGGTGCAGTGGCGAGGGATGAGGAATCTCGGCGCCGGAACGGCGGAAACCTCACGTCAGTCCTGAGGCGATCCGACGGAGGCTTGCGGAGGCAGGCTACTTCTTCTTGGGAGGAATTTCGTCCTCATCCTCAGCGCTGAAATTCGTCGAAATCCCGAGCAGCCGGTCCTTCAGCGTGTCGCCCATGCCGGCCAGCACGTCTGCGATGGTCTCGCGCATGCGCTTCTCGGCGGCCTTCGCAAGCGTGTCGAGGACTGCCTGCGAATGCTGCCCCAGCGTCGTCGCCGATGCGAGCAGCCACGAATTCGACGCATTCTCGAGCCGCGCCTTGTACTGCTCGATCGATTCGTCCGCGGACTTCTTCACTTGCTCCATCCACTCGCGTTGCTCCTGCCGACGCTTCGCTTCCCACGCTTCCACCAGCGGCCCGAGCTGCGATTGCAGCAGTATCTGCGCGTGCTCGACGCTCTGCGCCGCCTTCTCGTCGAGCGCCTTCTGAAATTCGCCCAACGAATTTGCGCCCGTGGACTCCATCTCGGCGCGCGCCTTTTCCATCGCCTGCCGCGATGCCTCTTCGAACCGGCGCAGCGAATGGCCCGTGGTCTGATGAACTCGGTCCGCGAACGTGGCCTGCGCCGCCTCGGTGGATTCGTTCATCTTCCGCCGCTCGCCTTCGACCACAGCCTTCGCGGCCTCTTCGATCTCCGCCTGGCTGTGCTCCACATAGGACCGCCGGTAGTGATCCAGCTCCGATGCGACGAGACTCGAAATCTCCGCAGCTCGGCTGCGCAGCGAAGCGGTCGATTGATCGACCGCTTTCTCCAGCGCCGTCTGCATCGTGGTCTGCGCCTTCTTCTGATACCAGTCGGCAGCTTTCGAAAGCGCTTCGTACGTCTCGTGTTGCGCCTCGGTGCTCTTCTGGTCGAGCTCGCCTTCCAATTTCGCCAGCACCGCCCGGCACGACTCTTCAAACTCCGCAGGCAGCTTGCCGGACTCCTGCCTCAGCCGCTCGAGCGATTCTTGCAGCGCTTGCTGCGACGCCTGTTGCACCTGCTCGCGCACTGCCGATTGCGCCTGCGCCACCTGTTCCGCAGCCTGCCGAGCCTGTTCGCGGACGCTCGCTTCGACCTGCGCCGCCTGATCGAGCGCCTGCTGCACTTGCGCGCGAATATGATCCTGCAGCCGTGTCGCGTCCTCTCCGGCGCGCGTGAGATCCGAGGCCGCCTGGCGCGCCGCGTCCAGCTTGGGCGCGAGCGTCTGATCCAGCTCTCCCGAAAGCCGCTCGACGACCTGTTGCGCGGACGCCTGCAGCGCCGGTTCGAGGCTTTGCAGCCGCTCCGTGATCACCTGATCGACGCGCCGCGAAGCCTCCTGCTGTTGCGCGACGATGATTTCGTCCAGCTTGTACCGGGTCTGCTCGACTGCGGCGCGGCTGGCTTCATCGATCTGTGCGCGCGTCTCTTGCGCTCGAGCCTGCTGCTGCTCGAGTCCCGCTCCGAGAGTGGCGATCTTCGCCTGCGCGTCCGCGATCGCTGAGTCGAGCGATTCGCGCAGGCCGGATTGCCGCGCAGCGATGTCGCGTTCGGCCTGTTCCAGCGCCGCCTGCGAAGCCTGCGCCAGCTTTTCGCCGACATTCTGCGAAGCGCCTGTCACCGCGGCGTCGAACTCTTGCTGCCAGCGCTGCTTCGCCGCGGCCGCATCGGCCTCCGCCTGTTCGATCGTTTGGCTGCGGACGCTCTGCGCCGCGTCCTCAAGATTCTTCTTCCAGCTTTCGAGGTGCTGCTGCGCGGCTTCAGGCGAGGAAAGAATGCCGAGCGACGGTGTCGCGGCCTCGCGCTGCGAAATCACGCGCTCCACGGCCTCTTCGACCGCCTGCTTCATGTTCAGCGCGCTCGCTTGCTGAGCGGCTTGCTGCGCGGCCTGCTCCGCCGCTTGGCTCACAGCGCTATCGACCGCCGCGCGAATTTTCGCGTCGAGCTGCGCGGCGCTCGCGTCGCTGGCCCGGCGCGCCTCTTCGATAATCGCTTCGGTGCGCTCCGCGGCCTGCTGCACCACGCGCTTCACCGCCGACTCGGACACGCGCTCCATCGAAACCTTGATTGCGCGCTCGACGGCATCGTGCAGTTGCGCGTCGAGCTGCTGCCGCACAACCGTCATTTCCTCGTTGATCGCCGTTTGCGCGCCGCGGCGAAGGCTCTTATCGAGCGTCTCCTTGGCCTCGGCGACCATCTTCGCCATCTGCCGCGCGGCCGCGAGCTGAGCTTCGTGCGAAGCGGCAGGCGGCACCACGTGAATCTTGCTTTCGGCGGAAGCTGGCGGAGGCGCAGCGCCCTGCTCAGCGGCTGGCGGAGCGGGATGCGCGGCTACAGTCGCTTCAGTTGGCGCAGGACGAACCGCTTCCGGCTTCGCGGCCGGAGCAGCCGCAGTTGGCGCGGGAATTTCGGGCGGCTCTTCGCCCGGAACCGGGAACCAATCCTCGGGAGGGAACGCGATCCCCCACACGTTTCCCGGAATCTCGAATTCGAGTCCGATCTGAAAGAGTTCGCGGACCGCGCGCGGCCGCTGCACCCAGATGACGCGCCCCTGAATCGTCCGTGCCGGCAGCGAAGGCTCAGGCCGTGGAATTTCCAGCGAGATTGTGGAATTTTTGGGGACGTAGTGCTTCGACTGGTATTTACAGCCGTGACAGTTCACCATCACGGTAGTCGTGCGTTCCTTGAACGGTTGGCCGAGTGCGTCCACGCCGGACACAGTGATCGGCACCGCCTGCACGATGCGCGTGCTTCGGCGCTTCTGTGTTCCCGCGTCTTCCATGGGTACGGATTCGACCACGTGCTCCCCCGCTTCGGTCCTTCGTAGCGGCGGCCTTTTTTACCCTGAGTCCGTCTTTAGCGGACGAAGGGCAGGCCGGCACGCTCCCCCGAGGCTAGAAATCAAGGGTAGCACTCGCGTTTCCGTCCGGTCGAGACCGGTCCCCGCCGTGTGCGTAACGGTAACGACAGCCCGATAGGAGAGCTGCTTGTAGAACCAGGGGCGGCACGATTCGATACCGGGTTTTCGGGTGCCCCATCCTCGTCTTGTGAGGGTGGGGCCTTTCGATGCCCTCTGCTTCGCTGGGACGACGCTCCGATTCTCATCCCGCCGGATCGATTCGGACAAGACCCTCTCCGCGCCCCGCGTAGAACCCTTCGCTGCTCCACGGCCAGTCCTTCGGATGGTCTACGAGTCCTCGTTTGACCGGATTCATGTGCATGTAACGGAGTTTCTCAACTCTCTTCTTTGCGCTCCAGACGTTGAAGTCGTAGAACCGGCGTTCCCAGAACTGCGGCAGGCGATCATCCGGCTTCGCGGCGCGCAATTTCCGTGAAACATCCTGCTTCAGCTTTTGAAGAACCGTCGAAGGAGTTCCTCGGACAGGTTCGGAGATGAGCAAATGGACGTGTTCGGGCATGACGACGTAGCCGATCAGCCGAAATCCAAATCGGTCTCTAACGTTACCGAGAACTTGAACGAATGTGTTGCGCGCGCGGGCCGTTCCGAGAAGAGGCAGGCGGCGGTAGCAGCTAAACGTGATGAAGTGCGAGTGGCCGAATCCGTAGATGCGCTTGAGACGTTCCGGCATGACGAGCAACTAACAGCCCCACCCTCACAAACCGAGGATGGGGCACCCGCAACCACATACTGTCGTGTAAAGTAACGCGATGGTATCATGCGCGGACTAGCTGTGCCGCGAACGAAATGTCCAAGTCTGGTCGCGCGACCTTCCACGCAGTTCCTCGCACCTTTTTCCTCAGAACTCGAATGACCGACTCTTGTAGCAGCCACGCGAGTGACATCCGATCGAGCACGATTCATCTTTCCGAGGCCCTACCCTTGCCGAACGCGAGAGCGTGTCTTCGGATTTGGTGCCGCTGGGGCAGACGAAGGATTCCGCGAAGCAGTCCACAGACTCTCACGCTTGACACACTCTCTCCCACCTAGAACCATGGACGCATGGTCCACAGAAAGGGGGGCTCCCAGGTCGCCGGAACGGAAGGGCTCCCGAGGCCTCGGCAAGAGGCGCTCGGGAGATCATCGAGCCTGGGAGAGAAGACCGTGGTCATGGCGCAACTCGCAGCCCTCCCGAGGGGAGGGAGTGGTCTCGTCGGCTCTTGTAGCGCCGGCTTCCAGCCGGCGGTTCTGCTTTTTGGTCCTTCGCGACTAACGACTTTTCGCTCGTTTCTACTCGACAATGAAATACGAGTAGAATTCGCCGCAACTCATTCAAAACAAACGATCGGCGCTCCCGCTACTCGACAATTTTTCGGGGGGGTCTGCGAAACCGATTTTTGAGTTTCCAGCCAGTTGTTTTCGCCGTAACTCACAGAAAGCAAACGATGCGGGGGCAGAACAAGTGCCAACAATTTGCGATGGCGCAAACGGGGCTACTAGCGGGAAGAAACTACAAATCGCGGCGGCCTTCCATGGCCTTAAGCATAGTGACTTCGTCGGCGTATTCGAGGTCGGAGCCGACTGGAATGCCCATCGCGATGCGCGTCACGCGGACGCCCAGCGGCTTGATCAGCTTCGAGAGATAGACGGACGTCGCCTCGCCCTCCGCCGTGGGATTTGTCGCGACGATGATCTCTTCGACTGTGCCGTCCTTCAGCCGCGCAATGAGGCTTTTGATGTGCAACTGGTCCGGGCCGATGCCTTGCAGCGGAGAGAGCGCGCCGCCGAGAACGTGATAGACGCCGTTGAATTGCCGCGTCTTCTCGATCGACTGGATGTTCGTCGCCTCTTCGACCACGCAGATAATCTTCTTGTCGCGCGTCGGGCTGGCGCAGAAAATGCATGGGTCGCTATCGGTGATGTTGTTGCAGATCGAGCATTCGCGGACTTTGTCCTTGGCGTCGCGAATTGCGTCGGAAAGCGCGAGCGCCTGCGCGCGGTCCACGCGCAGCAGATAGAACGCGAGGCGCTGCGCCGTCTTTTGCCCGATGCCGGGCAGGCGCTTGAGTTCGTTGATCAATCGATCGACGGTCGGAGCAAAGTCGGGCATGGAGTTTTTCGAGAACTAGATTATTGCAGATGTCCCCGGGTCTCGCCACCCGTGAAACGAAGCAGCAATGGCTCGCGTCGAAAATGCAGCGGCGCGATTGCACGGCCCGCTCGCCGCGAGTTACAATCTGGCGCCTTTCGGGACAATCATTTGAACAGGCATTCGAACTGGCATTCGAACAGGTTTGGGAAAGCCCCCGCGGGGGAAATGGGAGGAAAGACGGAATGCGAATCACAAGTTTGCGCTCGCTCACCACGTTAGCATTCTTGCTCGCGGCCAGTGTTCTATCGACGGCCGCTCAACAGGGACCACCCCCGGGCGGTGGCCCGGGAGGCGGACGTCCCGGAGGCGGCGGAGGCCCGATGATGGGACCACCGCTGCAACTCACGAGTTCGGCTTTCGCGGACGGGACAATGATTCCGGACAAGTACACCTGCGTCCCCGGAATGGCCGGCGGACCACCGGATGCATCGAAGATGACTTCGCCTCCACTTTCTTGGGTGAACGCGCCGGCGGGCACGAAGAGCTTCGTTCTGCTCCTCCACGATCCGGACGCCCACGCGCGGAAATCGATCGACGACATCACCCACTGGATGATTTTCAATATCCCCGGTGATGCGACATCGCTTCCCGAAGGCGTGAAAGCGGATTCGACCGCTGGCGTGCAGGCTGCGAACATCACAGGTCAGCCGATGTTCTTCGGGCCGTGCGCGCCTCCGGGACCCGTGCATCACTACACGTTTGAGCTCTTCGCGCTCGACTCCACGCTCGATTTGCAAAAGGGCGCGAGCCGCGACGACGTGTTGAAGGCGATGGACGGCCACGTCATCACCGGCACGGTGCTGATCGGATTGTTCCATCGCACGTCGGCAGGAGGCCCGCCGCCGCGATAAGCGATTGGCGAAAACTCGATGGCTGCCGAAGAGGGCGGGACACACGTTCCGCCCTTTTCATTTTTCCTGGAGAAATCTCGCGCGTGCGCGAAATCAGAATGAAGAGGACAAATGCAGAAGGGAATTGCGCCTGATGAAACGGAACTGGATCAGAAGAGGCCCGGAATCTTCAGGCCCATGATCCCGGATGTCATTCCGCCTGTGAGATCCTTCATCTGCCTGGATAGTTCCTCGTCGACGCGGCGCGTGGCTTCATTCACTGCGGCGAGCACAAGCTCCTGCAGCATCTCCTGGTCCTTGGACTTGAAGACTTCCGGCTCGATGCGCACATCGGTGAGCTGTTTCTGGCCGTTCATCTTCACAGTGACCATCCCGCCACCGGCCGATGCCTCGACGCTGATTTCGCCGATGCGCTTCTCAAGCGTCTCCTGCACCTGCCGGAACTGCGAGAGCATCTGCTGCAGCGCTTTCACTTCCATGAGTTATTCCTCGCCTGGGCGCTTGACCCTGGAAATCTGGCCACCGAACTTTTCAAGCATCGCCCTAACGATCGGATCCTCTTCGAAACGAGCGCGCAACTCGGAACTTCGGGACGCGCCCGTCCGACTTGCCTCAAGCTTAACACAAACGCGCAGCGGCTGGCCCACGACTTGGTTCAAGACTGTGCGCAAACGTTCCATCGGATCGCGCGCCTGCAACATTTCGGCGAGCGCGCGGCTCGACGATGGGAAAAATAGATGCAGTTCGCTGCCTTCGATCTCCCATCGCGTTGCATGCTCGACCATCGACCACAGAAATTTTTGTCCTTGTAGCGCCGCTTTGATCGCATCGACCTGAGCCGAAGCCAATCCGCCGCTCGACTCTTCGGCGGCGCGCGCGACAACTCGCGGCGGCGAAGCAGGAACTGGAGCAGGTGATGCGGCGCGCTCTGGGCGTGCAGTGGCCGCAGTTGCGGCCTCGGATGGTTCGGGGCTCGGAGCCATCCGGGCGGCTGTCGCTGCGGAAGAAGTGGCCGACGCGACAGCGGTCGTCGCGCGGGGAGCGACGTGCGAGACAGGTGCGGCGTGGGTGGCGCGGGGTTTCTCGCGCTGCGCAGCATTTCCATCGCCGCGAAGCTCGCTGATCGCCTCTTCGAGCGGCACCAGCCTTTGCGCGTTGATCATGCGCAGCAAGCCGAGTTCGAGATGCAGGCGCGGATCGGGCTTGCGGCGCAAGTCATCGTCCGTAGCGAGCAGAATATTGAAGAAGCGTGTGAGATCTTCTTCACTGAAGAGCGCGGCCTGTTCGGCGAGGCGCTGGCGTTCGTCCTCAAGCGCAGCAACGAGTTCCGAATCGGCGCCGCAAACGCGAGCGACGAGAAGATTGCGGACGTGGCGAATCGCCTCGCGGCAGAAATGCTGCAGATTTTGGCCGTCGGCGATGAGGCGGTGAACAAGTCCAAACGCGCGCTCGGCGGATTGGGCCTCGATCGCGCCGATCAGTTCGTCGAGCGTGCTCTCGGCGACGACGCCAAGCAGCTCGCGCACCTGTGCATCCGTGATCGTGTCGCCGGCGTAGGCGATCGCCTGCTCGAGGAGCGAGAGGCCGTCGCGCAGGCTGCCCTCGGCCGCGCGCGCGAGGACCGCGACCGCGCCGGAATCGATCTTCAGGTTCTCCGCTTTTGCGATCTTGTCGATCTGACCGGAGATTTCGGGGAAGGTGAGCGAGCGGAACTGAAAAAGTTGCGCACGCGATTTAATCGTCTCTACCAAATCTTCGGCGCGCGTGGTTGCGAGGATGAAGACGACGCGCTCGGGAGGTTCCTCGAGCGTTTTCAGCAGTGCGTTCGACGCCTCGTCGGTAAGCTGATGGGCTTCATCGAGGATGACAATCTTGTAGCGGCTCGCGGCCGGCGCGTAGCGGACCATCTCGCGCAGCTCGCGAATCTGATCGATGCCGCGGTTCGACGCCGCATCAATTTCGAGAACGTCGAGCGAGCTTCCGGCCGAGATTTCGCGGCAGGAATCGCACGTGTTGTCAGGCTCGGCTGTAGGGCCCTTTGCACAGTTGAGCGCCTTGGCCAGAATGCGCGCCGCCGTCGTTTTCCCGACGCCGCGCACGCCGGAAAAAATGTAGGCGTGCGCCACGCGGTTTGATTCGATGGCGTTGGCGAGCGTGCGCGTGACGTGCTGCTGGCCGACGATTTCGGCGAACGACTGCGGCCGGTACTTTCGCGCGATGACTTTGTAGCTCATTCGAAGGTGCTCTCGATCGGTTACCTGCTTTGGCGTGCCGGCGTGAACCTGGTTTGGAACTTCGGGTACTCCGCGGCACACGAAGCTGATCCGCTACCGTTGCTCCCTTCCGGGCCTGGCGGGGTTTGCGGGGAATCGTTGCACAGAGCCCGAAGTTCCACCGATGAGCGGCGCAGAAATTTTCTTCGGCGCGGCCACTTCGCGGAGTCTAGCACACCGCTCGGTAGTGCGAAAGCACACCGGAAATGGTTCAAAAGCGCACAAACACCGTGAACGGAACAACCGGAGAAGCGAATCGCGCCTCTAAGCGTGACGGAAGTCTTTTCGTGTGAGCGTGAAACCGGTCCGTGAATTTGGAATTGTTTCTGCAACCATCCGGATGAGAGGAAGCACATGAGTGTGGAGACAGGACAAGGCAATAACTACAGGGTTGAGATATCCGGTTGGGACACGCGGGACAGTTTCTTCGTCGAGCAGGCGACGCTTGACTGGGACCAGGACACAACGAAGCGGGTGAGCCTGCGAAGCTCGGTGCGCGAAGGCTCAGTTGTATTCCTGCGTCTGCTCCAGCCGTTTGGCGATGGGACCAGTTTGCCTGTTGCATGCCGCGCTGTGAAGGTTGGCGGGAGGGGCGCTGATGCAAGCGTGTTGGTCGAGCTTGTGCAGTTGCACCCGCGGTCGTCGGTCGAAGGAAGCGCGCACGCGGGAGAAGCTCTCGCTTTCAGAATAGCGTGAGATTCGGATTCTGCCAGGAGCCCGTATCGGAGACCAACTGGCTGGTCCCAGTTTGAAACTGCGGTTCCGCTTAAGAACGCAGCGCCTGGGGCCGCGCTCGCAAGTTTGCCCAGATGCGATTTGCGCCTGAGTTGACCATCCAAGCGCCTCTACAGTAAGACTCACAATTCAAGGCCGTTAACGATCGTATTCTGGCGCTGAGATTTTTTTCCTTTCGGGAAACTGCAAGCCGCAGAACGCGACAAGGGCTGTGGCAAGAGCCTTGCCTTAAAACCTCAAAATGGGGACTCTTATCGAGTCATCGCCAACTGCGGCTGCCCGCAAGAATCTGCCGCTCTGCGTGTTGGATGATGACGCGGACCAGGTGGAGCTCTGCGTCGAGACGTTGCAGAAGACAGGGTTTCCCGTTGCTGGCACTACCGACGCGGAGGAAGCGCTACAAAAAGTGCGCCTCGGTGGCTGCCGGGCCGTGCTCGTCGATTTCAAGATGCCGTCGATGGACGGCTTCACATTTCTAGAAAAAACACTCCAGCAGGATCCCGGCATGTACGTGATTCTCGTGACTGGATTCTATTCCGTGGATTCCGCGATCGAGGCGATCAAGCGCGGCGCGTACGATTATCTCTGCAAACCGATCGATTTCCCGCGTCTGACGAAGGCATTGGACGAACTGGCGGCGGCCTTTTCGCGCCGCTCGGAGATTCGCCACCTCGAAGACAAGCTTCTCGAAAATTTGCAGTTTCACGGAATCGTCGGGAAAAGTCCCGCGATGATCGAGGTCTTTGAGCTCACGAGAAAGGTCGCGCGGCACTACAGCAACGTGCTGATCACCGGACCGACAGGCTCAGGAAAGGAACTCGTCGCACGAGCGCTGCACCGGCTAAGCCCGGTGGCGGAGGAGCGATTTGCCGTTTGCAACTGCTCGGCGCTGGTGGACACGCTGCTTGAGAGTCAACTCTTCGGACACGTTCGCGGGTCCTTCACCGGCGCGACCGACACCCGGCCCGGCTTATTCGAATACGCGAACGGCGGCACAGCCTTCCTCGATGAAATTGGCGAGACTTCGCTAGGTATGCAGGCGAAACTGCTCCGCGCCGTTCAGAACCGCGAAATTCAAAGGGTCGGTTCGCCGGAAATCAAGAAAGTCAACGTGCGCATCATCGCAGCGACGAATCGCGATCTTCGTGCAGAGGTTCTCGCAGGCCGTTTTCGCGAAGACTTGTTCTATCGGCTGAGCAGCATCGAGATCCGCGTTCCCGGTCTCAGCGAGCGGCCCGAGGATATTCCGGTCCTGGTGCAGCACTTCCTCAAGAAATACGGCCAGGCTTACGGCAAGCAGTTCCAGGGATTCACGCGCCGCGCGCAAATCTCGTTGCTGCAGCATGATTGGCCGGGGAACGTGCGGGAACTGGAAAACGTCGTTTCCGGGGCGTCCCTCACGACGGACGGCGAGTTCATCGACGTCGACGATCTGCCACAACACCTGCAGAAACCGCTGCGCCGCGGCGCAGCATGGACGGCGGATTGGCGGCCGCTGCCGCTCGAGGAAGTCCGCCGGATCCACATCCAGCGCGTGCTGGAGAATTGCAATGGCAATCGGGTCCGCGCCGCTCAAATGCTGGGCATTGGACGCACAAGCCTGTATCGGTTTCTCAAGCGCACGAGCAAGACGGCTGCGGCTGCGAGAGCCGGCGCCTAAAACTCACCGCGGTCCATTCCGATCACCGGCACCAAGTCGGGGAGCGAGCAGGGCGGACTCCCCGTTGGGCGCATCGATTCGCGTCAGAGCCTAGTTGCCGCCGGAAACGTAGGACGCGTTGTGCAAGAGCGATTCGGGCAGCGATACGGTCGAGTCCATGCGCACGAGCATGCCCGATTGCGCCGGCAGCTCGACGTCCTTGCCCTTCTTCGCTGCGATGTAGGCGCCGCTGCCGACCAGACCGATCACGGTGCCGCGCACGACGTGGCTGAAGATCACCCCAACGGTTGAGCCGCCGGCCGTGCCGATGGCGACGTCTTCGACATCGCCCTTGACGTTGTGCCTTTCCTCAACGACCTCACCTTCAACCGTCTTCACGTCCTTGCGGCGCTTCATATCATCCGCCTGGCCGTTGTAAAGCGAAAGAATGCTCATGCGCGCCGGGAAGATGCGGCTTTCGACTTCAATCGAATTGAAGGCGAGATTCATAGATGCTCCGCCTCGAAACATCGAGAACATTTTCGGACGCGTGACCTCGGTTACCGTACCGTGGATTTTCGCGCCCGCAGGCAGGATCAGTTGCGTGCCTGAAAAAACGGGTTCTGCGACGACTGCGGTGAACGGATCGCCGTTGTGGGCCACGCTCGTGCTGAGCCCATTGAGCAACGTGAGACGAATCTGAGTGCCCGGAACGATTTGGTTCGACTGGGCCTGAACTGCTGATGCCGACGCCAGCAGCGACGCCAAGAGCACTACCGCGCAAAGGGTGATGAGACGCTTCATTGGATCCTCCTGTGTCCGAGGCGGAACGGCATGCATATCCGCCAAATCTGGACCCCGAGCGAAGGGAAAATGTCCGCCGCCTGGGGTGAAGTTTCGAACCGGCGTCGCAGAGAATTGCCGCGAGCCGTTTCCGAATACCCCTTGTCGTGGGGATTGCCGCTGGCGCAGCGGTGCGGGTGCGGAGGTTGCACCCGGACCATACGATACACCAAGTGGGCGCGCGGTTGTCCACAAAGTTGCGCGGTTGTTCGAGATTTGCGGTGCCCGCTCGCGGCGCACGGCCCCGCCCGAGGCTCATGGCCGCAGATCAGATCGTTTGAAGATGCCAAATTTCTTGACAGCAGGGGGTGCCGGGACTAGGCTTCGCGGCAACAGGGATGTTTTCCCATCCAAGTTTGCGGGCGGGAGGGTGGTATGTCGTACAAGCGCAAGCTCTCGGTCATGCGCGGAGCTATCTCCGAACGCGACTTCGAACTACTGCTGCAGCGCGCGTCAGAATGCATGAAGGCGCAACGGCCTCAGTTGCTGAAGAAGGCGGTTCCGGCTCGAAGAAGGCGCGCTTCGTAATGCGGGACGCAGGCGCGTTCCGCGCCCTTCGCAGAGGCCTTCGCGACAATTCATAACGCGAAGTAAGGATTGGCTCCGGGGCCTGGACTCGAACCAGGATAACCAGCTCCAAAGGCTGGCGTGCTACCAATTGCACTACCCCGGACCAGCGTACGGAAGTGTAGCAGACATCGTCACGGTTTGTTCCCCTGACAGGAAAGCGCGCTCTCTCCGGTTTGCCGCTCCGCTCTCAATTTGCTAGGCTTTTGAACGCACCGAACACGGAGAGGTGTCCGAGCGGTTTAAGGAGCACGCTTGGAAAGCGTGTGTTGGGGAAACTCAACCGTGGGTTCGAATCCCACCCTCTCCGCCAGAACTAACAGCAGGTCCCTCGGCTCATCCGCCGGAGGGCGGACTGCCTCGGGATTTTGCCTGCGGTCTCTCGCTTCGCTGACGCCCGCAAGACGGCTCAAGTTCGAATCCCACCCTCTCCGACATCCATTCCGCAAGACAAAACGGGTGCGCCGTCGACTATGGCTTCAGGCCGCCGCCGCGCCTTTTATTGCGCTTGCTTCGCGTTTCGATTCCACCGTAGAGTGACCGAGATCACAGCTAAGGAGGCGAGGCTGCGCCAAAATTTGTTTGTTGCTTGAGCGCGGAAAGTTGCCCTGGTCTTCGCGACAAGCGGTTAGGACGGCGCAGCCGCCCGTGCTACGAATCTTGAGCAGTTCGCAGAGCGGGTCGGCCGTTGTCAGAGATTTGGGAGGAGAGAATGAAAAGACTCATCGCCTTCGCTGTTAGCCTGGTTTTTCTCGCGGGCCTCGGCGTGTCCGCACAGCGCGGTGGCGCACCGCGGACTGGCGCGCCTCGCGCGAACCAAGGACGCATTCCACCACCGCCGCCGGCGCGGAGCAGCCCTCGTGCGAAGCCGGAGGTCGAGCGCGACGCAGCGGGACGCGTGAACGGCACTCCGCACGTCAACAACGACCATTGGTATGGGCACGATCGACCAAACGACCCGCGCTATCACATAGCGCATCCATTCGACCACGGACGCTTCGAGCACGTTGGCGCTTCCTATCGCTATGAAATCGTCCGCATCGACCGGGACCACCGCTGGTTCTGGTTCCCAGGCGGCTTCTACTTTGAAATCGCGGCCTGGGATTGGCCGATTTGCTCCGATTGGTGCTGGGATTGCGGCGACGATTTCGTCATTTACGACGACCCGGATCATCCGGGCTGGTATTTGCTCTATAACGTTCACACTGGCGTATACGTGCACGTGCAATACATGGGAATGTAGGGAGCGGCGAATCGGTTCGCTCGTGGCTGGATAGAATCCGCCGCCATCAGCGGTGGTGGTGCAAACAGGCGAATTCGACCACCTGGCGGGCGACCATGGCAAGTTGCTCGGTGACTTTCGGATCGGTGCAGGCACCGCCGGAGTCGAACACGGGCTGCGCAGTGTTGATGGTGACGCCAAAGGGAGTCGGCCAGCCACGCAGGGCGTGCACGATGGAGCGGAGCGCAGCCAGGGTGGCGCCGGCGGTTTGCCATCCCGCCGCGACAACGACGCAGCCGACAGCGCGGCCGTCCAGGTAGCTCCGCTCGTCTTCCCGCAAATCCTCGAGCAGATCAATCGCGTTTTTTACGAGCCCTGAAACACCGCCGTGGTATCCCGGAGTGGCGATGATCACTCCGTCGGCTCTGCGCACCATCTCGACGAACTGGCGCTGCTCTTCATTGCGCTCGCGATTTTCCGGCGCAAAGTGCGGCAAGTGGGACAAGAAGGCGCCGCCAAAAAGGTGAGTGCGCGCCCCCGCATCCTCCGCCGCTTGCAAGGCGAGGCGCAGGGCGCGATCGGTGGAGGAGATCGCGCGCGTCGTTCCGCCAATGCCTACAATCAAGGGTTTGAATGAAGAAGATTCCACCATTTGTCCGTCGAGCGTTTCTATCCTGAACACGAACCTGTGTCAAACGCCTTTGAGGCGATCACGATTGGCATAGACCGAGCGATTCCGCGATGCGGTCGTGAACGTAGTTCAGTTCGTCCGGCGAAATCACATAGGGCGGCAAGACGTAGACGATATTTCCGAGAGGCCGCAGCAGCACGCCTGAGTCGATGAAGAATTTGTAGAGCTTGGGCCTCAGTTTGGAAGCGTAGCCGGGATCGTCGGCTTGTAGCTCGACCGCGGCCAACGTGCCGATCAAGCGAACCTCCCCGACGGCGGGATGATTGCGGATCGCGTCGAGGCGCTCGCGGTGAATGCGCGCGATCATCGCGATGCGATCGAATACCGGCTCGCGCTCGAAAATTTTCAGGCTGGCGACGCCGGCGGCTGCGGCGATGGGATTCCCGGTGTAGGAATGCCCGTGATAGAACGTGCGCGTGCAATCGTTGCCGACAAACGCGTCGTGAACCTGGCTCGTAGAGATGGTGGCACCCATCGGAAGCACGCCGCCGGTGAGACCTTTGGAGAGGCACATGAGATCCGGCACGACGCCCGCGAGTTCGCAGGCGAACATTTTGCCGCAGCGGCCGAAACCAGTAAGCACTTCGTCGGCGATGAGCAGCACGTTGTGCTCGCTGCACAGGCGCCGCACGCGCTGGAGAAATTCGACTGGATGGACAATCATGCCGCCCGCGCCTTGTAGCAGCGGCTCGACGATCACGGCGGCGATCCCGTCGCGTTTTTCGGCGAGCAGGCGCTCGAGGCTTTTCACGCAATCGATATCGCAATTTGCACGCGTCTTGCCGACCGGGCAGCGGTGGCAGTACGCGGAATGAACGCGGTGAACCGGAAATAGAAGGTTGTGAAACGGGCTGCTGAAAGCAGATTCGGCACCCACGGACATGGCACCGACCGTATCGCCGTGATACGCATGATCGAGCGCCACGATCGCCTGCTTTTTTGGACGCCCCACATTTTGCCAGTACTGAACCGCCATTTTCAGCGCGACTTCCACCGCGGTCGATCCATCGTCGGAGAAGAAGATGCGCGAAAGCAGGTTCGGCAGAATTTTCTGCAGCGACGCTCGGAGTTCCTCTACGGCCTCGTGCGTGAAACCGGCGAGCAAAACGTGATCCACTTTCGCGGCCTGTTCTGCGATCGCAGAAACGATTGCGGGATGGGCGTGGCCGTGAAGATTGACCCACCAGGAAGAAATCCCGTCGATCAGGCGGCGGCCATCGCTGGTGTAAAGATATACGCCTTGCGCCCGCGCGATGCGGATCGGAGGCGGATCGAGCGCCTCCTGCGTGAAGGGATGCCAGATTCTCAGGCCGCCGCTCATGCTGCAAAAATCCCGCGATCGAAGTGCTTTTGAAACACTTTGAGCAATGCCGCACGGCTGATTTTCTTCAAGAATGGAACCGTGCCCACGACCGCTATGTCGCCGTAATGCTCGATTGCCCTTCGATTATCCGCGTTCGACTTGCCCACCATGATGACCCCGCTGACTTCTAGGCGTGCCGCTCGCAAGACCGCGAGAGACAGCAACGTATGGTTGATCGTGCCGAGCGCCGTCCGCGAGACGAGCAGCACCGGCAGCTTCAGGTGGCGGATCAGGTCCGTCATGAGTTGGCGGGAGTTGATCGGAACGAGGACGCCGCCCGCGCCCTCGACGATCAGATTCTGGTGCGCGGAGACTCGCGGCATAAGAATCTTCCGCAGATCGATGCGCACACCCGCACGCTGCGCCGCCAGATGCGGCGAGACCGGCGGCGCGAAGCGATATGTTTCCGGAATCGTGCGCGAAGCCGGCAGCTGCGCGAGGTGCATCACGGTCCTGCGGTCGGTCCCTTCGCGCGTGCCCGTTTGGATGGGCTTCCAATAGATCGCATCGAGGGTCGCGCAGAGAAGGGCCGAGACGACAGTCTTGCCCACACCCGTGTCCGTGCCGGTGATGAAAAAACGCTCAGGCATGCACGCTGGTGGCGGAGCTTTCGCGCGGCATGGACTCCACCGTCGCGACCGTCACGGCAATGAGCCGGCGGATGTCGCTCATGGCGGTTCTGCTGGTCAGCGAAACGCGAATACGCGCCGTGCCGGGCGGGACCGACGGCGGGCGGATCGCCTTGGCCGCAAAGCCTCGGCGTCGCAGTTCGCGCGCGACGCGAAGAGCCATTTCGTTCGTGCCGAGAATGACGGGAACAATGTGCGCCGCGCTCGTGCCGCAATTAATTCCAGCCGCCGTCAGGCCTTCGCGCAAAACCGACGCGATTTCGCGAAGTTGATTCCTTTCGGTTTCCGCATCGCGGGCGAGTTTCAACGCTGCACCGATTTGCCCGGCGAGATAGGGCGGCATTGCCGTGCTGAAGATGAAAGTTCGCGCGCGATTGATCAGGTAGTCCTTCAGAATCTTTCGGCCACAAACGAACGCGCCAGCGCTGGCCAAGGCTTTGCCGCAGGTGTGGACGATCCCGAGAATGTCGCGTTCGATTCCAAGCTCGGCGGCAATTCCTCGTCCGTGCGGTCCGCAGACGCCCGTGGCGTGGGCTTCGTCGATCACCAATGCCGCGCCATATTTGCAAGCCAAATCGAGCATCTCTGCGAGCGGAGCGATGTCTCCCTCCATGCTGAACAGGCTCTCGGTGACGATCAGCTTCGAGCCTGGCGCGCCGGCATGTTCGCGCAAAGCGTTTTCGAGAAACTTCACGTCGCAATGCGGGTAGATGATTTTCTTCGCGGCGGATAGGCGGATTCCATCAATCAGGCTCGCGTGGTTTAGCGCATCGGAGAAGACAAGGTCGCCTGGTTTCAGCAGGGAACTGAGCATGCCGATGTTGGCAGCATATCCCGAGCCGAAGTAGAGCGCGGCCTCCGTGCCGGCAAATTCCGCAAAAGTGGATTCCAATTCTTCCCATTCGGGCGAGTTTCCTGAGAGAAGGCGGGAGCCGGTCGAGCCGACCGAGCCGCTCTGCGCAACCGCTTCGAGGACTGCCTGTTTAAGCCGCGGATCGAGGGCGAGGCCGAGGTAGTCGTTGGACGAGAGATTGACGCCCGCCGGAACTTCGAGTGTGCGAAATTGCGACTGCTCGCGGAGAGCATCGAGGTCGCGCTCCATCCGCTTTTGCGTATCGCTGGAGCTCATCTCAGGCGCCCTGCATGGCCCTCATGCCGAGAGTTTCCAGAAGGCGATGGTCCGCCTCAGCAGCAGGATTCGGAGTGGTGAGCAGCTTTTCGCCCGTGAAGATGGAATTCGCGCCGGCGAGGAGACAAAGCGCCACGGCTTCCTGCGAAAGTCCGCGCCGACCCGCAGCCAAGCGCACGCGGGAGGCAGGCATCAAGATACGCGCCGTGGCGATGGCGCGAACCATGACCAGTGGATCGACTTCCTCGGCATTTGCGAGCGGCGTGCCATCATTCGGCACGAGCATGTTGATTGGAACGCTCTCGGGATGCGGATCGAGGCGCGCGAGCTGCTCAAGCAGGCCGATGCGATCGTCGTCGGTCTCGCCCATGCCGAGGATGCCACCGCAACAAACCGTGATTCCGGCTTTGCGGACGTGCTCGATCGTTCTCAAGCGATCGTCGTAGCGGCGCGTGGTGATGATCTGCCCATAGAATTCCGGAGAAGTATCGAGATTGTGATTGTAAGCGGTCAGGCCGGCTTCCTTCAGACGCTTAGCCTGCGACTCGGTGAGCATGCCGAGCGTGCAGCAGACCTCCATACCGAGCGCGGAAACGCCGCGGACCATTTCCAGCACGCGCTCGAAATCCTTGCCTTCGGCCACCTGGCGCCATGCCGCGCCCATGCAAAAGCGTGTTGCACCCTCGGCTTTGGCGCGCCGCGCCGCGGAGAGCACATCGCGGGGATTCATTAGCGGCTCACGCGCTACTCCCGCGTCGTAATGCGCGCTCTGGGAGCAGTACGCGCAGTCCTCGGGGCAGCCGCCGGTTTTGATCGAGAGCAGGCGACAGAGCTGTACTTCCTCGGGCCGGTGAAATTCACGATGCGCAAGCTGAGCCCGGAAAATCAACTCGGGAAGAGGAAGCGAGTAGATCTTCCGAATTTCGTCTCGCGACCAATCATGGCGGATCTGCATGGGCAAAGAGCCTCGCTTCCGTTTTCAAAGATATCAAAATCACGCGCCAGCGAGGCGAGAAAAACGGAAAGCTCCGCGCCCAACTCGCGGCCAACTGTTTTACGATGCTAACCATGGACAACTTGACTCGAAGGCCTAAAACCGATCCAACGGAACTCTACTTTCATCGCGACGGCATCTACGCGCCGGAACTGGTGGCCGCGGCCGTCGTGGGGCTCGACTTCTTTTCGTGGCTTGCGAAATCGCCCTCCGATTTCGCGACGATCTGCTCGTCGTTCGGATTCGCTCAGCGTCCGGCGGACGTAATGCTGACGCTCTTCTGCGCCATGGGCTATCTCGAAAAGAACGCCGCTATCTTCCACCTCACCGAGCTCGGGCGCGAATTCCTGGTGCGCGATTCGCCCTGGTTCATAGGTCCGTACTACACGCACATGGCGGATCGCCCGATTTATCAGGGGCTGCTCGAAACCCTGCGCACCGACAAGCCGGGCGGTTGGGCCGGCGTGAAGTCACGCAAGCCGTGGGCGGAGTCGATGCAAGAGGACGCGTTCGCCGAACAGTTCACCGGCACGATGGATTGCCGCGGCCTCTACGTGGGACCAGTGCTGGCGGAGAGGCTCGACCTGCGGGGACGGCATCACCTGCTCGACATCGCGGGAGGCTCCGGGATCTACTCGTGCTGCATCGCGGCCGCGCATCCCGAAATCAAGGCGACCGTCTTCGAGCGGCCGCCCGTAGACCGCGTTGCCGCCAAATGCATCGCCAAGCGGGGCTATTCGGACCGCGTGAGCATCGCTGCAGGAGACATGCTTACCAGACCTCTGCCGACTGGATACGATGTTCATCTCTGGTCGAATGCCTTGCACGACTGGGACAGCCCAACGAACCGAAGGCTCGTCCAAAAATCGTTTGCGGCGCTTCCTTCGGGTGGTCTGGTCGTGATCCACGACAGGCATCTGAACCGCGAGAAAACGGGGCCGCTCCGGATTGCGGCGCACTCCGTGTTCCTCATGGCGGGGACGCAGGGGCGCTACTACTCGATTGCGGAGATCGAAGAGTTTCTTGAAGAGGCTGGTTTTAGGGATCCGGAGTATCGCGACGTCATTCTCGGTTACAGCATCATCACGGCGCGCAAGCCTTAGTCCTGACCGGGGGTTTCCCATCTGCCGGATTCGGCGGAACGGAAAATCGCGTCGATTGCGGCCATGTTGTGGACTGAATCCTCGAGGGGGACAGGAACTTGGCCGTCCTCGCGGATCGCGCGCGAGAACAGGTCGCCCTGAATCGTGAATTGATTGCAGGTGTCGATCGTTTCCGTGGTGATGCCGCCACCCGTCGGATCGGCCGGGTTTTCGTCGATCACAAGGCGGCTGGGCTGGTCGGTTACGGGATTGATCGGCCGGTCGATCTCGATCCGCCCTTTCGTGGCAAACAGGACCATTCGCTGGTTGTACGCGAGCTGCGTGCTGCAGGTGAAGGAGCATTGTCCCGAAGGGAATTCGAGAATGGCCGAGGTCAGCCGGTCGGTTTTCATGTCCGGGTCACGCTCGAGGAGGCCCATCACGCGCGAAGGTTCTTCGCCGAAGAGGAATCGTGAGAGCGTCACCGGGTAGCAACCGATATCGAGCAGCGCGCCTCCGCCGCACTCGGGCAGGTTGCGCACGTTCTTCGCATCGCGATTGAAGTAGCCGAAGAAGCCCTGTGTCAGGCGCAACTCTCCGATTCGGCCGGCGCGAATCAGTTCGCGGGTCCGGAGCCATCGCGGGTGCGTCCGAACCATGAAGGCCTCGCCGATTTTCACGCCGGTGCGGTCGCGGACTTCGATCAGGCTGCGCACTTCGCCAGCGTTCAAAGCCAGCGGTTTCTCGCACAGGACGTGTTTGCCGGCCTGCGCCGCGCGAATCGACCACTGCACGTGGAGATGGTTGGGCAGGGGATTGTAGACAGCGTCGATTTCCGGATCGGCGAGAAGCTCTTCATACGATCCGTAGGCCTTGGGAACGCCGAGGGAGCGGGCCGCATCCTCGGCCTTGCGAATGTCGCGCGAGGCGATGGCGGCAATTTCGCACAACTGGCCCTGTTGCATGGCTGGGATCACACGGCGAACGGCGATGGAGGCGACGCCGAGGATGCCCCATCGGACTCTGTGCGTAGACATGGGCGATTACCCGAGGCGAGATTTTACCGGAGAGACAGGCAGGTGGTCGCCATCCGTTTGAATCGCGACGGTCTGAATTAGGGGGTGGCTTGGCGTTACGATACTCGTCTGAGGGAACCGCGCACTACGGCGTGCCAACGCTCTCGGAGTGAGGCTGAAGTCTCCCCCCGAGCCGCAGAGAGCAGGCCCCACAGAATCGCACAGACGACCATTGCGGGAGCCAAGAGAGCTACCAAGGTTCTCACGGTACTTAAGTATAGTCCCGGCCGCAGTGTCGATCAAGCGAGCAGTGGCGAAGGGCGGGTTTGAAACCCGCCCCTACGGATGCGCTAGGCAGATGGCAGCCTCGGCGATGACGCCTCAGAAAAAGCGCCAGCTGCAAGCTGGCGCTACGAAGCTGGCGCTACGCTAGCGCGCGCCTGCGGTGACGGGTTTGCGCGCGCGGCGCGCCGCAGCAAGCTCGTCGAGGCCGGTGACCAAGTCCTCGACCAGATCCTCGTGGTTTTCGCAACCGGGCGAGAGGCGCAGACAGCTATCGGAAAGTCCCAGCTCGGCGCGCGCCTCCGCGGGAATCGAAGCGTGCGTCATGGTGGCCGGATGACAGATCAGGGCTTTCACTCCGCCGAGACTCTCGCCGAGGGTGAAATAGCGCCGATTTGACGCGAAGGCGGCAACTTCGTCGACGGTTCCGTCGATCTCTATCGAAACCATGCCGCCGAAGCCGGTCATCTGGCGGCGGGCGATGTCGTGGCCGGGATGGCTGGCCAAGCCGGGGAAGTAGACCCGGCGAATGAGTGGATGACCGTTGAGAGCGTTGGCGATGGCGGTTGCGTTTTGCTCATGGCGCTGCATTCTCAGTTCGAGCGTTTTCAGTCCGCGCATGGTAAGCCAACAATCAAACGGCGAAGGAACGGCCCCCGTGGCGTTTTGCAGGAACTTGATTGGCTCGAAAACGGTGGCGTCCTTGGCGAGCGCGGCTCCCTGAACCGTGTCCGAATGGCCGGCGAGGTATTTCGTGACGCTGTGGACCACGATGTCCGCGCCGAGATCGAAGGGTTGCTGGAAACAGGGGGTCGCAAAGGTGTTATCGACAACGACCAGTGCGCCGCGCGCATGCGCCAGCCTGGCTACTGCAGCGATATCGGTGATCAGGAGGCGCGGATTCGTGGGCGACTCGATCCAAACGATGCGCGTGCGCGACGAGAGCGCGGCTTCGACGGCCTTCAAATCGCTCGTGTCGATTTGCTTGGTGACGATCCCGAAAGATTGGTAGACCCGGTTCAGGATGCGGTACGTGCCGCCGTAGACGTCGCGCGGGATGATGATTTCGTCGCTCGGGCGCAGATAGGCCTGCAATACGGCGTTCTCGGCCGCCAGTCCCGAAGCAAAGGCGGCACAATAATCGACACCTTCGAGCGCAGCCAGCACGGTTTCGAGGCGCTGGCGCGTCGGATTATTCGTGCGCGAATACGAGAAACCCTTGTCTTGTCCGGGAGCTTCCTGCTCGTAGGTCGAGGTCTGGAAGATCGGAGCAACCAGCGCTCCCGTCTCCGGCTCCGACGGCTGGCCCGCGTGGATCGTCTTTGTAGCAAATTTCATCGTGTAACTCCCTTTACGCTCGCGTCACCGGTCGCCCAAGTGAATGGCAGAATCCGGCATCCGAAAGCTGAATTGAACACTCACGGCGCCCGTGAAGGGTACCGAAAGTGTTTTCAAATACAGTTTGGGAGTTGAATCTTCAATCGACCGGGGTCCCGGTCAGTTGAGGATCTTATCTCTCCCCGATCTCCCAAGCTCGATTTCCATCGGATTGGGAGCCCCATTTACGGGCAGGAATTAGCACCTTGGCAGTAGCACCAGGTTGCTGTGGCGTCCTAGGGCCTGTCCCCTCAGCCACTCTGGATAAGCGCTGCCGGTCCGGCAGCGAAGGAATCGTAGCAGAGGCACCGGAACGAGTCAATAGACGCCCAGCCGAGGGGTGAGCGCGCAAGTCGATTGGTTGCGCAAGAATTGAAGGGGAGCCCGCCTAGTTCCGTGACATGTACTGGTCGAAAAACCAGAGGAACACCTCGACGGCGACGAGCCACACAACGCCCGCAAATACTAGAGTGAGAGAGGAGAGCAATCGGAAACCTACCTCCAGGCTTCCCGTGAGGAATCGCATTTGTGGGAGACCCAAGATCGCGATCACGATCAGCAACCAGCCCAGAATCCTAGCGACCAGCTTGAGAACGCCGATCACCGGCCGCCGAAGTGCCACGTCCGCTCCTCCTGAGTTGCTGTTGCCGCCCCACTGACCGTCTTTAGCTTGTTACGCCCTTGCATCGGTCGCAGTGATCGACATCACAGAGGGGCCCCGTGGCCGCTGCGCCAACTGAGTCGGCGTCGCAAGCTGCCGCGAGGGAGTGGTCCGGACAGCGTGCGCTAGCCGGGGCACCGATCCGCCGACGTGGCACGCTGCGGGTGACCGAACCAAACAAGGGCTCGGGCACTAGGACAGTAATCTCCTCGCGTCGCGGTCTCTCAAATCAGTGGACAGCCCGGCGGCGGCCCGCTCTAATTGAAGAAGCGGTAAATGGGACGGGCAGAACTTGGGGAGATAGGTGATGCGAAATGCCGCGACTCTGTGCGGACTCCTGCTGATTTTCGCTCTCGGAACCGAGGCGCAAGTTCGTCCGGCAAGCTCCCTCTTTCTGGGTGCCTCGTTGCCAGCGCTGGCGGCCGCCACACCGTCACCCACTCCGGCCTCGCTAGCAGCGGCTGAACCGTCGCCACTCCCGGACCCCCCGGAACCGCAAGGCGTTTACGGCGTCATGCAGAACTTCAATTTTCAGGCGTACGCGGGTTTCACGTACGTCCGGTTCTACGAACTCCCCAGCACTACGGGCAACCTGGATGGATTCAACATCTCGATCGTCTACTACCCTCATGCAGGGCACTGGGGACTCGATGGAGAGTTCGCGGCCGCGTTTGCCCCTCAAAATGGTGTCAACACCACACTCGACGCAGTAGTGGCCGGAGGCCGATTTCGGTTGTCATCTTCCCGCGGGGTGGAAGTGTGGGTGCACGCGCTCGGCGGTGGCGCCCACTTCACGCCCAAGACGGTCTATGGCGGCACAGGCGCGGTCGCGTTTGAGGCGGGTGGCGGAATCGATCTGACGCCCAAGCACCGGCGGTTTGCCTACCGCGCGCAGGCTGACGTGCTGGGGACCTACTTTTTCGGGACCTACCAGTACAATCCGAAAGTTTCCTTGGGAATCGTGTACAAGTTTTAGCGGGTCCAACGCCGACCCGATTCGTTCCACCCAGCTACAGCTTATAGCCAATCTTCCGAACAAATTCGTGGCGGCGCTTGGCGTCGTCGGGCCCCTCTACGCCTTTGGGCGGATAGCCATCGACAACGCCTAAGACACCGCGGCCCTGCTCGGTTTGCGCAAGAATGACTTCTACCGGATTCGCCGTGGCGCAGAAGATCGTACAGACCTCGAAGCATTCGCGGACGCGGGTGAGGAGATTGATCGGGTACGCCTCGCGAATCAGCAACACGAAGACGTGGCCCGCACCGACCGCCTGGGCGTGGGCGACGGCCGCGCGGCGAAGCTCGGCGTCGTTGGACTCGACGCGAATGAGGCAAGGCCCGGAGGCTTCGTTGAACGCCACGGCAAATCTTGCCCCGGGTACGGTGTTGACGACGACTTCGTAGAGATCCTCGGCCGTCTTGATGAAGTGCGACTGGCCGAGAATCAGATTCGCGCCGTCCGGAATTTCCATGCGAACGCTGAGAAGCTCCATTTTTTCATTCCTCGCTCGGAAAAAGGTTTCCACATTTGGAATCACGCGAATGAATATCGAACATGACGAAGAGCGAAGTCCATTATCAGCACTGCGCACGTGCGGCACAAGAGCGCGCGGCGTTGGCAATTCGCGTGCTTTCGATTTTTGTTGATGCGCGAGTGGCAGTGTGCGCATCAAACGACCGAGAGACGTAAAATGTGGATCAAGACATTCCAACAGGCGAAGCGGTTCGTTCGGATTCTCTTCGGCTTCACGCTGCTCGCCATTGGCATTCTAATGATTGTTACGCCCGGGCCGGGATGGCTGACGATTCTTCTCGCGCTTGGCGTGCTCGCTGCTGAGTTCGTCTGGGCGCGGAGACTGCTCGATCGCCTGAAAGAGCATGGGACACGGCTCCGCGATACCGTCTTCCCTCGCGCCGATCGCGCGGCCTAGTTCGCGCTTCCTCTGTCATTTTCCCGCTTTCGCACCTCCACCAACTGTGGTTTCATGCGTGATTGTCGGTAGGAGACAACTGTGTCAACCAACGGACCGGCGAAGTGGGCGGGGAAGTGGGCGCTGGTGACGGGCGCCAGTGCTGGAATCGGCAAGGCGATCGCGGAGCAGCTCGCGGAGGCCGGCGCTCACCTCGTCGTGACAGCTCGGCGCACGGAGCGCCTGACTGAACTGGCGTCTGCGCTGGCGTCGAAGCATGGAGCGAAGGTCGAAGTCTTTCGGGCCGACCTTGCACATCCCGGCGCAGCGCGGGAGATCTACGCCTTCACCACCGGGAAGGGAATTCAGATCGATTTGCTGATTAACAACGCAGGCTTCGGGGTTTTCGGATACATCCAGGACATGCCCGAGGATCGATTGCTGGAGATGATTCAGGTCAACTGCTCCGCAGTGGTTGAGCTGACCCGGCTCTATATTCTCGGCATGATCGAGCGTCGCTGTGGAGACGTCATGATCGTGTCATCGACCGCGGCGTTCCAGCCGGTACCGTTCATTTCGGCATACGCCGCCACGAAGGCATTCGACTTGATTTTCGCGGAAGGTATCGCCGAAGAAGTCCGCCGGTTTGGTGTGCGCGTCTGCGCGCTTTGTCCGGGTTCAACCGACACCGAGTTCCAGCAGGTGGCGCAGCAACCCGATCGAGCCTTTCGGTTCGCTGAATCCGCGGAGAAGGTAGCGCGGGTCGGGCTGGAAGGGCTGGCCCGTGGAGAAACGTGCGTGATTTCCGGCGCGCGCAACCGATGGATGGTCAGAGCGGAGCGGCTGGCGCCACGGAGCTTCGTTGCCAAGATGGCGGCGAAGGCGATGGGACCCACAGAAACCTGAACGAGGCCAGCATTCACAGCAGTCCACAACTGTGTACTGGACACGGCCTCCGCGCCTGTGTATTATGCGCTCCCCTTCGAGTATGAGGCCCTAATCCCTGAGGAGAGCGTTCGTATGATGGTAGACGTAACGAAGGATTCTTATCGCGGCGTGCTGTGCATGTCTTGCCGGCAGCCCATTCCGTTGCCCGAAATCGTCATCCGGCTGGAAGTAGTCCTCAACGCACAGCAGTCCGAGCAGCGCGAGCATGTCTTCAAGCTTCGCTGCCGGGCCTGCGATCGGGAGAAGCCATATTGCTCCCGCGACATCATGGAATTTGAGGGAAGTCCGCGCTCAAGGGCGTCCCATGTTCGGGCACCCCAAAGGGTGGGCCGCCAGCCTGGCGGACTTTCCCGAGCGGCGTACGGCTGAGCCCGACTCGGCGTCATAGCGCCGAATCCCTCTCCGTGGGCCTCCGAGGCTCGGCACTTCCGCAGTCGGCCACGCTCCGCGCCGCTGGCCTGCCCGGCGGCCAGACGCTGGATGGCGCATTCTTTCTGCAAGCGCAAACTCCAGGTAACTCCAATGCTGTCAGCGTCCTTAATGCAGACTATTGAACCAGCGTCCACCTGCCGATACGCACGGTACGGAGTATCGCGTGCAGAGTCGGGCTCTAGTTGTGGATGACGAATTGGCTGTCTGCGGGCTCATCCAGGGTGTGCTGATCGGTGCGGGCTTGGATTCGCTCGCCCTAACCAGGAGTGTCGAGGCGGAAGAGCCCCTTCGCCACGAAAAGTTCGCTGTGGCCTTGTTCGACCTGAGGATGCCCGCTCCAGACGGGCTTGAACTCTCCCGGCAGGCGCGCCGGTGCGGCATCAACCAGATGACGCCTGTCATCTTGATGAGCGACGACCAGAGTCCGAGCGCTACCTCTGAGGGGTTTGCCGCAGGAGCCAGCTTTGTTCTGTACAAGCCAGTTGACAAGAAGCGCCTGTTGGCTCTGGTCCGCGCCATGCAGGGCGTGATCGAGCAGGAGAGACGCCGATTCAGGCGCGTGCCCCTTCAGGCGAAGGTGCGCATTGGTCTGGACAAGGAAGAGTGGGACTGCGAGACGATCAACGTAAGCCTGAACGGCATGTTGGTGCAGTCGCCCGTCTCGATTCAGCCAGGATCAATGGTTCGCGTCAGCTTGCACCTGGCGCCGGGCGTCAAGCCGATCATGGGGCACGGCTCGGTCGTGCGTCTGCTGGGCGGAAACCAAATAGGGATTCAGTTGAACCGCCTGAGCGTCACAGAGAGCGCCAGGCTACAAGATTTCTTGCTGCCCCTAATCCTCCGGGATAGTGAGGAATCAAGCACCGCTCGCGCGTAATGAGTGCATCCGACAGGCAGATTTACCTTGCTCTTCTCTCCGATGAGGCGATTCGGAGCAGCTTGGGCTGCGAGTCTTCGCCTTGCGAATCGGTCCCTGGCGCCTCACGCGCGCCCGATTGCGACCGGACGCCGAAACCGGAGGACTGAAACGAAAACATGTCGGCAGCCTTTTGCATCAGGCCGACGCGTCGCGTCACATGGAATTTCTTCAGCAGTGCGGAAACGTGGAATTTCACAGTTCGCTCGGAAACGTTCAGCTTAGCGGCGATCTCCTTGTTCGAAAGGTTTTGCAGCAGGCATCGGAGCACTTCCTGCTGACGCTGGCTTACGTACATCGGAAGGGCAGTTGCCATGCAGGCTTTCATGAGCTTCTTCGCACGCGGCACCAAACCATCCGTCACTCTCTCGCCGATCGATACCAGCACGCGGAAATCCCCCGGCGCTTGTCCGCGAACCACGCACTGGGTTGCCAGCACGCTGCTCGCCTCCTCGATGGGCAGGCTCCCATCCGAAGAAGCCTTAACCTCAAAGCGTTTGGTGCCGGTCCTGCGGTCGAAAAAAACAAATGCCTCAGGTCGCACACGATAGGTGCCATTCGTCGCACGGCGAGAGTGACCGGTCTTATGGCCGTTCATGGCTTTTCCCCAGGCTGCTGAATTGCCTTGCCTGCGCCGAACGAGACCTTACCCTATACACAGTTCGGCGCTGTAACTGAGGATCGGCCATCCGAGCAGAGGCTTTAGTCTGCTTGAGTGCTTCTAAACGGTTTAGATTGTTGCAGTTTTTAGGGTAGCCCAAACACAAGCAAGGCCTGGTTGTTACCTTGTCCGCCGCCAGCGGCCATGATCGCAACGTATTGTTTGCCGCTTTTGCCCTGATAGGTGATAGGCACCGCGGAGGCCGCGTAACCGAGCTTCGTGGACCAGAGTTCCTTGCCCGTCTTGGAATCGAACGCACGGAAGCGGTTATCGCTCGTCGCACCGATGAAGACGAGACCTCCCGCGGTCGCGATCGGGCCAGCAAACGCGCCTGGCCGCCCGGTGTGCTGCTTCGCTTCGGGCAACTCCTCGGTGATGCCGAGTGGTACCTGCCAGACGATTTCGCCGGTATTCACATTGACGGCAGAAAGAGTCTCCCACGGCGGTTTCTGGCACGGCCATGTGCCGAGAACCTTGCCGCTTGCGTCTTTGGCTTGAGCGCTGAACATGCCGTATTGACTACCCGCACCGCTGGCAGGGCGATGGTATTCGAGTCCGCTGGCGGGGTTGTCGGCAGTGTATTTCGGATTCTTTTCTAGGAAGCCGCTCGAGCCCTGATTCTGCATGTTGACGAACAAATAGCCCATCTTGGGATCGGCTGCTGCGCCTCCCCAGTTGGCGCCGCCCGTCGCACCCGGAAAGATTAGCGACAGCTTCGTGTCGGCAGGGGAATTGTGCACAGCCCACGGAGTGTACGGGCCCGCGGTGTAGTAATTGCTCTTGTCCCACAATTCCTGGCACGCCTTGGCGTGCTCGGGTGTCGTGTCGTCCGCGGTGACAATATCATCGCGGCCGATTGAGACGCGAGCTACCGGCGGAGGCTTCACTGGAAACGGCTGCGTCGGTGAATACCACTCGCCCGGCGTGTCACCCTTCGGCACCGGCCGCTCCTCGATCGGAAAGACCGGCTTGCCGGAGACGCGGTCGAATTCGAAAACGTATCCGATCTTCCCGGTCTGAATGACGCCGGGAATCTTCTTGCCGCTCACATTCAGGTCGAGCAGCACCGGCTCGGGCGGCAAGTCAAAGTCCCAAAGCTCGTGATGAACTGTCTGGAAGTACCACTTCAGCTTTCCGGTGTTCGCGTCGACCGCGACTAGTGTGTTGGAGAAAAGGTTGTTGCCTGCGCGGTCGCCACCGTAGTAGTTCGCGGCGGGACCTCCTATGGGCATGTAGACGATACCGCGCTTTTCATCGACCGTCATGGTCATCGACCAGACGTTAGTGCCACCGCGGCCCTTCCAGCTATCGCCCGCCCACGTGTCGTTCCCGATTTCGCCGGGCTGCGCGATGGTGTGAAAAACCCACAACCTCTTGCCTGTGACAGCGTCATACGCCCGCGAATCGCCCGGGATCCCAACTGACACTTCGTCCTGCGGGTGCAGATTCGGCTCTCCCGGACCGTAAACGTTCGCTCCGACGAGAATGATGTCCTTGTAGATCGTCGGGACTTCGGCGAAGGGCACGTCCATTGTGATTTCGCCGCCGTCTCCGAAGCCCGGCGCGGGCTGGCCAGTCTTTGCGTCGAGAGCGACCATCTTGTGGCCGCTCGTGAAGAATAGACGGGGCGGATTCTTCCCATCGCCCCGCCAGTAGGCGACTCCGCGCGCCGACACCAGCCCATTCTTCCGCTCGTAGACCCAGATCTCTTTGCCGGTATCGGGATCGAGCGCGAGGACGCGGTTCCCCGCGGGCAGGTACATCACGCCGTTGACCACGATCGGAGTGACTTCGTTGAACGAAGCCGCCGAAGGCCCCGCGCCGCCCGGCCGCATCGGATAGGACCACGCCACCGCCAGCTTCGCCACGTTCTGCGCATTGATTTGCGTGAGCGGCGAAAATCGCGCGGACCCAAGATCGTGGCCGTACATCGGCCAGTCGCCGGTGCTTTGCGCCGAGACTCGCAAGGCAAAGAGCGCGGCCAGCACCGCGCCCCAGAATACCGTTCTAATGCACACAGATCGCATGCGTTGATTCCCCCGCTCGTTGACCCTTGATTGTTTCAGTTTCACAGGCGACTGCCAGGCCGCCATGCCTTGCGTGGCGCCAGCGATACAGAAGTCAGACGGCGGTCACCCGAAGTTCGTTTCGAGACTATTCCTCTTCCTGGCCCTGCGCTTTGGCGATACGGTCGATGACGCCCATGTCTTCCAGCGTGGTCGTGTCCCCGGAGATGCCGCCCTTGTGCGCCAGCTCGCGCAGCAAGCGCCGCATGATTTTCCCGCTGCGCGTCTTCGGCAGGATGTCGCAGAACCGGACGTCGGCCGGGCGAGCGATCGTGCCGATCGTCACCGAGACGTGCTCGATCAGAGCGGAGCGTAACTGCCCGGAGTGCATGTGCCCCGAGCGCAGCGTCACAAAGCAGACGATAGCTTCGCCCTTGATCTCGTCTGGTCGCGCGACGACGGCAGCCTCGGCCACAGCTGGATGGCTCACGAGAGCGCTCTCGATTTCCATTGAGCTGAGCCGGTGCCCCGCTACTTTGATCACGTCATCCACGCGGCCCAGAACCCAGATATAGCCATCCTTGTCGCACTGCGCGGCGTCGCCGGCGAAGTAAACGCCGGGAATACGCTGCCAGTATTCGCGATTGAACCGCTCGTCATCGCCGTAGATCGTCCGCAGCATGGAGGGCCAAGGCTTCTGTATCGTTAGGTATCCTGTTTCGCCGGGCCCCACCGGCTCGTTCTTCATGTTCACGACCTTCGCGATCACCCCCGGCAGAGGCAACGTCGCCGACCCGGGCTTCGTGGGCGTTGCTCCCGGCAATGGAGAAATCATCATCGCACCCGTTTCCGTCTGCCACCAGGTGTCGACGATGGGGCAGCGGCTTTTTCCAATCGCTTCGTAGTACCACTTCCACGCTGCCGGATTGATGGGTTCGCCGACAGTGCCAAGCAGACGGAGGCTGCTGATGTCGTGCTTTTCGAGCCACTCCTTGCCCCAAGCCATGAACGCACGCACCGCCGTTGCCGAGCTGTAAAAGATGGTCACCTTGTAGCGCTCGACGATCTCCCAGAAGCGGGCGCGGTGGGGCTGGTCAGGCGCGCCTTCGTACATTACGACAGTCGCTCCATTGGCGAGCGGGCCGTAGACGATGTAGCTGTGCCCGGTAACCCAGCCAATGTCCGCCGTACACCAATAGACATCGTCGTCGCGCAGATCAAAGACAAGCCGCGCCGACCACATCACTTGCAGCAGATAACCCGCCGAGGTGTGCAGCACGCCTTTCGGCTTTCCCGTCGTGCCACTCGTGTAGAGGATGTAGAGCGGCTGTTCGGAGTCGAATGGCGTGGCTGGACAATCCTTTGAAGCCGCCTTCTCGACGTCGTGCCACCAAAGATCACGGCCCTTCTCCCAGCCGACATTTTCCGCAGTTCGTTTCACCACGATGCATTTTTCGATCGTAGGGCAGTTCTTCAGCGCAGCGTCCGCCGTCTCTTTGAGGGGCACAACCTTCCCGCGACGGAATCCACCGTCGGCCGTGACCAGCACTTTCGATTTGGCGTCGGCGATACGGTCGGCGAGCGCGGTCGCGCTGAATCCACCAAACACGACCGAGTGAACCGCTCCGATCCGCGCGCAGGCCAGCATGGCAATCGGCAACTCTGGAATCATGGGGAGGTAAATCGCCACGCAATCCCCGGCTTTGACTCCGAGCGATTTCAGCGCGTTCGCAAACTTGCAGACGCGGTCACGCAGCTCGGCGTAGGTTAGTTGAACGGTCGAGCCGTCCTCGGCTTCCCATAGGAGCGCGGGCTTATTGCCGTCCTTCGGGATGTGCCGGTCGAGGCAGTTGTGCGAGACGTTGAGCTTGCCGCCGACGAACCACTTCGCGTGCGGCAGCGTCCATTCGAGCACCTTGGTGGGCTGCTCGAACCAATCCAGCAGCTTCGCCTGCTCGCCCCAGAATCCCTCGGGATCACGCGCAGCGTGCTCATACATCTTGCGGTACTCCTCGAGCGACTTCACCCGGGCTCGCTGGCTGAATTCTTTTGGCGGCGGAACCGGCTTTTCTTCGAGAACGTGCGGGTCGAACTCTTGCATGGTGCCTCCTGCGGGTGGTCGCGATTCCGCCTGAACGTACCGTCCTTCGTCGCGCGGCGGGAAATTGGGCGGCCCCTACGTTATTGAACGAAGGGCCGCCGGTCAAGCGCTCTAGCAATTCCCGGAGCCCGGAAACGCGGGCAGAATTCGGGAACCTTTTGCCGTGCGTCTCGGAACATGTATCGAGAAGCAGCACGGGCCGTCCATAATAGATGGAGATGACCCAGAAGACCGAGATGACGGACGACCGGCTGCTCCGGCGGATGCTGGCTGGAGACGAGGCCGCTTTCGCGGATCTTTACCGGCGCAGGCATCCGGCGATTTATCGGTTTGCCCTGCACATGTGCGGCAACCCGGCGATGGCGGAGGACGTTACGCAAGAGGTCTTCATGGCGTTGATTCGAGAGCCCGGACGATTCGATCCCGCGCGCGGGAGCTTGAGTGCGTTTCTGTTCGGCATCGCCCGCAATCATCTGCGAAAGCGCTGGGATCAGGAGCGGCGCCTGGTCCCGATCGTTGGGGATTCAGACGAGGCGGAAGGCCTTTCGGCGTCCGCAGCGGCGAACAACGGACACGCTCGCGGGGCGGCGCGTCTCTTCACGGACGAATTGGAATCACTCGACACGGTTGGCCGCGTGCGGCGGGCGATCTCGACGCTGCCCGAGAATTACCGCGAGGTGGTGGTCCTTTGCGAACTTGAAGAAATGAGCTATGAGGAGGCGGCCTCGGCGCTCGGGTGCCCGGTGGGAACGGTGCGCTCGCGCCTGCACCGGGCCCGAACGATCCTGCTCGAGAAATTGCGCGATGCGCCCGTGGCGCGCCGTGCGCCTGCAGTGGGCGAATGAGCTGGGAGGTGAGTGACATGGACTGCTCGCAATTCGAGGAATTCGTTCACGATCTCGACCGTCCTGGGACGGAGGGCTTTGCCGTCCGCGAAACTGCCCTGGCGCATGCGGAGTGCTGCAGCCGGTGCGGGCAACTCCTAACGCGGGTGGAATCACTGGATCTCGCTCTGCGGACGCTGGGGGCAGAGCACACGGAGCGGCAAGCGCCGCCGCGCGTCGAGATGCGACTCATCGGGGAGTTTCTTAGACACAAAGCAGAGGTTTCGCGGCGCGGGGTTCGCTGGCAGATCGCCGCGCTTGCGACGGCAGCGGCGATGCTTTTGGCGCTGGGATTCTCGCTTCGTCGCTATCTCGCGCCAGCTCCAAGTCCGACAGTGCCTCCACGGAACGCCTCCCTTTCGTCCGGTGGATCGGCGAGCGGCGCCGGCCCTAGCGCTGTTGATTCTTCGCAGAGTTCGGCGGATCAGCAAACGGCGGTTGCGGAGAATCAAACGCCCGATCCGGAATCAGAGACGGCGTTTGTTCCGCTTCCGTATGCCGATGGCTCGGTGAGTAGCGATGGTGGAGCGATCGTCCGCGTGGTTCTTTCGCGCCAGGCGCTTGCGTCGCTCGGAGTGCCGGTGACGGACATGGGAGCGACGGACCGCATTCCGGCTGACATCGTCGTCAGCGAGGACGGCGCTCCGCAGGCGATTCGACTGGTCTCGCAGGCACAGCTCGATGATTAGGTTGCTAAGGTCTTCAATGGAATATCCCCGAAAACGGGAGGGATGAAAGAGATGAAATCTACCGACAGACTCACGCGAATCGGCCGCTTCTTGGTGGCGGTGGCGATGCTAGGCATCTCCGGTGCAGTGCGCGCGCAAGATGCGGGAGCGCCGCCACCTCCCCCGCCGGGTCCGCCGGGACACCACGGCCGATTTGGAGCGGGGCCGATGTCTGATGACATGATGGGCTTCGTGGGTTTTGAGGCAGGCCTCGGCGGCAAGACCGTCACAGGCGCGCCCTTCAGCGCAAGCTTCTCCAACGAAACCAAGCAGATGCTTGCCGACGGCAACCAGATTGTGCAGAACACCACCGGCACGTTCGCCAGAGACAGCCAAGGGCGCACGCGCCGCGAAATGACGCTTCCTGCGCTCGGACCCTGGGCCAGTTCGGGGCAGGCCGCACCGCACGTGGTTATGCTAAATGATCCCGTCGCGAACACACAGTACCTGCTCCAGCCGGATCGGAAGATTGCCCGCAAGATGCAACCTTTCCAGCACGGCAAGCGCGGACCAAGCGGTGCCGAGGCTGCACCCATGACGAGGTTCCGCGGAGAGCCGGATCAAAGGAATGTCACAACGGCGTCGCTCGGTACCCAGACCATCAATGGCGTATCAGCCGAAGGCACGCGCAGGACCCGCACGATTCCGACAGGAGCCATCGGCAATACGAGCCCCATCGTCATCACGGTTGAGAGGTGGTACTCGCCGGAATTACAGACCGTGGTGATGATCAAGCGCAGCGACCCGCGCATGGGCGAAACAACATTTCAGTTGACGAATATCCAGCGGCAGGAGCCCGACGCGTCGTTATTTCAGGTGCCGGCCGACTATGCCGTGAGGCAGGGCGCCGGAGCGCGCTTCAATCGGCGGATGTCGCCGGGCGCGGGTGCTGGTGCACCTCCACCGCCGCCTCAAGACTGAGTCCACGATCCACGCACTGCCCACCACCCTTGCGGGTGGACCTCGACCACGCCCACCCGCAAGGCTCCCCCACAAGACGGCGGGGGTGGCCGCCGCTGCTATAATCAGCGGCGAATATGACCTCCCAAGGCGATCGCGAGCTTCGCAAGCAACTCGAGTCGGAAGGTTTCTCGCACACCTACGTTTGGGAGGACGGTCCGCACGCGCACTATCCCGACCATACGCACGCCCGCCTTACCGCGCACATCATTCTCGACGGCGAAATGACGCTCACAATGGCCGGCGAATCGAAAACCTATAGGGTCGGCGACCGCTGCGATGTTCCCGCCGGAGCGGTGCATTCGGCGCGCATGGGGCCGCGCGGCTGCCGCTATCTCGTCGGCGAAGAATAGGGTCAGCTTCTAGCTGATCGCCCGGTCGAGGAGTTCGACCACATGGAGAACTTCTTGGCCGGTGCCGTAGAATGCCGCGCCTGCCCGAAGCTGCAAGATGCATCCCGGATTGGAAGTAACGATCGCCTGCGCTTTCGTTTCGCGGACGCAGTCCATTTTCAACGCGAGCAATTCCATGGAAGCCTTTGTTTGGGTCACGTTGTAGACGCCGGCCGAACCGCAGCACTGATCCGCTAGTTGCATCTCAACGACCTCGATTCCCGGCACGGCGCGAATCAACTTGCGCGGCCCTTCGCGGATCTTCTGACCGTGGGCCAGGTGGCACGAATCTTGATACGTGACGCGCAGCGGAACCCGGCGCATCGGTGCCGAGAGGCCCAGGTCGGCGAGAAATTCTGTGACGTCGCGCACTTTGCTGGCAAAGCCGGCAGCTTGATGGTGGGACGGATCATCCGCATGAAACAGGTCACCATATTCCTTGAGCGTGGATCCGCAACCAGCCGCATTGGTGACGATCGCGTCGAAATCATTCGGTGAAATCGCGGCGAGATTCGCGCGCGCCAAGTCGCGCGCTACGTCACGCACTCCCGCATGTGCAGGAAGAGCGCCGCAGCAAACTTGACATGCCGGCACGACCACTTCGCATCCGTTCGCTTGCAATACACGGATCGTCGCGCGATTCAACTCGCTGAATGTGACCTGGGCGACGCAGCCAGCAAAGAACCCAACGCGCGCGCGCCGCGGGCCCATGGCGGGAAACGTCTTTCCCATTTCCCCAAAGAAGAGGCTCGAATCGATCTTCGGCAACAGCCTTTCGCGATCCTGCAGACCCAGTATTTTCAGGATTCCCGTGCTGCGCGCCAGCGTCGCCAATCCCGATCGTTGGTAAAGCCGAAGCAGCTTAGCCGCGGTCGCGATTCCGCGAGGGTAGGGAAGCAACCGGCGATAAACGAAATCGCGCGCCATGCGCGAAGCGAACGGCCGCTTATGTTGCTGTTCAATCTGCGCTCGGGCTGCCTCTATCAGCTTGCCGTATTCGACGCCGGACGGGCACGCCGTCTCGCACGCGCGGCAATCGAGGCAGCGGTCGATGTGGGTGACAAATGCTTCGGCCAATTCGAGGCGGCCTTCATCGACGAGGTGAATTTGTCGAATCCGTCCGCGCGGCGAATCGGCTTCGTTGTGCCACAGGCGATATGTCGGGCAATGATTCAGGCAAAGCCCGCAATGCACGCACCGCGAGTAGTCTGCGTACTCGGGTTTGTCCACTGCCGTAAATCCGCTGGTTGCGGAAGCCATGCTATTTCCAGCTCGCGATCGGATCGGGTGCAAAGGTCCCGCTCGGATCGAAGACGTTTTTCAGTTTGCGCATCAGATCCAAATCGGTGCGGTGCACGTTTCGCGGGGCCGCCAAGCTCTTCCATTCGTCCGGGAGCCAAGGTACCGTGATGTTTCCGTTTCTGCTCCCGCAGGCGTCAGCAAGGTCTTTGATGACGTTGTCCACGCGGGAGCGGGCGCCGTCATTCTTTGCCTCAGGAAGCAGTGCAAAATAGACTACGCCTACGCCCCGCGCGATGGCCGCCCATGACAAGCCAGCTTTTTCGGCGGCCACTGCCGCGTCCTCAAGCAGTTCGCTTATTCTTCCGGGCAGAACGCTCATTTTGATGATGACCGTCGCGGGCGAGGATTCAAGCGCGATGGGAACAAACTCGCGGACGCGGCCCAGCGCGATCCGCGTCGGTTCTTCCCCTAGCGTCGTTATCTCAGCTGCGCCTGCCGTTTGGCGCAAATCGCGGTCATAGCGTCCCAGAACCTTCTCGATGCCCGCGTAACTGACGATAACTGCCCATCTTGCTCTCGGAAACGCATCGCTCGGCAGTTCCCCTGGCTCGGTCCGCGCCGCGACGGTGCCCGAGAGCAGCTCGGCAGCGAGTGGACTGAGGATCTCCATCGTGAGGGGCCGGAGCGGGGACTGCGCCAGGCGTTGGCGCATTCCGACCGCTTCTTGTGCCGAGTCGAAGCAGGCGACGAACACCCGGATCGACATCGGCGCCGGGAACGTCCGGAGGTTAATCTTCGTCATCACACCCAGGCTGCCCAGCGAACCGATCAGCAGTTTGTGCAGATCGTAGCCCGATACGTTCTTCACCACGCGGCCGCCGCTCTTGACGATCCGGCCATCGCCGATAACGAATTCCATGCCCAGGACGTAATCTCGCGCCGTTCCGTAAAACTGCCGCAGCGGCGGGTCCACACCCGACGCGATAGTGCCTCCGACGGTCGTCCGGTCCGCGAAAGGCACCGCGAGCGGAAGAAACTGCCGATGCGCGGCTAGCACTTCGCTGAGCTTGCGCAAAGGAATTCCCGCTTCCACGCTCATCGTTAGATCATCGGGATCGTACGCGACGACGCGATCAAGCCGCGTCATATCGAGCGCCAGGTCGTACCCTCGGAGAGGGATATTCATGCCGAGTTTCGTGCGCGCGCCCACGGGCACAAGCGCTAGCTGTTCGGCCGCGGCCAACCGCACGATTTCGGCGACTTCCTGATTCGACCCGAGCCGCATTGCCGCCTTCGGGGCGGTTCTGCCGACGCCGTAAATGCCCAATTGCGCGGGATCAGTGATCAAGTTGGCGGAGCCGACGATTCCAGCTAGGTTCGACAAAATGCCAGCGGCGGTCATGCTTGTGCAGGTGGCGCCGCTGCGGCCGGTTGTGGGCGTACGTAGATTTCGCCGCAGCCCTTTGAAGTGGGAAAAATCTTCCCGGGGTTCAGCAAGCCATCCGGGTTGAAGACACCGCGCACGCGCTTCATCAAGTCCAGGTCAGCTTCGCTGAAGAGCAGCGGCATCAGACGGTCCTTCTCCATGCCGACACCATGCTCGCCGGTGATCGAGCCGCCCATCGCGATGCAGAATTCGATGATCTCGCTGGCGGCGCGAACCGTATCGCGGAATTGCTGCTGGTTGCGCTCGTCAAAAAGAATGATGGGGTGCAAGTTGCCGTCGCCGGCGTGAAAGACGTTTCCAATAGTGAGATCGTATTTGCGGCCGATTTCGCCGATACGGCGCAGCGTTGCAGGGAGCTTGGTGCGTGGAATCACACCGTCCTGCGTGTAGTAGCTGGACGAGAATCGCCCCGCCGCACCGAACGCATTCTTGCGGCCTTTCCAGAGCAAATCGCGCTCCGCTGCGTCGCGCGCCAGCCGGACACTGCGCGCATGATGCACTCGGCAAACGTCTGCGACAGCCTCAGCCTCTGCTTCCACGACTTCGCGGAGACCGTCGACGTCGATCAGCAGGATCGCTGCGGCATCGAGCGGAAGGCCCGCATGAACGTAGTCTTCGACGGCGCGAATCGTCCAGCCGTCCATCATCTCGCAGGCGGCTGGCGTGATCCCGCGCGCGGTGATCTCGGCGACCGTCTCCGTTGCGTCATCGATCGAGTCGTAGATCGCGAGCAGCGTTTTCACCGCTTCTGGCAGCAGAGTCAGCCGCACACCGATTTCGGTGACCAAACCGAAGGTTCCCTCTGAGCCGACGAAAACACCGGTCAAGTCATAGCCTGGTGGATCGACCGCGGAGCTGCCGAGCCGTACCAGTTCGCCGGTAGCGAGCACGGCCTCCAGAGCCAGCACGTGGTTCGATGTGACGCCGTAGGCGAGCGTGTGGGGCCCGCCGGAATTCTCCGAAACATTTCCACCGATCGTGCACGCCTTTTGGCTCGACGGATCGGGCGCAAAGTGCAGGCCCGTGTGCGCCACGGCCAGGCTGAGATCCGAGTTGACGACTCCCGGCTGGACTTTGGCCCGCTGATTTTCGACGTCGACTTCGAGAATGCGATTCATGCGCGCAAACGACGTGACGATCCCCCCCTCGCGTGCCAGCGCGCCGCCTGAGAGTCCAGTTCCCGCGCCACGGCCGACAAGTGGAACACGATGCCTATTGGCGAGTCGCACGATTTCGACTACATCAGCCGTGCCGCGCGGAAACGCCACGCAATCAGGCCGCGCCACGTCCACTGAGCCGTCGTACTCGTAGAGGATCAGGTCCTCGGGCTTGTGCAGTACGCCGCCTGCGCCCAGCAGCTTCCTAAGGTTGCGTAGGAGTCGTGAATCCATGATAGGCAGCGATTCTTGGTTTCTCTGGCGCCACTATAGTCGCCGTGCCAAGGAGCGTCAACGAGACTGGAGCGCAGCGACCCGATGCCGCGAGCGCGCTAACCCACATGCTGGTGTATGCTACCTAGCCTGCGCGATTCTTTTTTAGAGGTCATCCTTGAACAAGCCGAAGGTTCTGGTGACGCGCCCGCTCTTTCCAGCAGCGCGAGCGATTCTAGATCAGCACTTCGAAGCCGAGTATTGGACGCAGCCCGAGCGCATCCCGCGCGCGGAACTTCTCCGCCGCGTCGCGGAAAAGGACGCGCTCATCTGCTTACTCACCGAAAAGGTGGACGAGGAGCTGCTTTCCATCGCTCACAAGTTGCGCATTGCAGCCACTGTTTCGGTGGGCTACGACAATATCGATGTCCCCGCCTGCACGCGCCACAAGGTGGTAGCCACGCACACTCCGGGCGTACTGGACGACACGACGGCCGATTTTGCCTGGACTCTCCTGATGGCGATCGCTCGGCGGCTGGTAGAAGGCGATGCCTGGACGCGCTCCGGCACGTGGCCCGGCTGGGATCTCGATCAACTTCTCGGCGGCGACGTTTGGGGAAAGACGCTGGGCATCGTTGGTTTTGGCCGTATCGGCCGAGGCGTCGCGCGCCGCTCGCAGGGCTTTAGAATGCGCGTGCTCTACCACGATCAAGTGCGCGTGTCGGCTGACGTCGAAAGGGAACTAGGCGCCGAATATTTGTCCTTCGAGAAGCTTCTCGGCGAGTCCGATTTTGTCACGCTCCACGTTCCTCTGCTGCCCGAGACGCGGCATCTGATTTCCGCTGCTGCGTTCGAAAAAATGAAGCGGACTGCATATCTCGTCAACACTTCGCGCGGCCCTGTGGTGGACGAGGCAGCGCTCGTCGATGCGCTGGAACGCAAGCTGATCGCGGGCGCGGCGCTGGACGTTTATGAGCACGAGCCGAGTGTGCATCCGGCGCTCGTTTCGCGCAAAGACGTCATCCTCGCGCCACACATCGCCAGCGCCAGCATCGAGACTCGAACGAAAATGGCCGTGATGGCCGCAATGAACGCCGTGGCGCTTTTCGAGGGTAAGCGCCCGCCCAATGCTTTGAATCCTGAAGCGTTCGATCTCTAGTCAAAGGAGAGAATTTTTCATGTCGCTTGTAACGCGAGATTGCCCGAAACTCAGTCTCGAAGGAGCGCGCGCGGTTCTGGCAGCAGCCGAGGACCGCGCCCAGGAAATCCGCGTGCCGATGAACATCGCGGTCGTTGACGATGGAGGCCACCTCCTTGTTTTCACGAGGATGGATGGCGCCAAGCTTTCGTCCATTGCCATCTCGCTCGTCAAGGCGCAGGCCGCGGCGATGCGTCGTGCGCCCACGGGGCCCGCGATGTCGGGCGATCAAGTGAATGTACCTCTGGCGCTTGGTCTCGCGGTCGCTGCGCCTGGGCATCAGACCCCGATTCGCGGCGGCATCCCGCTTATTGTGGATGGGCAGGTGGTCGGAGCGATCGGCGTCAGCGCCGGCACCGAAGATCAGGATTCCGACGTGGCCCAAGCAGGTGCCGCCGCCATCGGGAAGGCGTGAAACAGGTCGCCCAGCGCGTCTTTCGCGAAACGCTCGCGGCCATCGACATTCCCGCGACGCTCCAGAGAAAACTTGCCCGCAACGGCTCCCAGATCCGCGCGGGCGACGTGAGCGTGGACTTGCAGGACTTTGCGTCGATTGTGGCAATCGCCTACGGCAAGGCCTCGTTTGCGATGGCCGAGGGGCTGGCCCAGGTGCTCGCGCCGGAATTCCGAACCGAGGGTATTCTCGTGGTCCCGGCGCCACCGCCCCGCGATCTTCCCGGATGGCAGACGTTTGTGGGGGGACATCCCGTGCCGAATGCCGCGAGTCTCGCTGCAGGCCGGGCGATATTGGATCGGCTCGGACGGTGCGACGACCGCACGCTCGTCTTCTTCTTGGTCTCTGGCGGCGGCTCGTCACTCGTCGAGTTTCCGCTTGATCCCGGCGTCACTCTCGAAGATTTCGGGATGCTGCATGCGGCGCTCGTCACCTGCGGCGCGCCTATCAGCGAAGTCAACGCCGTCCGAAAACATCTATCCGCGACCAAGGGCGGACGTTTGGCCGCCGCGGCGCCGCGCTCGCTGAAGTTTACCCTTGCCATCAGCGACGTCCCGCCGGGCGAGGAATCGGCTCTTGCCTCGGGACCAACGCTGCCTGATCCCAGCACCACTCAAGACGCCGAGCGCGTCGCACAACGGTATGGACTGATTCCCCGGTTGCCCGCATCGCTGCGAGTGGCATTCGAAGATCACTCGCTGAGCGAAACGCCGAAAGCCGACGATGCTGCTTTTGCGCGTTCTCATTTCGAGCTTTTGCTGGGAGTGCACGACTTGATGCACGCCGCGCATCACGCCTGCGAAGCAGAGGGATCCGCCTGCATCTGCGACGACGCGACGGACAACTGGCCGGTCGAGGAAGCCGCCGATTATTTGCTGGCGTTGCTACAGGCACAGTTGGAGGCAGAAGAGGAATCAGGGCGCGCTCGTTTCGTAGCAGTTCTTGCCGATGGGGAACTCAGTAGTCCTGTGACGGGAAACGGGGTCGGAGGCCGCAACTCTGCGTTCGTACTTGCGTGCGTGCCCAAAATCGCGGGGAAGAACATCACGGTGATGAGCGCAGGTACGGATGGAATCGACGGCAATAGCCCGGCGGCTGGCGCCGTTGCGGACGGAGAAACTCTGGCTCGCGCCCGCGCGGCAGGCCTCGATCCCGCCGACTTCTTCCGCCGGAGCGACGCCTACAATTTCTTTTTGCGGTTGGGCGACGCGATCATCACGGGTCCCACCGGCAACAACTTGCGCGACCTGCGAATCCTTCTGGCGCACCCCAGCCCGCGCTCCTGACACTATTTTGCGGCGGGCCGAGCCTTCAAGATGGAGAGTGCCGCGTCGATGAAAGGTCCTTCGCCCATCGTGAGATCGCCATTTTTTCGCATCTCCTCGAGTGGGGCGATAGCGCTTGTGTCGCCGCGCGCGCCCAACGAGATGATGGCGGCAGTTCGTAGGTCGAAGTGCGTGTCGTGCAGGTAGGAGAGCAGAGCCTGCGTTATCGCCTGGTTGCCTTTGTCCAGTTCCGCCATCGCGCCAATCGCCTCTTCGCGGCTGTTCACTGGTTTGCCGGGAGCGGACCATTCGGTCAGGATTGGCACGGCGCGTGTGTCACCCAGCGGACCAAAACCTCCGAGCGCGGCATCCCGGAGGACGCCATCGGGCGAATCCGAGCTAACAGCCGCGGTCAGCACGTCGAAGGCATTTGCGGCTTTCACATCGGCCAGCGCGCGGAGGGCCGCTGCCCGCACGCGATAGGAGGAATCACCGGCAGCAATCGTGGTCAGCTTCGGTGCCACATTCGGATCATCTCTGAAGGCTGCGAGGGTCCGCACGGCGATCTCCCGCACCCACGGCTTCTCGTCGTCGAGCGCTGCCACCACTGGGATCTCCGCGGCGGCTCCGCGAATTTGTCCCAATGCTTTGAGCGCCTCGACGCGTACACCCCAGAACGGATCGTGAAGCGCGGCATCGCTGAGCGCAGCGATGGCCGCAGGATTGTCGCGCGCCGCGCTGAGTGCAAAGGCTGCGTCCGCGCGGTCCGGTGCGGTGCTCCCGTGCTTCAATTGGTACGCGAGGAGGGCCGGGTCCCGCTTGAAATCGACGCTCTTGAGTATCTTGTCCCCCTTGTCGAAGACCACCATGAGCGGCGGGCCATCAGCCGGGAATTGAAAGCTCTGGCTCGCCTCTGTGATCTCCACCGGATAGGTGTGCGAAGCGCTCGCGGTGGCGATTTCGATTTCGACAGGCACGTCGAAAATGCCGACCGAGCCTTCGATCTTCTGCGTCTGAGCTACATTCAGCGTCACTTGGTGGGACTTGTCGTCGTAGTTGTACTGGATCTGAAACTGCGGCGCACCCGCGCCATCGACCCATTGGTGGAAGAACCGATCGACGTTGATCGATGTGGCCTGCTCGATCGCTCTCTGCAAGTCCGCGGCGACGACGTTCTGCCCGCGGTTCGCCACCAGATACTGATGCAGCCCGCGGAAGAAATCGTCGTCTCCCAGTTGCTCGCGCAACATTTGCAGAATCCAGCCGGCTTTCGTGTACACGTTCCCGTCATATTGGGTCGAGTCAGTGAAATCGCGCGTCATCAGCGGGACTGAAAACAGCCGTTTCTGCGCGAACCATCGGCTCTGGTCGCGCCAGAACGTGTAGTCCGCTTCATCGGCGCCGTAGTGCTGTTCGAGCCAGTAATGCTCGAAGTAGGTCGCAAACCCCTCGTTCAGCCACAAGTTCGCCCAGTCCTTGCACGTCACCAGATCGCCGAACCACTGATGCGCGAGTTCGTGTGAAATCACCACGTCGTCGCCAATTCGCAGCTCAGGCGCCAGTTTTGGATTGACGAGGTCGCGCACGCTCACTGTGGTCGCGCTCGTGTTCTCCATTCCGCCGGCGACGAAATCATCGACGGCCGTCTGCGCGTATTGCGCCCACGGGTAGGGAACGCCGAGCTTGTTCGAGAAGAGGTCGAGCATCTCTTTCGTTCGCGCGAAGGTCGGCTCGATTTTGGATTCCTCGCCGCGCGGCACCACGTACCGCAATGGTATGCCTCTCCAGGAATCCTCGCGCTCCACAAAGTCGCCCGCGACGGCAGTGAGCAAATATGTCGATAGCGGCTCGGACTGCTTCCAATCCCACGTTTTCGTGCCGTCGGCTTCATCCTTGACGCTGAGGAGTTGGCCGTTAGAGATCGTGATCCATTTGGCCGGCACGGTCAGCACCATCTCCGAGGTCGTGCGGTCATTTGGATAGTCGTAGAGCGGAATGTAGTAGCGGGTGTCCTCCGCCTCGCCCTGTGTCCAGATCTCCTGCGGCTGCTGGGGATAATTCTGGTCGGGAAGGACAAAGTAAACGCCTTTTTTCGGTTGCCCCTTGTAGCGAATCAGAAGTTCATGGCGCTCGCCGCGGCTGGCGGGGTGATCAAGTGAGATCACCAGGTCCTTCGGCGTGACCAAGAATTTCGCCTCCCGGCCGTCTACGAGGACGCTCTGTATGTTCAGATCGACCGAATCGAGTCTTAAGTCGGAAACTCCATCGCGGAGAGCGGCTACGCTTTCGGCCACCTCGCCGCGCACGGCTCGCTGCGAGACGTCGAACCAGAGGTGCGTGCGGATGTTTTCCAGCTCGTAGTCGCGAGTGCGTGCGTACGGCTCGTCTGCTTTGCCGGGAGTCGCAAGCATGGTCGACGCCCAAACGAGCAGCGCGCCGTAGGCAATCGCTCGATATCGCCGCGCGAAGTAAGATGGGCCGCTCATGTTTCCTTAGTTATGACGCCCGAAACCGTGTTTCGTAAGCCATTCAATATTCTAGTCGAAACGCGGTTTACCGTGATCGTGCGTTCGAGTAAGATTCGCGGGTGAAACCTTCGGGCTGGCTTGCTGCGCTCGTTCTGTTTCTGCATCTGCCCATTCCGCTCTACTGGTTCGTCGTTCATCCCTGGGGAAGCTTTTGGCGCAGCCGCGCGAAAGCGGCCTACCTTACCGGTCTTCTGTGCTCCTGGGCGCCGGTGACTGCGGCGCTCGTAGTCTTTCGCCATCGCTTGTTTCGTGCAGACTGGCCGCCGGGGCCAATGCTGCTTGCTGGCCTCTGCCTGATCGTATTCGAGGGCTGGATATTCTGGCGCGTCCATCGAGATCTGGGGACGGCGCGGCTGGTAGGGAAGACGGAGCTATCGGGAGGCGGAATCCTCGAATCCGGCGGAATCTACGCGCGCATTCGCCATCCACGATATGTCGGGTCGTTCCTGGCTATCGTCGGAGCTTGTTTGCTAGCCGGGACTGCGGTCACGTGGACCATTGCCGCGATCTGGTTGGTACTCATGCGCCTTGCAATCGCGCTTGAGGAGAGCGAACTCCGGAAGCGATTTGGAACCAGATATGAGGATTATGCCCGCGCTGTCCCGCAATTCTTTCCCGCCCGCAGCACGCCTAGAAGGCAGTAGGAAATTCGTCCATGAAGGTCTTTCGTCGGTTCCCGCGATGTCTGCGATCGATGAGCGGCGCGTTGCGGAAAGTCTAATGCCAGCAGCCCGTGGTCGAGTCGCTCTCAGGCCAGACGGCGCAAGCGACCAGTCCCGCCGCGACAAGTGGAATCGCCACCTCCATGACATGCTTCCAGTTGATCCCCGCACCCGTAACACCCTTCGGTGGAGGATTATCGTCTGCCTTCGGGTCCGCTGGCGCAAGCGTAGCTTCGTAGGTTTCGCCCGGAGCAATGATTTTCTCGGCGCCCGTAGCGTCGGATACAACGAGCGTGCCCTCAAACGAGCTGATACGCATTCTGGTCGGGCTCAGGACGGTGACTTGGCCAAAAATCGTCTTCGCGTCACTTCCGCGAATCAGCCCGAGTGGCGTCTGAATCTCCAGTTGCTGCGGCGCGGACGTAGAAAAACCAACCGTCCCGAGACTTACCCTGGTTTGCACGCTGCTGTCGTGCTGGGCGAGCGTTGCGGAACTTGCCGAGAGCAGGTAAACCTGGCTCGCGCCGACAGTCAAACGTAGCGATCCACCCTGTTCGGTCGCCAGCGCGTCGCCCGCAAAGACGTCTGCCCCGGTTGTCGCGCCAACGTTGTCGAGGCGCGCGTGATCGGCGGTCAATACGACGGCGAGAGGTTTCTCACTCGCGGCGAACGCGGGAAGGTTCAGCAGACCAACGGCAAGAATCACGGCCAAGCAGGAACGGGCTCCAGCGGGGGCGATGGAACGCACGGTTTCCTCCCAAACTACACCGCCAATGTACGCGCACGATCTTGCGGTGTCAACACCTTCTGGCCCCCACAGATAGGGCCTCGTCTCCGAGCGCTGATTGCTCTCTTCCGAGGCATGATTTGGAGCGCAGTTGTGAGCGCTCTAGCCCTTTGTTAAGCTTGAAACCAGTCGCTTCAGCCCGGAGAGGTGTCTGAGCGGTCGAAAGAGCTCGCCTCGAAAGCGAGTGTAGGGGAAACTCTACCGTGGGTTCGAATCCCACCCTCTCCGCCATCTCTTGTTAGTCCTGCAAAAAATAGTCAGTCTATTTGCTGCTACTGGTCTGCTACCGCCTTCAGAGCAGCTATTATCTTGGTTAAACAGGAGCCGCGGTCAAATGCCCGGCGTCTATATGCGGCTCACGAACGCCCGGGGTTCGCGGCGGTGGAACAATCCGCACTGAAGAACTTTTGTGACTTGGGTCACTGAACGCGCCCGTCGGCAGCGTGTAAATCTCACACGCAGGTCCGAGAGTATTTCATTTTCCCGCCGCGGGATTTTGGAGGGGAGTGGGCCTGTCTTTCCGCGTCGGCCACCGTATCCACGGTCGATCTGTGGGAAAATGGCCGGAGCCAGTTGCCGGCCCGTCGGGGCCAAGATTGGGTGATCGACTCGGACCGTCAATCAAACGTGCGGCCGAGACGCATCGTGCCGCACAGAAAAAGTGTGGTTGTGAAAGACGCGAGCTTCCATGAGTCAGTTGTTAAGCGCCACTGAAGTCGTGGATGTCGTCGAACGGGCGATCGGAGGAGGCGGCCTCTCCCGTGAGCAGGCATTTCTTCTAATCGAGCGTGGCGACCTCAGTTCGCTGCTCGGGGCGGCCTCAGCCCTTCGGGAACGTACGAAAGGCCGGATGGTCAGCTACTCGAAAAAAGTCTTCATACCGCTGACGCACCTGTGCCGGGACTACTGCGGCTACTGCACGTTTCGAGCGGACCCCACAGACGACAGGCAGCCCTACATGACGCCAGAAGAAGTTCTCAGAGTGGCCGAAGCGGGGCGTCGTGCAGGATGTAAGGAGGCGCTGTTCAGCTTGGGCGATCAGCCGGAAACGGTATTCCCCGAGGCGAGAGCATTTTTGCGAAAACAGGGCTTCAATCGCACGCTCGAATACCTCGCGGCGATGACGCAACTGGTGCTCGATCAGACCGGCCTGCTTCCTCATTCTAATCCGGGTCTCATGCCTGCAGTCGACCTGCGCCGGCTGAAGGAAACAAACATCAGTCTTGGCCTCATGTTGGAGAGCGGCAGTGCCCGTCTCTCGCGCTCCGGCGGCCCGCATGGGAAGGCACCGGACAAAGTGCCGATGCTTCGATTGCAGACGATCGAAGAGGCCGGACGGTTATCGATCGCGTTCACCACCGGTATCCTGATCGGAATCGGCGAAACAGTCGAAGAACGCATCGATTCGCTGCTTGCGATTCGGGATATCCACGAGAGATATGGCCACATTCAAGAGGTGATCGTTCAACCGTTTCGAGCGAAGCCTGGCACGAGGATGGCGCTGGCGCCTGAACCATCCACTGAAGATCTTCTGCAAACACTAGCAATTGCGCGATTGATCTTCGGCGGTGAGATGAACATTCAGTCCCCGCCCAACCTGCTCTCGGACGATTACCCGAGGCTGCTCGAAGCCGGAATGAACGATTGGGGCGGAATTTCGCCGCTTACGAAGGATTTCATCAACCCCGAGGCAGCTTGGCCGCAGCTCTCCTCGTTAGCTGAAAAGACAGCCGGTGCGGGATTCATTCTGCGGGAGCGACTGGCGATCTATCCCGAATTCTCGTCGCGGTCGGGATTCGTGGATCCACGCCTCCAATCCTCTCTGCAAGAGCTCCGAGGAGAAGACGGCTATGCCCGAAATTGAGAGCGACAAATGCTGAACGTCGTGAGTCCTCGGTGGCGAGAGATCGGCTGGGAACAGGCGCTCCGAGGTGCGACTCCGACTATCGCCACCATCCTCGAGAAGGCTCTTGCCGGAAAAGATCTCGATTCGAGAGACGGAATCGCCCTCTGCAGCGCTGCAGACGAAAACCTTCTTGCTGTACTAAAAGTTGCGAACGAACTTTGTCGGCGTGCGGTCGGCGACCGGGTGACCTACGTCGTGAACCGAAACCTGAACTTCACGAACGTGTGCATCGTAGGCTGCGCGTTCTGTGGATTCGGCCGAGGCCCCCGCTCGGCAGATGCTTATTTTCATTCGACCGAGTCGCTCGTTGCGAAGGCAGCCGAGGCCGTCGAGCGCGGCGCGACAGAAGTATGCATACAGGGCGGCTTGCCCCGCGACCTGGACGGCAATTACTACGCCAAGCTTCTGCGCGCGATCAAGTCGGAGCTGCCGGACCTGCATCTGCATGCATATTCGCCGATGGAAATCGTGTACGGCGTCGAAAAAACAGGTCTGAGCCTGCCTGAGCATCTACAGACGCTGAAAGAGGCGGGGCTAGGCAGCATGCCCGGAACGGCGGCCGAAATCCTGGACGACAAGGTCCGCGAAATGCTGAGCCCGAACAAACTCAAGGTCCGCCAATGGATCGAAGTGATTCGCACAGCGCACGGGCTCGGAATTCCGTCCACCAGCACCATGATGTATGGCCACGCAGAGTTGCCGGAGCATTGGGTGCGGCATTTGCTTTTGCTGCGCGAGATTCAAATGGACAGGGGTGAGTTCACCGAGTTTGTCCCCTTGGGCTTCATCCATTCGCAGACCAGATTGTTCCGTACGGGCCGTGCGCGCGCAGGGAGTTCCCTCACGGAGCACTTACTGGTGCACGCGCTCGCGCGCCTGCTCCTCAATGGCTACATCAAGAATATTCAGGTGTCGTGGGTGAAACTTGGTTTCGAAGGAGCGCTGGCCTGCCTCGAAGCGGGCGCGAATGATTTCGGCGGGACACTGATGGAAGAGAGCATTTCAAAGGCTGCGGGGTCCAACTTCGGCGAATCTGTCACTCCCAGTGAACTTCGCGCTCTGATCCGGACAATTGGCCGTACGCCTGCGGAGCGCACCACGACCTACAGAATCCGCCGGGTCTTCGAGCACGCGGATGCAAGCGAACACCTGCCGCTAGAACGCATGGCCGGACAAACAGAAAATCTCACGGTACACGACCGGGTAGGATACTGATGGAAATCGCGGCACTCGCAGGAGGGGTCGGTGCCTCAAAGCTCTTGCTGGGACTCCATCGCGTCATGGACCCGCGCGAACTGACCGCCATTGTGAATACGGGCGATGACATCGTCCTGCACGGCCTTTCGATTTCACCCGATCTCGATATCGTTACCTATACGTTGGCGGGCCTCGTAAATCCCGACACGGGCTGGGGATTCCGCGACGAAACCTTTCGCGCGCTTGAGCAACTCGCCGTGTACGGCCGCCCCGAGTGGTTTCGTCTAGGAGATCGGGATCTGGCGACGCACATCCATCGCACGGCGATGCTTCGCGCCGGGGCGCGCCTTTCGGAAGTGGCGGACTCCATCCGGCAAGCTCTAGGCGTGCAAGCCAGAATTCTTCCGATGAGCGATGAGCCTGTGCCGACAATGATCGAAACCAACCAAGGACGGCTGCACTTTCAGGAGTACTTGGTCCAACGACGTGCGGAGCCGAGGGTCCACGCAATCTCATTCGATGGAATTGAACGCGCGCGTCCGGCACTGGGCGTCCTCGAAGCGCTCGAACGCGCCAGCAATATCGTGATTTGCCCGAGCAATCCGCTGATTAGCATTGGGCCGATTCTCGCAGTGCCGGGAGTGCGGGAAGCGTTGCGCAAGCGCCGGGCGCACGTCGTTGCCATCTGTCCCATCGTAGGAGGCAAGTCTCTCAAGGGACCATCGGATCAGATGCTCGCGCAGTTGGGGCACGAGGTATCAGCCCTTGGAGTTGCTCGAATGTATCAGGACATCTGCGCAACGTTTGTGATCGATCCCGTCGACAGCGCCCAAGCGCCGGCAATCGACGCGCTTGGCGTGGAGGTCATCATTTATCCGACGGTCATGCACACCGATCAAGACAAGGAACTCCTCGCGCGACGAATCATGCAGTTCACCGCGAAGCAGAAAGCGGGAGCCGCTGCATGAAGGCGATCCTCATTCCGGTAAAGGAATTTCATGAGGCCAAGAAACGCCTGGCGCCGCACTTCTCCGCTGCCGATCGCGCGGCCCTAGCGGAGGCGATGTGCGAGGATTTCTTCAGCGTTGTGGCAGCGACGCGCTGTGCGGAACGCATATTTATCATCAGCAAAGAATCCGGGGCTCTTTCGCGTGCTCGAGCGCGCGGATGGGAAACGATTGTCGAGTCTCACCAAACTTCGGAAAGCAGCTCCGTCGATGCAGGATCACGTTACTGCGCCGAGCAAGGTGTTCGGGCATTGTTGCGACTGCCTATCGATCTGCCGCTAGTCGAGCCGTGCGATATCGAGGCGGTGTTCGAACAATTGGATGTTGCTCCGTCAGTGGTTATTGTTCCTTCCAGTGATGGCACTGGCACCAATGCACTTCTGAGGTCGCCCGCCGTTCTTTTCCCTTCACGCTTCGGCCCCAATAGCTTCCCACTTCACCTAGCCGCGGCGAAGGAATGCGGCGCGCGTATGCGCGTGTTCCGCAATCCTCGTCTGGAACTCGATATCGACGAGCTGGACGATCTGCGGAAGCTCTCGAACCTGCTGCGGCCCGGTTCGGCCACGGCTCGATGGCTGATCGAGCGTGACATGGATCTCGGAGTGCCGCGGGCCAGGGCGGCTGGCAGTCAGATGATTTGATCTCGCCGGAAAGCTTCGATTTCAGCTGCGGTGTAGCCGAGTTCCTGAAGGATCGGCTCCGTATCGTGTCCCAGGGCCGGAATAGGATCGAAACGCGCCGGACTATCCGACAACCGCAATGGACTCCCCATGACGGGCACGGGCCCCACGGGCGATTCCATCTCCCTGATCATCCTCCGTGCGACAACCTGAGGATGGGCTAAAACCTCACCAATGCCGTTCAACCTGCCGTGCGGCAGTTCGGCGTCGCTCAGGCGGCGCATCCATTCATCGTGCGGCTGCTCTAGGAATAGCTTCTCAACCAACTCTTCGAGCACACCTCGATTCTTCCGACGGTCCGGTGCGGTGCGGAATCGCGCGTCTTCGAGCAATTCGGGGCGTCGGGCGACCTTCCGGCAAAATACCTCCCAATCCTGCGGCGTGGCGACGGCGAGGCTCACATATACATGATCCGAAGCGATGTAAGGGCCGTAGGGAACGATGTAGTGGTGACGCATGCCGACGCGCTCCGGCTCTTCTCCGCGGTGCCAATAATGATGCGGAAAATATCCGAGCCAGGCGAGCGCCGATTCGAACATCGAGATGTCGATCACTTGTCCTCGGCCTGTCCGTTCCCTCTGATAGAGGGCCAGAAGGATTCCTACTGCCGCATACATCGAGGAAGCGAGATCCGTAATGGGCACTCCGACCTTGGCTGGTTTGTCCGGATAGCCCGTCGTGGCGATGATCCCGGCTTCGCCCTGAATGAGCAGGTCGTACGCCTTCACATCCCGGTACGGGCCGTCCTGGCCATAGCCGGAAACAGAACAGTAGATGAGCCGCGGATTGCGGGCACACAGTTCCGCGGCTCCCAAGCCTAGTCGGTCGGCGACTCCTGGCGCGAAGTTTTCAAGGACGACATCTACGCGTTCCGCCAGCCGCTGGACAGCTTTGCGCCCGGCCGGTTTCTTAATGTCCACCGCAAAACTTCGCTTGTTGCCATTGAGCCAAACATAACCGGAAGATAGCCCTCTTACTACGGAGTCCCAGCCGCGAATCAGGTCGCCCGTTCCTGGTTTTTCAAGCTTGATCACTTCGGCGCCCATGTCCGCGAGAATCCGCGAGCAGTGCGGGCCCGACACGGAAACCTCCAGCGCGAGGACGCGAATGCCATCAAGAGCTAGGCGCGGTTTCTTGGCCGGGCTTTCCGCCATCAGGGACGGACCTCGGGGAATAGATTCTGCTTCGGCGCGTGCGCACGCTTCCACACCATGACGCTTCGGCTGTAGTCGATGACGACCTTGCCCTCCTGCTGGATACCCTGCGTGCGAACCTTGATGATCCCCCATTGAGGCTTGGACTTGGACTCGCGCTTCTCCAGCACCTCGGATTGAGAGTAGAGAGTGTCCCCAGCAAATAGCGGGTTGGGCAGCTTGATTTCGTCCCAGCCGAGCGCGAAGCCGTTTTCGCTCACGTCCGCCACCCCCATTCCAGCGACGATTGCCAGTGTGAGGGCGCTGTTGATCAAGCACTTTCCAAACTCGGTGCGCTTGCCGTATTCGTTGTTGAAATGGATTTGATTCGTGTTGTTCGTGAGAAGCGTAAACCAGATGTTGTCGTTTTCTGTCACCGTTCGTCCGAGGCGGCAGCGGTAGATGTCTCCCACCTCGAAATCCTCGAAGAACCGCCCTTCCCAACCAGGCTTGACTGCCATTTCGATCCCTCCCTAATACGTCGCTTGAATGAGTTCACATAGATATCCGATGTCCACGGACTGCCATTTCTCTGACCGCGCATCGCCGTTCCATGCGAGTCCGCTGAGAGCCGACTTCTTACGAAGAACGTGTACCAAGCGAGTCCGCTAACTCGAGAGTTTGCCGCGCCCGATCCACGATGGGAAGATCGAGGAGTTGTCCTCCGAAGGCCACCGCACCTTCGCCGCGCGCTCTTGCTTCGTCGAAGGCACTCAGTACTCTTCGCGCATAGTCAACCTCATCGGCAGCCGGCGTAAAGGCAGCGTTTACTGTCTCGACCTGCGCGGGATGAATCAGTGACATGCCGGAAAAGCCGAGTCGGCGAGACTGCAGCGCAAATACCTTTAGCCCTGCGGTGTCTTGCAGGTCCGGCCACACGCCGTCCACGGCCTGGACGTGAGCGCACGCGGCGGCCGTTACCAGCGACGATCGTGCGTAGATCAAGTCGCGAGCTTCACCTTCACGCCGCAGCGGCAGGCTGAGCTCTCTCGAAAAATCCTCTGCGCCGAAGAGCAGTCCAATCACCCGCGGCGAGGCGGTGGCAATGGCGTAGGCATTGAACAATCCTTTTGGACTTTCCAATGCAGGCAGCAGACGCACGCTTCCGCGGGCAAGTCCAACTTCCGGCTCACGGCGATCCAGGGCCTGCTCGACGGCCTTGATCTGTTCAGGAGTCTCGACCTTCGGCACAACCAGCCCCTCGAGCCCCGGCCGCACGACTGCGGCGAGATCGTCCCGACTCCGTTCATGCCCGACGGCATTGATGCGCACAAATCGCGCCGGCGTCCGGAACTGCTTTTCGGTCTTAAGGTGCGCTGCAACCTGATCAAGGCAGGCGGCAATTTGCTGGCGAGCCGAGTCCTTCTCGGCTGGAGCAACGCCATCCTCGATGTCCATCATGATGGCGTCCACCGGAACTCCCAGTGATTTCTCGATCATGCGCTGGCGATTTCCGGGAACGAACATCCAAGAGCGCAGCAAGACGTTCTTTCGATCCATTTGCGTTTCTCCATTTATGAGCTATGAATCCGACCCGAGCACGTTCGCACCTGTTCATTCCTCCATTTGCGCCCGGTACTAATACGACTTCGGCATCTTCAGCACGTTCTGGCCGAGAAAAGCCAAGATCAAGTTGTTGTTTACCGGCGCCACGGTGAGAAGTCGAGTCTCGCGAAATTTCCTTTCGACATCGTAGTCGCGAGCGAATCCGTATCCCCCATATGTAGTCAGACAAATTTCAGCGGCTTCCCAAGCAGCTTCCGACGCCAACAATTTGGCCATGTTGGCTTCAGCGCCGCATTTTTCCTTGCGGTCGAACTTGGCGGCGGCGTCAAAACGCATCAGGTCAGCCGCCTCGACGTGCGCGTAAGCCTTCGCGATGGGAAACTGCACGCCCTGGTTTGCACCGATGGGCCGTCCGAAAACGATGCGCTCTCGCGCATACGATGACGCCCTCTCAATGTACCAGTGGCCATCTCCGATCGCTTCCGAGGCAACCAGAATGCGCTCGGCGTTCCAACCGTCGATGATGTAGCGAAACCCTTTTCCTTCTTCGCCGATCAGGCTCGAAGCCGGGATTTCCATGTCCTCCATGAAGATCGTATTCGTATGGTGATTCACCATTACGTCGAGAGGCCGAATCTCGAGATTCCCCTTCACCTCCCGCATGTCCACCACAAAAACGGAAATTCCCTGTGTTTTGTCCTGCACCTCGCTGTACGGCGTGGTCCGGGCCAACAGAAGCATCAGGTCGGACTGCTTCGCGCGCGAAATGAAGATCTTCTGTCCGTTCACGATGTAACTGTTTCCCTTGCGAACCGCACGAGTTTCAATGCGCGTCGTTTCTGACCCTGCGTTTGGCTCCGTGACAGCAAACGCTTGCAAGCGCAATTCGCCCTTGGCAATGCCCGGAAGGTAACGCCGCTTCTGTTCCTCGCTGCCGTGACGCAGCAGCGTGCCCATGGTGTACATCTGTGCGTGGCATGCGCCGGAATTGCCACCCGAGTGGTTGATTTCTTCGAGAATGATGCCAGCCTCCGTGATCCCGAGCCCTGAGCCACCGTATTCTTCCGGAATCAAGACTGCGAGATATCCACTTTCCGTGAGCGCCTTCACGAAATCCTGCGGGTACTCTCCCTTCTTGTCGCCTTCGCGCCAGTAGGTGTCGGGAAAATCGCGGCAAAGCGCGCGCACATTGTCGCGGATTGCTTGGAGATCCTCTGCCGTTGATGCCATGTCGTGTCCTCCGTGCGTGCCCACCTAGCCGTGTTTCGCGCGTTTAGTCAAGCCACATCAGCTTGGCCGGGTTGTCGTGCAGCATCAATCGCACCTCATGCTCCTGGATGCCGAAGGCAAGCAGCGCGCGTATGAAAACCCTCATTCCATCGATGCTGTCCATATGAAGCACTTGGCCGAAGTCGCTCCCAATGATGCAGCGGTGCGCACCGATGGCCTTGATCGTCTTGATCGTTTCCATCGGGTCGGCCACAGGTTGATAGAGGCTAGGAATCATTGGCTGGCAGTAGGTGCCGACGTAGACGCCGAGATCAGCCAGCTCAAGCATTTCGTCTAGAAGCAACTTGTTGAGCTCGAGCAAGGGATGATCCAGAGTGGCTCGTACGCCAAGTTCCTTTGCCTTCTTGGCCAGCGGCAGCAACTCTTTGAAGTCCGTGTGGCCGAATCCGATGCCAACTTTCTTGGCCGCAGCCATCTTCATGATCTCCACGACTTCCGGCAACACCTCACCGGATTCGCTGACAAGTCGTACACCGCCCTTCTCCGGCTGCCCCGCTCCGCGCCAGAAGCCAAGCGACGTAAATGTCGGAAACCAGATCATCTTGAAATTCGGGTATTGCAGCGCCACGCGGATGGCATCCGGATTCATGCCGAAACACGTTCCCGATCCGCCGTAGATTTCCACGCGATGGGTCAATTCTCCCTTTTCAATCAGGTAATCGATGTGGCGTTGCGCCAGATACGCGGCATTGCAACTGATGTTCCAGTGATCCTTGAACGCGAGCGCGCGCATACCAGCCTTGGAAGCATCGATAGCAATCTGAATCATGTCCTGAGAGCGATAAACAAAGTCCGGAAACGCGTGAATATGGCAATCGATTGCCCCTTCGAGAAGCTTGTTCTCGATTCCCGGATAGATCTTGAGCATTTCCGGGTTGTCCTTGAGCATCTGATAGAAGTAGTCTTTCGCATTGAGCTGGCGAACCCGCTCAACAGTCAGGACCCGCCCCACGAGAAGCTGTCGCGCCGCCTCTGCGTCTGCAGCAAAATCGCACATGATCGTCTCCTTGTATGATCGCCTCTATGACTTTCCCCACGCTTCTACGAACCGGCGGGCATCTTCGATCACCGGCTCGGTCACAGGAACGTAGGGAACAATCAGTCGCGTGACGCCCGCTTCCAGAAAGGGTTTCAATCGTTCCCTGATTTCCTGAATGGAAGTTGCGGGAATTACCGGCAACTTGTCCATGTAGGCGTCGGTGATCTGGGTGCTTGCGGCTTTGAATCCGCCCTGCTTAAAGGCTTCCTGGACTGCGTTTACTTCCTCCTCGAATCCGGACGCCCTGAGCATGTCCTTGTAGTGATCAGCGATGTTGTAGAAGGTGAGCACCTGCCGGATGCGCGATCTCGCCATGGCCCGATCCGGGTTCAGCGACACGCGAACCTTAGCGATGATTTCGACCTTGCTCGGATCACGGCCTGCCTCGACAGCGCCCGCGCGGACACGATCTGCGATCTCTCGAATCTTTGTCGGCGTAGCCATGTTGATGAAGACTCCGTCAGAGATTTGTCCGACCAACCGCGTCATCTGTGGTCCCAAACCTGCGAGATAAATTGGAAACGTCGGGTGAGACGGTTTCCAGGAAAGCTGGAAGCGTTGTCCGGTCGAATACAATTCGCCCTGGTACTCGACGCGTTCGCCCGCCGCCGTCTTGCGGACGATCTCGATGTATTCCTTAGCGCGACGCAAGGGGCGATCAAAAGTGCCACCGTGCCAGGCGGCGATCGTCTTGTTTGCCACTCCGAGACCTAGCAGGAGTCTTCCACCGGATAGATCCTGCAGCGTGGCGGATTGAATTCCGAGGGTGACGGCGCTGCGTCCGTAGATATGATAAATAGCCGTCCCGACCTTAAGCGTGCGCGTCCGCGCGGCAATGCCCGAGATCAATACCAGAGGATCCGTACTGTTCGATTCGCCCTTCCAGAAGGCGCCGAAACCAGCCTCTTCAATCATCGGTGATAGTTCGACGACCCCGGCAACGGGATAGTGCGCGGCGGAGTTCAGTTCAATGTCGTAAACCACGGTCGCTCCTCACTTTCCATCCAACGGCAGCCGATAAGGACGGCTCATCTACTTCAAATGCACACCTTTCGGATCGATTTCTTCCCGCAACAGACGCAACTCTTCGGTCGTAGGAAGTGGCGTCGGGGGAAGGTCGTTCGGAATATGCAGTGGGAACCCAGTATTCTCGATGACATCTTGCAGCGAAATCCCCGGATGCAACGAGAGCAAGGACACCGCATGCGTGGTCGCATCAAATCCAAAAACGGCCTTGTCGGTAATCACACGGCTAGGGCCGCCTCCACGCAAGTTCAATTCTTGTCGGCCGCGCCCGTTGACAAAGCCGGGACTCGTTATGTGAGCGACGGCCAGAGGAAGTTTTCGTTTCTCATGTCGCATAATCACAATTACGCGCTTCGCCAGCGAGGCCACGTCATTGCCTCCCGCACTGCCGTTCACGTAGCGAATCGAACCGGAGTCTTGCTTCAGAAGCGTCGTGTTGATATTGCCGTAGCGGTCCAGTTCCAACGCCCCCAGGAATCCCACATCGACTACGCCGCGATGAAGGTTCATGCCCATGACGTCGAGGAAGCCGCTCCAGCAGGTAGCCCGGTAGTAAATGCGCGCGTCGGCAAGCCCGACCGGTACGTCCTGCGGGATAGGATTCATCACGCCAACTTCAAGAAGCGCAGCTAGTCCTGGGGCGTGCGTGCGCTTGGCCAAAATCGTAGCGACCTCAGGCAGGCCGAGCCCTACGATGACTACCTCACCGTCTCGGAGCTCTCGTGCGCCGGCGACGGCCATGATTTCCGTGGCCCGTACCTCGCGCGTTGTGTCGCTGGCCTTCATGGCTTCACTTACATCCAACGCCCGCACCCTCCGGGCACACGACTCCTGCCGTCAGTATCCGAGGACCGGATCGGCTCTAAGCTCTTCCATCCGCTTCGAGCCACCGAGCTTCTCCAAGTATTCCGCATGATCCGTGCAACCGAAGACGTAGCTCTCGAGGTATTCCTGAAATCGCTTTGGCTCCCTCGCGTGGTCCACGTACAGTCGCAAGTGATCGGCATCGTAGTCATAACAACCGAAAACGCCGGTAGGCACAGCGCCATACGGCTGATGGATGACGGCCTCGACGCGATGTCCTGGGATGATCGTCCGCTCAGGCGCACGCTGAATGTACTCGGTCGGAACAATCTCCTCCGCAATGACGATCAGGCGGCGCGCTGCCTTGGCTTGCTCCTCGTTTTCCCAACGAGGCCCAGCAATCTGACAATTTCCCTGTTGATCGGCCAACTGGACGTGCACGAGCGAGACATCCGGGGTTAGCGCCCGCAGGAGCACGTACTCCTCACCAGTGAAGGGACACTTGGATCGCTTCACGCTATCGGCACCCGGTCCGCTCTCGAGTCGTTGGAGGACTTCAGAGGCCAGGAGTGATTTGATGGGTATGAAAGAGAGGCCTAGCGCTCCGGCCAGATAACGAAAGCACATCGATAGGCTTGTGTAGTCTTCGCAAAACAGGGAACTGGTTTCCCGCGCACGGTTGACGCAATGGACTGGGCCAAAGCGGTCGAGCGATCCGCCTCCCATGATCAAGCGCTTAACGAGGCCCGCCCCGACCAGCAGGTCAGTGTCGAGTCCCACGACGCCCTGAGAGATGGTTAGGTCTCGTTTCTTCTGCCGAATCAATTCGTGAACCACTGTAATCACGTTCCGGGCGATCGAGAATCCTCCCAAAGCGATGTGGCTGCCCGAGGGGATGCTCCGAACCACGTCGGCAGCAGATCTAAGTTTGTTGGTCGGTGGAGTCATTCGAGCGCTCACCGCGTGCGACTAAAGACCTAAGCCAATACCGAGAGCCGGTTGACGCCACAGACTGTAGCGGTCGAACCGCGGGAATGATGTGACGAAGGTCACAGTATGTGAGAATTTTGTGCTGCTAGATTGTCAGCGTTATCGCAATCAGGTAATTTTGCTTCTCGCTCCAAGTGCATGGCGCTCACTCGCGGCCAATGGGCGAGATCAGGCGGTCTGGGCGATTTTCTGCGAAATAGCTTCGCAGGGGAGTTGCTCGGTCTTTCGTTGGGAGTGTCTCACGGCAATAAGCGGGCCCTCCTCGGACGGGTGGCTCGCAGGGCGAGGCCAAGGGTAAGCTGGTGAACACGACAAATCGAGTACTCGGGATACTTGGTCTGTTCACCGTCGAGAAGCCTGAGTGGACGGTGGAAGAAGCCGCCAAAAAGATGGGTGTGTCGGTGAGCACGGCTTACCGGTACTTCGGAAACCTGTGTAGGGCGGGTCTTCTGGATCCGTCTCCAACCGGCAAATACGTCCTCGGGCCCGCAGTGATCGAGAGTGATCGCAAGATTCGCCTGACGGACCCCTTGATCAAAGTCGGCCGACCCGCCATGCAGCGGTTGGTCGCGCGCTCAGACAGTGCGGGCGTGGCGATTTTGTGCCGCATCTACCGGAAGTGCGTCATGTGCGTGCATCAAGAGGCCAGAGTCCTCGCGGAAAGCGGGATCAACTACGAACGTGGTCGGCCCATGCCGATGTTTCGAGGGGCGTCGTCAAAGGTCATTTTGGCCAACCTTCCGTCGCGGACGGCCCGATGGTTCTTTGCGAGGTACCCGGAAGAAATTGCCGCTGCCGGGCTCGGCGGCGACTGGGACACGGTGAAGGTCAATCTTCGCTGCATTCGCCGGGCTGGCTTGGACATCACGCGAGGAGAAGTTGACAACGGTCGCGTGGGAATCGCGGCGCCGGTATTTGGCCCGGACAGGATGGTCATTGGCAGCGTGGCGATGGCTATTCCAGACAGCGAAGCAACTCCTGAATTCATCGCCAATATCTCGACGCTAGTGCAGGCGGCTGGGCGCGAGATCAACGCGGCTCTGGCTTCTTTGGCCGCTGGCGGCGTACCTGAGGATCGTGATGGGCCTGCTGCTGGTGAACAGCCGGCCCGATCCGAGGGCGCGAGTTTCACCGAGTTCCAGAAGAGTTCGTGAGCTTTGGATATCGGGGGCCGCTCGTGTGGCATGTCGAGCCGGAGCTCAGGCAGGGCCCAGAAGAGCTCGGCGTCAAGTCGTCAAATCAGGGGACTCGAAAACGTTGGAAAGCAAAGCGTCATTTAAACAAGTCCCGGTCCTCCGGTCGAATGAGGTCGCGTCCGTTTCCCGTTCCTCGCGACAGCGGGATTCCTCGAAGGACCGCTGCGGGGACTCGGTTGAGCTTGCCCATGACGATCCCAGCAGCGGCAGCGATTTCATCGGCCAAGGCAATCACGGTGGCCTGAAGCATCCTGTTGTGCGAGTCCCGTTGTCCTCGATAGTCGATCAATGGCTCCAGTCCCGCAACACCCAGGGCAACGTTGACCAAGCCTTCGCGCCACGGGCGCCCAAAAGTGTCAGAAATGATGACAGCCAAATGTACGGCGAATGCCCGCGCGAGCTGCTTCTGGAGCAGACGCGCGGAGGCATCCGGATCTTCGGGCAACAACGACGCCATTCCGTCTGCGACATTGGAGAGGTCCACGCCAGCATTGGCGCAGACGAAGCCATGTCTCGTCTTGGCGATTATCAGGCCGCGCTCCATGCGTACGATGTGACTGGCTTCCCTGAGCACAACTTCAATCGCCCGAGGATCCTTGTGATATTGAGCGGCCCAGCGTGCGGCCCGTTCGGATGGTTCGATCGAGTCGAGGCGAACGATTCGGCCCTCTGCCTTGGACACAATCTTTTGTGCGACTACCAGCACGTCTCCTCGCCTAAACGCGGCACTCTGCTGTCTGGCTGCCTCCGCAAGCAGATCTGCAAGATCGTCGCCCGGTGCGACTTCCGGGAGCGTGCTCAACGGGATAATCTGCACTGGGAGAGGGGTGGGGGGACGGTGCGACTCGATGTCTGACACGTTCGATCGATTCAACGCCGCACAGACTAGCACTTCGAACACACCAGGCCAAGTGGGTTCGGCGCGACTCGGATCGTGACGGCCAGCAGGCCACGGGGAGGAGAAGATGAACGAGGGGGGAATCGCGATCATTGGCGGAACCGGCGACCTGGGATTTGGCCTTGCGCTGCGGTGGGCGATGTCTGGGGTGGCAGTCACAATTGGATCCCGCGCCAAGGAAAAAGCCGTCGAAGCCGCTCAGCGGATTCGGAACATCGCGGCCGCGTACGCGCCAGCAGAGTCGGCGCGCATCTGCATCAACGGGCTTGAGAACGAAAAAGCCGCCGCACAAGCTTCGATAACGGTGCTAGCCGTTCCCATTTCGGCTCAAGTCGAGATCCTTAAGGGCATTCGAGGTTCTTTGGGAAGTTCCATTCTGGTCGATACAACCGTTCCTCTGGCGGCCGCTTTGGGCGGCAAGCCGACGCGCGTGCTGAAGCTCTGGCAAGGATCTGCCGCTGCGCAAGCACGCGAGCTTGTACCGAGCACTACACGAGTGCTGGCAGCCTTCCACAATCTGTCGGCTGGCGTTCTGCAGGATCTGTCGGCAACTCCGGAATGCGACATCCTCGTATGCGGAGACGATGAGGCCGCCAAGCAAACCCTTTTCCCGCTGGTGAAGTCGATTCCCGGCCTACGGCCGATCGATGCCGGCCCTTTGGAAATGGCGAGCATCGTGGAAGGCATCACCGCGCTTCTGATATCAGTGAACCGCCGCTATCACGTCCATCACACCGGCATTCGCATCACGGGATTGGACGCCAGCCCATAGCGGCGGCGTCCCGTGGGAGATTCCGTGACATCGGTGAGAATGCTTGCGCAGGTCGCAAACGAGCTTAGTCTCGCCGTGTTCTGACTTCGGAGCCACCTGTTGAGACCCGCGTTGAGGCTAGGCTTTGCTTCACGAGCGCGCTCGTACATTACGGCGCCAGCCCTCTGTCTGCTAGTCCATACGGAGCAGTTGTAACCTTCTTGGTTTTCCTAGCTGGACTTGCGGCGCAACGCTCTTCCATTGCGAGACTTCGTGGATCTAGGACGTGACAATCCAATTGCGGCGCTCCAGAATCGTCGGCGGTTCATAAGTGTGCCCCGCCGCCAGCCGCTTTTCCTCCCGCCGACTGGTCCACAGCATCACAGGACCCAGCAGATTTGCGGCGAGACGGGCGACGACTGGAAATTCTTCTTCGATTTGTCGTCGAAGCGAATGGATCTGCTCGCTGACATGGCGATTCACTCTCTTGAACTCGCGTTCCATGACCCAGAGTGCGGCATTGTATGCGCTGCTGAGTTTCCTTGTTTGACGCGCGAAGCGCTCGCGCACGCGTTGATCCGGGTAGTCCTTGTAGCGTTGCCAGCCCTTGAAGATTGTGTCGCACATGCGAAAGAGGCTTGGTCCGTTGACCTCGAAATCCCGCCGGAACGCCCAGTCGAGGAACGTTTTCGAGTCGTCCCGCGAGATGGCCGCATGGCGGAAGTTGAACTTGAATTGGCCATGGACGTCCGCCGGGTCTATGTCTTCGAGGATGCGGCCTTCCGCCGCCATCTGCCGGTAGAGCTGTGTGCCGGGGGCGGGAGTGTAGAGCATGAACTGATGAAAATCCGTGTGATGGGTGACAGCGTATTCGATCTCGTCCGGCAGGTTCTCCGGGGTGTGGTGTTCTAATCCAATAATGGTCGAGCCCTGGACGCGGATCCCGTTTTCGCGCAGGTCCCGCGTGAGCTGCTTTGTGTCCGCGCCCTGGAGCTTGCTGTAGGTAGAATGAGGCGACTCCAGCCCCAACCAAACCCAGGACACACCGAGTTCCACCAGTTCCTGCATCGTGTATTTCCGGATGGCATTCGCCGAAGAGAAAACGGAAAGTTCCCAGCTCTTGCCTGCGCTCTTCATGCGTTCCAGCAAACGCAAAGCCCGTTGCCGGTAGAGCAGAAAATTCTCGTCCATCACAAAGAACGAATGCGCGCTGAGTTCCGCCTCGATTTTGCACATCACCTCAAAAAGTTCGTCGCCGGTCTGGTAGAAGTTTACGAACTTGCCTTTGCCTCCGAAGAACGCTGAAGTTGTGCAGAAGTTGCAGCCCATCGGGCAGCCCACTGAAGGAATAATTGTGGCAGCGGTGCCTCCCTTTCGCTCCGGCACGCGGATTCCCATAACGCGCGTTTGCAACCCCGACACGATCGAAGGATGGCGGATGGCAGCGGAAGGGTCCTCTCCTAGATACCTTCGCATCCAGGAAATGCCCTCGCCCCGCACAATATGGTCGGCGTCGATCATCTCGTCCAGATTCGATATCGACGTCACGTGCCCGCCGACGACGATCTCCGACCTCGGCGAAAGCTGCCGGATCATGCGGCACATTTCCCGGACCTTGCCGACATTGACGATGATCGACGAGATACCGACGATGTCGTACTGGTTTTGGTTGAGCTCCCGCTCGAAATCCTTCCGCTTCGGAAAGTCCAGCACGGCGCAGGGCGCGGAAATATTCGCTTGAATCATCATGATTCCCCAGGAGCGATGGAACATGCGGATGGAATAACTGCCTTGCGCGCGGGTCACCTGATTGTGGTAGAGCTCCATCGGATTGATGGATCGGCTCCCGAATGAATCGTCTTGCGCATAGGGTCCAAAAACAGAGGTCAAAAGCACTCGTGCGCGGCTTCCTTTGGGATGTCTATCCATAGAACTGGTTCCCGGAGGGACGATACCACTGTGAGCGACCGGACAAGACATCCAGGGAACGAACTTACAGAACTATTACATTCGCGGTCTCTATTCGGCGCGCGTGTAATCTAGATGGGTGTGAATTCTCCAGAGGAAATCAGCCCTTCGCTGAGCACGCGGGCTTGCTTGAACTGCTCCGCGTTTTCGCCAGGTGTGTTCGCTGGTAGCTCGCGCAAAATGCGGGCCAGTTCCTCGTCGAAGAGTTCGGTGACTCGTTGAGATGTGTGCGGGAAAGGTTTGCCCGTGTCGTCCACAATTGGGACTGCGTCGCGATGGCGAATCCTCTGCGCGATCATGAGTCTGTAGATACGGTCCGTCGCCAAGTCCTCCATGTAGCCGTCCAAAAGACTCGCACCGCGTCCGGCGAGCACACCTTGGCGGTAGCGAATCACCGTGCGAACCGCCGCACGCGTGCCCGCCACTGTCATCTTTCCTACCCCTTTCGGGACGGGCCGCAGATTCGGATAGCGCTCAGAATTAGAAGGCCGTGTCTTCAACTGGTTGGGATAGGGAAATTGCTCGACCGCGATGTCGTTCTGGTCGGGATGGCCAGTCCACGCTCCATCCATCAGGCACGTTGCCTCATTCCTCTTGTCCTTTTCTAGTACGGCAAGCGCCCGGGCGTTAAGCTCAGGGTCTTCTCGGCTAGGATAGAGCGCCGTCATGCCTCCGATGGCGAGCATTCCGTGCTTGTGGCAGATTTCCGGGATGCGGTTGCGCAAGTTCTGGAAGAAGGCTACATCATGGGGGATCGTGTTGCGATCGGGAAGTACCCAGTCCGGATCGCAAAGGTTGAAATGGATCAGACTTGCCATGTAGTCCCATCGACCCAGGTTCAAGCCGAGGAGATGCTCGCGGAGATTGAAAGAGAATTCCTCCATCTGATAGGCGAGCGGATGCGACTCGACAAGAGCCATGCACTTAATGGCGTCAGCCTGCCAGCCTCTTGCCCGGCTGACCGCCTGAAATAGATCACGCCACCAGAGCCCTTCTCCTGCGGATTCGGACTTCGGAATGTAAAACGCCAGAGGATGCTTGAGTCGCGCTGCATCCACCTGAAAGGCGACTAACGCCACATCGAAAACGGATGCAGGCAGGACTTCGCCGGGCAGGACCCCCGCTTGATGAATGTGCAGCCCCCGGGGGCGGACGAAGATCGCCGACTGGCTGGGCTGTATGAAGACAGTGCGATTCCGCTTGCGGTCGAAGTAACTCAATTCACCCCGCAGTGCACCCAGAACGTTGGCAATGCCCAGCATCAAATGCGGCCATGTGTTGGCCATGGAGTCTTCGAGATCAAGCATCACACCCGGGGCTCCAGAATTCAGCATCTTCACAACAAGCTCCGCATCGTCAGCAGGGCCTGTCATCTGATTCCGCTGGTCGCAACACCAAGCGGGCAGCCTAATCTGCCAATCCTCTTCGGTCGCGGGCGAGGGGGGAAGATAATCGGGCAGTTTGCCCCGATGTGCTTCGGCGAGCGCGACCTCTCGTTTCTGAACGAGCTCACGCTGAGGTGGCGCGAACGTCCGGGCGAGCGGAAGAAGGAAGTCAATGAAACCAGGCGGCAGATCACGTGCGGGATCAAAGTCCGCTGGAGCGCGGTTCATTGGCTGAATGCTGCTCGCGATCTTCATACTCGCGTTTCCGGGACCTGCCCCGCTTCCGGCCCGCAATCTGTGTGACATCCGGAGTGCGTATCGCGGAGCCGAGACCTCTGAGGAGCCTTCTCTATCAAACGCGCGAGGGATATGCTGTGACCGATGTCACTGAGCGCGGTGAGGGAACTCACGTAATCGGCCCGAAGCGCTTGGGCGTGTACGAAGCTTGTGCGAGGCGCCGCTGACCCTAGGAAACCATGTCATGTTGACCAACCGAAGACACGTTCAGATTGAGTGGGGCGATTGCGATGCGGCGGGGACGGTCTTTTTCCCGCGCTATCTCGAATATGGGGACGCCTGCACTAACGCCTTGTTCGCCCGGGCAGGGTTGTTCAAGCCCATGATGCTGAAGTCCTACAACATCATCGGCATTCCGGTGGTCGACTTGCGAGCACGGTTCATCGTGCCCTCCGATTTCGGCGATGAAGTCGTATATGAGACGTGCATCACGGAGTGGGGCCGAACCAGCTTTCTGGTTCAACACAAGGTCTACAGGCCCGACGGAACGCTTGGCCTCGAGATCTTTGAGAGGCGCGTGTGGGTTAAGCGTGTAAGCGAAGACCCGGTGACCTTCCGAAGTGAACCGATCCCAGACGAAGTAAAGCAGAGATTTGAAGATGCTGGCCTGCGTAGGGAGGGTTGAAAACCGACGGGAGCGGATGGACGCGCAGGCTGGGTGCCCCCAGGTGAGCTGGACAAGAGCGGTCGGTTGCTACCCGAAAACGTAGGAGTCCGGCTCTTTAATGCCGCCGAGCTTCTGCAAGCGCTGATAGGCAAGAAGAGCAGCTCCCAGCGCGGCAACGGTGTCTGGTTCTTCGCTGACGTTCACTGGACGGTCGATAGTCTGCTTCAAAGCCTCGACCATTCCTCTTTGGCGCGCCACTCCCCCGACGAAAGTGACTTCGTCTTCCAGCCCGACGCGGGAGAGCAGCGCCTTCGATCTTGACGCGAGCGAGTTGTGGATGCCGCGGATGATGTTCTCGACGCTCTGCCCCTCGCTGACATGGTTGATGATCTCCGATTCCGCTAGCACCGCGCACACGCTGCTGATCGTTGTGGGCTTGTCCGCATTCATTGAGAGCGGACCGAGCTGCTCGAGAGAAATCTCGAGATAGTGGGCAGCTCTTTCAAGGAATCCCCCGGAACCGGCCGCGCACTTATCGTTGGATTTGAACTCTTTCACCTTGCCGCCCGCGCGCAGGCGAATCGCGCGCGTGCTTTGCCCGCCGACATCGAGCACACAGGCCGTTCTCGGGAAAAGGAACTCCGCTCCCCGCGCTGCACAGGTGATGTCTGTAATTTGGATATCGCGGAAGGGAACGTTGTAGCGCCCGAGACCGGTAGTGGCCACATACTTCACGTCTCCCCTGTGGCCGCCGGCCTTGGCGAGCGCTTGTTCCATCGCTTCGCTGGCGACGCCCGGAAAGTCTGGCCGCGTTTTCACCAGAGCTGTTGCGGAAACCTGCCGCGACTCGTCCAGCAGGACGGCCTTAGTACTTCGGCATCCGATATCAATTCCGGCGACGTAATTCATGATGCACCTCTGTGACAACCAGATCTGTCCGATCGTCTATGACTGTGCGGCACTAGGTCGCGACGACGTCGGGGGCGCCGCATGCCCCAATTTGGCAGATGCTGCGGAAGTATCCCCGCCCAAGGCCCGCTCCAGCGCAAAAACTGCGGCGCCAATCGCGCCGATGAAATGAGAGTCATCGCAAACATTGACCGCCAACCCTAGCTTCTCCTCGAGCGCCTTCACCATCCCGATATTCCTCGACACGCCGCCTGTGAAAGCGATCTCCGGCTCGATTCCCACGCGACGCACTAGGGCTACCGTGCGGGCCGCGATCGCGCTATGGACACCACCTAAAATGTCCGGCACGGTCTTTCCTTCTGCTAGGTAGGACATAATGTCCGATTCGACGAACACCGCACAGACCGTGCTGAGGCGCACCGGTTTCTTGGCTTCAAGCGAAACCGGACCAATTCGGTCCAGGCTCAGACCCACCGTTTCCGCCGCATTCGAGAGAAAACGTCCGGTGCCGGCGGCGCACTTGTCGTTCATCACGAAATCTTTGACGTCGCCCTGTTCGCCCACGCGAATCCCTTTGGCGTCTTGACCGCCCATGTCGATCACCGTACGCGTATTGGGGAACAGAAGATTGGCGCCCCGCGCGTGACATGAGATTTCAGTGATCTGAGCGTTTCCGAAATTCACCTTGTAGCGACCATAGCCAGTTCCTACGACATAAGAGACGCTCTCAGGAGAGATTCCCGCCGCAGAAGACGCTTCGCGGAACGCGCGTTCGGCCGCCATCGAGACGTTCGCACCCGTGTTGATCAGAGCTCGTCCCAGGATCTTGCGGTCTTCCGACAAGATGATAGCTTTCGTTTGGGTGGATCCGACGTCCACTCCGCCTCCGTATGTCATTTTGCCCTGCCTTTCTCCGCGCCCTTCCACGCGCGACACGGCTGACGACGACCTTATTTGGCGGCCACCATCCTCTGATGTTCCAGCGCTTCAAAAAATGCGTCCACGCGGTTACGCAGCTGGGCCTCGGAGAAATACCGCGGGTCCTCAAGGTCCGATTCGATCAAGAGCGTCGGGACGTTGAGCTGCTTGGTGAAGTATTCCCTCATGTCACCCTGGCCGGCCGAAAAGAGCCTGCAGCTCTTCACGGAATGGATGACGAGCGCGTCGGCGCCCCAATCTTCCACATAATCCTTGAGCTGCCGGTATCGCTGCATGAAGTTGCGGTTGGTGACATTCCACTGCAGCATGTGCCGGGCGATGCTCTCGAGAGGACGCTGTGGATCATGGCGGAATCCGAACTCCCAGATTCCTCCGACTCCGGAGTACGTTGACGCCACAGCGACCGCTCCCCAGCGACTGAACATATCGCGGAACTGGCGCAGGTAGGGCCACGGCGGCGGCCCTTCCATCACGACGCGGAACTTCTCCTCGGGGAGCGGCCCCTCGCGGTTGTCCGCCCGCTGTTTCATCTCCTTGTATGCCTCCTGGAAAAACCAGAGCCCGTCCTCAGTGCCCCGCAAGCAGTAGAGGGGCGCCATCATCATGACAGAATCGAAATACGCGTCGTATGGAGTCGGGCGTCGCTGAGAAAGCTTCTTAATCTCCGACCACAGCTCTCCTGTTTCGCCGGAAAGCGCGATGATGCGCTGCAATTTCTTGTAGTCGAGCTTCTTGCCGCTCATGCGCTCCAGGATTTCGACAAGCTCCTCCAACTGCTTGACCACATAGCGAAAATCTTCTTCCGGAGGATCGTCCGTGCTGGTGCGGAAAAATGGAACGTCGAGGTTGTAGATCGGAGCTTTGGAATACTGCTGCAGGTGCTCGAACCATTGCAGGTACACGTTACAGCCGACGTAGTTGCACAGAATCAGATCAGGCTCCGGAATCGTGGCGAAGGGAGTCTTGCGTCCAGCGAAATACATTCCGACATCCGCTTTGACGTACGCGCAATTATCCGTTGAATAACCCATTTCCTCGGCAGCCAGAATAAGAGGCAGTGACTGCTTCTTGGCGGCAAGCTGCAGCGCATTGACCTCGGGATAGACAGGGATCATGTCGAAGGCTTCGATCAGCTCGACGGGATTGCCGCTGATCAGCATGTAGATGGCTTTTTCTCCCCTGTTTTCCGCGGCCGCCGTGAGTCGCGAGTAGTAGCGGCCGATCATGTCTTTTTGAAGATTGTGGATGCGTCCCTGGTAGTCGGTCTTTGCGGTGCCTTGTGCCATGGCCAAGCTCCTTCGCCCGTCGTCCCATCTCAATCGAACAACAGGGATTCCACGAATGTCTCCACCTCAGAGCGAGCGCGGTCGAAACTCCAGGTCTTCTCCTCGAATTCCAGCAGCAAATGAGGAATCTTGGAGTCCTCCAAAGCCTTGCGATAAAGGGCATAGTCAAACAGCGCCGGCTCACAAAATTTTGCGGCTTGGAAGATGACGGCATCCGCCTTTTTCTCTTGAGCCAGGCGGATCAAATGCGTGGCCTTTGCTTCGCGCGAATCATGTTTTGTGCCCGAATAGTAGGCGCGTTCCGAATAACTTTCAGCCAGGGCGCCGAGAGGATCCTCGTGGATGGGCACATCGTCCGTAAACCACCGCCATCCTCGAAGAAAATCGTCGTCAAGGACGTAGCAACCGGCCGCTTCGACCGTTTCGATCAGGCCGACCGGGGGAAGCTCGCAGAACGAGCCCTCCAAAACCACGCGAATGCGATCTTTCGGACGAGTCGGTCGATTGGGTAGATCGGCAAGGACTTGCTCCAGAATCTTCAAGAAGTCCTCAGGGGCCATCAAAGTGCCGGCGCGCGAGAGAACGAAGGATTCAGCGGCAGAAATTTGATGCGGCGTCTCCGTTCGGATCCGGTAGATGTCTCGCTGCGCGGCTCGAATGCGATTGTAAAGGCCGATACTGCGATTCAAATCTTCGGCGGTAGGAGCGTATCCTGACCTCTGCTGCAAGCCATCGAGAATGCGGCGATATTCAGCCGCCAGATACTGCCTAGCCAGCGGCGAAGCGAAGTTTTGCGGAAAGTGAACGTAGTCTACAAACATGTCGGGAAAGTTCCGCTGAAAAACGCTCGCCAAGTTTCTAGCCGGATCACAGATGGAATGAAAGACCATTCCATCGAGGAACTTGAGGCGGTTCGTCAATCCGAGCTCGAGGGTGCTTTTCACGATCGAGCAGACAAAAGACTGAAAGCGCGAATCCGCATAGGTGATTTCAATCTGATTGCCCGCTCCGATAATGCCGAGCGGCAACATGCCGGAAGCGTGGACCAATTCGACGGGGCAATAGACGGGGAAACAGCCGATCGCTTTCTTTCCCGGGTGCTTTTCGAGCCAGCGCTTAGCAGCAGCGAATTCGGGATTTTGAGCAATTTCCCGGCAGGAAGTAAACAGGGAATCGAGAAATGAAACGTCCTGGACCAGAGTTGTAGCCATGATGTCCTCCTCTATTGCGCCACCGCGCACCTCCGGCCCGTTGGGTCATGTTGCTTCAGGCGAGCTTTGCGACCCTGCAGTTGCGAAAACCCAGCTGTTGATTGCGTGCCCGTGACACATCGACAGGTCGCATGCGGCAGGTCCGCCTCTGCTCTTCCAAGTCGCTTCATGGTTCGCACTGTACGCCTGCTCCGAACGGCTGTCAAGACTATTCTGGTACTACAATACCAGAATACCCCGGTCTCCAATCCCGTCTCACATTCGCTTTCCACGCTCCCAGAAGCGGTGCGCTTTGAGCCTCCAATATTCAGCGACGCAATACGGCTCTGGGTGCTCCAGTCGAGGGACGGGCAGGGGTCACCCAGGGCCTGCGCGCCATGAGCTTGAGCATCGTTGAGATGGTGATCGAGCCGAACGTGGCGACCGTATGGTCGTCAAGTTCATCGAGTACGGCGCGCAAGGCGCGGCCCGCATCCGTCGTGATGCGCAAGTCACCGGCTGAATGACGCTGCGGCCCGATGGGTTCGAAGATTCGGATCACGTCGAGCAGCGTAAGCCGCTTCGGGTTGGCTGCGAGCCTGTACCCGCCGCCGACGCCGCGCGCGGCCTCCACGATTCCGGCCCGGCCCAAGTCGCGCAGTACTTTTGCCAGATGATGGGCGGAAATTCGATACTTGTCGGCAATGTCAGTTCCAGAGAGTGGACAGGTCGGATTTGCGGCAAGCTCGAGCACCGCATAAAGTGCAAACGAGCTCGCCTTTTGTAATTTCATGACGTCTGCCTCGGTACTCTCACTCGAGCATGGTCTCCAGTTCGATGAATGGTCCCGCCATCATTCCTTGGCTGCGAAAGAATGATAGGACCAGATGATTGTCGCGAGCCATCAGGGTACGTACTTTGCTGATCCTGGCGCGTCGGAAGGCGTCGCAAAGAGCTTCGAAAAGTCGAGTCGCGATGCCTTTCAAGCGACCTTTGGGTCGCACTTGAATGGCAAAGACCCAACCGCAAGGAGGTTCCCCAAATTCCCAGGCGCGAATCTCACCGAGAATGAATCCTTCGATACGGCCATCCTGTTCGGCAACAAACAAGAACCGGGGCGCCCGCCGACGCAGACCGAAGCGCGAAAACACCTCCTTCCAGTAATGACGTTTGGCGAGACCGGTGACTTCCTCATCGAGCGCAATCAAGGCCGGTGCGTCTGCAGCAATGGCTGGGCGGATAAGAAGCCGATCTGCCGGGCGCGAAACAGGACGCGGCTTCATGATCGTAATATGTGCCGCAGCATGTGTCTGTCGAGGAGACAATGTAGTCTTCCGTTGTTAAGAACTCAAGGCGGACTCGACCGCTGTCCGCGCGTCTTCGATTGCAATCCTGAATGCGCGGCACACCACTACCAAGGGTGATCCTGCATTCGACTCGTTCCGGGACGACTCAAGGACACGTGGTTGTGATATAGCTTCCATATTCCCTGGTCTCTGAGAAAGACATCCGTTCCATAACCTTCCCGCAACAACTGATTGCCGTTCAATTTGGAACGTCCATCGGTACGCCATTCATAAACAACGGTGGCCACATCGCCAAACACCTTTACCTTGCGCGGACCGAATTTCAAATTAATTTCCTCCAGGTTGTCGAAGTACGCTTCCAGCATGCGTTTGGCTGTTTCCCAACCATAGTAGGCACCCCGCGAGGTAAACAGCACGAAGCCGTCATTGTGCCAATAATGACTGAAAAGTTCGGGCAGATCTTTCTCGGTCCATGCTTTCTCCATCGCATCCATAATTCGAAGAACCGCATCGACGTTCGGTCCGACGATTTCGGGCTTGGCCGTGCTTTCTTCCTGCGTTGTCCTAGCCATTAGTCTTCTCCTGTGGCTGCCTTCACGAAGCAGGTCACCGCAACTTGAACAGCAGCCAGCGTACTCCGATCTATCTTTGGGTTACCGACAAATCGTTCTCGAATTCGATCGCTCGCGGGAACAAAATGTTGTTCTCGACATGAATATGTTGATGCAAGTCCGTCGCGAACGCCGGTAACGCCTGATAGAGGGCTCGGTAATCGGCGCAGCCATCGGGCGGCACAATGTAGTTGCCGGTGATTTCGCGGAGTTTCTCCAGTGTTTGAGTGGAAGCTTCGTGCTCCATGATCATGGCCGCCACCGGATTTTGTACAGTTCCGAACATGGGTTCCGGTGGTTGTCTCTTGAAGTGGTCAGCTTCTTCTAACTGGGCGATATACGGAAAGAGCAGTTCTTCTTCCTTCCGCATGTGCTCCCGCAGTTCTTCAGCAAGGCCGACGAACGCCACCTGCACGCGGGATAGCTCTGGATGGTTGTGGCCGTGTGCCGCGAGGACTTTCGAGATGAGTGCGGTGAGCCGAACAATCTCCGCCTGTGTAAAAGTGTGGTGCTTGTCGATGATGTGCCGGGTGAGTTTAGAGATGGGCGCGTTTCGCCAGTCCCGCTCCGAAGTAACCAGCTCACACATTTCGAGCGCGGCGGTCACTTCCTCGACAGCGCGGTCAGCAGCCTTGCATGCTTCGGTAAGGGTTCGGGCGCCGCCGCAGCAATAGTCGATTCCAAAGATTTCGAACACCCGCGCTGATGCCGGCCGAGCCAAGACGAAGTCGCGTACAGTCGGTGTCGTTCCGTGAAGGTCGGCAACCCCCCGATCGTCGGCGCGCGCTGGGATAGCCACAGGAACCTCCTTAACGTATATTATGGTACTTCAATACCATATTTAAGAGCAAGGCCTCGCTTTTCTTGGTCGGAATCGGTAATTCCGGGACGGCCACCACCGTCAGCGTTCGATCCTAGGATCGCTTCCATCGTTTCAGCAGCGCTCCAAGATTGTGGCGATACCTTGCCCGACGCCGATGCACATCGTGCACAGCGCGTAGCGAGCGCGCGTCGAGCACAACTGGTAGATCGCAGTAGTAATCAGCCGCGCTCCACTGGCGCCGAGCGGGTGGCCAATCGCAATGGCTCCGCCGTTTGGATTCACATGTTCGGCGTCGTCCGCCAGGCCAAGTTCGCGGAGTACAGCCAGAGCCTGCGCAGCAAATGCCTCATTGAGCTCGATGACGTCCAGTTGCGACAAGGAGAGCCTCGCTTTGTCGAGTACCTTGCGCGTGGCGGGCGCCGGTCCCATTCCCATGATGCGAGGAGCCACGCCAGCGACGGCCGAGGCCACAACTCTTACTCGGGGCGTAAGGCCATACTTTTGCGCTGCCGCCTCAGAGGCAATCAGCAGGGCGCAGGAACCATCATTGATTCCCGAGGCGTTTCCAGCGGTGACGGTTCCATTCGGTTTAACGATCGGTTTCAGCTTGACTAGACCCTCCAAGATTGTGTTTGGTCGAGGATGCTCGTCGACCTGGAACACTTTCGGCTCGCCTTGTTTTTGAGAAATCGAAACGGGAATGACCTCCGAGTGAAAGAAGCCGGTCGTCTGAGCCTTGGCCCATCGCTGTTGCGAACGGAGCGAAAAGGCATCCTGATCGGCGCGCGCGATGTGAAATTCTTCTGCTACGTTTTCAGCGGTCTCCGCCATCGAATCAGTCCCGTATTTGCTCTCCATAATAGGATTGACAAAGCGCCATCCGATCGTGGTGTCGAAGATCTCCGCGTTGCGACTGAAGGGCGTGTCGGCTTTCCCCATCACAAAAGGAGCCCGGGACATGCTCTCGACCCCGCCAGCGATCACGAGATCCGCTTCGCCGCACTTGATGGCGCGTGCCGCCATTCCGACGGCGTCCATGCTGGAGCCGCACAAGCGGTTCACGGTTGAACCCGGAATGCCGGGTGGTAAGTCCGCCAACAAGGCAGCCATCCGTGCTACGTTACGATTGTCTTCGCCCGCTTGATTCGCACAGCCGAAGATGACGTCGTCGAGTGCCTCCCAGTCGACTTGCGAATTGCGCGCCATCAGTGCCCGGATCGGAATCGCGGCAAGATCATCGGTGCGAATCGAGGATAGAGAACCCGCGTACCGGCCGAAGGGCGTGCGAAGCGCATCGCAGATGACGGCACTGCTCATCGATAGCCTCTAGCGGAATCGACCGTGGCAGACGCGGGCTGGCCGTCGCCGGCTGCATCGTAAACCTTCCGACCACTCCAAACCAGTTCTTGGATCCGCGGAGAAACGCGGTAGCGCTCTCCGCCGTAATGAGCGGCAAGGTTCGAAAGCACTTTGTGGACGGTTTCGAGCCCAACATCGTCGGCCCATGCGAGAGGTCCCCGCGGGTAGTTGACGCCCTTGCGTATAGCGACGTCCACGTCTGCCGGTGTGGCCACGCCCTGGTTCACTGCGTCGGCGGCCTCGTTGGCCAGCATGGCCACCGTTCTCATCACGGCGATTCCCGCTACGTCCTTCACACGGGACACGGCATAACCGGCAGCCTGCAGGAGTCCCACAGCCGACCAATACGCGTGGTCCTCGCACGTGCTGGCCTTGGCGATTGCCACGCGCGGCGCAGTCGTGTAGTCGATGGCGAGATCAAGGGTCACAAGATTGCGACGCCCGGTTTCTTGTGCGAATTGCGTCGCGCTGCGTCCGTCGGTAACTGCGAGGATGGTACCGTCGATTTCGACGCAGTTTGCGTCACTGCTGGAATTGGCCGCACGAGATAAGGCGATACCGGAACCAGCCAGCCGCGTTTCTAATGCCGTCGCCAAAGGCCCCGCCATTGGAAGTGTGACCCGCCGCGGTTTCGGGGCGGAGGGCTCGGTATCCGGCAGCGGCGCGGCGGCGTCATCGGCATAGGAATAGAATCCCCGCCTCGCTTTTCTCCCAAGGTGTCCGGCACGAACCATTTCCTGTTGAATGAAGCAAGGCCGGTAGCGAGCATCGCCAAAGAAGGCGTTGAACAGGGACTCACTCACCGCCAGACCGATGTCGAGCCCGACGAGGTCCATCAATTCGAACGGGCCCATTCGGAACCCACCGGCTTCGCGCATGATTGCGTCTATAGTGGCGGGGCTCGCCGCTTGCTCCGCCAGCAGAAGCAACGCCTCTCCGTAAAAGGGACGGGCAACGCGGTTCACGATGAATCCGGGAGTAGATCGAACATATACCGGAGTCTTGCCCCACGCCCTAGCCGTGGCGTGGACCGTGGCAAGGATTCGTGGGTTGGTGGCCAAACCGGCGACCACCTCGACCAGATCCATCAGCGGTGCGGGATTAAAGAAGTGCATCCCCGTCAATCGCTCCGGCGCATGGAGCGCCGCTGCAATGGCACTGACGGACAGGGAGGAGGTGTTCGTCGTAAGGATACAATTCGGGTCGACTAGGCTCTCGATTTCCCGCAGCAAGCGCCGTTTTGCATCAAGGTCCTCGGCAATCGCCTCGATGACAATCCCGGCGCCGCTGAGTTCTCCGAGATTGGCGGCGGCACCGAGTCGCTCGATCGCGGAGCTGGCCGCTTTCTGCGAAATTTTTCCTTTCAAGGAGAGCTTTTCGAAGTTTCGGCGGACGTTCTCGATGGCTGTCGGCACTGCCTCGGTTCGCAGGTCATAGAGGACTACCGCGTGCCCCGCAGCGGCCGCTACCTGGGCGATACCTGCTCCCATTGTTCCAGCACCGACTACCGCTACGAGAGCAGTTTGGGCGAGTGCCTCGGAGTTCGTCAGGGCCGTGTCTTTGGTCATAGCGAGTCTCTTGGAGGTCTTCCTAAACTGAACATACCCGACGCAGAGGTCAGTGACCTCTATCACAGCCGCAAGGAAGCTCCTTCGGTAGGCTGCTATCTCGAAATGGCGTTGCTGTACTGGCCACGGGTTGTCGCTGCCAGATGCAACACAATCAGGAGGATGCGATGCCGGCGTTTTCCGGCGTGGATTATGTGGATGTCGATTCTGTGTTGAGCGATGAGGAATTGCTCGCCCGTCAGACTGCTCGGCAGTTCGTTGACGAACAAGTGCTTCCCGTCATCGAGCGCCACTATCGAGATGCGACGTTCCCGTCGGAATTAGTGGCGCAGCTCGGAGAGCTGGGTTTTTTCGGTTCGAATCTGAGCGGCTACGGTTGCGCAGAAATGTCCAACGTGGCCTACGGGCTGGTGATGCAGGAGCTCGAGCGAGGCGATTCAGGATTGCGCAGCTTCGTCTCAGTGCAGAGCGGCCTCGTGATGTATCCCATCTACGCGTATGGGTCGCCTGCGCAGAAGGACAAGTGGCTGCCGCGATTGCGAAGCGGCCAAGCGATCGGTTGCTTCGGACTGACCGAACCGCAGTTCGGGTCGAACCCGGGCGGAATGCTCACGAGAGCGGTGCGCCAAGGCAACCACTACGTCCTGAACGGCGAGAAAATGTGGATTACAAATGGTTCGGTGGCCGATGTGTGCGTGGTGTGGGCCAAATGCGAAGATGGCCGCGTGCGCGGTTTTCTGGTGGAAAAAGGCACGAAAGGGTTCAAAGCGCGCGACGTGCACGGCAAGTCGTCCATGCGCGCTTCGGTCACTTCCGGCCTGTCTTTCACCGATTGCGAGGTATCCGCCGACAACGTGCTTCCGGGCGTGGACGGGCTGCGAGGCCCTCTTTCATGCCTCAACCAGGCGCGGTACGGAATCGGATGGGGAGCGATCGGGGCAGCGATGGCATGCTACGACACTGCCTTGCAATACGCGAAATCACGCAAGCAGTTTGCGAACAAGCCGATTGCTTCTCACCAACTCGTGCAGGACAAGCTGGCGTGGATGATCACAGAGATTTCAAAGGCGCAGCTACTGGCATTGCACGCGGGACGATTGAAGGATCAAGGCCGAGTGCATCCTTCTCAGGTTTCGATGCTCAAGATGAACAACGTATGGATGGCGCGAGAAGTTGCGCGAATGGCTCGTGAGCTCTTGGGGGCGAATGGGATCGTCGAGGACTACTGCGTTATGCGTCATATGGCCAACCTCGAATCGGTCTACACATACGAAGGCACCCATGATATTCACCGCCTGATCATCGGGGAGCGCATTACGGGTATTGCCGCCTATTCGTAGCCGTCAGAGTCCATAACTGATAGGCTCTCCGAGCGTGCGCAGCTGCCGAGCCCGTGACCGTTCTCACGAGCGACTGTGACTTCCATCACTGTCAATGTGCCCAATTCTGTTCTAGCTTGACAATTTGAAGCAGTCCGTGCGAAGGGACGCCAGGAGTCAGTATCCACATGGCGGAGGATCGGCTAGTACCGGCAGAGTCCCAGAAGTCAGCTCGCATCCGTTTCATCCTAAATGGCGAACCGGTCGACGTATCTTTCGCGCCGTACAAGACCTTGTTGGAAGTTCTTCGCGAGGATTTGAACCACACCGGCACTAAGCACGGCTGCGAACTGGGCGAGTGCGGAGCCTGCGCGGTCATCCTGGATGGTGAACCTGTGCTTTCCTGCTTGGTCCTGGCGCTCGAGTGTGACGGGAGGGACGTGCTCACCATCGAGGGACTAGCGTCGGGCGGGGAACTCCATCCCCTACAGCAAGCCTTTGCCGACCTGGGCGGATCCCAGTGCGGATACTGCACACCGGGCATGATTCTCACAGCGAAGGCGTTGCTGGACCGTACGCCGCATCCGAGCCACGACCAGATCCGCGAAGCACTCTCTGGGAATTTGTGCCGGTGTACGGGCTACCTGCAGATTTTCGACGCAGTGGAGGCCGCCATTACGGAAATCAGCGAGCGCAAGCGGGCTGACGAAGCAAAGCAGAACGCGGGATAGGGACGGCGTTCGGAGGAGAAGGGAACTTGGCGAAGGACGAGAATTTGCCAAAGAGGGCATCGAGACCTTCTAGGCCGTCGGGTGAAGACCTGCAGGTCATCGGCTCGGCACGTCAGAGAGTCGATGTACGAGGCAAGGTCACGGGCCAGACCATTTACGCCGATGACATATCGCTCCCGCGTCTAGCTCACTGCAAGATTCTGCGTTCGCCACATCCGCACGCGCGCATCCGAAACATTGAGGTCTCGCGCGCTCTGGCGTATCCGGGCGTGTACCTGGTGCTAACCGGTAAGGACCTGCCCATCGAGTACGGAATCCTCCCCGTGAGCCAAGATGAGACGGCGTTGTGCGTCGATCGTGTGCGCCACGTCGGGGATCCGGTCGCCGCAGTAATCGCGAGGGAAGAGCTCACAGCCTTTGAGGCGCTGGATCTGATCAATGTCGACTACGAAATTCTGCCGACGATCTCCAGCCCGGAAGAAGCTCTGGCTTCACCCGAGCCGCGTCTTCACGAATACGGGGAAGAGGGTAACATTCACAAGCGAGTGTCCTTTGAATTCGGCGATGTGGACAAGGGCTTTGCTGAAGCGGACGAAATCTTTGAGGACACCTTTTTTTACGAGGGCAGCAATCACCTTGCGATGGAGCAGCACGCCTCCGTGGCGGTGAAAGATCGCGAGGGCAAGCTGACGCTTTGGACGAGCACGCAGGTACCCCACTATCTGCATCGTTCGTTGGCCAAGGTGCTACAGCTGCCGGCCGGGCACATTCGCGTGATAGCTACACCCAACGGCGGAGGCTTTGGAGGAAAGAGCGACCCGCTCAATCACGAGATCATAGTGTCCAAGGCGGCGTTAGTCCTCGGTCGGCCGGTAAAGATCAGCCTGACGCGCGAAGAGGTGTTCTATTGCCACCGAGGCCGGCACCCGGTGCTGATGAAGTTCAAAACGGGAGTCAAGAAGGACGGCACCATCACGGCGCTCGACCTCCAGACGCTGATCGATGGCGGCGGTTATGGATCTTTCGGAGTGGCCAGCACGTTCTACACGGGCGCGTTGCAGACCACGTCTTACCATGTCCCGAGGTACAAGTTCCGGGCCTGCCGCACGTTTACCAACAAGCCTCCCTGCGGGCCTAAGCGCGGCCACGGAACTCCGCAGCCACGCTTTGGCCAAGAAGTGCAGATGGACAAGATTGCGGAGCGGCTCCGGATCGACCCAGCGGAACTCCGGTTGCGCGTTGCCGTGAAACCCAACGAGTTGACGGCGAATTTTCTGCAGCTGGGCACGGTCGGACTCGAAGAATGCATCCGTCGGGTCGTCGAAATGTCGGGCTGGAAAGACAAATTCCGGAAACTCCCGGAAGGCCGAGGTGTTGGCCTCGCATGCTCCTGCTATCTGACTGGGGCGGGCCTCTCCATCTATTGGAACAAGATGCCGCATTCCGGAATTCAACTGAAACTCGACCGGGGCGGCGGCGTGACACTCCAGGCTGGAACGACCGAAATCGGACAGGGCTCCGATGATGTTTTGGCGGCGATTGTCGCCGAAATTCTGGGGCTCCGTACGCAAGACATCCGCGTGTACTCGGGCGACACCGATCTCGGCCCGGTGGACCTGGGATCGTATTCAAGCCGCGTGACGCTGATGGCCGGGAATGCGGCCGTTCAAGCCGCCGAGAGGGCCAAGACCATGCTGGCTGAGGGAGTGGCCGAAAAGCTTCAGGTGCCCGTCGAGCGACTGCGCTTTGCGGATGGTGCTGTATTCGATAAAGCCGTGCCGGAGAAACGCGTTACCTTCGCCGAGGCGGTCTGTCTCGGCGAGGCTCGCTTCGGGACGATCGGCACCGTGGGATCCTACTGGCCTCCCAAGATGCCAGCGGCTCAGTATAAGGGCGGCGGCGTAGGCACCTCTCCGACGTACACGTATTCGGCTGCGGTCGCAGAGGTCGAAGTTGACCCCTCCACAGGTTGGCTTCGCGTCGTAAGAATCTGGAATACGCACGACTTGGGCCGCGCACTCAATCCAACCATCGCGCTCGGCCAAATCGAGGGCAGTATCTATATGGGGCTGGGAGAAGCCCTTATGGAGGAGCAGAGCTTCCACCGGCTTCCCAAGAAACTCTCGCACGCACTGGTGCACCGGACTCCTTCCATGTTGGACTACAAGAGCCTGACCTCACTGGACATGCCGGAGATTTTCACCGAATTCGTCGAGGGACCGGATCCGCGCGGCCCGTTTGGTGCCAAAGAGGTGGGCCAAGGACCGCTTCTTCCCATAATGCCAGCGGTCGCCAACGCGGTTTACGACGCGGTCGGCGTGCGGATCGATGAAGTGCCGATCACTCCGGAAAAAATCCTGAAAGCGCTGGCTGAGAAGAAAGCGGGGCGTCTACCGCGCTACGGCCCGGGGCAATTTCCGGCCGTTTCTTGGCCCGAGCCGCTGCGCGTTCCGCCGCCATGGGAAGGCGGAGACGGGCGAGCCACCAACGAACCTCCGCGACGCCCCAAGCCGGATACGGAGAAAGAGAAGGTACTCGCCCGATGATGCGCCTGCCGCTATTTGAGTTTCGCTCGCCGCGCATGCTGGATGAGACCGCCCGAATGCTGGACGGAGAAGGCGCGAAGGCGATGCTACTCGCCGGCGGCACGGACCTGCTGCCCAACATGAAGCGAAGGCAGCAGGTGCCTCGAATTTTGGTCAGCCTGCGCAATGTCAAAAGCCTCCATGAGGTTCACTTCGACGGTGCCGGTGCTCGCTTGGGAGCCTGCGTGAAGCTCAGTGAGATCGAGGAAGATTCGCGATACCGCAATGGTTATTCGGCCCTGTGGCAGGCTGCTTCACTGGTTGCGACCTCGCACATTCGCAACCTGGCCACACTCGGGGGCAATGTTTGCCTCGACACGCGCTGCTTGTACTACGACCAGAACTATGAGTGGAGAAAAGCGATCCACTTCTGCATGAAGAAGGAAGGAGACACGTGCTGGGTCGCGCCCGGAAGCGACCGGTGCATGGCCGTGTCATCGACCGACACAGCGCCTGCGCTCATAGCTCTGGGCGCGCGCGTACTGTTGAAGTCGGTTTCCGGAGAACGCGAAGTTCTACTGGCCGATCTCTACAATAATGACGGCATGAACTATCTGACCCGGCGACCCAACGAGATTCTCTCCGAGATACGGCTGGGTCCTTCGCACGGTTGGAAGAGCGCGTACTGGAAACTGCGGCGCCGAGGGTCGTTCGATTTTCCAGTGCTTTCTGTTGCGGTGGCTGCACGGCTTTCGAGCGGTGGTGTCGTAGAGGAGGGGCGCATTGTCCTGGGTGCAGTTGCCTCGCGTCCGCTAGTGGCCGACGAAGCGGCGAAGACACTGGTCGGGCGGAAGCTCGATCAGGAGACGATCGCCAACGCCGCTACGCTAGCGAGCCGGATCGCAAAGCCGCTCTCGAATACAGACTTTGACATGAGCTGGCGGAAAAAAGTGACCGCCGCGTTTGTGACATACGCGCTTCGAGAACTGCGCGGTGACGACATGCGGGCCGAACGGGCCCAGATGACGCTTCAGACGTGGGATGCGAACCCTGCTTAGATGGGACTAAGCGACAGCGGCCAAGTCATCGGCTGCATGAATCGTCGCAATCCGGAGCTTCTGCTCCCATGCCAAAGGAACCTATGGCATGACGGCGCCGCCAGCGATGACGATACATTGTCCAGTCACGGACGCGGCGCTCTCCTGGCAGAGCCACACCACCGCGTCGGCAATCTCCTGAGGCTGAATCAATCGTCCCTGCGGATTGGTCCCCACCAAACTCGTTAACACATCCTCGCGGCTGCGGCCCGTTTTTTGCGTGATCTGTGCGATATTCTCGCGGGTCATGTCCGTCTCGGTGTATCCCGGGCAGACGGCATTCACCGTGATACCCGTGCGAACTGTTTCCATCGCTAACGCGCGCGTGAAGCCAACTACCGCGTGCTTCGCGGCACAATACGCCGTGATATAGGCGCTCCCGGTCACCCCGGCCGTCGAAGCAATGTTGACGATCCTCCCCCATTTGGCTTCGATCATGGCCGGCAAGACGGCCTGCGTGCAATGCACGGTACCCATCAGATCGACATCTAGCACCTTCCGCCAAAACACAGCGTCCGACTTCAGGAAAGGAGCGGAAACGGCTATACCGGCGTTGTTGACGAGGATCGTCGGCGCTCCAAGAGCGCCCGTAATGTTAGACAAGGCCTTGCGGACGGCCGCGTCGTCCGCTACGTCCGCAGTAGCCGTTGCTGTCCGGACGCCGTGGCTCGCAGCGATGCGATTTGCCGCGGCCTCAAGGGCTTGCGCATGGCGGCCGATCAGTGAGATGGAAGCGCCCTGCCGCGCCAGTGCCTCGGAAATCGCCGCCCCGATTCCGCGTCCTCCGCCTGTGACTACAGCGTGGTGGCGTGTAAAAGGAGCCTGAGTATCTGATTTCACGAAGCTACCCCTCTTAGCTCGAGCTTCCGCTTGTCTTGGAGTGGGTCTGTCGCGATGCAGGAGAGGCGGACGGTGACATCGCACCCGCGCCCGGTGAAGCAAGTATGTGGGATGCAATGACGAGCTTTAGCACTTCGCTAGCACCTTCGTAGATGCGCAGCGCGCGAATCTCGCGATAGAGTCGCTCGACAGTCATGCCGCGGACGACGCCCAGCCCCCCAAAGATTTGCACAGCCGAATCGACCACCTGCTGCGCCGCTTCGGTGGCGAATAGCTTCGCCATCGAGGCCTCGCGCGTGACGCGCCCACCCGAGATGTCTTTCGTCCACGCAGCTCGATAGATGAGAAGTGCCGCTGCGTCAATCGACAGCGCCATGTCCGCAAGTTTTCCTTGAGTCAACTGAAATTCGGCTTGGGTTCGCCCGAACATACGTCGGTGGCGCGCGCGCTCGACTGCTTCGTCCATTGCCCTCCTCGCAAAGCCCAGCGCCGCTGCGCCTACCGTGGAGCGAAAGATATCGAGGGTCGCCATGGCGATCTTGAAGCCTTCGCCGGGCTGGCCGAGTAACGAGTCCGGAGGAACGCGGCAGCCATCCAAACGCAGGGTGCCCAGAGGATGCGGCGCGATGACGTCGATCCGCTCGCTGGCGTCTAGGCCGGTGCAGTCGGCGTCGACGATGAATGCGGATAGGCCTTTCGTTCCCTGACCCTCCCCTGTGCGGGCGAATACTACGTAGAACGCGGCCAGGCCGGCGTTGGAAATCCATGTCTTCACGCCGTCGAGACGCCAGGAATTGCCGTCCCGCGTGGCGGTTGTCGAAATGGCGCTGACGTCGGACCCGGCGTCGGGCTCAGACAGCGCGAAAGCCGCCAGTGCTGAGCCGGCGGCCACTCGCGGCAAGATGGAGCGCTTCTGTTCTTCGCTCCCATACAGGGTGATTGGCGTGCTGCCGAGACCTTGCATGGCCAGTGCGAAGTCCGCCAATCCCGAGGCCCGGCCCATGATCTCGCGGGCCAGGCACAAGCTGCGTACGTCAATGTTGTCCCGCGCACCACCGTACGCGCGAGGAACGCAAACACGCAGCATGCCGCCGCGTCCCATTACGGCGACGATCCCGCGAACGCATGCGTACACTGCATCGAGACTCTTTTCAGAATCCTCGAGCAGCGGTGGCAACACTTCCGAAGCCCATCGTTCGAGCTCCTCGGCCAATTTGCGATGACCGTCGTCGAAGAAGGGCCATGCGAGGAAACTCGTATCCGCCATCAGTTACCTTCAAATACCGGTGTCTTCTTAGCTGCGAATGCGGTGTAGGCTCGTTCGAAATCGTTCGTTTGCATGCAGATCGCCTGGGCCTGAGCTTCGGCTTCGATGCACTCATCAAGGCCCTGGCTCCATTCCTGATACAACATCGTCTTGGTCATCGCATGCCCAAATGTGGGGCCTTCGGCGAGTGTGCCGGCCATGGCAGTTGCTTCGTCAAGGAGCTTCTCGGGTTCGACCAGGCGGTTATAGAAACCGAAACGCTCAGCTTCGTCTCCACTCATAGCCCGGCCGCTGTACAGGAGATCTGCGGCGCGGGAGAGTCCAATAAGCCGCGGAAGAAGAGTGCAGGCGCCCATGTCGGCTCCCGCGAGTCCGACGCGCACAAATAGAAACGCAACTTTGCTGCGCGCCGTACCGAATCGGAGATCGGAGCCGCAGGCAATCATCGCTCCGGCTCCGGCGCAAATTCCGTCGATCGCGGATATGATCGGCTGCGGGCACGCGCGCATCGCCTTGACGAGATCGCCTGTCATGCGCGTGAACGCGATCAGGTCCGGCATGTCCATTTTCACGAGCTGTCCGATAATATCGTGGACGTCGCCCCCGGAGCAGAAATTCCCTCCTGCTCCTGTGAACACGACTGCCTTAATGTCGGTCGCATAGACCAGGTCGCGGAACAAGTCGCGCAGCTCGCCGTATGACTCGAAAGTGATGGGATTCTTGCGTTCCGGACGGTTGAGCGTGATCGTAGCAATCTTTCCCGAGACGCTCCAACCGAAATGGCTGGCCTTGTAGTTTGCCAACTGAATTTTCTTCATGACGCCGCTCCTTCCTGGGAATTAGCCAACCATCGTCAGGCCGCCGTTGACGCTCAAAACCTGGCCCGTGATGTAGTCGGATCGGGAACTCGCAAAAAATAGAATTGCATCGGCGACTTCGCGGGGCTTGCCGAACCGGCGAAAAGGAATTGCACGCTTGAATGCTTCCAGGTGCTTTTCGGGGACCGCAAATAACAGCGGCGTTTCGGTAGGACCGGGGCACACGCAGTTGACGTTGATGCCGTAGCGCGCGACTTCACGCGCCAGCGACTTGGTGAAGGCGATGAGGCCGCCCTTGGCCCCGGCATACACGGTCTCGCCTGAGCTGCCCACCCGTCCCGCGTCGCTGCTGACATTGACGATCTTCCCGCTGTTGCGCTCCATCATGCGAGGCAGAAACGATCGGACGAGCTTCATCGGTCCCAGAAGATTGAGCGTCATGATCTTGTCCCAGACGTCGAGCGGCATCTCCCAGAACGGCTTGATCTGGCCCCAACCTGCGCCGTTCACGACGATATCGACGGGGCCCAGCTTGCTGTGAACCGTATCGACAAAAGCGGCCACCGATGCATCGTCAGTGACGTCCAGATGAACGTATTCGGCTTTCCAGCCGCTCTTCTGAATCGCGACAGCTGTTAGTTCACCCTTGTCTCGCGCGATATCGGCGACGACGACCCGTGCGCCCGCTTCAGCCAGTGTTTCAGCGGTTGCCAGACCGATGCCGGATCCCGCGCCGGTCACAACGGCGATTTTGCCTTCGAGTTTCATGGCTCCTCCAAGCCAGTGGGCAAGGAACGTGGATTATCCTTTGCCGGCTTGTCTTTTCCTGGTGCTCCTCTCGAGAAACTCGGCGACTCTGCGCCGTGTTTCAGGATGCTGGTAGAGCTTGCGTGTCGCGGCGAGCTCCTCGGCATAGCCGTCGCGGTGCGGGTCGCCGAAAGCCGCAAGGCACTGCTTGCTGGCCGCCAGAGCGGGGCGGGGTGCCTGGGCGAAGCGCACCGCGAGATCCCGCGTCCACCGACGCAATTCCGAGAGCGGTTGAACCCACTGAACGATGCCAAGTCGTTCGGCGGACACACCGTCAATGATTTCACCACCGAGTATCAATCGCTCCGCGATACCGCGACCGCATAACCGGGTCAGCCGTTGGGTTCCGCCCGCACCCGGCAACAGTCCCAGTCCGACCTCTGGCAGGCCGAGTTTGACTTCCGAAGCAGCCACACGAATATCGCACGCGAGCGCCAGTTCCAATCCGCCTCCCATAGCTGCGCCGCCAATTTCGGCGATGACAACCAGTGGCGCCGTCTCGATCCGTGCAAACAACCGCTGCATGCGGCGCACCATGTCGAGCATCACGTCGGGACCTTCCAGCGTGCCGAAGCACGACTGCATCAACGCGAGGTCCGCACCCGCACAGAATGCCGGCTGGTCACTGCGGATGTGCAGTACCGCCACTTCCTGATCTTCGATAGCGTGATCGAGAACCGCGTCGAGGCGTTCGATCAGTTCGTCATTGAGGGCGTTCACGGGAGGGCGGGATAGTGTTGCTGTCACGATCCGAGCGACGCGCTCGATCAGGACTATGGCTTGCGCTCGGCGTTTTTGGGACGCGCGCTCTTGATCGGCGACAGCTACTCGCAGCTTGTACCGCTGGACCTTTCCTGTCGCGGTCTTCGGCAACTTGTCGACAACATGGACCCACCCAGGAAGCTTGTAACGCGGGAGATTGGTTTCGCAGTAGTGTCGTAATTCCTCTTCGATTTGTGGACCCGAAACGGTGGGATCTTTCATCACGACCCAGGCATCGGGATGGGCGAGACCGTGCTCGTCCTTCCGGCTAATGACCGCGGCCTCGAGCACCTGAGGATGCTGGACCATGACCGATTCGATTTCATACGGTGAAACCCAGCGGCCGCTGACTTTGAACACATCATCGCTGCGTCCGCAGTAGGTGTAGTAGCCATGCGCATCGCGACGAAACGTGTCGCCCGTGTCGAACCAGCCGTCGACAATCGCTTTGGCGGTCCTTTCCGGGTCGTTCAAGTAGCGTTTGGTGACCGACTGTCCCTTCACCAGCAACCGCCCGGGAACGTCGTCTGCAACATCGTTTCCCGCTTCGTCCACCAGCCGCACCTGATAACCGGGAATCGGCTTGCCCGTCACGCCCGGCCGAATATCGTCGATACGGTTCGAGATATAGATGTGCCCCACTTCGGTCGAGCCGATGCCCTCGATGATCGGGACCCCAGTAGTCGCGAGCCATTCACGATGCAATTCTGGAGGAAGCGCTTCGGCTGCAGAAATGCACCGGCGGAGTCGCGGATTGTCCTTTCGGCTGAGCAGGCCCGACGCCAGGAACTGAGCGTAGAAGGTCGGCACAGCACCGAAAACGGTCGGCTGGCAGCGATGAAACACCTCGATCACACTCTGGGGAGTAGGTCGCCGCTCGTCGAGGATCGCCATCGCGCCGACGTACAGCGGGCCGACCATTCCCACGTTCATGCCGTAGGAAAAACACAGACGTGCCACGCTGAAGAAGGTGTCGTCCTCGGTGGCCCCCAGCGTTTCCACCGTATATACCTGGCTGATGATCGCGAGGTCCCCATGCGCGTGGATCACACCCTTCGGCAGGCCGGTCGTGCCCGACGAATACAGGCAAAAGCAGTCGTCTTCGGCTCTCGTGGGAGCCGGCGCAAGATGTGCAGAGGCATTGCGCGAAAGATCGCTTAGAGATTGCCTGCCACCCTCGATGGGCAACACGATCTTCGTTCTGGGGGAGCAAGCTGCTACGGCGGCCTCGACAGTAGTCGCGAAGTCCGGTGAGTAAAACAACGCACGGCACTTGGAATGTTGGATGATGAACTCGAAGTCGCTGGCGGGAGCGAGGCCGTTCAGTGGAGCCGGTATTGCACCGATTTTGACAGCTGCCCAGAACAGGAAGAAGAATTCCGGACAGTCCTTCACCACCATTAGGACTCGATCGCCCGGTCCTACGCCGAGACTCACCAGTACGTTGCCGAATCGATTGATGCGATCGGCCAACTCGGCGTACGTGACTTCACTCAGCAGCGTTCGTATCGCGGCCTTGTCGCCTCGGCCTTCGGCGACGTGCCGATCGACAAAGTACTCGGCTGCGTTAAATGGTTCGGGAAATCTCAACTGACGGATGCCCTCGTCATCGAACTCGACAATCGCCTGCATCCACGATCTCCGCGAGCTCTCCCAAAACCATGCTATTTGAGACGCGTTTTGACAACAGTGACTTTGGTCACCTCGCGTCGTGACTCAAGTCACTTTATCGATTCGGCCAGCGGGAACACAGTGCCGTGGGATTTGCCGTCGGGCGTGCGACGCTGTGCCCAAGCACGAGAATGCGGGAGGACGCGTTCGTCTCCGCCAGCCCCGAGCCTAAGATCGAGCGGTTCAGCAAGTCGTTATCAGTGGTAGTAGCGAACAATCCACTCGGCAACGCAGCAGGGCTTTGCTGCCTCCTTACATTCGACCACGATCGAATAAGCAACTTCAGTGGCATCCGGAAGCTCTCGTATCGAGCCAACGCTAACGCGAGCGCGAATCTGAGAGTCGACCAATACGGGTGAAGGAAACCGCACTCGATTAAGACCGTAGTTAACTCGCATCCGGACCGGCCCTCGGATATGGACCGCCTCCTGTAGGAATCGGCTGAGGAGCGAGAGTGTTAGAAAACCGTGAGAGATCGTCGTACCGTATGGTGATTCTCGTTGCGCGCGGTCCGGGTCCACGTGAATCCACTGGCGGTCGCCGGTGGCGTCAGCAAACTGGCGAATCGTTTCTTGCGTCACCGTGAACCATTCCGTGACGGCGATCTCACGGCCGACATAGTCGCTCAGGAACTTGGGTGCTTCGATGATAAGCGGAGGCATGACTTTTCCTAACGGTGCCGATTCGCCTCCAGGCGCGTTGCGCGGCGACCTGGAACTACTTCCATCGTCGTCACCTCTCACGGCCTCCCGCTTGGAGAATGAGTCGGGGCAAGCCCGCCTGTACTCCTCCTCCGGCCCTCGTACCTCTTTTCGACAACGGACTCCCCAGTCATTTTCGATTAGAAGTACTTCTACACGCGAAAAACCGTCACGTAAACGAAATTACTCCCTAGCCTGCGGCTCCGTTTTTGACGTGGCCAGTATCCCCTGCGCGACAGGTGACGAAGGTCACCTTAGATTGTGATTGATGTCACTGAGCAGTCACTTCTAACCGGATATGCGTTTGACGTATCTAGACGCGCTCCCACGCTTCCATGTATTGGAATCAAGAATTTAACGTGGCCACTTGCTTCGTGGACCGCAATGTCCTTGAAGGGAGGGCCCGGAACACTGCGATCGAGTGCCGCGACGAGCGGGTGAGCTATCAGCAACTGTTGGAACGGACAAACCGCGTTGGCCATGTTCTTCGCGGACTAGGGGTGAAATCCGGAGAGCGCGTCCTGCTCTTGCTGCCGGACACGCCTGAATTCTTGTACTGCTTCTTTGGCGCAATCAAGATTGGCGCGGTCGCGGTGCCGCTGAATACGCTCCTGAAACCGCATGAGTACGAATTTCTGTTGAATGATGCGCAAGCCAAGGTTGCTGTGGTCGGCGAGTTCCTGCTGCCACTGTTGGAGGTTACTCCCCGCGAGCGGTTCAAGTATCTGCGGGAGATCGCCGTTGTCGGCAAATCGAGCCAGCGTCACCTTTGTTTGGGCGACGCGATGGCTGAGTCGTCGTCCGAGCTTCAGCCCGCGCCAATGGGCAAAGAGGCCCCCGCTTTTTGGCTGTACTCCTCAGGCAGTACGGGCCCGCCCAAGGCATGCGTCCATGCCCACCAAGACATGCTCGTTTGTTCCGAACGGTATGCCAAGGGAATCCTGAACATACACGATCGCGACCGGTGTTACAGCGTCGCGCGACTGTTTTTCGCGTACGGTTTGGGCAATGCCGGCTACTTTCCGCTGTATGCCGGAGCCACCACGATTCTCTCGCCGGCTCATCCGACACCGGCAGGTATCTACGCCGATATCGAACGCTACCGGCCGACCTTGTTCTTTTCCGTGCCTTCGAACTACGCCGCGTTGTTGGCGCACCAGCGTGAGGATGGGCGGGAATTCGACCTATCGAGCGTGCGCCTTGCAATCTCCGCGGGCGAAACTCTTCCAGCAGTGGTATTCGAGCGTTTCAAGCAACGCTTCGGCATCGAAATCTTGGATGGTTTGGGCTCCACGGAAACACTGCAAACGGTGATCTCCAACCGTCCCGGGCAAGTGCGTCCGGGCTCGAGCGGCAAGGTCGTTCCGGGATACGAAGCCAAGATCGTCGACGACAATGGTCAGTCCGTTCCGGTTGGGGAAGTCGGGACCTTGATGATTAAGGGAGATTCGGTTTGCTCCGGCTACTGGAACGGACAGGGGCAAACCGAAGGCGCGTTCGCCGACCACTGGTTCCGTACGGGAGACAAGTATTACCAGGATCAAGACGGATACTTCTGGAATGCCGGGCGCACGGTCGACACGTTCAAGGTCAACGGCCGATGGTTGAATCCGTCCGAGGTTGAGGGAGCGCTGATCGCGCATCCTTCCGTCTGCCAAGCAGCGGTCGTGCCCCGGGAAGACGAAGTCGGACTCACGAAGGCGGCCGCCTACGTCGTCCTGGTCCCGAACGTTCGTCCGAGCGAGCAACTCGTTCGCGAGATCAAGGACCTGGTCGCACAAAGGGTCGGCAGCTACAAGCGCCCGAAGTGGATCTTGTTTGTGAATGAACTTCCGAAAACTGCCACTGGCAAGGTCCAGCGCTTCAAGCTGCGTGAGATGCAGGTGCATCACCACTCAAGTCGTGTGGCGGACGATCGGAAACCCGCGTCGTAGCGGGGCACGCTATCGATTTTTCCAAACAGGCTTGCGCTTTTCGAGATAGGCGCTTAGACCCTCGTGCGCGTCTTCGGTTTGCATGAGTTCGCCGAGATAGAGCTCTTCGGCGGAACGAAGGCCGTCGCTCCAATCCGCGTGCAAGGCGCGGTCGACCGCCCGCTTCGTCAGTTTCAGCACGGGAGCACTCAGCGATGTCAGCTTCGCGATAAACTCGTCCCCTCTCTGGCGAAATTCCTGAGTGGGAAAGACTTTGTTAATTAGGCCGAGCCTCTCGGCTTCGGAGGCCTGAATGACATCGCCAGTTAGAAGAAGTTCCAGCGCGCGGTTCCGGCCCACAAGATGCGGGAAAATGACCGCAGCCACCGGCGGAAAAACCCCCACCTTGATCTCAGGCTGGCCAAACGTAGCCCGATCCGAGGCAATCACCATGTCGCAGAAAATAGCGAGCTCGCAACCGCCTCCGAGGGCCATTCCATCGACGAGAGCGAGTGTGGGTGGCGCGAGAGAATTGAGGAGACGAAAGACTCCGTGAAATTTCTCGATCATCTCCGGCACTCTCTCGGGTGTGTGATCCTGGATTGAGACTCCGGCCGAAAAAGCCTTGCCTTGATGCTCAATGACAACGACCTTGGCAACACTGTCAGAATGGACGCGCGCGAGCGCGTTGTGCAATTCCTCTAACATCGGAATGTCCATGATGTTGAGAGGCGGCCGATTCAGCGCAATCCTTGCGACTTCGCCCCCGAACTCACAATGAATCGTTCGATACTCACCGGTCATGGAGTAAGTCCTCGGGGCTGCCAGTTATCTTGCGGTTTTCGACGACTGCGCGATCCATGGCGCGATTTCGCGGACGAGGTCCTCGTTCCACCGCGCGCCTTGGGCGAGTCGCTGGCGCAAGCGGACGAAATCCACTTCCCGTTCGTCTTTGCTCCCGTAGTGAAAGGCGCGGAAGCCGGCATTTGCCTCCGTCATCATGTTCAGAGAGAGCCATGCCCGATTGCTCTCGCGGTTCTTGTCCCAATGCACGAGTTTGTGCTTGCGGAGACTTTCGATCGTCTTAATGAGACAGTCGGGCATCGTGTAGAGGAACTTCGTGCACATCTGATCGACCGTCTCATCGAGCAACGAAAGGTCCACGCTGCCTCTGGCCAGCAATGACTTGCCTTCCTCGCGAGCCTGCCCCGTCTTCCAATCACCGATCACAATGCGGCCGTATTCATCCAGCACGCGGTCCGTCACGACAAGGGGGTTCGGCGTCCATCGGCCGTCAACTTTCAGAGCCGGGACGATCTGTGTCAGTCCGCCCAGCCAATAGAAACGATGCGCGCTCCAGGTCTCGCAGAGCGTTCCGCTATACATGGCCCGTTCGATTCCCACATAGACAGGTAGAAAATCCGTGCTGCCGCCATCCGGAGCGGAGCCGTGCTTCGGTCCGGCCTGACTGAATAGTGCGAGATCACTTGCGACCGAAAAATCACACGCCATCCCGATTTCTTGGCCGCCGCCCACGCGTATGCCGTTTACGCGGCAGATCACGGGCTTGTCGCACTGAAGAATAGTGGTGACCATGTCGTTGAATACGCGCATGTACTGGCGGTATTCGCCTGGCGCGCCCGCGTAGTACTCGGCGTATTCGCGCGTGTTTCCGCCACTGCAGAAAGCGCGCGTTCCCGCGCCCGTCAGAACGACAGCCACTGCCGCGCGGTCGTTGCTCGCCTCGCGAAGCGCAAGAATCACTTCCTTAGCCATGGTCGTCGTATAACTGTTGAGTTCGTTCGGGTTGTTGAGCGTGATCCAGAAATTGTGGAGACCGTCCGCGGGCTTACCCGAACGATCGCGCACTGGCCGATGCTCGACAAGGATCTCCTGTGGAGAAAAGGTCTCAACCAAATTGTGATTTTTCACTTACTGCCTCCCGTCAGTGTTTCACATTGCTCGGGCTCGGTTGCAGGATTGCGCGGCGACGCACGGCGTGCTTTGCGACTGCATCGAGAATAGCCGGGGCTTCTTGCAGCGGATGGAGTTCAATGTAAGGAGCCAGAGCGATCTTGCCGTCGAGCACCATCTGCAGTGCAGCCGGATACTGGTCCGGTGGGCAGCCCCAGTTGCCGCGCGCGGTCGCATCGAATGCCATCAGATTCGACAACCGAAGCTCGACGGGTTTCGCCGTGAAGCCGACGACTCCTAGATAGGCGCCATGATCCAGCAGCCCAAAGGCCGTCGCCTGGCCAGTGGGCGTGCCGCTCATTTCAAAGATCTTCAAGCCGATGCCCTTGCGTCCACTTTCCTTGACGAACGTGCGTACAGCCGCTTTCAGGCCCTTTAAGTCCGTTGCGCTGGCATCGAGAGGGAGGCTAGCGCCATGCCGCGAGGCAAGATCGAGCCGCTCGCGATCGATGTCGATGACAGCGACCGCCGCGCCCAGAGCGGCCGCGATCTGGACTCCGAAACCACCGACGCCGCCAGCCCCCACGATCACGGCGACGTCTTCCGCACCGAGTTCCGCCCTTCGGATAGCCTCGTAGGGCGTTGTTACGGCGTCCGCGACCACCGAGAGCATTTCGAGTGTCACACCTGATGGGAGACGTTCAGGCACGGCACAGAGGCCGCGAAACGGCACCAGCACATGCGTCGCAAAGCCTCCATCGCCATCGTTGCCCGGCATGAACTGCTGGCGACAAATCGTAGCTCGCCCTGCTCGGCAGGCCGGACAAGATCCGCAAGGAATCACTGCCGGAACAATCACGGATCGCCCGAGCCAGTCGGTTGCATTTTCTCCTACGGCGACGACGCGTCCGGAGATTTCGTGTCCGAGGACAAGGGGCAGGGCATGACGCGTAGGAACACCATCGTAGGCGAACCCGACATCCGTGTGGCAAACGCCGCAGCCTGCAACCTGAACCACAACATCGTCGGGACCGGGATTGAGCGCAGGGAGCTCGCAAGGCTGCAGGGCCATATTGGGGGCTGGTAGCCGGAATCCAGACCCCCCGCGCACAGTAGTTACTGTATGCATCTGCGCCTCGGTTCTCGCAACGTCAGTAAGCTACGGGTTGCCACCAGATCAAGCGGTGACGATCATCACAAAGCGGTGTGATCCCCGTAGGAGAGAAGCCACCTTCGGGAGACGCCATCCAAAGCATGAATCGGTCCCTGGGTGTTTGCCTACATTTGTAGAGGGACTTAATGGATATTCTGGGAATCCGCGCCCGGTTGGGCTCCACGGCCGGGGACGCTCTGGCAGATTGCGGACCTTGGATGCTCCGCTCGGCGAGCGCTCGCATCCTCTCTGCCATATCCTCCATTCGGCGCGTTTGATGCTGAGTGCACCGCCTAGCGCCTGACAGCGAAGAAATTCTTCAGCTGTGCAGCTGCCTTGTCCGCGAGCACTCCGCCAGTGGCTGCCACGCGATGATTGACGTGCGGACTATCGAAGATTGAAAAGCACGACCGCACCGCGCCCCCTTTTGGGTCATCTGCGCCGTATACCAAGCGGTCGATTCGCGCCTGAATCATTGCGCCCGCGCACATTGCGCAGGGTTCGATCGTTACGTAAAGCGTCGCGCCCAGCAGACGGTAATTCCCAATCGCTTTCGCTGCCTCGCGCAGCGCAATGATCTCGGCATGCGCGGTCGGATCGCAGTCCAGGATGGTGCGGTTACCGCTTCGCGCAACGATGTGGTCGTTGACCACAACCACGGCGCCCACCGGCACCTCGCCTCGTTCGGCAGTGGCTCGCGCCTCTTCGAGCGCAACGCGCATGAACTCCAGATCCGAGTTATTAGTCTCTATCATTTCTGGCCAGATTAGCACGGTCGCATCGGCAATCTTCGCTCCGGCATTTCTTCGCCGAAGTTCGTCCCGGCGAATGGAGGATATGCGCGTGAGGAGCAGCCTTAGCCAGGGATCCGCCGTTTGTTGAGCAGATTGCTGAGAAAATACAGGAGAGCGCCTGCCGCGACCACGCCGATGCCGATTGCCAGCTCGTTCGTTTTGCCTACGATTTCGCTGCCATTGCGTACCAACGCCGCGATGATCAAGCCGAGGGGAGGCAGCCCGATGAGCAGCGTTCCGATTGTTCCGCCCGGCACGCGGTAAGGCCTTGTCAGATTCGGCTCGCGGACACGCAGGGCAACGAGCGCCCAGAATTCGAGCAGGATGCTCAACCCTGTCAGCAGCACGTCAAGGATCAAGCTTCGCTCGAAGCCCAGCGGATAGCACGCCGCCCAAAACACCGCGCAAACGAGGATCGCAACCCACGGAACGCCTGTCCGCCGGCTCGTCCGCGTAAAGATCTTCGGTAGATACCCGTCTTCGGCCATCACGCCGGGGAGGCGGGTGAACGACATCATCAGCGCCCCAAACGATCCCACAGCGCCGAGCACTCCCGCGACGGCAATCGCGACAGCCAGGGCTTCGCCGCCGACGATTCGTCCCACGTCTACCCAGCCGCCCTCGGTCCACGCATTCGGGTCAATTCCCGTTCGCGCCACTGCCGCCACGGGCAGCAGATAGCTGCCGACAACCAAGGCGACCGCTCCGAACATCGCTCGCGAGTAGGTCGTCTGTGGTGATTCCACCTCTCCTGCGATTGTCGACAGGTTGTCCCAGCCCATGTAGTTCCACATGGCGATCAAGACTCCGCCGAGCAAGTCTGCATGATGCAACGGAACCGCGTCCACGGAGCCGGCGTGTCCGCGGAACAACGCGATGACGACCAGCGCCGCGAATGGTATGAGCAACGCGGCATTCAGCGCCATCGATCCTTCGCCCATCGCCCGCACGCCCGCGATATTCCAGATCGTGCAGAGAGCAATCATCCCGAATCCGATTGCGAGCCCGCGATGCCCGGCGACCAGAGACGGCGCAAATCGCCCCAGATAATCGACGAACAGGTTTGGGTACAGCGCCATCTCGAAGACGCTGCCCGCCAGCGTCAGCCAGGTTTCCTGGTAACCCATGAACCGGCCCATGCCCCGCCGCACCCAGATGTAGAACCCACCCTCTTCGGGAATCGCCGTGGCGAGCTCGCTGACCATCATCGCCGTCGGCAGGCTCCACAACATGGGCGTAATCAGTAGAATCAGCAGCGTCGCGCGGTAGCCGGTCTTCTGCACGATGTCTTCGAGGCCGTACGGGCCCCCGGCGACCATGAAGTACGTAGCTGCGATCATCGGCAGGACGGTCATCTTGCGGATGCTCGCCCCGTTTGTTCTGCTCACGGCTCGCAGTGTAAACGACTTCTTTTCCGATTTCGTGCGCAATCCGCGTAATCACGCCCGTCAAGGGAAGAGACGCTGTACTTGTTTTGTCCTCCCGCGTCGCTTCGGTATAAGATCAGGTCGGGCGTTTTACATAGGCACTCGATGGAACTTCGCAAGGACCCTATCACTCGCAGTTGGGTCGTCATCGGACATCCGGAGCGCGAAATAGAGCGGGCCGGTCCTTGTCCGCTTTGTCCGGGAAACCGCTCGCAGCAGCAGATCCTCCTCCAGTTGCCGGCGCAGGGCGAGCCGCAGGTCTGCGTCTATCCTCACTTCCGCCCTCTCTACCGCATTGAAGGAGACCCTGCGCGCACGGCGGACGGAATCTTCGATCGCATGGCGGCCGTCGGCGCACACGAGATCGTCGTCGAGACGCCGGCCCATTCCCGGGTGCTGGCGCGCCTTTCCGACGAAGAGATCGAGCGTGTGCTCGAGGCCTATGCCCTGCGGATCACCGACCTCAAGCGTGACGCCCGCTTCAAATTCGTCACCGCGTTCAAGAACGAGGGACGCCAGGCCGGTGAAGAGTGGCCGCACGCACACTCGCAGTTGATGGCGACGACCTTTGTGCCCCGCCGAATCCTCTACGAGCTGCGCGCCGCGCGCGAGTGGTATCGCGACCGCGAGCGCTGCGTCTTTTGCGACATCCTGCGGCAGGAAATCCGCCAGCAGAAACGCATTGTGGACAGCGTCGGAGACTACTTCGCCGTATGCCCGTACGCCTCGCGCGTGCCCTTCGAAACCTGGCTAATGCCCCGCACGCATAACCATCAGTTCGAGGCGGTTCCGTCCGGAGCCAGTCGTCGCAATCTGGCTACCCTCCTTGGCCGCACACTTCGCCGCTTGCTGCAAATTTCGACGAGCTATCACATGGTGCTGCACACTGCGCCGAGCACGCTCCAAACGAAAGGCGAACTGAGCGACTACTGGGCGACGATCTCAGGCGATTATCACTGGCACGTCGAAATCCTTCCCATCATTGAGACTCGGAGCAAGTCCTACAGCCTCAAGGAAGTCTATTTCAACGGCACGTTACCGGAGGAAGCCGCGGAACAACTGCGGAATCTGGATCCTGCCCGATGAAGTCCCATCCGGCGATAGTGCGTTCGCTGCGAAATCCGGAGGGCGGGGGAATCTTCTTTCGCCTCGTGCTGCTGCTCTGCTTTCTGTTTTTGTTTTTTGGCCTGTACCTGGTCCGCTATCCGCTGCTGCGGCTGGCCGGCGCCTTTTGGATCGTGGACGAATCCCCAGGGCCCGCTGACGCCATCGTGATGCTCGGCGACGACAACTACAGCGCCGACCGCGCTGCGCGCGCCGCTCAGCTGTACCGGGAGGGTTGGGCGCCTCACGTGGTCGCGAGCGGGAGGTATCTGCGACCCTACGCGAGCATTGCCGAGTTGGAAGAGCACGATCTAGAGAATCGGGGCGTCCCGCCGGCGGCGGTCGTTCGCTTCGCGCACCGCGCCGAGAACACCAAGGACGAAGCCGCCGCGCTCGGCCAGCTCATCTCCTCGCGGGGGTGGAAGCGAATTCTCCTCGTTACCTCGAATTACCATACGCGCCGCTCTCGTTACCTCGCGGAGCGCGAGTTTCCGTCTGGTACGATTCTGCGCGTTGTGGCGGCTCCGGATTCTGATTACGATCCGCGCGAATGGTGGCGCACCCGCGACGGTCTCAAGATCTTTATGCACGAGTGCGTCGGCATGGTCGTCTCGATGTGGGAAATGCGGCACCGGAGCGTGCAAATCTCCCAATCCAGCCTTTCTCCTCTTGCTATTGGCCCATTGTCGCTTTAAGACACACGCACCAATCGGCCCGTTTACACTCATTTAGCCCTGTACTATATTTCGCTCACCGTGTAGGATGCGTGTCTCCCAGCTCCGCGTCCACCCGTGTTCGCAGGAGGTTTTCATGTGGCGTAAACCGACCGAGGTCAATCCCTCTTCGCAGCCTTCCACCGCAGCCGTTCCGAGTGCGACGAGGCATGAGGAAGCTTCCAAGATTGCGGCCTCCCAGACGCAGCTTCAAGCGAGATCGTCCCCTTCCGAGACGGCTGTTCAGCCAGCCGCGGCGCCTGCCTCTTCAAACATCTCGAAGATCGGCTCCGGCCTGAAGATCCAAGGCGAGCTTTCCGGGAGCGCGGATCTCTACATCGATGGGGACGTACAGGGGAAAATCCGGCTGGCGAATGCTCGCGTGACGGTCGGTCCGAACGGCCGCGTCCGCGCCGAAATTGAGGCCCGTGACATCGTCATCGACGGGTCAGTGCAGGGAAACCTCAAGGCCGGCGAAAGCGCCCGCCTCGGCGCATCGAGCCGCGTCGTTGGCAGCATCGTCAGCCCGCGGATCGGAATCGAAGATGGCGCGCGACTGCAGGGGAAAGTCGAAACTGTTCGCCCAGCTCCTTTGGTTGCGCCTCCGGCCACTGAGACGAACCGCGAAGCCGACGATTTGAGTCCCGTGGGCACGGGCATAAGGAGCGAATAGGACGTAGATGAATTGGACGGCGAAACCACGTTTGGGCGCCGCGACAGCCGCTGGCCCCGCGCCTGCTAAGCCCGGCCCCGCTCCGTCTCCTGCGCCGGCTCCCAATCATCGCGTTTCAAATGGACTGAAAGAATTCCTGTGGTTGATTGGAGACATCCCGCGCGGCCGTGTCCTTGATCTCGGTCCGGTGTGGCAATCCACCGTCAGCTTCTTTGTGGACAAAGGTTATCGCCTCTCGTCCGAGGATGTGTTGCGCGCCTGGAAGCACTTCCTGACGACGGAAGAGGAGAGGCTGCGAACGGCGGCTGTTGGCGACGATATGGGAAAACTCTCTCCTTCGGCGCTGGCGGACAAATTCCTCGAAAACGCCCTCGGCTATCCCGAACAAAGCTTTCACGGCGTCTTGGCCTGGGACCTCTTCGATTATTTCGATCCGGAAGCCGTCCCGCGCGTCGTCGAACGCTTGTCCCACCTCGTTCATCCCGGAGGAGCCGTCCTCGCCCTGTTCCATAGCCGTCCAGCCGAACGATTCCACCGTTACCGCATTGTGGACTCCCAAACGATCGAGCTCGTTTCGTCGCCGACCATCGCGGTCCACGCCCGCGTGTTTCAGAACCGTGAGATCCTCGACCTCTTCGAACAGTTTCGCTCTTCAAAGACCTTCGTCGGGCGAGATCAGGTTCGCGAAGCCCTCTTCATCAAGTAGCTGACCTTCCCGTGTGCGAAGGCCCTCAAGGGTCTGACAACCAAATCCGTTTACGCTACATCACTTAACCTGAATTCGGGTGGTCTGGGGCATGCACTGGAACTTGCTATACCGGCCAGAGATTCCTTATTATCTTGAGCGTCATTTTCGGTGGCCGGGTTACCGCCGGATTAGGGGAGTTCCGCAGCTCTTGCCCGCGAGATATTGTGGAACCTTTTCAGTGCCATCTGGAATTAAGTGAATCGCTGTCCAGAGTCTGGGTGCGGGAGTGCGACAGCATATCGGAAGTTTGAGGCGGCGATGATTTTGATCGGGAAGAGAGTCCTGGCTTCACACCACTTCGGCGTAATTGCCACAAGACGGCTTGGGCGGAATTCGCCGCGGCTGCTTGGCCTTGCGTTGATCGCTATGGCGGGCTCCTTGAGTTCAGTGGGTTGTGGCGGCGGCTCAGCGTCAACCACGATTAAGTCCGTCGCAATTACCCCTACGTCCGCCACGGTTCCGATCAACACCCAGGCGGATTTCACGGCCACCGTGACCCTGACGGATTCGACGACCTCATCGACGACTACCGTCACCTGGGAAGTGAACGGCGTGTCTGGCGGCAATTCCACGGTTGGCACGATCGTGCCGTCTACCACCGACGAGTTGGTGGGTATCTATACGGCTCCCGCGGCGGTGCCTACGACATCCAGTGGCAGCGGCGAACAGGTCGGCCAGGTCAACATCACCGCCGTCGCAACGCAGGGCACGAGTTCGTCAACGTCCTCGACCGGAACGGTGACTTCCAACACGGCGATTGTTACGGTGAGCGTCGGCTTGGGGCTTTCGGTTAGCCCGACCTCCGCGATTGTTCCGGCGGGCGGAACGAGCCAATTCACTGCGATTCTGAACGGCGTGCAAACGGCAGCCTCTTGGGCGCTCAGTTCAACTTCAGGAAACGGAGGCAATCTGGGAACGATCGACGCCACGGGTCTATACACCGCCCCGGCCTTCCCGCCTCCGGGCAATTCCATCACGGTTACAGCCTCGGTGACAGGCTCCAACGGCGCCGTGGTCACGGCGACTTCGACCCTGTCCGTTTTCTATTCCGACCATTCGCTGAGCGGCCCTTACGCCTTCTCTTACACAGGGAACGACGCATCGGGCTATCTCGCTGTCGCAGGCAGTTTTGTAGCCGATGGCAGCGGCCACATCGTGAGTGGCATTGAGGACATCGAAAGCTTTCTCAATGGTGTTTCCACTCAGGTGCAGATCAGGGGAACCTATTCAGTCGGCTCCGACGGCCGCGGAACGGTGTCACTAACCACAGGCCGCGGGACCAATACTTGGGATTTTGCGTTGACAAGCAACCAGCACGCGCAACTGACGCGCTTCGACGCGAGCGAAGCAGGCGGCGGAACGATCGATCAACAGAGTCTGAACGGGCTCACCACGTCGCCATCAGTGATTTCCGGCAGGTACGCATTTTCCGTGCTGGGTCTCGACGCCGGCTTTAATCCGCTCGGTATGGCCGGAGAGTTCTCTGCGGACGGCAACGGCGGTGTCTCGAATACAAATGCAATCCTGGATGTCAACGACAATGGAATATCGGGCGGTACGGTTACGAAGGGCGACACAACACTCAACGGCTCGTATAGTTTCGATTCCATAAACGCCGGCACCGGGCGCGGCACGATTAGGCTGCAAAGCGCAACTACAGGTGGGACCGCTCGCCAGTACGCTTTTTACACCGTGGGCACGACCACAAATTCCGCTAACGCCACAGTCGTTTCTCAATTGCATCTGGTAGAGATTGACGACAGCGCTGTCGCCTCGGTCGCTGGCGACATGTTCTTCGTTGGCACCTCGCCAGTTTCAGCTCTCGCGGACGCTGACTACGTCTTCACCGCGGGAGGCAATTCGAGCGCGGGTGCCTATGCCACTGGCGCTGTATTCGCATCCGACGGCGTTGGCACAACCTCGAACGGCACGCTCGATATCAACAACGCCGGTACCTACAACAAGGGCGTTTCGCTCGGTTCCTGCGCATTCACATCGAATCCTGCGACGGGCCGGATCGATCTCCAGTTGTGTCCGTCGGGATCTAGTGCCTCCGAGTTCGCCGCGTATCCGACGGCTCTCGGGAATGTCGTACTGCTCGAGCTCGATTCGTCTGCGGTCGCCACGGGTCTCGCGTATCAGCAGTGCGGCCCGCAATCTGCTGGTTGCGCGGCTGCCAGCCCGGCTCTGTCCGCCGTCGCCGTGTCGCTTGGCCTGGTTGGACAAGGTCTCTTCCATAGTCCGCCGGCTACGGCCGCCTCTTTCCAGGCCGATTTGGACGGTCAAATCGAGTTGACTGGCACGGCGGCCAGCACAGGCAATCTGGACATCAATAATTTCAACGCGGTCTTCCAGTCCGATCCCATCGGTGCCACAGGTACGTCGATTGGCACGGCGAGCAACGGCCGCGGCACAGCCACCCTCGCGCCGACGAATCCCTCGGCCACCTACAATCTCGTCTTTTACCTCATTGATGATCACGATGCGTTGCTCTTGAGCTCGAGTCAGAGTCCGGTCGCCATCGGCCAACTCGCCCGCCAGTACTGACACCCAGCGAGTTCCGGCGAGGACCATGCCAGCTCCCGGGCCGATTCCTTCCATCGACAATCTCGATGAGACCGCTCGGCCCGTTCACGATACGTTTATGAGAGCCAGTTAGACTGGCAACTGCGTTACTATCGTGTGCGGGCTGGCCGTACCCCTGCGTGCCCGGCCCTGCCGAGTGAGGCCGCCATGGTTTCTGCCACCTCTCCGAGTCCTTTCAGCCCCTTGGAATCGAATCAGCCGTTGTCGTCCGAAGAATTGCGTCAGATTCATGCCTACTGGCGCGCGGCCAACTATCTTTCCGTCGGTCAGATTTATCTCTACGCGAATCCGCTGCTGCGCGAGCCTCTCAAGCTCGAGCACATCAAGCCCCGCTTGCTCGGCCACTGGGGCACGACGCCCGGCCTGAACTTCATCTACGCCCACATGAACCGCCTCATCAAGAAGCTCGATCTCAACGCGATCTATATCGCAGGCCCCGGCCATGGGGGGCCGGGAATGGTCGCTAATACCTATCTCGAAGGCACCTACAGCGAGCTCTACCCGAACATCCCGCAGACCGAAGAGGGCCTGCAAAAGCTCTTCAAGCAATTCTCTTTTCCCGGAGGTGTTCCGAGTCACGCCGCTCCTGAGACTCCCGGCTCGATCCACGAGGGTGGGGAACTCGGCTACTCGATCGTCCATGCATTCGGTGCCGCGTTCGATAATCCGGATTTGCTCGTCTGCTGCGTGGTGGGAGACGGGGAAGCGGAAACGGGCCCGCTCGCCACGAGCTGGCACTCGAACAAGTTTTTGAATCCCGCGCGCGATGGCGCTGTGCTTCCGATTTTGCACTTGAACGGCTACAAGATCGCCAATCCCACCGTGCTCGCGCGTATGACCGATGCGGAGCTGACTCAGCTCTTCAGCGGCTACGGCTACCGCCCGTATTTCGTCGAAGGTCGTGAGCCCGAAAAAATGCACCAGCGCATCGCGCATGTCCTCGAGACCGCCATCGCTGAGATTCGCGCGATCCAAAGCGAAGCCCGCAGTGCGAGAACTGTGAGCCTCCCCGTGTGGCCCATGATCGTGCTGCGCACGCCCAAGGGCTGGACTGGACCGAAGGTTGTTGATGGCAAGCCGGTCGAGGACACTTGGCGGGCCCATCAGGTTCCGGTGACCGACTTCGCCTCCCATCCGGAGCACCTGAAGATTCTCGAAGATTGGTTGAAAAGCTATCGGCCCGAAGAACTCTTCGACGCAAATGGAAGGCTCATCGCGGAACTCGCCGATCTTGCGCCCAAGGGCGACCGCAGGATGGGTGCGAATCCACACGCCAACGGCGGTCTCTTACTGAAAGATCTCGTGATGCCCGATTTCCGGAACTATGCGGTGCCTGTTCCGAAACCCGGCAATACCATCGCCGAAGCCACTCGCATTCTCGGCGTTCTTCTGCGCGACATCATGAAGCTCAATGCCGATGCAAAGAATTTCCGCGTCTTCGGTCCGGACGAAACCGCCTCCAACCGCCTCGACGCGCTCTATCAAGCCACAGACAAAGCCTTCATGGAGCCGATTCTTCCGACGGACGAACACCTCTCTCCGCAGGGCAGGGTGATGGAAGTTCTCAGCGAGCACATGTGCCAGGGTTGGCTCGAAGGCTATTTGCTGACGGGTCGCCACGGGTTCTTCTCGTGCTATGAGGCTTTTATTCACATTGTGGACTCGATGTTCAATCAGCACGCCAAGTGGCTCAAAGTGACGCTCGATATCCCATGGCGCCGCCCCATCGCATCGCTCAACTATCTGCTTACGTCGCACGTCTGGCGCCAGGACCACAACGGATTCACGCACCAGGATCCCGGCTTCATCGATCACGTCGTCAACAAGAAGGCGGATATCGTGCGCGTCTATCTGCCGCCCGACGCCAACACGCTGCTCTCGGTCGCCGACCACTGCCTCCGCAGCCGCCACTACGTCAACGTCATCGTTGCAGGCAAGCAGCCCGCCTTGCAATGGCTCGACATGGAATCGGCCATCGAACATTGCACCACCGGCATTGGCATCTGGGATTGGGCTTCAAACGATCAGGGGAGCGAGCCGGACGTCGTGATGGCGTGCGCAGGAGATGTGCCCACGCTCGAGACTCTCGCCGCCGTCGATCTGCTCCGGCAGCATTTTCCGGACATCAAGATTCGCGTCGTAAACGTCGTCGACTTGATGACGCTCCAGCCTTCCACCGAGCATCCGCATGGCATTACGGACAGTGCCTTCGATTCCTTGTTCACCTCCGACAAGCCCGTGATCTTCGCCTACCACGGCTATCCGTGGCTCATTCACCGCCTCACCTATCGCCGCACCAACCACGACAACATCCACGTCCGCGGCTACAAGGAAGAGGGCACCACGACAACTCCGTTTGATATGACTGTGTTGAACGACATGGACCGCTTCCACCTTGCCGGCGATGTTGTCGATCGCGTGCCGCGATTGCGCCGCGTTGGCGCCCACTTCATGCAGTGGGTCAGGAACAGGCTCGTCGAACACAAGCAATACATTCGCGAGCACGGCGACGATCTTCCCGAGATTCGCGACTGGAAGTGGCCGTACTGATTCATGAAGATTCTGGTCCTCAATTCCGGCTCCGCCACGCAGAAGACCAGCCTGTACGAAATCATCGCCGAACCTCCTGCCGATCCTCCGGCGCCTCTTTGGGAGGGCCTTATCGAATGGGACGCAACGGATGCTGCCATTCGCACCACCGGCCCGGCAGGCGTGCGCCTGCAGAATCGAGTGCCGATCGTTTCGCGCAGGAAGGTCACCGAGCAACTACTCAGCGATCTGTGGACGGGCGCGGCTCGCTTGCTGACAGGTCCAGCCGAGATCGAAATCGTCGGCCATCGCATCGTCCACGGCGGCGAGGAGTACAGCGAGCCCGCGTTCGTCACCTCGGCTCTGAAGGACGTGGTCCGCCGCATGATTGAGTTTGCCCCGCTGCACAATCCTGCAGGCCTCGAAGGAATCGAAATCATCGAGCAGATTTTGGGCAGCGTTCCTCAAGTCGCCGTCTTCGATACGGCATTTCATCGCCGCCTTCCTGAAGCGGCCGCCGTCTATCCGGGACCATACGAGTGGATCGCGCGCGGCATTCGCCGCTACGGCTTTCACGGCATCAATCATCAATACGTCGCTCAGCGCGCCGCGCGTTTACTCGGAAGAGATTTGCGATCGCTCAAACTCGTCACCTGCCATCTCGGCAACGGCTGTTCGCTCGCTGCCGTGCGCGACGGCCGCAGCGTCGATACGACCATGGGGTTCACGCCGCTCGAAGGTTTGATGATGGGCACGCGCTCCGGCTCGATCGATCCCGGCATTCTCACGTATCTTCTGCGGCGGGACAATCTCACTGCCGGGCAGCTCGATGACTTGCTCAACAAGAAGTCTGGCCTCGCGGGAATTTCCGGCATTTCGAATGACATGCGCCAGATCGTTTCGGCCACGAACGCTGGCAATCCGCGCGCGAAGCTCGCATTCGATATCTTCATTCATCGACTGACTTCGCTCATCGGATCGATGGTCGCCGTGCTCGGCGGCGTCGATGCGCTGGTCTTCACCGCCGGAATTGGAGAGAATTCCGCCGAAGTTCGCGCCGCAACCTGCGCCAATCTGGAATTCCTTGGCATCTCGCTCGATCCGTCGAAAAACTCTCAACCAGCATGCGACGTTGATATCTCCACGGTCGATTCGCGCGTACGCGTCCTTATGGTTCGCGCCAATGAGGATTGGGCCATCGCCTGTGACTGCTGGAGGCTGGCCCGCACGCATTCGTGATCTCCGCATTTTTCTCTTGCGTCGTTCGTCGCACGAGCGTATGAGTGCCCTTGTAGGAGCTATTGCACGGGAGAGAGAATGACTCCACCGGGCATAGATTCTTAACACCGTTTCGCACACCGCTCTTGCGGTGCGAGCCGCCGGCAACGCCTTCGACGCTGCCGCGGTATACGAGTGAACAAAACGGGGAGCTGCGAGGCTCCCCGTTTTGCATTTTTGGGGCCCCTGCGGAAGACGCGCGGGCTCTCGAATGGCCCGCCGTCAACGGCGATTCGCGACGAAGGTCTTGCGGAATCGATTTCAGGAGAGCTTGTTCGCGCGCACTTTCCAGGCATGATATACCGCTGGCATGAGCGAGATCACGATCACACCCGCGATGACGTAATGGATTCGCTTCTCGACGTTGGGCACCGAGCGCCCCAGCGTGTATCCGGCGAGCACCATGCTCCACACCCAGAGGAAGCCGCCGAAGATGTCGTAGGTCAGATAACGGGCATAGTTCATTTTTGCGGCGCCTGCTACGGGCGGGCAAAATGTGCGAATGATCGGAATGAACCGCGCCAGGATTACCGTCTTTCCGCCGTACCTCTCATAGAAATCGTGCGCGTGCTGCAAGTGTTCGTGCTTGAAAAAGCGGGAGTCCTTTCGCCCGTACAGGCTGTTGCCCGCCCGTCGGCCGATCGCATAGCCGAGCTGGTCGCCCGCGATCGCGCAGACCGTCACGAGGGATAGTAATGACGCAAGCTTCAGGTGCCCGGCGGCCGCAAGAACGCCCGCTGTCACAAGCAAGGAATCGCCAGGCAAGAAGAAGCCCACAAACATCCCTGTCTCGACAAACACGATCGCGCACACCAGCACGGTTCCGCCCCACTCGATCAGACCGCGCACGTCGTAAACTTGCGCCAACAGATGTTTTAGGGCATCCATAAGGATTTCTAGATGGGCGGTCACTCAGTAGATGGCACTGTGTTCTAACTCCAGTATTTACAATATCAGAAAACCGCTTCCGCTCGCGCCCATCGTTAAACGTTAGTTCTAGTACCTGCCTCCCACCGCATTTAGCCCCCTGTACCATTGGGCAGTCCCAACCCCTGCCCGAAAATTCAGGTGTTCGAGGAGTGGAATCCCCGGAGACGACACGATGGAAGGTGGCTACGCAGTTTGGGTGGGGCAGCCGGTAATTCTGAGAGTGGCGACGGGCAACCTCCGCGTGCCTTTGCGCGGGCGGCTACTGTCCGAAACCGAGGATGTCGTGCGGCTGCGCATCGCTGACAGCTGGGATGTCGACATCTTCAAGTCCATGGTTGTCGCTGTCGAACATGACGTGCCTGTCCACGTTCTGAACTGATAAGAGGCCTTATGAATGCGCTGGCCAGCAGGAATTTGAGACCAACCCAAGCAGTGGCGATCGCGATTCCGTATCCGGCTGGTTTTGGAGATTTTTCCATGCGGGAAAGAATGCTCGCCATTCGCGACACGCTCATCGTCCTCGGCCTGCAGGTCGTCTTCCGGGCGACGATGATCTTGCGCCATCTGAATTACTAGCTCTCGCCACCGCGCCTGGCTTGCAACGGCGGGGCGCGGCGGGTCAGCCAAAACGAGTTTTCGGCCCAGCAGTCCCTCTAACCCCAACCCCGGGTCTGCCTCCCCTCAGGCCCGGGGGTCTCCTCCCCTGATCCAACTCCGTTATTCAACCCACGCTAGCGATGTTCCAGTTGCCTAGGGGCCGGTAGCCGTTCTTCACTGGGCAATCCGCTTCTAACGGCGCTGCGTGCATTCCCGGCATCGGTGGCGTAAAGATGTGCTTGCATTCTTGCCAATACGGAGTTCTACTCCTCGCGGCTTTGGTGGTGCGCGCCAGGTCGTTTTTCGAGCCCGTCGTGAGCCTCATAGCCGAGTGCACAACCCGCGGTCACACGCAAGCGTCAGACCTTTCAACCTTGCAGACCTTTTGAAATGGGCGGGTGCGTGCGAAAGGCGGGAAGCTGGCAGTGCGATGGAGCGCCCGTTGTTCCACGGCCCCGCCGTGGAAGTCCGCTACGTCACACGGCCATGTGGCAATGTCGAATACCCGCCATTGTTGACAAAAATATGACAACATTGGGACGAATGCTGTGGGGCGTCACACTTAAAATCTAGCTGCACCAGGAGCGCCGTTCATGAGGATCGCTGGTGTCGGAAGTGCATTTCCGAAACACTATTACAAGCAGGAACTTTTGGTTGAGGCTCTCAAAAACGATTGGCGTCATCGCTTGCCGAACCCCGACATCCTCGACCGGCTCGATGACAGCATGAAGGTGGACGGCCGCTTCACGGCTCGCCCAATCTCCTTCTACGAAAATATGTACACATGGGGCCAGGCAAATGACGCGTGGATCGAGGTTGGCCTCGAGATCGGCCAGGAGGCTCTTTGCCGTGCGTTGGCTCGCGCAGGCATCGAACCGGAAGATTTGAGCGCGATTTTCGTGACTTCCGTCACGGGAATCGCTGCGCCCTCGCTCGATGCGCGCCTTGTCAATCGCATGGGTCTTTCGCCCAATATCAAACGCATCCCGATTTTCGGTTTGGGTTGTGTCGCCGGCGCTGCCGGAATTTCGCGCGCGGCCGACTATGTTCGCGCATACCCGGACCAGGCCGCCGCGCTGCTTTCGATCGAATTGTGCTCGCTCACGCTGCAGCGCGACGATCTTTCGATGGCCCATTTGATTTCCGCGTTGCTTTTCGGCGACGGCTCGGCTGCTACGGTAGTTTTCGGTTCGGAGCGAAAATCCAGCGGCCCGGAAATCCTGGCTACGAAATCGATTCTCTATCCCAACACCGAAAGAGTGATGGGTTGGGACATCTCCGAAAGAGGCTTTCGCATCGTATTGTCGCCGGAAGTTCCCGATACCGTTCTGCGGCATCTGGGCGAAGACGTCGATACCTTCCTGGTAGAGCAAGGTTTTTGCCGCAGCGACGTAAAAAGCTGGGTGATGCACACGGGTGGCCCGAAAGTCCTCGAAGCCACCGCCGCAGCCCTCGGCATCACCAGCAAAGATCTTGAAGCGTCGTGGGAATGTCTTCGCAGAGTCGGAAATCTTTCCTCGACGTCCGTTCTTCTCGTCTTGGAGGACGTTTATCAGCACCGTAGGCCGTCGCCGGGCAGCTTGAGTATTCTCGCGGCGATGGGGCCGGGTTTCTGCGCGGAGCTGGTGCTCCTGCGATGGTAGCGGCTATGGGAGGAGTTGGCTGTGCAGACCGACGTTCTCATCGTCGGCGGAGGTCCCGCCGGCATTGCGACGGCGATTGCGGCCAGAATGAATGGGCTTTCCGTTACGGTCCTGGACGCGCGAAGGCCGCCGATCGACAAGCCATGTGGTGAAGGCCTTCTCCCCCTGGGCGCTGCGGCTTTGCGGCGCCTCGGCATCCCACTGGATTCCAGCCTCATATTCCCTTTCTCCGGTTTTCGTTTTTGCGACGAAAATTCCTCTGTCACGGCGCCGCTCCCGGGGACCAGTGCTTTCGGTATTCGGCGCACGGTCTTGCATTGTCTTCTCGTTGGGCGCGCGCTCGACCTCGGGGTCTCGTTCCTGTGGAACACTCGGGCTCTGCGTTTCAGCTCGAGCGGTGTAGACACGAGCGCCGGTTTCATTCCGTACCGGTGGCTTGTTGGAGCGGACGGGTATCCTTCCAACGTAGCGGCCTTTGCCGGTTTGCACGGCAGCGCTCGCCGTTTCCGCTTCGGCTTTCGGCGGCACTACGAAATCGCGCCTTGGAGCGATCGCGTCGAAGTTCACTGGGGCGAGAAATGCCAGATGATTGTGACCCCGACCGGGGCTGGGGAGGTCTGCATCTCCTTTTTCACCGGCGATCCGCGGATTCGATTGAATCGCGCGCTTGAGAAGTTTCCCGATGTGGCGCAGCGGATCTCCGGGGCGCAATCTTTGTCCTCGCACGCGGGTTCGGTCACGCTTCTGAGCCGGGCGAGGGCCGCTGCGCGTGGCAACGTCGCGCTGGTTGGTGACGCGTCCTGCACAGTCGACGGCATCACCGGTCAGGGCCTGAGCCTTGCTTTTCAGCAGGCTCTCCATCTTGCCGATGCGATGGCATGCGGCGGTCTCGCGCGCTATAGGGCCGCACATCGCCGTATTGTTCGCACGCCCGTGCGCATGACGCGCCTGCTGCTCGCCATGAGCGCAAGTTCCTCGCTTCGCCGCAAAGTGCTGCGCCTGTTCGCGGCGAAGCCCGCGCTACTGTCCACGTTGATCGCCGTCCATGCGTCCGAATCCGGAACTGACGCGCTCCGAGCTGCCGATTTCGTGAATCTGGGTTGGCGCGTCATCCGCGCTTGATCGATGCGCCGACTGCAGCACTTTCTTCGACATAGCATCCTCCGCGCTGCGTTAGCTGGCGTGCTGTGCATCGCCGCTTTTGGCCCGGTGCTTGGCGCGCAGACCATCGCGGTCGATCTCGATCCCGCGGCCACAAAGATCGAGTTCACCCTTGCCGCGACCATGCACACAGTTCATGGCACCATGAAGCTCAAGACCGGCCGCATTCAGCTCAATCCTTCAACCGGCCAGGCCAGCGGAGCGATCGTGGTCGATGCGACGAGCGCGAACACGCAAAACGATTCGCGCGATAAGAAGATGCATGGCGAAATTCTCGAAAGTGCGAAATTCTCTGAAATCGTCTTCACGCCCAATTCCGTGAAGGGACCGCTGACCGAAATCTTCAGTCAGCATCACGCCGCTCAGGTCCAGGTCGCGGGAGTCTTCCACATGCACGGGCAGGATCACGACGCGACGCTGACCCTATCCGTGCAGCCGGGCGCTGCGGGCCGCGTCGATGCCTCCAGCAGTTTTCCCGTCCCCTACGTCAACTGGGGCCTGAAGAATCCGAGCACGTTCATCCTTCGCGTCAGCGACACCGTCAACGTCGAGGTCCACGCCACTGGCAAAATCTCATCTGCGCCCTGAACTCGCCCGGCAGCAGACTGCCACCGCGACTTTTTCGCGCCCTCGTAGTACTCTGCCTGCGGCAGCCTTGTGAGCCGAGAAAACTTTGACGGGAGCAAACACATGAAAGTTGGCGCGCGCAACCGCATCATCGGCAAGGTAACCGACATCAAGAAGGGCAGCGTCATGTGCCTGGTGAAAGTCACGATTCCGGCTTCGTCGCGAATGGCTTCGGTGATGACGCTCGAATCGCTCAAGGAACTCGGCGTTCGCAAAGGCGACAAAGTCGAGGTGATCGTCAAGGCCGTCAACGTTCTCCTCGTAAAAGACTGAAGCGCTCACCGCTTCGTCGAATACCCGCACTTTGGCCATCGCAGATCAAGCTTCAAAGATTCGCGGCTGCTCAACACGCCGCTGATGCAGGCGCTGCTCACGGCGAACGATCACACTCCGTAGTCGACGCGCGAATTCAATTCTCGGATTGGCAAGATCGGCGGCCGCACTTGGCTGCCGATTCTACTGCGGGGGAAGTGAAGCGCTGGTCCGCTGGGCGAGGACTCTTTCCGCGTCGGCTCGTGCGGCCAGAGCTTTTGCGCGAAACGAGCCATTGGGATCGAGCTTCAGATAGGTGTCCAGATCCTGAACAAGCGCGGGCCGGTTGTTCTCTCGCAGATGGATCTCGGCGAGTAAAGCGTACGGAAGGGGCGAATTCGGCGCATAGAAGATCGAATCGCGAGCACTGGCTTCCGCCTCCGGCAGACGGTTCGTCGTGTAGAGCAGCCACGCCAACGCGAAGTGTCCGGCGGCGTCGGTTGGGTCGATATTGAGTCCATCCCGAATTACAGTTTCCGCCTCGGCGAAATTCTTGTGATCGTCGCAGAGGATGACGCCCAGCGCGAAATGCGGTTCCGCGTAGCGGCCCCCGCTCAGTTCGATCGCTCTGCGAAACGCCTGCTCCGCCTCGTCGTCTCGCTTGAGTTCCACCTCCGCGATGCCCATTTTGTCGTAGGCCTCGTAGTATCGCGGGAATTTCTTGATCGCGCGCCGAAATTCACCAATGCTTCGCGCTTGATCTTGCGCGGCGAGCAGACGGATGCCCTTGTTAAAGGCCGCCAGCGCGCCGTCGGGAATGCTTAGTTCGTGCACCGACACTGTGTAGGAGTTCTTGCTCTTTGATTGCGCGGAGCCTGCGGATGGAAACGCCGTGAACATCAAGAAGCATGAAGCAACTACTCGGGACCGGACCATGGACGCACCCTCGGGAACGCTGCTTCCATTTTGAGGGAGCGAACGCGACGCGAATACTGGGCGAAAGACCAGATTGCAGCGTCTGGTAACCGAGCGTCCGTACAGGGCGGCTACCTGTACGAACGGCCAGGGGACGGACGGAATATTTCTGAACTCGCGGGTTGCGGTCCGGCGCGCTGGATCGAGCTTTTGTGCAGGTTGCGCAGATCAGCGCCGGCTTCCGCCTTTCGCGATTTTCGTCTGGGGCAGCTCGAAGACCCAGATCGCTGCGCCGTGGTCGGGCGGATTCTGAATCTCCGGAACGAGCACCGGATACGTTCCCGTGATCGGCCCGCCGCTGCCGACAACGACCGCGACGTATTGTTTGCCGTCCACCGTGTATGTGATCGGGCAGGAATTGGGCACGTCGTTCAGCCGCATTTGCCACAACGTCGCGCCCGTAGCGTCGTCGTATGCCTGGAGATTGCGATCGAACGAGCCTGCGAACGCGACTCCGCCCGCCGTATCCAGCAGACATGTGGTCTGCGGTGCGCGCTGACGATCGATCCATAAGACTTTTTTGGTCTCCAGATTGAACGCTTCCACGCGCCCGATCTTGCCGTCGCTATCGGGTCGCAGCCGGATGAACCAGTTCACTCCGGACGTCAAATTCCCGCGCTGGCCCGGAGCTGCCGGGATCAAGTCCATGCACGATTCGTTCATCGGGACGTAGACGATTTTCCTCGATGCATCGTAGGAACCGGCGATCCAGTTTCGTCCACCACCCGGATGAGGGCAAATCATGTGCGGCTTGCCGTCGCCGACGACGACCGCGGGATTGATCGTCTTTTCGCCGGTCTGCGGATCGATCGACGCGATCACATTCTGGATGCCGAGGTCATGGGAGAAAATGTATTTCCCGGTCGCGGCATCCATGCCTTCGTAAATCCCCATCTTGCCGGATGTCACGACGAGCTTTTGCTGCTTGCCGCCCACCGGCAGATCGATCAACTGCTGCTCGAAAGCCCAGTCGAGATCCCACTGATCGTTGTGCACGTGCTGGAAATGCCACGCGAGCTTGCCTGTATCCGGATCGAACGCGAGCGTCGAATCGGTGTATAGCCCGTCGTTTGAAAAGCCCTCGACGCGATGCAGCACGGGCCCGGTGTCGTACGTCTGCCCGACGCCGAAATATGCCAGCCCCAGTTGCGGATCGAAACTTCCGGCAGTCCAGACGGACGCGCCATTGCGCTTCTCATTTGGCAAGCCGTTCCAACTGTCGCCCGGCTCGCCCTGCTGCGCGATGGTGTGAAAGCGCCACGCCTCTTTGCCGGTTTCAACATCCAGCGCCACGATGAAATTCCCGCCCGGCGATTGGCCGCCGATGCCTTGGATCACTTTGCCTTTCGCGACGAGCGGGCCACCGGTTTCCTGGTAGCCTTTTTTATAATCCACGAGCGCGGTATCCCAGATCACGTTGCCGGTTTTTACATCGAGCGCGACCAGATGATCGTCCGAGGTAGGAACGATGAGCTTGTCACGATAGATCGCAAGATTGCGTTTTTGCATGGGCCGCGCATCGTTGGGCAGTTGTCGCGAATATTGCCAAAGCAGGTCGCCGGTCACGGCGTTGAGCGCCTGCACTTTGTCGCCATAGCTCTCGATGAAGAGCACGCCGTCATGCTCCAGCGGTGTCCCTTCATTCGCTCCGTTCGGGAGTGACCACGCCCACTTCACGCGCAGATCGCCGACGTTGCGCTTGTTGATCTGCGCGAGCGGGCTGAATCCGTGATCGTCGTACGTGCGCCGCCAGAGCAGCCATTCTCCGGGCGGCGGGTTTTGCAGCAACTCGTCTGTGACTGGCGTGATTTTTTCGAGGGGATTCGGCAGCACGACGGGCGTCATCGGCGGCGCGAGCGGCGAGAGGGGCATCATCGGCGCGGAGCGGGCGGTCGCGCCACGCGGAATCTGCATCGACGCGAGCGCCGTCATGTCTGTTGGCAATTCCGCTCGGCCCGCCTGAATGCCGTTCTGCTGCAGGAGATACGCCTCGATCTGTGATGTGGCCTCCGGCCCAAGTTGTCCCGGATTCGCGGGCGGCATTTTCGTGTTGATGTAGATGAAGAGCTCTCCAGCCGATTTGCCTCCCCAACTAGTGCTGAACGTGAGGCCATTCAGCGCGCCCGCGAATTCGCTGCCTCCGAGCGACTGGCCGTGGCAGCTCGCGCAGTTTGCCGCATAGACGGCCTTGCCCTGCGCTGCCTGCTCCGCGGTGTAAGTCGCGATATTTCGGCTATTGAATTCCTGCGCTCCTGCCGCCGCTGTGAGCGCAATGAGGGCAGAAAACGCCAACGCACACCCCCCGAAAAATTGTCGAGTAGAATGCACCCCGAGTCTTTGTTTTGAATGAGTTACAGCGAATTCTACTCGGCAGCATTGTCGAGTAGAAGTGAGGCTGGAAGAGAGGTCCCTCGGCTCACGATGTTCGCTCGGGACGGCGATTCTGATCGAATCGCCGATTTCTACTCGGCAGCATTGTCGAGTAGATTTGTCGGCAAGCCCCCTCAAAATGCCGACTGCGGTGGGCTCGCCCCAGAGGAATTCGTCTCGGGTCACGGGAATCCGCAAGCTCTCGTCGGAGCAGGAAACGATGTGCCTCCGGACAAATTCACGCCGCGCCTCTCGATCAACCAGAACGTCGCTCACGCATTCGCTCCCTTCCGGGCGCACGAACGCCCGAGCGTACGCTAACACACCAGAAAATCGAAATTGTGAAGAAAAGTCTGTGGACTTCGCCAATGTAGCTCAGGTCTTTAGACCTGAGGATGTCTGAGAAACGGTACATTGCGGCTATTTCCACGGAACGGGCCACAGCGGCTCGTTTGGATCTGACGGCACTTCGAACACGTCGGGTCGAAGGCGCACGGAACCTCTCTTGCCGTAGAAGGCCGCACTCGACCACGGCCAATCCTCAGGCTTGCTCACCAGTCCTGCTGTCACCGGATTGTTGTGAATGTAGTCAAATTTCGGGCCGAAATCCGAGGCCCGACGAAGTATGAAATCGAAATAGCGAGCCTGCCAGATGGCGGTTCGCTTCCCCCGCCTTTTGGCAACCGCGAAACCCGAGGCGCTCTTCCAGTCGCGCATCAGTTGGGGCAGAACGGCTTCGCGCGTTTGAACCAGAAGGTGGACGTGATCGGGCATGATCGCGTAGGCAAAAAGAGCGAATCGGTGCTTGGTTCGGGCCCGCGCGAGTGCGTCGAGGCAAATGTCGCGCTCTGCGGGAGCAAGCGGAGCGGCGCCCTTCCTGAGGTTCGTAGTGATGAAGAAGAACCGGCCGGCAGTTTCAATGCGGCGTAAGCGTGACACGCAGTGATTGTAGTGCTGCTCAGATCATGTAGCTCGGGTCTTTAGACGCGAGGCTGTTGCATTTCGCCTGTGCCCGCCGCGAGCGAAGGACCTCACCTCTAAAGAGGTGAGCTACATTCACCGACCGATCCGGCTCGCGAACGCTCTCGCCGCCGCGCATTGAACCATTATTCACGGGCGAACACCAGTCCCGTTCCGAACCCGTCGTCTTGGGGGCACCGGAGGGAGACCAAAAGTGCGCGGCAGGTCAACTTCCGATTAGCCCGTTAATCGGAAGTTAACCAACCTTCCAGCAGGTTAACCGCGGGAATCAGATGAGACTCATTTCGATTTCGGGAAGAACTGCAGAGAATTCATGCATTGTAGAAGATCATCCCTGCCTGATTGGTCGGGGCTCGCGAATGCGAACAACAGAACGAATCCGTCTTGAATGGTCACGATTTCTGACAGGTAATGCACGTTGTTATCAACCGTCATGGTCATATCCAAGCGCCACAGCTTCCTGTCATCAACGGAAACCTCCGTTGGTGGTCCGGTCGGCTGCAACGGTGTGTGCATTTGGCGGTACAACCGTGCAGCCGCCTCAAGGAACTCCTTGCCAGATACACTATCCGGTCCAGTAATCTGGCGGTCGAGCGCCTGAATCTGAATGGCTCGACTGCTAATACCCCGATCTCTTGGAGGCACGACGAAAAGCAAAGGATAGGCATGGGCCGCACCAGCCTGCTGCGCGTCCTGAATGGTTGGGTCACCACCCGACATCATCCCGGCTCCTAGCTTCGTCGCAGCCCTCGCAGCATCCGGGCCGAGCGATGTCCAGTCTTCGGGAAAACGAAACGAGAATCCAAAAAACCTGTTCGTGTAAATGTTGCGATCGACAGAGCCGTCATCGGGATTTGTGCCAGCCGGGGGCGTGGGCGTTCTTGAAGCGCTCGATGGATCAGCAGCGGCGGTGCAGAGCGAGGAAGAAGGATCAAGTCGGGCGCACTCCCTGAATTGCGCCAAGGCATCATCGGTGTGGCCTTGCGCGCGAAAGGCAACGCCGAGCTGATAGTGCCCATCGGCGTCATTTGGACTCGCTTGAAGAAATGCCATGTACTCGCTTATCGCACCTTGAATATCGCCCGTATTGAAAAGTGAGGTGCCGAGATACTTGTGGAGAAACGGCATTCCGGAGTTTTGCGAGATTGCCTGCTGAAGAACAGGAATCGCCTCTTTGAATTGTCGATCGCGCCAAAGAGCCATCCCTAATTCAGCCACTGCCGCCTTATGCTGCGGGTAAATGGTCAAGGCCTGTCGGGCCTCAACTATTCCCTCGTCACTTCGATCCTCAGCGATCAGGATCAGAGCCAGAACGTAATGAGCGTCCGCATTGTCGGGCCACAGCTCGATTGATTTGCGTGCCTCAAGCTCCGCACCGGCCCGATGGGGAATCCAGAAGAGGTGCGCGGCCAAAGCGAGATGAAGCGCAGGCGATTCGGGGGCAAGAGCGACAGCCGACTGAAACACTTCCGTCGCGGTCGGGTCGCGCATTCTTGTGCTCAAAGGCACCAAAAGCGCATAGGCCCTTTGGCGATTGGGAGAGGGAGTGTGCCTCGTTACCGGTTTTGCGTTCTCAACGAGCCCGATCAAGTCCGTGTGTGCGTGCCAGCGCAAGATTGCATCAAGGAATGGCTGGTCAGCGGCAAAGTCGATGCCCCGTTCCCGGACTTCACCCGTGAGATAAGAATCCGAACCGCTGACTGCGATTGAGGCCAGCAGCTCCAACCGATCATAGGGCGGTAGCGTACGCGGAGTCGCCGAGTCGCCAGTTTTGTCAGTGACTACAGCCTGCGACCAGGATGGTGGGATAAACGTTTGCTCTTCCGGTGGCAGGTTATAAGCGAACAAAAGCCGTAGCCGAATGAAACGACCACGAAATGCAATTGGCAGAGGAGGGAATGGTGCCGCTTGGGTGATCGCCCTAAGCGCAGCAGCTTCCAAGTCTTTCTGCCCGGATTCGGTTTCGACAGTCGGCCCTACGCTCGACAGCGTTCCGTCCTTTTCCACTCCAAACCTAATGGACACCTTGCCCTTTTGTCCCATACGCGCTGATTCCGGAATGTTCGCGAGCCACTGTTTACGAATTGCGTTCGTCAGATTTTGGAGGTAGGGTCCGAAGTCCACACCCTGTGTGTCAGTTAGTATCTGCACGCCCTCGCCAGCGCTTGGCACTTGCGATTTCGAATTCCCTGTCTGGGCGCGCACTTGACTATGCCACGAGCTTAGGCAGGCGGCCAAAGTGAGCAGTACTGCCAGAATCGAATTCTCACGGCTGCACATTTTGGCTCGCTGGGAATCATACTCCTCTGGTTGGCGACCGCGTGCATATGAATCCACGCGCAACTCCCGATTAATCGGATAACCGGAAGTTACACGATCCCAGGGGTGCGGCCTGCTCTAACGCTTGAAGGCTTCGCCCACGTCGGGCGTGCTAGTTCCCGGCGATCAAAATGAGTTTGCCGACGGTTTGGCGGCCTTCGAGGAGGCGATGGGCCTCGGCGGCTTGCGCGAGCGGGAACGTCCGATTGATGCGGAGCTTGAGCCAGCCTTCGCGGAGACCTGCGAAGACATCGTTCGCGCGCCGCAACAATTCATCGCGCGTGACCATGTAATTGAAAAGCGCGCCGCCGGAGATCGTGAGCGACTTCGTCATCAGGGAATTCGGGACGACCGGATCGGCAGGACCGCTGGCCATGCCGAAGACCGTCGCCCAGCCGCGATTCTTCAGCGCGTCGAAATTCTTGGTAAACGTACTCTTGCCCACGCCGTCGATCACGTAGTCGACGCCCTGTCCGTCCGTGACGCTCTTCACTCCGTCCACAAAGTCCTGTTTCGTGTAGAGAATCACATGGTCGGCACCGGCTTCGCGCGCGACTTTGGCTTTTTCTTCTGTCGAGACTGTGCCGATCGCGACGGCGCCCATGTGCTTCAGCCATTGGATCAGAAGCAGTCCCATGCCTCCCGCAGCCGCGTGAACCAGCACCGTCGAGCCGCGCTTGATCGGATAGAACTCGTGGAGCAGATAGTGCGCGGTGAGCCCTTGCAGGATCACGGCGGCGCCATCTTCGAAGCTGACTTCTTTGGGCAGTGGCGCGAGCTGCGCGGCGCTCACGACGTGATACTCGGCGTAAGAACCGACGTTGCGCGTGGCGTAGGCGACGCGATCACCAACTTTCACGTCGGCGACGCCTTGGCCGACGGACTCGACGACGCCCGCGCCTTCAATTCCCGGCGTGAAGGGGAAGGGAATCGGCATGCGCGCTGCGCCGTTGCGGAAATAGATGTCGGCGTAGTTCACTCCCACGGCGTGGACGCGCACGAGCGCTTCGCCAGCGCCCGGCTTCGGCTGCGGGATGTCTTCGAGTTGCAGGACGCTGGGATCGCCGTATTTCGCTACGCGGATGGCCTTCATCTTCTATCTCCATTCAGCGAAGATAGCGGCGGCGAGCCGCCGCACTCCACATCAGCCTGCGCCGCAGGCGTTTGCGCAGCGAATGGGCAGCGCCGTGCCAAGAAATTTCGCCGGGCACAGCATGCTGTGCCCCTACAAGAGAAAAGAACTTCTACTTCTCTTCGTCGGTGACGAGCAATTCTTTGGCGCGCTGCGCGGCCTTCATGACGGCTTTGATTAACGTGACGCGCAGGCCGCCTTCCTCGAGTTCGAGGATGCCGTCGATCGTGCAACCTGCCGGAGTCGTCACGGTGTCTTTCAGCAGCGCCGGATGATGACCCGTTTCGAGGACGACTTTCGCGGCGCCGAGCGCCGTCTGGGCGGCGAGCAGCGTCGCCAGCTCGCGCGAAAGCCCGGCCTTCACGCCGCCTTCTGCGAGCGATTCGAGAATGATGTAGATGAACGCCGGGCCGCTGGCGGAGAGCCCCGTGATCGCGTCCATGTTTTTTTCGTCTGCGACGACGGTCCGGCCGACCGCGCCGAAAAGCTTCTGGGCGGTCTCGACGTCTTTCTCGCTGGCGAATTTTCCCTTCGCAATCGCCGTGATTCCTTCGCCGACCATCGATGGCGTGTTGGGCATCGCGCGGATCACGGGCACTTTCGCGCTGAGCCGCCGCTCGATGTAGTCGGTCGGCACAGACGCCGCGATCGAAATGAGGAGCTTTTTCTCGCCCAGCTCGTGTTTGATCTCGTCCACAACGTGACCGACGGTCTGTGGCTTTACGCAGAGCAGGACGACGTTCGCCTTCTTCACGGCCTCGCGGTTGTTGCCGCCCAGAGAGACGCCGAGTTGCGCGGCGTGCTTCCGCTCGCGGCCGGCGTGCTGCACGGTAGCGGCAATGTTTTTCGGCGAAACGAGGTTCCGCTTCACGAATGCCTCGATCAAGATCCCGCCCATTTTCCCCGCGCCTAGAACGGCAAGACGCATTTGGGTTTTCGACTCTGCCATCGAATGTGTTCCCCTCTTACTGCGATTCCCCAGAACATGCGACTGGAACGGCGCAGCCGTCCGCGGCTATTGCCGCGCCTCGTGTGCACATGCCGGGCGCGATGGCCGCATCATCTGGTCCCCGAGGCTCGACTAACCGTCGACCTGGGGCCCTAAGGAAGCATGGGGCATGATACAGGAGGAGCCGCTGGGGTTAAAAGCCTTCGCCGAGGTTTTGGAACTCCGGCGTGCGTTGAAAGGAATCATCTCTGGACGTGACAGCGCGAAACGCGCTTTCGGGCGATACTAGGGTTTTGAGGGCCAAAATGCAGACGAAGTTCGCACCACCAAAGAGCTATTTTTCGATTCAGTTGATGGCAATTTTATGCGTTGCCGTAGCAACCTTGCTTGCGGTTCCACGGGCGTCCGCGCAGGGTGCGCCTGCGGGACCGTTGCCGGCGGCGTCGCCGTCGGACAGACCCGTCCAGCCAGCGGCTGCTCCGCCACCGAAGCCGCGCGCGCTCACCATTGGCGGCAAGCCGAACCTTTCGGGCACGTGGGTGTTGAACAAGGATGAGAGCGATGACGCTCGCCAAAAGCTTGCGGACGCAAGAGGTTCGTCCGGACAAGGTGGTGGCCAGCGGCCCGGCTGGGGCGGAGGACAGGGCGGCGGACAGCAAGGCGGTGGAGGCGTGTGGGTGCCGGGCGGATCGGGATATCCACGCGGCGGTGGCGGCGGGAGACAAGGCCAGGGCAGCAGCAATGCCGACCAGGGCATGGAAGACCTGTCTCAGCTAACGATCGCCCAGACGGAATCGAGTGTAAATGTGACGAGCGAAACCGGCCACACTCTGGCGAACTATCCTGCACCGAGCCAATCGCAGTCCGGATCATCCGGCAGCGATTCGTCTGGGAACAGCAGCAAGAGCGCTAATCCTACCGTCGAGTGGAAAGACAATCAGCTCGTCGTCACCGAGCAGCGAGAGCGCGGAGGAAGCACCACGCGCACGTATGAACTCTCGCCGGACGGCAACCAGCTCTACCTTACGACCACTCTACAAAGCCCTCGCTTCAAGAATCCCGTAGCGATCCGTTTCGTGTACGATCCCGCCCCTTCGGGCGGGTAACGAATTGGCGCGTGGCGGCGTCAAAGAGGCGTGCTGCAGACCAGAAGTGACTCCATAGTAGCGAGGGCGATGTTGGGCTACCCATACTGTGTCAGAGCTGCACGACTCTTCGCCTGGATGCTTGCCTCGTTCTTCGCCCTTGGCGCGGCGGCATTTGCACAGCAAACGGCTGCTCCCGCGCAGCAGCAATCTGCTCCGCAACCTCTGCCTGTGCCTCCAAGCGACATAACCGAGACCGCAAATATTTCTGCGGAAGGCGTGGTGCGCACTGCCGATGGCTTCCCGATTCCTGGTGCGGCGCTGCGTCTTGTGAATGCTGACACACAGAAGGCGTGGGTTACCTGGACGGACGAAGCGGGCAAATTTGAGTTTCCCGCAATTCCTCCCGGCCACTACACGGCCACGGCGACGCAGTTGGGATTCGAGCAAGCGTCCACAGACGCGCAACTTTCCGGCACTGAAAAGCCGATCGAGTTGGTACTGCGCGTCGCGACTTTAGCGGAACTCTCGGGCGCAGCGGGCAGGCCCGGCGGGCGCAGATTCGGAGGGGGCCCTCCGGGCGGCGGCCAAGCCAGTCAGCCGAGTGCAGCGGGCGGCGCGGGAGGTAATGTGGCAGGCGGACGCGCCGGATTTGGCGGGGGGCGCGGCCAGCTACCGCCGGGAGTCTTGAACGCCGTACAGCAGGGAATGGCGACCACTGGTTTTGCGCAGACTGATGTGGGCGGAGAGGGCGGAGCGACCGCTCAAGGCCAGGAAGTTTCCGTGCCAGGAGGCGCTGGTCTGCAGCCCGGTGCGGGAATCTCGTCCGGTGGCGGTTCATCTTCTGACGCTTTTCTTTTGCAGGGCACGGTTGGCCAAGGGCTCTCATTCAACGCTCCCGGCGGAATGCCCGGTCCAGCCGGGCTAGGAGGCTTCGAACCGGGGGCAGGCCCGGGAATGCCCGGCGCGGGCTTTGGAGGTCCGGGAGGTGCCGGCGGCCCAGTCATGGTGGCTGGGGGGCCGGGCGGTGGGCCACCGGGCGGAGGTTTCGGCGGCCCGGGAGGGCTATTCGGCGGCGGGGGACGCGGTGGAGGCGGTGGAGGAGGCCAAGGGTTCCGCCTGTTCCGCCAAAACGTGAATCGCGTCCGGTTCAGCTTTTACGACAACTATCAGAACTCTGCATTCGACGCGAAGCCGTTCGCTATCACCGGACAGCCCGAGCCGAAGGTCGGCCATTACGACGAGCGCGTGGGAGGCAACATGGGCGGCCCACTGAAGATTCCACATATCTACAACGGAAGCGACCACACGTACTTCTTCGTCAACTATCAGCACGAGACGGTAACGAATCCGATCAACACTTACTCAATTGTGCCCACGCCGGATGAGCGCAACGGCTGCTTCGCTGCGGGCACCGTCTTTGAGCCGTTTACGACGACACCCTATACCGCGCAGGGCCCGTGCGCGGTTGGCGAGGTGCAGATTCCGATCAACAGCATCGCGCAGAACCTTCTCAAGTACTTTCCATTGCCCACGCCGAATCTCCAGACCACTTCAGGTCAGAACTATTTGCTGCAAGGCACGACGCCGCAGAACACCGACATCGTCAACACCAACGTGCTGCATACGATCAACGCAAAATGGAACGTGAACGCTGGCTACAACTTCAATTCCCAGCGCGCCACGACGATCAGCAATTTCGCAGGCATCGGCGGAAATAGCTCGACGCGCAGCCAGAGCGTGACGCTGGGCCTTTCGCACAATTGGTCATCGCATGTGGTTGAAAGCGAGCAACTCGTTTGGAGCCGCAACCGCGCTAAGACGCTGAGCGACAATTCTTTCACGACTAACATCACCGGGGGGCTGGGTATCAGCGGCGCATCCACGTCTCCGATCGATTTCGGGATTCCGGCGATCAGCTTCACGGATTTCTCGGGCCTGAGCGATCCGATTCCATCGCTCGTGCGCAATCAGACGCTGCGATTTTCCGACAGCCTCTCCTGGACTCACGCCTCGCACACCATGCGCTTCGGCGGTGAAGTCCGACGCTCGCAGTACAACACGGACACCAACCCGATTCCCCGCGGAAACTTCATCTTCACCGGCCTCGCGACCGGCAACGATTTCGCTGATTTTCTCATCGGCCTGCCGCAAACCACGAGCGTGCAGTACGGCAACCCGAACACTTACTTCCGCAGCTGGGGCTTCGCGGCATACGCGCAAGACGACTGGCGCGTCAACAAGACGTTTACATTTCAATACGGCATTCGCTACGATGCGCTCACCCCACCGGTCGAGCTTTACAACAACGTGGTGAATCTCGATATCACGAACCTTGCCAGCGTGTTTCAGGTCGGCCGAGTCGAAGGCCTTCCGTCCGACAGCCTGCCCCGCGCGCTGATTCATGGCCACTACAACAATTGGGAGCCACGCATTGGGATCGCCTGGCAGCCGAAATTCGTGAAGCCGAAGACCGTGATTCGCGCCGGATATTCGATCTTCTACAACGAATCGATTTACGCCACGCTCGTGAAGGAGCTTGCGTACCAGCCTCCGGTGGACGTGACGCAAACGCTGGTGTCAACCTCCGCAGCGCCGCTCACGCTCGCGACCGGCCTGCTGCCGCAGACGAGCACGATCCCGATATTGAACACGCAGGCCGTCGATCCGTTTTACAAGCCAGGCTACGCGCAGGTCTGGAACCTGGGCACAGAGACTTCGTTTTCGCAGAACTGGATCCTCGATCTGACTTACACGGGAACGAAAGGAACCGATCTCGATGTACTGCGCGCGCCGAATCGCGCTCCGCTGGGCACGCCGCAGAGCGCCATACAGCAATCCCGCATCGATCCCAATGCGACGGGCTTCACGTTCGACCAATCCGGCGCGAATTCCATCTACAACGCGCTGCAAGTGCGCGTGGTGCACCGCTTCACGCGCGGTTTTCAGCTGCAAGGCATCTACACATATGGGAAATCGCTCGACGATGCCAGTTCGATCGGCGGCGGCGCATCCACCGTCGAGCAGCAGGACGGCAATTTGCACGCAGAGTACGGCTTATCGACCTTCGACATACGCCAGCAGTTTCGCGCCGTCTCGATGTGGGAGTTGCCGTTTGGCCAAAGGCACCACCTGTGGAATCACGGTTGGAAGGAACGCGTATTCAGCGATTGGCGGCTGCAAAATACCCTGACGTGGCAGACGGGAACGCCCTTCACAGTGCTGTTGGGCGGCGTGGCGTCTGACAATGGCACGGGGGCGAATTTTTCACTACGTCCCGACATGACCGGGAATCCGAACCTGGGCATTTGCGGGGGCTCGCGGACAGCGTTTTTCAATACGCAGGTTTTCACGTTGCCGACGAATGCGAGCGACAATCTCACTTACGGAAACGAGCCGCGCGGAGCCGTCGAAGGGCCGTGCATGTTCAATTGGAACGCATCGCTTGCGAAAACGATCCGGTTCGGGCCGGATCGGCGCCGCACGGCGAATTTCAGCTGGCAGGTGCAAAATCTTACGAATACTCCAAATTTCACAGGCATTGGGACCGTTTTGCCGTGCTTCACGACGACGGGGACTGGAACGGGCGCGGGAACTGCGGCGGGCATCGTGTGCGGCGCGAGCGGCGTCAGCGGGTCCACGCGATCGTTCTTTGGCCGTGTAACGAGCGCGGGCCAGATGCGCACCATGGCGCTGATGGTGCGTGTCAATTTCTAGCGATGGCGATGCTATTGAAGCCGGCGAAGGGTTGCATTCGGCGGTTCGGAGATCGAGACTGATAGCGTGAGTATGGCAATGAAAAATCCGACGCAAACGGGCGAGGCCAGCGCCTGGCGGATCGTGCTCGCCGCAGCGCTGAGCGCGAATCTGATTCTCGCTCCCGTTACGACGACGGCGCAGCAGCAGCCCGGGCCTCCGCCCCCGCCTCCACCCCCGTCGTCCGTGCTTCGCACAGAAGCCAACGCCGTGCGCATCGACGTGGAAGTGACGGACTCCTCCGGCAAACCGATCAAAGGACTGCGCGCCGAGCAGTTTGAAGTGACCGATGACGGCAAGGCCCAGAAGATCACGACTTTTTCCTACTCGGACATCGAGAAACTCGAAACGGCGGGGCCGGAGAATGCAGTTCCGGTGGTCGTTGCAGTCGACAATTCCGGACCAAGGGCCGTGCCGACCGACGAAATCTCGGGCCGGACTCACGACCGCCGCCTAGTCGCTTTGTTCTTCGATATGACGTCGATGGAGACGGACGACATCATCCGAGCGCACGATGCGGCGCAGAAATTCCTGAAGCAGCAGGTGACGCCGGCGGATCTCGTTGCCGTGATCGTGTTCAGCACGCGGCTGGCCGTGCTGGCAGACTTCACGAACGACCGCGCAAGACTCGAAAAGGCGATCGCGCAGATCGAGCCGGGCGCGGCTTCGCAACTGGCAAGCCCGCTTTACGCGGCGGCGCAAAACGGCGAATACGATGTGCAGCAGGATACTGGAGACGCCTACACGCCCGATTCAACCGAATTCAACGTCTTCAACACCGACCAGAAGCTGGAAGCCATCGAAGGCATCTCGAATGTGCTCGCGGGAATTCCGGGAAGGAAGGCGCTCGTCGAATTCACGGGCGGAATCACGCAGACGGGCGAGGAAAATCGCGCGGAATTGCGCGCGGCGACCGACGCGGCGAATCGCGCCAACGTTTCGATCTATTCGATCGACGCGCGCGGGATGTTCGCCACGCCGCCGGGCGGCGACGCTACCACGGCCGCTGCGACGGGCACCTCGATGTTCAGCGGAGCCGCAGTCTATCACCAGACCGACCAGCGCGAAGACACGCGCGATACACTGGCGACCCTCGCGACGGATACAGGGGGGCGCGCCTTTTTCGATCTTGGCGATTTGAGCGATGCGTTTCCGCAAATCCAGCAGGAAAACAGCGGCTACTACCTCCTGGGCTACGATCTGCCGAACGCGAAGAAGGATGGAAGCTGGCATGCGGTGCGCGTGAAAGTGAACGCACCCGGAGCGCACGTCCGCTATCGCGACGGATACTTCGCGCCGCGCGATTTTCAGCACCTCCAAAAGGAGGACCGCGACCAGCAACTGGCGGATGCGATGCGTTCGGAGAGGCCCGAAGTCGATCTGCCGATCGCGGTCGAGACGGCGATGTTTCGCGTGAGCGACCAGCAGGTGTACGTGCCGATCTCGGCGAAGCTTTCGTCGGGCGCGCTCGATTGGGCGCAGAAGCACGGCCGGCGCGAGGCGGAGTTCGATTTCGCCGCCGAAGTGCGAACGGTGCCTGCCGGGCAGGCGGCGGCTTCGCTGCGCGATACGATCACGGTGCATCTGGACGAGCAGCGCTTCGCGCAAGTGAACCGCAGCAGCCTCGTATACCAGGGCGGCGTGCTGCTTTCGCCGGGAAGGTACCGGCTCAAATTCGTGGCGCGCGAGAACGAGTCGGGGAAGATCGGGACGTTCGAGCAACCGCTAGTCGTCCCGCAGCGTCCGGCGGAACGGATGACGCTCAGCTCCGTGCTGCTTTCGAGCCAGCTCATGCCGGTCGAACGATCGTCCGAGGTGGAGACCAAAGGTGAGGGAATGCGCGCGCGGCTGGCCGCGTCCCCTCTGGAAATGGCGGGCGAAAAGATCGTTCCGAGCGTGACCCGATTCTTCAATCAGGGGCAAACGCTGTATGTTTTCTTTCAGGCCTACTATCCCGAGAAAGACAAGACCGAAACCCTCGACACCAGCGCACTGCGTGGCGGGCTGATCTTTTTCCGCAGCGGAGTGCAGGTGAACGCGACGCCGTTGCTTGCGCCGACCGAAATCGATGCGAAGTCGCGCACGGCGTCGTTTCGGATCAGCCTGCCGCTGGCAAAGCTGCCGCCGGGACACTACACGGTGCAAGCCGTGGTGATCGCGGCGGGGACGCAGCAATCGGCATTCGGGCGCGCCTATCTCGCGCTCGAGAAGGCCCCGCCCGCGCCGGGTGCGAGCGATCCGGCGAAGACTCCTTCGCCCTGACGAACCCCACGCCAGAAATGGCAACGGCCCCGATCGCTCGGAGCCGTTGTAATAGGCCCGTACTTGGTGTGACCCTGCCGCCTCATTTTTCCTTCTTGTTCTCCTCTTTCCCTTTTCCGGCAGGAGGTGCTGCGTGGTGTTCCTCTTGCTTGGGAGGCTGCGCCTGCTTCTGATTCAGCGGCGGATGGACGTCATACATTTCTTCGTTCGCCTTCGGCGGAGGAGTGAACTTCATGTTGGGACGCTCGTTGTATTGCCCCTGCGTCTGTTGCTGTTGCTGCTGCAGCTGCTGCTGCATCTGCGGTTGCGACGGAGCATTGCCGCCCTTGCCACCGGCTGCTTGCGGTGCGCTTGTACCGGGCGAAGGCTGGAACGGACGGTAACCATCGCGCGAGGGCTGCTGAACACTACCTTGCTGCTGGGCTCCACCCTGAGGCGGCACGTTCTGTGGTTGCGCGCTCTGGGGCCGGCTGAATTCGCGGCTCTCGTTCGTGTAGACAGGAGCCGGCCGCGAAACAGCAGGGCTCAGCCGGGCTACGACGGGACGCTGCTCAAATGGAGTCGCGGGCTTCGCCATCGCGGGCCGTGCGGTGGAAGAAACGTAGCTCGATCGCGTAGGCGCAATCGGCGCGGATTCGATCGGTCGAACGTTTTGGATTTGCTGCGCCGTGACGCGGACGGCTGCGGCGGAGACGGGCCGGGCGTTCACGAACGTCTCGCGCGAGACAGCGGTGACGGCCGCTTCGTTTCTGGCGTAGGTGTAGTTGTTGATGACCGTCGTGTTGCGATTGATGACGACGTTGTTGTAAACATTGGTGACTTGCGTGACGTTCACAACTCGCGTGTTGGTGATGTTGACGTTCTGCACGTAGCGGGGGCTGCAGCGATAGCCGGGAACATACACGTCACGCGGCCCAAGAGGGAACCACGCGACGCCCGAGAATCCTCCCCCGAAGGACACGGACAGACTGAAGCCGCCTCCGCCAACGAAGGCCACTAGCGCGGGCGCGTACACTGGGCGCACGACGACCGGTCCCGGCACCCAGCCCCAGTAGCCGCCGACGAAAGCCCAGCGGCCGTAATGAAATGGTGCGAAGCCCCACGGCTCTTCGTCAACCCAAGTCCAGCCCCAGGGCGCGACATAGACCCAATGGCCGAAATGATAGGGCGCCCAGCCAACGGCGACGCCACGAGGCACCCAGATCGCGCCATAGTCGGGATCGGTACGCCAGTCGCCGTAATCGTCGAGATCGTAGTAGCCATCGACGTCGCGGGAAACGTACTTGGCAGAGACCGCCTGATTTTCGCGGTCGTCTCGCGACTGGCACCAGTCCTCGAAATCATCAAAGCCGGGTGCCGAGGATGCATCGTAGGAAAGCGTCTCGGTACCCTGAAAGACATACTGCTGGCCGCTGCGCAGAGCCCACGAATCACCTCCGCCGGTCACTTCGCCTTCGCCCTCGCGCACGACGATGGCACTGGACGCGCCATTGGGATCAGTCTCAATCCGGTATTCGCCGCTGTGCGTCAGGGTGAAGGACAGGTTCGGAGTGTCGATCTCGAACGCCTCGCCGGGATTCAGGTGTCGCAAGTGGACTTCGATGGTGCCCTGCGCGAGCTGAAGCTGAATGGTGCGGTCGTCAAGCGTCAGAAAGGAGATGCCGGTTTCACTGGCCATGCGAATCGCGGTGCTGCCGATATGGAATTCGCCGCGAGAGTCTCGATCGACCCAGAGATTGTCGCCCGTGGTGAGCGGACGGTTCGGGTCGGCCTGAACCCAGTTTTGGTCGCCAGAGACTTGATAGGAAACCGAACCTTGGATGTAGTTCAGGCGAGCGACGCGCCCCGGCGGGTCTTCATCCTGCGCCGCAGTGGATTTGGGAAAGGTTACGAGTAGTGCCGCGAAAAAGAGCGTGAGCGCGAAAAGCCAACCGAACTTCCTCATGATCGTACCTCCCGTCGAGTACCTCATTCATGACAGCGTAGCGATTCGACCTGCCGTCAGAATCGAGACATCCTGCCCCACCTGCCGACAAGAAACACCGTAGCACCGAATCGGTTTCTCCGCACGCGCCACCACTGGTCCTGACTTCGAACTGGTTTTTTTGCATGCCGCCGGCCCGATGAATCAGGGCCGTGGGTCGTTAGATCCCGTCAAATATCACCGAGAACGAGAACGGCCGCCACTGGAGTGCCCGCCACCGCCTCGAGAACCGCCGCCACTGTGTCCGCCACCGCTCTTGCCACCGCGCGGAGCGCTATAACTCGGACGCGGTGCGCTGTAGCTCGGGCGAGGAGCGTTGTAGCTTGGCCGCGGAGCATTGTTGTAGCCGCCCGAACCCCCGCGCGGCGTCACGATCGGCTGCCTCATATTAAGGGGAGGACGCGAGTATGAAGATGAATTCGAGGAGCCGTATCGTGACGACGACGTGGGTGGCTGGAATCCTCGCGATTGCGTCTCGCTCTGCTGCGAGTAGCCGCGACCATAGTCCTGAGGCTGAGACTGCCGCGCAGGCGGAGTGAAACGCTGCCACGAATCGCGATTGGCGTTTTGGCCTCCCTCGGGCCCGTTGGAAACAGACCCCTGGGAGGAAGACCGCGGCGATTGAGCGTTGGATGGCGGCGTAAACGTGCTCCATCCGGGCCGGCTCGATTGAATCGCGGATTGGCCGTTCGGGCGCGAAGAGTTCAATTGCTCGGACTGCCCGCGATTGAACGAGCCGTTCTGATTTGCGTTGAATCCCGATTGCACGCGGGCAGTGTTGTTCGGAGAGCCGGACGAACGGCTGTTCTGCGCGCTCGTTGCGGAATTGCCCCGTGCCGGACTGCTGAAGAAATGCTGCGACGCCGAAGGAGCGTTTCGGAACGAGGAGGCGTTTGCAGCGCGCCCAGTCGGGCTATAGCTTTCGCGCGAGGGCGAAATCGGCATCTTGCCGCTCACCATGCTGGCCTGGCGGAAAGCGGATTCGCTCATCGGCTGCTGACGCCCGGACACGCCCTCGCGTCCAAAGCGGTTGCTATCCATCGAGACCAATCCGCCGCGAACGCGGTCGTTGCGCAATGCCTCGTTCACATTCGAAAACGAATGCTCACCGCGCGGACCGAGCGGTCCAAAACCGTTGTGATAGTTGTTGACGATCGTGGTGTTGTGAATGTTGTTCACGTTGAACGTGTTGAAGTGGCCGCCCCAGCGTCCCCACCACGGGTGATACCAGTCACCCGGGCCGCATGGCAGCCAGCCGATGTGACCAAAGCCCCAGCCAAAGCCGAATCCGATTCCGAAGCCCCAGCCCCCTCCGCCCCAGCCGAAGAAGCTGACGTACGCCGGCGCCCAGACCGGATAGTAGCCCGGATACGCGACGACAGGCCCCGGCCACCAGACCCAGTTGCCGCCCCAAACGAACCAGCGGCCATAGTGATAGGGTGCCCAGCCCCACGGCTCATAGGAGACCCACGTCCAGCCGTAGTATGGCTCCCAGACCCAGCGGCCGGAGCTATAAGGCGCCCAGCCCGGGCCTTGGTACGGAGTCCAGACCTGGCCGTAGTCGGGAACCTCGGACCAGGCGCCGTAGGTATCGAGATCTTCCGAGCCGGTGTAGTAGCGGTCGGTCTTGCGCCAGCTTCCGGCGTTGCTGATCCGGTGATCGCGTTCGTCGTTCCAAGTGTCCCAAGAATCGCTCGGCGGCGCCGATGCGATCTTGTATTCGGGGTTGTCCGTGCCGCGGATCGTGATCATCTGGCCGCGCTCGACCTGCGCGCTGCCCTGCGGCTCGGTGACTTCCGCCGAACCTTCGCGGACGACGACCTCGGTATCGCCATCGGGACTCACGCGAATTCGAAATTCGCCCGGGCCGCTAGGATGAATCGACGCATTCGGCGTATCGATTTCTACAGTGGCTTCAGCGCCGCTCAAAACGGAGTACGTGACGAGCCCCTGTCCAATTTGCACCTGGACGTTTTGGCGCGATAGGTTGGCAACCTTCGCCGTGGCGCCTTCGGAAAGGCGCAGCACGTTGGCAGAGTCGAGCTGAATTTCGGCGCGGCCGCCCTGGCCCGTCGAGACGCGGTCGCCAACGGCGATCGGAGTGTTGACCGTGGCGGCGACCCATTCGCTGTTGTCGCCGCGCTGTGAGGAAACGTTGCCTTCGGCATAGCTAAGCCTGGCCACGCCCGGCTGCTGGTCATTGGGCTGCGATTGGGAATCCTGGTCTGGCCCGGGCGCTTGAGCCGGAGGAGCGTAAGAATCCGAGGACGTTTGATCTTGCGCGTTGATCGGTAGCGCGCCGAGGAACATTGTGATGAATCCTGCGACTGCCAGAAACTTTTTCATATCGCACCTTCCGGCGGACCACCGCCGGACTAATCGCTCCGTCTTTGATAATGCAGGGCCGTTGCCAAAGCCTTTGCGCACGTGCTTGCATCTCATAAATGCCGGCGGATCAGAAGCTTAGGGAGATGACGCTGGGGGCCGGCGGTCCGAGCGACTCCTTCGAATCTGGTGGTTTTCAAGCGCAGCTGGTGGTTTTCAACCACGGCATGTTTCGGGTTAGGGGCGCGTTACCTATAGGCGGCTTGACAATTCGCCGCGATCTGGCGGGACGTCTCCGAACCGGCTTTTTTCGCAACCGACTGCTTGTCCGACAGGCCCGTTAATCAGAATTTACAGGACAAGTCGAGGTCGTGAGATTACGCATGCGTCATTGAAACGCGCGGACACACCTCGAACATGCGATAGTAGTGTCTAGTATGTTGGCGGATGCGATGACGATTCTTCCCCTGAAAAGACGCATCATTCTGCAGCGGCTAGCTGCTTTGTTGCTTGGGCTTTTGGCCGTGCGCTGCGCTCCGACCTTCGGCCAGAAAAAAGCCGAGCGCTTTTGGCTCGCTGGACGTTATGACGGAAATCGTGTTGTCATCTACTTCGATGCCGTCAAGTTTGAGGGAACGATGCATTCCAATGCACGCAAGATTGCTCCCCCAGTAGCGGACGCATTCTTTGAACCTGTGCAGCTTTCCGCCAGCTATCTTGCCCGTTTTCAGAACACGCCTGAGGCGGAGCGCTTTGCGATAGGTGACCGATATGACGTATTGCTGGGTAACGGTCTGACCGCCACGATTAAGCTTACTACCCTGGTAGGCTGCGAAACTGACGAGGGAGTCGGTAACGATTCGTTTATCGGAGCCCTCGGCACAATCGAAGACGAGAACCTTTGGGGCTTGTTCACAAGAAACTACTACGCCGTGCGACGCCATCAAGAAGCCCAACCCCCTGGCTCTGTCAAATATGCCGTCCTATTGGACGAGCCAGCTCGGTTCGACGTTGAAGCCCGCCTCGCCGAATTGCTCACTGCAAAAATGAAAACAGAAGCTACCGACGCGGAGCGAAAAACAATCGGTAATGTTTCACCTGCCTTGAAGGTGCAACCGTTTCAAGTGGCGGACGGCAGTTTGCGCTACTACGCCCGAGCCGAATGGGACGCTAGCAGTGACGCAACCGGAATGTCGAGTTACCTGCTAGCAGCTTGGGTTGCACCACTGCCAGAGCTTCGCGTTTTGTCCGTAGAGAAACGCACCTCCCCATATGGAGGCATAGGAGACGGGCTTCCCGATTTGCTCAATGTGATCGACTTGGGAAATGGCAAGGCGGGAGTCATCCTCGATGTTCGGGGAGAGGACAGCACAGAACTCATCTTGGCGGAATATCAAGACGGTCTCAACGTGCGAGAAATGCGCGTGATTCAATCCATCGGGGCAGGCGAATAGCAGATCTGCCGATTCCGCCCGATTAGTCAGATTGCCGGACAAGTAGGCTGCAAGTGGCCTCTACGAATAGCCCCTACATCATCAACATCGTTGAACAACGGGGAGGGGTGCCCCCGAAACGAGGGCCGTTCTTCCAAACCTACGATTCGGCGTCGGAGGGATCGGCAACGCCCATTTGTGAGAGGCGGTAGCGGAGGGCGTTCCGCGAAAGACCGAGGGCACGCGCTGCCTGGCTTTTGTTGCCACCCGCACGCTTGAGCGCCTCGCGGATGATTTCCTGTTCCCATTGGTCGAGGGTAATGCCCTCGGGCAAGACGGGTTCGTGGTCGGAGCTGCGGCGCGAACGCGGAGTATCGAACTGAATGTCGGGCGCGTCGAGCTTTTCACCGGAACACAGCGTCACGCTGCGCTGAAGAATGTTTTCAAGTTCCCGGACGTTTCCCGGCCAGTGGTAGTCCATTAGGAGACGGATCGCCTGCGGCGTGAGACCCTGCGCAGGCCTGCTGGATTCGCGCGCAAACTTCTTCAGGAAAAAATCAGCGAGCGCCGGAATGTCCTCCCGGTGCTCACGCAGAGGCGGAATATCGATAGCGACCACGTTAAGCCGGTAGTAGAGATCTTCGCGGAACGTGCCTTCCTCGAGCGCGGCGCGCAGATCGCGGTTGGTGGCGGCGATCAGGCGGACATCGACCTTGTGAGTCTTGGTCCCGCCGAGGCGCTCAAATTCGCGGTCCTGCAAGACACGCAAGAGCTTCACCTGGATCGGTGGCGGAACGTCGCCGATTTCGTCGAGGAAGAGCGTGCCTCTGTCGGCGAGCTCGAATTTGCCCGGCTTGCTCGCGACCGCGCCGGAAAATGCGCCCTTTTCGTAGCCGAAGAGTTCGCTTTCAAGCAGGTTTTCCGGAATCGCGGTGCTGTTGATCTTGAGAAACGGGCCGGAGGCGCGGTCGGAATGCTCGTGAATCGCGCGGGCGATCAGGTCTTTGCCCACGCCGCTTTCGCCGCCGATGAGAACCGTAGCGTTCGTCGGAGCGACGCGCTCGACAAGCGCGAGCACGGCCTGCATTTTCTGGCTCTCGGCGACGATGTTCTTGTATTCGTAGCGCTGGCCGAGCGCTTCACGCAGGGTGCGATTTTCCTCGCGCAACTCGCGCGCGGCGAGCTCCTTGCGAATTACGAGCACGAGTTCAGCGAGAGAGAACGGCTTCAAGACGTAATCGCTCGCGCCGGTTTTCATCGCATCGACAGCGGACTCCACTGTGCCGTAAGCCGTCATGATGACGACGGGGAGATTGGCGTCGATCCGCTTGATGGCTTGCAGGAACTCGAGACCGCTCATGCCCGGAAGCTTGAAGTCGGTGACGATGAGGTCGGCCGGCTCTTGCTGCAGCAGTTGCAGGCCGGTTTCAGCATCGGCGGCGGTGCGAGCGCGGAAGCCTTCGTCGGCGAGCTGCAGCTCGAGCAGCCGGCGCATTTTGGCCTCGTCCTCGACGATCAGAACCGATGGTTTCTCTTTTGGCACGTTGGCAGTCTATCTCGCCACGCCACTCTCGCGACCGACGGTTTGCTTCGTTGCGACCGCGCCTTCGGAGGTGTCTGGAAGAAACACATGAAAGCGAGCGCCCGGTCCCGGATGGTTTTCCAGCCGAATCGAGCCGCGATGGTCGTCCACGATCTTGGCGACGATCGCGAGCCCGAGTCCGACGCCGTCCTTTTTCGATGTGAAGAAGGGATTGAATATCTGCTCGCGCAAATCGGGCGGGACGCCCGGACCTGAGTCCTGGACGGTCACGCCGACGCCGCTGCGGCCATTGGCGGACTCCCGGGCGACAGACAGGCGCAGAACCCGGTCGGCTGCCGCACCGGGCGATTCCATCGCTTGATAGGCATTGTGAATCAGATTGACGAAGATGCGCTCGCAGAGCTGGGCATCGACGGGAACCTCGGGGAGATCGGCAGCGTAGCTGCGTTCGATTCGCACCGTCGGGTCCGGCGATTGCGCCGCCACGGTTTCGAGGGCATGATCGACGATCTCTTCGATTTTTTGCGGCTGCAAATCCAGGTGCGAGGGGCGCGCAAAATCCAGGAACCTCGCAACCAGCGCGTTGAGGCGGTTCACTTCCGACGAGATATAGCCAGCCAGCTCACTCGCGAGGGGCTGCGAATCCTTCAGCTTCTGCGCCAGCATTTCGGCGGAGCCCTTGATGACATTGAGGGGATTGCGGATTTCGTGCGCAAGCCCCGCCGACAGCTGGCCGAGCGCGGCGAGGCGTTCCGAGCGGCGCGCGTCCGCTTCGGCGCGCTGCAACTGGCGATTGGTTGCTTCGAGCGTTTCGGAAAGCGCCTGATAGCGCGCGACCTGGCGGCGGATCTCAACGGCGAAGCGGTTCACGAGCATCGCAGCGAGGAAAAAGAACAGAATTCGAATGGCCAGGAAATAGAGACCTTCGACGGTAACCTCGTAGTCCCAATGGGCCGGAATCAAATACGAGCAGTAGGCGAGCGCGGCGACGGTGGTCCATAGCAACGTGCCGATCGGGCCGAAATACATGGCCGCGGTAACGACCGGCAGGTAATAGATCGGATAGTAGCTGCTGTTGATGCCGATTTCGCCCGTGTGACCGAGCAGAAGGGTTGCGAGCCCTATCTTGATGATTACGCTATAAACGCGCCCGCGCGAGGGTTGCCATGCAATGAGACGGCCCTCGAGAAATTGAAACCCGCCGATGGCTAGAAGGATGAGCTGTTTGTGAATCTCGTTGATCGGAGGGAGGAGCGCCAGCACGAGAATGAAGATGAGCCAGACGACGTCGATCCAGTCGATAGGCGATCGTTTGCGGTCGAACATTTCTTGCGCTCGTCTCCTCGAGTGATGGCCCGGGGGGGCCTTACAATCAATCTAACACGAAGCCAAGGAGTTAGGTTTCAGGCAGGATCGCCGAATGCGATACGCATATAACTGACATTTCTCGAAGATCGAATCGATCAGAGCGAAGAGAGGAGTAGATCGGCTTCCTCGAACGCGACTGCGGCGGCGTACTCGAGCCTTTGGCGAGCGCGATCGAGCGCGCGCCCGATCAGAAGGACGGAAGGCGAATCCATGTGCGGCAATTCGTGGAGCGTGCCAAGGGTCGCAGTGCGATTCTGCTGTTCGGGAGTCGCGGCACGCGAGACGATTACCGCGGGGATATCTGCCGAGAGTCCCGCCGCGAGCAGCTCATCGCGCAGCGGTCGGAAATTGCTGCCCGGCATATAGACGACGAGAGTGGCGTCTTCGCGGGCAACTTCTTTCCAGTCAGTCTTGTCATACGGCGCGCTTCTTGTGGCTCGATGGCCGCTGACGATGATGACGCGGGAGCTCTTGCGGCGGTCGGTGAGCGAGAGGCCGAGCGCAGCCGCGGCTGCCGAGCCGGCGGTAATTCCAGGGACGACCTCAAAGGAAACTCCGGCTGTTTCCAACGCATCCACCTCTTCCGCCAGGCGGCCAAAGATGGCGGGATCGCCACCGTGAAGCCGGACGACATGCAAGCCCCGGCGCGCCGCTGCAATCATTCGGGAATTGATCTCGTCCTGTGTGATCCCCTTGGCGCCGCAGCGCTTCCCGACGTTGGCCACGTCAGCATGAGGGCTGGCCAGGGCGAGAATCGCGGGTGGGACGAGGTCGTCATGAAGAATTAGATCGGCCTGGCTGATCAGGCGATGGGCTTTGAGCGTCAGAAGCTCCGGATCGCCCGGCCCGGCGCCGACGAGACTCACCCGCTGCATTGGGTTTGCCATGATTCTTTAACCTGATTTCAATCTACCCGCACGGTCTCGGATGGTCAAGGCAGGCGCGAAATCTGCGCGCAGCGGCTGTATCCTGTATGGATTCCGCTGCGTCTAAGTTGTGTGAAGGACTAGCATCCGAGGGGCCTTATGTCGTCTTCGCAGTCATCGATTCCGGCCGGAGAAAAGGGACCGCGCCGCCATTACGCGGTCTGGATCGTAGCGGCTTTGTTGCTCGTTATCGGAATCGTGATCTATCGCGTCCGGTCGAGTTCGGCGGCCGCGTCGAAGAGCAAGGACGCGTATACGTCGGCCATCTCCGTTGGCGTGACCGAAGTCCGGAAGAGGGACGTGCCCTATTATCTAACTGGCCTCGGCAACGTGACCGCATTCAACACCGTCACCGCGCACACGCGGGTCGACGGACAGATCATGCAGGTGCTCTTCCGCGAAGGGCAGTTTGTGCATCAAGGCGACGTGCTGGTCGAGATCGATCCGCGGCCGTATCAGGTGGCGCTCGAGCAGGCGGAGGGACAACTGGCCAAGGATGTGGCGGCACAAAATGATGCCAAGGTGGACCTCGCGCGCTACCAGCAGCTCTGGCAGGAGGGAGTGATCGCGCGCCAGCAGTTGGACACGCAACAAGCGACGGTAGGCCAATACGATGGCGCGATCAAGTCCGACCAGGCCGCCATCGACAACGAAAAACTGCAACTGACCTATTGCCGGATCACCTCGCCGATTGACGGGCGGGTGGGGTTGCGGCTGGTTGATCCGGGCAACATCGTCCACGCTGCGGACACCGGCGGAATGATCGTAATTACGCAGGTTCAGCCGATTGCCGTGATCTTCACACTGCCGGAGGACGTGCTGCCTCAGGTAGCGGCCCAGATGAAGGTGGGGGAGCTCACCGTGGAAGCATACAGCCGCGACAACGATACGAAGATTGCCCAGGGCAAGCTGCTGACGATCGACAATCAGATCGACCAGACGACGGGGACGATCAAGCTCAAGGCGCAGTTCGACAATCACGATCTCTCACTTTGGCCGAACCAATTCGTAAACGCGCGCGTACTTTTGAACGTCCGGCAAAACGCGACCGTGATTCCGACGGCAGGAATCCAGAGCGGTGCGCAGGGGCCTTTTGTTTACGTTGTTGGGTCTGACCGCAAGGCTGAGGTTCGTCCGATCCAGGTGGATTTTGCCGAGGGGAACATCTCGGTGATTAAGCAGGGCCTCAAGCCGGACGAGCAAATCGTCGTTGACGGCGCGGACAAACTGCAGGCCGATGCCCTGGTCACACCCCATGAATCGAACGTGACCGGAACCCCGGCGTCGAACGCAGCACCGGAAATGCACCCGTGAGCCCTTCCCGGGCGTTCATTCTGCGGCCCGTCGCCACGTCGTTGCTGATGGTAGGCGTGCTGCTGGCAGGATTGGTTGCGTACTCGCAGCTGCCGGTTTCAGCCCTCCCGCAGGTTGACTATCCCACCATACAGGTTCTGACGTTCTATCCCGGCGCGAGCCCTGACGTGATGGCGTCGGCGGTGACCACGCCTCTCGAGCGGCAGTTCGGCGAACTGCCCGGGCTTGACCAGATGACTTCGACGAGTTCGCTCGGCGGGTCGGTGATCACGCTGCAATTCGATCTGAAGGAAAACATCGACGTGGCCGAGCAGGAAGTACAGGCCGCGATCAATGCGGCGTCCACGTATTTGCCAAAAGACCTGCCGAATCCTCCAATCTACAACAAGGTGAATCCTGCCGACACGCCGATCCTCACGCTTGCACTCACTTCCGAGACGCTGCCGCTGCAGAAAGTGGAAGATTACGCCGACACGAATCTCGCACAGAAGATCTCCCAGCTGTCCGGCGTCGGACTGGTGACGATCAGCGGTGGGCAGAAACCTGCGGTGCGCGTTCGGGTGATCCCGACGGCCCTCGCCTCCTACGGGCTCAGCCTTGAAGACGTGCGCACGGCACTGGGCGCGGCGAACGTCGATCAGGCGAAAGGCAATCTGAACGGACCGCGCCAGTCGTTTACCATCCAGGACAACGACCAGCTTCTGACGAGCGATGGCTACAAGCCGCTGATTATCGCTTACAAGAACGGCGCGCCCGTCCGGCTCTCGGACGTGGCCGACGTGGTGGACAGCGCAGAAAACACGATGCAGGCCGCGTGGATGAATACACAGCCCGCCGTGATCCTGAATATCCAGCGACAGCCCGGGACGAACATCATCGGCGTGGCGGACCGCGTGAAAGCTCTGCTGCCTCGGTTGCAGGCGTCGCTCCCATCGTCGATTCACGTAACAACGCTCACGGACCGGACCACAACGATCCGGGCCTCGGTGAAAGATATTCAATTCGAGCTGATGCTGACCGTCGCGCTCGTCGTGATGGTGATGTTCCTGTTCCTCCGCAGCGTTTCAGCCACGATCATTCCCAGCGTCGCAGTTCCGCTGTCACTCGTCGGCACGTTTGGAGTGATGTATCTGGCGGGATTCAGCCTCGATAATCTGTCGCTGATGGCGCTAACGATCTCGACCGGCTTCGTCGTCGACGATGCGATCGTGATGATCGAAAACATCGCGCGCTTCATCGAAGAGGGGCATTCGCCGCTCGAAGCGGCGCTGATGGGCTCGGAGCAAATCGGGTTCACGATTCTCTCGCTGACAGTCTCGTTGATTGCGGTGCTGATCCCACTGCTGTTCATGGGAGACATTGTCGGACGGCTCTTCCGGGAATTCGCGATCACACTGGGTGTTACGATTCTGGTGTCTGCGTTCGTGTCGCTCACGCTGACCCCGATGATGTGCGCGAAGCTGCTGCGCCGCGAGGAGGAATCGAAGCAGGGCCGCTTCTACCGGGCGTCGGGGCAGTTTTTCGACCGTCTGATCGCATTCTATGGAAGAACTCTGCAAGTGATATTGCGGCACCAGACGGCGACGCTTTTCGTGACGGTTGGGACGCTGGCGCTTACGTTTGTCCTCTACTACTACGTCCCCAAAGGATTTTTCCCAGTGCAGGACACCGGCGTAATTCTGGGAATCTCGGATGCTCCGCAATCGGTGTCGTTCTCGGCGATGGCGCAGCGCCAGCAGGCGTTAGCTGCGGTCATCCTAAAGGACCCCGATGTCGTGAGCCTCTCATCGTTTATCGGTGTGGACGGCACGAACACGACTCCGAACAGCGGCCGGATTCAGATCAATTTGAAGTCGCGCGATGAGCGAAAAGATACGGCCTCCGACATCATCCGGCGGCTGCAGCCGCAGCTTGCGCAAGTCGAAGGAATTCAGCTGTACATGCAGCCGGTGCAGGACCTGACCGTCGAGGACCGTGTCAGCCGCACCGAGTTTCAGTATTCGCTGGAAGATGCGGATCTCCAGGAGCTCTCGCAATGGGCTCCCAAGGTTGTGGACAGACTGAAATCGTTGCCGCAACTGCGCGACGTGGCGTCCGACCAACAGGATCAGGGGCTAGAAGCGAACCTGGTGATTGACCGCGACACGGCCGCACGTCTCGGAATTCTGCCCGCTGCGATTGATAACACGCTCTATGACGCGTTCGGCCAGCGGCAGGTCTCGACCATCTTCACGCAATTGAATCAATATCATGTCGTGCTAGAGGTCGGACAGCTCTTTCAGCAGAACCCTGACGCATTGAAGGACATCTACGTGAAATCGTCCAACGGCACGCAGGTGCCGCTGAGCGCGTTCACGCACTTCGAGCAGCAAACCACGGCGCTCGCCGTGAATCATCAGGGCCAGTTTCCGGTCGTGACCTTGTCTTTCAACCTCGCGCCCGATGTATCGCTCGGCAGCGCGGTTGACGCGATCGGCAAAGCCGAGCAAGAGATCAATCTGCCGATCTCCGTGCACCCAAGTTTTCAGGGTACCGCGCGCGCGTTTCAGGCCTCCCTGACGAACGAGCCGCTACTCGTTCTAGCCGCGATCGTGACCGTTTACATCGTTCTCGGCGTGCTATACGAGAGCTACATTCACCCCGTGACGATTCTTTCGACGCTGCCCTCGGCGGGCGTTGGCGCTCTGCTGGCGCTGCTGATCTGCGGAAACGATTTCAGCGTGATTGCGTTGATCGGCATCATCCTGCTCATCGGCATCGTGCAGAAGAACGCGATCATGATGATCGATTTCGCCCTCGAGGCCGAGCGCAAAGAGGGCAAGCCACCGCAGGAAGCCATCTATCAAGCGTGCCTGCTGCGTTTTCGCCCCATCATGATGACGACGATGGCGGCGCTGCTCGGCGGTTTGCCGCTCGCGCTGGGTTCGGGGACGGGCTCGGAGCTCCGCCAGCCGCTCGGCATCAGCATCGTGGGCGGGTTGCTCATCAGCCAGGTTCTCACGCTCTATACGACGCCGGTGGTGTATCTGGCGTTCAGCCGGCTCGCGCTGCGGCTCCGACGCTTTCGAGTGGGCAATCCCGTGGAATCGGAAGCTACAGCGGATTAGCGGACGCGAACATGAACATCTCCGCGCCATTCGTAAGACGGCCGATCGCCACGTCGCTTCTTACTGTGGCGATCCTGCTGGCGGGGATGATTGCGTACAACTTCCTGCCCGTTGCTCCGCTACCGCAAGTGGAATTTCCCACAATTCAGGTGCAAGCGAGCCTCCCGGGAGCGAGTCCCGAGATCATGGCATCGTCCGTCGCGACGCCGCTGGAGCGGCAATTCGGGCGCATTGCAGGCGTCACCGAGATGACTTCCAGCAGCCTTGCGGGCAATACGTCGATTACGCTGCAGTTCGACCTGAATCGCGACATCGACGCGGCCGCTCGCGACGTGCAAGCAGCCATCAACGCCGCGGCAGGGCAGCTGCCGGCAAACCTGCCTAGCCTTCCGACCTACAAGAAAGCGAATCCTGCTGACTCGCCCGTCATGATTCTGGCGGTGCGGTCGGATGTGTTGCCGATCAGCCGCCTCTACGATATCGCTTCCTCCATCATCGCGCAGAAACTCTCCCAAGTGGAAGGCGTGGGGCAGGTCAACATCGGCGGCGGCGCACTGCCGGCGGTTCGTATCGAGCTCAATCCAACAGTGCTCGCCGGCTACGGCCTGGGCCTCGAGGACATTCGCACGGCGCTCGGGCAGGTGAATTCGAATGAGCCGAAGGGCGAAGTCGCCAACGGGCGAGTGCAGTGGACGCTGTACGACAACGACCAGTTGTTCGACGCCGATCACTATCGGCCGCTGGTCGTCGCTTATCGCAATGGCGCTCCGGTGCGATTGGGCGATATCGCCGACGTGCAGGATTCGGTCGAAGATATCCATGCTGCGGGGCTCGTCAACAGCAAGAGGTCCGTGATGGTCATCATCATGCGACAGCCCGGCGCGAACATCGTCGGCACCGCGGACCGCATTCGCGCGATCCTTCCCCTCCTGCAAGCGTCCGTCCCGGCCTCGGTGGACATCGCCGTCGCCATCGACCGGACAATCACGATTCGCGCGTCGGTGAAGGACGTGCAGATCACGCTGCTGATCACCGTCGTACTCGTAATTCTCGTGATTTTCGTGTTCCTGCGAACTGTCTGGGCGACTGTGATTCCGGCGGTGGCGGTACCGGTGTCGCTGATCGGCACTTTCAGCGTGATGTATCTGCTCGGCTACTCGGTGGACAACCTGTCGCTCATGGCGCTCACGATTTCGACCGGATTCGTCGTGGACGACGCCATCGTCGTGATCGAAAACATCACGCGGTATCTCGAGGCTGGCTTGTCACCAATGAAGGCGGCCCTGCGAGGCGCGCAAGAGATTGGGTTCACGGTGCTTTCGATGAGCACGTCGCTGATCGCCGTTTTCATTCCGATCCTGATGATGGGCGGGATCGTGGGGCGGCTGTTTCGCGAGTTTGCCGTTACGCTGAGCGTGACGATTGCGGTATCGCTGGCGGTTTCGCTGACAACGACGCCCATGATGTGTGCGAAGTTTCTGCGCCCCATCCGCGAGGAGGGCCACAACCGGCTCTATCGTCTGAGCGAGCGCTGGTTCCAGGGACTGATCGACAGCTACGAGCGCGCGTTGCGATGGGTGCTCAATCGCCAGCCGCTGACGCTGGCCATTACGATTGCCACGGTCTTCCTGAGCGCGATTCTGTATTACTACGTGCCAAAAGGATTCTTCCCGCAGCAGGACACAGGGCTGATCAGCGGGGCGATTCAGGCTTCGCAAGACGTTTCATTCGACGCGATGCGCGTGAAGCAGAGGCAATTCGCGTCGATCGTGACGGCCGACCCTGGAGTGCAAAGCAACATCGCGTTCGTCGGCGGCAACAACGCGATCAATCAGGGGCGCATGTACATCATGCTGAAGCCGCTCGCGCAGCGCAAGATTTCGGCGGACCTGGTGATTCAGCGTTTGCGCAAGCAGCTTGCGGTCGTGTCGGGGGCGACGCTTTACCTGCAGGCGAACCAGGACATCCGCGTCGGCGGGCGGCAGAGCAATTCGCAGTATCAGTACACGCTCGAGAGCGAGAATTTGAACGATCTGCAAACGTGGTCGCCGCGCCTTCTGGAAGCGCTCAAGACTCTGCCGGAACTGCGCGACGTTTCCACCGACCAGCAGGACAAGGGATTGCAGGAAAAGCTCGTGATCGACCGCGACACAGCGTCGCGGCTTGGCCTGGACGCGCAGACGATCGACAACACACTCTACGATGCGTTCGGGCAGCGGCAGGTCTCAACCGTTTTCACGCAGCTGAACGAATACCATCTGGTGATGGAAGTGGCGCAGGAGTTTCAGCGGAATCCCGATGCACTGAAGAGCATTTACGCGCGCTCATCGAACGGCACGATGGTTCCGCTGGGCGCGTTCACTCATTTTGAGTCGAGGACTGCGCCACTGGCCGTCAACCATCAAGGGCAGTTTCCAGCGGTGACGCTTTCGTTCAATCTCGCGCCCGGAATTGCGCTCGGAGATGCAGTCAAGGCCATCAATGCCGTGGAGAGCAAAATCGGATTGCCATCTTCCATCAGCGCAACTTTTTCGGGCACAGCGCAGGCGTTTCAGGCCTCGCTCTCGAACCAGCCGATCTTGATCTTGACCGCGCTCCTCGCGGTGTACATCGTGCTGGGAATGCTCTACGAGAGCTACATTCATCCGATCACGATTCTTTCGACGCTTCCGTCGGCGGGAGTGGGCGCTCTGCTGGCGCTCTTGATTTGCGGCGTCGATCTGAATGTGATGGCGATGATCGGGATCATTCTGCTGATCGGCATCGTGAAGAAAAACGCGATCATGATGATCGACTTCGCGCTCGACGCCGAACGCAAGGAAGGGAAGTCGCCTGACGAGGCGATCTATCAGGCGTGCCTGCTGCGCTTTCGTCCCATCATGATGACGACGATGGCGGCGCTTCTCGGCGGACTGCCGCTCGCGCTCGGGACCGGCACCGGCTCCGAGTTGCGGCGGCCTCTTGGCATCAGCATCGTCGGCGGATTGATCGTGAGCCAGATCCTGACGCTTTTCACCACACCTGTCGTTTACCTTTACATGGATCGCCTGCGGCTGCGTCTCGCGCGGCGCAGGGAATCACCGGCGCCCCCGGGAAGCGCGTCCGATTTCCACCCGTCGACGCCGCTCGGCTGATTTTCCTTCCTCCCAAGAAGCACCTTGACAGCCAAGCGCGGTGGATGTACGTGTGTGGGCACAATCAAGGGCTGCGGCTCTGCAATCTGTTCTACGGGTGGATTTCATGAAGCACGCGAAGTTTGCCGCTTGTGCCGTCGCGATGACTTGGCTTTTGGCCGCGCGGCTCGCCCCCGCTCATCATTCGTTCGCGGCGGAATTCGATCTCGACAAGCCCATCACGCTTCATGGGATTGCCGTTAAGTGGGAAATGATCAACCCGCACAGCTACCTGACCATCGACGTGAAGAACGATGACGGCACGATTACGCGCTGGAGCGTCGAGATGGGAGCTCCCAGCGCCTTGTACCGCAACGGCTGGCGAAAGGACTCGGTGAAAGTGGGTGACGAACTCACGATCGACGGGTACCGAGCCCGCGACGGATCGAACACGATCTTCGGCTCCCAGGCGAGGCTTGCGGACGGAACGCGCGTCTTGGGCGGAGCGCCCAGAAATGTTCCGGTGTCGCAGCCGCCCGCCTCCTCAGCGCCCGATAAACAAACCAATCCGTAGGGAGACGCCAGACTTGTGGACTGTGTCGGAATTGCGGAAAGGTATGGTCGGCGCGGCCATTCTGACATTGGGGTTGTTTTTCGTTTCACGAGCAGCCAGCCAGGCGCCCGCCACATCAGCGCCTGCGGAAACTGCGAAAGGCGACAAATCCTCTGCTTTCCCTCGCCTCCCGGACGGGCATCCCGACCTCCAGGGTCTCTGGCACAACGATAGCGGCTACCAGGCGATGATGAAGAATATGAGAAGCGGCAAGGGCCTGGCAGTCGCCTTGGCTGATTTTCACAGTGCCGGTTTCCCCGAGCCGCTTCCGTACCTGCCGGACGCAGATAAGGTTAGGGAGTATCGCAAGCTTCACGATCCGTACCACGATCCCGAGGCGCATTGCCACGTTCCAGGCGTGCCCCGCGAAACCGAGCAGCCTTCTTCACTGATGCCGTTCCAAATCATTCAGGACGAGAGGTACGTGGTCATTCTCTACGAGTACACGCATGACGTCCGCGTCATCCCAGAGGACGGCAGCGCGCATCCGGATCGCTATTGGGCGTGGAATGGAGACTCGCGCGGGCATTGGGAAGGAGACACGTTCGTTGTGGACGTGGCCAATTTCAATGGCAGGACGTGGCTCGACATGGAAGGAAATTTCGTGGACGAAAATGAGCACGTCGTCGAGCGATACACGATGACCGGCCACGATGCCATTGAGTACTCCGCGGTGGTCGAAGATCCGACGGTTTTCACGAAACCGTGGACGATCCACCTGACCCTGACCAGAAATCCTGCGAAGGACCAGATCGTTTACTACGATTGCCACGAAGGCGAGCGCGACGTGCAGCACTACACGCGTTCAGAAGGCAACAAGGCGAACAAGCATGAGTAGTCGAAACCTTTGCGTGCTGATGGTGGCCGCGACGGTCGCGATTTGTGGCTACGCTGTGGTGCGAGCTGCGAAGGCTGATTCGTATTCTCCTCCTCGGCTTTCCGATGGCACGCCGGACTTCCGAGGTATCTGGCTGGCACGCACGACCGCCTATATGAACGTAGAGGGCCACGCTGCGGAAAGCGGCACCAGTGCGGTCCGAAGCGTCGTTGTCGATCCCCCGGACGGAAAAATTCCTTATCTGCCAGAGGCGTTGAAGCAGCGCGACAAGAACTACCGGGATCGCGCGATCGCCGATCCTGCAAACAACTGTTTTCAAGCCGGAGTGCCGAGAACGGTTCTCATGCCAACGCCGTTTCAGATCGTTCAAAGCGTTGGCAATCTGGCGATTGTGTACACGGAAGATCATGCCTATCGGATTATCCTGCCATCTTCGGTTCCGCACGACGACGGTATCGACTTTTTCATGGGCGATTCGCGAGGTCACTGGGAGGGCAGCACGCTTGTCGTAGACGTGACGGACCTCGGCGATCAAACTTGGCTCGACGCGGTCGGCAACTACCATAGCGACCAGTTGCATGTGGTAGAGCGCTACACGATGCTCAGCCCAGACACGATGCGATACGAGGCCACGATGGACGACCCGATGGTCTATGCCAAGCCTTGGACGATTCGCGTGCTTCTGTATCGCGACAAAAGACCAGGCGCCCGGATCGCCGAGGACGAATGCATCGACGGAGAGGACGGCGTGTGGCATCACGTGCCGCCGACGGATCCGAAAGCGCTGCGCCGCCACGATTTCAAATCTGAGCTCGAGGCAGCGGCGAAAGGTCAGTGAGCCGTCCGGCGGACGAAAGCCGCCTGTGAATCGCGAGAGTCGCCCTCATCCCGCATTTTTCGCATTCTCCCAGCGGAGCCTACGATCGGGCACCGACCGAAACTCTAGCCAGTGCCTTCGATCACAGAGCCGTCCGGGGTCCGCATTTCGTTGGGGTGTTCGTCCGTAATGGGATGCTTCGCGGCGAGCGCTTCATCCACTTCGATGCCCCAGCCCGGTTTCTCGCTGATCCATGCGTAGCCGTCTTTTATCTCGGCGTATCCGTGAAAGATGTCCTGCACGATGGGCGGATAGTCGAAGTGCTCGTGAATGCCGAAGTTGTTGTTGGTGAGATCGAGCGTCAGGTTCGTCATGTGACCCACGGGCGAATTCGGGCTGCCGTGCCACGCGAATTTCACTTCGTAGTTTTCCGCAAACGCCGCGATTTTCCGCGCAGCCGTGAAACCGCCAACGTGAGAGACATGATGCCGGATGTAGTCGATCAGCCGGTCTTGCACGAGCGGCTGCCATTCGTGCGGATTGTTCCAAAGTTCGCCGATCGCGAGTGGCGTGGTGCATTGCTGCCGGACGATCCGGTAGTGGCCCGCCTCTTCCGGCGCGAACAGGTCCTCGCAATAAAACAGTTTGAAGCGTTCGACATCTTTGCAGAATTGCGTGGCTCGAATGGGGTCCAGGGCCGAATGCACGTCCACACCGAGTCCAATTTCTGGTGGCATCTCTTTTCGGAATGTCTCGAACGCCGCGAGAATCCTGCGAATCTCTTTGTCGCGATCGAACGGGATCGACCCGTCGTCGAACTTCGGCTGCCCGTACAAATTGTTCGTTGCCCCGTCGCGAATGAACATCGCCACCAGAAGATAGCGGCAGCCCTTCTCGACGAGCTTCATTGAATTCTCGACAAGCTGCTGCCCGGGATCTTTGTCCGCGGGCCCCAGCCCCACGTGAAGATAAATGTCCGCCGCTTCCCGAACCTTTCCTCCGGCGAGCTGATACACCGGCATGCCCGCCTGACGGCCTTTGACGTCCCATAGCGCATCGCAGAGGCCGCCGATGGCGCAGTTCAACACCGTGTCGTTCTTGTAGTACGAACTCATGTAGCAGATTTGCCAGATCTGCTCGATCCGGTCGGCCGTTCGGCCCATCACCAGCGGCTTCAGGTACTGTTCCACGGCGGCGCGAACCAGCTTTGCGCGTCCTCCCGGAAACGTATTCGTCGCGCAACCGTAGCCGTAAAGCCCTGCCTGATCGGTGGTGACCTTGACGACCATCGAATCGTTCGTGCCACCGCCTCCGACTTCGATGACACTGATGTCTCGAATGCGCGGCGCCGGCATTCCTCGCGTCGCGCGCTCAGCGGCCGCCTGTGCGTCTTGCTCCCTCGGAGTGGGAGCCGCATCAGCCGTCACGCTTCGGAAAAGACTGGCAATCGCCGCGCCACCACCCACAAGCGCCGATTTCAATATTGCTCGGCGAGCTTGCAACCCACGAGTGGAAACCTCGCCGTATCGATTCTTCGAATCACGATTGATCATGCGCGCCTCCCCCCAACCACGCCGGGGATTGTAACCGGAATTCTTCGTTTGGGACTCAGTCGCGGCGTGGGTATACTCCCACGCGGGAAGGAACCGTCTGGATCGATACTGGGCCGTTCTTGGCCCGCTGGGGGGCGCGATGAAATCGAAAGCGATTGTTGCGTTAGCTGTAAGCGTGCTCGCAATGCTGGTTGCCGTAGCACAAGACCAAGCCCCGCGGTTGCCGCCGACTCCTGCGAATGCTCCACCGCCCTCTTTGCAGGCCAACGCCGATCCCGGCTACGACGCCGCGCTCGCTGCCTGCAAGAATCCGCCCCAGAAGTTTCCGCCGATCAAATGGCCCCCGACGGGTCCGCCACCCCGCGACTACACCATCACGGCGATTCCGGGCGTCATCGCGGCAGGACAAAAATGGAAGTTTCTCTGGCAGGAAGCTGGCAACAACGGCGACGGCATCGTCGCCACCAAAGACGGCGGCCTACTGCTCGCGCAGAACGACAACAGCGAAGTCGTCAAACTCGATAAGAATGGCAAGCCGTCCGTCGTTTACACCGACACGCACACCGGCGGCGCACTCTCCATCAATTCCAAGGGCGCTCTGTTTATTGTCGAGCGAGGACTGCATCCGGCGATCGAGGAGCTTTCTCCGGTGCGGAAGGTGTTGGCCAATAGCTACGAGGGCGGCACGATGGACTGCATCGGGAATATCCTGAATGATCTCATGGCGGATAGCAAAGGCGGAGCCTACTTCACCATGGGCGGGCTGTTTTACGCGAGCCCGTCGGGGGTGATCACGAAATACGGCGAAAATCTCCGCACCAACGGCATCATCCTCAGCACGGACGAAAAGAAGCTCTATGTGACCAACGTCGGCACCGTCGTGGTTTTCGACGTGCAACCGGATGGCTCGCTCACGAACCAGCGCGATTTCGCCAAATTGCAGGAGAAAACCGCCGGAGACGGCAGCACCGTCGACGCGGCGGGGCGCATCTACGTCTCGACCAATCCTGGCATTCAGGTGATCGGACCTGACGGCACATGGCTCGGCCTGATTCCCACGCCGCGCGACGTGATCAGCGTCTCCTTCGGCGGCCCCGGCAGGAAGACGCTGTTCATTCTGGCTCGCGGCGCTGTTGCGTCCGATGGCACCAACATCGCCAACGCCGCGCAGGTCTACTCGATTCCCATGATCGCGCAGGGCTACAAGGGCCGCCTGAAATAGGCGGGCCGGTTTGCGTGGCTTGATCTGCTAGGCATAGCACGCCCGGATAAAATCGAACCCCCAACCCTTCTTGTTCCCAGCCGGGTGGCTGGATTTGACCTTTGAGTTCAAGTGATCTGCGAATCACGCTGGGGAAGCGCAGGGGTCTCACCGACCATAAAATCGGCTTCAACGATGTGGCGCGGAGTTCAACGACGTGCCCACAACGGGCAGGGTTCGCAACGGCCTCGTCTACTATCAGAACATTCCCCAATTCTTCATCTCTTCTCGGAGCTATCAACGAGCAGCAATATTTGAATTCGATACTCGAAGGGGTGTTCGTAGGGCTGAGGCGATGACGAGAGCCTTCAAGACACTCGTGCAAGCGGTCTTTCTTTGTTGCGCGGCTGCGTCGATTGCGTCGGCACAGCAAGAAATTCCGATCCTCGGCAACGATGTTACCATTCCGCTCGCTCCTGGGTCGAGATCGTTCAAAGTGGTTCTTACGACCAACGTAGGCCTATTCACATTCGCGAACGCGTCTGCTGGCGACGTCGTGAATATTCTGTTTACCCAGGATTCGGTCGGCGGAAGAACCGTGACGTTTGCGCAGAACATCCAGAACATCCCCACGATCAACCTTGCCGCCAATGCGACGACTGCTGCGGAGTTCCAGTTCGACGTAAACTCAGACACTTGGTTTGGCGTTATAGGTTCCAGCAACAACGCCACGTCCGTCGTTCCCCTCAGTCCCGGCGGCTCGATCAGCACAGTTACCGGAATGGCTGGCACGGAGTCCATCACCTGCCCGGTCCTCAATTGCGGCCTTATCAGCAATAGCCCCGTGGTAGTGATTGGCACGAATCAACCCGCTTGCAATTCGACATATACGGGCGGGGCAGCGAATGTTTTTGCTGTCGTAACCGACGGGACGTACACCATCACGATTCAGAATCCAGCATGTAACGGCCTGACCGGCGCTGGCGGGCAAGTCGGCGTGCCGCAGTACGCATACGTGACCTCCTTCACCAACGAATCGGCTTCGCCCGGTAACTCGACCGAGGTCCTCGAGAACACGGACGGCCAATTCGAACTGGCCACCTACGGAAGCGGAACGATCCAGTCAATGTTGGGATTGGACGTGGACACCACGGCCTCGCTATGGTCCGCAAACGGGGGCGGGATCGAAGCGGACAAGAACGGAATGACGTGCTTTGTCTTTGTGACACCGATGGACGGCTGCGCGCTTTCCAATGCGAGGGTTCGCTACGAGAATCACGGTGTGCAAACGTACTACGCCGGTGAGCAACTGGACACGGGAGCGGGCGCCGGGAACGGAACTTCGGTATCGCTCGCGAACTGGAATCCTCCGATTGCCCAGGGCTCCTACAGCGATCACACAATCTATACGACTACCGCGGACACGAGCCTGCCCGGTGGCCAAGGCTGGTACACGCTGATTTGGCAGGCACTTGAATTCTGTAACGGCGCCAACGGTTGCGGAGGGGCGGGGGCAACCGTCCAATTTAGAGTCAACTTCTACGACCCGGATTGTGCCGGATGCACGGGCGGTCAGATCACCGCACAGTCAACGCCGTACAATCTGTCGACAGATGGATACGTGGCCACCTATGCCATGCCGATCTATGTCGGCAATAGCTCGAGAATCGACGTCAATACCATCACGACGCCGGGCTCGGGCGGGCAGCCGAAGTATTTTCTCCGCGTTGAGCTGATCCAGAACTGATACGGAGTTCCGTCCTGATCAGCGTCGGAATGCAACACTAGGGTTCGAAGTGCATCCCGCCACGTCCATTGATTTCACCGGCTTGAAGAGGCCGGATGCACAGGTCGGTCCATGCCGACCGGCACTGATACAGCTGATAGATGGGAACGTCGCGAGTCTGCACCACATAGGCTCCCGCCTCAGCAGCAGACGCGTCCTGTTCATCGCTGATCACGAAACGATTCCCCGGCGATGCACGGACGCGGAATTGCCTCGTAGCAGGCTCATAATTGCCATAGTCGAAGCAGTAGCCGACGCATGCGAGGTCCAAGATGTGCTTGGGCGAAAGGCGATATCGCAGCGGAGGCACGATAGTCGAAAGAACGCGCTGGCCGGGTGGAAGGGAATGGACGAGCGCGCTGACTCGCTCTTGCATATCGCTCAGTGTGCCGGTGTCCTGATACAGAAATGCGAAGAACAGTGCGGCAACAATCCCTAGGGCAAGTCGATGCCAAACGCGAAACCTAAGCGTCCCTAGCATACAGCACAAAAGAACGGCCGAAATTAGAGTGAGACGCGCAGTCAAGCTCGCTACGGGTGCCGCATATTGTGGCAGGCGAACGCTATCGGGGAGGAACTGAATTGCCGCTTCGACAATCAGATACAACTGTACTGGCATCGAACACCGCGCCCACAAATCGGAAGCAGAGCGAAGAACGATAGTCTCTCTGGCAACGGCTGCGAGTAGGATTCCGCACAATATCAGTGGCAGGAGTTCGTATCGGCTCGTGAAGACAAATTGGTCGAGACCACTGTAAGAAAGAGTGGAGTGAGCCGCTCCAGCGGTCGAATAGTGGCTCCGCAGAAAAGCCCCGGCGAGGTAGAGGCAGCCGATCGCCGCAAGAACAAGCAATGGATGAAACCGGCGTGGCGTTGCCCCCGCAATCACCGCGTACAAACCGGCCCCGAGTGCCCAGGCAAGGCCGATAGGGTGCGCCAGGAAGATTATCGGTGTCAGTGCGAAGGCAAGAAATCGATTCCACCCTTTTCCTCTCAACCAGATTGACAGCGCGAGGAATGACACGCCGAGTGAAAGATAGTAATTGAAGATTCCTTCTTGAAACGTCCATCCGTACGCAATCACCGCAATCATGGGCGCCAGAAACCACGGGGTTCGCGATGTGACAACTTTTACGAATGCGAACGCGCTCCAGAAGAAGAGGAGCACTGAGAAAGCAGCGGCGATGCGATAAGCAAGTGGGAAACTGAGAAGCCTGCCGAGACCAGTCAAAAGATAATCGAAGAGGACGTTATTCCATTGATCGGCAAGGCGCACACCGGGCAGTCCACCGCGCTCGACCATCTGCGTCAGCCACGCGTTGTAGACGTGACTACCGAGATCTCCAGCTACGAGCCAGCGATGCCAGAGGCAGGGCACGACGAGGATCGCAGAGAGGAACAACCCCGCAAGTACTCGCCAAAGAACAAATCGCGACGAGTGCTCGTCGGCTGTCGGCTTGGATCTTTCGACGAAATACTCAGCACCCTGTGTAGACGCAACGGCAGCCACGGAATTACTCGCCTTCATGAGGGACGATCACACCGACATCTTCGATAGTTACCGCGCCCACATAGCCGTCCGCGGGACGGAAGCTTACTGTAAGCCACTTGCTGCCGGCGAACGCGAAAGGCGTTCCTTGTGATCCGCCGTGGTCCATAGAGATTGTCGACCCCGAAGAATGGGTGGCCAAACTCAGCCCAGCCGCTTTGATGAGCGATTCCCGTCGAGTCCAAAAGCGCAGGAAAAGCTGTGATCGTTCTCGCGCCGGCGCTTGGCAGATAGCGTAGAAGTCATTTTTCGGCAGGTACTTGGACGCCACAAAATTCAACTCCTCGATCGAAAGCAACTTTTCAACGTCTACGCCTACTCGCACACTCCTGCTGACTGCAAGGACCGCAAGATCGTCAGAGTGCGACAAACTGAACTCGATTTGGCGGTCACGCAGCCGCGGTTTGCCTTCTGCTTCATACGCATATTCGAGATCGCGACATTCCACTCCCGTGACCGCGCTTAGCACTCGGCGAACGAACCCGTGAGCGACCACGAATCGATTTCGGTCCCCGAGAAAACGAAACGATCGCGCTCTTCGAATCTCCTCCGACGAAAGAAGAGACTCGAATTCCTCGACCTCGTTGGCGCCTCGGTCGAGTTCGCAAGACCACATCCTCACTCCGTAGACTTCCGGCAGCGAGCGTGCGTCCGAGCCGATGGTTTCAATCACGGGAAAAGGAAGAATCGCCGAAAGAAGAGGCAGCGAGCGCATAGGAGTCGTGGTTGCCGCCGACTTATCTCGTCACTCCCCTTCCAGGCAGATCGCGTGAATGCTGGCGTTGCTTCCGATGCAATTGCCACCCTTGTCGAGCGCAAAGCGCCACCGGTGTCGCGGACATGTCCAGAATCGGCCTTCCTGCAGCCATCCCTGACTCAAATCTCCGCCTTGGTGCGGACAGAATCGGTCGATCGAATAACGAGTGCCCCCCGCTTCGATGATGATGCGATTCTGCCTCCGCTCGATTCCCGCGAACTTTTCACAAAACCAATGCATGTCCTCGGGTTCCATGAGGAGGAAGCCTTGAATTAGCGTTTGGTACACGTCGGGTTTTCGATTCAGTTTTACTCGGAAGGTCAGGGCTAGCTCTTCCCACGTGATGGAGCCGTCCAGCACCCGCGCAATTTGCCACGATGGCGCTTTGATCGAATAGTGATGCGAATCAGGAATTGTGGAAACGATGTCGACTGTTTGCGCCGGGAAGTCCACCTTCAAGACGTGTCCATCGCCATCGGAGAGACCGAAATACAGCGGGACCGGGATGCGTTCATGCAGACTGAAGTTGGCGAGCTTTCGTTGAAGTTCGATGCGCAGCTGCTCAAGAATCTTTCGAGCTTCTGGCGGTGAGTGCGCGGGCCGGTCAGCAAAGTATTCCGCATACCGACTGGCGTACGCGCGGACATACGCCTCGAAATTGCTTTCATCGAAGCGCTCGGTCCCCGCCAGGTTGCAGCAGCCGCTTTCCGCAGCCAGGGCGTCGCCCGGCATCATCTCTGCCACATGCACGGGAAAATCTGGCAGGCGCTCGCGAAGGTACCGCCGCAATTCGGGAGAGCGCGGAAAGATATTGACCGCCTCAAAATTCAGATGAAACAACATGGGGTCCAAGAAACATGCAGGGCCAGCGGAAGGAATGTACGCACGGGGGCGGATCGCCTCGATCATTCGTGCAACGATCTCAAATTTGCTTTTCCGCTTCAGCTCAGAGATGCGCGCGTACTCGTCGGACGAATACGCGTAGCAGGTGGGATGCCAGGTGGCCCCGGAAAACTGGCAGGCAAAAACCGAAATGGGACCCTCGGCCCCGGCTATCGAAAGCACTTCGTCGTATAACTTGCAGTCGTTCAAGTTCAGAAAGGATTGCCCGTCGGCCTTCACCATGATGGCCGAATCCCGATTGATCCCGGAATCGTCGACGTAGATTTTCAGATGGCCGCCTGGAATGCTGATCTGTTCTCCATGAACGCACGAGCGAACAGCCCCCGGGTGAAGTCTCGCTAGCTCCGCTCGAAGAGCGGTGCGCTGGAACCTGGGCACGATGAATTGGAGTCCGTCGGTTGGCAAGCTGCGCAAGAATTCCGGATCAAAATGATCGCGATGCTCGTGGCTAATGTAGACGTAGCGTTCCTTGCCGGAATCGGCTAGTCTCTCGCGAACGAAAGACGCCATGTGATGATTACAGGGAAGCTGAAACCATGCCGAATCGAAGGCTCCCTGAGCAGACAGCCATGGATCCATAACGATCATGGCGCGCTCAGTCTCCACTAGAAAGCCAGCGTGACCAAGATAGGTAATCTGCATTCCCAACGTTGCCGCCTCTCTCGCTACCTGTTAGCCAAAGATAAGCCGAAGGTCCAGCGTCCGAAGATTGTCCGACGGGTCCGTTACTCGCTTGAGAATGTCTGTTTACAGTTCTAAATTTCGTGGCTCAGTGGGGAGCGGTGCGCGGTACTCACGTCTTTGAAGATACTTACGGTGAGCTTCTACTCGAGGACCCGTCGAAGCGCGGTCTGTTTTTTAACAAATCCGTCACGATTCTTTCAAATGAGCGAGCTTCGCGCCCGATTATAGTGACCCATTCGCGGGGCAGCGCGCGGGAGGGGATGTGTCACATCTCGGCCCATCCGATGACAGGAGTAGCCTGCGTTCGGGTTATATCGCGGCCGCCGTTGCGAACGTGTCGCCGGGTGAATCCCTATCGCCGTTACCTGGGCGTGATGCTGTTTACCTCCCCACGTTGGTGACGCGGCGCGCCAGGCAGAGTCCAAATGCGCTCGCCATTCTCGACGGCGAAGGCACGCTGACATATCAAGAACTCGACAGACATTCGAGTGAGTTTGCATGGCTTCTCCGATCGTGCGGCGTCACGAGGAATGTTGTCGTCGGGATTTGCGCGGGAAGGTCGATCGTATCGGTCGTCGCAGCCTTGGGAATCATGAAAGCAGGCGGGGCCTTTCTGCCTCTGGATCCTGCGGATCCCATCGATCGCCTCAGATATCAGCTCAAAGACTCGGAAGTTCGTCTGGTGGTAACGACAGAAAGGTTCCAGCAGAGATTTGGAGATCGATCGAAGCATATTCTTCTGTCGGATACGACCGGTCGACCGCTTGGTCAGCAAGTCCGGCCCGTACTTTCGGAAGTGAATGTCCAAGCGCATGATCTGGCCTACGTGATCTATACCTCTGGATCAACAGGTCGGCCGAAGGGTGTCGAAGTCACCCATGACAATCTGTCGAATCTGGTCGACTGGTATTGCGATGCTTTCCAGGTGACTCAGGCTGATCGCGCGAGCCACATCGCGCCTGTCGGATTCGATGCAGCTGTGATGGAGGTGTGGCCGCACCTGGCAGCTGGCTCGAGCGTCTGTGTGGCAAACAATTCGACGGTCAAGGCCCCAGAAAACCTCAGAGACTGGATCGTAAACCGAAACATTACGATTGGTTTTGTCCCGACTGCTCTCACTGAGCACTTGATGGAAATGGAGTGGCCGCCGAGGACTTCTTTGAGGCTCATGCTGACGGGAGGTGACGTGCTTCACCGTTATCCTCCCGCCACGCTGCCGTTCCAAGTCGTGAATAACTACGGTCCGACCGAATGTACCGTTGTGGCGACTTCCGGCGTCGTGCCGCCGTCGATCCGTGGCGACATTTTGCCGCCGATCGGACGGTCCATACGGAACACTTCTGTTTATGTCGCCGACGAGTCTGGACGCCGCGTTGATGTCGGCGAGCCCGGAGAGATCTGGATCGGTGGGAGGGCAGTCGCACGCGGCTATCGAGACGCATTTGAGCTCACGGCCAAGAAATTCATTCCCGATCCATTCGATCCGAGGCCCGGAGCGCGAGTCTACCGAACAGGTGACCGCGGACGGCTTCTTCCCGACGGGCAGATCGCGTTTCTGGGCCGAATCGACGAGCAAATTCAGCTGCGGGGATTCCGCATTGAACCCGGAGAGATTGAGGCGCGGCTGAACGAGCACCCGTCCGTGCTGGAAAGTGCTGTGACCGTTTTGAGACACGACCCCGGCGACGATCGGCTCACCGCATACGTTGTACTCGCGCAGCAGTGCGCTCCAGCGGCCAGCGAAATCCGAAGTTTTCTGGCAGTGCGTCTGCCCGAGTATATGATCCCGTCCGAGTTCCGGCAGTTATCCAGCCTTCCGGTGAATCCGCATGGAAAGGTCGATCGTGGGGCGCTCTGTCACTTGGAATCGCAGCACCTTTGGCAGGAAGACAGCTACGTTGCGCCGCGCACGCCGATCGAAAGGCGACTCGTGGAGATTGTCTCGCCACTATTGCGGCGCGATAACATCAGCGTCGAGGACAACTTTTTTTTGCTCGGCGGCCACTCCTTGCTTGGCACTCAATTGATCGCCCGCCTGCGGGACGCATTCGGAGTCGAGCTGAGTCTACGTTTCCTTTTTGAATCGGCCACTCTGGCAAGTCTGGCATCCGAGATCGAGCGCTTGTTGCGCGTTCGTGTCGATGGACTGAGCGCCGAACAGGTGCAGCGGATACTTCGCGAAGAATGTCGGTCAACAACGGAAGGTACTTAGGTGTTTCCCGGTCGCAATGAAGTGCCTTCGATTCCATCCGCCGCCAACTCGGTGGAATCGCATAGAAGAGTCTCGAGTCTGACGGAACTCCTCGATCCGGTCGTTCTAGCGGATCCTTACCCTCTCTACCGCAGACTTCGTGAAGAAGATCCTGTGCATTGGGACCCGTTCCTGCACGCTTGGGTTGTAACGCGGTACGCGGACATCGTAAGCGTACTGCGCGATTTCTCAGCCGCGCGCACGCCGGCGCCGGAACTCCTGGCGTCGATGGGTTTGGAAGAGCTATGCCCGATCGCAAACGTGATGGTCGTCCAGATGTTGTTCCTCGATCCGCCCGCGCACACGCGCATCCGGAGTCTCGCGGCCGCCGCGTTTACCCCTCAACGCGTTGCGATTTTGAGGGACCACGTGCGCCAAATCGCGACTCGTCTTTTGGACGCTGTGGAGCCGCACGGCCGTATGGATGTCATCGCCGACGTAGCGGCCCCGCTGCCCTCCCTGATCACGGCGGAAATGCTCGGAGTTCCCGCCGCGGAAGCTCAGCAGTTGCGCGCGTGGTCGGGAGACTTCGCTCAAATGCTAGGAAATTTCCAACACAATCCCGAGCGCGCGTCGCAGGTGCGGCGAAGCCTTGAGGAAATGGTCGGTTATTTTCGCTCAGCGATTCGAGACACTCGCAGACAACCGCGCCACGGTCTGATCCAATCGTTCCTAACTGCGTCGAATGGTGGCGACCGGCTTACGGAAGACGAGGTCGTGGCAAATACGATCATTACAATGGTCGGCGGGCAGGAGACGACCACAAGTTTGATTGGAAATGGGGTGCTTGCTCTTCTGCGGAATCGTGCAGAGCTCCAAAAGCTTCGCGAAAATCCGGATCTGATTCCGTCAGCCATCGAAGAAATGCTCCGGTACGATGCGCCCAGTCAGCAGACCGCACGGCTTGCCGCGCAGGACGTTGCACTTGGCGGAAAGCGGATCCAAAAGCGGCAAGCGGTCATCGCCGTTTTGGCTGCGGGGAATCGCGATCCTGAACGGTTTCGCGATCCGGATCGATTCGACACAGAGAGAATCGATAATCGCCACCTGTCCTTTGGCTGGGCTGCCCATTTCTGTTTTGGTGCAGCACTGGCGCGAATCGAGGGTCAAATCGTTTTCGAGGAGATGTTGCGCCGTTTCTCCGACTGGACATTGGAGAATCGTCGTCTGGTCTGGCGGGAGAATCTGGGCCTGCGAGGTCTCACGTCATTACCACTGCGCTTTGTGAGTGTGAGATAGGCTCGGCCGCAAATAGTCTCGGTTGGAGTCCTGTTTCGAAATGAGTCAGTGCCGAACGTTTGCATGACCATTGTCGATCAACGCCAGGAACTATTCGATCGATACGTCGCCGGACGAATGATTCCGAGCGGGTCAACGGAGAGGATTGCCCGGCGTTCGGAGAATCAGCTTGTGCCGATGTCGCCGACCCAGCAGCAGGTGTGGCTGGGCTGCCTACGAGCGAAGCGTTGCCCGTCGCTCGGCAATGAAAGCATCACAATCTACCGAGATGGTCCGTTGGACGTATCTACTCTCGGCCGGGTCCTACGAGAAATTGTTCGCCGACATGAAGCGTGGCGCACGTCGCTCGATGTCCTGAACGGAACTCCTGCTCAGCTCGTAGCTCCCGTCCCTGCAGAAATAGACCTTCCCTTTGAGGATCTGAGCAACCTTCGCTCGGAAGAACTGAGAGAGGCGGAGGCAGCGCGCTTGACCTCCGCGCTGGCGTGCCAGCCATTCGACATGCAACGTGGGCCTCTCTGGAGGGTCTTGCTTTTGAAAACAGGCGGAGCCAGCTATCGCATTTTCATCGTGGCTCATCAAACGATCGTGGATGGAGTTTCTGCCCTTCAAATTCTTCCCGCGGAGCTCGCATCAATCTACGAGGCGTATTCGGCCGGCCATCCCTCGCTGCTTGCCGAGCTCCCGATCCAGTATGGCGATTTCAGCGTCTGGCAGAAGCTCTGGCTGCAAGGCGCGCGCCGCGATGCGCAAGTCGACTATTGGAGACGTCAGTTGGGTGAATCGATTGTTTCGCTGAACTGGCCTGCGGGCCTTGACGAGGGTGCCCGTGATAGTTATCGCGGTGTCATTTTGCCGTTTGCGCTGCCGAAGGAGCTGCGACCGAAGCTCGAGGGTCTCGCCCACGAGACAAAAGTGACCCTTTATATGGTGCTCCTGGCAGGATTTGCAGCCTTGCTTTCTAGATGCACAGGCCAGACGAACCTCTTGATCGGGACCTTTTCTCCGTCAGGACGAAAGCGGCTCGAGACGCAGGCGCTGCTGGGTTACTTTCTGAATCCAGTCCCGCTCCGATTTGCTCTCGAAAGAAATCCAACCTTCTTGGAATTGCTGGCGCAAACTCGCGCATTGGTCTCTGATGCGATCCAGCACGACGATGTTCCCTTCGAGCAGGTAGAGGAAGAGCTCCAGTTGGATTTAGGCAAGGCTGTCACGGTTGCGTTTTCGCTGCAGCCGAAGACACCCTCGCTGCCAACTGGATGGGATGTAACGACGATGGACGCACAAAGTGGCGGATCGAGGTGGCACCTGTATTTGGAGTTCATGGACCGCGAACACGAACTACTGGGCCGCGCTCAATTCAATCCAGAGGTCTTGACCGCTGACGACGTGGAAACGCTCGTGGGCGACTTGGGAACGCTACTGAGGGCCGCGGCATCGTCTCCGGAGAGACCAATCGGAGAATTGTAGTTCAAGCGAACACGAGCGCCTTCCGTGCGCAGCGAAAAATAATCGAGCCGTGCGATGAATACGCCATACGAGCTGACCAACGGCGACTGGTCGATATTCCCGAACGACGTGCCGCGAAATAGCTTCCGCGCAATAAATTGGTATCCGCAACAGATCTCATGGGTTACTGACCCGTGTTCCTCCGATAGCATCGCCTACAATTATCCTCTGAACTTTCGAGTGCGCGGACGTCTCGACTTGAGTGCGCTGCAGCGCAGCTTGGAGGAGATTTCGCGACGACAGGACGCATTGCGTTCGATCTTTCAACTTCAGTGCGGCGTTCTGATTCAATCCGTTCTCTCTCCGCAGCCCTTTCATCTCACATGCGTAGACCTTTCGGCACAGAACGCAGAAGCAAGGGAATCGGACGCACGCAGGCTGGCCGCCTTGGAGTGTGGCCACCCGTTCCATCTCGATTCGGAAATGCCTCTGCGCGCTACCGTCGTCACGCTCGCATCGGACGAACATATTGTTCTCATTACCACTCATCACATCGTTTTCGACGACTGGTCCGCAGATATTTTCTTGAATGAATTGTCGCTTCTTTATAGCGCCTATCTGTCCGGCGATGACTCGCCCCTTTCGCCAGTTTCCTTAACGTACCGTAGATTTGCGCTTCAGACTCGAGGCGCCGACCTTGAGCGCGACCTTGAGTTTTGGAAAGAACGACTGCGGGACCGAGCGGGATTCCATCATTTAGTGACGGATCGATCCGACACATCGGCGCGCCAGTTCAAGGGTTCGCACGAAGGGTTTCAGTTTTCGGCAGACGTAGCTGCGGCCATTCGCAAGCTTTGCCACCGCGAACGCGTAAGTCCATTTATTTGTTTTCTCGGAGCGTTCCAATGTGTGCTGGCTCGCCATTCTGGTGAACACGACATCGGAGTCGGCTGTGCGGTCGCTAACCGGAATTCGACGGAGGTCGAGAGTCTTATCGGTCCGATCTGTAATCGCATCCTTCTGCGGACAAATCTGTCGGGAGCTGTCACATATCGTGAACTCTTGAACCGTGTCCGAAACGTGGCATTGGACGCGTACGCTCATCAAGCGATACCTTTTGGAGACGTCCTGGGGGCCATGCCCGCTCTCGTCCAGCGGCTGCGTTCCCCCTTCCAGGTATTGATGGTTTTTCAGAGTGGCGGAAGAAAGCTACCCGACTTGCTCGGCCTGGAAGTTACGCACTTTTCGGTGGAGTCCAAGACAACGGGCTTCGATCTGGACGTGCGGCTGTTTCAGGGCAGTGCGGAGGAACTGCGCCTTGATATTCGTTACGACGTTAGTCTCTTCACATGCAAAAAAATACGCCAAATTCTTGAGGACTATCGCCGGACGATCGAGCTCATGATCCGCGTGCCAGACCATGGAATCTGGGATCTGCCGCTTACCAGTGCCGTGGAGAAGGAGCCTTTGGCGGTACTCGAATACCCGAAAGCCAGAGGTTCCGCGAGCCGGGACGACATCGACAAGCAGCTCCAGAAGATCTGGGAAGAAATCCTCGGAGTCCAAACGCCCGGAATACAAGATAATTTCTTCGAGCTCGGCGGGGACTCGTTGGGGGCGGCCCGCCTATTCGCGAGGATTCAGCAGAGATTTCATGTGACGCTGCCGTTGTCAGCGCTGCTGGAGGCTCCGACAATCGAGCGGCTGGCGGATCTACTTCGCGATCGCAGGTTGCCGAGCGGGCGGACGTCGCTGGTCGCGCTGCAGTCGCGCGGATCACGACCGCCGATTTTCTGCATACACGCGCGAACGGGCGACGTCTTTTCATTCCGTGGGTTTCCAAAGTACCTCGGGCCTGACCAGCCGTTATATGGACTGCAGTCCCAGGCTTTGGGCGGGGGACCGCCTCACTTCACCATAAACGAAATGGCGGCCCACTACCTTCGCGAGCTTCGAAGCGTCCGGCCGCATGGCCCTTATTACTTTTTCGGTTTCTCCTTTGGTGGTTTGGTGGCGTTCGAAATCGCCCGGCAATTGTGTACGGAGCACGAGGAAGTCGCTTTTCTGGGAATGCTATACACTCCGCCCCCCGGCTCGCTGGAAGATTATCCGCTCCCGCGGTTTTCCTCGCTACGACGGAGGGTCTCGAAGAAACTGAACGAGCTGCGTTCGCTCGGCGTGCGAGATAGGTTTAGGCGACTATCGCTGAACGCGTTGTACTTGAGCCGGCTCTCACTCAGAAGTGCAAGAGTCGACGGCTGGAGAATCATCACAAAACGCTTCGGCAACAAAACGGCAGAGCTTTTAGGCCGGCACGTGATGGACATCAACGACGTGCATGTGGCCGCCGCAAAGAACTACCGGCCTACGGGCGTATATCCCGGACGGATTACCTTCTTTGTTCCGGAGGCGTATCTCGATTCGTATGGCTATACTGTCGAGGCGGAGACCGGTTGGAGCCCATTTGCCGCGGGAGGGCTGGATCTCGTTCGCGTTCCCAATCGCGAAGGAATTCCCGTGGAAAGCGCTATCATTGAGGCCGTCAGCGACACGCTGAGATCCAGTATCGACATGGAACTTTCGCCGTTGCAAGTCCCGGCCGTCCGAAAGACAAATCCTGCTTCGTGCCGAAGTTCGCCAGCCGTTGACGTTTCACTCAATCTTCAGTTCGGTTCAAAAAGCGCAACTCCGGAATAGACTCCCTGCTGTGTGCCAATCAGGACGAAACTGTTGGGCGCGATCATGTAGAACGTAGCGCTGATCGCCTGAAAGGCAGGGTAGTGTCCGAAAACGGCTGTCGGCACGTTCGCCGTTCCTCGTCCGACTACGGTGTCCACAATCGAAAAGCTCCCGTCGAGGCCGAGATTCGAGTTGGCAACCTCGGTGAATCCTGTGGTGAAAGAAGTTAGGGCGCCCACGCCCGTGAACGTTCCGTTCATGTTTGCGAAGTTGAACGTCGCCGCGACATAAGGGAGGTCCGTGGTCAAGGTTCCGCCAGATGGATCCGGAGCGGCCGCCCCGTTGAACACCGAAACCACGCCGCCCGAGATACTTTGAGCGGTCAGGCCAGCGGCCTGCGAAGTAAACGTGCCAGAGAATCCGTTGTTCGTGATGGAATTGGCGGGCGGTATGTTTTGATACGAATCACCGTCGATCATGTATCCCTTACCGACGTCGTACGTGTAGAAGACTGCGTGCTCGATGAATCCGGTATTGAACCCACCGACGACGGAAGCGACACCTCTGCCCGTGGAGGGGTCAAACGTCACGGTGCCAGAAATCGTGTGCGTCGGCTTGATATCGCCTTCGTCGTTCGCATCAAACGTGAGGCTGAAGTTCGTTCCCTCGGAGATTGACATCACTCCCACGATGACATCAGGCTCCACAATGTTGGTGCCTGGAACAATATCCATGCCGGTTATTTGCAGCACGCTCGCCGTAGTATTGACGCTGCTGGAGGTGAACGGCAATTGCTGTATTTGCGCCGTGCCCGCCTGGACGGTGCCGAACTTCAGACCTTGGTCGATCTCGACGATGTTCAATTGCGACGAGCTCACGATGTAATAAGCGTACTTGGTCGCATTGCCCGCAATCGTGACCGTCATAGTGCCGCGCCCGGACGAGTCCGGCGCCGTGAATGGGCCGCCCGTGATGGGAGCTGCGACGTACGTCGGCGCAGCTCCACCCGCCTGGCTCTGATCCGCCACGCCACCGGTGACACCGGCGTTTCCGATTACGATCTGGCCAGCCTCCACAATGCGCCCGCCCACCGGACCATTCGAGTCCAAGCCAAAGGCATAGGTGCCAGCGGGATTGGCTGCCGTCAGCGCCGCGCTATCCTGCTGCACGATCGTTCCCGAACACAGGTAGCCGCTCCCGTCGAATTCGACGATCGTGCCGTGCGAGCCGTCCGCAGACAACGTGAACTTCATCGAGATATTCACCTTGGTATTTGGGAAAGTAAAGCTCGTGATCGTGAACGTTCCCCGGATCTGACCGTTGAAGGATTCGTCGATCGAGTAATTTCCGGCGATGGGAGCCGGCACGTGCAGGATTCCGCCATCGCCGTCAATGTCGATTTCTCCATTCGTTAGGTTTCCGTTTCCATCGGAAGTGATGCTACCCACCGCAACGAGCGGGAGTCCGGAGCTATCGTAGCCACGAAGCAAAAAGGCGTACGAGCCCTTTGGCAGGAGCGTCGCGGCCGAAACGATCGAGAAGCTGAAACTGTCTGTCGAGGAAGGTTGCGTAACGGACGTCGCGGTAATCGTGGGCGAGGCATTGGCACCGGCCGGCAGTGTCGTAGGCGGAGTATAAGTCGCAGTCGTCGTCGGCGCGGGCGGTGAGATAAGGGTGCCACATGCAGGTGCGCAGGCGGTTCCGTCAGCTGTAAGCGTCCATGTAACGCCGGCGGCCGCAGCGTCATTCGTGACGTCGGCACTCAGTGAAACGGGAGGGGCGGTGACGACTTGAGACGGAAACTTGTCCGTGATGACGACGCCGACGGCCGGAATGATCACGAAGTTGAAGACGTATTCCGCTGAGGCGTTCGCCGCGTCGGCGGCTGTAATCGTAGCGTTCTGATTCAGCGGCGCCGACTTCGGTGGCGTGTACACGGCCGACAGCGTATTTGCCGCCACAACCAGAGTGCCGCACGCGGGCGAACATGGGGCGTTGGCCAGAGTGAGCAACCATTTGATGCCGGCGGTGCTGCCGGGAGTGATCGTCGCCGTCAGCGTGACCGGCTTGTCACCGACCTGAATCGACGAGAACGTGTTGGTGACGGAAACGGTGATGGGAGGATCGACGCTGCCTGCGCAGCTACAGAGGGTCAGGAGAGCGATGACAGAAATAGTAGCAGCGAAAACGGTTCGCAAAGAGTGCTCCAAAACCGCCCGAGATCCGACCGGGAGGGAATCTTTCAGGCGCGTCCGAAACTGAGGCTGATAGCCTATTCGGGCTTTGTGAACGCCGTGAAACGGCTTGACGAATGTTTCATTACTCATCCCCGGACGCGGGGCAGTCGAAAAATGGAACTACATATTTGTCCCGTTCTTCTTCGCTTTTCTGACGCGCTGGACCGAAGAAACCGCGGATCTAGTTTCTTGCGACAAGTACACCTGCGACCGAACCGACCAGGCACCTAAGGCTTTGCCGATGGCGCAGATGCTGCAGCCGAGGCTTTCGAGTCTTTTGCAGCCGGAGGAGACATTAGAGGATTCGGCGGCGGACCCGCAGGCGGATAGTAGTGAACCCTTTCCGATTTGTCGGTCACGCTTGCCGGTTTGGCGTCCGGCTTAAGCTGGTCCTTGAGCCAGCCGAAAGTTTGGCCGTCCGCCGCCATCGAACGGAGGAAGGCGGGGCCATCACCGTACACGTCGATCTCAGCTCGGTCCGGCGCGGCGGCCTCAATTTTCTTCTGGACGGTCTCGGGGACGCGGGGGTCGGGGCGGACGTCGTCAATGCGAACGCTTCGCGCTTTCACCTTCGGCAACCACATTAGGGGATCGAGAGATGCGACACTGGCCTGAAACTCCGGCTTCAGGAATGGCGGACGCTCATCGTTCTTGATGACGCCGGATTTGGCGAGCCAATCGGGCCAGTCGCCCCAGGGGGTGAGAACCTCGAGGGATTTGATGCGCGCATCGGCGGCGGATGCGAGGATGGCGATGCTGCCGCCCGATCCTTCACCAAACATGCCCACATGATCCATATCAAGATCGCCCCGAGAGGCCAGAAAGTTCAGAATCATCTGCACGTCGTGCGTGGAGGTGGCGAGGGCTTCCTGAAGGCTTCCGACAAACCAGTCTTTGGGAGAGCGATATTCGGTGCGAGGGCCATCCAGCGCGGCGACGAATCCGACGGCCGCATAGCCGCTGCTGGACATGGTCTCGCACCAACTCTCATTGTCGAAACGCTTGGTGTCCGATGGAACGGAATACAAGAAGAGAATCACAGGTGGCTTCGCCATGCCTTTTGGGCGAACGATGTAGAGGTCGAGCGGGTCGCCCGGGCGCCAGTTGACCTGCCAAAGTTCGCGAGTGAAATGACCGCTAGGCTTGTCGTCCCGCTGTCCAAGCACAGGGATATCCGCACGGAGATCGCTCGACTGGAGCGAGATCGAATTCCAATCCTCGTGGAACATGACCTGGCTTGGCGGGGCAGGCGACGGGCCATTTTGAGCGAAAGCAAAACCGCCAAGCAGCGCGAAAAAAAACCCGATCAGGGATTTCGATGCACTGGATAGTCCGATGTTCATTGGGAGTCTTCCGATTCTTTCATTGAGATTAGAGTGCTAATAGGCCTCATGTGGTGAATAAACGAAGTGGCAGGCAGCAACAGCGCCGCCTGCCACCCGATTGTCTGGATGAGTTACGCAGCACTACTGCTCAATGCTGTAGAACTCACCGGTCGGACCGTAGAAGTTGATATAGTCTGCTTCGGAAGCGATTGGGAAAATGTCTCCCGTCATGTCGCCGCCAGCTTCCGGCAGACCCGCAGGCCCTAGACCAATGCCGTTGTCGGGATACTGACCGACTTGGCCATAGTGCGAGCGGAAGACAGGGAGGTTCTGCTTTACGGAGCCGCAGGTCGTACCCACGCAGATCTGCCAAGGGACAAAATCCGGAATCGTGCTGTATGCCTGATCCTGAGCTTCCTGGATTAGGCTCTGCGGAGTGATCGTGCCCGTCAACGACGTGGCCGTGTAGGATTGAGCGGTCTGATCGACGAGGGCCCGCAGAACCGACCAAATCCGGTAGTTACCGGCGATGATGTTGGCGAACGTCGGCAGGTTCCAGCCCGTGCAGCTAAACGTTGACGTATTGAAGAAGCCGGAGCACTGCTTACCGGAGCCGACGGTTGGGAACACGCCGCTGTTGCCGGCTGTATAGCTGGAGTAAAGCGGGTCAACGCCCCCAACAGTTAGGTAGTGGATGTTGGTCTTTCCGCCAAATGAAGCAAGGCTCCAGAAGGCATAGCCGATCGAGTCTGCCATTGTGGCGTTGGTCGAGTTGACAGCGCTGACCATGTCGCCCGTGCCAATAGCCCTCATACGCCAGTTGGTGTAGCCACCGAAATTCTTGACGTCAAGAGGATCGGCGCATCCGCCAGCGAGAGCCGTTTCTGGGTTCGCGTACGTTCCCGCACCCGCATAGCCGGCCGCGTTGGTGATGTTGCAGTTCTCGGTGGTACCGTTGTCCGAATTGGTGGTCGAGGGGGCCGGCAAACCCGTTTCCTGCGAGTTGCCATACTGGCTGTCCCTCGTCCGAACCGTCTGCCATTCGAAGGTATTGTACGTTCCGGAAGTGGGTTCGCGCTGAACGACAGGAACCGCGACAGGAACGCCCCCGGGGCAAGGCGCGCCCACGATACCTGGGGTGTGCGCTTCAAAGCCGGCATATAGCTGGGAGAGAACGTGAGGGTTGACATTGGTGGCGGGGAAAGCGTTGAAACTGCAGGCAGAGGTGCCGATCCAGTTGACGAGAACCAGGACCGGATCCGCGCCAATTGGAATCGTGTTGATCGAAGGGATAGCAAAGCTCGTGTTGATGGGGTCGAAACCGATAGTGTAATTCACGCTGCCTTGGGTAAGAGCCGTACCGTTCGACGCTGAGCCGGGTACCAACGGGTTGCTCGCGGGGATGCTGTACGGGACGACAAAGGCTACGTTATTGGCGTCGAAGGTGCTGTAGATGGGCGTGTAGAAAGTAGTGCCGATTGCGTTGAAGTTGTAACCGAGGCATGTCGCCAAGCCGCTCGTCTGGTTACCCGGAGAGCAAAGCGCACGGTTGCTGGCGTACAAGCCGTCTTCTGGGCGAATGTCGGTAAAGGCGACGTTGAAATTCGCGCCGTTGACGATGTTGTAGATATACTGCGGCAACAGATTGCCTTTCACGACTGGCGATGCTTGGCAGCTCGCGCCAGTGTCATTCAAGAAGGCAATCTTGCACTGGCTGTCTCCGACCGAAGCCACGCTGGTGACGTTCGGGTCTAGGGCGATCCATCCGTTGGTCTGACTGCCCCCGTTGTTCATCTGACCGAGGAACAAGCGCTGACCGACCACGGAATCGACCGACAGGTAGACGCAAACCTGCGTGACGGTGGGGTCGTTCAGTGACGGTGAGGCGTTGCCATTCCAAACAATCCAGATGTTTCCGGGTTCGCTGGCTTGCACACCGGTGCGGTTATCGACCCCGGCAGCCACGGGAACGCCGGGAGCGCCGCCGGTGGTATCGAAACCGCCGTTGGTCCATAGGTTGGTCCCGCACGGATTCGAGTTCGAGGTGGCAATCGGGTCACCATTCACGGCGGCGACCGCTATACTCGGAAACAGTGCTGACGAACCCACTCCGACGACCTGCGGCCGCGGCGGGGTTGTTGCAAACGACGACGGCGCGATGGTCAGCGCCGCCAGACACAGCAGTACTGCAAGGAACTTCGTACCTTTCATAGATTGATCTCCTCAGATTGTAAGGTTCGTTGTCGCGCCTTCGCATTGTCCGCACGGACATCTTCTTCTTCTTGCGTGATCCTTCCGGGCGGTTGAGGTGGATCCTCACGCCATGACGGGGTGGAGTGAGCGGTCACAATACGCGCTTCGGTCATCTCTTTACTTGAGTCGCCATACCCCGACCGGTGTTGGCCACTCCAAAAACCGAAACCGATAAGACCGCGTTCGTGAGCTGTGGCCAGCAAAGCTGGGCCGCCAGCCGTCGCAAACGCATCACGATGGCGGGAAGTATTGTGCGCGTCTGTTAAGGAGTAATTACGCGCGCCGCAAACTCACGTGAAACTACGGCGAATGACCTGAGGAATTGCTGAAAATCCAGAAAAATTCAAAATCGAACAGCCGAAACACACTTTGGCACGTATTTCGTTTGCAAGACGCCCCTGAAATGAGGAGCAGAGGGTCAAAACTGCAGACAGGCCCGGCGAAATCGCCGCATAAAAGATGAGAAAGCAGGTCTCGAACAAGCGTGAAACGCGATACGAGCAGCCGGAGCCCGATCCTTCTTTTGCGGCCGCAACACAAATGAAAAGCAATCTGCGAAACGTAGTAACGATTGGAAGCGAGTATTCATATTCGCGTCACGCGCCACTAATACGCCCTGAGTATTCAACGGAGGGCACTGTCGGCGGTCCCGAGTGGCGCACGCCCGACGCTTCACTTTCCGATAGGAGGCACGCATTAGTGCCGCCGGGACCAACGACGGACCGTGCCTCGTGTTGGCATTCATGAGCGCGACGACTCAACAAATCGAGCTCCACAGAGACACGCCGAGCCCCGAGCGCAACGTGGAGCCCTCCCGGTTCACGACGGGCGTGGCGACGGTTTTCGGCGGCCAAATTCTTTGCGCGATGGTCGCGCTCGCGATCGAGATCTGCTATGCGCGCCTGCTGGGACCTGCCGGGAAGGGGCAAGTAAGTTTGTGCCTGATGCTGGTGGCAATTGGAGCGGCCGTCGCCGGGTTTGGCGGATCCGTCCCTCTGACGCTTTGGATCGCGGAGAGAAAGAAGCGCTGGGACGAATGGCTGCCAGCGGTATGGTTCTGGGGTCTGCTCGGATGCACCGGAGTCAGCGTCGTGTGGGCCATCAGCTACTGGGAATGGCGTCCTGGGTTTCTGCGGGGCATCACCCCCGGGCTGGCCGCTCTAGTTTTCCCAACGATCCCCTTGTGCGTGTTTTTCGAGTATTTGGCCGCAATTCTCGGGGGTATGGAGCGGTTCCGGCTGCGCGCAATACTGGCGTTGATAAGTCAGGTCGCGGAGCTGGTTGGCATCGTAGGATTGTTTTACTTCTGGAGCCGAACGGCAGAAGTCGCGGTGCTCGGAAACCTTGTCGGACTGCTGGCGGCAGGAATCGTCGGTGCCGCACTGCTGCGAGAGTGTTTTCGGAACTGGTGGAAACTCGCGCCGGCCGTGGGACGACTCGGTTCGGTTTTGAGTCTCGGAATGATGGGCCAGTCCAGCGGGCTGGCAATGTTCTTCACCTACCGGCTGGATGCCTTTGTCGTGAACTATTTTCTCGGCCCGGCGCAGGTTGGGCTCTATACATTGGGGGCCGTGATCGCGGAATCGCTGTGGCAGGTGTCCTCTGCCGTCGCCGTCACGCTGTTTCCCCGAACAGCGCGGACGGCGGACCGGCAAAGCGAGCAGTTTACCTGTGCCGTGACGCGACAGGTTTTCCTGCTGATGGTTCTCATGGGTGTTGTCCTGGCTGTCTTGAGCCCGGTGGCCGTTCCTCTCGTTTTCGGGACGCGATTTCGCCCCAGCGTGCAGGTGATTCTCTGGATTTTGCCCGGGATCGTCGCGCTGGCAGTCGGAAAAGTGATGGCGGCCGATTTGACGGCCCGCGGAATGGCCAAGTTCAACGTCGCGATTGCCTTTCTCTCGGGCACCGTGGCTGTGATTCTGGATTTTGCCCTCATTCCGCGCATTGGCATCAAGGGCGCAGCCCTGGCGTCCTCGATTACCTACGTCCTGGGGGCGTTCCTGACCGCCTACACTCTGAAGCGTTTTCTAGGAGCGACTTGGAAGTCTCTGTTGGTGCCGACCTCGGCCGAGATCATGTCATTGCGAAACGTTTGGATTCGATTCATGCGTGCGATGAAGTTTGCCCACCTGCGAGTAAATGGGACGGCCGCGAGAGAGCTGTAAACAGATTTGCTCGTCCCGCTTGCGCGGCTGAAGAGTTCGAAACTAACGCGTGAGTTTGTCACAAGACTTTTCTTACATTTCTCAGAGCGGAAATTGCGCTTAACCTGATATTCACGCGATTGAAATTCGTCCCTCATCGTGGCGTAACGGACGTGCGGCGAGTATGAGGCTCACTTCCAGTGAGGTGCCGCGCGTGAAATGCTTCCAAACGTTATGTGTAGTTGCATTGGTCCTGATTTTGGCAGTCATGGCATCAGCACAAGCCACGAATAGCGGTTCGATTGCGGGTTCTGTCAAAGATACCTCTGGATCTTTTGTCCCGGGCGCAACCGTCACCATCGCAAGGGGTGCAGGGACCACGCAGACGGCTACAACAGACGCCCAAGGCCAGTTTCTAATAGGAGGTCTTCCGCCGGGAACCTATACCGTAACTATTTCCGCCCAGGGCTTTACGGACGTCAAGCTCGACGCGGTTGTTGTCACGGCTGGAGAGACGGCTCGCGCCGATGCCGCCATGGAGCTTGCTGCAGTCAAGACCTCCGTTCACGTCCAAGGCGAGGCGCCCGCGCAGGTTGAAACGGAATCCTCGCAAATTGCCGGTACGCTCACCGAGGAAGAGGTCACGACGCTTGGACTGAACGGGCGCAACTTCACGCAGTTGATTGCTCTGGCGCCTGGAGTGAGCAATCAAACAGGCCAGGATGAAGCGCTAGTTGGAGTGAAAGGGAGTGTGAACTATAGCGTGAATGGCGGGCGTGTCGAGTACAACACGTACGATGTGGACGGCGGCGATATCCTGAACGCGAGCATCAACGGTAGCCGAAGCACACTGATCGTCTTTCCGAGCGTCGATGCGATCGCGGACCTGCAGGTTCTAACATCGAACTACGGAGCTATGTATGGTCGGAGCGCTTCAGGCACGATCTTAGCGACGACGAAATCCGGGGGCACTAGCTTTCACGGTGATGCGTACTTCTTCGCGCGCAATGAGATCTTCAATGCCAAAAACTACTTCGACATCACTCGCCAGGCGCCACTGTATCAAAAGTATAGTCCTGGCGGCACGTTCGGCGGACCCATCTACATTCCGGGACATTACAACACTGGCAAGGACAAGACATTCTTTTTTGTGTCCGAGGAATATCGGCACGACAGGGAACCTGTGGAGTTTAACCAGGGAGTACCGTCGCTTGCGGAGCGAAACTGCTCACTCGCGGCCAACCCAAACCCTTTTTGCCTTTCGCCGACCTCGTTCGGCCCGCAGTTCTTTGGAGACTTTAGTGATGTGTGTCCGGCGGTTTCGCCGGGGCTAGCGGGCAGTTTTGCGGGCGGTCAGACACTTTTTTCCCGCAATCCAAAAGCCCCAAACTATTTTCCGGACTGCCCCGCATCGGGAGGGGCAGGAAATGGTCCTTTCGGTCCGCTGCTGTTGACGTTCAATGGTAACCTCGTCCCAATCGATATCCGGTCGAGGGCAATCCTAAGTACGGGTCTGATACCGGCGCCTACTTCCAACACGGGGTGCAACTCGTCTATTGGATCTTGCTACGACGCGACAGTTTCTCCCCTGACGACTTGGCGCGAAGACCTTTTCCGGATCGACCACAACATCACAACAACTGAGAAAGTAACCTTTCGCTACATACATGACGCTTGGAGTACGGTTGTCCTGTCGCCGCAATGGGCCATAATTCATAACAGTTTTCCGACCGTTGAGAACGAGTTCGTCGGTCCCGGGACGAGCATGGTGGCTCATCTGAATAGCATATTCTCGACAAAGTTCGTCAACGATGCGGCAGTCGCTTACACGACCGACCACATCACAATAACGGACATACCAGGGCCGGGCGTGAAAAGCCTGGCTCCTCCTCCGCTTGATCCGGCAAATCCCTCGGTGACGATAGCCAGCCCGCCGTGCTTTGGCCCCGGATCGGATTCTTGCGGAATCGGATATATTTTCAAGAACGGCTTTGGCGGAAAAATTCCCGGAATTCTGATCGCAGGTACCAATGCAGCCTATGGCGGCCAAGGGTTCGCGGTAGACTCCGGCTACATGCCCTGGCACCATTCGAATCCTACATACACTTTTCGAGACGACATGACGATGGCGATGGGAACCCATACACTTCAAGTGGGCGCGCTGGCGATTATCGCCCAACGCAATGAAGTCAACCCACCCGTCGGGGCGAACATCGGTGACGAGCAGGGCATTGCGACGTTTTCGAACATAAATAGCTTAGGTACTACCGGGAACGCATTTGCGGATTTTGAAACGCCGCACATCCAGTCGTACCAGCAAGATAGCGCGCAAGGTGTATACCACAACAACTACGAGTACGCTGAACCGTACGTGCAGGACGATTGGAAGATCACACGGAGGCTAACGCTCAATCTAGGATTGCGACTGAGTCTGTTTGGTCTGTATCACGAAAAGAATCATGAGTCCTACGACTGGGTGGCCTCGCAGTACAGTTCGGCCTTGGGATCTCAGGTGCGAGTTGAACAGACCACTGGCGGCACGTTGCCGGGCGGCGCGCTGTTATTTACGAGCACGGGAAAGGCCGTTCCATTAAACCTCGCTAGTCTCGACCCTCATCTTGTGAACGGAGTGCTGCGGTGCGGCGTCGACAAATACGCGGACGGAAAGCCCGTGCCCTCAGCATGCATGACGGGCCATCTCTTCAATCCGGCACCGCGAATCGGATTTGCGTGGGACCCTTTCGGTAACGGCAAGACGTCTGTGCGCGCTGGCTATGGAATCTTCTGGGAACATGGAACGGGGAACGAAGCGAACACAGGTTCGCTGGAAGGCAGCCCTGGCAACCTAGGGGCGGGCGGCGTGGTTGACATGACTCAGTTCTATCCGCTCACATGGACCTGCATCGCCAACTCAGGCACGGGTTGCGGCGGCACGAACAATCTGGCGTTCCCATTGAATCTGACGTCGATACCGACGAAGGTGACGTGGCCTTACGCGCAGCAGTGGAGTTTGAGTGTCCAGCGCCAGTTGCCGGGGGATATGCTCGGATCGATTGCCTACGTTGGCAGCCGCGGCACGCATTTGACAGCGGTACTCCAGGTTAACCAATTGGTTCCTGTGAACCCAGCTCAGAATCCGTTCCAGCCGGGTCAGCCTCTCACTAGCGCAACCTGCTCGGAGCTCGTGAACGGCGCTAACATCAACGGTCAGATATTCGTTCTCCCCCCTCCTGGACAGCCCGCAACTCCGGTCGTCGCCAACCTTGAGGCTGCGTGCAGCGGCGACTCGCCAATCATTCCCGTACCGGACGCTCTTCGGCAGCCAGGACTGGCGATCGCGCCAGGACTTGGTCAGATTTTCTCGCTTCAGGATGTCGCCGAATCGCATTACAACGGGATGCAGGTGGCTCTGCGGCGCACCAAGGGCCCCATTACCATGGGGCTTTCCTACACGTACAGTCACTCGATCGATGATTCTTCAGACCGCACCTCGACGGTCTTCGTGAATGCGTATGATCTCCACCAGAACACGGCGAGTTCAGACTTCGATGAGCGTCACTTGCTCAGCATAGACTACATTTATGATCTCGATGATTTCGGCCGCAGGGCGTTCAAGAACATGAACTTCAACGATTCCACCGACCCGACACAGTCAAATGGTGGAAGCGGAAGCGGGCTGGTGGGATTCTTTAGAGGTTGGCAACTCTCCGGCGTCGCTCTTTTCGCGTCAGGCACTCCTTTCAGCGTGCTGAATAACGGCAGCACGAACGGAAGTTCGGTGCCAGACACGGCGGGAGTGGCGGCCGTCACCGGACCCGGCTCCTACCCGGACGTGTTATCGAAAGCTCCACCGACGCCTCAACCGGTAGGGACCGGTACGATCGGCCCACTTCTCGGAAATCCGGGACGGTTTGTCGCGCCCGAAGGATTGACATATGGCGACGCGGGCCGGAATTCGATGAACAATCCGAACCGCCTAAACTTTGACATGTCGCTGATCAGGAACTTCAAAGTATCGGAAGGCGCGAGTCTGCAGTTCCGCTTGGAATCATTCAACACATTCAACCATATTCAATTCCGGATTTACGACCCGATGAATCCGGGCAGCACGGGAAACAACGTCATTTCCTGCTATGCGCCAGTGACTTCCGGTGTCGAGCCCCTAAATCTTTCGGCGGGAGATGAGTCGTGCCTAGGGAACGGGAATTCGTTTCTGCATCCAATCGACGCTCACCGCTCGAGAACCATGCAGCTCGGCCTTAAGCTGTTGTTCTAGGCATGGGAGCTAACCAGCGTGCCAGGACCCGCGCAAGAGCGCGAAACTGGTTCTTGCGTGGCGAGTAGGTGCAGGTGAGCAGACAGAAGCCAGCAGCCCTCCCGACTCAGTCGAGAAACTGCGGATTCTTCGCAAGGGAACGATGGATCTTGCGATTTGCGAAAATGCCCCGAAGGACTTTTGAAATAGTCGCAGAAATCAGTCGCAGATCACCGACAAAGGTGATGTCTTTGCAGTAAGCAATGTCGAGTTCCAATTTCGCGGGAAGAAGCGTACCAACGTAGAAACCCTCCTTATCGGTTTCGCTCGCCAGGATGCACTCTTCATCTGCGTAAGCGACTGCGGAAAGCCCTGTTATTCCCGGCCTCTCACAGAGGATGCTTTTTTGCCTCGCCGTGTATTTAGCCGTATAAACGGGTACTTCAGGCCGGGGACCAACTAGGCTCATGTCGCCCAAAAAGACGTTGATCAGTTGCGGAAGTTCATCCACCTTCGAGTGCCTCAGGAAACTGCCGAGCGGAGTGATCCGCGCATCTCCTTTTGCTGTCAACAGCGATTGATTTGCATCGTCTTGAACTCGCATCGTTCGAAATTTGAAAATGCGAAAGGGTTTGCCGAACTGCCCGGTCCGGCCTTGCCTGTAGAAAGCCGGCCCGCGACTGCTGACTCGCACGGCGAGCGCGACTAAAAGCAGGATAGGCGCTAGAACAACGAGGCCGGCAAGCGCGCAGATTGCGTCGAACCACCTTTTCCCGATTGCACTGTAGAAATTCGGAATCATGGCACCGTTGGAAAGCGTCTACCTGCGGTAGATGCGGGCAATGTCGTGCAGAGATTCGATTACGCGATCACATTCCTCGTCTGCCATTGCGGCATAGAGCGGTATGGAAATCGCGCTCGCAAATCGCTCCTCGGCGTTGGGAAACTGCCCGTTGTGATAGCCGAGGCGCTTTTGATAGAGCGAATGGAGATGCAAGGGAATGAAATGAACTGATGTTCCGACGCCACGGTTCTTCAGTTCCTCGATCACGCGGTTCCGATCGATGCGGAGCGCGCTAGAATCTACATTCACGACGTAAAGATGCCAGGCGCTGGTCGCATTACTGGGAACCACCGGAGTCTGGAAAGCGTCCAGGGGCGCAAGACCGCGGCCGTAACGCCCAGCAAGAGCTGCACGGGCAGATTGCATCGCATCGCATTTTGCGAGTTGGACGAGACCAATCGCCGCCTGAATGTCCGTAAGGTTGTATTTGTAGCCCACTTCGAGTATGTCATAGCGCCACGATCCGGCTGACGTGTAGCGCTTCCACGCGTCCTTACTGATACCGTGAAGGCTCAGAATGCGTATGCGGTCGGCATACTCTTCGTTCTCTGTCGTAACCATTCCCCCTTCGCCGGTGGTCAATGTTTTGGTCGCATAGAATGAAAAGCAGGTGATGTCTCCGAGTTTGCCTACCATTCGACCTTCATAGCGAGAGGGCAGCGCGTGCGCAGCATCCTCGATCACCGTGATGTTGCGCTTACGGGCGATTTCCAGAATCGCGTCCATGTTGCGAGCGTACCCCGAAAAATGAACAGGAATAACTGCCCGCGTCCGACTAGTGATCGCTCCTTCAAATTCCTTCGGGTCCAGGTGATACGTGCCACGCTCGCAGTCGACAAGCACGGGCTGGGCGTTGAAATAGCAGACCACCTCGCCTGTAGAGGCGAATGTCATCGCAGGAATTATGACTTCGTCTCCTGCTTTGAGGTTGGTTGCAGCAAGCGCGAGATGCAAGGCAGCGGTGCACGAACTGACGGCGACAGCATGCGTCGCACCCGTGTAACGCGCAAAGGCAGACTCAAACTCCCGGACACGGGCGCCGGTGGTCAGCCAGCCGCTTCGGAGTACGTCGACAACTGCACTGATTTCATCTTCTTCGATCAGCGCGCGACTGAAGGGAACGAATTGTGGCGTGACGACTGTCATCGACTTTCTCTCCTCGGATGGTTGCCCTAGCTTGCTGCGCGCGTGCTGCCAGTCGGCCGCATAAGAGGTGCGCGAAGCTGCGAAATCCAGTTGTCGACGAGCCGAGACCATTGGAAATTGGTTTCAACGAAGCGGCGCCCGTTTTCTCCCAGTTCGCGGCTCAGCGGGGGATTCTCGATTAGGTGCAGCGTCGCGTTTGCCAGCGACACCGGATCTTCCGGGGGCGTGACGATGCCCGCACGAGCCTTTCGAATCAGCCGCGCTGTCTCTCCTGCGCCAGCAAAAATAATCGGCTTTCCTGAAGCGAGAATCGGGAAAATCTTGGAAGGGCGCGCGCCTTCGTAGATCGAAATGTTAATGAGAGAGGCAAGACCGATTTCTGCGATGGAGAAATATGGCGGCAAATCCTCGAGGGGAACAGGCTCGCAAAAGGTAACGTTGCGAAGCTTCATTGTTTCCCGCAGTTGCAACAACCTAGGTTTGACGGAGCCTGAACCTACAAACAGAAAATGGATTTCGGATCGTTGTTCTAACAATTTGGCGGCCTGCAAAACGTATTCGAGGCCGTGAGCCGTTCCCAGCGTTCCAGCCCAGAGAACGATCCGCTTACCTTCGAGGCCCATTCGAGCTTTAAGCTGACGACTTACAGGCCGCGGCCTGAAACGAGTCGTATCCGCGCCGTTCGGCAGGAACAGGATCTTGTCGGGCGGCACATGTTTCTTTTGAAGCAGTGCGTCGCGAATGCCGTCAGTCACAGCGGTGACGTACGACGCCCTTTGGTAACTCCAGCGCTCGATGACGCGCATGCAGCGGACGGCGATCCCGTCCCGAAGAAAACCTCCGTCTGTGATCACATCGGGCCAGAGGTCGGCAACGTTAAATATAAGCGGCACTTTCCACAGAAGGCAGGCAACGAAAGCAGGAAGGCTCAAGAATAATGGCGGCGACTCCACGAATACGTAGTCCGGCTTTTGCGCGTGCACAAGCCCAAAACAAGATGTCAGCGTAAACGAGAGATAATTGAGCATTCGCCGCAAACCGCTGCCAACCGAGGCGTAGAGCCATACGCGATGAACGGTGATACCCTCGCGATATTCTCGTCGATAGAAGCATGTTGCATAGCCTGGAAGAATTCGGCCCTCAGGATAGTTTGGCAGTGCGGTAACGACTTCGACATCGTGGCCCGCGCGCGATAGTTCTGCCGCCAAAGATTGAAGGCGAGTCGCAGCGCCTCCGGTTTCGGGCGGAAAATACTGCGTCAATATGAGAAATTTCATTGTCGGCAACCACGTGAACGCTTTAACAGTGTGAAGCCGAAGGCGGCGTTGAAGCTTCTATGTGCGGGCGAGTCGACCTAGGAAACGCCGTGGACCTCGGCCCATAGTTCCAGGGAAATGGCGCGAAAGATCGCCGAAGACGATAACGCCCGCGAATCCTTTTGTAGAAATGCCCTGCATTCGTTCGCAAGACTCCTCGCATTCATGAAACGGCTCATTCGCAGAGCGTCCGGCGCATCCCAGAGCGCGCGGTGGCCGTTTTGCAGACCGACGCGAACCCACTCAGCATCAGGAGTATCAAAGCCGAGCTTTGTTTTTCGTAGGCGAATCTGCTCTGGCAAAGTCCCGGATAAGGCGCTTCGGAGCAGCCACTTGCTCCAGCCGTTGCGCAACTTAAGGTGAGCGGGGCAATTGACAGCGAATTCGACCAGTTCGTAGTCGAGAAACGGCAGGCGCGATTCAATGGAATGTGCCATCGAGATACGATCTTCGTGGTGTAGCAGGGATGGGATACTGGAATAGGTCAAGTCGAGTTTCTGGCGTTCGGCAATGCTCTGCGCGGCGCCGAGCCCGGAGACTGTTTTCTTGAAATTGTCCTTGAACTCGGACGTGCCGACGCGGGCCGTCAAAGAGAACGGGCTGCGGAATATGGAGGGCAAGTACCGGCTCGCAGCGTCTAGTGTCCAATAAGATGTGGTGCCGTTGCGGGGCCACAGCAAAGTTTCGCGGATAATTCTGGGATCGCAGGTGCGCAAGAGCTGCCAGAGATAGAAGTAGCGATACTTCTGATATCCGCAGAGAGCTTCGTCGCCTCCCTGGCCCCCCAATAGGACCGGGGTGCCGTAGTTACGCGCATCTTCCATAACGCACCATTGCGGAAAAACACCGGTGCTCATGAGCGGTTCATCCATGTGGTAGACGATTGACTTGATATTTTTCCAAAACGCGTTGCTTCGAGGGTATGTCATGTGGCCAGAAGACCCGACGGAAGCAAGAACGATCGAGATGTAATCTCGCTCGTCAATCGGGCGGTCCTCGAAACAAGCCGAAAATCCCTTGATTTCCACGCTTGGCTCAATTTCTTTCGCTTGACACAAGACAGACGAGGAATCCAAGCCGCCGCTCAGGGATACGCCGATAGGGACGTCACTCCGCATCCGCAGCTTCACAGCAGCCTTGAAACGCCTCCGGAATTCCTCGACAGCTTCCTGTGGAGTGATTTCGCCAGTAGGTTGAACTCGCAATTCCCAGTAGCGATGCACGGAGGGGGCCAAGGGCACCGTTAAGTCGAGTGTCAGCGCATGTCCTCCGGGGAGCTGATGAACGCCTGTGAAAAACGTGTCGGACGAGCCATCCAACAAACCCCATTCGAGAAATGCATAAACGCTTTGAGCGTTTGCTACACGCGAGACTGAGGAGGCCTGAAGAATCTGCTTGATCTCAGAAGCAAAGTAAAAGCGGCCAGCGACCATCGCGTAGTAAAACGGTTTGACTCCGAATCTGTCCCGGGCGCAGAAAAGCCTCTGTCGAGCCCGATCCCAGATGGCAAAGCCCCACATGCCGTTGAAGCGAGCGAGGCACTCTTGTCCCCACTCCCGGTAGGCGCGCAGAATGACCTCCGTGTCGGTTCCTGTACGGAACTTGTGTCCGTAGTTCTCCAGCTCGTGATGAATTTCTTTGTAGTTGTAAATCTCGCCGTTAAACGTGATACATAGATCTCCATTGTCACTCATCATGGGCTGATTGCCGGCCGGCGAAAGGTCAAGAATTGCAAGGCGACGGCTCCCCAGGCCGACAACAGGTAAAGAAATGGTCGGCATGCGGCGCTCATCATGAATGATTTCGATTCGAGAGTTTTTCCCGGGCTGGGAGAAGGCGAAACCGAAACCGCTCGGTCCGCGATAGCTTACGAGATCGGTCATCGCGACCAACGTCTTTGGATCAAATCCGTCCAGGGACACGATGCCTGCTATGCCACACATATGCGTGTCCCCAACTCTCGATAGAGGTCGACGAGTTTCTTGGCCTGCAAATCCCAGTTGTAACGGTCGAGCACTGCAGACTGTCCGCGGCGGCCCATCTCCGCAGCTTCCGCGGGATGCGTCAGAAGGTATTCAATCGCACGAGCAATTGCGGGAATGTCATGAGGTGGAACCAAAATTCCGCATCCGCAATCTGTGATGATGCGGCGCCACAACGGAAAATCGGACGCCACCACGGGGATACCCGCCCCCATATATTCGAACAGCTTTTGAGGCATGGACTCCACGTAGTTTGGCAGCGGATGCAGTACGACAAGGCCCGCGCGTACCGTGTGCAACATTCGAAACGTGTTTGGCAGATCCAAACGTCCGTGGTAACGCACGCGCCCCCAGCCGGGCAGGCCATGGAGGTCTTCGATCTGGACGTCACCTTGCACGGTAGGTCCGGCGAGCTCAAGCGTGGCTTCCAGCGACGCGGGCAATAGGTTCATTGCCGCAACCATGTCATAGATTCCGCGCTGCCCGGTGATTCCACCGGCGTAGACCACCGACTGCCTCCGCGCCTCCCACGAGCCCGGAAGGTCCTCGGTTACGAGTTCGTCGGAGCACGGGTAGTTGTAGACGATCACGGTTCGACCGTTGATGGTCCGAAAGCGATCGGCTATTGTGGGCGTCACCGCCACTAAGGCAGAGAAATGGCGACAGACTCCTGCTTCCATCTTTTTCATCAACCAAGAAACGGCACCGCGGCTCCATTCGGGGAGGTAGGTTTTTCCGAGCATGTCCTTGGGATAGTCCTCGTGAAGGTCGTAAATGACGTCCTTTCCAGCGGCCCGGAGGGCCAGTCCAGCCGGAATTAGTTCTGGATCGTGGAAATGATATATGTCCGCGTCCTGCCGAACCGCTTCACGATAGATTCTCCATACCGTGCGAGTCATTCTGGCAAGCCTGGTTCCGTCTCGCCGGACCGACCTGATTCTGACTTCGTCGAGGGTTGTGTCTTCAGAATGTGGCCCGATGCTCGTGACGTCGAATCCGGCCCGAGCCAACGACCGGCATTCCTTATGAAAGATCCTCCCATCAACCGCAGTGTGTGCTGACGTCATGTGCACTACCTTGACTCGTTCCATTAGGGACCTGCCCGAAGAAGAAACGTCGCGTTGACGAGAATTCAGGCTCGCGAGGACACAAGTAGCTCCGAGACGATTCGCTCGGCAGCCCTTCCGTCCCCATAGGGCGCCGAAATCGACCAGTGCCGTGGGCGACGCTCAGCGACCGCTGCCATAATCGACTCGGCGGTCCTACCCGCTAGACAGTTCGCTCCCACAGCAACCGTATCAGGCCATTCGGTGGTGTCACGCAGAGTGACGCAAGGCACGTTGAGATAGAAAGCTTCCTTTTGGACTCCGCCCGAATCTGTCAGAATCGCGCTTGCGTGACTCTCCATGGCGATCATTTCGAAATACCCGAGTGGAGCGACGGGCCGAATGTTTCCATTGAGAGAGAGGCCAATGGAATCCAGAAATTTCCTCGTACGCGGGTGGACTGGAAATAGAACTGGAAGATCCAAAGACCCGACCGCGCTTAATATCTCTCTGAGCCGATCGGGATCGGCCGTATTTTCGGCGCGGTGAATGGTCAACACATAGTATTTTCTGTCTGACAGACCAAAATGCTGGAGGCTGCGCTCCGCGTAGGTTTCCGCGGTGCCGCGATTTTGGAGGAGCGCATCATACATCACGTCGCCGGTCACAACCGCGCGGCGCTTGTGCGGGTTATTTTCCGTGCTCAGCCCTTCCCGTCGAAGATTCTCCAAAGCATCTTCCGAAGGGGCCAGCAGGAGGTTGCTCAGGTGGTCGGAAACAATGCGATTTTGTTCCTCAGGTTCGGTGTCGCCGCTCCTACACCCCGCCTCCACGTGTGCGAGGGGCAGTTTCAATCTGGCAGCCAGCAGTGCGGCGGCCGCCGCCGAGTTTGTGTCGCCGTAAACGACGACCCAATCAGGGTGCTCAGCAGATAGAACAGGTTCGAGCCGTTCGAGCATTCGGGCAAGCTGCACGCCGTGAGACCCGGAACCCACCTCGAGGTTGTAATTGGGTTCCGGAATTTGCATCTGTTCGAAAAATACGCAAGCAAGCTCTCGGTCGTAATGCTGACCCGTGTGAATGATGCGGTGATTGATGTGCGGGGCATTGGCTTGGCGATTGTGCGCATCAATCATCCGACAAACTGGAGCGAGCTTTACAAACTGCGGGCGCGCGCCGACGACACTCACCCACTTTAGCTCAGGTTTGGCGGGACGTGGCATTAGCATCTGCTCTCTAATGGACACTTGTCCCGGGTACATTTGCTTCGGCCTTAGCAATCATTGCGTCGAATCGCGAAGCACTATCTGCTTGAAAGGCGTCGTAGCCGTCCCCGCCACAATATATCCAGTTATATCGATAAGACTTGAGAAGAAGCTCTAAGTACGGTTGGAGGTCCTCCACAGTCGCAGAAGGGCTCGGCCCGCAGTCTGGTTGCTTCAGCCAGTCCGATTTTGAGGCGGGATCTTTCCATACCGTCATCGTGCCGCCAAGCTCCAGAATTCCGGCATACCTCTGGAGGTAAGGTGCAAAGCTTGCGGCTCGATCCTGAATTTGTTGCTGAAATTGGGCCAAAGAAGGATGGCAATAACCCAAGCCCACTTCACCTCCCGAGATGACCTTCAGGCGAAAGTGCCGTTTCTTGATCTCATCGAGCAACCCAAGAGCGACATAGGTCGGAGACAGCAGATACTGTTGGTGATCGGCGGACGGCTTCGGCGGATTTCCCAAGCCTGTGAAAAGAAACCACAGTGTTGCGTCCGGATATTGCTCCGCTGCCATATCAGCCATCCGGCCTCCGATATTCTCAAGCAGGTTGATAGCTTCCTGAGGCTTTTTCCCAACCAGGCGGGCCAATTCGGCGAGATCGTACTCCTTGTAGTAGTTATAAAACTCTAGGTCCACGACGATTCCGGGCACGCGAGAATCCCTCGCGGCGCGTAACGAGCTTTCCCATACTTTGAGAAAATCCTTCAGCGCTCCCGCCGTGTCCTCCAAGTCCGCTCCCTGAATGCGATGAAAGTAGGGGCCGGTCGTGTACGGATTCTTCTGAGAGTCATCCACGCCGAGAATGCGATTAATGAAGACCCATGGCCAGATGTCCTTCTTGGTGATCGTCTGCCAATACGAGATTTTCGAGTCTATCTCCGAAGGCGAAACAGGCGCTGATGTGTCGTAATTGAACGAAAAAGTGACGGCGAGCCCATCGTAGTACGACCGATCGAACTGTGCGATTTGCCGACCGTAGAGCTTAGACGCAATCGCGGTGTTGACGAGCATCAGATAGTGGTTGCTGGCGGGCTTTCTTGAAGCATCCGGTGAGCCGTGGCTCGAAACTGATTGGGGTGCGGCGCCGAGCACAAGCGCGAGCGCACTCGTGAAAATGCTAGTGGCCCAAGAACGGTCTTGCTGTCTCATCTTTTTCAGAAGGCTGCGGAGCTGACTATTCTACGATTCCAAGATGCGTTCCAAGCGATCGCGGATATTGATCCTTAGCTGCTGTGGCAAGTAGCCGCCCTCGGCTATTGCTCGCACTCCAACGCAGTTGATTTGGAGCTGCCCACACTCGTGGAGAGCATGTAAACGGATGATCTGGTCGCTGGCTTCCGATGCGGTACGGACTTGCACGCAGCCAGGAAACGGGTAGGTCCAAAGGACATGCCGACCGTGTCCGAGAGCCTCGAGCACCATGCATGAAAGCCCGTCATGACGAACGGGGCGCCATAGGACCGTTGCCTGCTTGTAAAAGTCGAGAAGGTTTTGGACGCGGCCGTGAACGCGCAAATTACTCGGCGGATCTGGGACTAATCCTTCCGAGAGGCCAACAAGGTCGAAAGAAATATGCGATAGTTCCCGCGCAACCTGCAAGATTCGGTCGAGACCGTAGAGGGAGCTCCTCCTCGTCGTTGGAACATAAACGAGCACGCCAAACTTAGAAGGGAGGGGCGTCGGTTTCTCGGGAATGTGCGAAGACGAAAGCGGTACCCTCTCGCAAGATATTTTGAGAGCTTCGACCTCGCGCTTCAGCCAGTCTGAGACCGCCCAGTGATGCAGACACTGGGTAATCCACGGTTCAGACTCTCCTGCAACGACAGTCTCCCGCTCGTCCAGTACATCGCTTCCTACCCAATGCATTACAATTTTCTTCTTCCTTAAGATGTTCGCGACCCGTAGAAACTTGCCGAACGTCACCCGGCCGCCGATCTGATATGCGACGTCGCAGGCATAGAGTTCACGCGCCATCGCCGTCAAGTTCCCGATGCCGCTGTCGGGGTAGTACCGAAACTCCCATCCGTTACCGCTCATCGATTTTGCAAACATCTGCCCAAAATAGGCCAAGCCATGGACCAACACGCGGCGAATCGGTCTCCGTCCGAGCTCACGGACGCGCATCAGTGTAACCGAGCGGGAATGTCTAGAATTGACGAAAACTCGGCGTAGCTCAACTTGGTTGGGGAGAGCAAACCCCAACCCTGATTAAACGCTGGCCCTTCGAGCCACGGGTCGCAAATCAGGCGCACGTTTCCCCACTTCACAATGTAAGACGCATGGTTAACCCATTCCATCAGCATCGAACGCACTCAGTTCCCGGGCTTAAAGGGGTTCTAACTCCTTTGTGCAGCAATGCGATTCAATCGTTCGACCCCGAGGAATCGGGACGAGAAAGCATTCGGTGATCCGCTCGCGAGCTGAGCTCACCAATTCCGCTGCTCGGCCGGAGAATGATCTCTTCCCATCGGTGCAGAAGGTTGCTGCGAACTTTGTCGCGCGTATAATCCCGTGCGACGGTCTGAATTCCGTCCTCGTTGAGTCTCAGCCCGCCGGCTTCATGAAGAAGATGGAGCCTTCTGAGCTCGCGGCGGGCGGCTTCCTTGTCTCGCGCCTGAATGCATGCGGGGAAGGGATAGCTATATAAGACGTGGCGCCCGTGCGCGAGGGCTTCCAGCACCAAGAAAGAGATGCCCCCGTCGTGTCGGACGGGCCTCCAAATTACGGTGGACTTCTCCAAAAAGGGTGTTATCGGGACGTGCGCATGGACCTTGAAGTTTGGCGGGGCGTGCGAGATATGCCCCTGTTCGAGTCCGACAAGATTGAACTCGATGAAGCGGAGGGAGTCGGCAATTTCAAGAATCTGATCCAGTCCGTACAGATAGCCCTTCTTAACAGACGGCGAGTACACCAACACTGAGAATTTCTCAGGCAGCGGCTTCGGACGCGCCACGGGTTCCACGAATGATGCCTGTACGTATTCGCAGGGCAGTCCAAGCGAGCGCACCTCTTGTGCCAGAGTAGGAGAAACGGCCCAGTGAATCTTCTCCGCGACCCACGGCTCGATGGTTCTGGTAGCAAGCTGCTTCCGTGCAAACAGAACATCGCTGCCGCACCAGAGCATGATGAGCTTTCCCCTGGCTAGGAATCGCGCCGCCGAAAGAAACTTTCCGAAGCTGATTCGGCCGCCCCATGTGTAAATAAGGTCGCAGCGGCGCAAGTCGCTGACAAAAGCCGGGATATCGGATACGAGATGCTTCGAGTAGTCTCGAACGTACCAGGTTTCGCTTCCGAGAAGACCGGGCAGCTTCTGGCAGAAATCAGCCAAGCCGTGCACTACGACTCGATATGGGCGACGACTGTTTTGCCGCTGCAAGGTTAGATAGCTCCCATTGGAAATCGACTGCTCTCACACCAACCGATGATCGCCGATTCCGGTCTTTGCCTTCAGACCGATTCTTGAAGGAATCTTATCAGCCCGTCATACACTTTTACTTGAACGCGTCGTACCTCGACTTCCAGAGCCCACCTTACTCTCTCTATCGGGTCGGCCGTCATGCAGGACGACTTTTCCGCTCGATCCAGTTCAAATTTCGCCTTCTCCAGGCCGGACAGGTACAAAGGAAGTAAGTCTTCTCTGCTCACTTGCGCCCTCCTCACATGAGCTGGAACGTGCTGGGCCCGAACCCGCGATTGCAAGGTCAGAAAAGTGTCATGGGGCAGAAACCAATCGCCTGCAGCTGAAAATGTTTATCACACGCCATAAGATTGAAATTTCAGAGCAGTCAATCCTCTCCCGCCGCGGCCGCGAGAGCACGTGGTGCCACCAGTGGTTTGCTTTCTTGCTCAGGAACAACCTCTTGAAGACTACGATCCTTCATAGCGAAGGTCCTACTGCATGATGAACACAAACCCGCGCCGGAGGAGATATCGAGCGGCACACCGCAGACACATACCCAGCCCACCTGACGCGCGGGCACGCCCAGTGCAAGTGCATAATCGGGGATGTCGCGGGTGACGACCGCGCCTGCCCCGACAAGCGCAAACCGACCGATCGTGACTCCACACACAATCGTCGAATTTGCGCCGAGCGTGGCGCCGCGTTTGACAAGTGTGCGCTCGTATTGCGACTTGCGATTCACATGACTGCGAGGTGTCGTGACGTTCGTAAACACCATCGATGGACCGCAGAAGACGTCGTCCTCCAGCTCGACGCCAGAGTATAGCGAAACGTTGTTTTGAATCTTTACGTTGTCACCGATCAGAACTCCGTTGGCCACGTGGACATTCTGACCGAGTATGCAGCCGCGGCCAATGCGGCTACCCGGCATGACGTGGGAAAAATGCCAGATCTTCGTTCCCTCGCCGATCTCACAGGGCTGATCAACGATCGCGGACGCGTGCGAGAAATATCGCAGCGCTGGGGCAGGCTCACTTACTTCTATGTTTATGGGCTCTCCGTGCTTGCGAATCGACTCGCCCGCGGCGTGCAGAATCTCTAGCACGCGCACTCCATTCTCGCCGCTCGTACGCGGCGTCTTGCGGTCCTGGACGCACTCGGTGAAATGAAGACATTCAAGGTGCAGGGGCTCATGCGCAGGGAGAGGCACAACCTCACCTTCCGCCTTTCGCGCTATGGGAACGCGATTCACCCAATCGATTCTGTGTGGATAGATTATGAGCTTCCGCTCGGTCTGGGTATCGTCAAAGACCACCATCTTGCGATCGCCGACGACCACGAGCTTTTGCTCCTTGAAAGGATGGAGCCAGCTCACGAATACATGCGCTTTCACGCCGCTCGCGAAATTGAGAATGGTGAAGGTGACATCGGAAATCGGGTGATTGAGGTAACTGGCACCTTGTGCCACCACGCGCGATGGTGTCTCGTCGAGGAGGTAAAGGATGGCAGAGATGTCATGCGGAGCGAAACTCCAAAGGATATCCTCCTCGGTCCGCAGTTTGCCGAGATTCAGCCGGGAGGAACTGATGTATTCGACTTTTCCCAAGTCTCCGTCCCGTATCATGCGGCGTAGTTCTATGACGGCGGGGTGGTAGTGAAGTAGGTGACCAACCATTAGAATGCGCGAGCGTCGCTTGGCCAACTCGACGAGCTCGATTCCGTCATCTGTGCGCAATGCCAGCGGCTTTTCGACGAATACATCTTTTCCCGCAAGAAGCGCCTTTTTCGCCAGCCGGTAATGCTCGGCCGCGGGCGACGCGATGGCAACTGCTTCAATTTGTGTCATAGCAAGCAGTTCCTCGACGCTCCGCGTCGCGGGAACCGGGAAGGCTTTGGCCATGTGGGCAAGTTGCGACTCATCGACATCGCAAATTGCGCCCAAGGCACCTAATTCGTAGAAATTCCGGACTAGGTTCTTTCCCCAGTAGCCGCACCCAATTACGCCGATATTCAGTCTTCGCTCGTGAGTCATGACGATCCCTTGAAATGCGCCGCGTGTCTTGATGACGAAGGCGTCTAACGGTTTTCTGTATCGACCGTTGTGAGTTCGGCGAGGCTCGCGCTAGTTCCTCTGGCGGAAGAAGTGTGCGACGGTGTTCACCACATCCTCTTGGTGCGAATCTTTCAGTTCGGGGCAAACCGGAAGCGCAAGAACCTCCAGGCTCGCGAGCTCGGCCTGCGGGAAGTCGCCTCGCTTATGGCCTAGATAGGAAAACGCAGGTTGTAAGTGTAGGGGTACGGGGTAATAAATCTCGGTAGGAATGCCGTGCTGTCGCATGTATTCGCGCAGCCTGTCGCGTTCACGCACGCGGATTGAGAACTGATTGTAAACATGGACGGAGTCGCGTGGGGCATGCGGCGTCACGACCATTTGTTCGGACAGACCCGATTCCCGGAAAAGTCTACGATAACGCTCGGCACGGTGTTGGCGAGCTCTCGTCCACTCCGTCAAGTGTCTCAGTTTCACACGAAGGACCGCCGCTTGGAGCGCGTCCAGACGGCTGTTTGTTCCGAGGATGGAGTGGTGATATTTGCTACTGCTGCCGTGGACTCGCAACAAACGCAAACGTTCTGCCAGCGCCGGATCGTCCGTGGTGATCAAGCCGCCGTCGCCAGCCCCGCCCAGATTCTTCGACGGGAAGAAACTGAAGCACCCAAATGTGCCGAGAGTGCCGACCGGGCGGCCGCTGTAACTTGCGCCAATTGCCTGGGCCGCATCCTCGATGACGGCCATACCTTTTGCTTTCGCCAAATCGAGTATTGAGTCCATCGCGGCAGGGAGGCCGAAAAGGTGTACCGGTAAGATGGCCTTTGTGCGAGCAGTCAAGGCAGCTTCAAGCCGCGATGGGTCGATGTTAAACGTGTCCGGCGCGATGTCGACGAAGACTGGCTTCGCTCCGAGGCGCGCAATGGAACCGGCTGTGGCAACGAACGTAAATGGCGTCGTAATCACTTCGTCTTCTGGACCGATTCCCAGCGCCATCATGGCGAGCAAGAGAGCATCGGAGCCGGAAGCACATCCGATTGCGTGTCTCGAGCCAATTGCCTTGCCGATTTCCTCCTCAAACAATCGAACTTCACGGCCCAAGATAAACTGCTGGCTCTCCATCACAGCTGTGACCGCATTGATGACTTCTTCCCGGATCGTGGCGAACTGCGCTTTCAGATCGAGAAATTCAAATGCCGCTGGTGGCGCCGCTACCATGCTTGCGGCTGCGGATGGCGAACTGTTCTTGACTGACACATCAGCGGTTTGGCCCGTGGAGGACATCGACAGTTCCCTTTTCAGAGGATATTTGTTGTCGGCATGTACTAGTTGACGTTGCCTACCCGGTATCCGACGCCGTAGATTGCGATGCCGTCGACCGCAGCCCTGGCAACGTCACCCAGCACTTTCAAACTTTTCTTCCCGCCACTCTCCGGCACAAAAAGGATGTCATTCGGGGCGAGAAGCGCGTCAGTTTTGTTGCCATGAAGTATTTGTTCAATGTCGACCGGAATTTCTTGTCGCGCGCCCTTGCTCGTCGATTCGCGAATAATCAACCCATGATGAGACGCAGCTGTTGGTTTGAATCCCTCGGCTAGCGCCACTGCTTGTGCGACGGAAATTCCCGCGCTCGGATTTGACATCACGAATCCGCCGGGTTTCATGACTGCGCCCACGACATAGACGACGTCCGCTGCAGAAACGTTGATCACATCGCCATTTTGGACTTGCACGTTTGCAGACGTTTCCCCGCCATCCACCAATCTGCTCATGTCAATGATTTGGACGGAACCGACTTCAGTTCCCGTAGCCTCGGCGCTCGCGCGTCCGCGGACGATGGTAACCGTATGTCCGGCTCCGGGAAGGGCTCCTCCGGCCATGGACACAGCGTCCAGTACGGTTGACTTTCGCTCAAGCGGATAAACCGCTGGTTTGTTTACGGCGCCGAGGACCGTTATCGTCCGGCCGCGGTATTCATCGACGAAGACGCTCACTTGCGGATCGCGCAGCTGCCCTGCATCGATAAGCGCCAATCGAATGGAATGCGCCAATTCAATCGGCGTCTTGCCTGTGGCTTGAATCGTATTCGAAACACCCGGGATTTCGATCACTCCCGAACCACTTACGCGAAATCTTCCACCAAATTCCGGCGCGTCCGCAACCGACACCGTCAAAACATCACTCGGAGCAATTGTGTATTCGTCGGCCAATTCTCCCTGGCTAACGCTATGGGCCAGTGCCGGACCCGGAGGTTCGACCGACTGAGCTTTCGTGGCGCTGGCCAGCGCAAGAATCGAGCCAAGAAAAACTAGCGCGGGGCTGGTCAAGCGAAAGGCGTAGTTCATAGAAGGCGCCATTGAGTTTTCCCTGTCAGGCCGATATCGAAACGCATTCTTGCACGTCTGTGACTTTCATGCCTGAGCGCTTTTGGCCTTTGTCTCTGTGGATGACTTCGAAGGCGGGCGTGTTGAAGAATCTCTGGAGGTGTAGTAACTGTCGCCTTTGATTTTTCGGCTATACCCATAGTTGTAGTAGTGATAATCGGCGGAAGCGAGATCAACGTTGTTAAGGACGGCACCGGCCACAGGTGCTCCCACTGCCGCAAGAAGTTGAGCCGAGCGTTCCATAGCACGTCGGGTCGTCATGCCGTAACGGCTCACGAGAACGACAACGTCGGCCAGACCGGATAGCACGCGTGCATCGGCAAACGGAATGACCGGCGGTGAATCGATTACAACGTACGTGAAGTCCCGTCTTAGCGTCGTGACGACAGATTGCATCGCCTCTGAACACACAAGATCGGCCGGTCCCGTTGGCAGAGCGCCGGCGGGTAGAATAGATAGATTCGGAATCTCCGCTACGCGGAGCATCGCCGCGGCCAGAGTGACAGAGCCGGTGATCAACTGGGTCAGCCCATTCTCTTCGCGCAAGCCCAGCGCTCCTGCCACCATCCCGCCACGGAGATCGGAATCCATCAAGCATGTGCGGCCGGTCTGCGCCAGTACGGCGGCGAGATTCACGGCAACAGTGGTCTTCCCTTCGCCCGATGCCGGCGAGGTTACGAGAATCACTTTTGGCCCCGAGTCAGATCTCGGCAGCATCAGTGCCGTTCGCAGATTCCACATTGCTTCCCCCTGGGGACCGTGGGTTGCAGGGTCGAAGATTTTCGGTAGATGCTTCGGGGGGCAGTCGGCAGGTGCGAGATCGAGCGGATCCGGCGCACGATCCAGTTCGCGCGGTGGGCGAGCTTGGTCTTGATTTGCGGCGGGGATCATCGCCAGCGACGCCAGACCGGCCCACTCCTTAACGTCGTCTGGCGTGCGAACGGTGTTATCGAAACTTTCTCGCACAAACGAAAGCACCACGCCGAGCGAACAGGCCAGCATCGCGCCAATGGAAATCATCATTGCGCGATGGGGACCTGTTGGGCGGTTCGGCTTTGGAGCTAGATCAACTACATGAAAATTGCTGGATCCGAGCCCAGCGTAGATTCCGGCCTCCTTCAATCGCGACTGAAGAGTGTTATAGAGTTCGGCATTGGCGGCGGCCTCGTTCTTAAGTATTCGATACTCAACCATTTGAGAGCTCAAGTCGCCCATTTGGCTCCGAAGTGTTTCCCGCGACGCCAGCATCATTTGCTCTCGTTCCTGTGCCGCCTCGAATGTGGTCTTGGCTTGATCTATGACTCGCGTTCGCTCCGCATCGATCTGGGTCGCTAGTTCAGAGGATTCGTCGTTCAGCTTCTTGACGTTTGAACTTTGATCTCCGTAAATTGCCTTTGCCTGCGCGAGTTGGGCGCGAACGTCCGCATAATGCGTCAGTAAGTTCTGATAGACCGGGTCATTGCGGACACTCGGGATGGCGTCCGATTGCCCCATATCGATCATCCGCACGTATGCTTCGGCTTCGATGCGACTTGCTTGCGCGTCGCTCAGCTGATGGTTTATGTCGTCCATCAGTTGATCCTGAGGAATGGTCCGATCGTCGGCCTCGATCAAGCCGTGCTGTTTCTGATACGCGACGACCGCCCGATTCGACTCCTCGACTTTTTGTCTTAGATCGTCGATCTGCACGGATAGCCATTCGGAAGCCCGCATTGTCGTCGTGTATCGGCTGCGATAGTTTTGATCGATGAAATGCATGACGAGAGTATTCGTGACCAGTTGAGAGAGCTCCGGATCGTGGCTCGTATAGCTCACTTCGATGAGGCGGCTGTCGTGGATAGGATTAACCGAGAGCTCGCTGCGGAAAACTACAAGAGCAGCCGATTCTTCCGGCGTGCGATCTGCCAAATCAAGCTGATCTTGCAGGACACTTCGGCCGCTTGAACTTGCGGATTTAGTTTGGGTCCGCGGCTCTTGCGGTGCGTCCATAGGCAGTGCATTCGTCGAGGACACGAGTTCCCGATTTCGATCCAAGTGCAGTGCCCGAATGACGCTAACTGCAAGGGCGTCGCTTTTCAGAATCTGTACTTGCGTCTCTAAGTAGTCTTGATCATCCGCGTAGGTCGATTCGACTTCCTGAAGAGTTCTGAGTCCGGAACCAGGTTGGTCGATTTCGATTCGCGCTGTTGTCTGGTAAACATCCCTCATCAGGAATGCGGCAGTCATGATCACCGCCGTCGCGATTGCGGCAAGAGCCAATGCGAACGACAGATTCTTTCGCATGACGCGCAAAGTCTCTTCCCACGTGAACAATCCGCGCGATCCTGGGCTGGGAAGTTTTATGATTGAGATGGCATCAGTCGACGGATCGCGACTTCCCCGCGGCGCCATCCGGAATTGTTGATTTGACTCCATAGTTTGCTTCCGCTTAATTCTCGGTGTTTCTTGTTCGACTGGGCATGCTTCTTGCGAACTAGTTGGGCACTGTCTCAGCTCGGTTCAAGGGGCGGGACGTCCGATGGTGGCAGTCCAACGGTTGGATCATCGTCACGTCGACCTCGACTGCGAGAGCTTTTTGCAATAGTTCTACGCACACAACGACCCGAACCTGATTCTTGATTCGGGTCAGAATTCCTTCTACGCCTGCAAGAGGGCCCGACTTAACCACGACGCGTTGGCCGGATTCTAGAAACGGATGAGGCTTAATCCGATCAGAGTTTTGAGCAACCTTCCGAATCGAATCTATCTCCGATTCGGGAACGCGCGCCGCGCGCCCTCCGTTTCCCACAAGCCAGCAGACGCCCGGCGTCCGTAAGACTTCCAGCTTCCGCTCCAAGTTCGCGCGCAAGAATACGTATGACGGAAAAACTGGCAGCGACACGATCTGAACCCGGTCTTTCCAACGGTGAGCGGCTCGCTGGAGCGGCAGTAGCACTTCAAAGCCTTTCCTGTCGAGAAGTTCCGCTACGCTCTTTTCGTGCTGATGTCGCACGTAAGCTGCATACCATCTCAACTCGCTCGACGCCTCATCTCTCTCAGATTGAATCGAATTCATCCGTACAAAGCTCCGCCATCTGACTTACATCGCGGCTATTAGAGTTACGTGATCGCGAGAATCACCTAGTGCGCACGTTTCGTTAGCGTTAAAGCCAGCGCACGCTGCGTACACTGAGCAGGCGGTCGGTGCCTCTCAATGGCTGAAAAAGTCGGCCCCTGAGAGAAGCCTCGTTTACACGACCGCAGTCAAAACCGTTTTTCGGTACCCGAGTCTACGTTAGGTAGTCACAACCATCGTGGGCGACGAAGGCCCCATGCTGCGTGAGGCGTTTGCGCGATTCTGATCGCTCGCCCTCAACGTGGATACCCGTGCCTTGTTAGCGCGAGATGAAAGCGACGTGAAAACTGGAGTTTCAAATCGGGTCAGCATTTTGCAAGGTGCCAAAAGCGGACTGTTCGAAAAGGATTGTCAAAGGATGTCCGAGTCGAGTCGTCGTCGAATTTCAACTTCCCCGTGATTCCGGTGAAATATGAGCACGGGAGGAGACTTGCAGCGTCTTCATGTCTTGCATCGAGAGCGCAAACTTTCATCGATTTGTAATAGGGCTCTAATAGGAGCAATCGAAGGCATGACCTAGCCTGCGGCACCAATGAAAATCGGTAAGTGAGATAGCCTACACAGTGAGACGGAGTTCAGGTGTGTCGTAAATGAACGGGACGATCGCCGCCAGGCCAATTGAAGTTGTTCACATCCCGTGGGCTTCGCAACCGCTGGCCCATCGCATGGCGGAACTGGGCGTGGCCGCTCTCATTTGCCTTTCCGTTCTTGCGCCTGGGCTCCACATTAGTTCCGACTTGCCTTTCGTTAGGCCCGAACAGCTTTTGCTTCCAGTGATTGTGGTCATGTACGGTTGGTTGTTGCTAGCAGGGTACGCGCGCACGATTCGCTTATCCGGCATGTTCATCGTTGCTTTGGTCTACTGCATCTGCGTCTTGATGTCGAGTTGGTATGGCGCCAGCGTTCTTGGTCATTCCACGGTGGCGCGCGATTTTTACGAAATCCCCAAGGCGTTGCTTCCCCTAGCGTTCTTTGTAGTGGCGTATGAATCGGATTTGTCGGAACGTTCACTGCGCCTTGTACTCAAGACTTTTTCTTTCGCAATTCTGCTTGTTTGCTTCTATGCGTGGGCGCAGTCCGCGAACCTAGGCATCGCCAGCAAGCTCAACGAATACTATTCATCGGGCGAACATGTCGACATAATCCTTCGAGGAATTGGCCGAGTCTACTCGACCATGTCGAACCCAAATGTCTTAGGCCAACTAATGACTTGGTCGATCGCCGCCTTCACGATTGCCTTTCTGCTTCGGGTGGGAAGTCGTGCTTTTAATGCGCTCGTAATCCTTTCTTGTTTGGCGACGCTCGCGATGACTGAGTCGCGCTATGGATTGCTTACCGCAGCGGTGGGTCTGGCGTTGATTCTCTTGCTTCCTTCGGTGTCTCTCGGCAGACGCAGAGTCCAAATGGTCTTACTCGCCCTGTTGTTGCCTCTTTGCGTCTGGACATTCATGGCCGTTACACGAACAAATCAACACGCGGTAGCGCGCTTGTACTCCTTGAAACAACCGTTCCGGACCGACTCGCTTCGCGATCGGCTGGATATTTCATGGCCCCAGGCGATGAGCGAGTTCGAGGGGTCGCCTATTTTTGGAAACGGTTCTGCCAAGGATTATTTCAAGGGAACGATTACCGACTCCGAGTACCTGGACATTCTCAAGCAATTCGGTATCGTCGGCTTTCTAGCGTATCTGGGATACTTTTTGTATCCGTTGGTTGTCTCGTGGAAAGGATTGCGAGCGGTCTTCAGGGTCAACCCTCTCTTGGAGGACGTTCTGCCTGCAAACGTCCTGGCTGTTCGCCTAAGCATAACGATGATCGTAACGGCGTTGGTGATGAACGTCGGGGAAAGCACGTTTCTCAATTTTCTATTGCAAGGTTTTCTCTGGACGTGGATGGGATTGGGTGCGCGATCAGCCCGGACGATTGCTGAATTCTCCCGTTGGTACGGACTACGGTACGGTCATGTTCAAGAAGTTCGTGTCGATGCCCGGCGCGGATTTCTAGCGGCCAGCGGAGCGGAATAAATGCTTGTGATCCGGAGCTTCGATCAGCTCGATGATGAAGTTCTGAGGAGTAACGAAGAACTGGATTAGGCGACCTTGGTACGCGACGGCCGGCTTGGCGGTTTCAACCGCTGCATATCCCGCGGACAAAAGCTTTTCGCCCGCCGTCTGCAAATCCTCGACGAGATAGGCGACGTGGTTCAAGATGTTCCTGCGCATCTTGAGCGCCTGCGCGACCGGGCTGCGATCGCCAAACGGCTCGATCAACTCATAATTCACGCCGGAACCATCACATCCAAACTGAACGCGCACACCGTTCACGGGGTCACTTACCTCATCGGTCCATTTCTGAATGCCGAGGGTGTCAGTCAGACGCTGGCGATCCCTAGCCAGGTTCTTCACAACGACGCCGAAATGGTCGAACTTCATGAGGTGCCCTTTCGAGGGAGAGACATGGTCTTCGTGTCCGTCGTTACCGACAGCAGGCGGCCTGATTATGCCATGACTTCGCGGCCCATTACTCGCGCACTCGAATGGCCGCAATTCCCAGCTTTAAACATCTAGAAACATAGTCGGTGGTCTCTTTTCACAATCCTGTGCCATCTTCACGGGGTTCGGAGGGATGGCGCATTCGCACGATTGCGGGGCCGCGTTGAGTATGACGTCCAATGAAATCTACGAGAGACTCTCCAGCGTCTTTCGCGACGTATTCGATGACGAAAGCATTGTGGTGAGTTCGCAACTGACTGCAAGCGACGTGCCCGGTTGGGATAGTCTGACCAACATCCGGTTGATCTTGACCGTCGAAAAGACGTTCGGTATCCAGTTCTCCGCATCCGAAATCGGAAAGCTGCAAAACGTAGGAGATCTCGTGAGTCTAGTTCGCTCGAAATCCTAGCCCGTTGACGATTGAAAACTTGCGCCCGGAAAGCTCCTGCATGAACAATCACTTGTATTCAACCCTGGCATGGCTCCCGCAGCCGACGGGAGATTTCTTATTTCGTTGCCATGAGGCTCTGGATGCCGAAGAAAATCTTGGTATCCGACTGCGGTCCTTGGCCTCGCATCGGCTGGATCAAAACGGCTTGAGCCGCATCGCGAAAATCGTTAGTCGATCCGTAAGCGTGGTTATCTGCCACGACGGATCGGACGGCGTGTGAAATGTCGACACGTGGCTGATGAGCTGTCGTGTGCTTGGAAGGCGGGTCGAGAACATGGTGCTTAAGAATATTGTCGACCATGCTAGGAAGCGCGGCATTCGCAAAATCGTAGGAGTTTATGTTCCGACCGACCGAAACAAGCTCGTTGAGAACCACTATGGGAAACTCGGCTTCACCGAAATCGTGAAGGCGGAAGACGGAACGAAAACCTATGAACTTGATGTAGAGAGCGCCGTCGTCGAGGGCGCTCCGATGAGGATGCATTGTGTCTGTTGTGCCGCCGGTTGACGCGTTGTTTCCGAAACGCTCAGACGCTGGTGTCTCGGAGCCGCATTCGAGGGGAGCTTCGGGAGAATCCCCGCGCAAATTTCCGCGGCGGGACTATCTGATCCTGCCGCTACTGAGTCTCTCTACCATTCTCATTATGGCCGGAATCGGCGAGATCGCCGCGCGCCTGCTCTGGACGGAACAACAAAGCAATTCTTGCCTTGTATATGGCTCTGCAGAAGGAACTCGGTACAAACCTAATTGCGTGTCGGTCACGAAGCTCGCTGAGGGGCCGTGGGTGACGAACAAGTACAACGAGTGTGGCTATCGAAGTAGTGCGCCATGCGGTCCGAAACCGTTAGGGGCGATTCGAATCGTTGTTCTTGGATCGTCAAACGCCGATGGTTTCATGGTTCCTTACGAGGAGACCTTTGCGGCGATCATAGAGCAGACTCTCAGCAATCGATGCGAGCGATCGGTGGAAGTTCAGAATTTGGGCGTGACGGGCCTTCTGATCTCAGGAGCCGCCTCGAGAACCGAAGAAGCGCTTGCACTGAAGCCCGACGTCATCTTTCTCGTGGTAACTCCGAATGACCTGCTCAGAAACTTCATGAACGAACCCCGGCCAGCCGGAGGGAGGGCGGAGACGTCCTTGATCGATCGTTTCGTTGGCGGAATGGAAGCGAGCAGAGCCGTCGCAATCACGCGCCATTATCTGTATCGAGATCAGGAACTCTACCTGAGAATTTTTCTGAAATCTCATGGCGACGATGCTGACTACCTGCGGCCGCCGTTTACTTCTATTTGGGAAAAGCGATTTCAGGAATTCGATTCACTGCTGACTGCAATGGCAGCCAAGGCTCAATCTCAAGGTGTGCCGCTCGTAGTGATCAGCTCTCTCTATCGCCAGCAGGCCGCCCTGCTCGATGCCGCCAATGATTTCCCAGGTACGGATCCGGAGGCTTTCGAGCGAGAGATCTCTCGTATCGCATCGAAGCACGACGTTCTCAATTTCGATGTCACTGGCGATTTCCGGGGCATCGCTCATACCGAGAATCTGTTCTACGTCGCCAACGGGCACATGAACGCGGGAGGGCAGGCGCTTCTCGCTCGCTCCGTAGTTCGACAGATTTTCGCCAATCACGTTTTGAGAGCATGCACGCAATTATCGGGTCCGTATTCCGACTAGGAAAAGCGATTGTGAATACCGCCTCGTTTTCGTTCTTGGCATTGGCTCTGATCGCGGCCTCTGCGTATAACGCAGGGAAATCCATCGCTTGGAGGCAGTGGACGCTCCTCGCTGCCAGCATTTGTTTCCTTTCCACATTCTCGCGGAGCCTGGTCGGATTTCTCCCGCTAATTGGCTTTCTGGTTCTTGGATTCATCGGCTTGCGTGCGATGCAATGGCCGTCCACGCGCAAATTCTATGTGCCTTTTCTCATTCTCACGGTCGGCGTTTTTGTCTGGCTCAAGAAGTACACATTCTTGCCGTCGCTATCATTCTTGCGCTATGCCTATGTCACCATCGGTCTGTCCTACATGCTTTTCAGAGTTCTACACCTATTGATCGAAGCACATGCGAGCCCTTCATTCCAAAAGGTGAGTTTCGTTTCTTATTTGAACTACACGCTGAACTTCATGACCCTTGTCTCCGGGCCCATCGACCGCTATGAACACTTTGCCGAAGAGCAATTAGTCCCTTGCCGCGCCCCTCTCAGCATTTTTGAGGCCGGGGAAGGTATCCATCGGATCGTCGTGGGCTTTTTTAAAGTCGTCGTACTGTCCTGGCTGCTGATTGGTTTGCAAAAGGAATCGCTGGACGCACTTTCTGCAGGTCAGGTCGCGCGAATGAGGATTTTCACTGGCGTGGCGATTGCAGTCTCATATCCTCTCTATCTCTATGCCAATTTTTCCGGCTACACCGACATCGTGGTCGGCGTCGGGCGGTTTTTTCACTTCCGCCTCCCGGAAAACTTCGATCGACCTTTTGCCGCTGACAACTTGATGAGCTTTTGGAGCCGCTGGCACATGACTCTTTCGGCGTGGCTTAAGAGATATGTGTACGACCCTTTGCTGCTCAATATGATGCGACAAGCCTCCTCCAGAGCTTGGGAGCCATATATTGGCGGCTTTGCCCTATTTGTGACTTTCTTTCTGGTCGGGGTGTGGCATGGTCGAACCTCCGAGTTCCTTGTTTTCGGCCTTTCACAGGGCGTTGGCGTAGGCGGAAATCAGATGTACCAGATCTTGCTCGCAAAGCGATTGGGGCGAGCCAGATATCGAACTCTGACTTCGAATTACTTTTACTCGCAGCTGTCCCGAGGCCTCACTTTTGCATACTTCACATTTAGTCTTTTCTGGTTCTGGTCGACATGGAAGCAGATCGGTGCAATTGGTCACGCCCTGGGCGCATCCGGAGTGCTCAGCGTGATGCTTTTGACGTTTCTCGGCTCGACGATTGTCCTCAGCACGGTCGAGGCCGCGCGGAACTGGGTTCTTTCGATCAAGCGTGATGGCAAAGCCGCGCTGCAACGGCGCTATGTACTGACCGTGGTGGATACGGCGCTGATGGTTGTTTCGCTGTGGGTCGTCGTGCTGCTCAACGTCCCCACGCCAGAGATCGTTTACAAGGCCTTTTAGCCTATATGCCGGCGAAGCTCACAGACTCCGGGACTGCAGCGACAGGTTCTGACGTGGTGGGACGGCATGCACTTCATGGCAGCAGTTCTGGCCGCCGCGACCCCATTTTGCCGTCTGAATCTTTCCGCGACGAACACGCGGCCTCCACCCGGCTCAAATCCATCTTGACTCGCATCGGTGGCTATCTTTCCAGTAGCACGGTCCACTCGTTGAACGCCTGTTTGAACTATTTGGAAGTCGGGCGATGGATCCGCGAAAAGGGATACCGCCCGAACCATGTGTTCTCCAAGAAACAGCAGTTCTGGAATCTGATTGGACAAGAAATTGGCGGCCGAAAAGTTCTCTACCTCGAATTTGGCGTGTGGCAGGGAAATACAACGCGCGCCGTAGCAAAGCAGTTGAGCCATCCCGAAGCCATGTTGCACGGCTTCGACAGTTTCAAAGGTCTGCCAGAGCGATGGAACTTCGATACGGGCGAAGGCTGCTTTTCAACAGGGGGTCAGCTACCTCACATCGAAGATCCGCGCGTCCACTTCCACGAGGGATGGTTCGAAGACACGCTACCAGCATTTCGTTTGCCGCCTCATGACGTGCTTTTGATCAATTGCGACGCCGATCTTTACTCGTCGACAATGTTCGTGCTGAACCAATTGCGCGCTGCAATCATCCCCGGCACCTATTTGTTTTTCGATGAATTCTCCGACCGCAATCACGAGCTTCGCGCGTTCGCTGAGTTCCTAACTCGCACAAAAACGAAGTTCGATCTTCTTGCAGCGACCCGGGCGTTCGATAAGGTGCTCTTCAGATGCGTCGAAGGCGCCACGCCGGCGAGCGGCCGTTGAATCCACCGCCCAATATCGGCAAGAGGTGGGCAATAGGCCTGGCAACCCTCTTTCTGGTCTCCCTTGGGCTTCTTGCAACCGGAGTAGGGTCTCCGCTGGCCCTTATCTATACCGCTTTTGCTTTTTTGTTGTTCATGCTTCCAGGTATCTTCCTCGCGCGACTGTTCTTCGGATCGGAAGTGCACCCCTGGCCGGAGCGACTGATATTTGGCGCCGTTCTTGGAATTGCCTCGAGTAGTTACATAGCCATAGCCGTCGGCTACATTCACGGCTGGTCGCCTCGGGCAATCGTCTTCGCCATACTTGCATTCACCGTGGCACTCGCCGCAATTGCACGACCGCTCCGTTATCGCACCGGGTTGACTCCGACGCGAAAATGGACCGCGATCGACTGGGCTGCACTATCCGCGATGGGTCTTGTCCTTGTTCTTTTCAGCGCCATTCCGTACTTGCGCGTCGGGAAGCTCACGCCGCACGGCTACGCATACACTTGGCTTTTTGGACTCGACTTTCTGCTCCGAGCGGACTACATCTCGGCGATGACAGTGAAACTGCCGCCGGATTTGTTCTGTGTTACCGGCACTCCCTTGCGTATGTATCTCGTTGGCTACGCCATGCCGGCGTTCGCCTATGCGGGGAGCGGAAAATTAATTCCGCTGCACTCAATTCTGCTGCTTGTCACACTTGGTTTGAGTCTTCTCTTGCTCGCATGTCTCTATGTTTTCTTGCGAACCGTGTTTTCCAGCACGAGAGTCGTTCTCTCGACTGCATTCCTGGCACTCTTCGCATACAGCTACTACTGGCTCTATGATGTCGCCAAGGAAATTGCCGTCAAGCCCGGACAGATAGCCGGGCTTTGGTCAGATCCAAAGCTCTGGGACTACGGAAGCGTTTCTCATCTTTTTCAGCGCATCTTCCTGGTGGAACCGCAAGCGGCATTGGCCACGTCCCTGCTGCTCATCGTTCTAACGGTATTGAATTCGTGCAACTACAGGCTCACAAGTGCGCGCCTCGGGATTCTGATCGGCATCTGTTTGGGCGTTTCGTTCGGAACCGATGCAATGCAAGGCGCCGTCGTCGCGCTGTGGTTTGGCCTAGTGTACCTAGGGCGCTGGCTTATCGCGAAAGAGAGATTCCGCGCCGAGTTCGCGCCGTTCCTTTCGGCCGTCCTATCTTGCGGCCTAATATCGATAAGCTTTTTCGCCATGGGGATGTTCAAGCTTTCTACTTCGCACCAGATAACTCTGGAGCCGAACCTGTGGCTGCTGGTTTTTGGCGTTTTCTATTTTCCGATAGACTTTGGCCCCTTGCTTCTCCTCGGCACTTGGGGCTTTGTTCGTTGGTGGCGGCGCGGCCTTGCCGGGTCGATTTGGCCTTTGCTGCTTCTGGCCGCGTTGGCGCTCGTGCAGGTCGCCGTTGTGAACGAGATTTTGGTTCCGCGAACTCGGATGGCAAATCGTCTGTGGCCCGTCGTACTCCTCGTCGGCGCTGGCTACTTATTCCATGATTTGTCGTCGTTGAAACTTCAGCGCTGGGCCCGCCTCGGCATCGCTGCGATCATCCTTCTCGGGATACCCACATTTTTTACGGACATCTACTTCACCTCGAACGTCGCAGACGTCTACGACACTCGCTATGTCCGCCCGGAAGATCGCCTGGCGTGTGACTGGATCCGGCACAACCTTCCCGAAGGCACTGTCATACAAGGCGAGCCGCAGTACTACGCTGAAGCGGATCGCGGCCTCTACATCTCCCTCATTTCCAGTTTTGCGGAAAGGCCGCAAATCCTAGGTTGGTACTCTGCGGCGGCCAAGATTGCTGAGGGAGGACGTCCCGTTGCCGATGCCCGTCGTGCCGATCTCGAAAGGATGCTGGATTCGACCGACATAGTCGAAATCAAAAGGATCATCCAGAAATACTCCATCGACTATCTTTACATCGGTCCCTTCGAAGAAAAAGGCCACGGCCGCTTTCTTTCGCTCGTCCAAAGTGCGCCAGGCGACTTCGGGGAAGTCTATTCTGTGGATGGCGTCCACATCTTCAAATGCTTGGAAAACGCGATCGCAGATGCTCCGCCTCACCCCGCCGGCCTGTAGAGGGTTGTGTCAAACCCTGACGTCGGTGACCGGGATGGAGACCTACTTCCCAAGCTGCATTGGGTAATACTTCAGAAAGAGAACGCTGGCCACCCACAGCGCGATGTCGATTCGAAGATCGAGGTCTTTGTAAAGTACCGCGCTGGGGTTTCCGCCCGCCGATTTTTGATAAATCAGAAAAAGATAGCGAAAGATTCCGTAGAGAACAAAGACGCTCGTGTAAACGAGACGATTTGTGCCGAAACGCGCGATCGTTGCCGCGTCCAGCGTGTAAAGCGCGTAACAAACGACCGTAGCGGATGTTACCACCACCATCATCATGTCGAGGAAATGTGGGGAGTAGTCGCGAAGTACCCTGCGATGGTCCATTGCAGCCTCATCCAACAGGAGGAGCTCGTGTCGGCGCTTGCCAAAGCCCAGGAACAGCGCCAACAGAAATGTGCAGAGCACTAGCCACGAGGAAAACGTCACACCGATTCCTTCAGCTCCCGCAATCACGCGCAATACGAACCCGGTCGCGAGGACGAAGACATCAAGAATGATCACGTGCTTGAACCACACGCTGTAGGCGCACGTCAGCACGATGTACGCCAGTACCATTTCGCCCACACCGCGATTCACGCTGAATCCGAGCGCGATCCCCACTCCGAAAAGCGCCACGAGTGCAAGAACGGCAACGGTCGGCGAGACGAGCCCGGAAGCGATGGGGCGGAAACACTTCAGCGGGTGCGTTTGATCGGTTTTCCGATCAAGCAAATCGTTTAGAAAATACGCTCCGCTGGCTGCTAGGCACCACGTCACGAAGACCATGCCCGCATGAATATCTGCCGAACGCGAGAAGAGATTTCCGGAAAAGTCAATCGCCGCAAACACCAGCGTGTTCTTCAACCACTCCGTCGGTCGGACCGTCGTGACCAATCCGCGGAGCACACCCCACACTCTGCCTTGAGACAGCTGTGACGACTTCTCGATTGCGGTTGCTGACTGCCTCATACATGCACCGTGATGGCGAACGAGTGGTTTTCCAGAGAGTGATCGCTGACCTACGCGCCCGAAGCGACTGCCCGCGCTTTGGCACCTTCGCCGCTGGCGGTAATATCTGCCACCGCGCGACGTATTTCCTCGCCGCCAAATGCCGCCATGACTCCGTCATCGATGGCCGTTTTGTTTCCTGGAAAACCGGACTCTCGAAGGGAGACTAGATTGCTGAAGCGAACGTTTCGATAGCTATCAATTTGGCTCGAATCGAACGCAGCCTTCACTTCCCGGATCCCGTCCTCGATGTTATGAAGGCAGCGAAATCCAATTCGCGTCTCAATCCTGTCGAAACAGACGCGGTAGTTCCGCCGGTCAGCGTTTTGCACCTCTTCAACCCGGGTATTTGGTATCACTTGCTGAATGATCGCCGCTACCTCGCGAAGCGTGTGGTTCAGGCGATTGTCACCAACGTTGAATACCTGGCCGCTGACTTCTTGCAATGGCGCGCGTAGCAGCAGAATTATGGCTTCGGCGATGTCCTTCACGTGGATGAATGGCCTCCACTGATCCCCATTGAAGACCGTAATGACACCTTCTTGCGTCGCCTTTGCTGATAGAAGATTCACCACCAGATCGAAGCGAGGACGATTCGACAATCCGAACACCGTGGCAAAGCGCATGACAACGGGGTGAAAGCCGTCCGTGGCAGCTTCCAGCAGCGCCTGTTCAGACGAAGCCTTGGTTTCGCCATACAGCGAGATCGGCTCGACTGTCGAGTTCTCGTCCATCAGTTCATCGGTCGCGCCGTACACGCTGCAACTTGACGCAAACAGGAACCGCTCGACTTCATAGCCCTTGGCTATCTCGACCAGCATACGCGTTGCAGCGTAGTTAATTTCCACCGTTGTCTTGCGGTCGATCTCGCAGGCCGGATCGCCGACGATCGCGGCCAGATGAACTACACTGGAGACGCCGCGCATCGCTTTGACCACGTCTTGAATATTTCGGCAGTCTCCGTCCTGATACTCCAGCCTCGGGTGCTTAAGGAGGCCCCGAATCGCCTCCAGCCCGTAGACCGCATTATCCATCACGCGAACGCGCTTACCCTCCTCTAACAGGCGCCGGACCAACCAACAGCCGACATAGCCGGCTCCGCCGATGACCAGAACCGGGCCTTGCTCGGCTGGTTTGGACCTTGCCGCTTGCTCCGCACTCTCGCGACCGAAAAGCAATTCTTTCCCGGCACGAATTCCCACAAGTCCCAGGAACGCCAAAGCGCCGAAAGCCACCGCTACGCTTCGACCCACGGCGTTTCTGCTGTGGACGACGAGAAAATTGGCCGTCATGAAGATCGCCAAAGAGAGAAACACCACGGCCGCAAATCGCCGCAACTTGGCCATCGTCGGATACGGACGAACGTAGGTGTAAAGGCCGCTTGCCAAAAAGAAAATCGGAAAAAGTGGCGAAAACGGTAGAAAATCCGATAGATAGTAGCCGCGAAATCCCTTCAGAAGTTGTGCGGTCGTCTCTGACCCTTCGATGCGCGTCTGGTAGATTACCGAGATAGCGAACGCAACCAGCATGGCGCAGTGGATGATCGCAAAATCCGCCACGATTCTGGGCAAGATGTCTTGCCAGCGGAACTTCTTGAGAGTGCCCGATCCAATGATCTTTTCGCCCCCACGACCGCTGTTCTCGGGTCCAAACTCGGCTGGCACGCGCATACAGCTCAAACCTCCCGCCTCGCTACCTTCGGCGAGACGCGGTGCGGGGTTTCAGTCACAGCATTACTCGGGTTAGGAAGGCCCTTCGAAACTCTAGCCACTGACTAAGCCAATCGAGCTGGGGGGCACGCACCTCTTAGTACCGGAGGTTTGTTAGCTTCTGATGACACAGTTGTGAAATCTGGTAGAAACGCTACGAAAACTCGAAACGAGGCAAATGTGCTCGCTACTGTATGGGATTCTTGCGAAGAACCAGCTAACGGGAAGACCTTGTTTCTAAAGATCGAAGCTAAAGAAGGAGTCGCTCATGTTCCAGAGGCTGGGAACAACAAATCCACCCTCCCTTGTATTGAAAAGAACCGTGCGACCCCTGTTCACGCACAGAAATCCGCGTCGCTGAAGAACGTTAACGAGTGATGCCGCCGGTCCTTCTTGGCCATAAACAGCCCACCGAACGCCAAGGGAACCTTCGTCTGCCGCCATCCGAATTAGCGTCAAGAGCAGGGGGCTCACAACATCAGCTGTTTCCAGACTCCACTGGCAGACTCTCAAGTATCGATCTTTGGAACCTCGCTTCACGATCAAATAATCTCCGGAAGCCGAGTTAGCTAGAAGCGCTGCGTACTCATCCTCTGGGTAACGCCACTCTAATGAATCGTGGTCCTGGAAGAACGACATCTGGCCCGGCTGTGGACGAATGTTGACATCTCCGATGCTGGCAGAACTTACGCCGTTGGATTTCGTCCAGGGCATCGCTGCATACCAGAACATTCGTTGGGCGAGGCCAGTCAGAAAGACACCCACGCGCTGCCAGCGAGACAAGTTCGGTGTGCGGACCGCAGCTTCCCAGGGCCTGAGGATCAGCAGGCATTCTTTAATTCGAAACTCTGCGGGGCGGCATCCGGCCAATCGGTGATATGGCTGGATCTCCTCGCTCGCCGATGCGAGAAACGGGCCCCATCCGAAGTCCCGGCAGTTCTCGTAGAGTTGACCCAGAAGCAAGATCGCACAGGAAAGGAATGAGTTTTCAAACCCGCGTACCTTTTCCTTCCGAAAATTCTCGTGGACAAAAAAGTATTCGGTCCGCGCCGCCACCAATTGCGTCCCATCATGTTCCGTTCGGAGTGGAATCAGGCAAAAGTGGCCTACAATGCCGGCCCCGTCTGCTTCCAGAAGGGCATGCCACGCTGGCCCGTCCGGACCGCTGCGAACCCACCGCCGAAAACGATCGATTGGAACCTGGGATTTCGTCAGCCGGTTGAACTCTCTGACAATCGCTTCCTCTTCTCGCGGCTCCAAAGGACCGCGAACGATGCGCAGGCTAAGCATCCAGTCGGACTCCGCCGAGCAAACCTGCGTTGTGATACCGGCTCAAACACCGGGTCATGAATTGTGACGCGCTCACCCATTTCTCCCGGTTGTGGCTCTGATTCTTGACGCATTTCCAGAAAATCTGGTTGATTTCCTCAGGGACCTGGAGTGGTTCGAGCGGATTGTGCCAGTCTGCGGCAATGCCTCCCCAGCCCCATTTCCGGCTCTCCTTTAGTATCTCGTCGGCAATAGCATCCGCCTTCTCGCCTGTGGCTCTCGAGGACGCCGCGATATTTCCGTCCATCAAGACGAGCGGTATTTCCAGGAATTCGTGTGCTTTTTCGTTTCTGAAATCGTACGGCGGAAAAGCGAAGCAAGCCCCGTTTCGAAAACCGGCGGCCTCCGCGAACCCTAACGTCGAATCGTATACGAACCCGCTACTCTCAACGACCTCGAAGAATTGTTGATGGTCGCCAAAGCGCAACCAATGTTGACGCGTGCCAAGTGGCTTTGTGCCGAGTGCTGCCTTCATGGCAATCGCCTCGCGCAATAGATTCTGTTCTTCAATGACGCTTTTGTACGAACCGTGGAGCCCGAGCGAGAATTCGGCGCTTTCGCACGCCAGCAGGTGGGACGCGAGATCCTCTGGCAGATATTCGGGATCGCGACGATGCTTCTTTTCCGAAACCACGAACACGGTCGACCGAAAATCATATCGCCGGCTTTCGTCGATGAGGCCAGGCAAATACTCTCCGACGCGTTTTCCAGCGAGCGTCTTGAAAATGCATCGAGCGTTCCAGACACAGGAGGACCAGCTCCGAAATTCTGCGATCGAGACGGCCAAATTTTTCAGTAGGCGTGCAAGTGCCGAAAGTTTCGTCGTGTAGTAGAAGTCGATGTCATGCGAGGACACCACAAAATGCTCGCTGTCCGCGGCGGGGGAGGTCGCGCGAGGCAGCGATTCCACCCTTCCGCGATTCTGCAGCATGTTCTGCAGCCAGGACATGACCAGCATCGCATACGGCTTGCGTGGTGAGATCTGTTCTGCCGAGAAGATGCTGCCGGAGAAGGGAATTCGGCCGATCGAATCCCGTTGAATTATCGACCGTTCATGATCTGACGAGAGCCATTCAAAGATCTCTCCAAGCCAGTCTGGACTGTGCGTACTATCATCCGTTCCGAAAAACAGGAATATCGATTCATCGGCATAGCGGCATCTCGCCGATTTTCGCTCACCGGCATCGTCTTCTCTCGGCCTATAACGCGCGGGCACGAAAACGCCGATTCCGTCGTCGGAAACTCGAGGCTTGCATCCGTAAAAAAGCGACACGCCGGTCCCCAGAGGTTGGCCTTCCTCAACAACGCGATAGCCATAGATGGACGCGAACACTCGAAATGCATAGGAGATTCGCGCGCGAATTCTGGGCCCCACCTCGTCGCCGAACTTGAGTTGAATCGCCTGTGACCCAAACACTGGAGAAATGGCCGCCTCGTTTGGCCGATCCTGTAGTTCGCGTGAGGACACACTCATATTGGCGCCCAAGGTTTCGGGAAGAACGCTTGCCGGAAACACGTCGCGAGCAACTAGAACGCTGACGGAACCAACAAGTCTTCTGCTCTTCTCTTGTTAACGGCAGATAATCAGATCGTTGGCAGTCCATGACATAGCATTCACATTGAGACGTTCTGCCTCTCCAGGATTCTGGCTTGGTCACGCCAAACAGTTGTTCAGCGACGGCTATTCCAAGCTGGCGGATGATGTGGAGTTTCGCAACTGCACGGCTGAGAAAAGTGGTAGCTGGATTCACAGTTCCAGTCTACAAACCCAACGAATGAGACCTATGAAGCCTAGAAAAGTGAAGGAAGTTCAAACGGCGAAAGCAGCGCAGCTTGTTGTCATTGTGCGGGGAAAGTGGCGCGCCCGGAGAGAGTCGAACTCCCGACCTTCTGGTTCGTAGCCAGACGCTCTATCCAGCTGAGCTACGGGCGCACTCGGTGAAGCCGAAGGAATTCCGGTACGACCCCGTAAGTTTATCACAGCTCATGAATGCCGCGGACATCATCCCAGAACATCCATCTCACTAAGAGCGAGCTCCTAGCGCGATTGCGGATTGGAGAGCCCGACGCCCGCCGACACCTGCTGAAATTGTGCCGAGCCATGCAGGGAATCGAACGCCGGCTCGACGCCCGCATGGACGACTTAGGAATCATGCTCAGATTCTGTCTTTTGAAGAAGCTTGAGAGCGGCGTTTCGATCGCCAGCGATGGCCTAAAACCTCAACTTGCGTCCGCCCCGCGCAGCTCTCTCCACAAACCCAGCTTTTCCTGCGCCGCGCGATCGGAAAAGCTGAAAAGGGTCGCCTCAGTCCCGGCGTCGTGCCGCTGCGGCGCCCAGCTTGGCGCGACGAACACGTCGTTTTCGGCCCAGTCAAACGTTGCGTCGCCGATCTCGCTGCGTCCGCGGCCTTCCACGACGACAAACACGGTGCCGTCCGTCGAGCGGTACGGTGCCGTGCGAAATCCGGCGGGAAGCAGTTGGATCGCTGCGCTCATCGTCGGCATTACGGAGCCGCCCGTCAGCGGATTCGCGTAGCGCAGCTTCACTCCGTGGCACGGATCGACGGGACCGTTGCGAAGCATCGTCGCGAGCCTCTCGCGCGCCTCCGCGTATCGATAGTTCAGCAGCGGCGAAGAAAGAGACGTCGCCTTGCAGCCGTCAGGCAGAAGCGCGCCGCCGTAGCGCGCTTCGCAGTCTCCAGCCGGCGCTCCCGCGGACGCGTTCTTCGCATCGCTTCCTTCTGAAAAACTTGCCTTGAAAAGATTCACCATCGGCACGTCGAGGCCATCGAGCCAGATTACAGGATCGCGGCCATCGTTGCCGTGATCGTGCCACGTCGAACTCGGTGTGATCACGAAATCCCCGCGCTGCATGTTCGTACGTTCGCCATCGACCGCGGTGTATGCGCCCGAGCCCTCGAGAAACAACCGCAGCGCGCTCGCGACGTGCCGGTGCGCATGCGCCCGCTCGCCCGGCAGCAGCAATTGCAAGCCGGAGAAGAGCGAGTCGGTGACTTGCGAACGTCCGGCCAGCCCAGGATTTTCGAAGATCAGCACGCGCCGCTCGGCCTCTTCGGCGGTCAGCAGTCGGCCTGCAGTAAGCAGGCTCTCGCGCACGGTCGCGTAGCGCCAGTGAACGGGCCGCGCCGCGGGCTGCGGCGTTCGCGTCACAAGCCCGGCGATGCGCTCCCAAAGCGGCGCGAGATTCTGCTTGGCGATATCGTCGTAGAACGCCTTCCGCGCGTTCAGTCTCTCAGCCGTTTGCACCCGAGTTGGCGAAGTCATGCGCGGGCTCCGCTAGAGGAATTAGATATGGCGCCGGGTACTTCTCGCCCCGAGGAACGAAGGGCAGCCCGGCGTGCCTTCGACTTGCATTCCCGCCCAGAGTTTACACCGCAAAAGGAACGAAGGGCACGCGGAGAGACTAGCCGGCCGCAAAGAACCGAAATGGGCACTTAAACGCAACGGGCCAGAGGGCCGCGGGGCGCGAAGCGTAAAGTCTCTCCGCGCCCGCTCCCTGGGTGGTGTGGGGGTAGTACGCTTTCGTCACCGGCGAGCCAGATTTCGCGCCCGGCCCGCCGATGCAATTTCACTCCGCCGCGGCAACCTCGCCGCGGACTGCCGTCTAGAACGAGAACCGCAGCCCGAACTGAATCAGCCGCGGATTCACGTTTGTGTGGATTATCTGTACGGTCGACGGCGATGCGATATCCTCAAAGCCGATCGTGCCGAATGACCCGCCTCCCGGGTCCGCGAACTGAGAGTGGTTAAACGCGTTTAAGAAATCGGTCCGGAACTGCATTTTGACTCGCTCCGTGAGATTGGTCGTCTTCAGGATCGAGATGTCCCAGTTGAACTGGCCCGGGCCAAGTACGGCGCCGACCTTGGTATCGCCGTATCCGGTAGCTGTCGCATCCCCGTACGCCACCGGCGCCGTATTGCAAAAACCATCGAGGTTAAAGTAGCCGTTTTTGACTCTCGAAACCATGGAGCCAGACGTAAGGATATTTGAATTGTTAAACCCCGGGCAATACTGGGCCGTCGCGACACCGTCGAGATAACTGGTCGTGCTCGTACCATAAGCCGCGCCATTGTTCGTCGAAATAAACGTCAGCGGGTCACCCCCTTGCGCGATCGTGATCCCCGACACGTTCCATCCGCTGATCAGCTTGCCCTCAACTCCGGTCGCCCCTTTGCCGAAGGGCAAATCGTAGCTGTAGCTCACGACAAAACGCTGCGGTCGATCGAACGACGCCCGCCCGTATTGGCACATCAAGCATGACGCATTGTTGATGTTGGCACTGGGGCCAAAGAAGACATCTGTCAAGTCCTTGTCCCATGTGTACGCTGCCTGCATGGTCAGACCATGCGAGAAATTGTGTCGAACAGTAACCTGCAAGCTGTTGTAGTTGGAATAGCCGTTAGCGTCCGAGCCCGCCAGACCATCGGTCTGGTAGCCAGGATACGGCACGCGGAATTGCGCGTTGGCGGCCGTATTGCAGATGATATTCGGCGCGACACCAGTGCAAAGAGAGCTAAACTGGTTTGTCGGTGTCGCCAGCTCAGCTTGGTTGTGATTGTGGTTGTAATCGAGCAGGTTAATGCCACTCGACCCGACGTATCCCAGATCTAGCACCCAACCCTGCGCGAACTCATACTGAATTCCCATACTGTATTCCCGAACGAGCGGCGTATGGACCGAGTTCGGATCGAACGGCGTGCTCAAGCTGGAGTCCGCGCCCGTGGCCGCGTTTGCGAACCTGGCCGCGAATCCCAGCCCGAAGTCCGAGTTGCAATTTGGATCCGAAGGCACGCAAAACAGTTCTACTGCAGGATAGGGCTGCGTGAGCGTCGCCGCCGCCCACCGGCTACTGGGCGGTGAGTAATCGTACGTGGCGGCATACGGGTACCCTTGCTCGTAGGCATGCACAACGCTGTCCAGTCCAACGCGATTGTAGAAGATGCCGACTCCGCCGCGGACCACCAATTTTCCGTTGCTCAGCGGCTGCCAGGCAAGTCCGAATCGCGGTGCGAAATTGCTATACGGAGTGTGCCCTTCGATAGAATTGCGGTTATTCGCAATTAGGACTCCCGTCGGCGGTTGCCCGAGGTGCGCAACGTAGTTGCTGGGCACTACGTACTGCTGAATGCTGGCGGGGTCAACGACCGCCTGTGCAAGCGAAGTTGGCACGTCGGCAGCGGGCGCCATCCGGTCGAGCCACACCTGCGTAAGCCGTCCAAGGCTGTCGCTGAGCAGGCCGTCAAACTCCCACCGCAGACCCATATTCAAGGTCAGCCTTGAGCTGACCTTCCAGTCGTCCAGCACGTACGCGCTCTGGTTGCTCAGTTTGTAGAAGTGCGTAATCCCGTTTTCTCCCGTGATGCCTTTCACGCAGAATAGACATCCGACGTCCCAGCCGGGGCCGGCGGTTGCGCCGCTCGTGGCGAATCCCCCGGTCTCAAGTCCATTGAGAAATGGGAGAGCTCCCCCCGCACCGAGCACAAGCTCGAGTCCTTGCTGGAGTCCACCGTCAGTCAAAGGCCAGTTCGTCCACTCGTACTCGTACCCTGCCCGGATACTGTGTCTTCCGTGCTGCCACGAAATTTGGTCAGCCAGCTGAAGCTGGTTCGTTGGCCCGGTGAAGGGAAGGAGGCCCCCGAAGAGGCTGTAATTGTCGATGATATTGATAATGGTAGGCCCCTCATAAAAGCCCGGGACCAGTGGCTGCATTCCAAGTGCATCCGGCGAGCCGCATCCTTCCAAACCTTTGAAGGTACCGGCGCCGGGGCAGCCACCGGGCGGCACCGATACGCTCGCGCCACCGTTATTTCGCTGATACGATACCCGCGCCTCGTTAATGAAGGTGTTGCTCAGGGTTGACGTCAGCCTTGCCACGGCTGCTTGGTTGCCCCACGGCGTGTACTCTGGAGTGCCTGGAAGGTCGCCACCGTTCTGCCCGACGTAAAGCGTTTGGGGGTTTGCGGAGTAAAAATACTTCGTCTGGAAAGTATGCTTGCTGTTGATAATCCAATCGCCGTTGGCAACGTATTGGTTCTCATGATAGATCGCCGGAATCGTGAAATTACAAAGCGGACCACCTCCCGGGCAAAATTGAGGGTCAGAGATTGGGGCTGGAATGTAATAGTTGACTGGCACCCCGGCGTTCTTGCCGGTCGTGAGTTGGAAAATCCTGAGTCCCACGATATTTCCATTTGGAATTCCCATAGCCGTTGCGAACGCCTGCGCCGTGGCATTGCACTCAGCGGAAATCGTGCCTGTATCCGGGATTGAGGCCGGTGCATTGCACGTGCCGCGCGAACCAAGCGCTGCGTACGGATTCAACGAGGTAGGTAGGAGGGCTCCGAAGGTTTCGCCCTGCGGCGCCACGCCATTCTTGCCACGCGTTCCGCGATAGCTGAAGAAGAAGAAGAGCTTGTCCTTCTTGATCGGGCCGCCAATCGTGCCGCCGAACTGATTCTGATTGAGAATCTGGTGCGGTTGATCCGGGATCAGATTGTAGAAATAGTCGCTCGAATTCAAAACCGAATTGCGGAAGTTTTCGAAAGCTGACCCGTGAAAATCATTCGTGCCGGATTTCGTACTCACCGTCACGTTCGCGCCGGGGTTCCGCCCGAAACTGGCATCGTAGGTTGACGTCTGAACCTTGAATTCCGCGATCGCATCTGTGCTGGGAATTGGGATGCCTGTGTAAATCGTGCCGTCGTTCGCGCTGCCGGAGTTCGCGATGTTGTTTACGGCGACGCCGTCCATTTGGAAGTTATTCGAGCCGGGGTTTACGCCGTTCGCGCTGATGTCTTGAGTTCCTTTGCCGACCGACGTGGCGTTGTCGACGCCGACGTTCGTTCCAGCCGAGAGACTGAGAATTTCCGTATAGTTTCCGTTCGCCATCGGCAGCGCGTTAATCTGGCTGCCCGACACCGTAGTTCCCAGTGTTGAAGTCTCCGTTTGTAGAGTTTCAACCGTGCTCTCAACGGTCACGCTTTCGGTCACGGCTCCCACTTCCAGCGTCGCATTGGCCGCTGCCGTTTCGGTGACGTTGACGGTTATGGATGGAATTTCCGCCGGCTTGAAACCGGAAGCAGCGACGTGCAGTTTGTAAACACCGGGAGGGAGCAGGCTGAATTTGTAAACTCCGTCTGCGCCTGTCTTCGCGTCGTGCGATTGGTTTGTGCCCGTGTTCGTAGCAGTTACTGCGGCGTTGGCCACGGCGCCGCCCGATGGGTCGGTAATCGTACCCGTGATGGCGCCTGTACCGGCCGTCTGCGCCTGCGCCAGCGGCGCGCACAGCAGGAAGATCGCGAAGCCTGCCAACAGCGTTACTGCCAACTTTCGTCCCGCGAACCGTGTGTTCATCACCCTTCCCCCTAGTCGATTTCTAAGTCGATAGCGCCCGTTGCCGAGCTGCCCTACCTGCTCCGAACGATTCCCAAAGGCCACAGTCACCGGTATGAGATGTCACAGGAAAAAATAATGCCGCCGCGCACACGTCGGGCGCACAGATTGAGCGTTGATTCCACCCGCCGATACTTGCGAACCCACCCTCGTAAGATCCGCGCCTATGGACCGCCTAAACGAATGGCACACTAATACCAGCTTCCCCGGCGTTGTCTATTGCTTATTTTGTTTGCTTCTTTTACCGATTCGGACTATATAGATGCCAATATCTGGCACGGGTGGGGGGTTCTGAATGGAACTTCGCCAGTTGAAGTACTTCATCGCGGTCGCAGAGCGTCTCAGCTTTTCAAAGGCGGCGCAGGACTTGCACGTCACGGTACCGCCGCTCAGCCGCCAGATTCGTCAGCTCGAAGACGAATTCGGCGTGCCCCTTTTCATTCGCGACCGCCGCCACGTTGCGCTGACCGACGCCGGCCACACGCTGCTGCGCGAAGCGCGATCTCTTGTCGCGCAATCGGCGCACGTCTGCGAGTCCATTCGCATGGCGAAGTGCGGAGAGACCGGCCTCGTGCGGATCGGCATGGCGCCCGGCCTCGGAGAACAAGTCAGCCGCGCGCTGATGGAGCACTCGAAGCAGTTTCCCGCCGTCGAACTTCAGTACAAGGAAATGTTCTCCGGCTGGCACGGTCAGGCCCTTCTCGACGGTGAGATCGACGTAGCGCTGGTGCGATCCCTCATCGAAGCGAGTCAGTTGTGCGCGGAAGTTCTGTTTGAAGAAAGGTTCGTGGTGCACGTGAGCAAAGCGAGTCCGCTGGCGAAGCGGCGGTCGCTGCGCATAAAGGATCTGGCGGGCGAAACCTTGCTGCTGCCGAATCGCCAACTCTGCGCTGCGATGTACGACAAGACGCTCGAGCTTTACGCCGAAGCGGGAATCTCACCCAATGTGTTGCACGTGCCGCTCAGCCCCGCGCCGAACAGCGACGCGCAGATCGTGCACGTGGCGTGCCGCAAGGGAATCTTCATCATGCCAGACGAGGCAGCGAGGCGGCCGAATCCCAGTGGGGAGGTCCTGGCCGTCCCGCTGGATGAGCCGAACGCCAAGATTGAAGTCAAGATGGCTTGGCGCAAGGAAGAAAAGTCGCCAGCCGTTTTTACGTTCTTGGGTTCCGTGCGAAGGGTGTTGCGCTGTCCGGCGAAATACTCCTTCGCGGCGCGGGCCTGAGTTGAAAGGCGCCTCGCCGAGCGCTCGGCAAAACGCCTCGCCGAATCCACTGTGGCTACTGCTTATCGTAAACGCTGGTCGAATCGAAATTCCCCATGCCGGATTCGACGTGCGTCTTTTCGGTGAGCGTCTTCCCATCAGCGCTGAGCGAGTAGCTGTCCTTGATCGTGATGTCGCTGCCCTGGAAGCTCGTCTTGGAATTGACAACCAGGGTCCCGCCTTCCCAGTGCGCGGTGCTCTTCACCTCGGCATCGCCCATGCCTTTTGACGTGGTTTCCTTGCCGTCGGTGCTGATCGCCGTGGTGACGTTCAAGTCGCCCATCATGCCGCCCTTCTGATCCTCAGCGATCTTGACGGACGGCTCATTGTCTTCGATCGTGTCCGTCTGGCTCGCGGGCCCCGGAATCGCGCCGAAGTCGCTCTTCGAGATATTCAGCTTCCACGTGCCGCTGAGATTTGGCGGATCACCGCTGCCCGTGTGGATCATCGCGGCTGCGCCGGGCGTGGCTGTCATCCCGGACGGAGAAGCCGCTGCCGAAGCGTCCGCCGCGTCGTAAACGAGCTTGCGGTCGCCATTCATGGTGGCGGACGTGATGTGCGAATCCATCGTCATCGTCTTGCCGTCGTCGGAAGGCGAGAAGGTCAGCTTGTCCGTCAGCACGCCGCCGTTGAAGTTGGCTGTTTCGAGGAAGACGACCGCCTTTCCTTCCCACGAACACTGCATCTTCGAGAGCTTGATCGCGCCGAGCTGGACGCGCGTATCGTCGGGAGTCAGGTCAACTTCCTTGCCGTCGATCGTGCAGGAGCGCGAGCCGTTTTGCGTGCCCCGCGCGGTGACGCTGGTGAATTGCTGCTTGAATTCGTTGCCGGTGACGGTGATGGTGTCGGTTTCGCTCGTCGGCGGCGGGAACTGGCCGAAGTTGCTCTTGGCGGCATCGAGTTTCCAAGTGCCGTTGAGTTTCGAGTCCTGCGCCCGGCCCGGCAGCGCGAGCAAGGCGATCCCAAACAGCATAGCGAGAAGCTTTCGGTGCATGTGTAGTCCTCCTGGACGGCTAATACGCCGGCGCAGAGTGTTTTGTTTCACCCAAGTGGCGGAATTATACACCTGTTCTGGACCCTGAACGAATGTTGCCTGCACAACGATCCCAGCGCGGGCAAGGAGCGGCTGTTTCATCTCAATTTCGCGTGTTCACGAAGAATGCGCAGCATGCGTCGCAGAGGCTCGGCGGCGCCCCAGAACAACTGATCGCCGACGGTGAACGCGCCGAGATATTCTGGCCCTAAGTTGAGTTTGTGCAAGCGGCCGATCGGCACATTGAGCGTGCCCGAGACGGCGGTCGGAGTGAGGCAGCGCAAACTCGATTCCTTCGTGTTCGGGATCACGCGGACCCACGGGTTCGCGCCCGCCAGAATTTGCTCGATTTCGCCCAGCGGAACGTCTTTCTTCAGTTTGATGGTCAGCGCCTGACTGTGGCAGCGCATCGTGCCGATGCGGACGCAGATGCCGTCGATGGGCACGGGCGGATTCAAGCCGAGAATCTTGTTGCCTTCAGCCATGCCTTTCCATTCTTCCTTCGTCTGGCCGCCTGGCATTTCCTTGTCGATCCAGGGAATCACGCTGCCGGCAAGCGGCGCACCGAATTCGCCGATCGGCAACGAGCTCGAGCGCTGTGCCTCGATCACCATACGGTCGACTTCGAGCGCGTTTTCGGAGGGCGTCTTGCGCGCCGGATCGGTGAGGCATTCCATCTGCTGAACCAGCTCCAGCATTTTCGCGGCGCCCGCGCCGGAAGCGGCCTGATAGGTCATCGTGGTCATCCATTCGACCAAGCCCGCTTTGAAAAGTCCGGCGACGGCCATCAGCATCAGGCTGACCGTGCAATTACCTCCCGCATAGGTGCGCACGCCACGCGCGAGGCCCTGCCGAATCACGTCCGCGTTCACGGGATCGAGGATGATGATCGAGTCGTCGTTCATGCGGAGCGTGGACGCGGCGTCGATCCAATAGCCGTTCCAGCCGCTCTTGCGCAGCGGAGCGTAAACTTCCGTTGTGTACTCGCCGCCCTGGCAACTGATGAGAACATCGCACGCGGCGAGGTCTTTCAAGTTCGAGGCGTCGCGGAGCGCGGCACCATTCGCTTCCGGTGGCGCGGCGCCACCGGCGTTGGACGTGGAGAAAAATACCGGCTCGAGGCCAGCAAAATCGCCTTCCTCCCGCATGCGCTGCAGGAGGACGCTGCCCACCATTCCTCGCCAGCCAATCAATCCAACGCGCAACATGTCTGCCTCAAAATTCTCCGATTTCGCCGTCCCATACCCCCTCGATTTATTGTCGAGTAGCCGGAGCAGCAATTCTTTGTTTTCAACGAGATACGGCGATTTCTACTCGGCAGCATTGTCGAGTAGAAATTCAATCAAGGCGACCTGAAAATCCCTGGTCCCCGCTGCTGCGGGCAGCGTCAACGGGCATAAGAAGCTCGCCAGGCTATCTTGTTTACGGACCGGACGATGCTCTCATTCCGGTTTCCCGTGGTCCCGATTTCGACCGAATTCAGGATGGCATGACGTAACGAGAATTTCAAACGGTCGTTCGCGTTAAATGCCCGTGCTCGCCCCAACCGCATCGCGAGTCCCAGGCAGACCGCCAGTACGCTAGAAGGGAAGACCCACGTAGTTTTCCGCCAGCGAGCGAAGCGCCGCTTCCGACGAGAATAGATACGCCAGATCCGTTTCCTGCAGTTTGTTGTCGTAGGGAATGTTGTCCGGAAAGCGGTGCAACAGCATCGTCATCCACCACGAGAATCGCTGCGCCTTCCAGACCCGGGCGAGGGCCCGCTTCGAGTAGCCGTCGAGGCCGGCGTCATCGGCCTTTTTGTAGTGATCGACCATCGCGTGATAGAGATAGTAGATATCCGAGGCCGCGCTGTTGAGTCCCCGTGCTCCCGTCGGCGGCACGATATGGGCGGCGTCTCCTGCGAGGAACATACGGCCGTAGCGCATCGGCTCGGCGACGAAGCTGCGCAACGGCGCGATGCTTTTCTCGATCGATGGGCCGGTGATCAACCTGGCGGCGACTTCGTCCGGCAAGCGGCGCTTGAGCTCCGCCCAGAACGCGTCGTCGGGCCAATCGTCCGTCGAATCCGTGAGCGGCACCTGGATGTAATACCGGCTCAGCACCTGCGACCGCAGCGAGCAGAGCGCAAAACCGCGCTCATGCTTCGCATAGATCAGTTCGGGCGAGACCGGCTTGGTGCGGGACAACACCCCCAGCCAGCCGAATGGGTACACCCGTTCGTATTCGCGCAAGACATCCTTCGGGATCGACTTGCGGCTGACGCCGTGGAACCCGTCAGCGCCAATGATGTATTCGCAGTCAACGCGCACGACGTTGTCGCCCTCACGATAGGTGACGTAGGGCTTGCCGGAATTCATGTCGTGCGGAGTCACGTCCTCCGCATTGTGGACGACCTTGCCGCCCATCCGGTCGCGCGCGTCATAGAGATCGCGCGTGAGCTCGGTCTGGCCGTAGACGATCACCGAGCTTCCGCCTGAATATTTGTGCAGGTCAACGCGCTCCAGCACGCCGTCGTGCGCGATGTGAATCCCGTTGTGGATTTCGCCCTCGCGATCCATCCGCTCGCCGCACTGCGCCTCGCGCATGAGTTTCGCGAAGCCATGCTCCAGCACGCCGGCGCGGATTCGCGTCAGCACGTGGTCGCGACTGTATTTCTCCAGCACGATGGTGTCGATGCCCTGCAGATGCAGGAGCTGCGAGAGCAACAGCCCCGACGGTCCGCCGCCGATGATGCACACTTGAAGTTTCATTCCGGCTCCCTTCCTGGAATCGTCGATCGGCCGAATTGTCGACCTTTTGTGAAAGAAAGTGAATGGATAGACTTTCCATTTTCTTGTACATTTCGAACATGGCCAAGGCGGCGCTGAACCAGTCCATTCAGACCTACAACCTGTTCGGCGAGTCCCGCGACCTGCCGGACGTCGTGCATTGCGAGACGATCGCCGCGCGGTCGGTCCTGCACAATTGGGAATTCGCGCCGCACCGGCACGCGCGACTGCACCAGATTCTCCTGATCGAAAGCGGCGGCGGACAAGCCACACTCGAGGGGCGAACTTACCCGCTGCGGCCCATGCGCGTCGTCAACGTGCCGGTCGGCCACATTCACGGCTTCTCGTTCAAGCGCGGGACGCAAGGGTGGGTCGTCACTTTCGCTGCGGAAATGCTGGATCAGGTGCTGACGCCATCCGAAGGATTGCGCCGCGTCCTTTCGCAATCGGTGGTCGTGCGCGGCACTCCCCAAATCCGGATGGCGATGGAACAGATTTTTTCGGAGTTTGCAGAGCGGCGTTTTGCGCGGGCCCACGTACTGCGGGGCTTGTCCTCTACGCTGATCGGCCTTGTCGCGCGCGAAATCGCTGCGCATGGCAAGCCACCGGACGGCACGGTGAAAGCCGACCTCGTCCATCGGTTCGAGGCGCTTCTCGAGCAGCATTTTCTGGAGCACTGGACAGTGTCGGACTATGCCGGCGCGCTATCAGTGACGCCGACGCATCTCACCCGCCTCGCGCGGTCCGCAACAGGGCATGCGGCCTCGCACTTGATCCTCGACCGCATCGTTCGCGAGGCGCGACGCAATCTTGTCTACACCAACTTGCCGGTCTCGATGATTGCCTACGGGCTCGGCTTCAACGACCCGGCGTACTTCAGCCGCTTGTTCTCTACCGCCACGGGCCTCTCGCCGCGCGCCTACCGCGCCAAGATCCAAAAGGCGGCCTGAACGCAGCCGGGCGACGGCGCGGCTCAAACTCCCGGCGAGTCAGCGAATCGGACAAGTTCACGAAAAAACGGGAAGAGGCAGGCATCATTCGGGCGTCAGAAACCTGCGTTTCGGGCCCTAGTCGGGAGCCAACGATGGCCCCGGGCCAATTGATTGAGCGAGACTTCGAGTTTGTTTTGCAAATCAGGCATTCCTCAGCGCAGTGCCAGACCCGTTGAGCAGCGCGGATAGGTAGGACTACGATGGCGTCTTTGCTCCGCGCAGCGTCCAGCTGGCGCGGGGGATGCGGGGTATTTCGAAAAGATCAGAGGTGCGGGCGTACCAACCGGTGCCATGCATGCGGCCGATCAGTTTGAGGTTGGGCGTGTCGATGTAATGTTTGGCGGGGTCCAGCACCAAATGATCGCGGACGTGCATCGCGAGAACGCGGCCCAGCACGAGAGCATTGTCCGGCCCCAGCTCGACGATTTGCAGCAGGGTACATTCCATCGCGACCGGACTCACGGCGATGCGGGGCGGCCTCACATGGACTGAGGGCAGAGTCGTCAACTGCGCCTCGGCGAGCTCGTCCACGCCGGCTTCAAACTCGATGGCAGTGATGTTCATGACCTCGGCCACTTCTTCCGAGACCAGGTTGACGACGAACTCACGCGTATCACGGATATTGCGGCGCGTGTCTTTCGGGCGGCCGGGTTCATGGCTGCCGATGCCGATTCCGACGACGGGCGGGTCGCCCGAGAGCACATTGAAAAAGGAAAAGGGCGCGGCGTTCAGATGGCCGTTCGCGTCTTGACTGACGACCCAGGCGATCGGTCGCGGTGTGACGGTAGAGACCAAGAGCTTGTACGCTTCTCGGGCTGGAATTGCGGCGAAATCGAACAGCATGAAGCCTCCTGTGGCGATGAATGCAACGCTTAGCTTGTATCACAATTTCTTGCCGAGTCTGCATGCGGGGACGCTCCTCGACTCCGCTCGGAACAAGCTGGCGCCAGGAGAGCCAAAAGCAGATCCCTCGCCGCCATCCCCGACCGAGGGCGTCGGGGCTGGGCTCGGGATGACACCGCCGACGACTGGTGCGACGAGGTGAATGGGCGGCGCGGCGCCAAGAAAGTGCGCCGGTGACCCCAGTGCTGTGCCCCTACGGGAGAAAGACGTCTCAAGCGGATCAGGGTCGGCACTTCGCGTCGCTCAAGGGAAAAGGGAATTGAGGAGGGCGGCGAGGCGGGCGCCGGCTTTGGCGATTTGCTCCTCGACCACGGGAGCAGCGGCGTTCTGATAATTGTCGGAAAGGTTTTCTTCGATCTTCAGCATGCGGTGGTACGCGGCAGGATCGCCAATGTTTGGACAAGCCGTCATCACGCGGGGCTTTTGGATCGGCAGAGGGTGAGGCAGGCGACCGTAGGCGATGGTTTCCGCGAGCTCGTGACTTTCCCACGCCCATCCAGCGAAATCCGCCGGCTGACTTTGCCAGGCGGGAATCTGCGAGCTGAATTTCTGGTCCAGTTCGCGCGCGACCTCTGAGGAGGACTCGCCGGGCGAAAGATGTTCGAGGATCTCGACGTCCCAGACTTCGTGAAGATTGGGATTGAACGAGCCGCTTCCGGGAGTGGATTCCACTGATCCCCCAGGCTCGACTAACCGTCGACCTGGGGGCCCCTCCGGAGCACGTCCGAAGAACGTGACGGGGACGCAATTGCCGCCGAGGTCGTTGTTCGTGCTCGCGTGGAGCGGCTGATGAATGTCGCCGACGAAATGAATGAGGAAGCGCAGCGCCTCGGCGCGCGCCTGTGGCGAGGCAGCGGAATTGCGAAGGACACGCATTTCGTCGGCGAGCGCGCTCGTGACGCAGCCATCTTTTGCCCCAGGCTCCCCTTGCCGGGGACCTGGGGGCCCCTCTTGGGCGGGACAGTATTTCGCGATGTCGGTTTTTCGGGCGGCGCGAGGAATGTCGATGAAGTGCCAGGGGGCGGTTTCGGGGCGCATCTTGCGAATATCGTCAGGCCAAGTAGAGGCGTCGGCGAAGGGATCGTTGTTTGGCCCACAGTAGCGGGGAAGAGCGGGATCGATTGGCACGGCAGCAAGAATGCTTAACGCGACTTCGCGTGCGTGGGGCGTCAGATGGCTTTCCGCGATCAGAGCAATGGCTTGGTGGCCCTTGCAGCCCCAGGCGTGGGCCGAAGGCACGGCCGCGAAGAAGCTCAGGATGAGCAGGAAGCAGCCGGCAAATTGGCAGCGTCTCATCGCGATGCAAGCATAACAGCGAAGTACACAGAAGCGCTTGTGACATGGAAACAGGAACAGATTTTCACCGCAGAGACGCAGAGGGCGCAGAGGAAAACGGAGAAAGCCGAGAAAGCAGAGAGAGCCGAGAAAGCAGAGAGAGCACAGAGAACCGAGAAAACTGAGAGACCTGCAGGGAGCGTAGACCCTCGCATCGGGGCAGGCTCTTCGCAGATTTTGCTTAGCGCAGGCGGGCGGAGATGACGGGGACCATCCAGACGGCGTAACCCCGCGGATCGCGGATATTCGCAATCATCTGATTGAAATAGTCGGCGGCGGATTGGCGGCTGAATCTTGTGAACTGGCCGATGGCCTCGGAATATCCGTCGCGCCAGGCTTCGATGATCGCGGCAAAAGTCTCGCGCGGGACGCGCAGCGTGTCCACGATGATGTAGTCCATCTTGATCTCCTCCAAATGCATCGCAGCCAGGATCCCAAACGCGTGGCGGCCCAGGAAAAGGTCGGTTCCGGTGGCTGCTGCGAATTTCGCGGGCGCGTCATGCCAGAAGTCGCGCGGATCGAGTGCGGCGCGCTGGAAATGAAGCATTCCATAGTCTTCGGGAATGAGGTGCAGGTAGCCGCCCGGACGTGTGACGCGAGAAAGCTCCGCGATCGCGCGATCGGCATGAGGGATCGAATGGAGCACATGGCGGCACACGACGAGATCGAAGGTGTGGTCCGCAGCGCGAAGCTCGTAGATGGATTGATGATCGAACGTCAGCTGCGGCGCGAATCGCGCGTAGCGCGAGCGCGCGAGGTCGAGGCTTTGATCGAGAATATCGACGCCGAGAACCGATGCGCGCGGAAAAAGTTCGGCGAGACGCCAGGATGCCTCGCCCGTACCGCAGCCGGCGTCGAGGATTCGCGGTTCGGCGGGAAGCGCGTAGCGGCGGATCAGCGGAACTTCCTGCGGCCAAATAGCGCGTGCCTGTGCGTCCAGATTCCGCACCATAGACTCGTCGGCCATTTGCTTGGCCTGCGGATTGAGATCGGTCATCACATGCTCCCGGGTGGAGTGAGACGCACGAAGGCGATGCTACGCGAACTCTTGCGGCGTTGAAATATGCGAACGGCTATTCCTGCACGGTGAAACGCACAGGCTGGATATAAATCGAGTTACCTTTTTGAATGGAGACGTTGTAGCTGCCCGGTTTGACCTGGGGGACCTTCATCACAATTTTGGTGTCTTCCTGGTTGACGATGGATGCTTTGTAATCATTCTTGTCGTCGGAGAGGAAGACGGCGGAGACGGAACCCTTGCCGAGGTTGGTGCCCGTCACCGTGATCGTGTCGTTGACTTTGCCGGAAGTGGGGTCAACGGTGGAGATCCCGGGGGCGTCTTGCGCAAGGGCGAGGCGCGCGGGCGCGAATAAGAGTGCGATCACGGCAGCGAGAGCTAGTGCCGCAACGGGTCGGCCGCGCTGGGCGCTGCGTACCGGGAATATGATATTCGCCATGGAGCACCTCCGCAATTGAGCCGATATCGTTCTTTGCCGGCTTGGAGAGGACGTTTCGGGCAGAAGATATGCCCAGATTGCGTTGTTGTCAAACGCCAGGTGTTTGCTGGAGGATGCGGCGAGGCCGGGGCGCCGTGCACAGGAGTGCGCGGGCGTACACTCTGAGGGCTGGAGGCGACGATGAGGGGCTGCGTTTTGACTTTCCTCGCGGTGTTGTTTGCAGGTCAGGTGTGGGCTCAGCATTCCGATGTGCCGGAGATCAAATACCGGTCCGTGCCCGCCCTGCTGAAGCTGCCGCCCGATGTGTACTTGGGAGAAGTTGCCGGTGTTGCGGTGAACTCAAAGCGACACGTTTTCGTTTTTTCACGGGGCAACACGACCGGGCCTGCCTACGGCGCGAGTGCCGCTCAGCTCCTGGAGTTTGGCCCGGACGGCAGGTTTGTGCGGGAGATCGGGCACAACCTTTATGCGTGGTCGTTTGCGCACTCGGTGAAGGTGGACCTGCAGGACAATGTATGGGTCACAGACAAGGGCTCCGATATGGTGATCGAGTTTGATCCGGCAGGCCGAGTGGCGATGGTTTTCGGGCGCAAGCAGGAAGCGTCGGACGAGGGAACGGAGCCACTGAAGCATGTGCGTCCGCCGCTGCCGCCGATAGACGGGATGTTCCGGCAGGTGACGGACATCGCGTGGGACGCGGCAGGAAATTCCTATGTAAGCGACGGCTACATCAATTCGCGCGTGGCGAAGTTCGACAAGGACGGGAATTGGGTGAAATCATGGGGCGAGCCCGGAGACGGACCGGGACAATTCAACGTGCCGCACAGCATCGCGGTGGACGCGAAAGGTAACATTTATGTGGCGGACCGCGGAAACCGGCGGATCCAAGTGTTCGACGGCAACGGCAAATTTCTGCGGCAGATTACGATCGATGTGCCAGCGCCGCCCGACGCACGTCCGGCGATCGGCAACAAGCCGACAGCGACCACCGGGACGATGGCTCCCGGCGCGCCATGGGCGATTTGCATCACGCCGGGGCCGCATCAGGTGCTGTACAGCGCAGACGCGTTTCCGGGGCGAATCTACAAGCTGAGCCTCGAGGGCAAAGTACTCGGGATGCTCGGCGAGTCAGGCAAGCAACTTGGGCAGTTTGGATGGATTCACGAGATCGCGTGTCCATCGGAGAACGAACTGTACGTGGCGGAGCTATTGAACTGGCGCGTGCAGAAACTGGTGCTTGAGCCCGGCCGGTGAGCGCGAGGCGGATGCCCCTTGCCACAGTAACGACCTCTCGGGAGAGTCCCACCACTTATACCAGTTAGGCACACACTGGGCAGGAGCGCGATGCACGCATGCTCGCTGCTGCTACGCTGAGAAGAAATAGCCTCGAATCTGCAACGACTTGAGGAATTTACGATGAACAGCGTGGGGAAAAGAACCAGTCCGATGCATTTGCGATCAGCCTTGCTGGCTGCGCTGATTGGCGCGGCGTGGGCATCCGGAATCTCGGTCGCGAGAGCGCAGCAAACGGCGCCCGCCACGGCGCAGCCGCAGACGACTGCACCGACCCAGGCAGCACCGGCGGGACAAGGTGGAAGCCAATCGAGTCCGCTGTACCGCGTGGAGATCATCGCGCGAACGACGAAGGCGATCAACTACAGTCACGCCAAGGGCTCGACGGCGGTCGATTTCAAAGGCACCGTGCTGATGCCGTTCGCCAAGGGCGAGGCGCACGTGGAGGCCAAGAAGGGCGTCGTAAGCATTTCTGCGAAATGCGAGAAGCTACTCCCCGCGACGCAGTACGGGCCGCAATTCCTGACGTATGTCCTGTGGGCGGTGACGCCGGAGGGACGCGCCGAGAATCTGGGTGAATTGGAGCTAGAGGGACAGAAGGCCAAGGTTGACGGAGCAACGGCGTTCCAAGCGTTCGCGATGATCGTGACCGCCGAACCCTATTTTGCGGTGGCCCAGCCGAGCGATGTGGTCGTGCTGGAAAACGTGGTGCGGCCAGACACGGAGGGAAGCGTCGAGGAAGTGGATGCGAAATTCGATCTGTTGCAGCGCGGCGACTACGGGGCGATCACAACGGGCGCCGATGCTCCGCGGCTCGATCCGCGCATACCGCTGAGCCTTTACGAAGCGCGCAATGCGGTGAAGATCGCTCAGACGGCAGGGGCGGAGAAGTACGCGCTGCCGAGCTATCAGAAGGCGCAGCAGCTCTTGCAGCAGGCGGAAGACGCGCAGAAACACGGCGTGATGCGCAAGAACGTGGAGATGTCCGCGCGAGAAGCGGTGCAGACCGCCGAAGACGCGCACTCGATCACGATGAAGCAGATCGAGCAGGAGCGCGCGGAAGCCGAACGCAAAGCTGCCGAGGCGCGTGAAGCTCTGGCCAAGCAGCAGGCCGAAGAAGCGGAGAAGGCCAAGCTCGAAGCACAACTCGCGGAAGAAAAGGCCGCACGCGAACGAGCGGAAGCGGAAGCGGCAAAGGCAGCGGCGCTCGCGCAGCAGCAGGAAGCTCAAAAGGCAGCTGACCTTGCGGCGCAGCAGAAAGCGCAGGCCGAAGCGGCGGCCGCCCAAGCGGCGCAGTTGGCTGCCCAGCAAAAGGCTGCGGCAGACGCCGCTGCGGAGAGCGCGAAGCTGGCGGTGGCGCAAGCGGAAGCCGAGAAAGCGGAGTTGCGCAAACAATTGCTGGCGCAACTGAGCAGCATCCTTCAGACCCACGACACGGTGCGCGGCCTCATCGTGAATATGTCAGACGTGCTGTTCGACACCGGCAGTTACACGCTCAAGCCGGGGGCGCGCGAGAAGCTGGCGAAGATTTCGGGAATCCTGCTTGCGTACCCGGGCCTAAGGATTCAGATCGAGGGCCACACCGACAGCGTCGGCGGCGACGACTTCAATCAGCGGCTCTCGGAGCAGCGCGCGCAGATGGTGCGCGATTACTTGATCGACCAACTCGTGCCGGCAAGCTCCGTGACCGCGCGGGGATTCGGGAAGACGAAGCCGGTCGCGTCGAATGACACACCGGAGGGTCGGCAGCAGAATCGCCGCGTCGAACTGGTGGTGAGTGGCGATGCCATCGGTGACAGCGTGGACGATCCCTCCGGCCAACCGCAGGCACGATCGCAATAAGTCGCTGCGCGGCGTCCGAATCACCTGCATACATCTTCCCCGCCCGCTCGATTCCTTCCCTAGGAATTGCGAGCTCTGAGATCTTCCTGACAACCGTCTGCTGATAATCTTCCAATGGACATGCGGGCGCGGATGTATAGAATAGGGCGCGCCTCAGGGGAGACAGGGCTTTTGTCCGTCGGTCCGCAGGCGCCTAACGCGAGTAACAGAATCCGAAGGAGAATTTGGTGATCGTTGGCGTTCCCAAGGAGAGCTTTCCGGGCGAGCGACGCGTGGCGCTCGTTCCTTCGGTGATTCCGAACCTGGTCAAGGCGGGCCTAGAAGTCGTCATCGAGAAGGGAGCGGGAAACGAGGCGGGCTATCCGGACGCAACGTACGCGGAGAAGGGCGCAAAGATCCTGCCGGACCGAGCGGCGGTCTTCGGAACAGCGGACATCATCACGCAAGTGCTTTGCTACGGGTCGAACGACCGGACCGGCAAAGCCGATCTGCCGCTGATGCGGCGCGATCAGGTGCTGATCGGATTCCTGCGGCCGCTCGGGTCGAAGGACGTGGTGCAGGAGATCGCAGGCAAAGGCGTTACTTCGTTTGCGGTCGAGATGATGCCGCGGACCACGCGCGCGCAGAGCATGGACGCGCTCTCGTCGATGGCCACGGCGTGCGGGTACAAGGCCGTGCTCATCGCAGGTGACACGCTGCCGAAATTCTTCCCCATGCTGACGACCGCGGCCGGAACGATCACGCCCTCTCGCGTGCTGATCATCGGTGTGGGAGTGGCGGGACTGCAGGCCATCGCGACGGCGCGCAGGCTCGGCGCAGTCGTTTCCGCGTACGACGTGCGGCCGGTAGTCAAGGAGCAGGTGCAGAGCCTCGGGGCGCGGTTCGTCGAGTTGGGAATCGAGGCCAAGGAGGCCCAAGACGCGCGCGGATACGCGACGGCACAGGGCGAAGATTTCTACGCGAGGCAGCGCGAGGCGATGGGCAAGGTGGTCGGCGAGAACGATGTGGTGATCACGACGGCGGTGGTGCCGGGCAAGAAGGCGCCGGTGCTGGTGACGGCAGACATGGTGCGCCGGATGGCGCCGGGATCGGTAATCGTCGATCTGGCGGCAGAGCGCGGCGGGAATTGCGAACTGACGAAGTCGGGCGAGACCATCGTCGAAAGCGGCGTGACCATCATCGGCCGCATCAATCTGGCCAGCACCGTGCCGTATCACGCCAGCTCGCTCTACGCCCGGAACATCACGGCCTTTCTGCAGCACCTGGTCAAGGGCGGCAGCCTGAGTCTGAAGATGGACGACGAGATCACTCGAGAGACGCTGCTCACCCGGGGCGGGGAAATCGTGAACGCGCGGGTGCGCGAGTTTTTTCAACTACCTGCGCTGACCGTGCAAAGCAGCGCTTAGGGGAAGCGATATGTCGGGCGACGTTTTACTGAACAGCCTGTTCGTCTTCATGCTGGCCGGATTCCTCGGATTCCAGGTCATCAAGCGGGTGTCACCGCTGCTGCACACACCGCTGATGTCACTCACCAACGCGCTGGATGCGATTGCGGTGGTAGGCGCGATTGCGCTGGCGGGCGCGCACGAGACCAAGTTCGCGACGATCTTGGGCACGGTAGCGGTGGTAGCCGCCTTCAGCAACGTTGTAAGCGGATTCCTCATTACCGACCGCATGCTCAGAATGTTCAAATCCAGCCGCCCGCAAAAATAGCCACCCATGACACTGCCCACATTCCACTGGATCGAAATCGTCTATCTGGCGGCGACGGCGCTATTCATATTGTCGCTGATGTGGATGAGCGCGCCGACCACAGCGCGCCGCGGCGTGTGGGCCGGCGAACTGGGCATGGCGGCGGCCATCATCGGGACGCTGTTCGAGCGGGGCATCGTCGATTACCGCTGGATCGCCATCGCACTGGTGCTCGGCGCGATCATCGGGGTACCGCTCGGCATGGTGAAAATGACGGCGGTGCCACAACGGACGGCGATCAGCCACGCGTTCGGCGCGTGCTGCGTTACTCTGGTCGGAACCGCCGAGTTTTTCCTGCGGACGCCAAACGTGCCGAAATTCATGATGGCCGTGCTCTCGGCGGAGGTCATCCTCGGCGGTCTGACACTCACCGGCAGCTTGATCGCAGCCGGAAAACTGCAGGAAGTCAGCTTCATCCCTCAGCGCCCCGTCACATACAAAGGCCAGAACATCGTGAACCTCGGCATGCTGGCGGTGGCAGTCATCATCGCTGTCATGCTCGTGCTGAATCCGGGGCACAACGTTTTGTTCCTCGTCATGGTTGGAATTGCGCTCGTATTTGGTGTGATGCTGATCATCCCGATCGGCGGGGCCGACATGCCGACGGTGATCTCCCTCCTCAACTCCTACGCCGGACTATCGGCCGCGGCGATGGGCTTTGTACTCAACAGCAAGCTGCTGATTGTCGCCGGTGCGCTGGACGGCTCGTCGGGCTTCATTCTGTCTGTGATCATGTGCAAGGCCATGAACCGGTCGTTTACCAACGTGCTTTTTGGCGCGTTTGGCCAGGTTCAGACGTCGGCTGCGGCGGGCACTGAGGCTCGGACAGTGCGCAGCGCAACGGCGGAGGAGGCCGCCGCCATTCTGTCCGCGGCCAGCAAAGTTGTGATCGTGCCCGGGTACGGCATGGCCGTGGCACAGGCGCAGCATAAGGTGCGGGAACTCTACGACGCGTTGACCAAGCGCGGCGTGGAGGTAACGTTTGGCATCCATCCGGTGGCGGGCCGCATGCCGGGGCACATGAATGTGCTGCTGGCTGAAGCGGACATCCCTTACGATCGCCTGAAGGAGATGGAAGACGTGAACTCGGAGCTTCCCCAGACGGACGTCGCGCTGGTGATCGGTGCGAACGACGTGACGAACCCCGCGGCGCGAACCGACACGAGCAGCCCGATCTACGGCATGCCGATTCTGGATGTGGACAAGGCGCGGACCGTCATGGTCATCAAGCGCAGCATGAATCCGGGCTTCGCTGGTATCGACAATCCTCTCTACTATCTCGACCACACCTTGATGCTCTTTGGAGACGCCAAGGGCTTTGTTGGCGATATTGTCCGTGAACTGGCCGGTGGTTCTTCCCATTCATAGGCCCCGTCCTCTCTGGTTCTAGTACCAACCTCCACATTTCAAACGACTTGCTCGGCGCCAAAAGCAAGGGTGTCGTTGGCTTAAATGTCACTGTGCCCATCTGGGCAACGGGATTGATATTTATGGCACTTACGGGCCAATTTTCGATTGTTCTCATTATGGAGCACTAATATTTTAGGTTCAGGTCGTTCGATTCCAGTTAACAGGCAAACATCATCCAGGGGCGTTTGCTTGTTACTGCGAGCAAGGTTCCACGCTGGCGTTTTCATGGGGGATGCATGTCCACAGCGGGCTTGGTATCGGGCGCAAAGGTTCAACGCAGCCGGAATGTAGTGTCGCGGGTAGTCGCCGACGAGGCGATCGTGGTGCCGATTCGTCGTGGAGCGGCCGATATGGATTCGATCTACACCTTCAACGACTCAGGTTCGCTCCTTTGGTCGTTGATTGAGCAAGGCCGGACCACGGGGGATCTGGCCGCTCATCTACAGGCCGAGTATGGAATCACCGCGGAGCAGGCCACGGCGGATACAGAGAAATTCGTCAACGAACTTAGCGAGGCAGGTCTGATCGAGCTGGGCTAAGCGGAGCTGGGGAGCAGCACCACGGCTGGGGCAGCCGGGGCTTGGGATGAACGACGGAACGTACACGGCGTTCAGCCGCGCCATTCATGAACGCCATTTCGGGCGGCGCGTACCGGTCGAGGTGTCGATCGAAGTCACGCGGAGGTGTCCGCTCCAATGCCTCCACTGCTACAACAATTTGCCGATGGGCGACGCTCAGGCTCGGGCGCAGGAACTCACCCTGGAAGAGCACTGCCAGCTGCTGGATGACCTGGTTGCGGCGGGCACCCTCTGGATCCTCTACACGGGCGGTGAGATCTTCGGCCGCAAGGACTTCCTGGACATCTACACGGAAGCCAAAAAGCGCGGCTTCCTGATCACGCTTTTCACCAACGGGACGCTGATCACGCCCCGGATCGCGGACTATCTGGCGGAATGGCGCCCGTTCGCAATCGAGATCACGCTGTACGGCGCAACGCGGGAAACCTACGAGGCGCTGACACAGGTGCCCGGCTCCTACGACCGGTGCATGCGGGGAATCCGTCTGCTATTGGAGCGCGGACTGCCGCTCAAGCTGAAGACGGTGCCCACGAGGATTAACCGGCACGAAGTCTACGAAATGCGCCGGATGGCGGAAGAAGACTTTCACGTCGAGTTCAAGTTCGATCCGCTGGTGAACCCCCGTATCGATTGCTCGCAAAGCCCGCTGGGCGTGCGGCTTTCGCCGGAAGAGGCGGTCGCACTCGATTTTCAGGATACGCAGCGCGGAGAAGAATACCGGAAGCTGCTGGAGCGTGAGGTTGGCAAGCCGAGGGTGGCGACGCCCGACGACAACCATCGCTATTTCTGCGGTGGCGGAATGAACGGCTGCGCCATCGATCCTGTGGGAAACATGAGCGTCTGCGTGATCTCCCACCAGCAGGACTACAACATTCGCAGCGAGGGTTTTCGCGACGGTTGGGAAGGGCGCCTGCTGGAAATTCGAAATCAAACTCGCACGCGCCCCACGATTTGCGACCGCTGTCAGATTCGGTCTGTGTGCGGGATGTGCCCGGCAAACGGAGAACTTGAGAATGGCGATCCCGAATCGCCGGTCGATTTCCTGTGCCAGGTGGCGCACCTGCGCGCATACGCACTTGGCTACGACGTGCCGGAGCACGGCGACTGCCGCTGCTGCAACGGCGGCGAGCTGGAGGAAGGGCTTCGGGCCGGCGCCAGGCGAATACAACACCAGAGGCCGGCCGAGAGCGCTTGGAAGAACGCACTGAGTCCAGTTCCTGCGCTGAATGTGTTGCAGCCGGCGGCAGGTTGTGGCAGCGGCGGATGCGGTTCGTGCGCGGCCACGCGGGTGTGATGACGAGCTCACGGCAATGACCGAAACGAATCATCCGGAGAACGGTTCCAACGGCAAAGGCGAGCGGAAGCCTTACGAAGCGCCGCAGATCGTGCGCGTCAGCCTGCGTCCGGACGAAGCCGTGCTCGGGCATTGCAAGATTCCCGGCGCGTCGGGTCCGACGACGGGCTCGTGCAGTTCACTTTTTTGCAGAACACTCGGTTCCTGAAGTCATGCGAGAGAGCGAAATGCAGCTTGCGCAACTGGATGTCAGTCCGGGCCGCACCCTCGGAACGGCAGAAAGGACCGAGGGACGGCTGGCGTTTCGGATTGCAGAAACGTTGTTCACTCTTTCGGGCGACCGAGACGTGCGCCTGGTACTTGATCCGGGCCTGCGCCCATTTGCTGTCGAGCCGGAGCCGGGCGGCTTGGAAATTCGCGTCGGTTGGACTGAAGACCTCATGGTGCCGTCGCGGGCGCCCATCTTTCACTCCGGAGGGCTGTGGTCCCTCTATCAAGAGTCCGACGGCTTCCGATTCTACTTCTCGACGCCTCGGCTTGGCCGCACGCCGTACAAGGCGGCGTGGTTCGATTCCGAATTCACACGCGGCGATGTCGTGTTGCTTCGCCGGCATTTCGACGTGAACTACCCAGTCTATCCGTTGGAGTATCCGCTCGACGAACTCGCGATGATTCATCGCCTCGCTTGCGGTGAAGGGGTCGAGGTGCATGCGGTCGGGCTTGTGGACGAATGGGGACGAGGGCATGTCTTCCTGGGACATTCCGGGGCGGGGAAGAGCACGACGGCGCGTCTCTGGCAGGCAGAATCGAAGGCGCACATCCTGAGCGACGACCGGATCATCCTGCGTGTTCGCGATGACCGAATCTGGATGCATGGAACTCCCTGGCATGGCGACGCCGGAATCGCGTCGCCTGATTGCGCTCCGCTGTCGCGACTGTATCTGCTCGAACATGCGCGCAAAACGGAACTTTCTCCCGTCTCGCGCGGGCGGGCGACGGCGGAGCTGCTCTCTCGAAGCTTCGTGCCGCACCATTCCCCGCAGGGATTGCAGTTTACCCTGCGGTTTCTGGAACGCGTGGCGGAACAAATCCCCTGTTTTATCTTTCGGTTCACGCCAGACAAGAGCGCTGTGGAGGCGATCTGCCGTGCCCCCGCGTGATGCACACCCGATACGCGATTCGCGGAAGTTCGCGCCTCTGTGCGAGATGCTCCTGGGGCACGGGCTGCCCGTCCGCTTTCCGGCCTCCGGGCAGAGCATGCAACCTAACATTCTGGACGGAGACTTGGTCGAGATCGCTCCTCTCCTTGCCGAGAAACTGCAGCGAGGCGACATCGCTCTTACACGGACCGAGGACGGCTTCGTGCTGCACCGCGTCGTCGAAATCCATTCCGACGCTGAGACGATTGTGACGCGGGGTGACGCCGGCCAGCAGAACGATACGCCGGCGAGCGCCGCGCTTGGCAGAGTCGTCGCCATCGAGCGCGACGGGACGCGGATTTCATTCGCAGGGCGCGGGACAAGCATCGTGCACGCGCTGCGAACGCAAATGCATCGAATGATGCGGGCGATGGCGGTACGCGGATTGCGGTTCCGGGCCGCTATCGGGCCGCTGATTTTTGTCATCTTTGCGCTGCTTTTGCACGCGCCCTCGGCCGCCGCGCAGGCCTACACGATCACCGATACTCCTATCCAAGCCACGATCGGGCCGGGTCAGCCCCTCACGTACACGCAAGTACTGAGCAACGCCAGCGGACGCACCATAACGGCGAACAGCACTGTAACGCAGACGGTTCCGGCGAATACGACATTTGGTTCCATAGCATATACCGGCTCCGGAACTTGGGCGTGCGCCAACAACGCTGGAACGGTCACCTGCACGAACACTGCAAACTATGCTAGCGGCAACACTACAACTTTCACGTTCATCGTGACCGTGAATGCGTCTGTGCCGAACGGTACGGTCATCACTGATACGGTCAATGCCAAGGGAGCAAACACGGGAACTGCTACTGCCACCGCCACCGTCACCGTAGCGACGGCCGATCTTTCGATGACGCAAGTTGCGTCGGCCGCGGCCGTAGCGCCGGGCGGAACGATTACGTACACCGAAACGGTGACCAACAACGGCCCAAGCGCGGCGACAGGTGCGACCCTCTATCAGCAGACGCCGCCGAACACGACGTTTACGTCGATGACGCCTCCCGCGGGATGGACATGCGGCACAGTTCCGGCGGCGGGCGGAACGGGGCAGGTGGTATGCACTGCCAACGCGGCCATGAACGCCAACACCACGACCGGGAATTTCACGTTTGTCGTCACCGTTGGAGCGACGACTGCTGCCGGAACCACGATCTCAAACTACGCGGACGTCACTTCCCAAACGACCGATCCCGTGCCGACGAACAATGCGACCATCACTTCTGTGTTGGTGGAGGTCACAGGCGACGCCGATCTGGCTGTCTCAATGACGGCTTCGCCGACGCCGGTGTTTGTTTCATCGCCGCTGACCTACACGATTCAAGTCACGAATCTCGGTCTGGCTTCAGCCGCCAACGTGACCGTTGTGGACACACTGCCGGCAACACTGGCGGGCGCCTCAGCCTCCACAACGCAAGGAAGCTGCGGAGCACCTTCGGGTGGAACGATTACCTGCAATCTCGGGACGGTCGCATATCCCCTGGCTTCGCCGATCACGATCACTGTGAGCGGGACCACGCCGGGCACATCCACGACGCTGACCAACACGGCGAAGGTCAGCTCGACCACGACGGACCCTGTTTCATCCAACAACAGTGTCACGGTCCTGACCGTTGTACAGCCGCTCGTCTGCGCTACGCCCGGTAAGGACGGCGCGGGAGGAACGCTCACTGGCGTTGTGAACGCATACTATCCTCCCGCGGCCAGCGTGGGGACTGTGAATCCGGGATCGACTTCGATCGCGCTTGGTGCAGCGGCTGCTTCCGGCGCTCAGACGGCCATTGGCGTGGGGGATTTGCTTCTCATCGTTCAGATGCAGGATGCGCAAATCAATTCGACTGATACAAGCTCCTACGGCGGTGGCAACCCCGGCAATCCGGTTGGATGGACGAGCTTGGGTAGCTCTGGTGAATTTGAATTCGTAACCGCGACGAGCGCCGTGCCTGTGACGGGCGGCACGCTGAACTTTACGGGCACCGGATCGGGCGGCGGGTTGCTGAACACCTACACGAGTGCTGCGGCAACTGCCACGCAGGGAATTCAGACGTTTCAGGTCATCCGCGTCCCGCAGTACACGTCCGCGACTTTGAGTTCCACGCTGACAGCAATGGGTTGGAACGGAGCGACCGGCGGCGTTCTGGCGTTGGATGTCGCCTCACAGCTCACTTTGGGCGGCACCGTCGTAACCGATGGTCTCGGTTTCCGCGGCGGCGGGGGCATCACCTTGAGAGGGGCAACCGGGGGAGCGAACACCGATACCGTGACCGTTTCTCCGGCCAACCTGCCCAACGTTTCGGGTGGGGATGCGCCTGCTGACAGCGGAGCCAATGACTCGAAGGGTGAGGGTATCGCTGGGACGCCGCATTGGGTCGCACCGACTCCCAGCGCGATCACAACGACAACAACTGCGATCAGCACTAACCAAGCAGTTGTCGAAGGACTTCCGACCGGCAGCTTTGCGCGCGGAGCACCAGCTAATGCTGGCGGAGGCGGAACGGACGCTGATCCGATTGGCAATCCTGCCAACTCCGGCGACGGCAATGACCAGAACACCGGCGGTGGCGGTGGGTCCAATGGCGGCACTGCAGGCGCTGGCGGCTTCGCTTGGGGAAGCGCCGGGATCACGGGAGGCTACGGAGGAGTGAGCTTTCCGGCATCCACCAGTGCGCTAGTTATGGGTGGCGGTGGAGGAGCCGGCACCACTAACAACGGAAGTTATTGGATTCCGAGCACGGATACCGGCAACAACGATTGCGGTAATCCTTGCACCGGTATCTACAGCAGTGGAGCGCCAGGAGGCGGGATTGTCATCATTCACGCAGGCTCCGTGACGGGAACAGGCACAATCACATCAAACGGTCTGACAGCGCTTGATCCGGGGAAAGACGGCGGAGGTGGAGGAGGAGCGGGCGGAACGATCCTACTGTTCGCAGACAGCGGTGGGCTATCTGGCCTGACAGCAGATGCAATCGGAGGCAATGGGGGAGACACTTGGCCTCAGCAGACGCCGAGTACAACATATCCCGGCAATCGACACGGCCCTGGCGGAGGGGGCGGCGGCGGCATACTAATGACGACCTCAGCTCCCGGCGGGATGAACGTGAGTGGCGGGAACGGAGGTTGGACCACGCTGGCCGATGACGCGTATGGAGCCACATCCGGCCAGCCCGGCGTCTTTGCGTCTGGCCTCACAATCACCGAGACGCCTGGCACGCAACCCGGCGCCTATTGCGCCAGCGCTGACTTGGCGGTCACCAACTCCGGCACGCCGAATCCAGTCGTTCCTGGCAACAACATTACCTACACGCAAATGGCTTCGAACAACGGCCCGTTCGATGCTCTGAACGCAGTCTTCAACGAGGCCGTGCCTGCAAACACCACATTCCAATCTCTGAGCATTTCCGGACCCGCCGCCGCGAATTGGAACTGCACGACGCCAGCTTTCGGCGGCACTGGAAATATCACCTGCACGAATTCCGATGTGCCAGCCGGCGCGTCAGGCACCGCCACCTTCACAGTGGTAGTCAAGGTGAACGCCGGAACCGCGACCGGAACACAGATTACTGATACCGACTCCATCACATCGGGGACAAATGATCCGAATCTAGCGAATAACACGGCGACCGTGGTGACGATCGTTGGCGCCGCGGGTACCGCCGACCTGTCGATCACCAATGCGGCGTCGCCCAATCCGGTGCTGGCGGGCAACAACATCACCTACACGGTCGTGGTCACGAACAACGGCCCGGCCAGCGCGAGCACCGTCGTCTTCAGCGAATCGATCCCGGCGAATACGACTCTGGTTTCTGTCACGCCGACGTCCGGGACATCCGGCTGGACATGCACGCCAGGCGTGATCTCCTGCACCATTCCCACCTTTGCGGCGGGAGCGTCGACGACGTTTACCGTGGTCGTCACGGTGAACGCGGGAACGGCGTCTGGAACGGTGATCACCGATACGGCTAATGTTTCTTCGGCGACCACCGATCCGAATCCTTCGAACAATGTGGCGACCGTGACAGTGGTCGTGGCCACGGCGGGGCAAGCGGACCTGGCTGTGACGAAAACCGGAACGCCGAATCCCGTGCTGGCGGGAAACAAGATCACCTATACCGTCGTTGTCACCAACAATGGTCCAGCAGCAGTCGCGAACCCGCTGCTCACCGACACGGTTCCCGCGAACACCACGATCTTCTCGACCTCCGCGCCGACTGGATGGAGTTGCAATCCTCCTTCGGGCGGCACTTTCACCTGCCCCGGCCCTGCGTCCATGGCGGCGAACACCTCCGCGACATTCACGTTCATAATGACGGTGACCGCCGGAACGGCGCCCGGGACCGTGATTACGAATTCGGTCTCGATCGGTCCGACGGCGAACGACCCGAATCTCGCGAACAACACGGCTTCCACGAGCTCGACGGTCGCCTCGCCCACGCAGGCCGACGTTGCCATCATCAAGACAGCTTCGCCCGAGCCTGTGGATCAGGGCACAAACCTGACGTACACGCTGCAGGTGACGAACAACGGTCCCGCCGCGGCGCAAAACGTGGTCGTTACAGACCCGCTTCCTTCGCAGGTGACCTATGCTTCGTCATCCACTACGCAAGGAAGCTGCTCTCTGAGCGGAACTACGGTGACGTGCAATCTCGGATCGATCGGCGTGGGCGGCCTTGTGATCGTTACGATCAACGTGACGGCGCAGACTTTCAGCTCATCGCAACTGGCGACGAACACAGCTACCGTGACGGCGAGCACGAGCGACCCGAATCTATCGAACAACACGTCGACGGTTAACAGCACGATCGTGTCGCCGACTGCGGTCCAGATGGTATCGCTGACCGCGGTGCCAAGGGCGGGCGGCGGAGTCGTGGTCGCATGGCAGACGCGCGAAGAGGTGCGCAATCTCGGTTTCCACGTTTACCGGGAGGACGCGCAAGGCCGGCAACAACTGGATCCTTCGGTGATCGCAGGCTCAGCGCTCGTCATGCGGGGCGGGCTTCCGCAGCACCACGCCAGAACCTATCAGTGGGTCGACCCGCAGGGAAGCGCGCAGGCGTCGTATTGGGTCGAGGATGTGGACCTGAATGGGACGCGCACGTTGCACGGACCAATCTACGTGGAGTCTGCGACAGAAGCGACGAGTCCGGTGGCATCAGCGGTGCTTCTCAAGGATGTGAACCAAGCCGTTCCTGCCGCGCCTGCGACAGTCGCGCGCGTGCTGAGCACGCCTCAACCGCTCATTCCTGTTCTGACTCCGGGTGAGACTCCGGTTTCACTCAATGGAGTTTCAGCGATCAAAATGTCTGTGACGAGCGAAGGATGGTACCAAGTTTCTCGCGCACAGCTTGTCGCGGCGGGGCTCGAACCCAACGCGGACGCGCGATTGCTCCAGCTGTACGCGGAGGGGGTCGAGCAGCCCATGCTGATCCTCGGCAGGCAGTTTGGCCCGCTTGGTCCAAACGACAGCATCGAGTTCTACGGCACAGGCATCGATACACCCTATTCGGGCACGCGCGTCTATTGGCTGGTTCGAGGAACACGGCCGGGCAAACGGATTGCGCCTGTATCCTCGCCGGGCAGCGGGTCGAGTGTTGCCAGCTTTCCATTCACCGTGCTCTTCCAGCAGCGGACGATCTATTTTTCGGCTTTGCTGAACGGCGAAAACAACGACAACTTCTTCGGCTCGATCGTCACGTCCGAGCCTGTGGATCAAACCTTTACCGTGGCGAATATCGACCGGAACTCGACGATGCCGGTCACCATGGACGTGACGCTGCAGGGCGTGACGGACGGCCAGACCCATCAGGTTGCCGTATCGTTTAACGGCTCGCCGGTTGGCGAGATCGATTTCGCCAATCAGGCAAACGTGACGAACACTCTGCCGATTGATAGCAACCTGCTGCTGGAGGGGACCAACACCGTCACCCTCACGGCGCTCGACGGCGATTTCGATGTGAGCCTCGTGCAGTCGATCGCCGTGCACTACGCACATACCTATGCGGTGGATTCGAACTGGTTGCGCGCGACGGCTTCCTCCGGCGATACGGTTCGCTTTAGCGGCTTCACCAATTCGCAGATTCACGTGCTGGACGTCACCGATCCGACGGCGATCACGCAACTGTTCGCGCCGGTCACCTTCGACGGCTCCAGCTTTGGCATTACGCTCGCGATTCGCGGCGCGCAGGGCGCGAGCCACACGCTGTTGGCGTTTTCGGACGATCAGACGTCTGCTCCGGCGGATCTCACGCTCCACCAGCCGAACTCGATCGATAAGCCGCAATACGGCGCCGATATCATTGTGATCACGCACCCGGATTTCGCTTCGAGTATCGCGCCGCTCGTCAAGATGCACGCGTCGCAGGGGAGTTCGGTGACAGTGGTGACGACGGACCAGATCTTCGATGCGTTCAATTTCGGCGAGCGAAGCCCGTTCGCCCTGCGCAGCTACTTGCAGCTGGCTGCGACGAGCTGGCACGTGCGGCCCCAAGCCGCGCTGCTCGTGGGACGCGCATCATTCGATCCGCGCGATTATCTGGGCTTCGGCTATTTGGACTTTGTGCCGACGCGCATGATCGAAACCGCGGCGTTCAAGACGGCTTCGGACGACTGGCTCACGGACTTCAACGAGACCGGATTTGCGACGATTGCGACGGGCCGTCTGCCGGTGAGCACGACTTCGGATGCAGCGCTGGTCGTCTCGAAGATCGTGGGGTATGAATCCGGAGCATCAGCCGGAAGCTGGCAGCAACAGGCGCTGGTGATTGCGGACCAGAACGTCGGAGTCGATTTCACGGCCGAAGCGAACTTCGCAGCCGCGGACATGCCCAGTTCGCTCAACGTGACCAAGATTCTGGCCGATGGGCAGGACCCGAGCGTCGTGCGGCAGCAAATTCTTGCGGCGCTCAATGGCGGCGCGTTGCTCGTCAACTACATAGGACATGGGTCGGAACAGCAGTGGTCCTTCTCCGATCTGCTCGACGATACAACTGTCGCCACGCTATCGAACGGCGGCCAGCTGTCCGTCTACTTGCTGATGGATTGCCTGAACGGCTTCTTCCACGACGTGTATGCGACGAGCCTTTCCACTGCACTGATGCTCGCGCCCAACGGTGGCGCTGTGGCCGTCTGGGCATCGTCTGGTTTCACCGACTCGGCGCCGCAAGCGACGATGAACCAGGCGCTCCTCGGCGAGCTGGCTGCGAATCCCTCCACGCCGCTGGGGAAAGCGATCCTTGCGGCCAAGGCCGGAATCATTGATCCGGACGTTCGCCGAACGTGGATTCTGTTCGGCGATCCGACGATGCGCTTGGCGATTCCATCGACAACGCCAAGTTCTGCGAAACGCTGAAATACTCTGCTTCTGCCAATTGCCCTCAGCACCGGCGTGTTGATCTTGTTCTCCGAGAATGGCATGTTTGGTTGCAATGACAACCAAAGCCCATGCCTCGAGCGGTCCTTTCACGCGTACGCTTGCGATCCGGACATCGCGCCGCACAGAACTCAAAGACGTCACTGGCGAAATTGAAGCAGCAATTCGGGAATCAGGCTGCGCGGACGGCATCTGCCATCTGTACGTTCCGCACACAACGGCTGGTGTACTGATCAACGAAGGCGACGATCCCGCGGTGGCTCGCGATATCGAAGCCACACTCGACCGGCTCATTCCTCACGGGGCCGGATACAAACACGCCGAAGGCAACTCGGACTCGCACATCAAGACGGCGCTCGTCGGCTCGTCCGAAATTGTCTGGATCGAAAACGGGCGGCTTGTGCTGGGGCGTTGGCAGGCGATCTTCTTTGCCGAGTTCGACGGCCCGCGGACGCGCGAACTTCGCGTCAAAATCGTGCCCGATCCGCCATCCAGCGCAACGTAGCGTACAATTTATCCCAGTATGCCTTTCAGATCGGGATTCGTGGCCATTGTCGGCCGGCCGAACGCGGGGAAATCGACGCTGGTCAACACGCTCGTCGGGCGGAAGGTGGCCATTGCCTCGCCCCGGCCACAGACGACGCGCAACCGCATCCAGGGCATTCTCAATCGTGACGATGCGCAGATTATCCTGATCGATACGCCCGGGCTCCACAAGCCGGAAAGCGTCCTGAGCCGCCAGATGATGGACGAGGCCGCGCACGCGCTGGAAGGCATCGACATTCTCTCGCTCATTGTGGACGCCTCCGCCGAGTTCGGCGCGGGCGATCGTTTCGCAATCGAATGGGTGCGGCGATTCAAGGGACCGGTTTTTCTTCTGCTCAACAAAGTGGACCTTGTGAACAAGCCGTCGCTGCTGCCGCTGATCGACCGCTATCGCAAGCTATTCGATTTTGCAGAGATCTATCCCGTTTCGGCGATAACAGGAGAGGGCTGCTTCGATCTGGTGAATGGGTGGCTCGCACGCCTGCCGGAAGCGCCGCCGTATTTTCCCCAGGATCAGTTCACCGATCAGCCCGAGCGCTTTCTCGCGGCCGAACTAATTCGCGAGAAGGCGATCCACGCGACTCGCGAAGAAGTGCCGCACGCCATCGCCGTCCTTGTGGACAACTTTGACGACGCCGAAAACCTGATCAAGATTCGCGCAACGATCTCCGTGGAGCGCGACGGCCAAAAGGGAATCCTGATCGGCAAAGGCGGCGAGATGATCAAGAAGATTGGAACTCTTGCCCGCAAGGAAATCGAATCCATTCTCGGAACGCGTGTATTTCTCGAGCTCTTCGTGAAGGTGCAGCGCAATTGGCGGCAAAATGCGGCGCTCGTCCGGCAGCTCGACTGGCATCGCCAACTCGAGCTGCTCGGCGAAGCACAGCAAGGAGAGGACGAGTTTTAAGGAGATACGATCTGGAGATCGTGGGCGACTAAGATCCTGCCCCCATAGCCCTTCTTCAGCGCCGCCAATAGGTCCGCGTCAGTTGCGTTCCCCATGTATGCAAGGTGAGTTGCAGCGAGTGTCTTGGCACGGGCGCGCGAGGCGATATCGGCAAGCTGATCGGCGGATGTGTGAAATGTAGCCATGTACTGCGTCCAATGCTCCGGCGTGTGCACTGTGCTGCTTGGCACTCCAACGTACACCTCGTGGATCAGCAGGTCGCAACCGTCGCAGGCTTGCACAACGCTTTCGGCGGGCGACGTGTCTCCGGAGATGACGATGCTCTTGCCTCCCGCGTCGAACCGATAGCCGAGCGCCAGCGGCCAACTCCCATGGCGCACAGCGAAGGCAGTCACTTTCACGTTTGCGTCGCGATAGATCACGCTTGGCTGAATCTCATGGGCGTTCAGTTTGTATCCGGTTGTGTTGGCCTCCTCCAGCCCTGTCGTACGGATACGAATGTCCTCCGCGTAAGCTTTGAGGATGTTCTCGGCCATCGCAGAAATTCCTGGCGGTCCGTACAGCTCCAGCGGAGCCGCGCGGCCCATCACCCAGGGAGTCAAGATGAGGTCGGGTAGCCCGAGCGTGTGATCCGAGTGCAGGTGAGTCACAAAGGCTATTCCGAGCCCGCGTGGATTGAGTGCCGCGGCGCCATGCGAGTAGGCTGCACTGGCTTGGCGCACCACGCCGACGCCGGCATCGACGATATAGGCCCTGTCGCCCGCGATCACTGCCAGGCTGGGCCCTTGGCGGTCGGGAGTCGGTCCGGGTGTGCCGGTTCCGAGGAAGACGACGAACGGTTGAGGGGTGGTAGGCTTCTCGGTTGCATCCTGACCCGAGGCGCAAGCGATGAACAACAGGGTTGTCGCGGCTAGACTGACAATGGCTCGCAACGTCCCGGGCCGTGTCGCTACGTCTGGCTGCCTCACGAGGCCTTGGATGGCGCGATGCCGAGGGAGCGCATCTTGCGATAGAGATGGCTGCGCTCGAGCCCCAGAGCCGCAGCGGCTTTGGTCATATTCCAGCGGCTTTCTTCGAGCTTGCGCAGCACGAACTCGCGCTCGTACGCCGACCGTGCCTCCTGCAGGCTTGCATAGGGTTTCTGAGGGCTCTTCGACGCGCCACGAAAAAGTTCCGGCGGCAAATGGTGCGGCTCGATGCGCTGCGAGGGGCACATGATCACGAGCCGCTCAACCAGGTTTCGCAACTCACGGACGTTGCCCGGCCAAGGATACGCGAGCAGGACCTCCATGGCCAGCGGCGTGAACTCTCTCGGCTTCTTCCCGTATGCCTCGCAAAACTCCTTTAGGAAGTGGGCCGCAAGGATCGGAATGTCCTCCACGCGCTCGCGAAGGGCAGGCACGTAGAAGGGAATCACGTTGAGGCGGTAGAAAAGGTCCTCGCGAAACGCGTTGCGCCCGATTTCTTCCTCCAGCTTCTTATTTGTCGCGGCAATCACGCGCACATCGAATGTCACCGGCTGATTCGATCCGAGCGGTTCCACGCGCTGCTCTTCCAGCACGCGTAGAACTTTCGACTGCGTTTTCAAGCTCATGTCGCCGACTTCATCCAGAAAGAGCGTGCCGCCATCGGCCTTCTGGAACTTGCCGACTTTGTCTTCGCTGGCCCCGGTGAAGCTGCCCTTGCGATGGCCGAACATCTCCGATTCGATCAGCTCCTCGGGAATGGCCGCGCAGTTCACTTCGACGAACGGCTGGTCCCGGCGCGTGCTATTGGCATGGAGCGCGCGCGCGACGAGTTCCTTGCCCGTGCCGCTTTCGCCATAGATAAGCACGCGGCCCGTGGTGGGCGCCGTTAGGGCGATCTGCTGGCGGAGCGCCTTCATCGGCACGCTGCCGCCGAGAATCTGATGGCGTTCTTCGAGCTCGGCACGGAGGCGGCGGTTTTCGTCTTCGAGTCGGACGTATTCCAGTGCGTTTCGCACCACCAGAACGATTTTTTCTAGTGAAAGAGGCTTCTCGACGAAATCGAATGCTCCCAGTTTTGTTGCACGCACAGCAGCTTCGATATTTGCATGGCCGGAGATCATCACGACCATCGGAGCCGAGTCCTGCGCCTGCAGCCGCTCCAATGTTTCGAGGCCATCGATCTTCGGCAGCCAGACGTCGAGCAGAATCAGGTCAAACATGCGTTCCCCGACCCGATTGAGACATTCTTCACCCGATGCAGCACTTTCGACGTGGTATCCCTCATCGCGCAGCAGCGCGCCGAGAGATTCCCGGATGCCTTCTTCATCGTCAACGATCAGAATACTCGCAGGCATATCCTCAGAATCCTTATCCCGCCTGACTCGAAACCACGACTTCCGCAGCAGGGAAGCGCATCACAAATCGCGCCCCTGTGGGCGCATTGTCTTCCACACGAATGGTGCCGTTGTGTTCCGCCACGATACGGCTTGCAATCGCCAGGCCCAGGCCCGTTCCGCGGCCTTTCGTAGAAAAGTGCGGCAGAAAGAGCTTTTCCTTGTCTTCGGGCGAGATTCCGTGGCCGCTATCGGAGATCTCGATTTCGACGGCGTCGCCATCGCCCACGGCGCGGGTCGCGACGCGCAGGCGGCGAATGGCCGAGCCCTCCATCGCGTCGGCGGCATTGTCGATCAGATTCGCGATCACCCGCCGCATCAGCTCTTCATCGGCCTTCACGGGAGGAAGGGAGCCGGCCAGATCGGTTGTCACCGCTACGCCATCCAAACGGCCATCAAAAAGACTGAGCGCACTCTCGACGATGGAGTTCACTCCGATTGGCGCCAGGCGCGCGGCGGGGAACCGGGCAAACTGAGAAAACTCGCTCACAAGCGACGCAAGCGTCTGGGATTCGCGCTCGATCAGCCCCGCGCACTCGGCCACGAGTTTCTCGAACTCGGCATGGGAAGCTCCGGAATAGGGTTTCGCGGCGCGGGCGAGATAACGCAGCAAGCGCTGGGCCGAAAGCTGGATCGGCGTCAGCGGATTCTTGATTTCGTGCGCGATGCGCTGCGCAACTTCCTGCCAGGCCGCCGCTTTCTGCGCCTGCAATAGCTCCGTCAAGTCGTCGATCACCACCACGAACCCGGGATTTGACCGGCGCGGGCCGAGGGAGCTGACGGTCACCGCCGCGCGCACGAGCCGCCCACCAGCCGCAATTTCGATCTCCCGCGACGCCGCGCCCATCCGCAGCGAGCGCCGCATCAGGTGCAGCACGGCCCGAGCGGCTTCCTCGCCGAGGAGATCGGCGAGCGTGCGAGCCGCACGCGCGGACTCTCCGAGGATTTGAACGATGGCGCTGTTTACGCGCGCCACTTCGCCCGATGCATCGAGCGAAACGACGCCCGTCGGCACGTTTTCGAGGATCGTCTCCATCAACAGGCGCCGCCGCTCGCGCTCTTCCACGGCTGCCTCGAGACTCTTCGTGAACTCGTTGATCTGCCTCCGTCCCTCTCCCAGTTGCTCGGTCATTCGGTTGAACGAACGCACCAGCGTTCCCAGTTCGTCCTCGGCCTGCACGTCGATGCGCTGGTCGAAATTGCCGCGCGAAATTTCGCGCGTCGCCCCGGCGAGGGCCTGAATGGGCACGGTGACCTGCTTCGAAAGAAAGAGCGCCACCCACATCGTAACGAACAGCAGCACCAGGGTGATGAGGGCGAGCGAAGCTACAAGGATGCGCTTGTACTGGCGCAGTTGCTGCTTCAGGCTGAGATAGGTCTTCGTCTGCGTCTCGATGTCTGCATACAACCCCGGGAAATCGTCCGGCAGGCGCCGTGCGACGTAGAGCGTTCCACCCTTCACGAAGGCGCTCCCGGCCAGGTAGAGTTGGCCATTGACCCGCCAGACCTGTGCGCCGCTGCGAATTGTTCGGACCGGCTCCGGAGAAATTACTGGCGATCCTGGAGCCTCGTGCATCGCAGAACCAGCGGCTGCCGGATTGCCGCTCGCGATGGTCTTTCCCGCCGAGTCCGCGATCCACCATGCATCGACAGCTTGGGTCCGCGCCAGAAATTTAGTGTCCGGCGCGCCGTTTTCGGCTCCCGCCGCCGCTAACCGGTTCAATCGGTCGAACTCAGACGCTTCGAAATGAGAGAGCAGGGTCTGACTCTGCTGGTTCGCAATTTCCAGCGGCCGCGGGAACCAGAGATTCAGCGTCCGGTTGATCAGCGCGTAGCTAAAGAAAAACTGGAACGCCAAGGGCAGGAGCGATACCCCCATCGCGACCAGCACCATCTTGACCTTGAACCGCGAACCGAGTTGCCCGCTACGCCGTTCTGCGACCAGCTTGAGGAGGTAACGCGTCAGGATCAGCGCAAAAATCAGAAGCGACACGCAAATGATGGTCGTGAGCGCAAAGAGGATGAGGTACGCGCTCCGCTGGTCGGGTTCGAGCGGCACGCGGAACGACCCAAACGTAATCACGGCCGCCGCGAGCAGCACCACGACGATGCTTACGGCAATCGGCCACCACTGCCGCTTAGGCTGGGACCTTTGCACCTAACGGCCCTCCTCTAGATACCGGCCGAGCGGGCAACGGCCGCACAGAGCCTCTTGCTTCCGGCAGAAATTCTTTCCGGTATTGACGATGAGAGCGTGGAATTCGTTGAACCGGCGGCTGTCGCCCGGCGCTTGACGCTCGAATATCCAGCGAACGTCCTCATATTTTGTCTTTTCATCAATCCAGCCGTGCCTGCGGAGCATTCTTTTGGTGTAGGCGTCGACCACGAAGACGGGATGATCGCCCGCGTAGAGCAGAATTGAATCGGCCGTTTCCGGACCGATGCCGAACACGCCGAGGAGTTTCTCGCGCAGTACGATCGTGGGTGTATCGAACATGCGCTCCAGCGAGCCGCGATATTCGGTCCGCAGAAACTCGCAGAACGCTTTCAGTTTGCGCGCCTTCTGCCGGAAGTAACCCGAAGAGCGAATGAGATTTTCGAGCCGTCTTATCGGCACTCGTTCGACCGCGGTCGGAGAAAGTAGTGCTGACGAACGCAAATTCGCGATCGCGCGCTCCACGTTCGTCCACGAGGTGTTTTGCGTCAGGATCGCGCCAACGATGATTTCGAATCGCGTCTTTCCAGGCCACCAGTGTTGCGGACCGAGCGCGGTAAACAGCGAGTTGAAGTATTCGTCGAGAGGAGGAACTGAATTCTTGGGTCCCCCGAGCGCTAGACCAGCTGGCTTGGGCCGTGTCATCCGCCCAGCGCCACTGACCTGGCGCGCGTTTCCTGCTCGGCGTCTGAGCACACCGGCGGAAATCTCTCGGCCGTTCTTGGCGGCAAACTTCATGAGATTCCCACGATACGGGTGAGGAAACGGCAAGTCAAGATGGGAGTGTTGCGTGAAAGCCACGCCACTGTGGCAATCCGGTCGCAGGACACTCGTTGATCTGGGCTCGTGCTTGCGCAGGAGGGCCGTGGCGCCCTAGCCGTTCTTGCGTTCGAACTCCCGCATGAAGCTGACGAGCCCGGCAACAGCGTCGAGACCGACAGCATTGTAGAGGGAGATGCGCATCCCGCCGACCGAGCGGTGCCCCTTGACTCCGATCAGGCCCGCCGCTTCGGCCTCTTTGGCGAATTTCTTCTCGATGGCTTCGTCACCGCCAGCCACACGAAAGACCACGTTCATCTTTGACCGCGAGCTCTTTTCGACCGGGCAGCGATAGTAGCCGCTGGCGTCGATCAGATCGTAGAGCTGCTTTGCCTTGGCCTCGTTACGTCTTTCGATAGCGGAAATTCCGCCCTCAGCCTCGATCCATTCAAGTACCAGTCCGATCACATACACCGCAAATGTGGGAGGAGTGTGGTAGAGCGATTTTTCTTTGATATGCGTGCGGTACTGAAAAATCTTGGCGACTTTATCCCCCGCGCGCTCCGCTAGGTCGCGACGCAGAATCACGATCGTTGCTCCGGATGGCCCCAGATTCTTCTGCGCTCCCGCAAAGATCAGTCCGAACTGACGGACATCGACCGGCCCCGACGCGATGTCCGAAGACATGTCGGCCACAAGGGGTACCGCGCCCGTTTGGGGCAGCGCGCTCCACTGCGTGCCTTCAATTGTGTTATTCGTGCACATGTAGACGTACGAAGCGTCTGGCGCAAATGCGATTTCATCGCTCCGAGGAATTCGGACGAATTTGTCTGTTTCCGTGGTGGCTGCCAGTCTGCAAGTCGCAAGTTTTTTCAGTTCCTCGATTGCCTTGGCCGTCCACGCGCCGGTGTGAAGCACGTCTACCGCTTTACCCGGGAGGTAAAGGTTCATCGGGACCATTGCGAACTGTGCGCTGCCGCCTCCCTGCAAGAAGAGCACCGCATAGTCGTCGGGAATTTCGAGTAACCGCCGGAGGTCCTTGTCGGTCTTATCGTTGATCGCTTCGTACTCGGGGGAACGATGGCTCAATTCCATGACCGACATTCCCGAGCCGCGATAGTCCAGCATTTCGTCGCGGATGCGCTCCAGCACGGGGAGCGGCAGCGCCGCCGGGCCGGGGTTGAAGTTAAAAACGCGTCGTATGTCGCGCCGAGGTGCTATCGATGGGTTCACTTTGAAGAGTCCTCGATCTGATGATTTTCCAGATCCCGTAGCCGATGCGGGTCGAATACACCGCCAGAATAGCAGAAGTCCAGGCAAGTTTGCGTTCTCGCGGATCGACGCCGCGGCACGGCTTGCGCAGGGTAGGTTGGTGGCATTTCTTGCAACCGTGGTTGTGGCAACGAATCCAATCGAGGGATGATTTGGGCCACGCGTTGCGTTTTATAGTGTTGGCGGCAACAGATGTGCTGAGACGATTGAAACCTTAGGAGAAACGACGAATGAAGAATCCTGGAAACGAGATGATTCGAATGGTGTTGTACGTGACGTTCGCGGTCGGTCTGGTGTTTGCGGCGCGCCCCCTCGTCCACGCTCCGGTGACCCATGCCGATGACCAGGCAGTACCCGCCGAAGGCACGATGGCGCCCGATTTCACACTTCCATCGCAAGAGGGCACCCCGATCAGCCTGCACAGTTTTCGCGGCAAGTGGGTGGTGCTCTATTTCTACCCGAAGGATCAGACGCCCGGCTGCACCATCGAGGCGCATGCCTTCCAGCGCGATCAGGCGCAGTACGATCAGAAGAACGCCGTCGTCGTGGGCGTCAGCGTTGACACGGTGCAGTCCCACAAGGAGTGGTGCGCAAAGGACGGCATGAACTTCAAGATGCTCTCGGACGTGAACAAGGAAGCGGTGACCAAGTATGGCTCCACCATGACGATCCCTCAGGCACCCCAACTGGGCACCGTTGCAGCGCGGAACACATTCATCATCGATCCGAGGGGCAAGATTGTGAAGGAGTTCATCAAGGTCAATCCGACCGGGCACAGCGAAGAAGTCCTTGCGGCGCTCACGGAACTGCAGAAGGGCGGAATGAAATAGCGTCGCGCCGGGAGCCGTGGTATTCATGGGGCAGGCGGGTGCGCACTTGGCTGGCCTGCCCCAGTACACGAATGGACGCCCACGACTGTGACTGCGCGACACGACGAGTTTGAGCGCGTGGCGATGCCTCATTCGCGAAGCTTGCTTCGCGTCGCGCGGCGGATCACTTCCAACATTCCCGCCGCCGAAGACCTCGTGCAGGAGGCTCTGCTGCGCGCATGGCGGAGCTTCGATCATTTCGAGCCAGGGACAAACGCGAGAGCCTGGCTATTTCGGATCATGTTCAACGCGTTTTATGCCCAGGGAAGGAAGGTCCGGAGCAGTCCAGTGCTGGTGCCATTGGACGACCCTGTAGCGCAGTCCGAAGTGAAGAGTAGCTCCGGGCCTTCTTGGACGGACTCGGCTGCTCTTGCGCGTGCGCTGGATGCGTTGTCGAATGAACACAGGACTGTACTCACGCTAGGAATCGTCGAAGGCTTTACGTGCCGGGAGATGGCCGAGATCCTCTCGGTGCCGATCGGCACCGTTATGTCGAGGCTCAGCCGGGCACGGCACGCTCTGCGGGAGCGACTTGCTCCCGCGGATTCGGAGTTTGGACATTCGCGATCCAGCGCGGCATGCGCTGAAAGGGAAGCATCATGAACTGTGGCGAAGTCACCTACCTGACTCCGCTCTATATCACCGGTGAGCTGGACGCGCGGCGCTCGGCGGAGTTCGACGCGCACCTTAAGAGTTGCCCCGCATGCCTGGCCGAACTGGAGCGGCAGGCTCGCCTCGACGCTCGCTTGCGCGAGGTCGTCTTTGCGGAAGAGAGCAATGCCATCCGCGTTGATCGCCGCGTCCGCGAATTGATCGCTGCTGAAGCTGCAACAGGCGCTTTGCCGCAGATGCGGCCTCGCCCTCGCCGTTGGGTAAAGCCGGCCCTCGGCATCGCGGCGGCCGCATTGCTGGTGATCGCCGCCGGGTATCAGACACTGCTCGGGACGCGCGTTGCTCGCGTGTATGCAGACGCGGCGTTCGACCACTACCTCGAAATCGTCCAGCACGGGCCGCGACCCTGGCTTACGGATCCCGCGCAGATTGCAGCCCTCGCCGAACAACAGGGGATCGCACGATCTGCAGTAACCGCCCTTGCTTCGAGGGGCTACCATTTGGATCGCGGGAAGCTATGTTTCTTGGACGGCCGAATCTTCCTCCACCTGGTGTTTTCCGACGGCGCGCAAGAATTTTCGGTCTATCTGCGCCGGCGCGACGCGCGGCCCTTGCCCGGGCCCGCTCGGGAGATCGCCAATGGCATGCCGCTCTGCACCTCCGATATCAAGGGCGAGCACGTCGCATCGGTTGAGAGTTCCACGCTGTTGGCTGTCGTGGTGACCGACAAATCCTCGGATGCTGCGCTGAATTTTGCCCGCTTCGCCTCCGCTGTGCTCTGAGGTCCATGTTTCGAGGCCTGACGGCCCGCCTTGAACTTTTCCGAAGCAGCCAGTAGACTGAATTACGCGAGTCTGTGCTTCGGAGCCAGATTGAATGCTTCTCTCTCGGGACTTTGTGGGTTACATGGCCAAGGAAGTTGTGAAACGCCTCCTAGCCGCCAAGATGATCGAAACAAAGGACGTGGAGGCTCTCACCCAACACGTCCGGCAGGTAATGGCCGACGAGGTCACGGTTGAAGACCGGCTCAACGAGGAAGCGCGCGAAATTCTGAGCCGCTATTCGGAAGAGATGCGCCGCACCGGCGTCTCTTATCAGGAGATGTACAAGAAAGTGAAAAGCCAGCTCGCCCGCGAAAGGAAGCTCATTCTTCGCTGAGATGAGACTGAGCCGCGAAAAGACGGTCCGGCTTTCCCACCGCATCATCGACTACCTCGTTTCTTCCCCGGATGTGGATTTCGTCGAGGACCGCGACACGATCCGCCAGGAAATCGTAACCATCCTTACTTCGCTGCTGAAGGTCGAGGAGCAGATCGATGCCGACGCCCGCGCCAAGATCGCATCCCAGAAGAAGGAAATCCTGGAAGGCAGCGAGGAGTGGGACATCCTTTACCGGAAATACTACTCGGAAGGATTGAAGCGCCTCGGCGTGGCGGAAACGCACCCGCATCACTCCCACTAAATTTCCCGCGCGATTCGGTAGGGCAGAAATACTAAGGGCGCCCGGTGCGGGCGCCCCTCCTTGCTATTTCGAGAGCGTGCTACTGCCTCAAGGCCCTACGGTTGTTGATCGTCTGGCCGCCGCTTGAGCGTCGGGCGATCGCTATCGTCAGAGCTCTGATCGGTCGTCGACGAGGTGTTATCTCCGCCGTTCGAGCCGCCGTTGTCCGTCGACGTATCGCCGCCCTTGTTCTGCGATGTGCGCTTCCGCAAAGTTGGCTTATTCGGATTCGCGTCCTTCACCTTAATGTTCGCCTCGATCAGCTGCAGGCGCGCCTTGACGGAATCGAACTCGGAGGTTGAAACGATATATTCGTCGCGAGCCGGCAGGATCGTCGCGATTTCCTTCTGGATCGCCTCGATGCGATCCGGCGTAGGAGGGTGGTCGGCGAATATCTTGGGAATGGTGCCCGGCTGCTTCTTCTCGATTGCCTCCACCTTTTCAAAGAAGGAGACGAACGAATTGGGGTCATACCCGGCCTTGTACATGTACTGCAATCCAAGGTAGTCGGCCTCGCGTTCGAAGTCGCGAGAGAATTTCAAGAACGCCACGGGAATACCAAAATTCATGCCTTGGTAGATGGCGTATCCCGCCCAGCTGTAAGGGATAAAGATCATTGCGGGAATCGAGGCAAGCTGAGTGATCGTGCTCTTGGTCTCGCCCCTCGTTGCGTGCCGAGCGCAGACGTGCGCGATTTCATGCGCCATCACCCCAGCCAACTCGGATTCTTCGTCCGCGTGCAGGAGCAAACCGCTGTAAACGTAAAAGAAGCCGCCGGGCAGAGCAAACGCATTTACTTGGTCCGAATCAATCACCTTGATGGTGAAGGGGACTTGAGCGTCCGAGTTGCGCACCAGATTCTGCGCCACACGGTTCACGTATTCGACGACGACGGGGTCATTGATGAACTTTGCGGTCTTGTCAACCTGCTGCGCATAGACCTTGCCTTCCGCGATGTCGTGCTCGATCGAATACATATCCCAGCCATGGCCAACCTTGCGGTTGCCAATCGCGTTGACATCTGCTTCGCTGCCTGCCTTGACGCTGGGGTTCGCTTTCTGCGGAACTGGCTGCGGCTCGGTCGAATTCGGGCTCGTCGTTTGCTGCTGGTCACTTGATGATTGATCGCCCGGCTGTTGAGAGCCGGACTGTTGACCGGACGCCGGCTGCGCGGTTGGTTGTTGCGAAGGTGTCTGCTGCTGAGCCTGCGGAGCAGCGAATGCCGGGAGAGTAACGAGCGAGGCTACAAGAAGCGTTGCCATCCACCGGGCCGAAAACGAGTACCTCATGAGTACCTCCGGGAGGAGACTATCGCCATTATACACCCGTTTGGCAGACGGGCTCCCCGCACGCATCCATAGGATGGCAATTCGGAAGAAAGGGTTTCTTGGCGCCAGCTGTGGGTTGGCCATTCGGGCTGCCCGACCGGCTGGGGCAGCCATGCGGGCGGGAATCAGCCTTCGCGGAGCTGCTGTTTGAGCCTGTCGATTTCGTCGCGCACGCGTGAGATTCGGCTGGCGACGGATACCTGGTACAGGAAGAAAACGGCCCATACGGCCATCCACGCAGCGAACAGGAAGTGAAAGTTTTTCATATTCAAACCTTTGTCGGTGATATCGCTGCGGAACCGGTGCCCGCACTTCGCGTCTCTGCTGTCACACGCAATTCATCGAGTTCATGACGCATGCGTTCCAGGCGATAGCGGTCCACGAGAATCAGCAGCATCATGCCCAGCATCGCCCCCATGCAGACCAACAACACCTTCGCCATCTTGGGATCCAGCCCCGAGTTTTCGCCCCCGAAGATCACAGGCGAGGGATGCTGGGTGCGCCAGAGACGGTTTGACGCGTACACGAGCGGCGCGTCGAGGAATGCAAAGATTCCGAAAACAGCGGAAAGCGTGGCCCGGCGCTGCGGCTCTTCGATCAGCCCGCGCAAAATCAAGTACGAGATGTAAAGCAGCCACAGGATAAACGCAGTCGTGAGGCGCGCATCCCACGTCCACCAGATGCCCCAGGCAGGCTTGCCCCATAACACGCCCGTGATCAGTCCGGCGGTGCAGGCGACGGTGCCGACCTCGACAGCCGAAACGCCGAGCCAGTCCCATCGTGGCTGGCGCGTGACGAGCCAGGCAATGTTTGCGAAGAACGCGGCGCACAGCGCCGTGAACATCGCGGTCCAGCTTCCAAGATGAAAATAGAAGACACGCTGGATCTCGTGCATCGTGCGCTCGTCCGGGGCTACGAACAGCGCCGCATATCCCGCATAGAACATCAACGCGGCAGCGAGAAGCGTGATGAGGATACGGCTCTTCATCGAGTGCGGTGCTCACTCCTCCAGCAAGAAGTCGGACAGCAGCCACGACGCCGTCAGGAACACGATATCAAATCCCCCAAGGAATGCGAGCCATGCCCGATCGAGGCTGGGTTGCACGGCAAAGAGGGAAGCCGTCGCTTCGACGGCCGCAATCAGCAGGGGCGCGAGAATTGGGAGCAGCAGCAGCGGCAACAGAAGCTCCCTCATGCGCGCGTGCGCCGCAATGGCGGAGAAGACTGTGCCTGTGATGGACAGACCGAGCGTTCCAACTGCCAGCACGATTGCCAGCCGGCCGACGACGCCTGCAATCGAGACGTTGTAGAGCACGGCGAACACAGGCACGAGAATCACCTCGGCCGCCGAGAGAAACAAGAAATTCGCCAGCATCTTGCCGAGCAGCAGCGCAAACGGCGAAATCGGCGCCATGCGCAGTGCGTCCAGCGTTTGATTCGCCTGCTCACGGCCAAAGGACGGATGCAGCATCAGCGAGCCCGCGAAAAGAAACGCGATCCAGAGCAGCCCGGGACCGAGGCGGCGGGACTCGGCAGACGTGGGGTCGAACGAGAAGCTGAAGAGGACTACAACGATGAGCGCGAAGACGATGGTCGCGTTCAGCAGTTCGCGCGTGCGGAATTCGAGCCGCAGTTCCTTGGCGAGCAGAATGGCGGCGGCGCGCGCGGTCCTCATGCTAGTCCTCGGCTCGCAGCGCGGCCAGCAGCGGGCGCGGGTCGCCGCCGGTGCCGCTATCATTTTCCATGCGCCCAGCCGCGAGCGAGACCGCGCGAGTAGCGAGAGCGAGCGACTCGTTGCGAGCGTGCGTGCTCATGATCACCGTGACGCCAGATTCGCGCAGCCGCGCAAGCGTTGAGCCGAACCAGCCGAGGCCCTGCCGGTCGAGCCCGGCGGCCGGTTCGTCAAGCAGCAGCAGGCGCGGGCCGTGCAATAGCGCCCGCGCAATCGCCAGCCGCTGGCGCATGCCGCGTGAAAATGTGCGCACCAGGCTCGTCGCTCGTGACGCAAGGCCGCAATCCTCGAGCGCCGCAGCCACGCGCGCATTCACGTCGTGCAGGTCGTAGATCTCCGCGAAAAACGCGAGATTTTCCGCGGCGGTGAGTTCGTCGTATAGCAGCGTACTGTGGCCGACCATACCGATCGCTTTCTTCGGCAGAGCGTCATGCTGGCTGACACCGCCGAACGAGAGCTTGCCCGCTGTCGGTTTCGAAAGCAGAGCTGCGATCCGCAACAGTGTCGTCTTGCCGGCGCCGTTTGGGCCGAGCAGCGCCACGAATTCTCCCGGCGTGATCTCGAGAGACACTCCGCGCAGCGCGAACAGAGAGCCAAAGCGCTTCTCGACGCGGTCGAACGAAATTCCCAGGGCCAAGCTCGCAGGGGCGGCAACAGCGGAGGTGGCAGGCGCTGAGGCGGAAAGCGTGCCAGACAAATGTCTAACCTTTCACCAGGTCGCGCAGAAGCTGCTGAACGCGGTCGCGTTCGCTCGTGTATTCGTCCTCGGAGATCGTGCCGGCCTCGCGGCGCAATTCAAGGCGGAAGAGTACATCCTTTAGCTCGTCGAGACTGCCGCGAACCTCGCGATCCAGACTCTCAGAAGTGCGCCCGCTAATCACCTTGGGGCGGAGTGTTTCCGTCGGCGTTGCCGCGGAAGCAAGCTGGGCGGGTTTCGCTTGGACGGAAGTGCGCTCCGGCGCCGCAGCTGTGTCCTTCGGCGCACCAGCTACGGCAACCTGAGGCTGTCTCCACATGTAAAAAAGGCCCAACGCGAAAATCGCGGCAAATCCGCCGACTACGTACCATCGCACGCTATCGAGACGCGCCGGCAAGGCAGTCACGCTCGCCGTCGGCGTTGGCGCTCCGGAGTCCGCCCGCGAATTGACTGCCGGATTTTGCGAGTCGTCCCCGCCGCCAGCGGATTCCGGCTGCGGAATCGGCCCCGTGCCGGACACAGCAACCGCGGCGGGAGTATTCGCCGCGATCGTCTCGTGCATGAAAACATTGAACCCTTGCTGCTGCCCTGCGGGGTTGAACCCATTGCCCGACACTTGCATCGCCGGCGGCGCAAAGACCGCAACGCGATTGATCAAATACGGCGATGAAAATTCCAGCGATGCCTGGTTTCCCGGATACGGGATCTTGTACGACAAGCGCACGCTGCTATCCCCCGGGCGGAACGGATAGTCGATGGCTTGCACGTTCTTGTTTTTGCTGATTGGCGCTTGCTTGACCGGCATTCCGCTCGTGCCCACGACCTCCACGTCGCCCAACTGTGCATCCGCGGGAATGGAAAACTCAAATGAGCCCCCGGGGCGGTAAAACGCCACCGGAGGCTGTGTCTTATTCGAAATCAGGTATTCCTCGTCGACGACCAGACCGGAATCGCCGGGCTCGAGAATAATCGCACGCGCGGTTACTGAAAATGCGTTCGGCTTCTCCGTTGGCTCGAACACCTGAATATCAACCGTTGTCTTTCCGGGCGTCGCGGGCTCGTGATAGTTCACGCCGCGATAGACGGCGCGGAGCAGCATCGGTCCATTGCCTAGCGCCGGGTGGTCGAGCTGATAGTGGCCGTTCGCATCTGTCTTCGTCTGTGCGACGGGCTGCATGGTTCCCTGAAGCTGGATGAGGATCACGTCCACGCCTGCAACAGGCTTGCCCGTCGTGCCGTTCGTGACGGTGCCGGTCACCGTGCCGGCAAAGGACACTGACGCAAGGACACAGAGGAGCAGGGAGGTAAACAGCGGCTGAAGCCACCTGCGAGTTCTCATGCGCGCGGAGCCTTTTGGGAAGCCGCCTGCCGCGTAGCCGGTGTCGGCGCGCCGCCAGTCAGCGTGTCCATTTCGGCCAGGACGCGAGCGGCTTCGATTTCGAGCGATTGCTTGATCTCATCGTAGTCTTTTTCCGAAAATTTGCCGGCGCGGTATTCGAATCGCAAGTCGCGCAGATTGTCGTAGATCGCGTCGCGACGGTCGAGGAGCTGATCGAGCTTCGTGCGGTGAGGCGCGGCGTCGGGCGCGTCGCGCCGCACGCCGAAGACGAAGATGATCGTCGCAATCGTGAGCAGCGCGCACGCGACGAGAATATCGATCTCACTCATCGGCGTCCCTGTTCGCTTCCCTCCGCGCACGTTCGATCAACTCTGAAGGAATGCTTGGCGCGCCGCCAGCCGGCGTCAAAACCGCGCGTTGCCGCCATCGCCGCACCAACTCCCAAAGCAGCCAAAGCGCGAGCAGCGGTGCCACGATCGGCACAACCCAGACGAGCCCGGTGAAGCCGGTCTTGGGAGGATCGACCAGCACGGTTTGGCCGTACTCCTGAATGAACGATTGCAAGATGACTTCGTCGGAATCGCCCCGCGCGATCCGCTGGTCGAGTTCCTTCAGCATCGCGGGCGAAATGGGGCAGTCGACATGATTGCAGGCCGTTAGAATCTGATTGCATCCGCACATACACATCATCCGGCCGCCGAGGCGCTTCGCACGCTCGGTCTGCTGGGCCCCTGCCGGCGGCGCGAGCGACGCGGCAACGGCCAGCGTTGAAAGGGCGGCGAGCACCGCCCAAGCGGTGCCGCGGCCGCGGAGTCGACTAATCATGGCCTTCACTGCGACGAATCGGCGAACTGGCAGGAGCCGTCTGCGGCGCCACGCTTTCTCCCCACGCCCTTTCAGACGCCGGACGCAGGACAAGCGCGGCGCTGCGATTGGGAAACAGTGCGAGTCCGGTGCCTAGCACCACGACGATGCCGCCGAACCAAATCCACTTCACCAGCGGATTCAAATACGCGTGAATGACCGGCCTGCCCGTCTCGGGGCTGCGGCCTGCATAGACGACGTACAGGTCACGCAGCGGCGTGCTTTCGATCGCGACTTCCGTCTCCGGCACCTGGCTCGCGATGTAGACGCGATGTTCGGGATACAGCAGCATTTCTGACTTGTTGTTGCGGAGGACTTCGAGCGTGGCGCGGTCCGAGGTATATACGTCCGTCGAGGGCTGATCGAAATTCTGGCAGAGGATCGTGTACGGTCCGATCGAAATGGTATCGCCGATATTCATTTCCTTCTGGATGTCCCGGTTGAACGCGGAGCCAGAAATCCCGATAAAGATCAGCACCATGCCGAAGTGGACCACGTAGCCGCCGTACCGGCGCGTGTTGCGCATGGTGAGTTCGCCGATGGCAGTGAGGATATTTGTGCTGTCGCGCGAGGCGATCACGCGCGCGCCACGGTAGAACTCCGCCAGAATCGTGAGCGTCACGAATACCGAGAGAATGAGGCAAATGAGCGGATAGAATTCGCGGAACCCGAACGCAAACGCCACAGCTCCCGCCACCACTCCGCCCAAAAGCGGCCATGCGAAGTTCCGTTGCAGCGCGTCTACGGACGTCTTGCGCCAGGCGAGCAGCGGGCCGACCCCGGTCAGGAAGAGCAGGAACAGCGCAATCGGCACGTTGACTTTGTTGAAGAACGGCGGCCCTACGCTAATCTTGGCTCCGGTCACCGCCTCCGACAGCACCGGGAAAAGCGTGCCCCACAGCACGGCGAAGCATGCGGCCAGCAGAATCAGGTTGTTGAACAGAAAGCTCGACTCGCGTGAAACGAGCGAATCGAGTTGATTATCGCTGCGCAGGTAATCGCGGTTCTTGAACCAAGCCGCCAGGCACACGAGAAGAATGATTCCGAGAAAGGTGAAAAACCAGCCACCAATCGACGATTCCGCAAACGCGTGCACCGAACTGACCACGCCCGTGCGCGTGAGCGACGTCCCCAGGATGCACAGCATGAAGGTGACGAAGACAAGCCAGACGTTCCATACCTTCATCATCCCGCGCTTTTCCTGCATCATCACCGAGTGCAGGAAGGCCGTGCCCGTGATCCACGGCAGGAGCGCGGCGTTTTCCACCGGATCCCACGCCCAATATCCGCCCCAGCCAAGTACGGCGTACGCCCAGTGCGCGCCCAGCAGAATCCCGACGGTCTGAAAGCACCACGCGACCATCGTCCAGCGCCGTGTGATGTGAATCCATTTTTCGCCGGGATATCGGCCGAGCAGCGCCGCCATCGCGAACGCAAACGGCACCGTGAACCCGGTATACCCGAGGTACAAAATCGGCGGGTGAATCACCATTTCGTAGTACTGCAGTAGCGGATTCAATCCGCTGCCATCAGAAAGCCGCGCCACGTGCATGGCGCCGCTCGCGTCCACGGCGCCGAGGACGCGGAAGGGATTGGTCACGAAATTATTCAGCGTGAGGAAGAAGATCTGCACGCCCGCGAGAGTTACGCCGACGTAGGGCATCAGTTCGGGATGCTTCTTGCGGTTCAGGAAAAGCGCCCAGAACGCATAGATCGAAAGCAGCCAGGTCCAGAAGAGCAGCGAGCCTTCCTGCCCGGCCCAAAGCGCCGAAAACTTGTAATAGAGAGGCAGCGCGCGATTGCTGTGCGCGGAAACGTACGAAAGCGAGAAATCGTCCGCGAAGAAGGCGAACTCGATCGTCGCCACCGCCAGGGTGACCAGGCCGAACACCGCCATGCCCGCGTTGCGGGCTGTCTTCGTCAGCAGCGGCTGGCGCGTGACGATTCCGGCGATGCCGGCCCCGAATGCGTACACCGCAGCGCCCAGCGCGAGCAGCAGCGCAAACGAACCGAAAATGTCCAAGCGAATCCCCCTGCCGATCTCAGCCTTTGCCGGAAAGCGAACCGGAGGCCTGGTTCAACGATTGGCCGGGCGTCTGGTTGGGCTGGGTTGGCGCGCCCGGCGTGGAGTTCGGCGATGCCTCATACTTTGACGCACACTTTGCCTGCACCTGCTCGGCAACAAATCCGCCGTCCGGCTGCAAGCGGCCCTCGACGAGCGCCTGCGCGCCATCCCTGAACGTGTCCGGGAGGGGGTCAGTGCCGACGTAGCTCACAGGCAAAGCCTTCCCTTGCTCCTCCAGCACGAAATCGACACGGCCATCGCGGTGCTCGATTGATCCTGTGCGGACATTGCCCGACACGCGCATGCGCTGGTGCAGCGCGGGCGCGGAGAGCGTCGAAAGCTCCGAGATCGTGTGGTAGTAGGTCTTGCTCTGCGTGTAGCCGACGTAGGCTAGCGCCAAAAGCGTCGCCACGATGATCGCCGAGCCGATCACAAACTTCTTCTGCGCCTTCAATTTGCGCTCCCGTGTGGACGGTTGCCGAGCGGCTAAATTTTAGCACAGCGGTGCGGCGCCGACGCGTGCGTATCAAAACTCGGCATCTGCTGAAGCCTGAGTGTTCGGCTGGCTTTCGACCGATCGAAGGGAGAATCAGGCGAGCGTAAGGTCCTCGACCTCGATCCGATTGCGCCCGAGGTGCTTGGAGCGGTAAAGCGCCGTGTCGGCTTGGCTCACCAGTTGCGCAAATTCGGGCGCCGTCTTTCCCCAGAATCCCGCCACGCCGAAACTGGCCGTGACGCTGACGGAGTGACCGTTCAATTGGAAGTTCTCCCGCGAAAACTCCTGGCGAAGCCGTTCCAGCACCACGCGAACGTTTTGTTCGTCCGCATGGGTCAAGACCTGCAGGAATTCTTCGCCTCCAATACGCCCGCAGATGTCGGAGCGCCTCGTATTGGCTTTCAGGATTTCGGCGAATCGTTTCAGGACCGTATCGCCCGCATCGTGGCCGTACGTGTCGTTGACGTTCTTGAAGTGATCGAGGTCGATGAGCACCACCCAAAAGGGAAAGCCGTGGCGCGCCGCCCCACTCAGTTGCCTCGTGGCCCAGGATTCGATTGCGCGGCGATTCGGTAGCCCGGTCAAGGGATCGGTCAGCGCCAGTTCCTCGAGCAGATGGTTCTTCGCTTCGATTTGCCTCTGCATGTCGATCAATCTTTGCCCCACGCGCACGCGCGCCAACAGCTCGTCGCGATGAAACGGCTTCGTGAGGTAATCGTCCGCACCTGCGGAAAGCCCTTTGACTACATTTTCCTTTTCTGCATGGCTCGTCAGGATGATGAGGTAGGTGTAGGCGGCATTGGCGTCCGCGCGAATTCTTTGGCACAACTCGATGCCTGTCAGATCGGGCATCACCCAGTCGGTGATCACGATGGCAGGGTGCTCGCGTTCGAAGATTTCGAGGGCTTCGCGGCCGCTGCTGGCGAAGCAGACTGAGCACGCATCTTGCGAGAGCGATTGCTCGACAAGTTTGCGATATACCGGGGAGTCGTCGGCGACCAGTACCTTGAAGCTGCTCACCGCGCTAATCCGCTCATTGGAAGAAGCGTGCCGCCTTGCAGGTCCTATTGGGTATCCGAGCCGTCCGGGGGATTCGAGGGGGTATTTCCATTCAGGCCGAGCTTGGTGCGCAGGCAGCCGACCAGCTCCGGCGCCAGGTCCGAGATCGCCATGCCCTCTGACACGATGAACTTGCAGCTCAATATCGGCCGCGACTGATCATCGTCGGGCAATTGGCAGCTGACCTTGCAATACTGGCATTCCTGGTTCCAGCAGAAGCGCCCGTAAGGAACCGTTTCCGGGCTGATGAATTGAAAGGCTCGCAGCAGGGAGTTTCTCTCGGGCACGAGAAACGTCCTGCCCATAATCGTGATTTCCACGAGCTTCTCGTAAGGCCGAAAGACTTCCGGCATCAGCGGCACCTCGCCCTCTGCCATTAGGATGACTCCCCCTTGATTAACTCGAACCTAAATCACAGGGGCGGAGGTGGCAACGAAAACGGGGTTCGCGCGTGCCCAATGCTCCAACGGCAAAGAGAAAGCGTCAGAGGCGCGTGCCACTTATGGGTTTTAGGCGGGAACCGTCAGACGCCGGTAGTTCTGCTCGGCGTCGGAGGCCAGCAAAACCACGAACGTGTACACGGCAATGGCAGTCCCAAAGGGAATGCTGATGGCTGAAATGACCGCTATCACGATCGCAGCCACGCGTCCCCAGCTCTTCCGCTGCAAAAGTGCCCATGCGGCCACGAGGCCGATAGTTCCCATTACCACGCTGTAGGCAAACGAGAAAGCATATATTCCATGAAGCATGTCCATCAGGGAAAAGGGGAGCGGATTTTCTCCCTTGGGGAACAAATCGGACATCGTCGGCAGGATGTACCGGATAATCGCGAGCGTCCAGATTCCAGTGAGTATGCGGAACGCGCTGTAGACGATCCAGAGTATGCCCAGGATTTTCACGTTAGAGGCCATCTTCTTCGCGGTCAACTCCGGACCGGGCGGCGCTGCTGCGCCCACTTTCGGTTTGCCGCAACTGGTGCAGAATTGCGCGGCGTCGTCAACCGGCTTTCCGCAGTATTGGCAAAACATGTGTCACCTCGGATGGCGATCCCGGCGAAATGACACACCAGTGGGCTCATTCTGTCAAGAAAAGTGCGTTGACGATGCTAGGAAGCGAAGAACTGTCCCATGTGACGGAACCGTTCGAAGCGCTGACGCAGTAGTTCATCCGGAGAGAGCCGCGAAAGCTCTTCCAGAGCTCGCGAAAGAGCCGGTTCGAGCAATCGCGCTGTTGCGGCGTGGTCTGTGTGCGCGCCGCCGTCGGGTTCGGGAACGATTTCGTCGACGAGTTTGAGTTCGAGCAGATCCGATGCTGTGATCTTCAGGGCTTCGGCTGCGATTTCGGCTTTCGTCGAATCGCGCCACATGATCGACGCGCACCCTTCCGGTGAAATCACGGAATACACCGAATTTTCAAGCATCAGCACGCGATCCCCGACGGCAATCGCCAGCGCGCCGCCCGAGCCTCCCTCGCCCGTAATGGCGATCACGATCGGGACGGGCAAGCGGGATATTTCGCGGATGTTGTACGCGATCGCCTGCGCCTGTCCGCGCTCCTCCGCGTCGATGCCGGGATACGCGCCTTGCGTATCGACGAATACGAGAATGGGCCGGCCGAACTTCGCTGCCAGACGCATCGCGCGCAATGCCTTGCGATAGCCTTCTGGTTTGGCTTGCCCGAAATTCCGCGCCAGGCGCTGCTTCGTGTCGCGGCCTTTCTGATTTCCGACGACGAGCACCGGCCGCCCGCGAAACCGCGCCATGCCCGCGATCAGAGCGGAGTCGTCGGCGAAATTACGATCGCCGTGAATTTCGCTGAAGTTTTCAAAGAGCAGGCGGATGAAATCGTCGGTGTAAGGCCTCTGCGGATGGCGCGCAAGCTGCAGCCTCTGCCACGAGTCCAGATGCGCGTAGAAGTCCCGCTTGAGTTCTTCCACCTCGCGGCGGATGCGTTCAATATCCTGCGAGGTCGCATCTGTGGGGTCGGTCAGCCGGCTGAGGTCAGCGATGTCGCGCTCGAGTGCGTCGATGTCCCGCTGACGCGCGTTGCTGCGCTGCCGTTGCGATAGCTTGCCGGTCTCTGGCGGCGTTTGCGGGTCCTGTCCGTCGGAATTCGCCTGGCCGGCGCGAGCCTTTTCCTCCTGTTTGCGCCGTTCGGCGCGCGCTTGGAGCCTCTTCAGGCGTTCGCGGGCCAGTTTGCGCTTCTCTCGCGATGTCGTCATTGCACCACCGCTACGGAATCGTTTCCGCAAATCTGGCGCACGCGCTCGACGAGTTCACTGTCGGCCTGCACCGCGGAGCCGGCGTCGATGATCGCCTCGGTGCCGTCATCCTGCACCACCTCGAACGCGATCCGGCAGCGCCCGGGATGCGTTACGAACAGCTCGTGAAGGCGATCGATGATGTCCGTGTCGATTGCGTTGCGATGCACGCGCACGCGCAAAACGTTCGCAGCGCCGTTCGTCCCTGCCTCACGAATCTGATCGAGCTGTTTCGCATCGGATACGATTACGCGAGTCCCAACGTCTTCGACCGCGATGCGGCCTTTTACTAGCAGCGGTGTCGCTGCTTTCAGGATCGGCTCGAGCTTCTGAAAAGCTTCCGGGAAGACCAACGCTTCGCAGACGCCGGTGCGGTCCTGCAACGTCAGGATCGTCCAGCGCGCTCCGCGCCGCGAACGCATTGGCCGTGCCTGCACGATGATTCCCGCCACCACAATCTCTTCACCGTTGCGTCGGCCCTCCAGCGTTGAAAGCTCGATTGCCTTCAGATCTTTCAAGCGGCCCGCATACTTATCGAGTGGATGGCCCGAGATGAAAAACCCGAGTGTTGAATACTCCGCCGCCAGCATTTCGTGCTCGGGCCAAGGATCGACTTCTGGAAGAACTTCGGGGGCCGGTGGTGCGGCAGCGGCTGCTCCGCCGAACAGCCCATGCTGGCCGCTTTCTTTCGCGCGTTGCAGTTTCTGCGCTCGCTCGATGGCGCGGTCGATCACAGCCATCATCTGCGCCCGGTGTGCGCCCAGCCCGTCGAGCGCTCCCGACCGCACCAGGCTTTCGAGTACGCGTTTGTTGAGCAGCCGCGTATCCACTGCCTCGACAAACTGGAAAAAGTTCGTGAACTGCCCCAGCGTCTCGCGCGCAGCCAGAATTCCCTTCACCGTGTTCTCGCCCACGTTCTTGATCGCGGCGAGTCCGAAACGGATGCTATCGCTCACCGGGGTAAAATTCAGGTCGCTCGAATTCACGTCCGGGGGCAGCACGGTAATGCCCATGCTCCGCGCCTCGTTGATGTACTTCACCACCTTCTCGGTGTTGCCCGTTTCCGACGTAAGCATCGCAGCCATGAATTCGACGGGATAGTGTGTCTTGAGCCACGCCGTCTCATACGCGAGCAGCGCGTATGCGCAGGAGTGCGATTTATTGAACCCATAGCCCGCGAATTCGGCCATCAGATCGAAAATCTTCTCGGCCTTTTTCGCAGGCACTTTGCGCGCGTGGCAGCCCGTCAAGAATTTCTCGCGCTGCCCGGCCATCTCCTCGGGCTTCTTCTTGCCCATCGCGCGCCGCAGCAGGTCCGCATCGCCCAGAGAGAATCCCGCCAGGCGGTTCGCGATCTGCATCACCTGCTCCTGATACAGGATCACACCCCAGGTTTCGGAAAGAATTTCCTCGAGCTCCGGCAAATCGTATGTGACTTTCTTCTTGCCGTGCTTGCGCGCGATGAAATCGTCGATCATCCCGCCTTGAATCGGACCGGGGCGGTACAGAGCGTTGAGCGCGGTCAGATCTTCCAGCCGTATCGGTTGGTAGCGTTTCAGAATGTCGCGCATCCCGTGTGATTCAAACTGGAAGATGCCGGTCGTATCGCCGCGCGAAAAGAGTGCGTACACGGCAGCGTCATCGAGGGGCAGCGTAGCCAAATCGATCGCGACGCCGCGATTCTGCTGGATCAGCCGCACCGCATCGTCGAGCACAGTCAGAGTCGTCAGGCCGAGAAAATCCATTTTCAGCAGGCCGATCCGCTCGAGCGCATTCATGTCGTACTGCGTCGTGATTTCCTCTTTGTTCGACTTATAGAGCGGAACGATTTCGGTGAGCGGCTGCGGCGAAATTACGACGCCGGCCGCATGCGTCGAGGCGTGGCGCGCAAGCCCTTCCAGGCGCAGCGCGACTTCGATCAACTCCTTTACGCGCTCGTCCGATTTGCGCAGCGATTCGAGTTGTGGTGTTTGCTTAAGCGCATCCTCCAGCTCGATATTGAGCGTTGCCGGAACCATCTTCGCGATTTTGTCCACTTCGCCGTAGGGCATGTCGAGCGCCCGCCCCGCATCCTTGAGCACGGCCTTCGCGGCCATGGTCCCAAATGTGATGATCTGTGCGACGCTCTTTTCGCCGTACGTCTTGCGCACGTAGTCGATCACTTCGCCGCGCCGCCGCATGCAGAAGTCGATGTCGATATCGGGCATCGAAATGCGCTCGGGGTTCAAGAAACGCTCGAACAGCAAATCGTATTGCAGCGGATCGACGTCCGTGATCCGCAGGGCATAGCTGACCAGACTCCCCGCCGCAGACCCGCGGCCCGGTCCCACCGGCACGCCCTGCGCGCGGGCGTAGTGAATGAAGTCCCATACGATCAGAAAATATCCGGCGAAGCGCATCTTCTGAATCATGCGGATTTCGTCGGACAGGCGCTGTTCGTACTCGGCCAGCGAATGCCGTAGCAGCTTCTGCTCCGCCAGCTTTTCAAGTTGCGGTACGCGCGACGCAAATCCCTCTCGCGCAACTCTCTCGAAATACGAATCCGTGCTCTCGCCTTCAGGCACTTTGAATTCGGGGAAGGGATTGCTGACGCGCTGGATCTTTACGTTGCAGCGCTCGGCAATTCCCACTGTGCGCGCAATGGCGTCGGGCAGCTCGCGGAATACTTCCGCCATCTCCTCCGCCGTCTTGAAATAGAACTGGTCGGTGGCGAACTTCATCCGCTGGCTGTCGCTCATCGTCTTGCCCGTCTGGATGCACATCAGGACTTCCTGCGCGTGCGCGTCCGACTTCGTCAAGTAATGGCAGTCATTCGTGGCGACGAGTGGAATGCCGCTTTCGCGCGAAAGTTTCACCAAATCGCGGTTGACGCGAGTCTCGACTTCAATGCCCTGGTCCTGCACCTCGAGGAAAAAGTTTCCTTTGCCAAAGATATCGCGCAGGCGGTAGGCGTTGGCGCGCGCCTGATCGTATTTCTCGGATAGCAGAGCGTCAGCCACCTCTCCGCGCAAACACGCCGAAAGCGCGATCAGGCCCTTGCTGTGCTGCGCCAGCAGCTCATGGTCCACGCGCGGCTTGTAATAGAACCCTTCGAGGAAGCCGGTCGAAACGAGCTGAATCAGGTTGCGGTAGCCCTCCTCGTTTTCGCACAGCAGCACGAGGTGATTTGAGCGCTCCGCATCCGCGCCGCGATTCTTGTGACTGTCCGGAGCGACGTACACCTCGCAGCCGATGATCGGCTTCACGCCATGCGTTGTGGCCTGATGGTAGAAATTTGCAGCGGCGAAAAGATTGCCGTGATCGGTCACGGCAACAGCGGGCATGCCGCGCCGAGCAGCTTCTGCAGTCAGTTCACCGATTTCACAGGCGCCATCGAGAAGAGAATAGTCCGTGTGCAGATGTAGGTGTACGAAGTTCGCCGCGCCCGAAGAACCCATGTCTCATCATTCTAAACCAGCTTCGCGGAATCGGATACGCAAACCTCACCCTGCCAAAATTGCCGCGCAGCAGGTAAGGACGAATCTCGGTGTCATCTTTCGGTTCAAGCGGTGCGCGGATTCGCTGGTCTTAGTAGGGGCACAGCACGCTGTGCCCGGCGAACATGCTTGGCACCACGCTGCCCATCTGCCGCCGCTGTGCTTTGTGGGTCGCGGCTTCAGCCGTGACGTACCACGTCACAGAAAAGGGGCTTCAGCCCCGGAGGTCTTGGTTTTGGCGCGGTTCGCGATGTTTGCTAGAAATCGTCGGATTCCTGCGTGTAGCTGAAACCCGGCAGGCCAGCCGTTGCGCCCGATTTCGCGACTTTGATGCGGATGGGCGGCTCGTCCTCCGACCCGGTTTTTCGCAGGACAGCGAACGTGGTGAGGGCTTCGTTGTATACCTTGGTGATCAAAAACGTATCGCCGCTGTCGTCTTTCTTCCAAACTTGGCCGACTTGGACTCTTTTCACAGGCACGCTACGACTGTAGACAGATTCGATGGGTGCGTCAACAAGGCCAAAACGCGATGATTCGCGAGTGAAAACCCGGCGCGCCCATTTTGCGCGCCGCGGGTTGTTGTGGCATCTTAATATTTGACGGGTGAAGCCGTGGCCGACGAAAAAAAGATCGCTGTCGTTCTGTTTCAGTTGGGTGGCCCCGACACCTTGGCCGCCGTCGAGCCCTTTCTCTACAATCTCTTCTGCGATCCGGACATTATCAATTTTCCCGGCTCATTCCTCGCGCGAAAGCCGCTAGCGAAACTGATCTCCACGACCCGATCGAAGACCGTGCGGCAGAAGTACGCGGAAATCGGAGGCGGCTCGCCGATCCGCCGCCTGACCGAGCAGCAGGCCGCGGCCCTTGAGCTCGCGCTTCAGCCCCATGTCCCCGCGCGCGCCGTCGTCGCCATGCGTTACTGGCATCCGGATACCGACAAGGCAATCGCGTCGCTCGAAAGCGCGCCGTACGACGAACTCGTGCTGCTGCCTCTCTATCCGCACTACTCCTTGGCGACGACCGGCAGCAGCCTCAAGGAATGGAAGCGCCTCCACAAGCCAAAGTCGCCGGTCCATCTGATCGATCACTTCTTCGATCATCCGGACTACGTCTCGGCGATCGTCGATCGCGTGAACTCGGTTCTGCGCCAACTTCCGCAGCCCGAGGACGTCCATCTCGTCTTCAGCGCGCACGGTCTGCCGATGGTTCTGGTCGAAAAAGGCGACCCGTACCCGCAGCAAGTCGAATCGACCGTCCGCCTCGTCCGCGAGATGGGCGCGTGGCGCAACCCGCACACGCTTTGCTATCAGAGCAAAGTCGGCCCGCAAAAGTGGCTCCAGCCTTCGCTCACTGCCACGATTGAGGATCTGGCGCGCGACGACGTCAAGCGCATGCTCGTCGTTCCCATCTCATTTCTCACTGACCACATTGAAACGCTGCACGAAATCAACATCGAAGCCCGCGAACAGGCCGAATCTCTCGGCATCCACGACTTCCACATGATGCCCGCGCTGAATGACTCGCCGCTGCTGATCCGCGCGCTCGCCGACCTCGTCCTCCGCGCCGTCGGCCGCCGCTCCGGCGTCGCCTCCCTCACCATTTAGGAACTGTTTGTCATTCCGAGCCCAGCCGCGCTGTTCGCGGATGGCGGCGAGGAATCTGCTTTCGTTTTTCTTCCCGTTGTCTCGCATTGTTCATCTGTGTTCATCCTCGACCACCCGGCCGCGTCCCCTCTAACGCCCATGGTATAACCGTCCCATGGACTTCTCCCTCACCGACGAGCAGCGGCACCTCCGCCGCACCGTCCGCGAATTTGCCGAAGGCGAAATCGCGCCGCACGTGATGGAGTGGGACGAAGCCTCTCGTTTTCCCGAAGAAATCATTCCCAAGCTCGCCGAAATGGGCTTTCTCGGCGTCATCTTCCCCGAGAAATACGGCGGCGCGGGCATGGGCTACGTCGAATACGCCATCATCATCGAGGAGCTTTCGCGCGTCGATGGTTCGGTCGGCATCATCGTCGCCGCGCACAATTCGCTCTGCACCAACCACATCTTCAAGTTCGGCACGGAGGCGCAGCGGCAGAAATACGTCGTTCCGCTCGCGCAAGGAAGGAAACTCGGCTGCTGGTCGCTCACCGAACCCGAGGCCGGCTCCGACGCTGGCGGCACTCGCACGACGGCAGTGAAAAAAGACAGCTGCTGGGTTCTCAACGGCGCGAAAACCTTCACCACCAACGGCCATCACGCCGACGTCTGCGTCGCTATGGCCGTCACCGACGCCTCGAAAAAAAGTCACGGCATCTCCGCCTTCATCATCGAGAAGGGAACTCCCGGCTTTCGCCCCGGCAAGAAAGAAAACAAGCTCGGCCTCCGGGCCAGCGACACGAGCGAAGTCGTCTTCACCGATTGCCGCGTGCCCGCCGAAAACTTGCTCGGCGAGGAAGGCGAGGGCTTCGTCAACAGCTTGCAAATCCTCGACGGTGGGCGCATCTCCATCGCGTCGCTGGGCCTCGGCATGGCGCAAGGCGCCTACGAGTGTTCGGTGCACTACGCCAAGCAGCGCAAGCAGTTCGGCAAGCCAATCTCCGAATTCCAGGCCATTCAATTCAAGCTCGCGGACATGGCCACGCAGATCGACGCTGCCCGCCTGCTGACCTATCGCGCCGCTTGGCTCGCCGACCGCGCCATCGCCTCAGGCGTTCCGGACGCCCGCACGACACGCGAGTCCAGCATGGCCAAGCTCTACGCCGGAGAAGTGGCCGTGCGCGTCGCCAACGAAGCCGTGCAGATTCACGGCGGCTACGGCTTCACCAAGGATTACCCTGCCGAAAAGTTCTATCGCGACGTCAAGCTCTGCACCATCGGCGAAGGCACCAGCGAAATTCAGCGCCTCGTCATCGCCCGGCAACTCCTCGGAAAGTGAAACCGCCCACTGCCGCGCGGTGAGGTCAGCGCGTTATATCACCCCTGTACGTGATCCCCCTGAGTGGGAAGGGCGGTGGCGACAGCTTGTTGGAATTTCTCGTCAAAGTGATTCAGAAGCATTTCGATGAATCGGCCGTGATACGTCCCGTAAATCGTCCTGCTCATGTTAGTGCCCTTGGGCGTTAGGATGCTAAACACGATTCCACTGGCAGTCAGCCTCGGACGGAACCAAGCCTTTAACCTCCACTGTTCGGGGCTGTGCGTAAAGTCACCATCCTCATCCACCGACCACGTTGGCACCGTGCCGCGGGAGACCGCTGATTTGATTTCGCTCAGCAGACCCGAAGGATTGGCCGCGTTCACGATTATTGCCATAGCCTACTCTGCCTCTGGTTTCTCAACGACAGGCGCTGTGAGTTTGGGTGTGTCGGGCGCGGGTGCCTCGTCCGCAGTACTGGAGACGGGAGGCGCGGACTTCACGATCACTTGGTCTGAGGGAGGTGCGATGGTCGCCTTCGCGACCTCCTTGGGAGATTCGGACTCCCTGCGCTCTTTTAGTTCGATGATCGCTCTCGGGTCCACTGGCCCTGCGATGTACCTCCCTGAATGCTCTAGGAACTGATCTGAGGAATACATGTAGAATTGCCCCGCACAACAATTCTTGAACTCGACGATCAACTCAGGTCGCGGACCGTAGTTTTTCGTGCCTTCCATTCGCCACCAGTCCTCTTTGGCATCGTCCGTGACTAATATGACAGAAACCCGATTCTTTGTCGCAAAATCGAGAATCTGACGCCAACCGACGAAATCACCGTATCGTTCAGGGACAGGTTTTTGCGAATCTTTGAAGCCCGGAGGAATGTTCTTGTCGAACCGAGCCCGCGCCGTCTCGTAGAATTTCTCCAGTTCCACTTCTGTGTACGCTGGCCCCACTCTGTCGGCAAAAATATCCGTAACCCTGGCAAAGTGAGGATCCACATCGAGCAGGCTCTCTTGCTGGCGCTTACCCTCGAGCAAACACGTGCAGATTTCCTCCAGCCTCCTTTCCACCTCTTCCGAAACGAACGGATGCTGCGTCTTTGAACGGAAATTGTGTTCGAGGATCGCCTGCAGGCTCCTGTGGACGTCCTCGTAGTGTTTCACTTGCTCACGTATCTTCCCGATGCGGTTTCTCTGGTATTCAAATGCGAATTGGCTCGGAATCCAGACGCGGTCCCGGACTCGGTCCAATAGACCCAACAGTACGTCACGCGTGGAAGGTGACAGGCCGTACACCGCGAGCAAGACGTTTGCGTCGACTACTATTCGCGCGGTTGCCCACAGTTCGGCAAACTCATCGTCGGAGGGCCTATAGTACCCATAAAATGCCTTCTTCATTAGCTCATCTATCTAGCATCCCCTTCCCTCAAGATCAAGGCTGCAGGGCTGCGGCATCGTTATGTGTTTCCCTGTGCTTCGCACTCCCATCTGCTCCATTTCTGGTCTTGCCTTTGCCAATTTCCGGAAGATCCCAATGTAACCATACGGACTTGCGCAGACGCTGAGCTGCACCACGATGTCCACAGGGATTCGGTTGCGCCCCGCCTCGATTTGTGTAGTAGCCTCAAAGCGCAGGGCCTTCTGCAGTCAGAGGGCGTCGGAAAGGGAGACGCGATGAACCAAGCAAGCGAGGGAGCCAGCGCGCCAATCGTCAAAACCGTCCGAGGCGCTCGCCGCGGCGTCGGCGTGCAATTCTACTCGACAATGCTGCCGAGTAGAATTCGACGACCCGTCCAGGGTCGTCGTCCCGAGCAAGCATCGCGAGGCGAGGGACCTCTCTTGGACACGTTCACATGCATTTCTACTCGACAATGTGTGCCAAGTAGAATCCTCTGTAACTCATTCAAAACAAACGATCGGCGTCCGCGCTACTCGACAATAAATCGGGGGCCAAAAGGGGCCCCCAGGTCGACGGTAGAAAGGGCTCCCAAGGCTCCGGTGAGGAGCGCTTGGGAGATCAGTCGCGCGGCTAGGGCGGCACACGCAGACCGCGAAACTAGGAGTTCGACATGAAACTTCGAGACATCGCCGAAAAGCTTGGCTGCGTCGTTGAAGGCGACGCGAACCTCGAAATCACTGGCGTCGCCGGTCTCGAAGACGCGCGCCCCGGTGAGCTGACTTTCCTCGCGAATCGCAAATATGTTCGCGCGCTTGAGACAACGCGCGCCTCGGCGGTGCTCGTCACGAAAGACGAAGCGCGCCCCCGCATCGCCGCGCTGCGCTCGGCGAATCCCTATCTCGATTTCGCGCGCGCCATCGAGCTATTTCATCCCGCGCCCGCCTACGCGCCCGGCGTTCATCCGACCGCCGTCGTCGCGGACTCCGCCAAGATCGGCGCGGGCGCGCACATTGGCCCCTACTGCTTCATCGACGAAGATGTCGAGATCGGGCGCAATGCCGTCCTGCACAGCTTCGTTTCAATCTATCGCGGTGCGCGCATCGGCGACGATTTCTTCGCGCACTCGCACGCCTGCGTCCGTGAACGTTGCCGCCTCGGCAGCCGCGTCCTCTTGCAAAATGGCGTCGTCGTCGGCAGCGACGGCTTCGGCTTCGCGCACACCTCGAGCGGCCGCTGGTACAAAATCCGCCAGGCGGGTGTCGCCGTGATTGGCGATGACGTGGAAATTCAAGCGCACAGCGCGATCGATCGCGCCACGGTCGGCGAGACGCACATCGGTCGCGGCTCGAAAATCGACAATCTCGTTCAAGTCGGCCATGCGTGCAAGGTGGGAGAGGACACGCTGCTCTGCGGCCAGGTCGGTCTCGCCGGTTCGACCACCATCGGCAACCGCTGCGTTCTTGCGGGGCAGGTCGGCACGGCAGGACATCTCACTGTGGGCGATGGCGCCACGATTTCCTCTCAGAGCGGAGTGCCTTCGGATGTTCCCGCCGGTGCGGTCTATTCGGGCTATCCCGCGATGGACAATCTAGCGTGGCGCAAATCCGTCGCTGTGTTTAATCGGCTGCCGGAATTGCAGAAGGAATTGCGCGAGCTCCGCGCCGAAGTCGCCCGCTTGCGCTCTTCATAGCAAACATGCTCGCTGCGTCTACCATCTACCGCGGTGTCATCCCGAGCCCAGCCCCGACGCTTTCGGTCGGGGATGGGGGCGAGGGATCTGCTTTTTCAGAGCCGAGGGTTCACACGCTCCGTGCAGCCGTCGCCGCACTCGGACTGACGCGCCGCGCGCGAACGCGCAGCACTTTGCGCTGGTTCGCTTCGAGCACCTCGAATCGCAGGCCATCGAATTCGACAGTTTCGCCGGTCCGCAGGACGTGCCCCGCAACACTGTTGAGCAGCCCGGCAATGGTTGTTGCTTCCGCGTGTTGTGTGGCGGCTTCGAGCGGCACGCCGAAAAGATCGCCGACCTTGTCCACCGGGATGCTCCCGCGCAGCACCATCGCTCCGCTGGCCTCGCGCACCACGTCCGGCGCCGGCCTGCGATCCTCTTCGCCGATTTCGCCGACGATCTCCTCGACCAGGTCCTCGACCGTCACGACTCCCGCCACCAATCCGTATTCGTCGATGACGATCGCCATCTGCTGGTTCTTTCGCTGCATCTCCTTCAGCAGCTCCGATCCGAACTTCATTTCGGGAACGAACAGAGCCGGCCGCATCAACTCCCGGACGGTCCTGCGCGACGCTTCGCGATCCGGCACCTCGAGCATGTCGCGCGCCACTACGATGCCCACGATGTCGTCGAGCGACTTCTCGTAAACCGGCAGCCGCGAGAATTTCGTTTCGATCACCCGTCGTCGCAGCTCTTCGAGCGAAGCTTTCGCCGGAATGGCGACGATGTCCGGGCGCGGCGTCATTACGTCCCGCACGCGCTTATCTCCGAACTCGACCACTTGTTCGATCAGCCGCGCTTCGTCCTGCTCGATGATGCCTTCCTCGGCCGCCGCATCCACGATCGCTTCAATCGCTTGCTGTTCCGCCTCCGGCTGGCTCGGCTCTTCTTCGGACAAGCGCAGCACCGAAACCACCAGATCGACCAGCGCGCGCACGGGCCATAGAACCCACAGCAGCAGGCGAATCGCAGGCACTAGAGGCGCGATCCAATTGCCCGTGGTCCCCGCCAGCAACAACACGGGCAGGATCTGCATGGCGACCACGACCTGCACGCCGAGCAGCAACACGATTTCCAAAGCCGCCTGCCACCGGTCGGACACGAAAAACACCACTCCGAGAGCCGTCAGCGTGGCGACCAGCACCAGCCACAGTCGCGCCAGCAGGCTGAACGCCAGGGCCGCTCTCGTTCGGTCCACGCGAAAGAGGGGTTCGATCTCCGCCTCGAACGCCTCAAGGTGCTCGCGGATCCGTCCAGTGGTCACCCGGCCGATCTCCCGGTACACGCGATCCAGATAGGAAGCCACCGCGAGACCCAGCGTCAGCAGGAGCACACCCAGCGTGTAGAGGACGATTTCCATCTAAGCCAACCCCAGCTTCCGGCGAAGAAGCCGCTCTCGCCGGTCCATTTGGCCCGTGTCTGTCTCGTGATCGTAGCCCATTAGGTGCAGGATGCCATGCAGGATCAGAATGTGCATCTCATCGTCGAATGTGCGGCGGAAGCGGCGCGCGTTCCTTCGGGCCACCGCCGGTGCGATGGCAATGTCGCCGAGGTAGGGGGTCTCGCTTCCTCTGGCTTTGCGTCCCCACGCAGCTTGGAGGCTCGGCTTCCGTTCAGATTCCGCGGGGAACGACAGCACGTCCGTCGGCTTCAATTTTCCGCGATACCTGCGGTTCCAGCGCGCGATTTGGGAGTTCGTGACCAGGCAGACCGTCAACGAATCGCTGGGCAAGCGCAAAGCCTTCCGCGCGCGCACGAGGAACTTCCCCAAGCGTTTTATGGGGATCCGAATTCGGCGCTGGCGATTCAAGATCATCAGACGGCAGACCGTCGGTGGCGCCTCGCCCACCCCTACCGCCCGCGGACCTTCTTCGCCGAGCCCGGTTTCGCGTGGGGCGGTGCCCCGTGTTTTCGCACTGCGCGATGCTCATCGGCCGGTTTAGAGGGCTTGGCAGGAGCCTTGACGTTGCCGGAGGCTGACGAAGCGGCGCCCGCTTCGACTGCTTTCGCGGAAGATTTAGGCGCAGCGGAGGTTTCCTTGTCTCCTTTGCGCTTCTTCTCTTCCTTCTTTTTCGGCTCTTCTTTGATTCCCGCAAGCGACCGCAGGGCCTTCGTCCGGTCTTCAGGGGCGCGCGCCTTGCCGCGAAGCTGCATTTCGAACAGTTGCTCGAGGATTTTGTCGAACTTAGGGCCGCGCGCGATGCCCAGCGCGTCGAGTTCAGCGACCGGAAGAGCCAGCCGCATGGGGCGCCATTTCTGGATGTAGTTGCGAATCTTCGCGAGCACCCGCGGATTTGGCATTTCGACCTCGATAAACACGAGCATCTCAGGAGGCACCGATGCGAGGTAGAAGTACGCATCGCGCGGCGCGTTCGTCTTGCGGCCCTTCAGCATCTTTACGATCTTTTGCGCGTCGGGAACGAGTCCGGAAATCGCGTCGATCTCCGCGGACCGCAGCTCCAGATGGCGCATTGCTGCTGCGGCCTCGCGGGACTTCAGCCGGCCCAGCACGTAATACGTCACGGCCGATTGGAGGCGCGGGCGGATCCCTACGGCCAGGTAGTTTGCTCGCACGCGTGCCAGTTTGTTCAGGCTGTCGTAATCCGGCTTGCGGCGCTGAAGGTTCGGATGAATCGCAGTTAGCAAGCCGCGCGCTTCCCACTGTTTCAGGATCGCGGTCGGCTGCTCTTCCCGACCCAGGGCACGGACCTCGTCTCCAGCGTCGGCCCCCTCGATGTTTTCGTGGAGCTTGCGCTCCATCGCGAGTTCGAACCATTCCTGCGTCCGCGATTCCATCTTGCTGCCCATGCGCGCGCAGTATCGCAGGATGCGCATCAAGCGGACGGGCTGGTTTGTAAATGCGTGGATGGAAAGCGCGCGAACTTCCTGCCTTTCGAGATCCGCCAGGCCATTGGTTGGATCGAGCAGCAATCCGCGGGAATTGGGATTGAGCGAGATCGCGATGGCGTTCATGGAAAAGTCGCGCCGACGGAGATCTTCCATGATGCTCGCGAAGCGTTGCTCTGGCTTCGCTCCTGGACGCTCGTACACCTCGTCGCGAGCCGCGGAGATCGAACCGTCCGCGTCGCCGGCGAAGATGATCTCGTAGTGCCGCAGCCGCTCGCTTTCCCAGGCGATGCGCGCCCCACCCTTTTCCAGTTCCCGCACGATGCGGACCGGATTGCCTTCTACAGTCAAATCCAGGTCGCGGATCGGCTGGCCGGATATGAGATCGCGGATGGCGCCACCGGTCAGATAGACGTTCAGGTCCTGCATGCGGGCGAGCTCCTGCACCCGTTCCAGCGCCGCGCGCTGCTCGGGAGAAAGTCGGCTCTCCAGTAAGTACATGTAATCGGGCATGAGGTCTTGCTCCTCCTCCCTGAACCCGCTGATCTTCTAGGCGCGCGGGTGATGCGCCTTGTATACCTGCTTGAGTCGTTCCTCGACCACGTGGGTGTAGATCTGCGTCGTCGAGATGTCGGAGTGTCCGAGCATCATTTGCACCGATCGCAGATCCGCGCCCCGGTCAAGCAAATGCGTTGCGAAGCTGTGCCGCAACATGTGCGGCGTCAATTCCTTTCGCAGTCCCGCCTTTCGGCCGTAGGACCGCAAAAGCTTCCAGAATGCGATTCGGCTCATCGCCCGTCCTGTTTGGCCGAGGAAGAGGTACGGCGACGATCGTTCGCCCAGCAGCTTCGGCCGCGCTTCCCCCAGATATTTCTGCACGACCTCGAGCGCCTGCTGGCCGACGGGCACCAATCGCTCCTTGTTTCCCTTGCCGACGCAGCGCAGGCACCCTTCCTCCTGCTGCAAATCGGAAACGGAGAGTCCGCACAACTCTGACACGCGCAGTCCGCACGAATACATCAGCTCGATCATTGCGCGGTCGCGAATTCCCACGACGGCGCTCGTGTCCGGCTGCCGCAGCAGGCGGTCCACTTCTTCGACGCTCAGAAATTCGGGCAGGTTCTGCCGAAATTTGGGCGATTCGATCGTGGCTGCCGGATCGTCGTCGACATAGCCTTCCATCAGCGCGAACCGGAAGAAATTCCGGATGGTCACCAAATGCCGCGCCACGGAACGGCTGTCGAGCCCTTTGCGGTACAGCGTGCCAAGGAAGTCGACGATATCGCCGCGCTGCACGTGCTGGGTCGAGAGTTTTCGCTGCCGCGCGAAGGCGGCGAACTTTTCGATGTCGCGCCGATAGGCTTGCAGCGTGTTCTCCGACAAGCCCTTTTCGACCCGCAGCGCGTTCAAAAATGTTCGAATGTGCGCGTCCAAATCCCGTGCCCCCTAGCCTGTTCCCGGTCTATCGCGTCACGGTTTGCGCCGCCATTGATACTTCTGGCTCAGCTCGGCGCAAGAGCAGCAGGAACTCGGACAATTCCTCGCAGCCCAGCATCCGCGCAAGCGTGAAATAGACCGCAACCGATCCGGCGACGAGAGCCGCGAGCAGCCCTGCTTGCGCAAGCCAGCGAGTCTCGGCCGCAATGTGCACAGCCCTCAGCCCGAAATATGAGACGATGCCCATCCCCCCAGCGCAAACCGCAACTTTGCCCAGCGAGGCAGTAAGCGAGCGAACGCCGAGCCGGCCATAGCGCCTGCGAAAAAGAAAAAGCAGCGCCCCGAAATTGAAATAGGCCGCGATCGCGCTCGCCAGTGCCGGGCTTCCGTTGGAAAGCATCCGGAAAAAGAAAATCAGGAACACTGCGTTGAACGCGATGTTCAGAACCAGCGCGCACGCGCCGACTCGGGCGGGTGTCATCGTATCCTGCGTCGAGTAGTACAGCGGCGTGATCAACTTGATTGCGGCAAAAGCAGGCAAGCCCAGCGAATAGAAGAGAAGCGCATGGGCGGTGAGAATTGTGGATTCCCCGCCGAATTGGCCGTGCTGGAACAGAACCTGGATGATCGGCCTGCGCAGCAAAATCAGCCCCGCCATCGCGGGAATCGTGATAAACGACACGATCCGCAACGAAAAGCCGAACGTTCGCTTCATCTCGTCCCATTCCTGGCCGGCGGCTTGATGGGACAACATCGGCAAAAGTGCCGTCGAAACCGCAATCGCGTAGCTGCCCAACACGAGTTGCATGACCCGATCCGCGAGATACAGCGAGGTAGGGCTGCCTGGAGGCATTCTCGACGAAAAGGCGAAGATAGTGTCCACAAACAGGTTGACCTGATACACGCCTGTGCCGAAAAAACTCGGACCCGCGAGCTTCGCGACACGCCGCACGCCGGGATCGGTGAGGGACACTTCCGGCAAGAAACTCATTCCGCGGCGCACCAGTGCCGGAACCTGCATTGCAAACTGAATTGCGCCACCGATCAAGATTCCCACGGCCAGCGCGACGGCAGGCGAGCGATAGGGACCCGGCGCCCACCGCAAGATCGGCCGGTAAACGATGCCGAACGAGCACGCGATCATTGCGAGGTTGAAAAAAATCGGCGTCGCGGCAGGCAGACCAAATACGCGGTGGCTGTGCAGCAGGGCCGTAGCAACCGCGGCCAGTCCCACGAAAAAGATTGCCGGAAAGATGATCCGGTTCAGGCAAACCGCGAGGTCCCATGCGGCGTGGCCGCCGCCCAGTATCGTGTAGATACCGACGACCCGTCGTGAGAAAATCACGCCCAGCGCAACGACCGCGGCGAGCAGGAGCGCCATATCCCAGAAGACTCTTCGCGCAAATGTCCACGCCGCTTGTCCAGGGCTGTTGCGCAGATACCCGGTGAAAACCGGTATCAACGAGGCCCCGAGCGAGCCTTCTCCCATGAGTCGGCGTACTAAGCTGGGAAAACGGAACGCTAGGACGAACGAATCGGCGGCGGGGGATGTCCCGAGCAGGAGGGCCACCCGTTGATCGCGTAAGTATCCGCAAATCCGGCTGATAACGGTGATTAGGGCTACGACGGAGGCCGATCTGAGGATCTGTCCTTTGCTGTCGATCGACGGCGCTCCGTTGCTAACCCTTTAAGCACCAATAACTTGAAAAAATGCGACATAAAGATAACATAGTCTGCGACCGCGTAGCAACATCCTCGCCCATATAGGGGCATTTGGCTTGTGAAAAGTCGCTCCCCAGCCTCGACACATAAGAAAGTCGTGGTTCTGTTGTCTGACCGGAAGACCTCGAAAGGCTACCTGAATCCGGCGAGTTTGGGACGTTCGGACGCGATCGACCTGCTGACGCTTGACGGCGAGCACGAGTCGATCATTCTGCGTGACGTCAAAGCGATCTACTTCGTGCGCGAGTTCAAGGAACCCTTCGAGCCAGAGCGTAAAACGTTTCTGAGCCGGCCGAAGCTCGACGGCTTGTGGGTCCGTCTGCGTTTCCGGGACGAAGACGTGATCGAGGGGATCGCTTCGAACAATCTACTCGACTTACTTGATGCAGGCGTTCAACTCACACCGCCCGACCTGCACGGCAACGTCCTGCACATGTTCATCCCGCGTTCGGCGCTGATCGAGATGAAGGTTTTGGGAGTGGTCGGCGTGGCGCGGCGCGCACCCCGCGCGACCCGCGAGGTCGGTGTCGCGCTCGGCGCCCAATCGAAACTCTTCAGCGAGTGAAGTTCAGGGCAGGTCTTCGTTTCGAGCCCAAACGAGGCATACAAAGCCGCTTTTGGCGTAGTGCCTGACGACGCCGTTGCCGCGCTAATTTCCGTCCAAATTGGCTCTTTACGGCTCCAAGATGTACTCTATATTGGCCTGCAGGAAAAGGCCAATGCTGCCACTTCAACTACAGCCGGAAAGCCACATTCCCCTGTACGTTCAACTCCGCGATCAACTGCGCGCGCTGGTGCATTCGGGAGAACTGCGAACGGGCGACCGCATTCCGGCGAGCCGGGAGCTTGCGAGCCAGCTTGGCGTGCATCGAACGACGGTGGCGAATGCCTACGCCGAACTCGAGTCGGAAGGGCTGATCGAAGGCCACGTCGGCCGAGGAACATTCATCTGCGGCATGCCTGCCAAGCAATTTTCACCTCCGCCGCGGACAAATGGGAACGGAGGACCCGCGCGCTGGGAGGCGCTGTTCGCGGATGAGCGCGGCGACGAAGGATTGAGCCGGCTGATGCCGAATGTGCCGCCGGGCGCGATCGCGTTTACGTGCGCGCGGCCGTCGGAAGAGTTTTTCCCCGTCGAGGAGTTTCGCCGCTGCGCCAACGCCGTGTTGCGGCGCGAGGGCCGGCGGATCCTGCAGCTTGGCGCGAGCGACGGTTACGACCCGTTGCGGCGCGCGCTAATCGAATGGTTTCATGCCGAGGGCCTGAACGTCCGGTCCGAGCAGCTTTTGATCACCGACGGAGGCCAGCAGGCGATCGACCTCATCTGCAAGGCGTTCATCCGCGCCGGCGATGCCGTGGCGCTCGAAAATCCGGCATATCCCGGAGCGATATCGATTTTCGCTGGGGCGCGCGTGCGCATTCTCGCTGTGCCGGTCGACGCGGATGCTTCGCGCACGGGCCACGTGGGACTGGATGTCGATGCGCTCGAAAACGTGCTGCTTCAGAATCGCGTGAAGATGATTTTTCATACGCCGGATTTTCACAATCCAACGGGCACGGCGATGCCGCTGCCGCAGCGGCGGCGCTTGCTCGAAGTCGCGGCGCGCTATCAGGTGCCCATCATCGAGGACAGCATCTACGCGCGAACTCGCTTGTGCGGGACCGCGTTGCCGTCGCTGCGCTCGCTCGATACGCACGGCAACGTGATTCAGATCGACAGCTTCTCGAAAATCGCATTCCCGGGCCTGCGCGTGGGCTGGTGCATCGGTGCGGAGAGCGCGATTGAACGCCTTCGACTGGTGAAACTCTCGACGGACCTGCACACGGACCAACTGTCTCAGGCAACGCTCGCTGAGTTCATGCAGCGCGGCTACTTGAAGCGGCACCTGGCGCGGATGAAGAAGGTGCACGGCAGCCGGCTTGGCGTGATGGTCGAGACGCTCGAGAGACACATGCCGGAAGGAACCACGTGGAGCCGCCCCGAAGGCGGCATGACGGTGTGGGTGACGCTGCCGGCGGGATTTGACGCCGGCGAGCTCCTGATCCATGCGCGGGAGCGGGGAATCTATTTTATTCCCGGACGGTACTTTTACATTCAGAATCCCCAACCGAACACGCTGCGGCTCGGATTTTCGAGCGTAGATGAGAAGTCGATCGCGCGCGGGATCGAGACCTTCTGCAGCTTGTTGAAGGCCGAGTTGCGCAAGCGGCAGCGAGGCGCCAGGGACGAGTCGCGGGCGCATGTCGCTCTTGTCTGAAGGATGTCACTGGCGATGCTGCTGACCCCCAATCCGACGAATTACTGCTTCGGCTGCGGTGGCGCAAATCCGCGCGGAATGCAGCTAACGTTCGAGCAGGATGATGAGGCGCAGCGGATTCGGGGCAGGTTCCGGCTCGGCGCGGAGTATCAAGGCGGGACCGGGTTCGTGCATGGCGGAATCATTGCGATGCTGCTCGACGAGGTGATGGCCAAGGTCAGCCGCTTTGCAAAGGACCACGCGGTTACCGCGGAGATGACCATCGAGTACAAGAAGCCGGTGCCGGTCGGCGAAGAAATTATCGTCGAGGGCTGGGAAGTGGCGCGAGACGGACGCGCGCGCAATCGGGTGGGCGAGATTCGCAATGCGTCTGGCGTGGTACTGGCGTGCGGGCGGGCGCAGTTTATCGAAGTCAGCCGCGCGCGGCTGCAGGAGATTCTGGAGGCAGCGAAGGAGAGAGCGGGCGGGGAGAAGCACTAGGACCGGGAATCTGCCGAGCACGCTGAAGGTCAGTTGAGGAGAGATCCTTCGGCTGCGTGGCCGGACGCCCCGCAAGCGGGGCGATGTAGATCGTCCGGCCACTTCGCTCAGGATGACGGTGTTCTAAAGGGAGAAATGAAATGGACTTGATGAACAACAATTTGTGGCGCGTCAAAGTCGGCCTGGCGGAAATGCTCAAGGGCGGCGTGATCATGGACGTCACGAACGCCGAGCAGGCCAAGATCGCCGAAGAGGCGGGCGCATGCTCGGTGATGGCGCTGGAGCGCGTGCCGAGCGACATCCGCAAGGAAGGCGGTGTGGCGCGCATGGCCGCGCCGCGCGTGATCCGCGAAATCATGGACACGGTTTCGATTCCGGTGATGGCCAAGGTGCGGATCGGCCACTTCGCTGAGGCGCAGGTGCTGGAAGCGCTCGAAGTGGACTACATCGACGAGAGCGAAGTGCTCACGCCGGCCGACGAGGAGCACCACGTGTGGAAGCACGGGTTCAAGGTGCCATTCGTTTGCGGGGCACGTGATCTGGGCGAGGCGCTACGGCGAATCGCCGAAGGCGCGGCAATGATTCGCACGAAGGGTGAGGCAGGCTCGGGAAACATCGTCGAGGCGGTCCGGCACATGCGCACGATCGTGGGCCAGATGAAGAAGCTGACGACACTTGGCGAAGAAGAACTCGTGCATGCGGCGAAGGAACTCGGAGCACCGTTCGAGTTGGTCGCGTGGGTGGCGAAGAACGGGAAGCTGCCCGTGCCGAACTTCTCGGCGGGTGGAATCGCGACGCCGGCGGATGCAGCGCTCGTGATGCAGCTTGGCGCTGAGGCCGTGTTCGTGGGTTCGGGGATTTTCAAGTCGAGCGATCCGGCCAAGCGCGCCCGCGCGATCGTCAAGGCCACGACGCATTACAAGGACGCGAAGATCGTGCTGGAGGCGTCAGAGGAACTCGGCGAGGCGATGAAGGGCCTCGACGTGCGGCAGATGGAAGAGAAGGATTTGTTGCAAACCCGCGGCTGGTGAGAGAAGGCAGTGGCTAGTGGCTAGAACGGAAATAGACTGCCGCGCTGAAGGCCGCGGTGCTACATCCAAACCTTCAGAGCCTATGGCGGGCAAAGGGTGATTTCGCAACAACATGAACGCGAGAATTGGCATAGTTGCGATACAGGGTGACTACGAGGCGCACGGGAGGATGCTGGAGCGGATGGGCGTCCAGCACTTGTTCGTGCGCCTGCCGAAGGACCTCGAAGGCGTGAGCGGAATCATCCTCCCCGGCGGAGAGAGCACGACGCATCTGAAGGTGATGAAGGAAGATGCCCTGTTTGCGGCGCTGAAGCAGTTTGCCGCGAAGGGCGGCGCATTCTTCGGCACGTGCGCGGGAGCGATCCTGCTGGCGCGCGAAGTCCATGGCCCTGCGCAGGACTCGCTTGGGCTCCTCGACATCTCGATCTTACGCAACGCCTACGGCCGGCAGCTCGCGAGCGACGTTCACATGGGTCCCACGAAACTCCGCAAAGAGCCTCTGGAGATGGTCTTCATCCGCGCGCCGATTATCGAATCGATCGGAAAGGGAGTCGAGGTGCTGGCGGAGGATGCGGGGCATCCCGTGCTTGTCCGGCAGGGCAAGATTCTCGCAGCGACGTTTCATCCTGAGCTGACCGACGACGCGTTCGTCCACGAATATTTCGTCAAGTTAGTAGCGCAGTGATACACTGCGCGCCCCGATGAGCGCGACGCAGTCAAACACTCAGTCGGCGACACCCGGCGGGTCACGTACCCCTTTATGGCGGCGTTCATCGATGCTCGTGCTTATTCCCATCGTGCTGCTCGCAATCGCGTTCGGTTTTCTGCGCTTTGACCTCGCCAGCTACGCGCTGCTGACGCATTTCACGAATCCGCAGGCTACAGGGCCGCTGCTGCGTCTTGCGACTCATGAAGTGACGATGGAGGAGGTCACGATTCCCACGGCGGACGGCCCTCTGTCGGCGCGGCTATATCTTCCGAAGGGCGTTGACCACCCGCGCGGCATGGTGGCGGTACACGGAATTCATCATCTGGGAATGGACGAGCCTCGGCTGGTGGGCTTCGTGCGCGCAACGGCAGGCAGCGGCCTGGCAGTGCTCACGCCGCAGATGGGCACGCTCGCCGACTACCGCGTGGATGCGGCGTCGATTGCGGACATCGGCGAGTCCGCCGGGTGGCTTGAGCAGCGGCTCGGCACAGGGCCCGTGACGGTGGCGGGAATCAGCTTTGCGGGCGGGCTTTCGCTGCTCGCTGCGACCGATCCGAAGTACGCGCCGCACATGAAAGCGCTTGTGCTGATGGGAGCGTACGACGATCTGGCACGCGTCTCGCGATTTCTGGCAACAAGCCAGGAGGAACTGCCGGATGGGCGCATGATTCCATATGCCGCGCACGACTATGGCGCGTCGGTGTTCGTCTACGCGCACTTGAATCAGTTCTTCCCGGCTGGCGATCTAGCCGTGGCGCACGACGCGTTGCGCGAGTGGCTGTGGGAAGAGCCGGACAAGGCAAAGCCGCTGATCGAGAAGCTGAGTCCCGCATCGCAAGCGACCATGGACGCGCTGCTGGAGCGGCGGATCGACGAGGTGCGTCCGCAGATTCTGAACGCCATTCACACGGATGAGGTGGAGCTGGCAGCGCTATCACCGCGCGGGCATCTGGCGAATTTGCGTGTGCCCGTTTACATCCTGCACGGGGCGGAGGACAACGTGATTCCTCCGGCGGAGAGTTTATGGCTCGCGAAGGACTTGCCGCGCGGAGTTGTGCGGGATGTGCTCATCACCGGCGCGTTTTCGCACGTCGATCCGGCAAAGGGTGCGAGCGTGTGGGAGGAATTGAAGCTGGTGCATTTCATCGGGGGAGTGCTGAGGGCGGCAAACTAGCAATTGCAGGGTCTTGGCCCCCGCCAGCGCTGAAGAGAGATTCTTCGACTGCGCGTCCCGACCCGGCTCACGCCGGGAAGAAAGAACGTCGGGACGCTTCGCTCAGAATGACGCATTCTTCTGCGTTGATGCCAAGTGGCTCCGCAACGCCAAGAATGTTTGCCGGGCACAGCATGCTGTGCTCCTACGAACGAGGATTCAAAAGCAGATTCCTCACCGCCATCCGCAAACAGCGCGGCTGGGTTCGGAATGACAACCAAAGCGTTGCTGGGCTAGTCGTAGTATTCGGCGCCGAGGTGGGTAATGAGTTCTTCGCCCATCAGCCAGCGTAGTGTGTTCTTCAGTTTCATCGACTGGATGAAGAGGTCGTGCTCGGGGTATAGCTCCCGCGCGCACATGGGCGATTTGAAGTAGAAGCTAAGCCACTCCTGAATGCCGCGCATGCCCGCGCGTTGCGCGAGGTCCATGAAGAGCGCGAGATCCAGGACGATCGGCGCGGCGAGGATCGAGTCGCGACACAGGAAATCGACCTTGATCTGCATCGGATAGCCGAGCCAGCCGAAGATGTCGATATTGTCCCAGCCTTCTTTATTGTCGCCACGCGGCGGGTAATAGTTGATGCGGACCTTGTGATAGAAATTGTCGTACAGCTGCGGATAGATCTTCGGCTGCAAAATATATTCGAGAGCGCCGAGCTTTGATTCTTCCTTCGTTTTGAATGAGCCGGGATCGTCGAGCACTTCGCCGTCGCGATTGCCGAGGATGTTGGTGGAATACCAGCCGCTCAAGCCCAACATGCGTGCCTTGAAGGCGGGGGCGAGGACGGTTTTCATCAGCGTTTGACCGGTTTTGAAATCCTTACCGCCCACTGGAACATTTTTCGATTTGGCGAATTCCTCGAGCGCAGGAATGTCCACGGTGAGATTCGGCGCACCGTTGGCGAAAGGCACGCCTTCGCTGATCGCCGCATAGGCGTAGAGCATCGACGGCGCGATGGCCGGATCGTTGGACTTCATCGCTTTTTCGAACGACTGCAAATCCTGGTGGACGGCCTCAGGCTTCATGAAGACTTCCGTCGAGGCGCACCAGACCATCACGAGGCGGTCGAGTTTGTTTTTCTTTTTGAATTCGCGAATGTCTTCGCGAAGCTGTTCGGCGAGATCGAATTTGGTCTTGCCTTTCTTGACGTGCGTGGCCTTGAGGTTCTTCACGTAGTTTTGGTCGAACGCCGCCTTCATGGGGCGAATGCTTTTCAGGAACTTCTGGGCTTTCGCGAGGTCTTTGGCGTCGAGCACGCCGGCTTTGGCGGCAGCCTGGTAGGCGTCGTCGGGATAGACGTCCCATCCGCCGAAAACGAGATCCTTCAGGTTCGCAAGAGGCACGAATTCCTTGATTTTCGGCACGCGCGCTTCGGTGCGTTTGCCGAGGCGGATCGTGCCCATCTGCGTCAGCGAGCCGACGGGAAGCGAGGCGCCCTGGCGCACAAGTTCGACTCCAGCCATCAACGTGGTGCTGACCGCGCCCATGCCGGGCGTCAAGATTCCGAGTTTTCCTTTTGGCGGCGCGATACTCGCGGGCCTGCGCATGCCGTGTCCCCCTTGCATGAATTGAAAATTTCGCGCCCGCATTTCCCGAATGAAAGCGAAGGGCCGGGCGACGATCCCCCAGGCTCGACTAGCCGTCGACCTGGGGGCCCCTCCTGCGGGCTGTGCGTTCGCTTTACCCGAAGCGACCGCGGAAAGAAGCAAAGAACAGCATCATGGGGCATCGGGCGCGCTTTTTCAATTGCTAAACGCGATTTCCGGAAACGCCGCCGGATAAGTTTGCGGCGCATGGGTGAATCGATGCATCCTAGTAGCATGGCGCAGCAAAAGAAAAAGGCGTGGCTAACGAGGGCGCTCAGCGCAGCGACGCGGGCTGGATTCGAGCGCGCGTACGAGCAGGTGCGCGTCGACGAGCAGAAATACTTGCGGCATCTGCAGCGCGCGCACCGGTTGCCGCTGCGATCGTGGGAAGACATGTTCTTGCTGGGGCCGGAGATCGCGGATCCAATCGCCGCGAGCACCATTCGCAGCTCGTCGCGGCTGGCCGCGCTCGAAGGAATGGGCTTCGGCTTCAGTGGGTTCCTATTGGCAGTCCCCGACATGGGGATTCTCGCGGCCATTACGCTTCGGATGTTGCAGAAGCTCAGTCTGCTGTACGGATTTCAGTACGCGACCGACGACGAAAAAACGGCGTTGTGGGTTGCCGCAGCGAGCGCGGCGGGCGTCGATCTGGGGCGCGATTTTCTGGAGAAGCAGGCGATGGAGCGGCTAGTGCCGCGGATCATCGACCGGATCGCGGTGAAGGTCGGCGCGGAAGTGGCGGAGAAGTGGGTGGGACGCGTGGTTCCAATCGTGAGCGCCGGAGCGGCGGCGACGATCAACTACTACTTCGTGCGAGCGTGGGGACGCCGCGCGCAACGGCATTTTCAGGCGCGGCATCTGGACGCCGTCGGACGGCCGAGTGTTGCGCGCGTGATCGCGCCCTTGGGCGCGCGATTGCTGCCATCGGGATCGGTCAACTGAAGGAATCTCTACTCGCTGTACCGCCGTTCCTCTCGGCTAGCCTTGCTATTACCGGTATCTTTCAGCGCATGTGAATTCGTCCATCATTGCGTCATTCCAAACAGCCATTTCCGTTTCCTTCGCATCGAGAGTAAGCAACGGCGCCGGAAAGGCGCCCTCGGTGGGGAGGGAAACATGAACCGCTACGTTTCTACGCTGGTGTTCGTGTGCATGTTCGCGGCGACTGCGAAGGCGCAGACGCCGGAAATCCGGTTCGTAGCCGACACGCTCGTGGTGCAAGCGGAAGGAAGCTTCGAAAGCGATCCCGACCTGGGTACCCTGACGTTTGACATATCGTCGCAGGACAAGGACTTGAAAGTGGCGTACAGCAATGCCGCGCAGGCGGCGCAGCGGATCGTCGCGCTCGCGACCAAGACCGGCCTGGCGAAAGAAGACATCAATCTCGGCACGCTGACGCTCGCGCCGTCGTACGAGCGCGACCACAAAAACCGCGCAAAGTCGTACCGCGTGCAGGGCCAAATCTCGCTGAAGGTGCGGGATTTTTCGCAGATCGGGCCGCTGCTCGACGGAGCAGTGCAAGAAGGAATCGTTGAGTTCCGCTCGTTAACGTATTCGTTGCAGGACGAGGAAGGCGCGAAGCAGAAGGCGGTCGCGGCCGCGATGCGGAGCGCGGTGGGGCGAGCGACAGCGGCGCTTGGCCAGAGCGGGCAGAAACTGGGCGCGGTGAAGTACGCCAATCTCGATGTGCGGCAGCTCGTGGGCGTGACGCGCCTCGAGAATTGGCCTACCACAGCGCAGACGGTTACCGTCGAAGCCGCGGTTGTTGGAGGCGGAGGAGGGGGTGGGGGTTACCACGCGCCAGCCACGACTTTCCCCGTCGTAAGCCCAGAGAAGATAACCGTGAGCGCGACGGTGCAGTGCGCGTTTCAGATTCAGGCGGGAAGCTAGCGGCTCCTGGAGCTATTGCGGCTGCCGGACCGGGTGACTGCTGCGGCCCGGTAGCCGCTTCAGACAAAGGATTAGGACTGGCGTTCGAGGGTGGCGCGGTCCCAGTGACCGAGGTTCGCAGCGGCTTCGTAAGTGGATTGCGCGAACTCCGTGATCATGGCCGAGGGATCGGCAGCGGCGCGCACGTCGTCGTAGGGCAGGAGAAATTCTCGGAGCTTTGAGTGATAGAACGCCTGCGCGGGTCGCACGACGGCATCGCTGAACCCGGCGGGCGGCGGTGCGGCGTACGCGTAAAACATCGGTGCGATGATTTCGCCTCCGCCCGGCCACCAGCCGACACTCGATACCTCGTGCGAGTAGGCCTCGCGCGTCATGCGGTCGGCGCCGGGTCGCTCCGGTGCGCGCCGGCCGGAAAAACGCGTGGCCGCAAGGTCGAAGCTTCCCCAGAAAAAATGGACGGGGCTCGCCTTGCCGATGAACCGGCCGCGGAATTCCTTAAGCACTCGGTCCACGTTGGAAAGAATGCGCCAGCAGCGATTCGCGTAGGCCGGATCGTACGAAGCGTGGATCGTGTCCCGGTCGAAACGGATCGGGTCGGGAATCTCGACCGGCATCGGCCAGATCTTGACGCCGATCTGGAGGGAGGCGAGCGCCGCAAGAAATTCCTTGTAAAAATCAGCAACCGCGCGCGGCGCCAGTTTCATTGTTCGTGTGTCGCCTCGGCTCGTCTGAATTCGCAGGACGTGATCGAGAAAGTCGAATTCGATCTCGAAGTTTCCGAATGCACAGGGAATTGCAGAAGTCGTGAGCCCTCGCGCGCTCACGTAGAGCGCCACTTGCCACCAGTGATTCAGGTGCGGGCTAAGTGCGAGGCGAACTTTGCCGACGATCTGCATCCACATGTGGAGCGTCGCGTAGGTCGCGCTCCACTCCGCGAGTGGCAGCGCCGGCCATGCTTCGTCCTTTGAAAGCGCAGACGGCACGGACGTCTCCTAATCAGGCCGACGAGCCACCGCCATCAGGTGGGCGCTGGCTCCCAGAATTGAGGGTTCACTCTCGACCAGGGGTAGAAAACCCATGAGGCTTTGTCGCTGCGCGACGTCATTCCAAACCTCCCGGAATTGAGCCGCGCTCCACGCCGGACCTTCGACTGCGCCGAGCTGAACGCTGTCGAATCCGGCGCCGCTGACCTCGGCGGCCAATTTCTCGGGACGATGAAAGTGGGCCGTCGTCAAGTAAGCTTCCTCATCCGTCGGATGGCGGTGCTGATATCAGGCTCATCGGTGCCGCTCGCTTGAGACGTATCAGCCGTTGCCCAGGGTCTCGAAAGGCCAGTACGCTAGCTGTGGGCTAGGCTCAGACTTCCATTTCGTCGATGTAACACCAGCGCCAGTCTTCGCCTGGCTCAATGGACTGCATGATCGGATGATGGACGGCGTGAAAATGCTTCGTTGCATGCTTGTTCTTGGAACTGTCGCAGCAGCCGACGTGGCCGCATGTGAGACACATCCGTAGATGCACCCATGAATCGCCGATCTTCAGGCACTCCTCACAGCCTCGCGCGCTCGGCGTGACCTTTTTGATGTCCTTCATGTGCTGGCAGGTAGAGGCCATCGCAGTTCCTCCCCGAACGTGTGGTAAAACAATCCGGCTTTCCCGAATCCGATTGGCAACTCTAACGCCGTGCGAGAACGAACGCAAAACAAAGCGGCGAAGCGTATCCGCAGGCTGCGGCGAGCGGAACTTCCGACGGACACGATCAAGCTGGCGCGCTATTTGATCGGCAAGACCGTGTTGCATGACTCACCGCGCGGGAGGCTGGCCGGGCGAATCGTCGAGACGGAGGCGTATCCGGTGGGCGACGCAGCGGGCCACGCGTTCACGGGGCTCAGCGCGGCGAACCGGTCGCTCTTTCTCGAGCGCGGACACGCCTATGTCCGGTTCACATACGGTTCCTGCTGGATCTTCAACGTCTCGAGCGAAACACACGGCGTCGGTGCCGGAGTGCTGATTCGCGCGCTGGAGCCATTTGAGGGAATCGAGGAAATGAAGCGGCTGCGCAGCGTATCGCGGCTGGTGGACGTCGCGCGCGGGCCCGGCCGACTCTCGCAGGCGCTCGATATCGACAAGCGATACGATGGCCTCGATCTATGCGAAAAGACGAGCGCGATTTGGCTGGGGACTGCAGTGAAGCCTGCGGGCAGGATCGGCGTCAGCACGCGGATCGGCCTTTCGCGCGAGACGCACCGCAAGCTGCGATTCTATGAGCGCGGGAATCCCAATGTGAGTGGGCCCCTGCGCCTGCGAACGTAGAGCGACCGGCGTTCTTGCGTTCCCCCAGGTACCTGAAGAGGCATGCTGTTGCTGCTGTAACAACTGCTCTTCCCCTTCTCGTTGATACTTCCACGCATCGGTCCAAAATTGTCAAAGAACCTCTTGGAGGGCCTGTATGCGTGTTCTATCTCGCGCGATGGGCTTCGCACTTTGCGCGGTATTGCTGTGGCAGGCGCCGGCAACGGCAAAGGCACGAACGAGGGCGAGCAGGCGGGTACTCGGCGTCATCGTGCAGACCGATCACGGACGCCTCGACAACTCTGCCGCCGTGCTCGGAGCGAATGTGTATTCCTGCGACAAGCTCGAGACCGATGAGGGCGGCGTGCTGCGCGTGAAAGTTGCGTCAAGCCAATTGTTCCTGTCCGCTTTGAGCGAATCCGCGCTGGAGGATGATGGGAGCGCGATTCAGGCGCTGGCAATCAGAGGAACCATAGGGTTTACGTCCAGCGGGTCGGATGGCTTCTCCGTGCGGACGCCCGCGGGAGTGGTTCGCGCGTCCGGCGGGCAGGGAGTCTCCGGCCAGATAACGTATGTCGACGCACACCAACTTCTGATTTCGGCCTTGCACGGCGATCTAACGCTCGACGCTGGCGGCGAATTCCGCACGATTCCTGAGGGAAAATCGGCGAACGTCACGTTCGAAACCGGCATCGACAATGGCTGCCACGAAGACCCGGCCGCCTATCAGACGCAGGCACAGCCGATCGCTCAGAACAAGATCGGTTTTGAACTGGTCGGCGCTGCGGCCGCTACGGTCGCGGCCTATTTCATATGGCAGGAAGTGACGGAAAGCGACTCCAAGACCAAGCAGTAAGCTTCAGCTCCGGCGTGACAAATCCGGAAGGCGCGACGGCAAATCTGCGGTGACATATGCCTGAACGAGAGAATGTAGAGCTGATCAAGCAGTCGCTCGCAAAATTCAATGCAGGAGACCTGGAGGGCTATTTAGAAATGTTCGACAGATCCGTGATCTTTCACGGACTGTCGCGCCGCCTGAAACCAGGCGTGGGCGGGCTGCGAGAGTACTACACCGCGCTGCGCCACGCTTTTCCCGACATGAGGCTATCGAGCGAGGACTTGATCGCACAGGGCGAAAAAGTGGCTAACCGCTACTGCTTCTACGGCACGCACAAGGGCGAATACATGGGCGTCGCGCCGACGATGAAGCTGGTGGTGACGCCCGGCGTCGTAATCAACCTCTTCAAGAACGGCAAGTGCATCGAGACGTGGCAATCCACCGACGCGTTGGGATTTCTGACGCAGCTCGGCGTCGTCAAGCCCCTCACACCGAAATAGCAGCGCCTTTCCTAGGTTTTGCCTCACCAGAGTTCCTCTCGGCTTGGATTGACATGCGAGACATGGTGCCGACTGCGCGGTGTGGTCCATCGTTTCGCAATCTCATTGCCGCGTAGCCTTCGAAGGATATTTTCGAAAGGCCGCATGCGGGCCCGACAAAAACGCCTTGCGCCGGGTTAATAGGCAAATATACTGTGGCGCCCGCGCTGCTTGGTGCGGCCGCACGGCAGCGCGCCAAAGGGGATGAACACATGAATGCCGTTGCTGTTCCGATAGGCGAAACGAAATGGAAGCGTTGGATGTACTGGGTTGGTTGGGTTGTTTCGCTCTGGCCGGCTTACGTTGTGTGCATGAGCGCACACTGGAAGCTGACCCACAACCCCGGTTATCTCAAAATGTTTGCGCAAATCGGCTGGCCAAACAGTGTCCTGACACTCCTCGCATGCCTGCAACTGGCCTCCCTCATCCTATTCCTGATTCCGCGCACGTCGGTTCTGGGTGCAGTGCTTCTCACCGGTTATCTCGGCGGAGCGATCGCCTCATACGTTCGCATTCAGTACTACTTTCCGGTTGTAGTGCCGCTGTCGACAAGCATGATCGCCTGGCTGGGAATCTGGCTGCGCGATGAACGCCTTCGAGCGCTGCTCCCTATCCGGTTCGGAGTTTTACGGCCGTGATTTGACGTTGGCAGAGGGCGACGGCGGCGAAATTCGCTACATAGGGAATTGGGGGATTATCGGGGGGAAAGGATGGTGCCGAGGGGCAGAGTTGAACTGCCTACGCCGGCCTTTTCAGGGCCGCGCTCTACCGGTGAGCTACCTCGGCACCGGGACAACATCCGATTTTACGGAAAAGGGAACGGGCCGCAAAGGGAAAAACCGAAAGGCCGAAAATCGAAATAAGAAAATGAAAATTCGGGAGGCACAGTGTGCAGCAGGCTTCGTGGTGCCAAGGTTTCGCGCCGGGCACAGCATGCTGTGCCCCTACGAGATGCGGATGCGATGTCTTGGAGCAAGACTAATGCACGGATTCGTCGAATTCGCGCATCCAGTCTTTTTTCTTAAGGACTTCGCGGGGCTTTGAGCCGTCGGCGGGGCCGACGATGCCATCTTTCTCCATCAGATCGATCAGTCGTGCGGCGCGGCCGTAGCCGATGCGCAGGCGGCGCTGGAGCGTAGAGGTGGAGGCGCGTCCCATCTCGCAGCAAACGCGGACGGCATCCTGATATAGCTCGTCGTCCACATCGTCTTCACCGCCTTCAGCGTCAGCGGTGCCGACAGCGCTGGTGGCATTTTCATCCTTGGGAGGCTTTAGCAGTTCTTCGTTATAGATCGCCTTCGCCTGTTCACGCCAGAAGTCGCACACGGCGAGAACTTCGCTTTCATGCACGTACGGGCCGTGAATGCGGTGCAGGCGCGATGAGCCCGCGGGAAGGAACAGCATGTCGCCCTTGCCCAGGAGCGATTCCGAGCCGTTGGCATCGAGAATCGTCCGCGAATCGACTTTGCTCGCCACACGGAAGGAAATGCGCGCGGGGAAATTGGCCTTGATGAGGCCGGTGATGACGTCGACCGAGGGCCGCTGCGTCGCGAGGATCAGATGGATGCCGACCGCGCGCGCCATCTGCGCGAGGCGCGTGATGGATTCCTCGACTCCGTTGGTATCGACCATCATCAAGTCGGCCAGCTCGTCGATGACGATGACAAGGTAGGGAAGCGGCCGATGCTCCTCTTCCTCTACGTTGTCAAATAGCGAAAGCGACTGCCCCTTTTCGAATGTCCGGTTGTACTGCTCAATGTTGCGAACGCCCCGCTGCGCGAGGAGCTTCAAGCGGCGCTCCATTTCGCGCGTGGCGTTGCGCAAGACGTTGGCCGCGACTTTCGGATCAGTGACGACCGGCGTGAACAGGTGCGGGATATCGGCGTAGAGGCCGAGCTCGAGGCGCTTGGGATCCACGAGGACGAGCTTCAGTTCGTCCGGCGTGGCCTTGTAGAGCATGCCCATGAGCAGAGAATTGATGAAGACGCTCTTGCCGGTGCCGGTAGAGCCGGCGATCAGCAGGTGCGGCATCTGCGTCAAGTCGGTGGCGCGGATGCGGCCGATCAGGTCTTTGCCGAGGGGCAGAGTGAGCTTCGAGGATGAATGTGAAAATTCTGGCGACTCGATCACATCGCGAAGTGAGATCGTCTCGCGCCGAGCGTTGGGAACTTCGATGCCGACAGTCGATTTGCCGGGAATGCGCTCGATCAGAATCGATTCGGCGCGCAAGGCGAGGCAGAGGTCGTCTCCAAGACCGGTGATACGGCTGTACTTGATGCCCGCCTCAGGCTTGAATTCGAAGGTGGTAACGACCGGGCCGGGATTGATCTGCGTCACGTGGCCGCTGACTTCGAATTCGGCGCATTTCTGCTCGATGGCACGCGCGCATTCTTTCAGCTCGGATTCGTCCATCTTTTCGCTGCGCTCGGCGCCCTGCAGGAGAGTTGTTGGGGGAAGCCGGAAGCTCGACTTTCCGCGGGCAATCTTCGGCTCTGAGGAAATCTTCCTCTGTGCAGGCGCGGTGGTCTCGTGGTGGAATTCGATCACGGCAGGGCCACGCTCGCCTTGCGCAGGCTTGCCGAAGCCGGCGGGAGAATCCTCTTCCTCCTCGTCGAGCTCTTGTTCTTTTGTCGAAATGCGCTGCTGAGGCACCGGCGGGCGGCCCGCGACTTTGATTTCTTCAACTTTCTTGCGCAGGCGCGCAGCCTCGCGCTCTTCGCGCCACTCCTTCACGCGAGCGAGCCATTGGCCGATGATACCGTCGGCCGCCATCGGCTTTTTGGCCCACTCAGCTGCGGTGCGGAACGAGAACGTCGTGGTGAGAAACAAGGATGTTAGCAGGACCGCTATCGCGACGAGATTCGCGCCGATCGGGTTGAATCCGGCGCGCAGACCATCGGCGAGAACTTTGCCCAGCAAGCCTCCGGGCGGGAGAGCGGCGCGCACGTCAGGCATGTGGACGAGCGTCAGTTCAGCGGCGAAAGACAACAGCAGAAGCACCCAGCCCACGACCTTGGCCGTTGGAGCTTCCACCAACTGGCTGCGAAACCAGCGCATCGCGACCAGGAATATTCCCGTCGGGAAAAGAAACGCCGCGTAACCCGCGAGTTGAAAGCATATATCGGAGAGGTAAGCCCCGAACGGGCCGATCCAGTTGCGCGCCGGACCCGGACCCGGCGGCGCGGCCGAGACGTTGAACGAGGCATCCTGCGGAGAGTAGGAAAGCAGGCTCAGCGCGAGCAGAATGGCGAGGCTGAGGCCAACGAAACCGATCAACTCGTTGAGGCGTTTGTTTTCAGTTGGTGTAAGGACGCGCACAAAAATCTCCGTCTAACCCGAGGGTGAACCGCATCGCCACCGGGTGTTCGCTGGGTGAACAGGGGAAGGCTCCCGTTTCTGCGTTGGGTCGCGCGGGCGCTAACACGCGGAGGCCCTCGGGAGGAACGCACCGACTATAGCAAACGGCGCCCGGGAGTAAACAGCGAAGTTTCGGCAGTTTCTTCCCGCGAAAAACAAGGTGTCATCAGGTGCCAAGCCCGGGCGCCCAGCTGCCACGTTACATGCGATACGCGCGGACCGTATACAATTTCGAGACTTATTTCGCCGCGATTCGACACTTCCGGGAGCTGCAAGCTTTCATGGCTGACACCCTAATCGAGAACGTTTCGGATACGGCCTTTTGGATCGCGCACTATCGGGCGGTCGAGACCAAGCGCACGGATGCGCTTTTCCGGGACCCGCTGGCGGGCGTCTTGGCGGGAGAGCGGGGTGAGAGAATCGCCCGCACGATGCCGATGAGTTTCTGGACGGCATGGTCGGTGGTGATTCGGACTTGCATCATCGACGATTTCATTCGACGGGTGATCAAGGAGGGCGCAGACACGATTCTGAACCTTGGCGCGGGCTTGGACACGCGCCCATACCGGATGGAATTGCCGGAGACACTTGTCTGGATCGAAGCTGACTATCCGAAGATGGTCGAGTTCAAGGAAGAGAAGCTGGTGAGCGAGAAGCCGCGCTGCCGGTTGGAGCGTGTGAAGGTGGATCTTTCTGACGCGGCCGAGCGCAGGCGGTTTCTGGCGAACGTGGATGCGCGCGCCAGGAAACTGATCGTGCTCACCGAAGGAGTGGTGCCGTATCTGAGCGAGGAGCAAGTCGGTTCGCTGGCGGACGATCTGAAGAAACTGGAGCACGCCCAGTATTGGATCGTCGAATATCTCGCGCCCGAGGCGTTGAGGTTCCGAAACCGCGGGCCCCTGCGAGGGCGAATGCGGAATGCGCCCTTCAAGTTTGCGCCGAAGGACTGGTTTGGCTTTTTCGCGGAGCATGGGTGGCGCCCGAAACAAGTACGGTATCTGGCTGAGGAGGCGGAGCGCCTCAAGCGGCCGGTCGAGTTGCCTGCGATCATGCGAGTGCTATTCATGATTCGCTGGCTTTTGAGTTCGCCCCAGAGGCGTCAGACTTTCCGGAAACTCGCCGGGTACTCGCTTCTGGAGCGAGCAGCCTGAGTTTTGACTTAGCGCTCGTCCTCGGCGGCGTGCCTCTGCCGCGAGCTACTCACCGGCGACGCCCGCGTGCCGAAAGAGGAGAGCCTGCCGATTCGTCGCCGCTACGCGCCCTACGCTCCTATCTTCAGTCTTTTCATCATCTTCTTCACTCGCGCCACCTTGTGATCCAGCGCACATCTGGGCCGGGCGGCGATCACTGATGGACATGTTGCGGGCTTGTAGCATTAGAGCGGTCGAGATGTATGAAATCGTAGCTGACCGAGGGAGGCGACCATGGGAGGGATACCGGCACCGCTTGCATACCTGCTGCTAGCATGTGGCGTGACCACGGCTGTTCTGACTGTCCTGGTGATTTACGGGGATATGCTGGCAACCCGAGAAGACGACCAGCTTTACCTCAACAAGGCTGAGCAAACGATGATGGCGTCCGAGCAGCGAGTCCTGATCGGGAAGATGGACCGCCTGAAGAGGGTGATCATGGTCCTTGCGGTGATGTCGGGCATTCTGGTGCTCGCGAGTGCGGCGACGTGGGTTTGGATCGGACTGACGAGGTAGCAGCGTCCAGCGCGGCAAGGGCGCGAAGCCGCCGCGCGACCGTCGGTCAGTAGCCGAAGTGGAAATGGAGGAACGCTACGGCTGCAGAGGCGACGAGGCAGTAGATGCCGAACCAATACCAGTGACCTGCCTCAAGCCATCGGCTCAGCCACTTAAGCGCCAATAAACCCGCGACGAAGGCAAAGACAGCGCCGAGAAGGCTCGGCCCGATTGCAGAATGCACGGCTGAGCCCAGGTGGTCCTGGTGGGCCTTTATCAATCTCCATAGCTCGCGCGCATCCGCGGCGGGCGTCAGCACAATCGCCAGAGCAAAACTGAAATCCTCGGCGCGAACCTTGGGCACACCGGAAAGCATGCCGGCCGAGATGGTCGCACCGGACCGGGAGAATCCGCGGAAGGGCAGGCACAAGCCCTGCACGGCGCCGATCCAAAAAGCCTGGCCAGCTGTGATCTCAGGTGTCTCAACGTCCTGAGCGATGGAATCTCTTTTCGTCAGGCCAGCGATCAAGATGAGGAGACCCGCTGCTGCAAGCGCGGAAGCGATCAGGTCGAGTCTTTGAAACAATTGCTCGACCCATGCATGTGGCTGATCGCGAAGCAGAATCTTCTCAATCGCTTCAATCAGTCCTCCGCCGATGATGCCCGTCAAGACCGTGGCCAGAATCAAAGCGACGGCAAATTGCTTGAATTCGAGCGCGTTCTGGAAGAATGCGCGAATCCAGCGCCGCCAGAAATAGATGATTACGGCGAACATCGTGCCCGTGTGGAGCATCACCAGCAGCAGCGTCATTTCGGGCGCCGCGGGATCCATTCCCATTAGTTTTTCCGCCACGATCACGTGCGCGGAGCTGGAGACGGGAAGCAATTCAGCCATGCCTTGAACGATCGCGAGTACGATTACGTGCAAAAGAGACATCGATCGGCCCCCCGCCCTTCTCATTCAGCTAGCTGCTCGGATATTTGCACACGTTTTTTGGCAATCGGTAGAGCGGAAACCGCGTTCGTACGAGCGGGCGCGTCAGGCGAGGAGCTTCTTCATCGAAAACGCGTCGCGGCCGCCGGGATAGTAGCCCTTTTTCACTCCGGTTTTACGATAGCCGTGCTTCTTCCAGAAGGCAATGGCGGCGGTGTTGTCGGTTGCGGTTTCAAGACCCACCTCGCGCACACCGTCGGCAGCAAGGCGGCGTTCGGCTTCGGCGAGCAGCAGGGAACCGGCACCGGTGCGACGGTAGGCTGCCAGGACGTCGATCGTAACGATGTAGCCCCAGGAGTTTCCATGCGCGGTGAGGATGAAGCCGACGATGTTCCCGTCCGCTTCGGCGACAACACAATCGGCGCCCGGGAACCGGAGATAGTTGCGCAGCTCGCGGCGCGAATACGCAATGGCGGGTTCGTAGCAAGCCTGATCGATCTCGTAGAGAGACTCGAAGTCCGCAGATGAGAAGGGGCGCAGTGTGATCTTCCCAGGCATGGCGCTGCGGCGACCGGCCTCGCGATCGGCGGCGATGCCGGCTCCGGAGTGAGCCTACATTTTCTCGTCGGCGCTGGCACCGTAAATCGCTGGAACCTTCGCGCCCATCGGCCGCAGATATGTGGAGAGCTGGCCGCGGTGATGAATCTCGTCGTGCAGGAATCCCCAGGCCCAGTCATTGCCCCATTCGCGCATGACCTCCTTTCCGTCCACCAGGAAGGGGAGTTTATCGTCCCAGTGCGATGCGGGGATCGAATGGAGGCGCTTGGCCAGGGCGTCCTGTTGCTGGTCGTATTGCGCGAGGACCTCGGCCACCGTGCCGGGGCAGGGAACTTCGACCCAGGTGAATGCCGCATTCTCGAGGCCATCCACGAGCGCAGCTTCTTCTTGCGTAATCAGCCAGGCGATTTCGCGAGCGGTTCGTGCTTTCGGATCGGCGCGGTAGTCTGAGCGACCTTCCGGAATTCTCCCGATGACCTTTCGTGTGGCTGGCGCTTCCTTTTCCCAATACCTGATGAAGAATTCCTTGTAGTCCATGAGTTGCCCTCCGCGGTCGGTCAGGATGCGAGCGGCGATTGTAGGCGAACAAAACGAATTACAAGCGCCCGGTCAGCCCGGTCAGACTTCCAAAATGACGGGGAGGATCAAGGGACGCTTGGCGGTCTGCTTGTTCAAGAAACGCTTCAGGTCGACGCGGATCTTTTCCTTGATGACGCTCCAGTCCATTTTTTCTTCGTCGCTGGATTGCTCGACCGTTTTCAGAACCACCTCGCGCGCCTTGGCCAGAATTTCTTGGCCATCCTCACTCGGCAGGAAGCCGCGCGTGACGATTTCCGGCGAGACCTCGATGCGGCCGGTGTGCTTGTCGATCGCGATGATCGGAACAACGACGCCATCTTCGGAAAGATGCTTGCGGTCGCGCACAACGACCTCTTCGATTTCTTCGAGCGAACCAGAATCAACCATGACGCGACCTGCAGGGACGGGCTCGCGCTGATACGCGCGGCCATCGGCAGTGAATTCAACCGGATGGCCGGTCTCGAGAAGAATCACCTGACCGGAAACAGCCCCGACTTGCTCGGCCAACGCCGCGTGCTGGAATAGCTGGCGGTACTCGCCGTGCAACGGGATGAAATACTTCGGGCGCACGAGCTGGAGGAGAATCTTCATTTCTTCCTGGCTCGCGTGGCCGGAAACATGGATCGGTGCATTGCGCCCGCTCTCGTAGTAGACAAGCACGCGCTTGCGGAAGAGGTGGTCGATCATCCGGAAGATGGCCTTCTCGTTGCCGGGAATGATGCGCGCGGAAAGAATGACGGTGTCGTTTTCCGCGAGGCTGATCAGCCGGTGATTATCCACCGCGATGCGCGAGAGCGCGGACATCGCTTCGGCCTGCGTCCCGCTGGCAAGGACGACCAGCTTGCGGGGATCGAAATTGCGAAGGTCTTGCGGGCGCACCATCGTGCCGTCGGGAATTCGGAGCTTGCCGAGTTCGTGGGCGATCTCAATGTTGTCCACCATACTGCGTCCGACGAAGCCGACCTTGCGGCCGATAGAACGCGCGAGGTCGATCACCTGCTGGATTCGGTGTACCGAGCTGGAAAAACACGCTACGACGACTTTTCCAGGCGCGGCACGGAATAGCTCTTCGAGCCGCACCACGACGGCACGCTCGGAAGGCGTGAAGCCGGGCCGCTCGACGTTAGTGCTGTCGCTGAAAAGCGCGAGGACACCTTCCTGTCCGTAACGCGCGAATGCGTGGAGGTCGAACGGCTTGCCGTCCACGGGCGTCGGATCGATCTTGAAGTCGCCCGTGTGAATGATCGTGCCGACCGGCGTGCGGATGGCGAGCGCCACGCAATCGATCGTGCTGTGCGTGACGTGCAGGTATTCGATCTTGAAGGGTCCGATTTCCGTCGTCTCGCCGGGCGCGACTTGACGCAGGCGCGCGGTGTCAAGCAGAGCATGCTCCTCGAGCTTCTTGCGGACGAGGGCGAGCGTGAACTGCGTGCCGTACACGGGAACGTCGAGATCGCCGAGGATGTACGGCATCGCGCCGATGTGGTCCTCATGGCCGTGCGTAAGGACGATGGCGCGCAGCATGTGCTTGTTCTGCTTCAGGTAAGTGATGTCGGGGATGACGATGTCGACGCCGAGAAGTTCCTGCTCGGGGAACATGAGGCCGGCATCGATGACGATCATGTCGTCGCCGCAGCGCAGGGCGAGCATGTTCATGCCAAACTCGCCCAGCCCGCCCAGCGGAATAGCCCACAATGAAGTTGTGCTCAAGTGCGTAATCCAGCTTTCTTTCGTGAATGGCCCAACGGTTGACTCGCAGCGTACGTCACGAGGGTTCGCTCAATCGGGTGTGAACTCGTTCATGCGAAAAGCCATCGTACCACAGGCGGGCGAGGCCGAGCGCCGGGGCGCGTTTTGCAACGCCGCGCTCGAAGGCACGGCATCCCGACATGGGAAGCAGCGTTCGACGGCGCTACTGCTCGAGGGCAATGGCCTGTTGGACGAACTTGGATGCTTGGCCGATGTGCTGGATGGCTCGTTCGCGCGCGCCGGAACTGTCGTTCTCCTTCTGGACGTTATCGTGAGCCTTGTCGAGCAGCTTCGCTGCTTCGTTCAGGCGGGCGATCCAACGCTTGTGCGAATCCAGCGGCGAATGATCGGCGGGGCCCTTGCCGTCATTCACGACGGATTCGAGTTCATTGATGGCGGCGTCCATTTCCGCCATCGCGCTTTTCTCTTGGTCGTGGAGTTCGCCACTATCAGGATGTTCGATATAGGCGCGGGCGGTGCGCAACTGGCTCAGCGCGCTGTCGTAGGATCCGTATTTGCTGGGAGCGGCTTTTGCAGCTGCCGAGAACGCCGCCGCAAGCATGATGGCGGACAACGCGACGAATAGTCGATTCAGGGCTTTCATGTTCGGAGTCGCTCCTTCTCGTTTTTCCTCGGGGTGACGCGAGCGCCGCATAATTTAACACTGCGGCTGATGTAAGGAAAGCGTTGACGCGAACGGAAAAAAGACCAGTGTCACAAAAACCCTTGCCGGGCTGGCCGAGAACTCACCGATTCAGAATGGAGCGAATGTGACCTCCATTCGCAAACTCGAAGAAAGCTTGTAAGATGGGCGGCGCATGAAACGCATCGCGATTCTAGGTTCGACGGGCTCGATCGGACGGCAGTGTCTGAATGTGGTGGACTCGCTGCCGGGCAGCTTTGAGGTTGTGGCGCTGGCGGCCGGGTCGAACGTGAAATTGGCGGCCGAGCAAGCCGTGCGTTACCGGCCGAAAATTGTGTCCGTCGCAACGGAAAAGGCCGCGTCAGAGCTGTGCGAGGCGCTGAAGGCGCGGCGCAAACGCGAACCCGGAGGCGCCAAGGGGCGAGCTCTTCCTGAAGTTTTGTTCGGCGCGGAAGGGATTCAGCGCGTCGCAACGCAGCCTGACGCCGATACGGTCCTATCGGCAGCAGTGGGCGTAGTGGGTTTGCGCGCAACCTATCAGGCGATCGAACAAGGCAAAGATATCGCGCTGGCCAACAAAGAAGTGCTGGTCGCTGCGGGCGAGGTGGTTATGGCGGCGGTGGAGCAGCGGGGCGTATCGCTGCTGCCGGTCGATAGCGAGCACAACGCGATACATCAGTGTTTGCGCGCGGGCGTCCCGCGTGAGGTAAGGCGGCTGGTCCTGACCGCGTCGGGCGGACCTTTTCGCAAGACGCCGGTTTCACGCCTCGCCAAGGTTACGCCCAAACAGGCGCTGGCGCACCCCAACTGGAAGATGGGGCGGAGAATCACGATCGATTCCGCCACGCTAATGAACAAGGGTTTCGAAGTGATCGAGGCGCGCTGGCTTTTCGGCATGGGCCTGGAAAAGATCCACGTGGTGATCCATCCGCAATCGACGATTCATTCGATGGTGGAATATGTGGACGGCTCCATTGTGGCGCAACTCGGACCGACCGATATGCGGATGCCGATTCAATACGCCCTAACGTATCCGGATCGAGTTGCATCCAATCACTGTGCACTGGACTGGTCGTCGCTGCGCAGGCTGGATTTCGAGGAAGTGCCTGCGCGCAAATTCCGCTGCTTTGAGCTCGCCAAGGAGGCGTTGCGCCAGGGAGGGCCTCTACCTTGCGCATTGAACGCGGCCGATGAAGTTGCCGTCGCGGCGTTTCTCGAAAGGCGGCTGCCTTTCTTGGGCGTTCCGGCCGTCATCGAACGCGTGCTCGAAAAGATGCCGCGTAACGCACTGCGCAGCATCGACGACGTGCTCGCGGCCGACGGCGAGGCGAGGCGCCTGGCCCGGACAGAAGTAGAGAACGCGCGAAAACCCGCGCGATCCCGGTGAAGGCAGGGCCGCTCGCTGAGTGACGCCTCCCGGCGGCGAGCGATGTTTTGCGATCGGCGACGGATGGTCCAATCACAATTTTTCGCTTCGATACTTTTCTGCGATAATGAGATGAAAGCTCATGACTGATAACCTTCGAATGCTCCTCGCCGGCGGCGTTGTCCTCGGCATCCTCGTACTGCTTCACGAATTGGGCCACTTTCTCGCGGCCAAATGGTGCGGCGTTCGGGTGGACGTATTTTCGATCGGATTCGGGCCGCGCATCTGGGGAGTGAAGCGAGGAGACACGGACTACCGCGTCAGTGCGCTGCCATTGGGCGGTTACGTCCGCATGGCGGGTGATAACCCGGTTGAGGAGCGCACCGGAGCGCCCTACGAATTCCTGTCGAGGCCGCGCTGGCAGCGGTGCATCATTGCGGTGGCGGGGCCCGCCATGAACGTGCTGCTCACGTTCGCGATCTTTTTGGGAATCTATTGGTTTGTGGGTATGCCAAGCGATGCGTACCTGAGCCGGCCGGCCGATGTTGCCGCCATCCCCCAGAATGTGACTTCCTCGCCGCTCAACGTGCTCCCGGGCGACCGAATTCTCGCCATCAACGGAATCAACACGCCAACGTGGGAGCAGGTGCTTTCCGAGGTCGACAAGGCCAAACCCGGTGCGGCAGTGACGATCAAAGTTCTGCGAAGCGGCGCTCAGCAAACGCTCACCGGAAAAATGCCCGAGAATCCCACAGTCACCGATTCAATCGTCGGCTATCCGTCTTCTCCCGCGGTGATCGATGAAGTCGCGATCGGAACGCCCGCGGAGAGAGCCGGCATGAAAGCGGACGACGTGATCGTCCAAATCAACGGCCAGCCGGTCGCAAGCTGGATGCAGTTGCTCGATCAGGTGCGGAATTCAAACGGCCGCCTGATCCACTTTGTCATCCGCCGGGCCGGGAGTGAAATCCCCATGGATATTTTGCCCGTACACACGATCGACGCGAGCGGCGAACTGGCCTGGCAGGTCGGTATTACCGAAAAGAGCCAGGTAGTGTACGAACGGCAAGATCTCGTTCAATCGGTGCAGGACGCCGGTTCCGCGACGCTCTTGGGCGTTCGGCAGATTGGACAAGTCCTCGGCGGACTCTTCAGCGGCAAGGTTTCCGTGCGCGATTTGCAGGGCGTGGTCGGCATTGCGCGCGAATCCGGGCGAGCGGCCAAGCGCGGGCCACTGCGTCTCCTCGAGCTCACGGCCATTATCAGCTTGAATCTGGGCCTGCTGAATCTGCTTCCGATTCCGATTCTGGACGGGGGGCACGTGCTGATGCTGGCGATCGAGGGGGCGCTGCGCCGGGATTTGAGCGTCACGTTCAAAGAGCGCTTCGTGCAGGTAGGCCTCGTGTTTCTGCTGGGATTATTTGCGCTCGTCATGTACAGCGATATTCTGAGGATTATCCAGGTCCACTACTGAGCTTTCATCAAGCGAGAATCGACGTTCTGGTATAATGCTGGTCAGCAATATGTCCGCTACACCCGCACATCGCGTTTCGACGGGCGAGCGTATCAACGTCGAGCAGGAGTCCGGACATCTTCAGCGTGAACTCCGGGCGCGCCGGATTCGCCTGACGCGCCAGCGCCGTGTGGTTGTGCAGGTGATGGAATCGGCCGCGCGCCACATGGACGCGAACGAAATCCTCGAGGTGGCGCAGCAGATCGATCCGGCTATCACCCGGGTCACCGTCTACCGCACTCTCGATCTCCTCAAGCGCTTCAACCTGATCGACGAGCTCGACCTGCTCCATTTGCGCGGGCATCGCCACTATTACGAGAGCCACGGGCCGCGCGACCACATCCACGTAGCCTGTGTGAACTGTGGCAAGGTCCGCGAGGTCGAAAGCCCTCTCTATGAGGAACTCAAGCAGCAGATTTCACGCGACTGCGGAATCGAGATCACGGTTGCCCGCACCGAAATCGGCGGGCTTTGTGAGGGATGCCGCTCCAAAACGTAGGTGGCGATTCGGACGGTTGGTTCCGCGCGGCGTTGTCCTATTCCAAGCTCCTGCCGATTCTTTCTTAGTTTCTAGGTTCGCGCGCTAACACGCCAAAATATTCCTTCGCCTGTTCAATGTCGCGGAGGATTTGTGTGCGAAGTTCGGCGGGGCTCGAGAATTTTCGCTCATCGCGCAGCCGATGCCAGAAGCGGATTTCGAGGCCGCCGTCCGTCAGCGTTTCGTTGAAATCGAAGAGATGGGATTCGACCGTCGTGCGCGAACCGTCAAAAGTCGGACGCACGCCGATATTGGTGGCCGCGCGATAGGTTCGACCGCTGACAACCGCTTCCGTCGCGTAGACTCCGCTCCTCGGCAACAACTCCTGCTCGGTGGCGAGGTTGAGAGTCGGCACGACAAGCTTGCGGCCCTGGCCGGTGCCCGCCTGAATTCTTCCCGTGAGTGCGAACGGGCGGCCTAACATGCGCCGCGCCTCCTCCACTTTGCCCTCGCGAAGCGCGTTGCGGATCGCCGAGCTGGACACGACGACGCCGTCCGCTTCGACGGGCGGTACGATCTCCACCTCAAATCCCCACTGCCGCCCGAGATCAGCGAGCAGCTTGGCATCGCCTGATTGCCGGTGACCAAATCGAAAGTTGCCGCCGATCAGCACTACTTGTGCCCGCATCGAGTCAACGAGGAAACGGCGGACGAATTCTTCCGGACCGAGTTTCGCGAGATCCGTGTCGAAACGAGCTACCAGCGCCGCGTCAATGCCGAGCTCCGCGATGGCCGCGAGCCTCTGATCGATCGTTTCGAGCAGGGCCGGAGCGACGGCCGGTCGCAGGACGCGGGCGGGATGGGGATGAAACGTCAGCACGGCGCTGGTCAGGTCCGCTGCGCGCGCGCGATCCAGCAAGGTTCGCAGAATTTTCTGATGGCCCAGATGCACGCCGTCGAAGTTTCCGATCGTGACGGCCGTACCCTTTCTCCGGTCGCCGAAACGCTGCGTCCACTCCTCCGTCGAATGCAGGATTGCCATGGGCATCAGAGAGCAACCTCGAATTGGAGGCCGTCGTAAGAGAGGCGGACGTTCGGCGGAAGCTTTGCGTTCGTTTGCGTGTGTCCCAAATCGTGGCAGATGTGGGTGAACCAGGCGCGCTTCGGTTTGAGTTCCTCAACAAGAGCAAGCGATTGCTCGACGTTGGAATGGGTCGGGTGGGGCACATAACGCAAAGCATCGAGGATGAAATCGTCGAGACCCCGCAGCAACGCCTTGGAACTTTGCGGCACGCTGCTGAAATCGGTGAGATAGGCCGCATTGCCGAAGCGGAAGCCGAGCACCGGCTGGACTCCGTGACTTGCGGGAATCGGAACGACTTTCACGCCGAACAGATCGAACGGCCCATCAATCTCCCGCAGCTCTACCAGCGGCAAAATGCTGCCGGGCTGCCCCTCTTCAAAAATGTACGAAAACTGACGCTTCAGGATACCCAGTGTGTCTCGCGCCGCGTAGATCGGCACGACAGCCTTTTGCTTGATATTGTAAGGGCGAATATCGTCCAGGCCCAGGATGTGATCGGCATGCCCGTGAGTGTACAGCACGGCATCGAGGCGGTCGATCTGGGCGCGCATCGCCTGATAGCGGAAATCCGGGCTGGTATCGACTACGACGTTGCGTCCGCCGTACGAAAGCAAGACGGAGGGACGCGTGCGCCGATCGCGCGGATCGGTCGATTCACAAACCGCGCAATGGCAACCCAGCGTGGGCACGCCCATGGATGTGCCCGATCCGAGAACTGTTAACTGGAGGAACGGCATGAATCAGAGGAGCTTTTTCTTCGCGAGCGTCCCGCGCTTTCGACCACTTGTCTTGATCCGAAAAGAGACGCCGAGGTCGCGCGGCTTTCTCGGGATGGCGACCCTGAACGGATCGTCACTTCTTCTGCGCCGCCTTCTTGGCCATTGCTTCCGCGGCAGCCTGGGAAACTTCCATGTACGTTAGTTTTAGGCTTCCAAGGACCTCCACGAGCAAGTCGTCGTCGGTCTTCGCGAGGTTCCCACGCGTCTTGTCGCGCAGTTCGTCGAGCATGTCGATCATTTCGCGCGCACCTTCCAGGTCGAGAAACGCCTGCCCGGTGCGCGGGTCAGCCATTCCGCCCATCATGGCGGCTGCGTTTCGCGTCAGAAAGTCGACGAGCATCTGAAAATTTCGCGAGGGCGGGATCGGCTCGGCGGGCGCTTCCGGCGCGGACTGCTTGCGGTCAACCCCCGGACCCGTCGATTGCTTCTCGGAAGCGCGGCCTTTGGCTTGCGGCGTAGACGTGCCCTTGCGCGCTGCTTCCTCTTCGCGGCGCTCCTGCTCGACCGCTTCCTTGCGGAGTTCACCCTCTTCGGTGAAGAGCCGCCGGTCGACTACCTTGAAGCCTTCCTCATGCTTGGGATCGGCCACCCTCAGAGTCCTCGTTGGTCAAAATTGCTCTGCTAATCCTGCGCTCTGCTTGACGGGAGTTTCGCTATGACTCCGTGAAGCAAAAGTTTAGCATTCGCGGCGATTCGCGACAAGCGAGCGGCTCCGGGACCCACATGACCTATTTTTTGGACTTTTTCCCCGCGACCTGGCACACAAAGTTGCTGGCGTCGTTGGTGTCGTCGGCGCCTTTGTAATGCGCCTGCTGAGGATAGGGGCAAAGCGGCCGCGTCATCGAGACGCCCTTGCCCGGATTGTTGTCGACGAAGCCGGTGGCGATGATCTTGTCCGGGGCGATTCCTCCCTCTACCCACCGGTCGAGAGCCATGACGACATCATGGTCGGCGTCATCTTGCGGCAGGGCACTCGCCAATGCATTCCCGAATAGCGTTGCGCCGGGTCCACCCGCGCAGTGCGACATCGCCGGAACCATGAACAGGCGATAGAAGCCGTCCGTCTTGCCCATTGCCTTTTGGACGCTCTCGAAATAGTCGACGCTTCCTTGCGGGGGAATTGCGGCGTCTCCCCAGCCGTGATAGTGGATGAGCTTGCCGCCGCGCGCCTTGAATGCCTTCAGATTCGGATCATCCGAGTTCAAGATGGCTCCGAGCTTGTCGTCTGTCAGCTTCACGTCACTATCGAAGTTCAGTGTTTTCATATCCCATTTCGGATTTTCGAACACGAAAGCGGCGAAAAAGAAATTCGCGAATAGCCTGGCGATTCCCAGTTGGGGCGCGCTCGTTCCTGTGATCCAAACCGGCCAATTGGCCGGGACGGCCTCCACGCCCGGGGAGAGTCCTGGCTCGATGATCTTCCCCGTGCGGGGATTCTTGGCACCGCCGTAGATTTTCTTCGCCGCCTCTACCTGAGGCGCCGTCAAGCAGTCCGGAGCATCGTCGCCCTTGCATTGAACCGTCGCCGGGTCGAAATGGCACAGCTGCGGGTTCTCGATGATTCCGTCTTTCACGCCGTCGATCATGTCGCAGGCAGCAATCGCAGCGTTCTGGAGTACCGGCAATTTTTTCGATGGGATGTAGCTGGCCGGCGTCTCGAGCAGAGCGAGCGCTTCCCAAGCGCCCATGAACTGGAGGTGGTTCCAGTGGATCGCTGGGGCGCCCGCAACGATCCCGTGAAAATCGCCAGGGTAGCGTTGGGCTTCCGTAAACCCTTCTCGACCGCCTTCCGAGCAGCCGACGAAGTATGATCGCGTAGCGTCTTTGCCGTAGAACGCGCGCAGAATCGCTTTGGCTTGCACAGATGTTTCGTGCACAGCCCGGTAGCCGAAATCGATGACTTTCTCCGGATGTCCGATCGCCCACGATTGATCGGGTCCGTTCACGTGACCGTCATCCGTCGCTGCCGTTGCATAGCCATGCAGGAGTGGGTCGGCCATCCCCGCCAGCGGAATCGTTCCAGCGAAGCCTCCATTTCCCACTTGCTCAAATTTGCCGTTCCAGTCGGATGTCGGCATCCACACCTCGAACCGGATCTCCGAATCGCTCGTAGGTTTGGCGATGCCGGCCACGCGGCAAAACGCCGGTAAGGGTTTGTCCGGTGCAGGCAGTCCGGGCCCTGACGGCGGCTTGTAACCGCCCGCGGCAATGCTCGTGGCTGAAGAGATCGTCGCGTTAGTCAGCGCAAGATTGGCGAGCCCTTCGCAGGATCTCTGGCCGAACGCCACGGTCGGAAGAAGGGCTAAAGTTGCGATTGCCACTGAGCAAACCGACAGAGCGATTCGAAGTTTCATAGACTCCTCCGGCGCTAGGGTTTGTTTCCTGATTGATCCCACCCCGAGTCGACGCGCAAGTATCTGATTGTGCCCGGAATGGCGTCAAGAGCGCAGGTTAAGCACAGTACGCCGCTTTGATTGGTGCATTCAGGTCTTGTGACGCGTTGTTGGGCACTGTACATTGGCGTGTCGTCTTGGAGAGGACTCGGTTTGCCAACGCGTCGAAGGAAAACGCCAAGAAGTACAAAGAAGGTCGGCAAGAAGGCGCGCCGCGCAGCCCCAAAAGCGCCGACTGCGAAGATCGTGGTGACGCCGCGCGACCGCGCCGCCGGCGAGTGGTTTGCCAAGCTTGTAGCGTTGCAAGCGCGCTTGCGCGGGCCAAATGGCTGCCCCTGGGATCGCGAACAGACGCACGAATCGCTTCGCAAGTTCCTGATCGAAGAGGCGTACGAGGTTCTTGACGCGATGGAATCCGGCGATGCGAACAAGTTTGCGTCAGAGCTTGGCGACCTGCTGCTTCAAGTGATCTTTCACTCGATTTTGGCGGAAGAGACGGCGCAGTTCACCATTTCGGACGTGATCGAGTCGGTTTACACGAAGATGATCCGGCGCCATCCGCACGTGTTTGGCGAAGTGACGGCCAAGACCTCCGCCGCCGTCCTGAAGAATTGGGAGGAGATCAAGCGGCAGGAGCGCGCCGGAGAAGCCGCTGAGCCCTCGGTTCTTGCGACCGTGCCGCGATCGCTGCCTGCCGTTCTCGAGGCGTACCAGCTCACGCGCCGGGCGTCGCACGTCGGCTTCGATTGGGAGAATCTGGCTGGCGTCCTCGACAAACTCGACGAAGAAAAACGCGAGCTGACGGCCCTGCTTTCAGAGGAAATTGCCGCGCTCGGAGCGACCCGCGCCCCTGCAGCCAGCGAGGCAATGCAACGAATCGAGGAAGAGATTGGCGATCTGCTATTCGTGTGCGTGAACATTGCGCGCTTTCTTCACGTTGACCCCGAGATTGCGCTGAAGAAAGCGAACGCGAAATTCAAGCAGCGGTTTCAGCGGATGGAGATGGCTGCGGCCAGCAAGGGCAGCCGCTTCGCGGACCTATCGCGCGAACACAAAGAAGAGCTTTGGGACCGGTCCAAGACTCAACCGTAGCTGTCCGCTGTCCCGAAGAATCGGCTGCATAAGGCCCGCTTATATACCGCGCAACAACTCCAAATTGGACTTATGCGCGCAAGCAGCGCCTAATCCTACCGAGAGAGCGAGCATGACGGAAACACCCGGCGTCAACCTCTGGTCCACCGAAGCGCACGCGCTCGATTATCTGCGCCGCGCCGACAGCATCCCTCATCGTACGGAAGGCGAAGCGGCTCTGCTCGAACTGATTCCTCCCGCCGCGCCTCGAATTCTCGATCTTGGCACCGGCGCGGGACGGCTTGTGACGCTGGTCAAGAAGATCCGTCCACACGCGCGGTTCGTGGGCCTCGATTTTTCACCGACGATGCTCGATGCGCTTCGGGCGGCATTCGGCGGCGATGAGACTGTGGCTGTCGTTCAACACGATTTCGATCATAAGCTCCCGTCGTTGGGGCAGTTTGACGCGGTGATTTCGAGTTTCGCGATTCATCATCTCGTTCACGAGCGGAAGCGGTCGCTCTATCGAGAAATCTTCGGCATCGTCGCGCCGGCGGGTGTCTTCTGCAATCTCGAGCACGTCGCGTCGCCGACGCCGCGCGTCCACGAGAAGTTTCTTGAGGCGATTGGATGGCCCGACGAGGACCCATCCAACAAGCTGCTCGATCTAGAAACGCAATTGCGCTGGCTGCGGGAGATCGGCTTCGCAGATGTGGACTGCTATTGGAAGTGGCGCGAACTGGCGCTCTTTGCGGGGACAAAGCCGGCCTGAAGCTGTTGTCGCGCGGACGTTTCGCGGCGCCATCTCTGCTCGTTTCGGGTGAGTTCCACCGCAGCTTTCTCGTATACTTTCGTTTCCCGGCGCCCAGCCTCTTATGGACCAAATCGAAATCCGCCACTGCTCAGGCATCCTCGAATATGACGAATGCGTCCGGCTCGAGCACGTCACGTGGGGCGAGGAGATCGCGGTTCCCTCGGCGATTTTCGTGGTGGCGCACCATACCGGCGGTCAGGTAATCGGCGCCTTCGATCAAGGGAGAATGATTGGGTTCACGCTGTCGATCGCGGGCCTGAGGGACGGAAAGCCCTTCCTGCATTCGCACATGACGGCCGTGCTGCCCGAGTTTCGAGATCGCGGAGTCGGCAGAGGGCTGAAGCTCTACCAAAGGCAGGATGCCATCAAGCGCGGCATCGAATGGATCGAGTGGACTTTCGATCCGCTCGAATTCAAGAATGCGCATTTCAACTTTGTCCGGCTAGGAGCAGTGGCGCGACGCTACATTCCGAATTGCTACGGCGTCACGGCAAGCCCGCTGCACGCAGGCTTGCCAACCGACCGGCTGGTTGCGGAGTGGTGGCTCAACTCCGAGCGGGTGAAGTCGATTCTCGCGGATAATCTATCCGCGGCGAAAGGTTCCGCGCTGCGGATCTCGCTCCCCGCCAACATGGACGATATTCGAGGAACTGACCGTGAGACAGCATTGCGCCTTCAGGCGGCAGCACGCGAGCAGTTTGTGAAGCTCTTCGCGGAAGGTTACGTGGCGACCGCGATCGAATCGCGTGATGCCGAAGTGGACTACGTCCTCGAGCCGAAGAACGCGATCGCAGGGCTGCGTCTGCCCGAGATGGCGGAAGGCTAAAGAACAAGATGCGAATCCGAAGGGTGACGCTCCGGGAAATTCATCTGCAGCTCCTGTCACCATTTCAGACAAGCTTCGGCACATCGGATCTGCGGCGTATCCTGCTCGCCGAAATTGAGGCGGATGGCGTGGTCGGCTGGGGAGAATCGACTGCCGGAGAAAACCCGTATTATTCCTATGAAACGGTCGAGACCGCGTGGCTGGTCCTGCGCGACTACCTCTGGCCGATCATGCGCGGGAAGGAAATTGCTGCGGCAGACGTGTGGAGTTTGTTTGCGCCTGTGCGCGGGCACAACATGGCGAAGGCCGCGCTCGAAACCGCGATCTGGGACGCGGAAGCGAAGCAGAAAAATGTGCCGCTCGCGAAGCTGCTCGGCGGTGCGCGCAATGAAATTCCCTGCGGCGTGTCGATCGGCATCCAGCCAACGATGGCGGGGCTAGTCGCCAAGGTCGAAGAAGCGCTGGCTGCGGGTTACCAGCGGATCAAGATCAAAATCAAGCCGGGATTCGATCTGCAGCCGGTTCGCGCGTTGCGCGAGCGATTTCCACGTGTCCGGCTGATGGTCGATGCGAACTCGGCATACAGTCTCGAGGACGCTCCGCTACTGAAGCAGCTGGACGCGTTTCACCTGATGATGATCGAGCAACCGCTCGGCTGGGACGACATCTACTCGCACGCGCAATTGCAGCGTCAGATCGAAACGCCAATTTGCCTGGACGAGTGCATTCACGACGTGGAGCACGCCCGCGCTGCGATCGAAACCGGAGCGTGCCGCATCATCAACATCAAGCTCGGTCGCGTGGGCGGCCACACGGCGGCGCGGCGGATGCACGATTTGTGCCAGCAGAGGTCGATTCCGGTCTGGTGCGGCGGAATGCTCGAATCCGGAATCGGGCGGGCGCACAACATCGCGATGTCGTCGCTTCCCAACTTCTCGCTGCCGGGAGATGTCTCGGCGAGCCGCCGCTACTGGGCCGAGGACATCATCGAACCGGAGGTCGAGGTGTCGAAGCAGGGCACGATTCGCGTTCCTTCGGCGCCGGGGATCGGCTACTCCCCACGGCGGGACCGGATCGAATCGCTCACCAGGCGCCGCGAGGTCCTCGAATAGTCTTGACCTCTCCGGCCAGCACTTCCACAACGGACGCTACGTCACGCTCGCACGCCGCTCTGCAACGTCCGAGTTCGCTCGCCCTTGCGCTCGGGCTCGGCGCTGTCTTGCTCGTCTGGTCGGTGAACTACATCGTCGGCAAAATCACGCTCCAGCACATCGACGGCCTGACGCTTGCCGCCCTGCGGGCCGAGTTAGTCGCGGCGATGCTTCTTGCCATCTATTTCGCGCAGCGCCAGCGCATGCCCCTGCGGGCGCGCGACATCTGGACATTCGTCTATCTCGGATTCTTCGGCTACGTGGTGAACCAGGGCTGCTTCATCGTGGGCCTGAGTCGGACCACATCCGATCATTCCGTCATCATCATCGCTTCGGCGCCGATCATTGTCTTGCTCGTCGCGAGCGCTTTGAGGCTCGAGAAGCTGACGATAGCAAAGGTGTTCGGCATGGCGATTTGTTTCGCCGGAGTGGTGATGCTCGAAACCGAGCACGGCTGGCCAACGCACTCGCCTCTGCTGACCGGCGATCTGATCTCTCTCGCCGGGGTTCTCGGCTTCTCGGCATACACAATCTTCGGGAAAAGGGTGGCGCGCGCGTACGACACTGTTTCGATGAACGCGTTCAATGCCGCAGCGGCGGCAATCGTCATGATGCCGCTCGCGGTGAGGCAGGGAATTCGGCTCGATTGGAGGGGCGTGGGCTGGGTGGGCTGGGCGGGACTGTTGTACATGGCGTCGCTCAGCGCCGTGGCGGGCTATTTGTTGTTCTACTGGCTCCTGCGCCACATGGAGGCATCGCGCGTCGTGGCGATCAATTATTTCCAGCCCGTCGTGGTAGTGCTGCTGTCGATTCCGCTGCTCGGAGAGCGCCCGACGCCGCGACTGGTGATCAGCGCGTTACTCGTCCTGCTGGGCGTGTATCTGGCCGAGCGCGTTTCGGGTTGACGGGTCTCGTGGCAAAGAAAAAGGCGGCGCTGCGAGCAACGCCGCCTTGGATATCACACAACTAAGTTGAGGAACGCGGCCGCTTACGGCTTGGGCGGCGGGGGTAGCGTCATTTCGCCGTCGATTAGGATCGTGAGGTCATCCCCAACCATGCCCGGATCGGCGCTCACACCATAATCCTGGCGGTTGATCTTTGTCGTAGCCGAAAACCCGCGCCGCTGGCTGCCCATCGCGCTGATCGGTGCGGTCGGGCCCGTCACATCCAGGGTGACTTCTTTGGTGACGCCGCGAATCGTGAGATTGCCCGTTACTTTCAGCGTGTTATCGCCTGACTTCGCGACCTTGGTCGACTGAAACGTGATATTGGGGAACTGCGCAACGTTGAGAAAGTGCTCGCTCTTGAGGTCATCGTCGCGGCGCGAAACGCGCGTGTCAATCGAGCTGACGTCGATCGTCACGCTGACGGTCGATTTGGTGACGTCCTGATCGTCGAGCGTGACGCTGCCGGTGACCTTGGTGAAATCGCCCTGGACCGTGGAGATCCCGAGGTGCTTGACGAAGAACTGCGCGTTGGTGTGGAACGGATCGAGATTCCAGGTGCTCGTCGCCGCAACCGCCGGCATCGACATGATGGCTGCCAGACCGGCAACCGCGAGAAACTTCTTCATTTGCTGCCTCCTCAGATTCGGCTTGGATTTTGTTTGATTCGAGCGGCGGGCCGCCGCGCGCCAAATGAGTTCTGACCCACCCCGTAGGCGGCTCCCCTCACGGGTAGCTCAGCCCGGCGGAAGTATATACCTGTTTCCCTAATGGTCAATCGAATCGGGGCGAGCGCGTCGAGCGGACTAGCTCGGCGCCGGGCCCGACGGGAGACCGCGAATCACTCACGAATGCCCATCGCGGCGGCGTAGGCTTTGCGAACCTCGGGAGGCTGTCCGGCCTGAAAAATGTAATCCGTTGCGAGACGGGCGGATCCAAGCGGGCCACGCGCCGTTTCTTCTGCGGAGACGCCTTCCACCAGGCGCTTCCGGTCCGCGATGGGCAGGGCGACGCAGCGATTGGTTTCGGGATCGCGGATCGTCGCCTTGGGATCCTTGCCCTGCGAAATAGCTTCGATATCTTTCAAGAACTGCTGGCGCAGCATGATGATGCCGGCGTCGCTCGTGCCGAGATGTTCCCGCGTGCGGTCGGTGATAGCGCCCTGTCCGATCCAAGCGATAAAATCCTGGTTCATGACGTGGCTCGAAATCCAGCGGCCGGTTTCGGAATCGCGCACCGGCCCGCGCCAGCCGGGAATCCGTTCCTGCACATAAGGCTCGCGCTCCTTAGGCACGCGCGTGAAACACCAGGTTACGCTGAGAGTGTTTTCGTCGTCGATGGGAACGCGCCACTCAAAGTGGTCCCCGGTGAAAAGCGCGTTGGGCCAGAGGCAAACGCGCCCGACTTTCCAGAGTGGGTCCTCTTCGCTCATGCCCTCGCGAATCCGGCGGTAGACGATACCGTAGTCGAAATCGTCAAACGCGAGCTTCAGATGCCGCGGTGAGTATGGGCCGCCCTGGTCTTTCAGCCGCACGCTCCAGTTCATGTGCATCCACTCGAAGTGCAGCGGATCGACCGAGTTTTCCTGGCACTGAAACCAGTTGCACGGAACGTCGGCGAAGACGATCTGTACGAAACCGTTCTTCCAGGTGAACGGCTCCCAGTTTGGCACGAGCGGCGCGGGCTGCGGTCCGAGATAGGCCCAGATCAACCCTGCATGCGCCTCGACGAGATAGGCCTTGATTCGAACTTTGTCGCGAAAATGCGCTTCGGGGTGAGCTACGTCTTCGTAGGGCTGCTCGATGCAGCGGCCGTCTTGATCGAAGAGCCAGCCGTGATAGTTGCAGCGCAGGCCGCACTGTTCGACGAATCCATAGGACATGTCGGCACTGCGATGCGGGCAATGCCGGTCGACCAGGCCAAAGGTCCCGTTCATGTCCTTGTAGAGCGTGAGATCCTCACCCATCAGTCGAACAGGTTTCACACTCTCATTGTCGAATTCGCTCACGGCCGCGATGGGCATCCAGTAGCGGCGGAGCAATTCGCCCATCGGCGTGCTGCGGCCGACTTGGGTCAAGAGCTCGTTCTTGGCGGGGTCCAGCATCCGTGTTTTGGCCGGAATTCTACACCAAACGCTTGCGGGTACCCAATATGCGCGATAGGGCGGGGCTCAAATGAAGCGTTTACACAACTGTCACACTCCAGTAACAGCGGCCCGGTAGCGTCAGGCCCCGCAGCCGTTCACAGCGGCAAGGGGAGACGGGCGATGGCGACGACTACAAGCGTACTTGAGTCAAAAATCGTATCGCGGCCAGGCAAGATCGGCGTGGCGATATTCTCGGTGGCGCTGGTCATCGGGTTCATATATGCGTCGGCGCACCTGATTTCGGATTTGTCGGCAATCCATGCCACGAGCGTGCTCCCCTTTGTGTTGCTCGGAGTCGCGCTGCTGGTGGCGCTGGGATTTGAATTCGTGAACGGTTTCCACGACACGGCGAACGCCGTGGCCACCGTAATCTACACACACTCGCTCGAACCGCACGTCGCGGTCGTGTGGTCAGGCGTCTGGAACTTCATTGGCGTGCTGGTTTCGACTGGCGCGGTGGCGTTCGGAATTGTGTCGCTGCTGCCGGTGGAACTGATCCTGCAGGTGGGGAGCGGCGCAGGCTTCGCGATGGTGTACGCCCTGTTGGTCGCCGCAATCATCTGGAACTTGGGGACTTGGTATTTCGGGCTGCCCGCCTCCAGCTCGCATACGCTGATCGGATCGATTATCGGCGTGGGAATCGCGAACCAGTTGATGTCGGTGAAGACTGGCACCAGCGGAGTCGACTGGGCGCAAGCAACAAACATCGGAAAGTCGCTGCTGCTTTCGCCAATGGTGGGTTTTGCGGTCGCGGCACTGCTGCTCTTGCTGGCTAAGGCTGTGATTACGAACAAGCAGCTCTACGTCGCGCCGACCGGAACCGAACCGCCGCCGTTTTGGACGCGCGCCCTGCTGATTCTCACATGCACGGGCGTGAGTTTCGCGCACGGATCGAACGACGGGCAAAAAGGCATGGGACTTATCATGCTGATTCTGATCGGCACGGTGCCGACCGCATACGCCGTGAATCACGCGGTCAGCACTCAGCAAACGGCGGATTTCGTAGCCGTTTCGTCGCAAACGGCTGACATGCTGACCCATTACATCGCTCCGGGCGCCGTGATCGGCGACCCGCGAGATGAAGTCACGAACTACATTCGCACGCGTGAGTTCACGCCCAACACAATGCTGGCATTGCGGCAACTGGTGAACGGAATCGGCACGGAGATGGCGATTTACAAAGAGCTGAAATCGGTGCCGCAAGACAAGGTCCGCAACTTCCGCAACGACATGTATGTGGTCAGCGAGGCGCTGCGCCTGATGCAAAAATCAGGGAGCCCGAAATTCTCGACGGCGGACGCCGAAATCCTGAAGAATTACAAGAAGCACGTCGACAACGCGACCAAGTTCATCCCCGGATGGGTGAAGGTGGCTGTGGCGCTGGCGCTCGGACTGGGGACGATGATCGGGTGGAAGCGGATCGTGGTGACCGTAGGCGAAAAGATTGGGAAAGACCATCTGACATACGGGCAGGGAGCGGCGGCCGAGATCACGGCGATGGCCACTATCGGGGCTGCAGACTGGTTTGGATTGCCCGTCAGTACGACGCACGTGCTTTCATCGGGTGTCGCCGGTACGATGTCCGCCAACAAGTCGGGGCTGCAATGGGGAACCGTGAGAAATCTGGCGATGGCGTGGGTTCTGACGCTGCCGGCGTCGATTTGCCTCTCGGCACTGCTCTTCTGGGGGTTCCGTTCGATCTGGAAATAGGGCTTGCGAACTCGAGGCATAGTGCCGCCAAGAAGGAGATCGCATGTTTCCACCCAAAGTGATTCTTGCTCCAATCGATTTCAGCGAGCACTCGCAGGAAGCGCTCAAGACGGCAGCGGAGATGGCCAAGGCGTTCGGCTCGGAATTGCTCCTCATCCACGCCGTGCCGGCGATTCCGAGGCTGCCTTCTGCGAGGGAGTTCTTTCACGAAGCGGAATACGAAGCCGCGCTGCATAAAGAGGCCGAGCAGCGGCTTGGCGAACTCGTGCAAGACCTCACAGACAACGGAATCCGCGCGCGGGCGGAAGTCGAGATCGCAAACGAAGTGGGCATGGAAATCCTGCGAAGCGCCGAGCACAATGGCGTGGACATGATCGTGATCGCGACGCACGGAATGACGGGCTGGCACAAGCTCGCTTTCGGATCGGTAGCGGAAAAAGTGGTGAAAATGGCGACGTGCCCAGTCCTCGTCCTGCGCGCTGCGCGCAAAGCCGGCGACGAGGAGGCGTCGAGCAAAAGGCATTCAGTGGCCGTCTAGCGTTGCTCAGGGCAGTACCCAGTCGCGGGGCGCTTCGAGGAATCGGAAGTCGCAGGTTTGCGTGCGCGTGCCTGGCGACTCCACGCGAGTGACTCGCGCTTTGCCGACATACGGTTGTCCGTCGTCTGCCAAGTACACTTCCAGCACGGTGCCTTCCCGGACTTCGGCCTGGCATCCGCACAAGAAGCCGTTCGCGGTCACATTTTCAGTGACCGTCAAGAGATCTACCCGCGACCCCTTGGCGTCGATGCCGGCAAGTTTCAGCGGCGTGCGGAAACGGACGCGGGGTTCGGGCCGCCTCGGGTCGTGATTGCCGCCGATCACGGTTTGCAATTCCTGCCTAAGCACGGCGAAATCGACCGGCTTTTGAAAGAAGCCCTTGGCGCCCAGGTTTCTGCAGAAGTCCTGACAGCGCTGGGCGGATTCTCCGGAAACAATGAAGATAGGGATTCGCTGCGTAAAACTCATCGAAGAGAGCGTTTGGCAGAGTTCAAACCCCGAGTAGCGCGGCATCATCAGATCGAGAAGAATCGCGTCCGGCTTGTGCTGGAGCGCGAGTACGATGCCTTCCTCGGGATCGGAAGTTTCGAGAATTTCATAGGACGATTGCAGACGAGACCGAAGAAGCAATCTCACCGAATCGTCGTCATCAATCAAGAGCAGTCGCGGCATAGCCAGCAGTTGGTTTTCTACAAATCGCAGCAAGAAATCAGCGACCGAATTCTTTCACCACAGCTCCTTTCCTACCGGGTGCCTTTCGGCGGAGTCGCGCCGTCCGGCACTTTGAGGATGGCCGCAGTCATGTCGTCGCTCGGATTGCCGCCCGTGAACTCTTCGATCGAGTCGAAGACAGTGCGTAGGAAAACATCCGCGGAGCTGTAGTCGAGCATCGCGCAGAGATCGATGAGACGCGGCATGTCGAGCGGCTCGCCGTCCCCGTTTCTGGCTTCCGGCAGGCCGTCCGTCGCGAAAAGGACGGCATCGCCCGGCGACAAACGAATAGTGTACTGTTCGTAGTCGGCAGAATCGAACAGCCCCGATGGCAGTCCGCCGTCACCGATCGTGCAGCAGCCGCTCGCCGAGAGGTGTAGGGGAAACGGCAGGCCGGCGTTGGCCATTCGCAGATCGAGTGTGACAGGATCGAACACCGCGTACTGCGTGGCACAATAACGGCCCGGAATCGGCCGCACGCGCAAGCGCCTATTAAAGAGCTTCAATACGGCAGCGGGTTCCTGCCCTGTTTTGTGAATGGCGCGCAGTCCACCGGCGGCGAGAGCCGCGTACATTGCGGCGGGCAGGCCCTTGCCGACTACGTCGCCCATGTAGATTCCGAGCTTTCCGTCGGACAGTAGAAAGTAATCCAGAAAATCGCCTCCGACCTCGCTGAACGTCCGCATCAGATAGGTGACTTCGAGATTGGGTCCCCGAAGCGGCTCGCGCGGAAGCAATAACCTCTGGATGAGTACAGCCTCGCCGACGACGAGTTCAGAGAAGCCTGACGATTTTTCCGCGACTGGCAACTCACACCCCTCCGTTGACTGGATGTTCTCTGTGGCGTATCCCGGCACTGACATCGGTTCCCGCAATTGGAGCCGGGCGCGCCTGCGTTCCGGAAGGGGTATCGAAGCAGTCGAACGCGTCTGAATTCACGGTACGGCCACTCGGGCGCCAAACGCAAGCGAACCCTCGTGCAGTTCTAGCAACTGCATGCAGCACGTAGGAGTCCACTCTGCCGCTTCGTCGCAGTTGTGGCGACATGAACCCGCGTTGACACTGCCTGGGTCGCATGCTACGTTCCGCGGCGGAATGGCGGAAACGAATTTGCCCTCACGTAAACGCATCGCCGTCGTCCCGGGCGACGGCATCGGCAAGGAGGTGATTCCCGAGGCAGTTAAGGTGTTGAAGATGGCGGCTGCGAGAGGAAGTCGGGAACTGGCACTCACCGAGTTCGATTGGGGCGCCGATCGATATTTGCGCGACGGTACCACGCTCCCACACGATGCCGTCGAGATGTTCCGGCGGGACTTCGATGCGATTCTGCTGGGCGCATTGGGCGATCCAAGAGTGCCTTCGAATCAGCATGGTGCCGATATTCTCATCGGCCTGCGCTTGAAGCTCGATCTCTACGTCAACGCGCGTCCGTGCGTTCTCTTCGATGAGCGCCTCACGCCGCTCAAGGCTCGAATGCCGAAAGACATCAATTTCTGGGTGATTCGCGAAAACACGGAAGGGCTTTACGCCGGAGTGGGCGGGTTTCTCAAGAAGGGTACCGCGGACGAAATCGCCACTCAGGAAGATATCAACACGCGCAAGGGAGTCGAGCGGATCATCCGCTACGCGTTCGAATTTGCGCGGCGCCAGGGACGCCGGCGCGTCTGCATGAGCGACAAGTCCAATGCGCTCGCCTACGGCCACGATCTCTGGCAGCGCGTTTTCAGAGAAGTGCGCCGCGAATTTCCGGAGATCGAAGCGAGCCACATGTACATCGACAACCTGCTGATGCAGATGGTACGCGATCCCTCGCAGTTCGAGGTGATCGTCACCTGCAATCTCTTCGGCGACATCGCGAGCGATCTCGGCGCAGGCTTGATCGGCGGGCTTGGGTTAACGCCCTCTGGGAATATTCATCCGGGCCGAGTGTCGCTCTTCGAGCCGGTGCATGGCTCGGCCCCGGACATCGCCGGAAAGGGCGTCGCGAATCCGATGGGCGCCGTGCTGGCCGCCGGGATGATGTGCGACTACCTGGGCTGGATGGCTGAGGCGCAGATCATCGAAGACGCAGTGCGCGCCGCCATACGTGAGGGCAAAACCACCAGAGATTTGGGAGGCTCGCTCACGACGCGCGAGTCAGGAGACTGGCTCACAAACAAGGTGGCTGCCGCCTGAGAGCTGGTGCTCGAACAACACCCCGTCGAATCATCTTCCAACCAGAGCCGCTTGTTTCTCTTTTGCTCTTCCCGCCGTTTTTCTTTATGCTGCTTTTTCGATAGATTTCGAAGCGGTTCATTTGGGGGACCGATTTCCATGCTTAGCAAGACGGTGCTGCCTACTGCACTCGCGGCGCTTCTTTCGGCGTTGCCCTGTTTGGGGCAGCAGTCCAAGCCGGCCGACCCCTCTCCCGCGCCCGTGCGACCGGCTGCATCACCGGAGCAGGAACGCCTGATCAAATCGACCGAAACCTTTGTTCGCCATCTTTTCGGCTGGGGCCCGAACATCAAAGTGGTTCTCGGGCCGTTCGGCCCGTCCGCCGCGTCGGACTTCTATACCGTGCCCATCGAAGTGACTCTGAACGACCAAAAAGAGACCGGCGAGGTGTACGTCAGCAAGGACGGCAAGACGCTCCTTCGGGGCGAGATTTTCGATATGTCCTCCGACCCCTTTGCCGCGAACCGGGCGAAAATTCACATCGATGGGAGCCCTGCAAAAGGTCCTGCCGACGCGCCTGTCACGATCGTGGAGTTCGCCGATTTCCAGTGCCCGCATTGCCGGGAGCTCTGGGAGGCGCTAAAGGTGGTCGAAGCGCAATACCCTCAAGTGCGGTTCGTCTACAAGGATTTTCCGCTGACACAGATTCATCCCTGGGCCAATACCGCGGCGATGGGCGCACACTGCGCTTTTGAACAATCGCCCCCGGCGTTCTGGAAGGTTCACGATTCGATTTTCGAGAACCAGGACGTAATTTCACCCGAAAACGTCTGGGACAAGCTCGTCGAATACGCCACCGCAGCCGGACTCAACACGGATACGTTCAAGGGATGCCTCTCCTCACCGGACACGCAGAAAGCGATCGATGCGAGTCACGCGGAAGGTGTCGCGCTCGGCATCAACAGCACGCCCACGATCTATATCAACGGCCGCCCGATGATCGGCGGCGATGTGACGACCCTGTCGCAATACATCGATTTTGAGCTGGCCGCGCAAGAGAAATGAGAGTGGCCAGGGCGGTTGCTGCGTGTGCTTCTTTCGATCGATACCGCGCCTAGCTCCGCGCGGCTGCCTTGAGTTTCCTGACCAGCTTTTCGAGAGGCTGCTCGTTTCCTCGTTTGGGCTCGAGATAGATCGTCCAATCGAGATCGGGGAATCCCATGCGTGTGGTTCGCGCGGGCAAGTCCTCTCGCCAGTTCGCGCCACGAACCCCAGCCCTGACGATCGCCTCGTAGATTACAGCGTGATCCGCTTCGAGCCAGCGGTACCCCGCAAGGTCACGGAGAGCGGACCGGCGCGCGGATTCAGTTGCGGTGCGGGAACAAAGCGCGCGCAGAATGGCAATCTCGATGTGCACAATGCGGCTTGAACACGAATAGTCGCTCATGAAGGCAACGCAAGCCTGCGGGATTATTGTATGGGACAGATACCGGCGGACGGAAACTCTTCGACGCACAGGCTCCAGAGGTGGAGCACGCAGCAGGATGCTCTTCGATGCAGCGGGAAGGGACGGGCGCGACGCCGTCAGGCAGCCGCGTTCGTGGCGACGGGACGGACAAAGTCGATCCGGTCGATCGTAGCTGCTATGCCGTAGACGGGTGTTGGTTCTCCGGGAATTTCCGCTATCCTAAGGGCTTTCGCACTTGCCCGCACGAGGACCGACGTGCCGCGGTCCTTGTCGGTGGGCAGCGCAAAAGTCAGTTCCATACCGGCTCCGGGCTGAAGAGCCACGTCCGAATGGAAGTAGATTCCTGTTCTGGAAATGTCTCGAAGCTGGGCCGTGTAGTATTCTGCGGGACGCTTGCGGGACAGCGAAACCTGCACTGGCAAATAAACCTCGTACCTCCGCGCTTTTCTCCGTTCACCCATAGCTCCCCCTCTTGAAGCGTCCTGTGTTGCACGACCCCTGCCATGCGCCTCTGCAATCAGCTCATTGATTTTGTGGGACTTAATGGCATTGGCACCGCGCACAAATGACACAGATCGGGGAAAATCTTCCTTGGGTGGGAAATAGATGCACGGCGGGCCCGGCGGTGCAGTCCTGGTATGGCGGGGTTCTATAACCCCATTTCGGATCAGTGAATTAGCGCGGCTGACGACTATAGGACAGGGTCGTAGAGGACGGACGCACCCTCGGCTTCGGTAATGATCCCTTTAGAGATCATCAGCTGCACGAGTCGCGTGACCGCCGGCGGAACTTCCGTCCGGGTACCGAGGACAGCCTTCTCCAAGCCGCGCAGCGCCGGTAGGGGCACTGCTTGTCTGCTGCCTGTCAATTCGGCGAGCCAGGTGTCGAGCGCTTGTCGCTGGCGGGGCTCCATGCTATCGAACGCAATCCCCATGCCGAGGCCAGTCTGAGAGTAGACGACTACCCCGCCGGTCTCGAGGTTTGTCTTGTCTTTCCGGACGCTCACTCGCACTTTGGCGCCGACTGGGAACGGAAGCATCGTGTCGACGAAGCAACCGCCGGGGCCCAGATCGGTGGTGCGCGTCGAAAAGCGCGCGCCCGAACTCAGCTCGATCACTTCGGCTGACGCCGTGAAGGTGTGCCGATCGGCATTGCGCCGGTCGGCGGCGGCGGTGGACTTGCCACCCGCTTCTTCACGCGCGTTTTTCTTCGAGCCATGATCGTACGCAGACATTGCTACCTGCCTTTCAAACCGCCCTGGTGGATTCTTAGGCGCTGGGAAGAGGGCCCTAGCGCCGCGTTCAAGTTATTGTCCCCGCGGGACGAGAATACTGACAAGGTGAATCCGGGTGTCGCTTGCTCAAAGGCCAATTACGTCCCGGAAAGACGCCCGCAGCAGCCTACAAAACGCCTACAGCAGGAATCGCAGAGCGATCCCGCGTCTATCGTCTTCGCGATGCTCAAGGCGCACGACCGTGCCGAGGAACTTGCGGTGCGCCGCGACGTTGTCCCCGTAAGGAAACGTCACGATCAGGCGCATGCCAACGAAGTAGTGGGGCATGCATGTGACGAAGTACAACCCATCCCGAGTGAAATCAACCACCTGACCGACGTCCTCAATCTCTGTGAAGCGAGGGTCGAACGGGCGCAGGTGCACGGGCAGAGAAACTTTGAGTCGCTTCCTGCGCCGTGCGTCCTCGGAAGCCTTCTTTGGAGGCTCTTCCGCAGACTTGAGTCTCGGCCATGCGCCTACTGCCATTCCACTCCTCCGTCGAACACCCGCGTCCACGTCCACTGTATCGGTGGGCTCCGGCGGCACCTATAGGACGTGGGTACTATCGTTTTTAGCCCGTCGTAATCGCGAGAGTGCCCGCGGCGGGCTCCGGGTTCAGGTGTGCGAGCAACAAATGTCAGCGCCGCTTGCTGGACGGGTCGGAACCCGATTCGCGGCGCGCGAAGGCAGGAATGCCGTCAGACAGGCAGAGAAACGCCAGCACCGCCAATACTCCCATCATCAGGTAAGCCACCATTGCGTGCCTCGGCCCTGCCACATTCAACCGTGCAAGGGGCGTGCCACTTCTTGATGACGGCATCGCGGTGATTTGAAAGAACTAAGAAAACGCCGACTGGCCGCCATACGTGTCCGCGCTTCACATGCGTGCGATTCCGTGGGCACAGACGGAGAAGATTCCTTCCGCCGGAGATGGCGCATCCTGACGGCGGCGGATAGGCATTACATCCCTATCTTGTTGCGTCGCAATGGTGCGCCGCACGCAAAGAGTCGCTTGACAGACGCTGACGGAGAAGGTTACCGTAACTGTTAGCAGCGCCCTTGCAAAAACGTGGGCGCGGCCCTTTAGGACGCGGCGACGTGATGAACTTGGCGAGCTCGATTCGACTTCAACTTAGCAGCGTAGTAGTACGACTCGAGCGCGCGTCTCTGCCCGGAGGGCATGACTGAGCTGAGGCAAGAGGAAATCTGAAAAGCTCAAGAAACCCACCCGCCAGAGACGCTGGCAAGGTGGGTTTTGTTGTTTATGGACACTGAGGGGGAGACGACGATGGGCAGTCAAGAGAAGGTTATGACCGGCGCCAGGATTCTTTGGGAATGTCTTGAGCGCGAGGGCGTGAAGACCGTATTCGGCTATCCAGGCGGCGCGATCTTGCCGGCGTACGACGCGCTCCGGCACAGCTCGATCCGCCACATCCTGGTGCGTCACGAGCAGGGCGCGACGCACATGGCGGACGGCTACGCGCGCGCGACGGGCGAAGTCGGCGTCGCTGTGGCCACATCCGGCCCCGGCGCGACGAACATGGTCACGGGCATCGCCACGGCCATGATGGACTCCTCGCCCATCGTCTGCATCACCGGCCAAGTTGGCAGCAAACTCCTCGGCTCCGATGCGTTTCAAGAGACGGACATTACCGGCGTCACCCTTCCCATCACGAAGCACAACTATCTTGTGACGCATCCCGGGGAAATCGCTCCTGCGATACGCGAAGCGATGTATGTGGCCAAGTCGGGACGCCCCGGCCCCGTCCTGATTGACATCACCAAAGACGCGCAGCAAGGATCGTGCGAGTTCGATTTCGAAGGTGCTGCTCCAAAGATGCGCGGTTACCGGCCTGATCTTTCGCCGGCAAAGGATGAATACGAGCGTGCGCTGGCGCTGATTCGCGCGGCCAAGCGGCCCGTGATTCTGGCGGGCCACGGAATTTCCGTTTCGGGCGCGGAGAAGGAAGTGCAAACCTTCGCCGAGCGCACATGCATCCCCGTGGCGATGACGTTGCTCGGTCTCGGTCACCTGCCTGCCTCGCACGTCCTCAACATGGGCATGATGGGCATGCACGGCGAGGCCTGGGTCAACAAAACGATCCAGGAAGCGGATCTGCTGCTGGCCTTCGGCATGCGCTTTGACGATCGTGTCACCGGCAACCTGAAGAACTACGCCCCCAACGCGAAGAAGATTCACATCGACATCGACCCGGCAGAAATCAACAAGAACGTAAAGGTCGACGTGGCGCTCGTCGGCGATCTGCGCAAGATCGTGCAGGAGCTGAACGCCCGAATCGAGCCGCTGACGCATACCGATTGGATCGAGCACATCGGGCACCTCAAGGGTGATACGGCGGTCCGCGACATCCAGAACTTGCTGGACAACGGCCATCTCTACGCGGCGCACGTGATCAACGATCTGTGGCACCAGACGCGCGACCGCGACTCGATCGTGGTCACTGATGTGGGCCAGCATCAGATGTGGGAGGCGCAGTACTACAAGCATGAGCGTCCGCGGTCACTCATCACCTCCGGCGGCCTCGGGACGATGGGCTTCGCGCTTCCGGCCGGCGTTGGCGCCAAGGTTGCGCGGCCGGATGCCGATGTGTGGGTCGTGGTCGGCGATGGCGGTTTCCAGATGACCATGGCCGAACTCGCGACGATCGTGCAGGAAAATCTGAAAGTGAATATCGCCATTATCAACAACGGCTATCTCGGCATGGTGCGCCAGTGGCAGGAGTTCTTCTACGAGCGCAACTATGAAGCCACGCCTCTCCTGAATCCGGATTTTTCGCGGCTCGCGTCTGCCTATGGAATCCGCTCGTTCGTGGTCGAGCGCCGCGCCGACGTGATTCCGGTGGTGCAGGCGGCGCAGGCGCACGAAGGGGCCGTACTCATCGACTTCAAAGTCGAGCAGGAAGACACTGTTTACCCGATGGTCGCGGCCGGATCGGCGCTGCACGATATGATCCGCCGGCCAAGCCCGCTTGTCGAAACAGCAGAGGACGAATAGAGACGCCATGCTCCATACATTCGTGGTCTACGTCGAAAACAAGCCCGGTGTTCTCTCACGCGTGGTTTCGCTGTTCCGCCGCCGCGCGTTCAATATCGACTCGCTGACGGTCGGGCGCACCGAAAATCCCGAAGTCTCGCGGATGACGATTTGCACGGAAGCGGACACCGACCAGGCTCGCCGCATCGTGGCGAACATCTACAAGCTCGTGAACGTGCTGCTCGTCGATGACGTTACCGGGCAGGGCGCGCTGCTGCGCGATCTCGCGCTCGTCAAAGTCGGCGCCACGCAGGAGACGCGCGGGCAGGTGCTGAAACTCGCGGAAGTTTTCAAGGCCCGCGTGCTGGACCTCGCCATGGAATCCGTCACGCTCGAGTTGACCGGCGGCGAGGAAAAAGTCGATCGTTTCTTGGAACTTCTCGCTCCGTACGGCTTGATGGAGATGGTGCGGACCGGCATCGTTGCCATGCGGCGCGGCGCAAAATCGCCGTCGCTCACTTCGAAGACGATGCACGCGGCGACAGCCGAAGACGAAAGCGTCTCACATTCCGTATAGCGGCACGCAGACCAAGACCAGGATATCGCGTCGCACCCTTCAGCAGAGCAGCTATCGCTAAAATGGGTGCACGTTGAGAACGTTGTGCCCACATCTTTGTCTTCCTGTGCTTCCGTCCTAGTAATCTGAAATGCATGAGCTTCCGTCTCGGGCGTCAACCAGATGCCTTCGAGCGAGTCAAGCGAGTCAGCGTTCTCGTGATCGTCTTGAGCGCTCTCATGATGCTCTCGGGTGGTCCCGCTGTGCTCTTTGCGGTGATGGACATTGTGATGCATCCCGCGAACTTCCGCACGGTGGACCTAAGGTTTATAGGCTACTGGGCCGCAGTCTGCGCAATGGCGAGTTGGGGCGTCGCCACCGGAGTCGGATTGCGACGCAAGCGGCCCTGGGCGCGGCGCTCGATACTGATCTTCAATAGTCTGCTCTGCGCTTCGGTCGCCGGGCCGTTCGCTCGCAGTCTCACGATGCCCAAGGACATCAACCGAATCGCCGCCTTGAACGAGCTTGGCCAGTGGTTCGTGTTTACGCTCTTCCTGGCCGTAGTCGGAATTTCTGGGCTGTGCCTCTTCATGCGGAAGGACGTCCGGGCCCTGTTCGCAAGAACCGAAGGGTCTGAGTACCCGCCGCTCAAAGCCACGGGTTAGGCGGATTTGCGCTTGGCGTGCGCTTTCGCCACGTGGGCACGGGCAGCGTGCGGCTTGGCCCTCAGCGCGGCGAGGAACTGATCGAGCGGCAGAGTATTGATCACGTCCTTCTTCTCGATCCATCCGCGCCGGGCCGTCGCGACGCCATACTTCATGGCTTGGAGCGCGTGCGTCGTGTGTGCGTCAGTCGAAATCACGATCTTCACGCCGTGCTGCTTCGCTTTCCGCAGATGGACATCGCTTAGATCGAGACGCTCGGGTGCGGCGTTGCATTCCATCGCGACACCCTGCTTTGCCGCGGCGTCGAGAATCTTCTCCATGTCGTAATCGAAGGGATCGCGCCGCAGGACAAGCCTTCCGGTTGGATGCGCGATGATCTGGGTGTAGGGATTTTCAATCGCCGCGAGCATCCGCTCGGTCATCTCGGAGCGATCCAGGTTCATGTAGGAATGGATCGAGGCCACCACGACGTCGAGCTGCGCCAGCACTTCATCGTCCAGATCGAGCGAGCCGTCTTTCTTGATATCGACTTCGATTCCCGCGAGCAGACGAATGCCGTGGACGCGCGTCTGGGCCGCACGAATTTTCTTAATCTGCTCGAGCGTGCGCTTTTCGTCCATGCCGTTGGCGACGGTCACCGCCTGCGAGTGATCGGTCAAGGCGATGTACTCGTAGCCCAGCGCTCGCGCGGCTTCGCCCATTTCCTCGATCGAGTTGTGCCCGTCGGACGCCGTCGTATGCATCTGCAGGTCGCCCTTGATTTCTGAAAGCTTCACGAGCTTGGGCAGCTTGTGATGTTCCGCGGCCTCGATTTCGCCGGTGTTTTCGCGCAATTCCGGCTCGATGAAATCGACCTTGAGCTTGGAATAGATTTCCTCCTCGGTCTTGCCGGCGACCACTTTGCCGCCCTTGAGCGTCGTCAGCGCGTACTCGTTGAGCGTCCAGCCCATTGTATTGGCGCGGCCGCGCAACGCGACGTTGTGCTCCTTCGATCCGGTGAAGTACATCAGCGCCGCGCCGAAGCTCTTCTTTTCGAGCAAACGCACGTCCACCTGGATGCCGCTATCGAGCAGGACGCTGACTTTGTTTTCTCCGTGCGCAAGCTCCTGCTTGATCTCCGGATACTTCAAAATATGTGCGGCGACGCCGTCCACGTCCTTTTGCTTGTCGCGGCCCGGCCGCATCGTGACGAGCAAGTCGATGTCTCCGATGGTTTCCTTGCAGCGACGCAACGATCCCGCAGGCGTCACGGATTCGACCGCCTCGCCGGCCTCGGCAATGTACGCGGCGAGCTTCTGGGCTTCGTCGGTCGCTACATCCAGCCGGACGCGGCCCGAACCGGAAAGATGCTTGAACTGTTCCGCCGCTTTCAAAATATTCTGCTCGCTTTTCTCCCCGAAGCCGGGCAGATCGCGCAGTTTTCCTTCGCGCGCCAGCTTCTCGACTCCTTCGACCGTAGCGACCTTGAAATGGCTCCAGAGGAACGCGACCTTCTTCGGGCCGAGCGAGTGGACCTCCAGCAGATCGAGAATCGTGGGCGGATATTTCTTCAGCAGCCTTTTTCGCAGCGAGTAGTCGCCGGTCTTGAGGATCTCGTGGATGTGTTCGGCCATGCCTTCGCCGATGCCGGGCAAGTCCGTCAGCTTCTTCTCGTCCTTGGCGATCTCCTCGATGCGCTCCGGAATGCTTTCGAGCAGCTCGGCCACTTTTTCGTAGCTGCGGTAGCGGCCGATCATGGCGCCGTCGATTTCGAGCAGTTGCGCCGTATCGCGCAGAATCTTGGCAACCTCTTTGTTCTCCATGTGTGCTACCTCTTCGATGCGACGAACGCTGAGTAGTACAGAACGCCCGCGACGGTCTTCGAATCCCGAATCTTGCCCGACCGAATCCAGTTTTTCGCCTCGCTCAACGTGAAAATTCGCTGCGTGATTTTTTCGTCGTCTTCGGGCCTCGGCTTGCCTTTGATCAAGCCCTGGGCAACGAAGATTTCCATCTTCTCGCCGAGCAAGCCGGGGGAAGGGAAGACCTCGAGGAGCTTTCGGATGCGCTTCGCTGTGTAGCCCGTCTCTTCTTCCAGTTCGCGGTGCGCGCCCTTGACGAAACTCTCACCCGGATCCTTGTGCCCGGCGACGAGCTCCCACAAATATTGTCCCGCGGCGTGGCGATATTGGCGGATCAGCACGAGCCGACCGTCGGGCAATACCGGCAGCACGACGACGGAGCCGGGGTGTACGACAAACTCGCGCGTCGCCATCAGCCCACTTGGCTCCGCGACCTGCTCGCGCTTCAATGAGAAGACGCGCCCTTGAAAAAGCGTTTTGCTGCTGAGGACTTTCGCTTGCCGTGCGGCCTTCGCGCGTCTCGGTGGCACTGGGTCTCCTTGTGTTGGCGCTCGATTCTACCGCACCCGGCGAATAGAAAGGGCTTCGAGGTCGACGCCCGGAGGCCGCCCAAGTCTCTGGCCGGGGGAGCTTGGGGCATCAAGCGAGCCGGGGAGATCAACGGTTGTCACCCGGCTTCGCTGGCTCCTATACTGTTGGCAGCCACCCATGCCGATCAATACCGTCATTGTGGATGACGAGCGTCCGGCGCGCGACGAACTGGCGTTTCTGCTGAAGGGCTTGCCCGAGATCAACGTCGTCGCGCAAGGTAAGAACGGACTCGAAGCCGTCGCGCTCATCAAAGAGCACAGCCCGGACCTCGTGTTTCTCGACGTGCAGATGCCCGGCCTCGACGGCTTCGGCGTGATCAAGAAGCTCGTCGAGCGCAAGCTGCCGATTCCGCAAATCGTCTTCGCCACGGCCTACGACCACTACGCCGTGCAGGCCTTTGAGGTGAACGCGGTCGATTACGTCCTGAAGCCGTTCGATAAGACGCGGATCTCGCAGGCCGTCCAGCGCGCAAAAAAGATGGTGGAGGCGAATACGTCGCCGGTGCAGCGGCTGGAGACGCTGGTGAACAAGCTCGACGCCGGGGAAGCGAAAGCGAGGGCGGCGGCGCCTGTCAAGCTGCTGGTGAAATCGCAGGAGCGCATGATCCTGATCGACGCGGACGACATGATCTACGCGTCGATTCAGGATGGCGCGATTACGATCTTTTCGCGGGACCTCGAAGGCGTCTCGAACTACCGCACGGTCGAGGACCTGATGGAGGCGCTCGACGAGAGCACGTTCTGGCGGCCGCACCGGTCGTATCTTGTGAACATCAAGCACATCAAGGAAGTGGTGCCCTGGTTCAAGTCGAGCTTCATGCTCAAGATGAACGACAAGCGCGCCAGCGAAATTCCCGTCTCTCGCGCGCAGACCAAGCGCCTCCGCGAACTGCTGAAGCTCTAGTTGGTCTTCTCCGCGTCCTCTGCGCCTCTGCGGTGGAATTTGGGCTTTGATTCAGCGCCTCAACTCTTCAGTACAACTCTCAACTTGTGTGCTAGCATCGTGCTTACTCCTCTCGTTCAGATCTTTTCAGTTACATTCGGGGGATTTTCGCTAGAGTGGCCAAACGGAAACGAGTACTGAGCGGCATGAGGCCCACCGGCCGCCTCCATCTCGGCCACTATTTCGGCGCTCTCCAAAACTGGCTCAAGCTTCAGGAACAGTACGACTGCTTCTTTTTCGTCGCCGACTGGCACGCGCTGACGACGCACTACGAGGACACGTCCTCGGTTGCCGAAAACACGCTGCAGGTGGCTACGGACTGGCTATCGGTCGGCCTCGATCCCGCGAAATCGACGCTGTTCATCCAGTCGAGCGTGCTGGAGCACGCAGAGCTGCACGTCCTGCTTTCGATGATCACACCTCTTTCGTGGCTCGAGCGCGTCCCGACCTACAAGGAGCAGATCGAGAACCTGAAGGACCGCGACCTCGGCACCTACGGCTTCCTCGGCTATCCGCTGCTGCAATCTGCGGACATCGTCATCTACGACGCCGATTTTGTGCCCGTCGGCGAAGATCAGGTCCCGCATGTTGAAATCACACGGGAGATAGTTAAAGCTTTTAACGCTCACTATGGGTTTGATGTCGATTACGAGCGCTTTAAGAACGAGAACCCAACTGGTTTGACAGCGGCGATCTACCCGGTTGGATCAAAACCTCAGATGATTCCGCCGACTCCGAGCGTTCACAGCCAAGCAAAGGAAATTAGTGAAGGAGTCCTGCGCAGACAAATTCTTCAAGAGGGTGCGGCCAATTTCAAGAAACGAATTGGTCGGGAAAATTGGAAATATTTCAAGATTCAAAACGTTCTGCGTGAGCCGGGCCACTTGCTCACTGAAACGCCGCGGCTACCGGGCACTGACGGCCGCCGGATGGCGAAGTCGTATGGCAACGCAATCTGGCTCTCCGATCCGCCGGACGAAATCCGCACGAAAGTCCGCAACATGATGACGGACCCGCAGCGCCAGCGCCGTACTGATCCCGGGCGCCCGGAGGTTTGTCCGGTATTCGCATGGCACAAGCTGTTCTCGTCGCTCGATACGGTGACGCAAATCGACCACGAGTGCCGCACCGCCGCGATCGGCTGCGTCGATTGCAAAAAGCTGATGGCCGAAAACCTGGTGAACTGGATCGAGCCGATTCAGACACGCCGCAAAGAATTGGAGGCGCGCCCGAAAGAGGTTTGGGATATCCTCGACGCCGGCGGAAAGAAGGCGCACGCCGCCGCGCGGCGGACGATGAAGCGCGCGCGCAACGCGATCTTCAAATGGGATGAAGCTCGCAAGGCCGCGGGAGGGAATTGAGTTGGCGTCCGCGTCACCAACACCGTCGCCCTATCGCATCAATTTGCCGGTGTACGAAGGCCCGCTCGATCTGCTGCTTGATCTGATCCGCAAGCAGGAGATGGACATCCACAACATCCCCATCGCCAAGATCACCGAGCAATATCTCGACTACCTGCACCAACTCGAAAAACTCGACATCGACGTCTCCGCCGATTTCATCTACATGGCCGCGACGCTGATCCACATCAAGTCGAAGATGCTGCTTCCGGCCGATCCGCTGGCCGGTCCCGAGGCGCAGGAAGACCCACGTGGGGAACTGGTTCACCGGCTGCTGGAGCACGAGAAGTTCAAGAACGCCGCGCAGCTTCTCTATCAGAAGCAGCAGGTGGAGGCGCACGTCTGGTCGCGCCCCGACCGCACTCTTTATACGGGAGACGCAGTCGAAGGCGAGCTGGTTGTTTCGCTGGTCGATCTGATCAAGACGTTCCAGGAAGTCCTCGAACGCCGCAAGCAGGTCGCGAAGTTCGAGCTGCGGCACGAGTCGGTGACCATCGCGCAAATGATGGACCGCCTCCGCCAGCGGCTGATGGCGACCGAGGAGCCGGTGTCGCTGATCGAGTTTTTCGATTCCTGCACGACGCGCAACGCTATGATCGTCGCGCTGCTGGCCGTGCTCGAAATGGTGCGGATGCAGGCGGTGATTCTGGTGCAGTCGGAGCTGTTCGCCGATATTGCGCTGCGCAAGCACAAGATGTTCGACGCGGTTTTCGCAGGTCCGGACGCGATGTCGAAGATCGAGGAGCAGTATTTGTGAAGTCCGCGCCATCTGGAGTGTCGGCGAGGATTCGGATTTGGTCCGCGGGTGTGCTTTTCGTGATTCTTACCGCGTTTTGGACGGATTGTTTTCTCGCATATGGTGCCTTGCAGCGAAAAGATCCAGAGGCTATCGATATCCTTCTCGCGGGAACCCCGATGACTTGGCCTCCCTTCTGGGGACGCACCGTCTGGGTGGCTCGCCCAATTGGAGGGATATCCCTTTTGGCTTGGGCGGCGTCGGTTGCGATGTTGCTTCGAAGGGGTTTTTGCGCGCTTGCTAATAGGCGCGGCTCAAATTGGTTTTTCCGGAAGGCGCTATAGAGGAAGGAAGATGACCCCAGAAGAAATACAAGCCGCACTCGAAGCGATCGTTTACGCCGCGGACGAACCCGCCACGCTCGACCAGATCGCGAACGCCCTCGGCGTTGAGAAAACGGAGGCGCGCGCGGCGCTCGATCTCCTCGTCGCTTCCTACGCGACGGACCAGCGGGGAATCGAGGTCCGCAAGGTCGGGGGCGGCTGGAAGTTTTACACCAAGCCGCAGCACCACGACGTGGTCCGGAAGTTCATCAAGAGCCTCCAGCCTCCGCTGCGCCTGACGATGCCGGCGCTCGAAACGCTAGCCGTGATCGCCTACAAGCAGCCCATCACGGTTCCCGAGATCAACGAAATTCGCGGCGTGCATGTGGGCGGCGTGATCAAGACGCTGCTCGAAAAGCGCCTGATCACTACCGCGGGCCGCAAGGAAGTGATCGGCCGGCCGATTCTCTATCGCACGTCGAAGCAGTTCATGATGCGCTTCGGTCTTTCCGATCTCGACGAACTCCCGAGCCTCAAGGAATTCGAGCAACTGGCGCAGGCCGCGCTCGGCTCGGATTCCGGGATTGCGCCGGCCGAGCCGGAGGAATCCACCACGATGACGGCCGCTCCGCTCTCCGCACCCGGTGAAGCTGCCGCAATCCAGGCGTCCGGGGAAACGAACGATCTCGCCGAGCTTGCGGAAGATCCGTCGGAGCTGCCGGAGCAATCCCGCGCCGCATCGGCAGGCCATACCGATCCGTCCTGACGCGTCGTTGCCTCTTTCTTTATTGACCTCGCAATTCATGTAGAATAGGCGCTGCTCCGGGCCGCCGGAACGCCACTCGCCCGAACGGAAGCAACATGCGAAACAAAGGATTTCTCGGCGCGGTCGCGCTTGCGTGGGCCGCCTCCTTGGCCGTGGCCGCCGGGTCCTCATCCCAGCAGAGTTCGCCGCCGGCGCAGCAGCCGCCGGCATCGTCGCAAAGGATCAAGACGCAGACCCGGCTGATTGCCGTGGATGTAGTCGTAACGGATTCGCACGGCGTGCCGATACGCGGCCTCAAGCAGGAAGATTTTCAGATTTTCGAGGAACACAACCGGGAGCAGCAAATTGCTCAGTTTCGCTTCGTAGATCGCTCCGCGAACTCCGCGGCTCCCGCTGGGCCTGTCGCCGACCCTCCTTCCGCAACTCTCTTCACGAACGCCACATCCACCGACAGAGCGATTGCACCGACCGTCTTGCTGATGGACGGCCTCAATACGGAATTGTCGAATCAGATGCAGGTCCGGCAGCACATGCTGACGCTGCTCAAGACGCTCCCGCCAACGACACCCGTGGCAGTTTTTTCTCTGGGCCACGAACTCCACGTCGTACAGAGTTTCAGCACAGATCCGAAAATTCTTCGCGCCGCCATCGATAAGACTCTGCGCGCGATTCCCATCGAGCAGAATCCTCAAGATGATGCGGCGAGCCCGTCGAATCAGGCGCTCGATTTCAATGGCGGACAAGAAACGCAAGCGATACAGGGGCTCGAGGAATTCGAGGCCGTGACCTACGAAGCGCAAATGGCTATTCGGGTAGATGAAACGACAGACGCAATGATTCAGATCTCGAAATACCTGGGGGGAATGCCGGGCCGCAAGAATCTGATCTGGTTCTCTGAGTCTTTTCCCATCTGGATTGAACCCAATTCCGATTTCGGAAACGACGCATTTGCGGGAAGCGCCTCATATACAGGCAAGGTGCAGGCCGCCGCCGAGGCGCTCACCGACGCGCGGGTTGCCGTCTACCCGGTTGATGCCAAGGGCCTCGCTACAGATCAGCTCTATTCCACGGCTCAGAATCCCCACATCAACCAGCAGAGGATTGGCGCAGGATTTGGGGACCAGCTGAGCCGGCAGAACACGCAGCACCTGGACGCCCAAGCCACGATGGACAACATCGCGGACAGCACCGGCGGCAGGACGTGCAAGAACACAAATGACCTCTCCGGATGCGTGCAGGCTGCGCTCAATGATGGCTCCGTTTACTACGAGCTCGCGTATTACCCGGAGGGGATCGCTTGGGACAACCGCTTTCACAAAATCGTCGTCAAGACCACGCAGCACGGGGCCAAGCTCGCATACCGCCGCGGATACTTCGCTGTTGAATCAAAGGGACCGGCCGAGCAGCAGAATCCGGAGGCGCTGCTCAAACAGGCCTGCATGGAACCGCTGGCCTCCGAATCGATTGCAATGAGCGTCCAGCCTGTCGCTGCACAACAGGCTGCGAGCGCCGCGCAAGAAGAGCCCCTGCGGTATCTGCTCACGGTTTCGCCGAGCGCTCTGACTTTTGAGTCAGCTGTCGGAGTGCGCCAGATGGGACTCGAGATGGCCATCTGTGAATTTGATCCGAAGGGCCGCACCTTTCAACTCTCGACGCACGATCTTTCGCGGCCCGTGCCTGACGATTTGTACAAGGCCTATCAGGATCACGGTATCCGCGACATCTTCGACTATGCTGCCAAGCCTGAAGATCAACGGCTTCGCTTTGCGGTGCTCGACGTGCCGAGCGGCACCACCGGTTCAGTCGATGTGCCGGCGCATCCGAAGGAATTCGCGAGCGTTCCCGGGCCGATCGTTTCGGCTTCGGGCGCTGCGCCCGCCGCCGGTCCCGCCCCCGCCCCTGCTAAGGCGCCAGTGTCGGTCATCACGAAAGTCAACTTCAAGGGAAGCGCCGGCGGGTCCAGCTCGCTCGACTGGAGCGGCGATGTGCTCTCGTACCACGGGGATTTGGGCGTGAATCAGGGCGCGCCAGCGTTTTTCAAAAGCCTCTATGGCGCAAAGTTTCATTGCGATGGCGGCGCGCTCGTAGCGAACGATGCCAATTCCAGCGATAAGCCGAGCTTTTTGCTTAGCTTCCACAACGCGAGAGGCACGGGAGCGGTGGTCGAGCTGGGCGGGGATGCGCCTGCCTATTCCGGGAATCTACCCGTCGATGCGAGCGGCCGCGCGTTTTTCGACTACCTCTGGAAACTCTGCCACTGCCAGCAGCCTTAGCGCTTCGCCAACTCTGCGAAGTTCGCTATGCTGATCGTTGCGGCGTTGCGCCGCGAACTCCATGGAAGAGCGTCTGCAGAAAATCATCGCGCGAGCAGGGCTCGCTTCGCGGCGGCACGCCGAGGAAATGATCACGTCGGGGCTTGTTACGGTGAATGGGCGCGTGGTGACGGAGTTGGGCACGAAAGCCGACGAATCGCGCGACCACATTAAGGTGGCGGGCAAGCTGATTCGCCCCGAAATCCGGCGTGTCTATCTGATTTTGCACAAGCCGCCCGAGGTGGTTTCCACGCTGAGCGATCCGGAGGGCCGGCGTTCACTGCGCGATCTCTTGCAGGGAGTGCCCGAGCGAGTCTTTCCGGTCGGACGGCTCGAGTATCATTCGTCGGGTCTCGTCTTTCTGACCAACGATGGAGATCTTGCCAATCGCCTTCTGAAGGCGCATCACCTTTCGCAAGCGTATCAGCTCAAACTCAAGACCCCCCTGACTTTCGCTGAGGTGGAGAGCGTGAGGCGCGCGACCGGCGCGCGGATCGCGCAGCTCCGCGGCAAAGATTCGCCGTGGTACGAAGTGACGATCTCGGAGGCCCGCCGCGATGCGCTGCGCAACCGTCTATTTCGCTTGGGCCACCCTGTGGACAAGATGAAGCGGATAGCGATTGGAAACATCGAGCTCGGTGGTCTCGCGCTAGGGCGCCACCGGGAGCTGTCTTCGGCGGAGGTTGCGGCACTCGCGCGCTCCGTTGATGGCGGTACTAGGACGAGCCCGTCATCTTCGCGCCAAACTCGGAGCAGGTCTATCTAGCTGCGCTTTCCTTTCCAGCGAATTCGGGTATGATGAACTCACGGTTTGGGGATCTCTCAGAGGCCGCTTAGCACGAGAACCTAGGGCCCCATCGGTCGCACGATACGCTGCTTCCTTGGCGTGGGTGTGGCGATGCGAACCTGTGCAGTGTGGCGGACCTCACGGGCGAGTCCATCGAAATCGTGCTGATTCATAGGGCGTGCGTCTGGCACGCAGACTCGTCATGCAACTGAAAGGATCGGAATGAATAAGCCTGGTGAGGAATCAAACGCCGGCGTAACGGGTCGGCCGGCCACGCTGGCTGGCGATCCCGCAAGCGAGCTTCTCAAGACCAGCAAGACGATCGCCATCGTCGGTCTTTCCAGCCGTCATCATCGCCCGAGTTACGGAGTTGCCGAATACCTGAAGTCCGCCGGCTATCGGATTATCCCTGTGAATCCCGCAGAAACCGAAATCCTTGGGGAGAAGTGCTATGCGCGCCTCGAGGACATCCCGGAGCACGTGGATATCGTCGACATTTTCCGCCGCTCCGAGTTCGTGCCTGACATTGTCGAATCCGCGATTCGCATCGGGGCGAAGGGCATTTGGATGCAAGAGGGCGTGATGCACCCAGAGGCGGCCGAGCGGGCACGCCGCGCGGGCCTGTTCGTCATCATGAACGCCTGCATTTTGAAAGAGCACATCAAGCGCTTCCGGTTGCAATAAAGGAACCCGGCAGGGCGACGGAGCTTCCTCGCGCTGGAATACCGCGCGCAGCTTCACGGCAGGGAATACACCTTCAGGACTCTCTTCCCGGGCTCAGCCACCGCAATCGATCTTCCATCCGGCGCGATCCGGAAATCATGAAAAACAAGATCGTGCAGGATCGGTGTGAACGACCCGTCGCGCAGGTCCACCCAGAACAGAGTGTCGGATCGTTCCGGTGGTCCGCGTTTCAGCAGCACCCGCCGCTCATCGCGACTCCATTCGAAACGCCCAAAGCCCGTCCGCACGCGGACCGGCCTTCCGGGATTCGCGATGTCGATAACGTCGATATAGTCGCCGTCTTCGAAGTACCCGATCTTGGTGCCGGAAGGCGACAGGCTCAGCGAACCCTGATAGCTTTCGATGTGGGCGATTTCAGTTACGAGCTCGTGCATCAGGTCGAGCTGCACCAGCGTCAGCCCCTTCCGCACGCCCAGGTTTTCTCCGATGGCAAACGCGCGATTCCTTTTGGCGTCCCAAATGATGACGTTGAACGTGTGCCCTTCAAAGAGCGTCGTTTCCTGGCCGTCGGCTGGGCGAACCCGCGTGATCGAGTAAGGCCCGCCGCCGGTCTGGTAGACCACGGTTGCGTCGTCCGCGAGCCACGTCGCGTGCACGCCATTCTCGATGAACCTCGTTTTCAGCCCGGCGACTTTGATTTCGCGGCCTTCATCGTCGAGCAATGCGATGGCTCGTCCGCCCGTCATGGTCGATAGCGGTGAATTGTCTTCGCTTAGTTCGCCCTTTTTCTTGGCGTTTTTGTCGTCGAAGCCGCTCGGGGCCTTCTGCAGGGACATGTTCATCGCGATGCGATGACCGTCCGGCGACCACGCGAGCGAGTCCACCATGTAACCTTCGGTGGGCGGAATCGGCATGAACTTGTCCGCGTCCACGATTCGCCGGATCTTGCCGGGACCATCGGCGACGGAGATGTCGTCGCGTTCGAGCACGAGCCGCCGAATTCCTTTGATCCGCGGGACCGCGAAGACAACTGCGTTGTTAGCCGAAATATCAAAAGTCTGGCAGTCCTCGTTGATAACGTAGGTGGGATTATCCTGCGCGCGGAGAACCATAGGCTGCATCGCGAACGCGACGCCAAGGACCGACCGTCCCAAGATCGATCCGAATTGCCAGGTCCTTTGGCGTGTTTTTCCTCCCGGATGGCTGGTTCTCACCCGTCGTTCCTCTTCAAGGGAGCCTTCTTTTGGATGCGGCGTATCTCTTCAAGCCGCTGGCGGATTCGCGCCTCGAATCCCTGGTCGGTCGGCTTGTAATAGGTGCGGCCGAGGAGGCTTTCCGGCAGGCAGGTCATATCGGTGACCTTTTCTTCCACGTCATGCGCGTATTGATAGCCCTTGCCGTAGTCGAGATGCCCCATTAAGGCTGTCACAGGATTTCTTAGATGCAGCGGAACGGGTTCCGCGATGGTCTTCTGCAAATCTTCGTGCACTGCGCCAAACGCCGTGTAAAGCGCATTCGATTTCGGCGCGAGCGAGAGATAGACTGCCGCCTGCGCGAGCGCGAGGTATCCTTCTGGGGCGCCGATGAAGTCAAACGCCTCCTTGGCAGCGATCGTCAGCGCCAGCGCTCCCGGCTCGGCGAGGCCGATATCCTCGCTCGCCATTCGCACCATGCGCCGCGCCAGATAAAGCGGGTCTTCTCCGGATTCCAGCATGCGGGCCAGCCAGTAGAGAGCTGCGTCCGGGTCTGAATTGCGCACGGACTTATGCAGCGCCGAGATGAGGTTGTAGTGTTCCTCACCGGACTTGTCGTATGGCAGAAGCTTCTTCTGCAAGACATCCGACAGGCGCTCCTCGGACAAGACCTTTCGCCCACGGGCGTCCGGTTCGGTACCGAGAACGAGAGCCTCGAGCGTGTTGTAGGCCGAGCGCGCGTCGCCGTTGGCGAGGACGGCGATGCGCTCGAATATCTTGTCCCCAACCTCGATTTTTTCCTTGCCGAGGCCGCGGGCCGGGTCTTTCAGCGCGCGCCGCAAAAGCTCCAGAATCTGCGCCTCGGAAAGCGGGTGCAGCACGTAGACCTTCATGCGCGAGAGCAGGGGTGAAATCACCTCGAATGAAGGATTCTCCGTGGTTGCGCCGATTAGCACGATGTTGCCCGCCTCGACGTGCGGAAGGAATGCGTCCTGTTGCGCGCGATTGAAGCGGTGCACCTCGTCTACGAACACGATCGTGCGCTGGCCGTAATGCCGCGCAGATTCGGCCTTGGCCATGACTTCCTTGATCTCTTTGATTCCTGAGAGGACGGCGCTGAAGGGAACGAACTGCGAGCGCGTGTGCCGCGCGATGATTCGCGCAAGAGTCGTCTTTCCGCACCCGGGCGGACCCCAGAACAGCATCGAGCTGATCTCATCCTTCTCGATTTGCGTGCGCAGGGGTCTGCCGTGGCCGAGAAGCTCTTCCTGACCGACGAATTCGTCGAGCGTTTGCGGGCGCATGCGGTCGGCGAGCGGTCGTCCGGCCAGCGGTTCTTCTTCCGGTTCGATGGCGCGAAACAGTCCCATATTTTCTGACGATTGTCCTTCAGCGGCTCTCTAACTTCCGCTGCCGCGCTGCCTCGTACAGCACAATGGATGCCGCGATCCCTGCGTTGAGCGACTCGACGGCGCCACTGGTCGGAATCGAGACGATTCCGTCGGCGGCGCGCAACATTTCGGGCGGCAGGCCGCTGCCTTCATTGCCGATGAAAATCGCCACAGGCCCGCGCAGGTCGGTTTCTTCCAAAACAGCGGCACGTCTTTCAGGGCTATCTTGCTTCGACGCCGCAGCGTAGATCCTCACGTCGGCGATTTTCAGCTGAGCGATCAAGATCGGAATCGCCATGCCCCGCAGCAGGGGCAGGCGGAGCGCGGAGCCTGCGGAAGCGCGCAGAGCCTTGGGCGACCACGGATCCGCCGCACCGCGCGTGGCGATCACGCCAGTCGCACCGAAGGCCTCGGCTGAACGGACCACCGTTCCCACGTTTCCGGGATCTTGCACCGCTGCCAGCACGGCGACGAGCGGAGCGGCTTCTCGCATCGCGCCGGGCCCGCGCAAAACATCTTCGAGCGTCCATTCCCGCTGCCGAAAGAGCGCCGCGACGCCTTGCGGCGCGTCTGTCCCGGCGACACTCGCGAAAAGCTTGTCCGTGGTGCGAAGGATGCGCAATCTTGGGATGCCCGTCTCGCTCTCGCTCGCTGCGCGCAACACGTGCTCGGCGTCGCGTTCGCCGGATTCGCTGAAGAGCAGCGCTTCCGCCTCCAGACCCGAGCGAAGCGCCTCCTGGACGAGCTTCGGGCCCTCGACGCCGATCGGCTCGCCCGCTCGCGGTCCCGCGCCACGCAGCGCCGCGCGAAATGCTTTGAGCCACCTGTTGTCGCGGCTTGTAAGTAGGCCTTCTTGTTCGCGCTGCTCGCCGCGGACGATGCCGGCTCGCCGGTGCGCTGACGGGGCTGCCGAATGACCCATGATGCAAGCCTAACAAACACCTCCCGGCACGTAAACCAGTGCTGGGTTTGGACGGCACCTCGGGATGGGTGTGAAGGCCGGCGCTTCGCTTTTGGCACACCTCGGCTAACATCTTCTGTTTGTTGATGTTGCTTCTGAGGATGTGGCTGCTGTACTCTGTCTCCGACGCAACGGGATAGCCCGCGTCAAACAAATTGCCTGCCGAAATTCTCAAGGTTTCAGCGGAAGCGCCGGAGCGGCATGTCATCACATACGCCGCGAGTTTCATCGAGCGCGGGCGCGTAATCGGTGTGCCGACCGACACGTTTTACGGACTCTGCGCCGATCCCTTCAACTTGTATGCCGTCGAGCGCGTGTTTCAGTTGAAGGCGCGCCCTGAGACGCGGGCGCTCCCGATACTCGTCAATTCGATCGAACAGGCGCTGATGCTCGCGCGCGATGTGCCGGATGTGTTCCTCACGCTCGCGCACAAATTCTGGCCGGGCGCGTTGACGCTGGTCGTTGAAGCCACGCACCGCCTTCCGCTCAAAGTCACTGGTAATACAGGCCGCGTCGCATTGCGCTGGGCCGACTCACGCATCGTGAGCGCGCTGATCGAAGCGGTCGGCGGGCCCGTCACAGGCACCAGCGCCAATCTTTCCGGGCGCCCTTCCTGCACCAACGTCGAACAGCTCGTCGAGCAGCTCGGCGACCGCTTGCCGCTTATCCTCGATGCGGGCGACACCGGCGGGACCCTCGGATCGACGATCGTGCGAATCGAAGGTGAATCATGGTCGATTGCCCGACAGGGCGCCCTTGCCGACTCGGAAATACACCGAGCAGTCGGAGCGTAGCCTCGCGCAGCTGGATTGACGCGACGCGCGTCTAGTGTGCGAGAGCAGAGGTCAAGCTCGCGGTTTCCAGGAAGTCGTAGTCGCCGCCCGGCGGAATCGTGATACCGGTTACGCGGTTCCGGTAAACGCAGACGTTGTCGTAGTACCACAGATTGATGTAAGGCTCGTCTTCCGCCACGATCTTCTGAATTTCAGACAGGATTGCCTTCCGCTTGTCGTGGTTCATTTCGGTGCGCTGCGCGTCGATCAGTGCGTCCAGCATGGGATTGCGGTAGTGGCCGCGATTGGCTCCATCTGGCGGCATTCGCTTCGAGTTGAAGACATAGTCGAAAATGTCGGGATCGTCATTCGTATAGCCGGTCCAGCGAAGCGTATAGAGCTGAAAGCTCCCGTGCGCGATGTCCGATTGAAGCGTCGCGCTTTCGAGTGGCCGGAGCGTGAGATCCACGCCAACGCGCCTCCACTGCTCAGCCAACGCTTCGCCTAGCAGCCGTGTCGACTCCTCGGTCGAAGATTTCAGCGTCAAACGAAGCCGCACGCCATTTGCCGCTCGCGGGAAACCGGCCGCATCGAGCAGCCGCTCTGCTTGTCCGGGATCGTACGGATACTGTTTGACGTTTGGCTCGTAGGCCCAGTGGTTCGGTGGCAGCAGGCTGCTCGCCGGGCGCGCCTTCCCGCGCAAGAGATAACGAATGATGGTGTCTCGATCGGTCGCATACGCAAGAGCTTGCCGGACGCCGCGATTGGAAAGAACGGGGTCGTCGAAATTGAAGGCGACGTATCCGATTGAGGTGCCCGGTTCAGTTTCCACGACGATTCCAGGCTGCTTCTCGAGCGCCACGGCCATATCCTGCGTCATCGAATTGACGCCCCCGATATCGGCCGTCCCTTTGCGGAGTTCGAGCGCCCGCGTGATTGCGTCCGGCACGATCCGGAAGCGCACGCGATCCAGTTTCGGCAGCGGTCCGAAATAGTCGGGATTGCGCTCAAGAATTATCTCTTCGTCCGGCGTCATGCTGACGAACCGGAACGGTCCGGTCCCCACCGGATGGCGCGCCACGTCGCCGCCTGAGCCTTTCGGAACGATCCCGATCGCCAGCCGCGAAACGTTGAGCAGAAAGGACGCATAGGGCTCGCTGAGACGGACAATGACCGTCGCATCGTCAGGCGCTTCGACCGATTTGACGCGCAGGAAGGCGCCGCGCTTCGGAGACGCCAGATCACGGCTGAGAATCGAGTCGATCGTGAACTTCACGTCGGCAGAGGTCAGCGAGCTTCCGTCGTGAAACTTCACACCGCGCCGAAGATGAAAGACGTAGGTCTGGAGATCAGGCGTCTCCCAGCTTTGCGCCAGGTCGGGAATGACATTCATTTGCGCGTCGCGATCGACCAGGCCGTCGAAAAGCAAGCCGTCGAGATCCTCGGACCACGCGTCGGTGCCGATGCGGGGATCCAGGCTGATGGGCGTCGACTCAATTAGGAAATTTATCGCGCCGCGCTCGTCGGCTTGGTGTGGCGTGCCGCATCCTCCCGCGAGTGCAGCCATTACGAGCGCGCAGGCGATCGGCAACATGACGCCCGTGCGTGACGGAGAGTGCGTCTTGATGTCTCTCGCGTTGAAGCTACCGGGGAATTCTGGCAGGGCCCTAGCGGCGTGTTCTCGGCTTGCCTTCGCCGCGGTGGACGATTTTCCCCAGGACGACCGGATGCTTTGCTCCCGTGGCTGACGGGATGTTGCCCGGCCTTCCGTGGTAGGTTTCATACGCCAGCAGCGCAAATCCGAACGCTTCCTTTGCCTCGACAGGAACGCCAAATCGGCTCGCCGGCAGCACGTCGATGCCCGGCAGGGACGCGGCCAGCTGCGCCATCATCAGAGGATTTCGTGCCCCGCCCCCAGCGACAATTAACTCATGGACCTGCGCCCGCGGGAGAATAAATCTTCGGAATGCGTCTGCAATCGATAGCGGCGTAAAGACGGTCGCAGTCCTCACGATGTCCGCGTGTCCGACGTGGTGATGATGTCCCCAGGCGAGCAGCATCCGCGCGTATTCCGAGCCGAAGAGCTCCCGCCCGGTTGATTTCGGCGGCTTCTTGCGCAGGTACGGCTCGCGCATCATGCGCACGAGCAGTTCAGGAATGGTCCGGCCGCTCAAAGCAAACCGTGCGTCACGGTCACAGGTGGACTTACCCCGCGTGATTCTTTCCATCAGCGCGTCCACAATCATGTTGCCCGGCCCGGTGTCGAAGGCGAAGACGTCCGTGGGGCGTGCGCCGGCGGGAATGACGCTCGCGTTGGCGATTCCGCCGATATTCAGCGCCACCCGCCCGAGCAGCTCGTCCCGGTAAAGCATATAGTCGACGAAGGGAATCAGCGGCGCTCCCTGTCCGCCGGCGGCCATGTCAGCCGCGCGGAAATCGCCGACCGTGGTGATGCCCGTGCGCTCGGCAATGATGCTTGTCTCCCCGATCTGCAGCGTCGAGGGCGCACGCACTATGCCCTGGTAACGCGCAGCCGCCCCCAGATGAAACACCGTTTGTCCGTGCGACCCGATGAGCGAAATCGTGCGCATCGCCACGCGCCAGTGCTTGCACGCCTTGATGGCCGCGCGGGCGAACGCTTCGCCGAGAAGGAAGTTCAGCTCGCTGATCTCCGCCGTCGTAGCCGGATTCCCGTTTGCCAACCGCAAGACTCTCTGCCGGATGTAGTCGGGGTAGGGAACATGGTGGTGTCCCTCAAGGCGCGCCACCAAGCGCGGCGGAGCGCCCGTCACCTGTACGAGCGCTACATCGATACCGTCCGCCGATGTCCCAGACATCATTCCGACCACGCGCATAGCTCTGTCCAATCGGTGCTGGGAAAGTTCTCTACTGCAAGAAAATGTCTCGGTAACTGAGGGCCCGAGACGCCAGCGGTACTAAGAGACGCACAACATTCTTTGCAAGGTACAACTCCTTGCAACGTCTGCCCATTCCCATCTACGCATGCCGCATGCGATCGTAATCGCGCCAGCGACGATTCAAACTCATTCGAGCTGCTTTTGAAGTGCTGCCAGCAGATTCAACGCCTCGATCGGCGTCAGCTTGTTCAATTCCGCTCTCCGCAGGGCGTCGACGACGGATTGGTCGATGGCCGCGAAGCTGGTTTGCTCCGCCGTGGCTGGCGCGGCCCCGGGAGAAAGCTCGTGGGTGAGCTTCTCCTCGCTGCGCTCATGGCGGCGCAGGATTTCCCGGGCGCGCACGATGACGTCGTTCGGCAGTCCGGCAAGGCGCGCCACCTCGATTCCGTAACTTTTGTCGGCGCTCCCGGGTTCGACGCGCCGCAGAAAGATGATCTCGTGACCGGCCTCTTCCACCGAAACGTGGACGTTCTTCACGCCCGGCAGGAGCTGCTCGAGTTCCGTCAATTCGTGGTAGTGAGTTGCGAAGAGAGTCCGCGGCCTGGCTCCGTCGTGCAATGCCTCGACAACAGCCCACGCGATCGAAAGCCCGTCAAATGTGGCCGTCCCACGGCCCACTTCGTCCAGCAGAACGAGGCTCGCAGGGGTCGCGGTGTTGAGAATAGCCGCGACTTCGCTCATCTCGACCAGAAACGTCGAGCGGCCGCGCGCCAAATTGTCGGAAGCGCCGATCCGCGTAAAGATCCTGTCGAACAGCGGTAGTTTGGCTTGCACGGCGGGCACGAACGACCCAATCTGCGCCAAAACGGAAATCAGCGCCGCCTGACGCAGATAGGTAGACTTGCCGCCCATGTTGGGCCCGGTGATGATCAGCAGGAACTGCGATTCGTCATCAAGATACAAATCGTTGGGGACGAAACGCTCGCCCCGCTCTTCGAGCAGCCGTTCGATCACCGGATGGCGGCCGCCAGCGACGATCAGAGCGCCCCGGCGGCTCTTTCTGGTAACGTCTCGCTCGGTGAACTCCGGGCGCGTGTAGTTCCGTGCCGCCGCGATGCGCGCGAAATTCACGAGGACGTCGGTCTGCGCGATTGCAGCCGCTGTGCGCCGCAGCCGTCCCGCTTGCGCGGCGATCGACTCGCGGATTTCGCCGTAAAGGCGACGCTCGATCTCCAATACGCGCTCTTCCGCCGAGAGCACCTTGCGCTCATGCTCCTTTAGCTCGGACGACGTGAAGCGCTCTGCATTGGCGAGCGTTTGCTTGCGCTCGTAGTCGGCCGGCACCAGCGAAAGATTCGGCTTCGAGACCTCAATGTAGTAGCCAAACACCTGGTTGTAGCGGATCTTGAGCGATGCGATTCCTGTGCGTTTCCGCTCGCGCTCCTCCATCGCCGCGATGAGCTGGCGGCCGTGCTTCAGGATGTCGCGCAGTTCGTCCAGTTCCGCGTGGAAGCCGCGCCGGATCACGCCCGGCTCGTTTGCAACAGCCGGCGGATCGTCCGCGATGCCCCGCGCGATCGTGTCGCGGACGTCTGCCATTTCGTCCAGCTGCTCTCGCAGCGCGTAAAGGCGTTTCGCGGTCGAGCTGGCTGTCTCCGTCGGGCTTGCGCCGCGGATCAGTTGGCGGAGTTGCGGAATTCGTTCCAGCGACTCCCGCAGCGCGAGCAGGTCCCTCGGCGTGGCGACCCCGAGCGTTACTCGGCTCGTCAGCCGTTCCAGATCGAGGACGCTCTCCAGCTCATTTCGGATTTCCTCGCGGACTAGCGTTTGCGATTTCAATAGGGCCACGGCATCGAGGCGTTCCTCGATCTCCGCAATCGAGATTTCCGGGCGCAGCACCCAGGAGCGCAGCAGCCGCGCTCCCATCCCAGTTGCGGTGTGGTCAATGGCCGACATGAGCGTTGCCGACGTGTCGTCGCCTGCGGCGGGTTCGGCCAGCTCCAGATTCCGCACGGTGACCTGGTCGAGAATCATGGCGTTTTGCTGCTCGTAGTAAGCGATGCGGTCGATGTGCTCAAGTCCCGTGCCGGCGGGCCGGAGTCCGGGAAGTATGGCGGCATCTTCCGGCTTGCGCGCGCCAATCGCGGAGGTCTCGCGCAGGTAGTGGACGATCGCTCCGGCGGCAGCGATGGCCTGGGGGTGCCCGGCCAGCCCGAATCCTTCGAGCGCCGCCACGCGAAAATGCGATTCGAGCTGCCGCGCCGCGTAGCCCGCTTCGAAGACCCAATCGTCGAGGCGCGTTTCGACGCTCCGGTTTCTCGAATCGGCCAAAGTCGGACTCGACGCGCCGCTTTCGGGAAACAGGCTCACCGGCCGCGAAAGCAAGACTTCGCGCGGACGAAGAATTTCAAGTTCGTCCTGCAGCCTCGCTTTGGCCTTCTCTCCCGCAAATTCTGTCGCGCGAAACTCGCCGGTGGACAAATCGACGTATGCGAGTCCGATTCGCGCCTCCATCTGGCGGCTGGCCGCGCGGCCGCTCGATGCCGCGGCGGCGCTGGCGGCTGCGCTCCTTGCCACGGCCGCGAGGAAGTTATTCTCCTTGGGCTCGACCAGCGATCCGCCCGTCGCCGTGCCGGGCGTGAGCACGCGGATCACCTCGCGCCGCACGAGCTTCTTGCCCGGCCCCGGCTCCTCCATCTGCTCGCAGATGGCGACTTTGTGCCCCGCACGGATCAGGCGCGCGATGTAGTTTTCGGCTGCGTGGTAGGGAACGCCGCACATTGGCACCGGCTCGCCCTTCTCCTTATTTCGCGCAGTCAGGGTGATCTGGAGAATCCGCGAAGCCACTACGGCGTCGTCGTAGAACAGCTCGTAGAAGTCGCCGAGGCGGAAAAGCAGCAGCGCAGCCGGATACTGCTTCTTCACGGAGTGATACTGCTGCATCAAAGGCGTTGTGGGCTCGGTCGTCGGCATGATGCTGGGCGAGCTGCGAGGCGATTATGTGGGTCGCTTGCACGTTTGGCAATATCGTTCGTCGATCCTGCGTTGCGACTGCGCGCAGTCGGTCCTGGGAGGTTTATACTCGGCGCATGGCTTTTCGGCCTGCTCTTCGCGAGATCGAAATCAAGCTCAGAATCCGGGACGTGCCGGAAATGATTGCGAGGTTGCGCTGGCTCGGCGCGCATTGCGCCGGGCGCGTCTTTGAGCAAAACACGCTGTACGACACCCCGGACAGTGACTTCCGCCGCAGCGGGCGGCTGCTTCGCCTGCGAGTCGAGACACCCGCCCGCTCTCGAGCAGTTCCGGGGGGCGTCCGAAGCGCCGTCGTGACATCGAAAAGGCCCGCTCCCGCCTCGGCGAGGTCGCGCTACAAGGAAAAGCTGGAGAGGGAATTGGCCGTCCGCTTCCCGCAGAAATGGCCGGCCCTGCTTCGTTCGATCGGGTTCCAGCCGGGTTTTAGCTACGAAAAATATCGAACCAGCTTTCGCCTTCCGGGGCTCCACTTGGACCTGGATGAAACACCCGTAGGCGCGTTTCTCGAATTGGAAGGCGACCCGCGCGCGATCGATCGGAATGCTCGAGCTCTCGGATTTTCGCCGCGCGACTACATTCGGGGGACCTATTGGGACGTTTTTCAGGCGGAATGCCGCCGTCGCGGGCGATTTCCGAAAAATATGCGATTTCATGCGTAAAAATCTCGTAAGACCTCCATTCTTGTCTTGACAAATGATTCGTCTGCCTTTACTAGTCACAACGGGGATCAACGCATCGCATGGAAGAGCGTTCGTCCAATTCGGAGCCCGGAGGTAGTCGCCCGGCCGGGCAGGCGCAAATGGCCCGGCAGAGTTCGGCTCTTTCGAAGCTCGTTTTTGGTCACTCGTCCTGGGACGCGAGTCGGATTCGCGGCCGTCGTGCCGATTGGGTACGTGAGGACAGGGAGGCAAGGCCCGGCCTGATCTAGTTGGAGGGCGGTTTTGTATCTGCCCGTGGCCGGATCAGTCGCCGGTCCCGGGCATTTTTTTTGGTTTGAGGAGCCATCATGCTGCACGCAACAGAGGTTCTCGGCGCCGAAACGTACGACTCGGCCGGCAACTTCGTGGGCCGGGTCAAGGAGATGTTCATCGTCCCGGACGAGCAGCCGAACCGCATTTCGCGGCTGCTGATCGGACGTGGGAAGTACCGCGCACTGGTTGCGAAAGCGGACCAGATCGCTTCGGTGGCCCCGGGCCGCGTCGGGCTGGCTACGGACGAATCTGCCCTCGAGCTATACCAGCCGAGCGAGGCTTGGCTAGCCGTCCAGAAGGACCTGCTCGACCAGCAAATCATCGATACCAACGGGCGCAAGGTGGTCCGCGTGAATGATGTCGATCTGGCGGACCAGCGCACGAACGGCAATACGGAGCTTCGAATTGCTCAAGTCGATGTTGGCCTGCCGGGAGCCGTTCGCCGCCTGTTGCAGGGAATCGTGCCGCCCGCCGGTATCCGGCGTATCCAGGAGCGCCTGCCGAGGCGGACCATCCTGTGGGAGTTCGTCAACCTGATCGAGCCGGACCCGCTCCGTCGCGTCAAACTGCGGATGTCCGGCGACAAACTCGCGCAGCTCCATCCGGCCGATCTCGCTGAGATCATGGAAGAGCTTTCGCCCGACGAGCGGCAGTCCATCGTCGGTTCGCTTGACGAAGAGACAGCGGCGGAAACAATCGCCGAGCTCGACAAGCGTCTCCAGACGCAAGTGGTTGAGCAACTGGACCCGGAGAGGGCCGCGGACATCATCGAAGAGATGAACCCGGATGAGGCCGCAGACCTGATCCAGAGCCTCGAACCCGAGACATCAAAGGAAGTTTTGGATGAGATGGAGCACAAAGAGGCGAATGAAGTCGAGGCGCTGATGCGGTTCGACGAAAATACAGCGGGTGGAATGATGAACACGGAGATCGTCGTCGTCGGCGAAGATGCCACGCGCGGCGAGGTCGTCGATTACATTCGCTTCCACGAAATCTCGCTCGACCAGCTCGACAACATCGTGCTCATCAACAAGGACGCGCACCTCTCCGGCACCGTCCCGGTGGCGCGCCTGGTGCTGGCGAGCACGGACCAGCGGATGGCCGACCTTGCACTCGAGCCGCTGCTTTCAGTCCCGACCGACGCGCCGGACAGCGATGTCTTTGAACTGTTCGATAAGTACAACCTGCGCAGCCTGACGGTGCTCAACGACGTCAAAGTTCCCATTGGCGCCATCACGGTGGACGACGTGGTAAGCCGGCTGCGCGCGAAGATCTAGTGGCGCCCAATCGAATCGAGCGGAGAACTGGCGAAGCGATCGCCATGAATACGCGGGTCACATTGACGGACACCTTCACGCGCCTCGCGAGCCGCGGCAAGGAATTCAACCGGCGCACGCGCACGCTTCGCAGGCGCATTGCCGTCTTTATGGCGGTTGTGGGGCCGGGGCTGATCACGTCGAACGTGGACAACGATGCCGGCGGCATCAGCACGTACTCGGCAGCCGGTGCGCAGTTCGGCTACGCGCTCCTGTGGTCGCTGATCCCGATGACGATCGCGCTGTATGTCAGCGAAGAGATGTGCGCGCGCATGGGCGTCGTCACGGGCAAAGGCCTTTCCGATTTGATCCGCGAAGAGTTCGGATTCCGCTCCACGTTTTTCGTGATGATCGCCGCACTGGCCGTCGACCTCTTCAATACCGTGGCGGAATTCTCGGGCATCGCCGAAGGCGGGGAAGTGCTGCACGTCAGCCGCTACGTGTCCGTTCCTATCGCCGCGATCGTCGTGTGGGTGCTGGTCGTGTATGGAACGTACCGGATCGTGGAGAAGATTTTCCTGGTCGCGTGCGCTTTCTACCTTTCCTACGTCGCATCGGCATTTCTGGCCAAGCCGGACTGGCTCTATGCCGCGAAACAAACGGTCGTCCCGTCGGTGCACATGAATGCGCCCTACCTGCTGATGCTGATCGGCCTGGTGGGCACCACGATCGCTCCCTGGCAATTTTTCTACTTGCAGGCGGGCTTCGTTGAAAAACATGTGGGTGCGCGGCAATACAAGCACGCCCGGCTGGACGTGCTGGTCGGCAGCATCTCCTGCATGGTGATCGTGTTTTTCATCATCGTTGCGTGCGCAGCCACGTTGTACGCCCACGGTTTGACAAGCATTTCGAGCGCGAAAGAAGCCGCCCTGGCGCTCGCGCCGCTGGCGGGGAAGTGGGCCGGGGGGCTGTTCGCGTTCGGCCTGCTCAACGCGTCGCTCTTCGCCGCGTCGATTCTGCCGCTTTCCACGGCGCACGTGATCTGCGAAGGGCTGGGCTTCGAGGCGGGCCTCGACCGCAAATTCCGCGAAGCGCCGACGTTTTATTCGCTGTACACGCTGCTCATCATCGTGGGAGCGGGAATCGTGCTGATCCCGCGCGCGCCGCTCTGGAAGATCCTGCTCTATTCGCAGGTGGGCAACGGCATCTGGCTGCCAATCGTCCTGATTTTCATTCTGCTGCTGATCAACCGCCGCGACCTGATGGGCGATCACGTCAACACGCTGGTGTTCAACATCGTGGCGTGGGCGTCCAGCATCATCATGATCGTCCTGACGCTGATCCTGATGTACACCGCGATCTTCCAGCCCTCCGCCGGGCTTTCCGGCTTTCTCGTCCACATTTTCCACCTGCATTAGCCGCCTCGCTTGTCGCACGGCCTACGGTTTTGTAGGGGCATAGCAGAAGGGGCCCCCAGGTCGACGGCTAGTCGAGCCTGGGGGATCAGTCATGCCCGGCGAGGTTGCTTGGCGTTACGCCGCCCATCCGCCTCGCCGTGCCGCCCGTGGTCGATGGCGATGACCTCGCCAAGAAACGTTGCCGGGCACAGCATGCTGTGCCCCTACGAAGAACATCCCGCGTCCCCGGCGTTGTAGGGGCGTAGCAACGCTACGCCCGGCGAACATCCTTGGCGCGAAGCTGCCCATGGTCGTTCCGCGCCCTTCGGCGCAAGCTCATGTGGAGTGCGGCGGCCGGCACGCCGCAGGCGGGCTTGCCGCCGCTGTATTTCGCCGCGTTCAACCTGGCCAAGGCGTGCGCGGCGCGCATCCGTTGCGCTGATGGCTCGTGCGGGGAGCACGTCCCGGCGCGCCGGGACGGCAAACAGCGGCGCTCGCGCGCCGCACTCCACAGACCTCGCGCGGTTCGCCGCGACGCCAAGAAATCTCGCCGGGCACGATATATCGTGCCCCTACGGAGAACGACAGGGCTGCGGCGGGTTGCGCGGGCGCAAGGCGTATGCTACTTTCGCTCGCGGGCGATTTTTGAGGGCGCCGAATCCACCCGGCCGAATCGGCCGCCGACAAACCCAGATTCACTGATCTCCCGGGCTCGGCTGATCTCCCGGGCTCGACTTGCCGTCGACCCGGGAGCCCTGTTATGCCTTGAGCGAATTCCTGTGAAAGCCGCGGAAATTTTGAAGCCCGCCAACCGCGAGGAAGCGGAGCTTCTCGCCAAACTGGACCCGAAAAGGCTGCCGAACCACATCGCCGTCATCATGGACGGCAACGGCCGCTGGGCCGAGCGGCGTCATCTGCCGCGCATCGCTGGCCACCGCGCGGGAGTGAAGGCGGCGCGCGAAGTGATCGAGACGTGCGCGCGGCTGCACGTGCCGTGCCTCACGCTCTACGCCTTCTCGCTCGAAAACTGGCGGCGGCCGCAGGCCGAAGTCGATTTCCTGATGCGTCTGCTGCGCGAATACCTGAAGCGCGAGTTGCCCACGATTCACAAGAACAACATCCGCCTGCTCATCATCGGGCGATCGGAGCAGTTGCCCGAGGACGTGCGCAAGGATATCGCCGACGCGATGCGCGAGACGGCCCGCAACACCGGCATGAAGCTGGTCGTCGCGCTGAATTACGGCGGGCGCGCCGAGCTGGCCGACGCGTTCAACGCGATGCTCGATCACGTCCGCGCCAACGGCCTTGCCGCTTTTCGCGCGGACGAGCAGACGATTTCCGATCATCTCTACACCGCGGGCCTGCCCGATCCCGACCTGCTGATCCGCACGAGCGGCGAAATGCGCGTCAGCAATTTTCTGCTCTGGCAGATCGCCTACGCCGAAATCTACGTGACGGAAACTCTCTGGCCCGATTTCTCGCGTGCGCGGCTGCTCGAAGCGCTGGTCGACTACCAGAAGCGCGAGCGCCGCTACGGCGGACTGGGTGCGGGCGGCGGGCGGGCTGCATCGCCGAGCGACAACGGAAAGCCGGCGCGCGCGAGTCATCACCCTGGGCATCGGGTGCGAGGCTGACGCGCGGATGCTCGCCCGCATTCTGACCGGCGTCATTCTGATCCCCCTCGTTGTGGCCCTCGTTTTGTGGGGACCGCCCGCGTTGCTAGCGGCCTGCGCGGCGGGCGTGGCAATCCTCGCGCTGATCGAGTTCTTCGATCTCGGTGAGCGAATGGGCCTCGGCGCTTTTCGTTATTGGAGCCTTGCCTGTGCCGCCGGACTTTTTTACGCCCAGTATTCCGCTGGACTCGTCGAGACACACACCCTCGCCGGAGGCATTTCCTTCGTTCGCCAGGCGGCGAGCGGGACGCTTTCTCTCGAAGCCGTGCTGTTGATTTTCGTCTTTGGCACGGCGGCCATCGCGATCGGCACGCGGCGCTCTCTTCACGATGTGCTCCCGGCGATTGCGGCCGGCTCGGCCGGTCTGCTGTTCGTCGCGTTGCCGTTCAGTTACGTGGTCCGCATCAACGAAATCGAGCGAGTCGGACGGAAGCTGGTCCTCCTGACGCTGTGCCTGATGTGGGCCGGAGATACGTTCGCGTATTTCGCGGGGAAGACCTTCGGGCGATTGCCGATGGCTCCAGCGATCAGTCCGAAAAAGACCTGGGAAGGTGCCTTCGCGAACATGCTCGGCTCGCTGGTCGTGGGACTGCTCTTCGCGCGCTGGATGCAGACTGATCCGACCACAATGCTTGCAATCGCGGCGCTTGCCAACCTGGCGGGGCAGGCGGGCGATCTTTTGAAATCGACCTACAAGCGAGGCGCCGCGGTGAAGGATTCCGGCTCGTTGCTGCCGGGGCACGGCGGCATGCTCGACCGCATCGACAGTTTGATTCTCGCGAGCCCGGTTGTATGGCTCGCCTGGCAGTGGTTTTCGACTCGGTAGCGGCGTGCTTCGGGACGGTCCCAATGGCGTCGCTGCAAACTCCTAGGGGATTCAAGCCCGCGTCGCTGGGCCGCCGCGCCTAGATGATCATTCGGAAGCGGGGCCAAAGTATGGAGAGAGGCGCGTGCGGCTTGCGGCAGACGTAGATCGGCACGCTCTGTTCGATGGGCATGGCGCGCGGGTTGGTGGCGACGGCGGCGAGTTGGACATCGTCGAAAAGCTGGATGAATTCACTCGAGCGCTCGCCAAAGACGATCACGCACGCGCCCGAATAACCGCGCGGCCCCCAATCGTAGTAGCTGTTGTGGCCGCCAATCGCTTTGGGCAGGCCGAGCGCAGGGCCGTAGTAATCGATCGCACCGCTCTCGCCGTAGTTCCCGCCGAAAATTGCGCAGTTCGCGCGTTCTGCCGCCGGCAGGCTTCGATAGACTTGTGCGACCGTTGCTGCGGTGTTCTCCCAGCCGAACATGTCGGCATAAAGCTGCGGCAGCGGCGCATTGACGGCATCTCGCTCGGTCGTGACCGCTCTGGAATATGGCAGCGCCTGCGAGTAGCGCACAAATGCGTCGATGGGAAGAACGGGCACGCCGAACGGAATCACGAACAGTCCGCCGATCGCGAGCAGCGCCGGGTAGGTGACGTTCAGCCGTGCCGGATTCCGCCATTCGACGATCCGTTCTACCGCCAACCCGCCCGCGGCCATCAGCATTGGATAGACCGGCAGCGGATAATAGGACTTGCCTCCAAAGCCGATGAAAATCGCGAGAACGATCAGATAGGCCCACCCTAGGAACCGAAAGCCTTTCCCGTCGCGAGCGAAAAGGTACCAGGAGAGTCCGCCCAACCATACCGGCAGCGCCAGCGGACCGAGAAACGCAACTTGTTCGCCCAGAAACCGCAGCGGCGAAATCACAATGTTCTTGTAAACCTGCGCGTTTCGCACGACTTCGATCTGCGGCCAGCCGTGCCGCGCCTCCCACAGCAGATTGGGCGCAAACAGGACCAACGCGACCGCGCCTCCGATCCAGATCCATTTCGAACGCAAGAGCTGCCACTGCCCGGAAAGCAAGAGCCCGGCGATCAGAGCGAATCCGAATACGAGCATGGAGTGCTTGTTTTCGAGCCCCAGGCCTGCGAGCGCTCCGAACGCGAGCCACCATTTCGGCGACGCGCCCTTCACGACCCGCACGGCGATCCACGCGCACAGCAGCCAAAAGACCGGCTCGAACGCGTTCATCGAGAAAAAGCTGTCGAAGGCCAGAAACGCGGGAGCAAACAGAATGGAAGTCGCCGCAAGAAACTGCGCGAACCGGCCGCCGCCAAGCTCGCGCGCTAGCACTCCCGTGAGGTAAACGACCGCGGCCCCAGCCAGCGCCGGCCAAATGCGAATGGCGAAAAGTGATGAGCCGAAGAGATGCCGCGCGAGCCACGCAATCAGCGCGATCAGCGGAGGCTGATCGATATAGCCCCAGGCGAGGTGCTCGCCGCAGGCCAGGTAGTAAAGTTCGTCGCGGAATGCGCCGTAATGGCGGATGCCCGCAAGTTGGATCAGCAGCTTGGCGGCAGCCAGACCGGCGAGGACCGCCGTTTCGCTCAGAGCAGCGGCGCGCCAGCCTGCGGCGGCGAGTGGATAGCTTTGAAGTTCGTCAATTCGAGCTTCGCTCATTGGCGCTGGGAAAACATCAGCCCGTGCACGCAGGAACTTCCCACAAGCGTCCTCTCCGTTTCGTCCGGTACACGCCGATCAGGGCCGATGCCGGCGAGATCGTCCTACGACGCGACAATCGTCGCTGACTTGATGCTATCGATGTTCGGAAAGTTCTTGTCGAAGTAGGCCTTGCCCTGGGCCGTGATGGAGCCCTGGTCCGGGCGCTCGCCGTAGCCGGAGTATAGCTTCTGGACGACGTCCATGCCGGACGTTACCTGCCCGAACGGTGCAAAGCCCTGCGAATCGAGAAACGCATTCGATCCGAAATTGATGAAAAGCTGCGTGGTGCGCGTGTTCGGTCCGGCTGTCGCAAACGTGATGTAGCCGGGTTTGTTGCTTTGCGTGACGGGATCGTCCTTGATGTTCGCGCTGCGCCAGACTTTGTTGACCGCCGGATCGGCGCTCAGCCCGAACTGAATGATGAACCCGGGAACCACGCGGAAAAATGCCGCGTCGGTGAAGAAGCCATTCTTGACCAGATTGTAGAAGCGGTCCGCGCCGAGCGGAGCCCAGGCGCGGGTCACCTTGATGGTGAAATCTCCCTTGGTCGTCGTGAACTGCGCTTCAAATGTTTCCGGGCACTGTTCCTTCAACGAAGCGGGTTGGAGCAGCGCGGGATTTGCGCTCATCGTAATTGTCCTCGCGAAACTATCGTCATCGTTTGTCCTCTGTGTTGGGAGTTTGGTCGAGCGATTTACGGCTTCGCAGCGGGTGCGCTCGCTGGCGAAGCAGGTTTGTGCGCCAGAGTGCTCGCGGCCGGAGCGGGCGAAGTCACCGTCGCCGATACGATGCTGTCCAGCATCGGAAAATTCTTGTCGAGGTAGGGCTTGCCGCCGCGCGTAATTGCTGGCTCGCTCGGTCCCCGTCCGCCCATCTCAGGCAGGTCCCCGTAGCCGCTGTAGAGGCGTTGCACCACGTCCATACCGGACGTTACTTGGCCGAATGGAGCGAAACCCATCCCGTCGAGGCTCTGCCCGTTGTCGCGGAGGTTGATGAAAATCTGCGTGGTGCGCGTATTGGGACCGCCCGTGGCGAACGTGAGGCTGCCTATCTTGTTGCTCTGCGTCACGGGATCGTCCTTGATCATCGCGCTATCCCACACCGCGCTGATTTTCGGGTCGGCGCTGATTCCAAACTGAACGACGAAGCCCGGCACCACGCGGAAAAAGCTCGCGTTGGTGAAGAATCCGTGCCTCACCAGATTGTAGAAGCGATCCGCGCCCAGCGGAGCCCAGGCGCGCGTGACCTGCACCACGAAATTGCCTTTGGTCGTTGTGAAGGTCACCTCGTACACGTCCGGCGCTTTGGCCTTCAGCAGCGCCGGGTGCAGAAGCGCAGGATCGGAGCTGGCCGCGTGCGCCGCAGCCGGATGCGTTGCGGCCTTGGGTGCGGAAGATTGGGCTGCTGACGGAGCTTGCGCCGCCTGCATTGCGCTAATAGACATGCCAAGAGTGCAGAACAAGAGCAGTGCAACCGAACGTTTCATACCGTCCCTCTCATCGATCTGGCGGCAGCCTCCACATCTTGCATGAGCCGGAGCATATTGCCGCCGAGAATTTTCTGGATGTCGCCTTCGGAATAACCTCGTTGCAGCAGTGCGTCGGTGATCCGCGGAAGGCGCGACGCGTCTTCCATACCATAGGGCATCTGCGCGCCATCGAAATCGGAGCCCAATCCTACGTGCTCGGCGCCCGCGATCCCGACTGCGTGGTCGATGTGGCGGACGATCTCCGTCCAGTCGACTCGAGGCAGTTTTCCTTCCCCCACAAGCGCACGCACGATTTTATCTGATTCCAGCAGCCAGCAGGCCATGTTTTCGCCGCAACGCCTCTTCGCTTCCGCGTCGATCTGGACCGGCAGTTCCGGGTGCGCCTTTTCAGCATCTCGAAACTGCTGGCTGATGAATCCCATGTGAAAGTTGATTTGAATCAGCCCATTTCTTGCGGCGAGAGCCTCGATTAGCTCGTCTGAGAGGTTGCGCGGCGTTTCACAAAGCGCCCGGCACGATGAGTGCGAGGCGAAAACGAGCGCCCGGCTGACTTCGAGCACGTCGAGGAGCGCCTTGTCCGAAATGTGTGACACATCCACGATCATCCCGAGGCGATTCATCTCGGCGATGGCTTGCTTGCCGAAGTCCGAAAGGCCGTTGTGCAGCGGCTTGTCGGTTGAGGCGTCCGCCCAATCCGTGTTGCGTGTGTGCGTCAGCGTCAGGTAGCTCACGCCGAGCGATGCAAACTGGCGAAGGACGCCAAGGTCGCCATTCATCATGTGGCCGCCCTCGACGCCGATGAGCACGGCGATGCGCCCCGACTGCCGCGCTCGGCGGATCTCGTCTGCGGTTCGCGCCAGGGCCAGATCGCTCGCGTGCAGATCGACATGCCGGCGAATCGCTGCAATTTGGCCGAAAGCGCGCTCGACGGCTCCGGGGCCGGTCGCCGTCCCCGGAATCCAGGCTGCCAGGAAAATCGCGCTCACGCCGCCTTCGCGCATGCGTGGGATATCGATAGAACCATCCGCATGGCGCTCACCCAGATCGAAACCGTCATAGATCAGCCGCTGCGTCGTGTCCGCGTGTGTGTCGATGACAATCGAATGAAAATGCAACTCGCGCGCAGCCGCCGAAATGTCAGGCAGAGATGCAGATGCTTCCGGCAAAAGGTTCCTCCGCGCGCAGTGAGGTTTCGCACGCCGGGCCGTTCACGGAACCCGCGCGGCGCTCCAGTTATATCAGACGTTGCCTCCATCGCCCGCACGCGTGAGCGTTGCTATCCAAGAACCCAAGAGTGGTGTCTCTTCGTTCGTGAAGCGTTACAGGCGTAACATCTTGGTTAGGCTTTCAGTTTTTGCGTCCGCTCGAAAATGCCAAGCGAACACATCGGCGATTTGAAGAAATGGGTCCACGAACTCGCCCGGCGAAACAATGAAGGCGAGGTCGTCCGCCTGAATCGCGCGGTCGAACTTATCGGCAAGGATTTCGGCGTGCAGTCGCACGAGGTCGCCATTCTCGGACTGACTCCAGACGAACGGTCGCTCCGCTTCCTCGCTCCCGACAATCTGCGCGCCGTCGGCCAGATTCCGCTCTCCAGCACGAACTCGCTCGCTGCCCGTACGGTCCGTGAAAAGCGGCCCGAGGTGATCAACCATTTCACCGTGGTGCCTCACGCATCGGTCTTCGAGGCTGTGCCCATCGCCGACGAGATGCGCGGCGACCCGATCCAGAAGATCATGAGCTCACCGATTATCCTGGGAAATCAGGTGATCGGAGTCGTCCAGGTATCGCGCAAGGGGAAAACGCTCGCCGATGCAGGTCCGGATTTCACGCATTCGCAGCTACGCGAGCTCAAGACGATCTGCGACGCCCTGGCGCCTTGCCTCATGATCTGCAATAAGGAGTGATTGGCGTCGTCCGGCTTCGGATCGTCCCGCAATCGCATCCCGCTGGAACGCCACCCTTCGAATCGACTTCGTGCAGCCTGTGTTGCAGACTGTCGTGAAAGGAGTTGACATCACTCCGTGCGCTTGCTAATTTCCGAGCGCCGAATTTTTTCACCTCAACTACGGGAGGCACCGCAACCCGGCACGGCTCATGGCGTTCGTCGCGAAGAAAATTTTCCTCACCAAGGGAGTCGGCAAACACCGCGAGCGCCTGTCGAGCTTCGAGCTGGCCTTGCGCAACGCCGGAATTGCCGCCTGTAACATCGTTCGTGTCTCTTCGATTTTTCCTCCGCATTGCCGTTTGATCTCGCGCAGCGAGGGATTGAAGCATATCAAGCCCGGCCAGGTCGCTTTCACCGTCATCAGCGAGAATCAGACGCGTGAGCCGCACCGGCTGATCGCCGCGGGCGTGGGCTTGGCTCTTCCCGGCGACAAGTCGATGTATGGATACCTTTCCGAGCATCACTCCTTCGGCGAGACCGAGGAAGTCGCTGGCGAATACGCCGAGGAGCTCGCTGCGGAAATGCTGGCCACCACGCTCAACGTGGAATTCGACCCCGATTTGTCTTGGGACGAGAAGAAAGAAGTCTATCGAATCTCGAACAAGATCGTCCGCACCATGAACATCACGCAGTCCGCTGTCGGTGATAAGCGCGGATTGTGGACCACCGTCCTCGCAGCCGCGATTCTCGTCGGCGAAGACGACTGACCCGGAACCGCCCTCCGCTGTGCCCCTTGCGGCTTGCGAATCGCTCGCCCGTTATTTCTTTGCCATCCGGTTTCTTCGCGGGTAATTTTGATTCAGCACGCCGTTCTAGGCAAAGCGCGATCAACGAAATCCAAAGGAATCGACATTCGACGATGAGCCGCTATACGCCCACGCCCCCTGAAAACTTCGGCGGGATCTCCGAGGAGCATTCGCGCTACGAGAGTTCCCGCGCCGTCATTTTCCCCATTCCTCTTGAGCGCACCACGACCCTCCATCCGGGCACGCGCAATGGCCCGGCGGCGATCCTGGCGGCTAGCCGCAACATGGAGTTGTATGACGAAGAACTGCAGTCCGAGCCTCACAAGGAAGCGGGCATTCACACCCTGCCGCCGATCGACACGATGGACGGCACGCTCGACGAAGTCATTACCGAGCTTTTCACAGCTCAATGTGCGCTGCTGGACGACGGCAAATTCCCGGTCGCACTCGGCGGCGAGCATTCCCTCACACCGCCGCTCGTTTCCGCGGTTTCGAAAAAGTACAAGAACCTTAGCGTGCTCCACATCGGCGCGCACGCCGGCTTGCGCAACGAGTACCAGGGCAATCCGTACAGCCACGCATGCGCCATGCGCCGTGTGACCGAGGTCTGCCACGCCGTGCAGGTGGGCATTCGGTCGCTTTCGGCGGACGAAGCGCAGCAGCTCCCGAATCTCCACACGAAAATCTATTGGGCCAAAGACATCGCCCTTGTTCCGCTCAAGAGCTGGATCGCGAAAGTTCTCTCCGACATCAGCGCCAGCGTTTATCTGACGATCAGCCTCGACGCCTTCGATCCCTCGATCGTGCCCGCCACGGGCATGCCCGAACCCGGCGGTCTCGACTGGTATCAGGTGACCTCCCTCTTGCGCGCCGTCGCCGGTCATAAGAAGATCGTGGGCATGGACGTGGTGGAATTGGTCCCTCAGCCCGGACACCACGCCTCAGACGCCCTGGCGGCGAAGCTGATCTATAAGTGCCTCGGCTACATCTTCTGCCAGGGATAACTTGGGGAGGCGCCCTGCCATGATCTTGCCGTTGTCGTCGTTTGTTTTCCTGCCGGACTCGGTTTTCATCGGCATACACGTAAGCCACTTCGTCGCCTGGATCGTGATCGGCTTGGTCGCCGGATGGATTGCCGGCCACGTGACTCGCGGCCGCGGATTCGGCTGCATCGTGGACATCGCCCTAGGGTTGATCGGCGCAGTCGTCGGCGGGTGGATCTTCACCAAGCTGGGAATCCCCGCGTGGGGTTTCTGGGGAAGCTTGGCCTGCGCGACGGTCGGCGCGGTGCTGCTCGTCGCCATCGCGCGCCTATTCGCCGGCAGCCGCAACTAGTGGGACCTCGACGGGAGGCCGCGGTTGCATCTGCACGCCGCCGCCCTGGGCGCCTTCACGCCAGTTGGATTCCGATCATCTTCTCGGTCCATTGGCAGATGTCGGCGGCGATTTTCGGATCGCGCGAAAGCGGGTTGGATTCGGCTGGCTTCGATTTCACGAAGTACTTCCCCGAGACCTGTGCGAGTTCGGGAGCAGTCGCCAGATAGAGCGTCACTTCCGCGCCCTGCTTTGAATTGAGCATGAACGGCTTCATCACGCCGAGGATGATCTTGAAGAGCAGCGGCGGGTTGGCCGGCCAGATGTTGGTGGCCACGACGCCTGGATGCAGGCAGTTGGCGGTCACGCCCGTTCCCTCGAGCCGCCGCGCCAGCTCAAACGTGAACGCATTCATTAGCAGTTTGGACTGCCCGTACGCGACGAGCGTGTTGTACTTGCGCCGCTCGAATTGGAGATCGTTCATGTCGAGTTGGGCGTTGCGCTGAGCCTCGGACGAGACGTTGATGATGCGTGCGGGCGCGCTGGCCTTCAGCAAATCGAGCAGAAGAAGCGTCAGGAGAGCTGCACCCAAGTGATTTCCGGCGATGGTCATTTCAATGCCATCGGCGGAGAGAGCTCGCGTCGGCACGGCAGCGCCTGCGTTGTTGATCAGGACATCGAGGCGCGGGCATTTCTGCTGAACCTGCGCCGCAAGCGCCCGGACCGAGGCCAGCGACGACATTTCCGCGATCAGCAGATCCAACTCCGGTGATTTCGTTTCCCGGCGAATCTCTTCCAGTGCAGACTCCCCCTTCTGCACGTTCCGGCAGACGAGGAGTACGCGCGCACCCATCCGCGCCAGCTCGAACGCGGCTTCCTTGCCGATGCCGCTGTTCGCGCCTGTGACCACGCATGTCTTCCCGGTCATGTCCACAGGTTGTGCCATCTCACTCGCAGATCGGTTTTCGTGGCACAGACACTCCTGTCTGTGCATCCAACCCGGACGGAACGTGCCAACCGAGCCACAATACAACACGATCCCGGCTAGGCAAAAGTGACTCCGCACCAGTCCACAGACTTTTTCTCCCTTGCCTCTTCGCCGCCATGCTAGCGTCGATTTGTGATGGTGAGAGTTAGGATGCGAACTCGAAGACGCGGCCAGCGGCGGGTGGCAATGCACCTGCCGGGCGGCGTTGGTTTGCGCGCCGATTTCGTCATTTCTACTCGACAATGCCTGCCGAGTAGAATTCGCTGTATCTCACTGAACCTAAACGATCGCGGGCTCGCCTACTCGACAATAAAACAGGGGGGTATTGCGCACAAGAAAAGCCTATGTCAGAGGCAGGTTGGCTTCGGCGTTGAGCGTCGAATCGGCGCGGTCGCCGGCGAGGAAGCGCGCGTGTCCGGCCGCAGCGATCATCGCGGCGTTGTCGGTGGAAAGCGCGCGGCTGGGAAAGAAAACCTCGATGCCGCGCTGGGCGGATTCGGACTCGAACGCGCGGCGAAGCTCGCTGTTTGCGGCCACGCCGCCGGAAACGAAGATCGATCGCGCAGTGTGGATCTCGGTGGCAGCGAAAGTCTGCGCGACGAGATTGCTCACCACCGCGCGCTGGAAACTCGCGACCAGATCGAGCGTGGCCGCGCTCGAAAGCGAGCGGAGCGCATCCGCGCTGCGCTCTCCACGAGCCAGCGCCTGCCGGCGAGCTTCAATTTCCGGTTCGAGCTCGGGATGCTTGCGCAGGTGATACAGCACGGCGGTCTTGATGCCGCTGAAGCTGAAGTCGTAGGGATTGCCGGTCATCTTCGGCTCGGAGAAGCGTACGGCGTGCGGATCGCCGTGCGGGGCAAGTCGGTCGATGATCGGCCCGCCGGGGTAGCCGAGGCCCAGCATCCGCGCGACCTTGTCGTAGGCTTCGCCGGCCGCGTCGTCGCGGGTGCCGCCGGTGCGCGTGTAGGAAAGCCGGCTCGCCCCGTTCGCGGGCTCCGAGGTCACGTGGTAGAGAATCGTGTGGCCGCCGGAAACGATCAGGCAGATGGCGGGAAGCTGCGGCTCGCGTCCCGCTGCCCGCGCTTCAAGCAGCACGGCGTGGACGTGGCCCTCCAGATGATTTACGGCGATCAGCGGCTTGCCAAGCGAAAGCGCGAGAACCTTGCCGTAAGTGACGCCGACGAGCAGCGCGCCAACGAGTCCCGGGCCCTGCGTCACGGCCACGGCGTCCACGTCACGCAGCGCGATGTGCGCCTGCTCAAGTGCTTCGCGAACGACCGGCACGATTTGCCGCAGGTGCTCGCGCGAAGCCAATTCGGGGACCACGCCGCCATACTTTCGGTGAATGTCGTTTTGCGAAGCGACAATGTTCGAAAGAATGCGGCGCCCGTCCCCTACAACGGCGGCGGCGGTCTCGTCGCACGACGACTCGATGCCGAGAATCAGGTGTTCTTTCGTGGTCACAACCAGGCGCGATCGCTCCGGTGCGCTAAAACGAACATGTTAGCATGGACGCGTAACCTCACTTCGAGCTGAAAGGGCGTCAGCGAAATCGATATGAGCGGACAGACGAAGAAGGTCCGGAAGGCAGTCCTGCCGGTGGCGGGGCTGGGCACGCGGTTTCTTCCCGCCACGAAATCCATTCCGAAAGAGATGCTGACCCTGGTCGACAAGCCGCTCATCCAGTACGCAGTCGAGGAGTGCGCCGCTTCGGGTATCGAGCACGTTATTTTCGTCACCGGCAGGCACAAGAGCGCGATCGAGGACCATTTCGATCTGGCGCCGGAGTTGGAAAGCTTTCTCGAACAGCGCGGCAAGCACGAGCAGGCAAAATTGGTGCGCGATATCAGCAATGGCCTGCATTTCAGTTACACGCGGCAGAGCGAAGCGCTGGGACTGGGACACGCCGTGCTCTGCGCCGCCGAACTGGTAGGGGACGAGCCCTTCGCCGTGCTTCTGCCTGACGTGGTTGCCGAGAGCGCCGTGCCCGCCACACGCGAGCTGATCGAGATTTATGAAGCGACCGGCTGCGGAGTGATTCACGTCGAGCGGGTGCCGCGGGAGCGCGTGCATCTCTACGGGATCGTTGATGCGCAGCCGGAAAAGAATGCGCGATGGGGCGACAAGGTCTTGCGCGCGAAGAATCTCGTCGAAAAGCCCAGTGCCGAGAAGGCCCCTTCAAATCTGGCCATTACCGGACGCTATCTCTTGCTGCCCGAGATTTTCGACTTTCTCCGCACGGCGAAGCCGGGTGCGATCGGCGAGATTCAGTTGACCGACGGGCTCTGCCGCCTGGCGCAGGCCAACAGACTTCTCGCTTGTGTGTACGACGGAAAGATCTACGACGCGGGAGACAAGCTTGGGTACTTGGAAGCGACGGTTGAGCTCGGACTCAAGAATCCGAAGCTCGGGGAAAAGTTCCGCGACTATCTGCGCGGCCTCAAACTTTAGGTATTACTTCTTCTTGCGGTCGGAGACCTTGTCGACCTTTTGCGTGGGCGCGGCCTTGGGTTCGGCCTTCGAATCGCCGGATTTTTCAGACGACTTGGCCGCCGAGGCATCGCCGGAGGATTCTGACGCCGAACCGGAGCTTTTTCCGGCGTAGTCGGTCACGTACCAGCCCGATCCCTTGAATTGGATCGCGGGCGCGGCGAGCAGGCGCTCCGCCTTGGCTCCGCATTTCGGGCATTTCTTCGTCGTGGACGCCGAGGAGCTTTCGATCTTCTCGAAGCGGTGTCCACATTTCACGCACTCGTATTCGTAAAGCGGCAACGCCAACTCCTCTGAATCTTGCTATTGCAACGCGACGGTCAGTTTTGCGCAACGCGCCGCAGCACGGGAATCCGCGCTTCACGCAAGACGTGTTCGACGACCGTTTCCCGCAGGCGCGACGCGTCGTAATCGAAATGCAGGCGGTTCGTCTTTTCGTCGAAGCGGAACCGCTGCAGGCCGTACGTATTCGCGAACTGGCCGAGCGCCCGGAACTGCTCGGGCTTAAGCTTGCCCTGCAACTCGTAGGTAACGGTCATGAATGTCATGCAGTAAGTATAGCATCGGCGTCGCGCCGGAAAAGCCTCCGGCGCTGTGGACGCCTACAGATGTGCGCGGCGGAGTCGGAGCGCGTTGGTGATCACGGAGACTGAGCTGAAACTCATCGCCGCTGCGGCGATCATGGGGCTCAGCAGCAGGCCAAAGAACGGGTAGAGAACCCCCGCGGCGATGGGAACGCCGACAGAGTTGTAAACGAAGGCGAAGAAGAGATTCTGGCGAATGTTGCCCATCGTCGCGCGGCTTAGCAAGCGCGCACGAACGATGCCGCTCAGGTCTCCCTTCACGAGAGTGACCGCTGCGCTTTCCATCGCGACATCCGCGCCCGTGCCCATGGCGATGCCGACCTGCGCTTGCGCGAGAGCCGGAGCGTCGTTGATTCCGTCGCCGGCCATAGCGACAAAGCGGCCTTCGCTCTGAAGCTTCTTCACGATGCTGGCTTTGTCCTGGGGCAAGACCTCAGCGACCACATCGTCGATCTGCAATTTCCTAGCGACCGCTTGAGCGGTGGTTCTGCTGTCGCCGGTGAGCATCACGATGCGAACGCCGTCTTGATGCAGCTTGCGAATCGCTTCCGGTGTCGTCGGCTTGATCGGATCGGCGACGCCGAGCAGGCCGATGATGCGGTTTTCGGTGACGACGAACATCACGGTCTGGCCATCCGCGCGCATGGCGTCGGCTTTCTGCGTCGATTCGTCAGCGCGTACGTGAAGTTCTTCGAGGAGCTTCTCATTGCCGAGGGCGACGGGCACGCCGTCCATACGGCCACAAACGCCACGGCCTGTAAGGGATTCGAACTCTGTCACGGGCACAACAGAGATGCCGCGCTCTTCGGCTCCCTTGACAACGGCGGCGGCGAGGGGATGCTCGCTGCCGCGTTCGAGCGAGGCGGCAAGGCGGAGCAGCCTGTTCTCGTCGTAGCCGTTCAGCGGTTCAACCGAGACGAGCTTCGGTTTGCCTTCGGTGAGCGTGCCGGTCTTGTCGATAACGAGCGTGTCGACTTCTCGCAGCAGCTCGATCGCTTCGGCATTCTTGAAGAGCACGCCGAAAGTGGCGCCCTTGCCGGTCGCGACCATGATCGACATCGGCGTAGCGAGGCCGAGCGCGCAAGGGCAGGCAATGATGAGGACGGCCACTGCGTTGACGAGCGCGTGCGCCATACGAGGCTGCGGTCCCCAGAGGCCCCAGATGACGAACGTCGCGACGGCGATGGCCACGACGACGGGCACGAAGTAGCTGGCGACGACGTCGGCGAGTTTTTGGATCGGAGCGCGGCTGCGCTGCGCTTCGCTGACCATCTTGACGATCTGCGCCAACAGCGTGTCTGAGCCTACGCGCTCGGCGCGCATGACCAGCGTGCCGGTGCCGTTTACAGTAGCGCCTGTAACGCGAGAGCCCGGCTGCTTTTCGGCGGGAATCGGCTCGCCGGTGATCATGGATTCATCCACGCTGCTCGACCCATCCACCACCACGCCGTCGACCGGGAGTTTTTCACCGGGGCGGACGCGCAGCCGGTCGCCCGGCGCAACCTGGTCGAGCGGGATATCAATCTCGGTGCCGTTAGCGCGAACCAAGCGCGCGGTCTTGGGTGCGAGGCCGAGCAGCGAGCGAATGGCTGCGCCTGTCGCGCTGCGAGCTTTGAGCTCGAGCACCTGGCCCAGAAGGACGAGGACGGTGATGACTGCGGCCGCTTCGAAATACGGCGCGACGATTCCATTTTCTCCGCGAAATGCGGCCGGAAAAATTCCGGGCAGAAGGGTCGCGACGACGCTGTAGGTGTAGGCGACAGCGATGCCGAGCCCAATCAGCGTGAACATATTCAGGCTGCGATTCACCAGAGACTGCCATCCCCGCGCGAAAAACGGCCACGCTCCCCAGACAACGACGGGCGTGGCAAGGATCATTTCCAGCCATACCCATGCACGCATCGGCGCCAGATCTTGCAGCGGGCGGCCGGGAATGAAGTCAGACATGGCAATCGCGAAAACAGGGAGCGCGAACGCAGCGCTGATCCAGAATCTTCGGCGCATGTTGCGCAGCTCCGGATTCTCCTCTTCCGCGGAAACCGTACGAGGTTCGAGAGCCATGCCACAGATCGGACAAGCCCCGGGGCCCGACCGCACGATCTGCGGGTGCATTGGGCAGGTGTACTCGACTCGCGTGGAAGGAGATGCCGGAAGTGTCGGTTCAAGAGCCATGCCGCATTTTGGGCAAGGTCCGGGATGGTCCTGGCGGACCTCCGGGTCCATCGGGCAAACGTAGTTCGTCTGTTTTTCCGCTAGAACAGGCGCAGGCTCGGCGCCGCCCAGTTGGACCAGCGGGACCATGTGGCTGCGGGTCGGGGACTTTGCATCCAGGTAGGCGGCCGGTGTGGCGCGGAACCTCTCGGCGCAGCCATTACAGCAGAAATAATAGGTCTTAGCTCTGTGCTCGACCTTGGCCGCTGCCTTCGCCGGGTCAACCATCATTCCGCAAACGGGATCCCGTTCCATGGAACGGACATTATGCCGCGCCTGTCGAAGGGCGTCACGCACCGGGAACTTCCAAGACAAGGCTTACGTATCTAGGGGCAGAACGTCGAATTCCGTAGATCGGGGGCGTCCGTGAGCACAAATGCTGGTAGCGCCAAAAGCGGCCGCAGGAAGCGAAAGCGGCTGATTCTTTTCGGAAGCCTCGGAGCCGTACTGGCGCTGATCGTGGTTCTCTCAGCCGCAGCACTGCGACCGAATCGCGCGATCGAACCGGACAAACTAGCAGCGGTCGAGCGCGGGGACATCGCGCGATCCGTAGTTGCCACCGGGAAGATCGAGCCACTCACGAAGGTGGAAGTGAAGTCGAAGGCCAGCGGAATCGTCGAGAGGATCTACGTGGATGAAGGACAGAAGGTGAAGGCAGGGCAGCTGCTGGCCGAATTGGACAAGGAGCAGCTTCAGGCCGCCGTCGCCGAAGCCCGCGCAAACCTGGAGGCAGCGCAAGCTGCGCAACAGGCAGCGGATGCCACGTATCAGAAAGACATTGTGGATGCGGAAGGCCCCGACGTGCCCTTCCTGAAGAACGACATGGACCGGGCGCACGATTCGTACAAGCAGGGGTTGATCGCGCTGAACCAGATGCAGGACGCGGAGAAAAACTACCAGCTGGCGCTCAACAAGCAGGTGTCGGCGCAGCGGAACGCCGAAATGGCCAAGGCGCAGTTGGAGCAGGCGCAGGCGCAGATCGCGCAGGCCAAGGCCGCGCTCGACAACGCCGAAGAAAACTTGCGCTACGCAACGATCACGAGCCCGATGGACGGAGTTGTGCTGTCGAAGGACGTGGAGGTAGGAGACGCAGTCAGCTCGATTCTCGTGCTGGGATCGCAGGCGACGCTGGTGATGACTCTAGGCGACACCAGCGAGGTGTACGTGAAGGGAAAGGTGGATGAAGCCGATATCGGCAAAGTGTATCTGGGGCAGAGCGCGCGGATCGTAGTGGAGTCGTTCAAGGACAGGATTTTTCAAGGGAAGGTGACGAAGATCGCGCCGCTCGGAGTAGAGAAAGACAACGTAACGACGTTTGAGGTGCGCGTTTCGATCCAGAACCCCACCGGCGAGCTAAGAGCCAACATGAGCGCCAATGCAGAAATCATCCTCGAAGAAAAGAAGAGCGTGCTGCTCGTGCCTGAGGGTGCGCTGATTTTCGACAAGGATAAGAACACCTCCATCGAGATCCCTGATCCCAAGGCCGACACCGGGCGCAAGAAGGTTGTGGTGAAACTCGGGATTTCCAACGGCGTGAAGGCGGAAATCGTGTCCGGGCTGAACGAAGGACAGAAGGTAATCCTGCAGTAGTTGCGCGTCGCCCAGGCCTAAAGAGGGATTCTTCGACTACGCGTCTCGATGCGGCTGCCGCCGCGAAAAAGTGAAGGTCGGGACGCTACGCTCAGAATGACGGTTGATGTTAGCGGGCAGATGACCGCATGAATTTCACCGATCTGCTGGAAGACACGATTCACACGCTGTGGGCGCACAAGCTGCGGACATTCCTGACGATGTTCGGCATTACGTGGGGGATCGTCTCGATCACGCTGATGGTGGCGGCGACGCAGGGACTGCGCGTGGGACTCAAGCGCAATCAGGAGACGTTCGGCAAGGACATCATGATTTTCTTTGCGGGGCGAACGAGTATGCAGGCCGGCGGAATGCGCGCGGGGCGCGACATCAAGTGGTACGAAGACGACTATCTGGCGGTGCTCGACCAGTCACCGGCGTGCCGGTACGCGTTGCCTGAAATCGGGAACCAGGTGCCGCTGCGCAGCCGGTACAACAGCGGGACGCTGCTCGTCGTCGGATCGCTGCCGCCATTTGCAGAGCAGCGCAGCATCGCCATCGCCGCAGGCCGGTTCTACAACGACGAGGATCAGGCGAGCGGGAATCGCGTGGCGTTTCTCGGAAGTGACGCCAAGAAACAGCTCTACGGCAGTCGCGATGCGATCGGCGAAACGATCTGGCTGGCCGACATCCCGTACACCGTGATCGGCGTGATGCGGCCGAAAAACCAAAACTCGAGCTACGACGGAGAGGACATACGGAAGATCTTCATCCCGTACAGCGCGATCGTGCGCGATTTTCCGACTAAGCCGCCGATGCCGCCGCGCACAATCGATCACATGCTGATCGTTCCGAAATCGCTAGACGAGCACGTGGCGTGCAAGCACCAGGCGCTAGCGGCGCTTGGCACGATTCACCGCTTCGATCCGAAAGACGAAGAGGCGGCTTTTGTCTGGGACACGATCAAAAACCAGCAGGCGAACGCGCTCATCATGGACGGCATGGAGTATTTCATGGGCTCGGTCGGAATCATTACGCTGTGCCTGGGCGGGCTCGGCGTGATGAACGTGATGCTTGTGGCGGTGCGCGAGCGCACGCGGGAGATTGGCGTGCGCAAAGCGCTCGGCGCGACGCGGAAGGCCATCGTCAGCCAATTTTTCATCGAGACGCTGATCATCGCGTTCTTGAGCGGCGGCGTCGGGATGGGCATGGCCTACGGATTCTGCGCTTTGGTCGATCTGCTGCCGATGCCCCCGGTGTTTGCGGGACTGTTGCCGACGTGGGAGTCAGGGCTGCTGTCGTTCGCGCTACTTTCGGTGATTGCAGTGCTTTCGGCGCTGTATCCGGCGAACCGGGCGGCAGTCGTCGATCCAATCGAAGCGCTGCGGCACGAGGCGGGAGGCTAGGGCGTGTTCGAGGAGATTCTCCAGCAGGCCTGGACATCTTTGCGGCGGCAGCCGGTGCGCAGTTGCCTCACCATGGCTGGGATTGTATGGGGCATTGTGGCGGTAACGATGCTGTTGGCCTATGGCTCGGGATTTCGGCGCGTGCTGATGAAGACCTTCGAGGCGTTCGGCCATGACGTGATTATCTGCTGGCCGGGCACGACTAGCGAACAGGCCGGCGGCGAGCGGGCCGGCAAAGTAGTCCGGTTCGAAGGCGAAGATGTGCAAAACATCCGTGCCGGCGCGACGATGGTGAAACAAGTCTGCCCGGAAACCGTGAAGTTCCTCGGCCTCTCGCACGAAGACCGGTTTGCGACGACAGCGGTGCGCGGGGTCTGCCCGGAATACGGAGAGATGCGCAACGAGGTTGCGAGCGACGGCCGCTGGCTCTGGGCGGACGATGAAGTGAACCACCGTCGCGTAGCCTTTCTCGGGGCGCTGATCAAGAAGAAGCTATTTTCGGGAATGCCGGCGGTCGGCGAGACGATACGAATCGACGGCACGCCTTTCACGGTAGTGGGAACGATGGACCGAAAGTTTCAGGACAGCGCGTACTTCCAAAACGACGACAACTCGGTGTGGATTCCGTACTCGGCCGCGAGCGACCTGTGGGACACGAAATCGGCGAGCGTGCTGGTGGTGACGCCCGTGGCGGCGGAATTGGAAGGGAAGGCGCAGCAGCAGGTGCTGGCGATTCTCGCCGAGCGCCAACATTTTTCACCCACGGACAAACGCGCGGTGATGATGATCAGCATGGCCGCCTTTCGTCCTCTGTACGTGATGATTTCCTACGGGCTCGAAATCCTGCTCTTGTTCGTGGGGCTGCTGACGCTGGGAATCGGCGGCGTGGGCGTGATGAACATCATGCTGGTGACGGTGAATGAGCGAGTGCGCGAGATCGGCATTCGTCGCGCGCTGGGCGCGAGGCGGCGGCACATCCGCATTCAGTTTCTGACGGAAGCGCTTGCGCTGACGCTGGGCGGGGGAGCGGTTGGCGTGCTGCTATCGGTCGGCATCGGCGCGGCCATCGGCACGCTGCCGTTTCTCGGGCCGGCGTACGAAGACACATCGGGCGCGGTGGACATTCAGATGCGAGTGTCGTGGGAAATTCTTGTAGCATCGGTCGGTGTGCTCGTGATCGTTGGAGTGCTCAGCGGACTTGTGCCTGCGATGCGAGCTGCGAAGCTCGATCCCGTCGAGGCGTTGCGATACGAGTGACGCGCTACTTCCTTAGGACGGAATCCAGGTAAGCGATCAAGGTGGGGCTCGTCCAATCCTGTGGACCGACAATCTTGCGGTCGATGCGGCCGTTGCGGTCGATGACGTAGGTTTCTGGATAGGCCGTGGTGCCGTAGTCGAGCGCAATCTGCTTCGACGAGTCGAGATATGTGGGAAAGGTGATGTTGTAGGAATTCAGAAATTCGTCGTAACCCGCCTGCGTTTCGTCCACCCCTGCGTTTACACCGAGGACGGTTCCCCCGCTCTTCGCGATGCGCTGCTGAAGCAAATTGAGTGAGGGCGCCTCGTCACGACACGGTTGGCACCAACTGGCCCAAAAGTTCAGAAGCACGACTTTCCCGCGCAGGCCGGAAAGGCGTGTCGGTTTGCCGTCGAGCGTGAGGGCGAAATCCTTGGCGGGGCGTCCGCGAAGGCTGGCCTCGCCCTGGCGATAATCAGGACGCGCGAAAAGCACAAGAAGGCCGGCAACGAAGGCCAGGACGAGGCCGGTTTTCAGATTCCGTTTCAATCCGCTATTCAAGGGAACTATAATAGGGGCATTCCCAAGCTACAGAGAGCAGTTTAGCAGCCCCGCGGATCGGATCGCAAAAGCCTTGGTCTCCGTCATCATTCCCGCCAGAAACGAAGAAGCGTCGATTGCACGCGCCGTCGAGTCGGTCGCCTTGCAGCTGGAAGTTGGGGAAATCATCGTCGTGAACGACCAATCGACGGACCGAACCGGCGAAGTCCTCGCTGAACTTGCCCAGCGCATTCCGAAGCTGAAAGTGCTCGACACGCACGACTTGCCGAGAGGCTGGATCGGCAAGAACTACGCCGCTTCGATCGGAGCAGCGGCTGCGAGCGGGGAATGGCTGCTGTTCACCGACGCGGACACCTACCATTTGCCGGGTTCGGTGCGGCGTGCGCTGATCGACGCGGTGGATCACGATGCGGTGCTCGTCTCCTACTCTCCCGAGCAGGAAATGGAGACGTTTTGGGAGAGGGCGCTAATCCCGTTCGTGTATTGCCGGCTTGCGGCGAGGTTTGCGTATGCGCGGGTGAACGATCCGAGGCACCCGGAGGCTGCGGCGAATGGCCAGTTCATACTGGTGCTGCGAGACGCGTACCGGGCAGCCGGAGGGCATGCGGCGGTCGCCGGGGAAATTTTGGAGGACGTAGCGCTCGCCCGGCGCGTGAAACAGCAAAGCTGCGGAATCTACTTTACGGCGCCGATTGGGGTGGTGCGGACAAGGATGTATCGTTCGTTCGCGGCGATGTGGCAGGGCTGGACGAAGAACTTGTATCCGCTGGTCGGTGGCAATTTCAAATCGGCGATCTTCGAGCTGGCTGAGGCGTGCCCGGTTTTCGAGGCGGCGCTGCTGGTCCCGATACTCGCGCTTCACGCCGCGGCGTTGACGAAGGTTGCCCTGATCGGCGTGATAGCTGGAATGCTGCTCGGGCGAGGGGTTTCCTACGCCGGGGCGCTCTACCGGAACCTCTATCCGGTCGGCTACATCCAATATTACTTGGCGGGGGCGTTGCTATACGGCGCGGCGCTCGCGGAGTCCTGGCGGAGGAACACCCGAGGCGAAGTGGTCTGGAAGGGCAGGGCGTACCCTGCGAAGACACGATGATCCGAGTGACGCGCAAACTCGAGTTTTCTGCGTCGCACTTCTATCACAATCCGAATTTTTCGGCGGAGGCGAACCGCCGGATCTTCGGGAAGTGCAACAATCCGCATGGACACGGGCACAACTACGTGCTCGAAGTGACCGTGGCGGGCGAGCCCGATCCGTCGACGGGCATGGTTCTCGATTTGAAAGAGCTAAAGGACATTCTGCAGCGCGAAGTGGCCGACCGCATGGACCATCGCCACCTGAACTATGAAGTGCCGGAGCTTGCGGGGAAGATCCCGACGTGCGAAAACATCGCCGCGGTGATCTGGCGGTTGCTCGAGCCCAAGATCACGAAAGGGCGGCTGGACCGCGTGCGCGTGTACGAATCGCCTGACCTGTTTGCCGATTGCACCGCGGAACCGAATGGCGCCGGAGGCCGCGGATGAGCGGTCCTCTCAAGCTTTCGCTGACGAGGCGCTACCGCTTTGCGGCTTCGCACCGGCTCTACAGCCCGGCGTTTAGCGCCGACGAGAACAATCGGCTTTACGGAAAATGCGGCAACCCGTACGGGCACGGGCACAACTACGTCGTCGAAGTGACGATCACTGGCCCCGTGGATCCGGAGACAGGAATGGTAGCGAATTTAGGCGAACTCGACCCGTTCGTGGAACGAGAGATCATCGAGCCGTTCGATCATAAATACTTGAACGAAGAGGTTGCCGAATTTCGCGAGAGCGTGCCAACCAGCGAGAACATCTGCCGCGAGATTTACCGGCGACTGCAAGGATTTCCGGCGGCGCAGCTTGAAAGAGTGAGGATCGAAGAGACGAGCAACAACAGCTTTGAATTTGCGGGAGAATGCGGCACCCCGAACGAAGGCATGCGATGAAAGGTAGGACAACCATGCGCAACCCAACGACCGAAGAAACGGCGGGCACCACGTCTATTGAACTCGCAGAGTCGGGCAATATTGCGGAACTCGTCCGGCAGATGCTAGTGCAACTTGGCGAGGACCCCAGCCGCGAAGGACTGCGGCGCACGCCGGAGCGCTTCGAGAAGGCCCTGCGATTCTTGACCAGCGGCTACCGACAAGATCCGGAGAAGCTGCTGAACGGCGCCATGTTCAGCGTCTCATACGATGAGATGGTGGTGGTCAAGGATATCGAGCTGTACAGCTTGTGCGAACACCACCTGCTACCGTTCTTCGGGAAGTGCCATGTGGCGTACATCCCCAACAAGAAAGTGGTCGGTTTGAGCAAGGTCGCGCGCCTGGTGAACATGTACGCCCGACGTTTGCAGATTCAGGAGCGGCTCACGAGCCAGATCGCGCACACGATTAACGAGAAGCTCAAGCCGCAGGGAGTGGGCGTGATCATCGAGGCGCGGCATCTGTGCATGGTGATGCGCGGAGTCGAAAAACAGCATTCGGCGGCGGTGACCAGCGCGATGCTCGGTGTGTTCCGTGAGAACAAGCAGACACGAGACGAGTTTCTCTCGCTGGTCCACACAAACGGCGCGAAGTCCTAAGAGGTTGGGATGAGGGGATTACTCCTGAGAAGAGCTTAAGAGAGATTCCTCGACTGCGTGGCCGGACATCCCGCAAACGGGATGCACGAATCATCTCCGGCCACTCCGCTCGGAATGACACCTCGCCTGCGACGAGTTGCTCCGCGGGGTTTTCTACGGCGCAGGAATGGGAGGCGGCGGGACGACGAACTCATCGCCGGTGCGCGCAAGGAGCAATTCCCTCTGATGCTTCAGCAAGTCGAGCTCGCTCGAGACCTGCATGAATTCCTGTTTTTGATCGTCCGATAACTGCGAGCCCAGCTGATTGAGCTGGTCCGACTGCGCCTGCAGGGTCGGAATTTCCCGGTCGATGAAGACGGGATGAATGAAGGGCTCTTTGGCGCGGCCGCTCTTGAGCTCAAGGCGATTGTTTTCGTTCCAAACGGGCATGATACCGACATCCGCTAGCTCGAAGTGAATTCCCGCCGGGCCGTAGTCCTTTTTCACCACAGCGAATTTGGCGACGATCTCGTCGCGTGGCTCAGCCGTCTTATCTGGCATGAGCCCTTGGACGTAGGTCGCGGACTGGTTTGACAAGAAATTCCCCAGCGAAAAAAAGATGACGGTCTTGCGATTGTCCTGCGTGAGATAGGTTTCGATGGGCTGGAGCACGTGAGGGTGATGGCCGATCACGGCGCTGGCGCCCGCTTCGAGCATCTTGTGGGCGATGTCAACGTCCTCGGGGCGCGGCGCCGGAGCGTATTCGATTCCCCAGTGAATCGAGATGAGCAGGAGATCGCACTGTGCGCGGGCCGCGCGAACGGCGTCAAGCACGCCCGCCTCGTCCCTGCCGGGAGCACCGCCGGATTCGCCGGGATAAGGGAAGAAAGCGACGTGCGGATCGGAGTCTTTTTCAGGGTTCCGGCGGCCGTTGAGCCAGCGCGTCATACCCAGCCAGCCGATTCTGATGCCATTCTTCTCGAGGACGACGGGCTTCCAAGCGTCGGTTGCCGAGTCGCCGGAGCCGACAAAGAGAAGGCCCTGCTCGCGCAGGTGCTCGAGGCTTTCATCGAATCCCGCGTAGCCTTGATCGAGTACGTGATTGTTGGCGAACGACACGACTTTAATGCCATTCGATTTCAGGGACTCGAGCAGGGGAATCGGCGCGTCGAATTGAAACGGCTTCGAGCCGACCGAATGTTTAGGCGCCACAGGTGTTTCGAGGTTGACAAAGCCGAAATCGGCCTGGCGGAAGACGTCGGCTACATCGGCAAAGAGGGCATCCCAACCGGCGTGATCGGTCTGCGCGTCCTGAGCGGTAGCACGTGCCTCTGCGGCTGAGGCAGAACGAACCACAGGCTCATGAGGAATCACGTCCCCTGCAATGGCGAAGGTCACGCGGCTGATCTCTTGGGGGTAAGTCGGCGGCTTTTGTGGCGGTCCGGCGCTGACTTGCCAAATAAATAGGCTGATCGGGGCCAGACCGCCGAGCAAGAGTGCAGACAGGCGCTGCACCAAGGTTCGGAGCGCGGCGCGCCGATTCGGATTCCGTTGTGAAGAGGGTGAAGCCACAGTCCGTGTCTCAATATGCGACGCTAGAAACAGTATAGCTTCGCGCGGGTCAGGCGAAAGCGCTCGTTCGAAGCGGATGTTCCATGCTGCGAGGCGACCGGTGGCCGCCGGAAAAAAGAAAATGCTTGTAGCGTGCCTGAAAAGTGTGTGCTAGCATTTTGATGTCGAAGAAAAGGGCAAGAACGTAGAGCAGGGTACGACGTTTCAGAGGGAGGTACGGGTTGATGGATGCCAAAGCCGGCGTAATCGAGCAATACCGGGTTCACCCGAAGGACACAGGTTCGCCGGAAGTGCAGATCGCGTTGTTAAGCGAGCGCATCAACTACGTCACCACTCATCTCCAGTCTCACGCGAAGGATCACGCCTCCCGGCGCGGGTTGATCATGATGGTCAACAAGCGGCGGCGGCTGCTGGATTATCTGAACCGGCGGGACCCGGATCGGTATCGCGAGATTGTGGCAAGACTCAGCTTGCGCAAGTAGCGCGGAGTTCCTGAGCAGCCATTCCGGCTGCAGTCTTCTCCATCGCAAAAACTTGAGCTGTCGTCCGCCGTGCGAGCGGTTGCAATCGAACCGTGCGCGGCCATTTGCCCGTTGATCTGCCGCGCTGCTTTCTGCGCCTCTTTTCCTTCCCCTTCGACGCATTCATCGAGAGATTCGTCTCGTATCTGAAAATGGTTCCCGGTGAGCCGGGACAGAAGGATGTGTTGGATGTTTGAACAGGTGAGTTTGGATCTGGGCGGCAGAGAGCTGACGCTGGAAACGGGCAAGATCGCGAGGCAGGCGCATGGTGCCATTACGGCGCGTTACGGCGAGTCTGTGGTGCTCGCAACGGCATGCATGGACAACAAGGCAACCGAAAAAGATTTTCTTCCACTGACGGTGGACTACCGAGAGTACACCTACGCGGCCGGGAAGATTCCGGGAGGGTTTTTCAAGCGGGAAGGACGCCCGTCGGAGCGCGAAATCCTGACGTCGCGGCTGATCGACCGCCCGCTGCGGCCGCTGTTTGACGAGGGCTGGTCGACGGAAACGCAGGTCGTGGCGGCCGTGCTTTCCGCCGACAGCGAAAACGATCCGGACGTGATTGCGGTGACGGCATCGTCCGCAGCGCTCTACATTTCGAAGATTCCGTTCAACAACCCGATCGCGTGCGTGCGCGTGGGACTGATCGACGGCAAGCTGGTTGTGAATCCGACGGTTGCCGAGCAAAAGACAAGCCTGCTCAACATCATCGTTGCGGGCTCGGCGGACGCGATCGTGATGGTGGAGTCGGGTGCGCTTGAAGTTTCCGAAGACACGGTCGCGGACGCGCTGGATTTCGGGCACGCGCAGATCAAGAGGATCGTCGCCGCCATCCGGGAACTCGGAAGCCGCGTGAATCAGGCCAAGGTCAAGGTGGCCCCGCCGACCTTTGACGAAGCGCTCTACAAAGAAATCACGACGAAATACGGAGAGCGGTTGCGCGACGCACTCGACACGGCCAAGCACTCGAAGCTCGAGAGCTACGGCCTCGTTGACGCGATCCATGCCGAAATTCGGGCGGCAATTCCCGAAGACGACGAAGAAAAGCAAAAGCTGGCGGACCGGGCGTTCGAGCGGCTGCGCGAGCGGATTTTCCGCGACGACATGCTGATTCGCCGCCGGCGCCCCGATGCCCGCGCCTTCGACCAAATTCGTCCGATCACCTGCGAGGTGGGCGTTCTGCCGCGCGTGCACGGCTCGGCTCTCTTTACGCGCGGCGAGACGCAGGCGCTGGCCACAACGACTCTGGGAACGAAGGAAGACAAACAACGGTTGGACCTGCTCTTTGAGGAAGAGGCGTTCAAGCGGTTCATGCTGCACTACAACTTCCCCCCATTTTCGGTCGGCGAGGTCAAATTCCTGCGTGGGCCGGGACGGCGCGAAATTGGGCACGGCGCACTGGCCGAACGGGCGCTCGCGAATCTGCTTCCCCCGGAAGAAGACTTTCCGTACGCGATGCGCGTGGTCTCGGACATCCTGGAGTCAAACGGATCGTCATCGATGGCGACAGTGTGCGGCGGGTCGCTTTCGCTGATGGATGCTGGAGTGCCGCTGAAGGCTCCATGCGCCGGAATTGCGATGGGGCTGGTGATCGAGGGAGACAAGTACGCCATCCTAACCGATATCGCGGGAGCCGAAGATCATTACGGCGACATGGACTTCAAAGTCGCCGGCACACGCGCCGGCATCACTGCTTTGCAGATGGACATCAAGGTCCTCGGCATCAGCATTCAGATGATGCGCGAAGCGCTGGCGCAGGCGAAGAGGGCGCGCCTCCAGATTCTGGACACCATGGAAGGCACGCTTTCCAAAGCGCGCGCAGAGATCTCGCAGTACGCGCCGCGCCTCTTCAAGCTCAAGATCCCGCAGGACAAGATTCGCGACCTCATCGGTCCGGGCGGTAAGAAGATCAAGTCTATTATCGAGGCCACCGGCGTGAAGATTGACGTGCTGGAAGACGGCACGGTGCACATCTTCTCGACCAGCGGCCCTGGCGGTGACGCCGCGCTGGCGATGGTGCGCGAAACGACCGCGTCCGCCGAAGTCGGCAAGACGTATCTTGGCAAAGTAGTGCGGCTGGCGGAGTTCGGCGCCTTTGTCGAACTGTTCCCCGGCACCGATGGCCTGCTGCACATCAGCGAAATCTCCGAGCATCGCATCCGC